>NZ_CP022219.1:402500-1766189 GCF_004114915.1 Bradyrhizobium guangxiense | reverse complement strand
CGGTTCGCGCTTGAGCTGGTCGATGATGCGAGAGAGCGGATGCGCCATGCGCGAGGCATAGCGCGTTTGGTGCGGGCGCGACAATGGACGGGAGCGACCGCTCCTTCTCCCCGCACGCGGGGAGAAGCGAAGACCTACCGATGCGGATCGGGATAGGCGAGGCTGCGCCAGCCGCTGCGGTCGAACGGGCGCCACTGGCCTTCCTTCTGTGCGAGCCGGTCGGCGACTGCGTAGACCACCGCAGGATGGTGGCCCATGCCGCAATGACTGCTCTCGACCTCGATGCTCTCGGTCTGGCCCCCCGTCTTCTCCATGCAGCCCTGCCAGGCGCAGACGCCATCGGTGCGGCTGAAGATGGCGGTGGTCGGCACCGGCGGCGGGACGGCGAGCTCACCGCCAAACCGCGGATCGACCTCGTCGGCCTTGCGGCCGCTTGCCCATTCATAGACGCGCCAGGCGTTGGTCGAACGCGGGTCACCCGCAAACGGGCTACCGAGCGTAATCACCTGACGCACCCGATCGGGCATCATCTTCGCGAGCTGACGGGCATAGAGACCGCCCAGACTCCAGCCAACCAGGCTGATCTTGCGGCCATGCGTGTCGTTGAGCTCCCGGACCAGGTCCACCATCGCATCCTGCACGCCCTCGCGCAGGCCGTAATTGCGACCCTGGCGCCAACCGCTCACCGCATAACCCTTGCTGGTCAGAAACGCTCGCAGCGCGCGCGTAGAGGCATCGGAGGCCACGAGGCCCGGCAGCACCAGCACCGGATGCCCATCGCCGCGCGGCGCGAGGCTCAGCAGCGGCAGCGCGCCGAGGAATGCGCCGAACTCGTGGATCGCGCGCCCCTCCAAAAACATCAGGGTACGGGACGGCGGACGCAACGTCTGGGCAGTAGCGGTCATCAATGTTTCCCTGAAATGGCGCCGGCTTCGATGTCGGCAAATGGGCATGAATTCCAATACGCCGGCTTCTTGATCGTTCCGCAGCGCAACATGAATCAGCTAGGCGGCCGGTTCCCGACATTCAAGCGGGAGAGATGCGGGGCGACAATAGGCCCGCACGTTAATGCTAACGGGCGTGACGCAAAAGTCACAGCAATCGAAGCAGGACTTCTACGGAGTAGAGCGCAAGGCCGGCGAGCCCGCCGATCAGCGAGCCGTTGAAGCGGATGTATTGCAGGTCGCGCCCGATGTTGATTTCGATCAGCGAAATCAGCTGCGTCATATTCCACGCCTTGACCTGGTCGGAGATGAAGGTGGAGACGCCGCTCTTCTGGTCGGCGACGAAGCTGCGCAGCACCGTCACCACGCCCTTGTTGATCTCGCCACGCAGCTCGGCATCGCCGGCGAGCGCCTCACCCGCCGAAACGAACATGCCGGCGAGATGATGCTGCAGCACCTGCGTCTCGCCACTCGCGCTGCGCTCGATGAAGGAGCGCGTGTTGGCCCAGACGGTGCGCGCCAGATCGGCGAGCTCGGGCCGCGCCAGGAGATCGCGCTTCAAGCCGTCGATGCGATCGATATAGGCCTGATCGGTGCCCAGCCGGTCGACGAAGCTCAGCACCATGCGGTCGAACTCGCCGCGGAACGGATGCTTGGGATCGCTGCGCACCTCGTTGAAGAAGGCGGTGGCGGAGGCGACGATCTTGTTCACCAGAAACTTGTCGGCGCGATAGAGCTTGAGCAGGGTCGGCAATTCCGCGCGCACCTTCTCGCGGATCATCGCCATCGTCTCTGTCTGGTTTAAGGTCTCGTGCATCACGCGCAGGAGATCGTCGAACAGGATCTGGTGCCGCCCTTCCGCCACGAAGCCACGCAGGGTGCCGGCCGCGAGCGGCGCAAGGTCGATCGCCTGGAGCTGTGATGACATGCGGCGGATGATGAACGTCATCAAGCCCGAGCTCTCCGTCGCCGAGACCGCCTCGGGCAATAGCCGCAGCGCGAAGCGCGCAAGATCGTCGCTGCGCTTGCGGTCGCGCAGCCAGTCGGCGACGAAGGAGCCGAAGTCGATCTCCTTCAGCTTGGCCTCGACTGGGCCGGCCTCGAGAAAATGCACCTGGATGAATTCGCCGAGCTTGTCGGCGATGCGGGCCTGGTTGCTCTGGATGATCGCAGTATGCGGGATCGGCAGGCCGACTGGCCTTTTGAACAGCGCCACCACGGCATACCAGTCGGCGAGGCCGCCGATGGTCGCGGCTTCCGCGAAGGCGGCGATGAAGCCGAACATTGGATGCACCGGCAGCAGCCATTTCGCGATGATGAACAGCGCCAGCGTCGAGGCCAGCACGAGCGTCGCCAGCGCCTTGACGCGGCGCAGCTCGGCCGCGCGCTCGGCGTCGCCGGGAGTGTCGAGGGAAAAGGTGGCGGGTGCGTTCATTGTGAATTGGAGACTACGTCATTCCGGGGCGATGCAAAGCATCGAACCCGGAATCTCGAGATTCTCAGGTGCGCAAAGGCGCTCCATAGTTCGCCCTTCGGACACCCCGGAATGATTGGGATGATGACGGCGGCGCCAAACAAAAGGCCCGCCGAAGCGGGCCTCAAATTCAGTTTCTGCTCAGGCGCCAGATCAGGCGGTCTTGTTGTAGACCTTGGCGAAATTGTCGTGAGCGGACTTCGCACCGTTGGCGGCGAGCTTGCCGAAATAGTCGGCCGTCGCCTTGGCGCGCGAGACGAACGCTTCGCCGCGCGAGCGGAGCAGGCCCGACTGGATCTCGACGGCCTCGCTGAACGACTTGGCGGACGCGAGCTTGTCGATGCCCGAGAAGAACGCCTCGGCGTCCTCGTAGATCGCCTGCTGGATGTTGCGGCTGATCTTGCCGGCCTCGGCGACGGATTCGGTCACCGCGTTCTCGACGGCGGCAGTCACGCGCTCGGAGCCTGCGAAAGCCTCGGCAGCACGATCCTTGGCGGTGTTGGCGGTCTTCTTGACGAACTCGCGGGCGGCCTCGGGAACTTCCAGATTCTGGATGTTCTTGAAAGCGTCCTTGAAGCCTTCGAAAGCGCCGTTGGTTTCAGTGGTCATGGGGTTCTCTCCATCCTCATTGATCTGAGCTATGGGCTCACCCCGTCCACATTGGCCCGGGGCACGACCTATATGGCACAGCTAATTGTGCATCGCAATATTCATATTGCACTGCGATATCACGAAATCGTGATTAAGCCTAATATGAGGCACCCCGATGCCTCCTTGGCCACCCGTCCGCCGGGCAATCGCTAGTGCTGCACCGCGCCGGGCAGCCCATAGGCGTCCATCTGGGCCTGGACCTGCGCGATGTTGTGGCCGAGCACGACCATGTCGTGGGTCTTGCCCTCGACGTCCCGGACATGGTCGCGCAGCAACGCTTCGGCCCTGAAGCCGAGGCTCTCGAACAGAGCGATCGCGGCCTGCTGGTCGACCGTCATCTGGACCGAGAGCTTTTCCAGGCCCGCGCCGAGCGCGAGTGCAAAGGTTTCCTGCGACAAAGTCCGCCCTACCCCTTTCCCACGCACATCGAGCGAGACCACCATCCGGATCTCGCCGACATGGGGCGACCAGGAGTGGGGATCGCGCACCAGCGTGCCGCAGCCGACGACCTTGCCGTCCTTGACCGCGAGCAGGCTCGTGATCGCGCCCCGCTCGATCTCCTTGACCCAGGCGGACAGCACCTTCGGCTCGCTGATATTGCGCGGCAGGAACAACAAATCGTGGGTCGGCAGGCCCTTGCCGAAGGCCAGCACCGCAGCTTCGTCCGCCGGCGCCATCAGGCGAATCTCGATATCGCCGGCGTCGGTCTTGACGTGACGCGGATAGGAACGCTGCTCGCTCATGTCGATCTCTTTCCCAGCCAGGAATCCAGTTTCGGCCACAGCCGCTTCACGGCATTGGCACCCGCGACGAGCGAGACGTGACCGCCTTTCAGCATCACCTCCTCCTTGTCCGCAGATCCAATCTTCGCGATCAGGTGCCTGGCGGCCTCATACGGCACGATGTGATCGTGCTCGGCGACGGCATGCAGGATCGGCACCTTGATGTTCTCGAGCTTCGCAGGCCGGCCGCCGACCGACATGGTGCCGTTGAACAGCTTGTTGTCCCACATCAGGTCCTTGGTGATGGTGCGGAAATATTCGCCAGCGAGCGGCAGCGTGTCGGTCGCCCAGCGGTCGAACATGCGATACGACTTGACGAACTCGTCATTCCAGATGTTCTCCCAGAGCTGGATCTGGCTCACCGTGCGCGAGGCCGGACGCAGCATCTCGAACGAGGACAGGATCATCTCCGGCGGCACATTGCCGACGCTGTCGACGAGATGGTCGACGTCGAAATAGCGGCGGTCGGAGAAGTTCGAGAACAGCTTCATCTCGCGAAAGTCGATCGGCGTCGTGAAGCAGATCAGGTTCTTCATCGGCCCGTCCGCATGGATCGAGCCGTAGAGCAGCGACAGCACGCCGCCGAAACAATAGCCGATGACGGAGACATCCTGCTCGCCTGAATCGGCTTGCACGCGGCGGGCGCAGTCCGGGATGAAGTCGAGGACATAGTCCTCCATCCGCAGGCTCTTTTCCTCCGGCCGCGGCGCGCTCCAGTCGAGCATATAGACGTCGTAACCGCGCTTGAGCAGGAACTCGATGAAGCTCTGCCCGGGGACGAGATCGAGAATATAGCCGCGGTTGGTGGTCGCCATCACGATCAGCACCGGCACGCGATAGATCTCGTCCGACATCGGCCGGTAGTGATAAAGGTTCATCGTGCCGCGCGAGTGCAGCACGTCCTTCGGCGTCGAGCCGAGCGAAGGGCCCGAGGTCGAGAAATATTCGACGCCCTTGATGCTGCGCTGGATGGCGCGCTGCACCTCGGACTGGATACGCTCCGGGATGGACGCGAAATCAAGTGCAGCCGGCGCATTCATGTCTGCTCTCCGCTCTCCGACGGCGGACGTTTCGTCCGCGGCGGCCGCGGCGCGCTGTTGAAGCTTTGCGATATCCCGGAACTTGCCGCCATCTGGCTCAGCATCGACTTGATCTCGCCGATCTGGACCTCGACCGACTGCAGCCGTTCCGCAAGTCCGATGACCTGCTCGCGGCTCGGCAGGTTCATTGCGACGAGATATTTCTCCATGAGCTCGCCGAGCTGCTTCTGAGCTCCTGCAGCAACTCCGCCCGCTCGGTTCATCGCCTGCGAAAATTCCGGCGACGCCATGGCCTGGTTGGCGAAAGAGTTGAATCCCTTCTCCATCTCGCCGACCATCTTGTGCCACATGGCAACGGGATCGTTGGTCTTGTCGGTCATCGGCGTCCTCCTCAAATCGAGAGCTGCGATGCCCTTCTTTTCCCGCCATACCACACCGTTGCGCGGTGCCGGTCAACCGGCAAGCGCACCCGCTGCTCGGCACGCCGCTTCTTTGTGGCGGGGAACCGTGCGATACAGCATCGATCAGCAGGAGGGACCGCGCCGTGACCGCCCATCAGCCGCCCCAGACCGTCCGCGCCAATGGCATCGACATCTGCTACGAGATCTTTGGCAACGACAATGCCGAGCCGCTGCTGCTGATCATGGGGCTCGGGGCCCAGATGATCCACTGGGACGATGCGTTCTGCGGGCAACTCGCCGCCCGCGGCTTCCGCGTGATCCGCTTCGACAATCGCGATATCGGCAAGTCCAGCCATCTCACGGGCGGCAAGCGGCTGACGCCGCTCGAACTGCTCAAGCTGCGCTTCCTCAGGATTCCCGTCGCCGCGACCTACAAGCTGATCGACATGGCAAAGGATACAGTCGGGCTGATGGACGCGCTCGGCATCAAGTCGGCGCATCTGGTCGGCGCCTCCATGGGCGGCATGATCGCACAGGAGGTGACGCTGTCATTCCCGCATCGCGTCCGCTCGCTGACCTCGATCATGTCAACGACGGGCAATCCGCGCGTGCCGCCGCCAACGCGCGAGGCGGCCGCGATGCTGATGGCACCACCGCCGCGCAGCAAGGAGGAGTTCATCGTCCGCTACGGCCAGACCTGGAAGGTGTTGCGCGCCGGACATTTTCCGGAGGAGGAAGCGCTCGACCCTGAACGTGCCGAGCGCGTGTTCGCGCGCGGGCTCAATCCGGCCGGCGTCGGCCGCCAACTCCGCGCCGTGCTCGCCTCCGGCAGCCGCAAGGAGCGGCTGCACGCCGTGCAGGCGCCGACACTGGTCATTCACGGCACAGTCGATCCCCTGGTGCGCCCCGAAGGCGGCAAGGACACGGCAGCGTCAATCCCGAACGCGAAACTGTTGATGATCGAAGGCATGGGGCACGCGCTGCCGATGCGGTTCTGGCCCGAGATCATCGGCGCCATCGACAAGCACGCGCATGGCGCAGCGGCGCGGGCCGCTTAACCCTTCTTCGCGATCCAGATCACGTGGCGCGCACCGCCGCCTCTGCCGGTGGCGCGAACGTTGACTTCGTTGACGTCGAAGCCGGCGCGCTTGAGACGCCCCGTGAACGGCGGATTGGGTCCCGACGACCAGACGGCCAGCACGCCTCCCGGCCGCAGCGCCGTTCTCGCCGACGAGAGCCCGCTCGCATCGTAGAGCGCGTCATTACCCTTCCGGGTCAGTCCCTCGGGCCCGTTGTCGACGTCGAGCAGGATGGCGTCGAACGCCGAACGATTCGCCCGGATGACTTCACCAACATCGATCTCGCGAATGCTCACCCTGGCATCATCGAGGCTATCGCCGAAGACCTCGGCCATCGGGCCTCGCGCCCAGGCCACGACCGACGGGACCAACTCGGAGACCACGATCTTGGCCTGGGCGCCGAGCACGGCCAGCGCCGCGCGGAGCGTAAAACCCATGCCGAGACCGCCGATGAGAACAACGGGCTTTGCGACTTTCTCGATCTGCTTTGCCGCGAGCGTTGCCAGCGCAGCCTCGGAGCCGGACAAACGGCTATTCATCAGCTCGTTAGTGCCGAGCTTGATGGAAAACTCCTTGCCCCGCCGCATCAGGCGGAGCTCCTCGTCGGAGCCGGGGATCTTGGCGGTGTCGATTTTTTCCCAGGGAATCATGGGCGACGTTTAGCACGATGAAAATTCGTAGGGTGGGTTAGCCGAAGGCGTAACCCACCTCTTTACTTTCCGCTGGAGCAGAAGTGGTGGGTTACGCTTCGCTAACCCACCTACGATCCGCGCCCTACCCGCCCGCCCAGACGTCCAGCACATATCGGTTGTTCGTCCCCATCTCCTCGATCCAGCGGGCACTGGCGGCCGCATCGCCGCCGCTCTTCTCGCGGTGGATCGCAACGAGGGCCGCCTTCACATCGGGCTCCATCTTGCTACCGTCGCCGCAGACATAGACGATCGCGCCCTGCTCGATCAACGCCCAGACCTTGTCCTTCTGTGCGGCGAGCACATGCTGCACATAGGTCTTCGGTCCGTCTGCGCGCGAGAACGCCGTGAACAGCTCAGCGATGCCGCTTGCCGCCAGCGCCTTCAGCTCCTCGGCATAGAGAAAATCCTGATCGGGATGGCGGCAGCCGAAGAACAGCATCGCCGGACCGAGCGTAGCCCCCTTCGCCTTGCGTGCGGCGCGCTCCTGCAGGAAGCCGCGGAACGGTGCGAGGCCCGTACCGGGGCCGATCATGATGATCGGCACGGATGGGTCATCCGACAGGCGGAAGCCGGCCTTGGTCTCGCGCACGGTAGCGTAGATGACGTCGCCCGCACGCCGGTTGGCGAGATAGTTCGAGCAGATGCCCTTGTAGACCCCGCGGCCGGAGGCGGCGGGCCCCTCGACGACGCCGACCGTGACGCTGCAGCGCGCCGGATCGACCGACGGCGAAGACGAGATCGAGTAATAGCGCGGTGCGAGCAGCGAGAGCATCTCCAGGTAGGCGTGGAACGGCAACTCGCAGGCTGGATATTCGAGCAGCAGGTCGAACACCGATTTTCGCTTGGCAAGGATCTCGCTGCGATAGCGCTCGAGCGGCTCCGCCTCCTCGCCAACGAAACCCAGCAGCTTCGGCTTGGTGACGGGGCAGCGGGTGTGCTCGGCCATGATCTGGATCTGCTTGCGGGTCGCAACCTGCTGCAGCTCGACGAACTCGCTGAGCAAGCGGCCGACCGAGACGGCCTCGCCCACCGGCAATTGCGCGCGGCGGCCCTCGGTGACCCGAAGCCTGATCTGGTCGGCCGGCAGGAAGCCGAAACGGCGCGCAACCGAATCCACCAGCGTCGGGTCGTTGCGCGGGACGACGCTCAGATGGTCGCCGACGCGGTAGCTGACATTGCCCGGCAGCTGCACCTCGATGTGGCGCGTCGAGCGCTCGGACGGATTTGGCCCAGCCTTGTTCTGGAGCTCGTCATTGGCCAGCACCTTCATCGCCACCGCACCGCCCTGGGTGACGATGGTGTTGACCGCGGTCACCGCCACCGGCTCGATCGCGTAGAGCGGATCATCCTCCGCGGTGCGGGGAAAATTCCAGTCGATGCCGAATTCCTTGGTCGCAACCTGTGCGGCAGCCGGGAACCATTTCTGGAACTGGCCGTCGAGATCGCTGCGCGCATCGCCCTCGCCGCGCGGATAGACCGCGCGGGCACCGTGCGCCGACAATTGCTCGTCGATCAGGCGCGGCACCGATTGATAGGTCGCGGCCCAGTCGCTATTACCGCAGCCGAACACGGCGTACCGGACGCCGGCAAAGGCATCCTTCGGCAAATCGCCGCCAAGCCATTTGACGAATTGCGTCGCGTTGTCGGGCGGCGCGCCGTTGTAGGAGGCGCAGATGATCAGCACGCCGCCCTCCTGCGGCAGCTTGCCGACATAGTCGTCGAGCGGACCAAGATGCACGGCAAAGCCGTTGATCTCCGCAAGATCTGCCATGCGCGTCGCGAGCTCCTCGGCAGTGCCGAGATTGGAGCCGTAAAGCACCAGCATCGGCGTGTTGTGGCCGGGCCGGGCCGTCGGCTGGCGCGGCACCTTCGGCGCCGAGCCGGCGGCCGCGACAGGCCCGCCATAGGCGCCCCGCTCACGATCGGCGCGCGGCCGCACCTTGATCTTGAAGCCTTCCGGCTTGATCGTCAGCGTCTCCTTCAGGTGCATCTGGTAGCGCTGGTGATCGATCAGCCTGAAGCGCTGCAGGATCATGCCGAGCGCCAGCGCGGCCTCGTGCATGGCGAAGCCGCGGCCGATGCAGGCGCGCTGGCCGTTGCCGAACGGCTTCCAGGCATTGATTGGCCGCTTCGCTTCCGCCTCGCGGCTGAAATTCTCGGGATCGAAGGCATCGGGGTTGGGTCCCCAGACCGAGGGATCGCGATGCAGCGCGGTCACCAGGATGGTGGTGAAGGTGCCCTTCCTGAGCTTGTACTTGCCGCCGCCGATGGCCTCGTCGTTCAGCGGCGAGATGCCGTAGGCCGGCGCCGGCGGCCACAGCCGCAGCGCCTCCTTCAGGATCTGCGTGATGTAGGTGAGCTGCGTCACCTGCTGGTAGGTCGGCTTGGCATTGACGTCGGGGCCGAAGACACGGTCGACCTCGTCATAGGCCTTCTTGAGGATCTCCGGGTGCTTGAGCAGCGCATACAGCGTGTAGGACAGCAGGCCGCTGGTGGTCTCGTGCCCCGCGATCAGGAACGTATTGATCTGGTAGCGGATGTTGACGTCGTCGAGCTGCTCGCCGGTCGTACGATCGACGCCGGTCATCATCGCCGCCAGCATGTCCTTCTTGTCGTCGATGCCTTCGGCGCTCTTGCGGCGCTCGGCGATGATCTCGTCGACCATCTTGTTCATGAAGGCGACGTCCTCAGCGAGCGTCTTGCGCCGCTTCTGCATCCAGAGCTGCTCGAACGGCAGGCCGCGCGTCATCATGATGGTTTCGAGCGAGCGCACCAGCGACTCCACGAAGGGATGGTAGTCGCGCCGGTAGAACGAATTGAAGCGGTACTCGAAGCCGCACAGGCCGATCGTATCCAGCGTCAGCGCAGTCATGTCGTGCACGACGTCGATCTCGTCGTCGGCGTTGAGCCGCTCCCATTTGTGGACGAGCTGCTCGGCGATGTCGACCATGCTCGGGTGGTAGGACTGCATGGCGCGGTTGCCGAAGGGCTGGAGCAGGATGTTGTGCGCCTTGCTCCAGTTCGGCTCCTTGGTATCCGCCGTGAACAGGCCGTCGCCGCCGACCGCACGCACGCGCCGCAGCGCGCCGCGCACCGTCTTGTCGAACCGCTTCTCATCGGAAAGCTCGTCGACGAGATCGTGGCCCGAGACGACCACGATCGGCGAGCCCATCATGTCGAGCCAGAAGATCGGACCGAGCTGCTTGGCGAGCCGCGTCAGATGCTGCACGGGAGCGGCCGAATCCAGCGACAGCATGTTGCCGACCACGGGCTTGGTCGGCGGATGCGGGATCGGGTCCAGACGGTTCTTGGATGACGACATTAACTGCGCTTCCCCCTGCCTTGCGTCATTCCGGGATGGTGCGAAGGACCAGACCCGGAATCTCGAGATCCCGGGTTCGATGCTACGCATCGCCCCGGGACGACGACTGCGTCGTCAACCAAACCGCCTTCTACGCCATTCGATCAGCTTGGCGCTGACCTCTTCCGGCTTCTCCTGCTGCGTCCAATGGCCGCTGTCCTTCACCAGATACTTCTCGAGATCGCCGATCAGCCTCTCCATGCCGTCGGCCGCCGAGGGCGGCAGCACCGCGTCGTTCTCGGCCATGATCATCAACGACGGCACATGGATGTTGTGGTCCAGGCCCTTCGACCGCTCCCAGTTACGGGAGAAATTGCGATACCAGTTGATGCCGCCGGTGAATCCGGTCTTCGTGAAGGTGTCGACGAACACCTTCTTCTCGTCAGCCGACAGGATCGGCGTGCGCGGATCGACCTTGGCATCGTACGCCGCGATCATTTGCGGGAAGGCCAGATTGGTCTTTGCCGAGGCGCCGACGCCTGCGATCGGCGGCCCGTCCGGCTTCGCCGCCGGCTTTGCCAGCGGCTTGCGCATGAAGGCGTCGAAGGTCTGCTCGACCCGGCTGCCGAAGATCTTGTCCGGCTCCCGCGCGGGATCCTGGAACTGGACAATGTACATCTGGTCGCCGTAACGCTGGCGGAACATCGCGATGGGGTCGATCGGCATGCGGTCCCAATGCGGGGTGTTGACGCCCACCACACCGGCGACGCGCGAAGGATGCCGCAACGGCATCTGCCAGACGACGAAGCCGCCCCAGTCATGACCGACGAAGATCGCCTTCTCGATCCCGAGATGATCGAGCAGACCGACGAGATCACCCGTCAAATGCTCCATGTCGTAGTCCTCGACCGGCTCTGGCCGGTCGGTCGCGCCATAGCCGCGCTGGTCCGGAGCAATCACCCGGATGCCGGCCTCGCTCAGCGCCTTGATCTGGTGGCGCCAGGAGAAGGCGAGCTCGGGCCAGCCGTGGCACAGCACGACCGGCGGCTTGTCATCGGCCGGACCCGCCTCGTAATAGCCCATGCGGATTCCGTTCGTCTGCGCGAACTTGAGCGGCGGCATTTCGATCATTGCGACATTCCTACTCGGCAGCGCCCTTGACGCCCGCCGCCCGCGGGGCGTAGGCCGCCTCCAGCGCGGCGAACTCCTCCGGCAGCATGTCGCACATCACCTGCACGTGCGGAATGATGTTGGCGCCGACGATGAAGCCGAAATCGAGCTGATCGCGGTAGCTCTGCACGGTGATGTTGAGCGCCTGCCCGTGCGTTGAGATCGACACCGGGAAGATGTGCAGCAGCTCCGCGCCGGCAGCGTAAAGCGTCTGCCGCGGTCCGGGCACGTTGGACACGGTGATATTCGCGGCCGGCGGCAGCACGTCCGACAGGTTGGAGCGGCTGTAGAGCAGCGCCAGAATCTGCACCATGATCGGCGCGCCCAGCATCGAGATGTTGGAGACCTGCGGCATCAGCGCGCGGAGGGGATGCGACATCTCCTTGGACTTGGTCGACTGCGCGATGATGGCCTGGAGCCGCGCCTTGGGATCGTCGATGTTGGTCGCGATCGAGCAGATCATGCCGAAGACCTGGTTGTTGGCCTCGGTGTTGCCCTCCTCGCGCAGCGAGATTGGCACCGCCGCGGTCAAGGACTTCGCCGGCAGCGTGCCGTATTGCAGGAGATAGCGGCGAACCACGCCGGAGGCGAGCGCCAGCACCACGTCGTTGAGCTTGCCGCCGGCCTGCTTGGCCAGCGCCTTCGCCCGCGACAGCGGGATCGACACGCCGGCAAAGCTCCGCTCCGAGGAGATGGTCTTGTTGAGCATGGTCGGCGGCGACACCATGCTGGCGAGACTCTCGCGCGACTTCGGATCGGTGATCTTGCCGAGCACCTCGGACACGCTCTTGAGCACGGCCGGGATGTTGCCGGCAAAGCGCACCGCGCTCTCGATCTGGTACATAGCGTTGTCGAACAGGATGGAGCCGATGTCGCTCTTGCCGGTGCGCGGCAGCTGCAGGTTCTTCGCCGCCGCCGAGGCATCGAGCGGCTGGCTGAACAGCTGCTGATAGGAATCGAGCAGGTTGGCGGCGATGTCGCGCGGCTCCTGTCCGGGCTTGCTTCCAGCCGTCGGCGGCTCGACCTTCCGTGGGATCGGCGAGATGTCGTAGATCATGTTGGTCAGCGCCGCACCGGCGCCGCCGTCAATCGCGGCATGGTGCATCTTGGAGTAGAGCCCGACCTCGTTGTCCTTCATGCCCTCGAACACGTAGAACTCCCAGAGCGGACGTGCGCGGTTCAAGAGCTTGGCATGCATCCAGCCGACGATGCGCTCGAGCGTGGCGCGGTCGCGCGGCCGCGGCAGGCTGGCGCGGAAGATGTGACGATCGATGTCGAATTGGTCGTCCTCGACCCAGGAGGGGTGGTCGATGTCGAGCGGCGCCTTCTCCAGCCGCGCTTTGAGGATCGGTGCGATATGCAGACGCGAGACGATCATCGCCTTGAAGTCTTCGAAGAAGTCGCCCTTGTAGTCGTCGGGCAGGCGGAAGATCGCCATGCTGCCGACATGCATCGGCATTTCCGGCGTTTCGAGATACAGAAACGACGCGTCCAGCGACGACAGCTTCTTACCGTCAGCCATGGTTCCCTCCCGCAGGATTTGACGGGCGCCTTGGCGGCGCTTCTCGTCAGGCCGATACTGCCTGTTCCGGCGGGGCATATGCAATGGCAAACGGCCCTGCCCGGTCAAATGGCGAGAATTCCCCTTCTGGCTGGGCCAGGCGGTCGGCCACGGCCCACAGCGCTGCAGGGTTCACCCCGAGCCCGATATGGCTCCCCAGATGCACCTCGATGTTCTCGGCACGGTCAGAGGGGCGCAGCAGGCAGGTCCGCCAGTTAACCACACCGTCGGCGCGCGAATAGATCGAGGTTGTCGGCACCGGCAGATCGCCGGCGATCGCCTCGCGAGCTTCCGCAAAATCTTCGACCCGCTCGCCGGACAGCGCCTCGTAGAGCCGCGTGGCGTTGGTCGCCCGCACGTCATTGGCGAACGGACTGCCGAGCGTAACGACGTAGCGGACCTTGTCGGGTGCCCAAAGCGCGAGATCACGGGCATAGACGCCGCCGAGACTCCATCCGACCAGGCTGACTTTGCGTCCGCTCGCGGCATGAACCTCGCCAAGACGGGCGCGCAGCGCATCCCGCATCCGCTCCAGCCCGCCGAGATTGCGGCCCATCCGCCAGGCATGTGCCTGATAGCCGAGCTCGCTGAGATAGCGCCGCATCGGCACCATCGAGAGATCGCTGGCGAGAAAGCCCGGCAGCGCCAGCACCGGATGGCCGTCCCCCTTCGGCGCCCGCATCAGGAGTGGCGACAGCAGCAGGCTCGCATTGAGCTCGAACAGGCCGCGGGCTTCGGCGAGCAGCAGGCCGAGACCCGGCGGACGCAGCCGGCCTTTCTCCCGCGCGCCCTCCGGCCCGGACGACACTATTTTTTCTTGTCGCTGCTGCGCGTGCCGCCGAGGCCGGCCATCGTGACAAACATGTCCTGAAACCGCTCGGCGATCTTCGGATCGAAGGTGAACCAGCTCTGGATCAGCGATTCCGGCGAGACCTTCTCGATGTTGCTGAGCACCTGCTGCTGCAGCTTGTCCATCACCGCCGTTTGCATCGGCCCCACGTCGGGCAAACCGAAGAACTGGCGAGCCTCGAGGGGGGTGCAGTCGATTTCGATGTTTACTTTCATGTCCCCCTCCAGATGAGATTCGAGCGGCCTGGTGGAGTATCGCCGCGACACGGTGTGCAACGCAAGCGACCTGAGGCGGACGGCGGGGCCGCCGGCTTCCGCAATCGAGGGGTATGGTCCATCACCCCCCGTCGCGACCACCGCGGCGGAGGCACCACCGCCCTGATCCGGGGGAATTCACAGCTCAAAAGTCGGATATCTCCCACCAGGCCTTCACCCCCAAATTGCTGGTCAGCATTGCTGCACAGCGGCGCAACTTGGCGCGTTCCTTGCTGGAATGGCGCTTGCACGGGTCGAGAACTCTGGGCAACATGGATCGATCGGCCCCGCCGAACAATCAAAAATGACGGTCGGGGCGAGTGGAGAGGGTCAAGAATGTCAGTCGGACGAAGTCTGTTTGCGGCGACGCTCGCCGGTGCGCTTGCGTTGGCGGTCTCGCCGGCGTCCAGTCAGACGCTGCGCTATGCCAACCAGGGTGAGCTCAAATCGCTCGATCCCTACACGCTGAACGAGTCGACCACCAGTGCACATCTCGGCCATGTCTATGAAGGCTTGGTCGCCCGGGACAAGGATTTGAAGATCATCCCGGCACTCGCCGAAAGCTGGGAGACGCCCGAGCCGACGCGCTGGCGCTTTCACCTGCGCAAGGGTGTCAAGTTCCACAACGGTGACCCTTTCACCGCCGATGACGTGGTGTTCTCGGCCGAGCGCGTGCGAGCCAAAGGTTCGAATTTTCAGAGCCGCGTTCCCGCTGATGCAAAGGTCGTCAAGATCGACGACTACACTGTCGATTTCGTCCTGACCTCGCCCAATCCCATCCTGACGGCGTTGTGGGCGACGTGGTTCATCATGGACAAAAAATGGGCAGAGGCGAACGATGCGGTGGCACCGACCCCCGCCGCTGCGACGACCCCGAGCTATGCCTCGCTCCATGAAAACGGCACCGGCGCCTTCACCATCGAGAGCCATCAGCCCGGTGTGAAGACCGTCTTCAAGGCCAACCCGAACTGGTGGCGCAAGCCGGAGCATAATCTGAAGGAGATTGTCTTCACGCCGATCGCAAACCCGGCCACGCGTGTCGCGGCGCTGTTGTCGGGCGAGGTCGACGTGATCGAGCCGGTTCCGGTCCAGGACATCGAGCGCGTCAAAGCGAGCCCCAACGCCACCGTGCTGACCGGACCTGAACTCCGCACCATTTTCGTCGGCATGGATCAGGCGCGCGATGAACTCCTGTACTCCAACATCAAGGGCAAGAACCCGTTCAAGGACGTTCGCGTCCGCGAAGCCGTCTACCGGGCGATCGACGTCGACCTGATCAAGAATCGCGTCATGCGCGGGCTGTCCACGCCGTCCGCATTGATGGTCGCACCGGAGATCTTTCCCGCGAAGGGCTTCACCCGGCCGAAGTTCGACCCCGACGCCGCGAAGAAACTTCTGGCCGACGCCGGCTATGCGGACGGTTTCGAAGTGACGATGGACTGCCCGAACGACCGCTACGTCAATGACGCAGCCATCTGCCAGGCAATCGTCGGTATGCTTGCCCGCATCAACATCAAGGTGGACCTGCTGGCGCAGCCGAAGGCCCAGTATTTCGCCAAGGTGCTGAAGCCCGGCGGCTACAAAACCTCGCTGTTCATGCTGGGCTGGACCCCGGATACGCTCGACTCCCAGAACGTGCTGCACGACATCATGGGCTGCCGGGATGACCCGAAGGATCCCAACCGCGGCGAAGCCAACCTCGCCGGCTATTGCAACAAGGAGTTCGACGAGCTCGCCGACAAGGTTCTCCTCGAGTCTGATACGGCCAAGCGTGATCAACTGATCAAGCAGGCTTTCGAGGTCTCGATGAAGGATTGGGCCTATGTCCCGCTGCACCAGCAGGCGCTCGCCTGGGGCGTGTCGAAGAAAGTAAAACTGACCCAGCGCGCGGACAACCAGGTCCTGCTCTACTGGGCGACCAAGCAGGACGAGTAGGTGTCGACACGTTGTGAAGTCCCGGAAGCCATGGCTTCCGGGACTTGCTGTTTAGAAGGCTTGCCCTCCCGCGCTGACGCGATGATGCATGCCGCTGAAGAGATGTGAAAGGAACAGATGCTCGCTTTCACGCTGCGCCGGGCCATCCAGGCCATCGGCGTCATGATCGCCGTCGGAATCATCGCGTTCTCGATGTTTCGCTTCGCAGGCGATCCCGTGAACCAGATGGTCGGGATGGATACGTCGGGCGCCGAGCGCGCCGCGATCCGCAAATCGCTCGGCCTCGACGATCCCTTCATCGTGCAGTTCGGCCGTTATGTCGGCAACGCCGCGCAATTCAAGTTCGGCGTGTCTTACCAGTTCCGCCTGCCGGTCACCAACCTGCTGATGGAACGAATGCCGGCGACGCTGGAGCTCGCGATCTGCGCCACCATCTTCGCGATGGTTAGCGGCATCCTGATGGGGGTCTATTCGGCGTTGCGCCGTGACAGCTGGCTCGCACATATCTTCCAGGCCGTATCGCTGATCGGCATCTCGCTGCCGACCTTCCTGATCGGCATTCTCATGATCTACCTGTTCTCGGTGACGCTCGGCTGGCTGCCTTCGTTCGGCCGCGGCGAGGTCGTGCGCATCGGTTGGTGGACGACCGGCCTTCTGACGCTGTCGGGCCTGAAGGCGCTGATCATGCCCTCGATCACGCTCGGCCTGTTCCAGATGACGCTGATCATGCGTCTGGTCCGCGCCGAGATGCTGGAGGTGATGCGGACCGACTACATCCGCTTCGCCCGCGCCCGTGGCCTGACCACCCGCGCGATCCATTTCGGACACGCCCTGCGCAACACGCTGGTTCCCGTCATCACCGTGGCGGGCCTGCAATTTGGCTCGGTCATTGCATTCGCGATCATCACCGAAACCGTGTTCCAGTGGCCGGGCATGGGTCTCCTGTTCGTGCAGGCCGTCCAGAACGTCGATATCCCGATCATGGCGGCCTATCTGATGATGGTGTCCCTGATCTTCGTCACCATCAATCTCGTGGTTGATATCCTCTACACCATCGTCGATCCGCGGCTGCGCTCGACGGTCAGCCGGGCGCATTGAGATGAGCGAGGCCGTTGTTCCGCACAGTGCCGAGAAGCGCGCCGCTGCCGCACCCGGCTGGTTCAGGCGCGCGCTCGACAGCGACCTGTTCTATTCGTTCCGCCGCTCCAAGATCACCATGATCGCGGCGGGGGTGACGCTGCTGTTCTTTCTGCTCGCGATCTTCGCCTCGATGCTGTCGGTACAGAATCCATTCGATCCCGCGCAGCTCCAGCTGATGAATTCGCGCATCTCGCCGCTCTGGACCGCCGACGGCCAGAGCCCTTTCCTGCTCGGCACCGACGAGCAGGGCCGCGACGTGCTGTCCGCGATCCTCTACGGCCTGCGCATCTCGCTTCTCGTCGGTGTGCTCGGCGTCGTCCTGTCCGGCGCGCTCGGCATTCTGCTCGGGCTGACGGCCGGCTATTTCGGCGGCGCCGTGGACGGCCTGATCATGCGCATCGCCGACGTGCAGCTTTCTTTTCCAGCGATCCTGATCGCGCTGCTGATCAACGGCATCGCCAAATCGGTGTTTGGCAACAAGCTCGACGAGATGAGCATGCTGGCCGTCCTGGTCTTCGCGATCGGTCTGAGTTTCTGGGTGCAATACGCGCGCACGGTGCGCGGCTCGGTCCTGGTCGAGAAGAACAAGGATTATGTCGCAGCCGCGCAATTGATCGGCCTGCCTGCCCCCGTGATCATGCTGCGCCACGTGCTGCCAAACACCACGGGCCCGATCCTCGTGATCGCCACAATCAACCTCGCGCTCGCCATCATCACCGAGGCAACGCTGTCGTTCCTCGGCTCAGGCATGCCCGAGACCATGCCATCGCTCGGCACGCTGATCCGCATCGGCAACGGCTATCTTTTTGCCGGCGAATGGTGGATCGTCGCCTTCCCCGGTGTCGCGCTCGCCGTGCTGATCCTGTCGATTAACCTGCTTGGCGACTGGCTGCGCGACGCACTCAACCCGAAACTTCGATGAGTATGTTGCGTCCATGACCGAACCCGTTCTCTCAGTCCGCAACCTCCAGGTCGAGTTCGCTTCCCGCCGCGGCACGTTGCGCGCCATCGACGGCGTCTCCTTCGACATCGCCAAGGGCGAAGTGCTGGGCGTGGTCGGCGAATCCGGCGCCGGCAAATCCGTCACCGGCCTCTCCGTGATCGGCCTGATCGACCCTCCCGGCCGCATCGCCGGCGGTGAGATTCATCTTGCCGGCCTGCGCATCGACAATCTGCCGCCCGAAGATATGCGCCGCATCCGCGGAAAGCGGATCGGCATGATCTTCCAGGACCCCCTCACCTCGCTCAATCCGCTCTACCGGGTCGGCGACCAGATCATCGAGACGATCCGAACCCACCTGAACCTGTCGGAGACGGCTGCGCGCCGCCGTGCCATCGACCTGCTCGCCGAGGTCGGCATTCCCGCGCCGGACAAGCGCATCGACGGCTATCCGCACGAATTCTCCGGCGGCATGCGCCAGCGCGTCGTGATTGCGCTCGCCATCTGCGCCGAGCCCGAGCTGATCATCGCCGACGAGCCGACCACCGCGCTCGACGTCTCCGTGCAGGCGCAGATCATCTCGCTGATCAAGCGGCTCGGCCGCGACCACGGCACCGCCGTGATGCTGGTGACGCACGATATGGGCGTGATCGCGGAGACCTCGGACCGTGTCGCGGTGATGTATGCCGGCCGCGTCGCCGAGATCGGTCCGGTCCAGGATGTCGTCAGAAATCCTCTGCACCCTTACGCCAAGGGCCTGATGGGCGCGATCCCGACGCTTGCCGGCGACGACAAGCGCCTTCAGCAGATTCCCGGTTCGATGCCGCGCCTCTCGGCGATCCCACGCGGCTGTTCGTTCAATCCGCGCTGCGCGTTCGCCTTCGACCGCTGCCGGGTCGAGCGGCCGGAGCCGCTGCCGCGGGGCGCACAATCCGTCGCGTGTCATCTCTATGACAGCGTGCCGGCGGAGAGCGCGGCATGAGCGCCCCCTTCGTCCAGGCCACGAATCTCCGCCGGGTGTTCGACGTCTCGAAACCCTGGCTCAACCGTGTGCTCGAAGGCGGGCACCTCGAATATCTCAAGGCAGTCGATCACGTCACCTTCGACATCAGGAAGGGTGAGACGTTTGCGCTGGTCGGCGAGTCCGGCTCGGGCAAGACCACGGTGGCGCGGATGGTCGTCGGCCTGTTGCCGCCGAGCTCCGGCGACGTGCTGATCGACGGCGTCTCCATGACGGACCCGCGGCAGGCGCCGGCGCGGCGGAAGCTGCGCCGCCGCATCCAGATGATCTTCCAGGATCCCTATGCGAGCCTGAACCCCCGCTTCCGCGTCGATGCCATCATCTCCGAGCCGATCCGCGCCTTCGACCTGATCCAGGGCGAGCGCGACATCCAAGCCCGTGTCGGCGAGCTGCTCAGCCTCGTCGGCCTGCATCCGGACGACCGGCTGAAATTCCCGCACGAATTCTCCGGCGGCCAGCGCCAGCGCATCGCGATCGCCAGGGCGCTCGCGTCCGATGCCGAGTTCATCGTTTGCGACGAGCCGACCTCGGCGCTCGACGTCTCCGTGCAGGCGCAGATCCTCAACCTGATGCGCGACCTCCAGGACAAGTTCGGCCTGACCTACATGTTCATCAGCCACAACCTCGCCGTGGTCCGCCATATGGCGACCCGCGTCGGCGTGATGTATCTCGGCCGCATCGTCGAGATCGCGGAGGGGCGCGAGCTGTTCGCCCGTCCCCGCATGCCCTACACCAAGATGCTGCTGGGCGCCGTGCCTGATCTTGCCATAAGCGGCCGCCAGCGCATTCCGGTGAAGGGCGAGATCCCGAACCCGATCAACCCGCCCTCTGGCTGCGCCTTCAATCCGCGCTGCCCGCTGGCGTTCGATCTCTGCCGCAAGGAGACGCCGGAGCTGATCGACGGCGTCGCCTGCCACGCGGTTAACACCGCGCCGGTCCCGGCGTGACGCCCGCGTGCCATGCAGCCTGCGCATTTGGCGGCGGCTTGCCCCTGTGATCAATTGCGCGCGCCGCAAATGAGGTAGCCCATGACCAGCAAGATCAATCCCGATCCGTTCACGACGCGCCCCGAGATCGAGGGCACGTTCGGGGTCGTCGCCACCACGCATTGGATCGCGACCGCTGTCGGCATGGCCGCCCTCGAAAAGGGCGGCAACGCCTTCGACGCCGGCGTCGCCACCGCCTTTACGCTCCAGGTGGTCGAGCCGCATCTGAACGGCCCCGGCGGCGACGTGCCCGTCATCGTGCACGACGTGAAGCGCGGCCGCACCGAGGTGATTTGCGGCCAGGGTCCGGCGCCGGCGCGCGCCACCATCGCGCACTACAAGAGCGAGGGCCTGGACATGGTGCCAGGCACCGGCCTGTTGGCGGCATGCGTCCCCGGCACCTTCGAATCCTGGATGATGCTGCTGCGCGACTACGGCACGATGCGCGTGCGCGACGTGCTCGAGCCCGCAATCTCCTATGCGCGCGACGGCTATCCGCTGGTCGAGCGCGCCTGCGCCACGATCCAGACCGTCGAGCAGCTGTTCCGCAAGCACTGGCCGACGTCTGCCGCCGTCTACCTGCCGAACGGCGAAGTGCCGAAGCCGGGCACGCTGTTCACCAACAAGACACTGGCCGCGACCTACGCCCGCATTCTCAGCGAGGCCGAGAGCGGCGGCGGAGGCCGCGACGCCGAGATCGAGCGCGCCCGCAAGGCCTGGTCGCAAGGCTTCGTCGCCGAGGCCATCGACAAGTTCTGCCGCACCCAGGAGGTGATGGACGTTAGCGGCTCGCCGCATCGCGGGGTGCTTTCCGCCGACGACATGGCGCGCTGGCAGCCGACGATCGAGGCGCCACTCACCTACGACTATGGCCGCTACACCGTTTGCAAAGCCGGCGTCTGGAGCCAGGGACCGGTGACGCTCCAGCAGCTCGCGCTGTTGAAGGGCTTTGCGCTCGACGGCCTCGACCCGACGGGGCCCGAATTCATCCATCTCCAGATCGAATGCGCCAAGCTCGCTTTTGCCGATCGCGAAAAGTTCTACGGCGATCCCAAGTTCAGCGAGATCCCGATCGCGACGCTGCTGTCGGATGCCTACAACGACGAACGCCGCAAGCTGGTGACCGAGAAAGCTTCGCTCGACCTTCGGCCCGGCGCGGTCGAGGGTTTTGGCGGGGTGATCAAGCTGCGCCGCGCCGAAGGCCAGCGCGAGGCCGTCGGCGCTCTCGGCGCCGGCGAACCGACCGTGGGGCGCTTCGGCGAGGTGCGTGGCGACACCGTGCATTTCGACATCATCGACAAGGCCGGCAACATGGTGTCCTCGACACCGTCGGGCGGCTGGCTGCAATCCTCGCCGATCATTCCAGAGCTCGGTTTTTGCCTCGGCAGCCGTGCACAAATGTTCGATTTGGAGGAGAACCAACCGAGTTCGCTCGCGCCGGGCAAGCGGCCGCGCACGACCTTGTCGCCGACCATGGCACTGCGCGATGGCGAGCCTTATCTGGCCTGGGGCTCGCCCGGCGGCGACCAGCAGGATCAGTGGATCACGCAGTTCTTCCTGCGCCACGTCCATTGCAATCTCAACCTGCAGGAAGCGATCGACGCGCCGGCCTGGCATTCCGAGCATTTCCCGATCTCGTTCTGGCCGCGCACCGCGCGGCCCGGCGTGCTCGTGGTCGAGAACCGCGTGCCGAAGGCGACGATCGAAAATCTCCGTGATCGGGGGCATATCGTCGAGGTCGGTCCCGACTGGTCCGAAGGCCGCCTCACCGCGGCCTCTCGCACGGGTCCGCGCCGGCGCGCCGCCGCCAATCCGCGCGGCATGCAGGGCTACGCCGCGGGACGGTGATAGGCAGCACATGACCTGGTCGATCATCGCGCGAGATCCTGCCACCGGCCAGTTCGGCATCGCGGTCGCAACCCGGTTCTTCGCCGTCGGCGCACGCGTCCCGTATATTGCGGCCGGTCTCGGCGCCATCGCGACACAAGCCTTCGTCAATCCCTATTACGGCATCGACGGGGTCAAGCTCCTGCGCGAGGGGCTGAACGCGCAGGACGTGCTCGCCGCGACGCTCGCGGCGGACGACGGACGCGAGAGCCGGCAGGTCCATATCATGGATGGGAGCGGCGCAATCGCCGCGCATACCGGACGCGACTGCGTCGACTGGTGCGGTCACATTGCCGGCAGCGGGTTTTCGATCGCCGGCAACATGCTGGCGGGCGCCGAGGTGCTCGACGAGACCGCGAAGACCTACATCGCCAGCGACAGCCTGCCCTTCCCGCGCCGCCTCCTCGCGGCGATGCGTGCAGGGGAAGCCGCCGGTGGCGACAAACGCGGCAAGCAGTCTGCCGCACTTTTGATCCACGGCGATGAGGAATGGCCGGCGCTGGATATTCGCGCCGACGACCATCCCGATCCGATCGGTGAGCTCGAACGGCTCGAGCGGGTCAGCCAGCAGCTCTGGGTGCACTTCCGCGCGTCCATGCCGACGCGGCAGAACCCTGCCGGCAACACTGATCGCGGCGTCATCGATGCCAGCATCGAAGCCGCGAGCGCAAGGCAATCATGAGCGCGCGCCCCCTCATCGAGATCACGGATCTCCGCATCCGCTTTCATGGCGACGATGGCCGCGTCACCCACGCCGTCGAAAGTGTCGATCTCAGCGTCGCCAACGGCGCGACGCTCGGCCTCGTCGGAGAATCCGGCTGCGGCAAGAGCGTGACGTCGCTGGCGATCATGGGCCTGCTGCCGAAGCAGAGCGCGGAGGTCACTGGCGCGATCCGTTTTGACGGTTTCGACCTGCTGAAGACTCCTGACCAGACGTTGCGCGACCTGCGCGGCAACCGGCTGGCGATGATCTTCCAGGAGCCGATGACTTCGCTCAATCCGAGCTTCACCATCGGCGACCAGATCATCGAGACCATCTTGCGCCATCGCGGCGGCTCGCGGAAAAGTGCGCGCGAGCGGACGATCGAGCTGCTGAGCCGGGTCCACATCCCCTCGCCCGAGCGGCGCATCGACGAATATCCGCACAAGCTCTCTGGCGGCATGCGCCAGCGCGTGATGATCGCGATGGCGCTGGCCTGCGATCCACGCCTCCTGATCGCCGACGAGCCGACCACGGCGCTCGACGTCACCCTGCAGGCGCAGATCCTGGAGCTGATGCGCGAATTGAAGGCGGCAAGCGGCGCCGCCATCATCCTGATCACCCACGACCTCGGTGTTGTCGCCGAGGTCTGCGACGAGGTCGCGGTGATGTATGCCGGCGAGATCGTCGAGCGCGCGCCGGTCGACGACTTGTTCTCGACGCCGCAGCACCCTTACACGGTCGGCCTGCTCGGCTCGATCCCCCGGCTCGACCATCGCGCCGAGCAGCTCGCAACCATCGAAGGCATGGTGCCGAACATGGCGCAGCCGCCAGCCGGCTGCCGCTTCGCCGCGCGCTGCCCCTTCGTGCTCGACGCCTGCACCAAGGCGCCGCCGCCACTCGTCGAAGTCAGCCCCAGTCATCTCTCGCGCTGCATCCGCGCGCCGCTCGAACGGCTGGTGTCGTGATGGCGTTGCTCGAGGTCAACGGCCTGGTCAAGCATTTCGTCGCCGAGCGCTCGCTGTTCGGCCGGCCGCTGGCGCACGTCAAGGCGGTCGAGGGCGTTTCCTTCTCGCTCGAAGCCGGCAAGACGCTGGCTCTGGTCGGCGAATCCGGCTGCGGCAAATCCACCGTCAGCCGCCTCGTGCTGCGGCTGATCGAGGCGGATGCGGGCACGATCCGCTTCGACGGCCGCGACCTGCTCGCGCTCGATGCCGGCGGCTTGCGCGCCTTCCGCCGCGAGGCGCAGATCATCTTTCAGGACCCCTACGCCTCGCTCAATCCGCGCATGACGGTGGGCCAGATCCTGACCGAGCCGCTGGCGCTGCACGATCTCGTGCCGCCGGCACAGCGGCGCGCGCGCGTTGCCGAGCTCTTGCGGCTGGTCGGGCTGGAGCCGCGGCTGGCGCGGCGCTATCCGCACGAATTCTCCGGCGGCCAGCGCCAGCGCATCGCCATCGCCCGTGCGCTCGCGGTCGAGCCGAAGCTGATCATCTGCGACGAGCCGGTCTCGGCGCTCGACGTCTCGATCCGCTCGCAGATCCTGAACCTGCTGCGCGAGCTGCAGGATCGGCTCCGCCTCGCCTATATCTTCGTCTCGCACGACCTCGCCGTGGTCAAGCACATCGCCGACCACGTCGCGGTGATGAATCTCGGCCAGATCGTCGAGACCGCGGAGGCCGACGCGTTGTTCGCCGCGCCGCGTCATCCCTATAGCCGCGCATTGTTGTCCGCGATCCCCGTGCCCAAACCGCGGGCAAAGAGCAGCCGGATTGTGCTGCAGGGAGAGATCCCCAGCGCCCTCAATCCGCCGCCGGGATGCCGCTTTCACACCCGCTGCCCCTATGTGGTCGACCGCTGCCGCAGCGAAATGCCCCGGCTCGTGGCGGATGGCATCGGACATGCAACGGCCTGCCACCGAACGTCCGAGCTGCCGTCCTCGGCGGCGATCGTTCCCATGGATGGCGGCTTCTCGCCAGTCCTGGAAAAATTGGTCGCGGCCTTCAGCGGCGGGCCGGAAGCAGCACGCGGCGGCGGGGGTAGTTCAGTTGGGACGCCTCCCGCAAAAAGGTAGAACAGAGGTTGAGAGCGATGAGCTTTATGCGTTTGACAATCCTGGCGTCGGCCCTGCTGGCGTCGCTCGTCGGCACGGCGCAAAGCCAAGCCCAGGCCGAGACCACGCTTCGCATCGGGATCGCCGAAGATCCTGATATTCTCGATCCCAGCATCGGCCGCACCTATGTCGGCCGCATCGTGTTCTCCGCCTTCTGCGACAAGCTGTTCGACATCGACGAGAAGCTCAACATCGTGCCGCAGCTGGCGCTGTCCCACGAAACCTCGGCCGACGGCAAGGAGATGACGATCAAGCTCCGGCCGGGCGTCAAATTCCACGACGGCGAGCCGCTGGACGCGGAGGCGGCAAAATTCTCGATCGAGCGTCACATGACGCTGCCGACTTCGTTCCGGAAATCCGAGCTTGCCAGCGTCGACCACGTCGAGGTGGTCGATCCCCTTACCATCAAGCTGGTGCTGAAGACGCCCTACTCGCCGCTGATCGCCCAGCTCACCGACCGCTCCGGCATGATGGTGTCGCCGAAGGCGGCGAAGGAAGCCGGCGACAAGTTCGGCCTGCATCCGGTCTGCGCCGGCCCCTACAAGTTCCTCGAGCGCGTCCAGCAGGACCGGATGGTGTTCGAGAAGTTCGCCGACTACTGGAACAAGGACAACGTTCACATCGACCGCGTCGTGTTCTTGCCGATCATCGATTCGACCGTGCGGCTCGCCAATTTGAAATCCGGCGCGCTCGACCTGATCGAACGCGTGCTCGCGACGGACATCAAGGATGTCCGCGCCGATCCCAAGCTGGTGCTGACGACGGCCCCCGAGCTCGGCTATCAAGGCCTGACCATCAACATCGCCAACGACAAGGCCAAGGGGCCGCTCAGCCAGTCGGCGAAGGTGCGCCAGGCGCTCAGCCTGTCGATCGATCGTGAGGCCATCAACCAGGTGGTCTTCAACGGCGAGTTCACGGCGGGCAATCAGTGGGTCAGCCCGACGCACCCCTATTACCAGAAGGCGTTTCCCATTCCGGGCCGCGACATCGCCAAGGCCAAAGCGCTGTTGAAGGAAGCAGGCGTCAGCCTCCCCGTCACCGTCGACTACATGGTCCCCAAGGGGACCGAATACGAGGCCGTCGCCCAGGTGGTGCAGTCCATGGCCGCCGAAGCCGGCTTCGACATCAGGATCCGCGCCGTCGAATTCGCGACCACCTTCAAACAGGCCCAGGCCGGCGAATTCCAGGTGTTCCAGATCAACTGGAGCGGCCGCATCGATCCCGACGGCAATTCCTACATCTTCATGCGCAGCAAAGCGCCGCAGAACGATGGAGGCTATTCCAACCCCGAGGCCGACAAGCTGCTGGAAGAGGGCCGGGCCACATCCAACGTCGACGAGCGCAAGGCGATCTATGCCAAGCTGACCAAGGTCCTGCTCGACGATCTGCCGATCATCTACATCTATCACCGTACGCTGCTGATCGCGCACACGAAGAAGCTCGAAGGCTACCGGCAGATGCCCGACGGGCTGGTACGCGTGGTCGGGCTGAAGTTCAAGTGATCGTCACAGCCCCCACGACGCGATCGGCCTCATGCTGAACTTCCTGGCCCGCCGCATCGCGCAGATCGTACCGACACTGTTCTTCGTGTCGGTGTTGATCTTCTCGTTGCAACAATTGCTGCCGGGCGATCCTGCCCTGGTGATGGCCGGCGAGGAGCGCGACCCCGCCGTGATCGAGCAGATTCGCCAGCAGTACAAGCTCGATCAGCCGATTCCCGTGCAATACGTCTATTGGCTCAGGGGCGTGCTGACAGGCAATTTCGGCGAGTCCCTGCGCAACAAGATGCCGGTGCGCGAGCTGATCGCGCAGAAGCTGCCGGTGACGCTGCAGCTCGGCTCGATGGCGATCCTGATCGCGTTCTTCATCGGCATTCCCGCCGGCATCGTCTCGGCCGTCAAGAAGGGCACGGTCTGGGACTACGGCGCCAATCTGTTCGCTTTGTGGGGCATCTCGACACCGAATTTCTGGCTTGGAATCCTGTTGATCTTCCTGTTCTCGATCGAGCTCGGCTGGCTTCCGGCCTCGGGCTACGTGCCGCTCACCGAGAACTGGCGCGCCAGTCTCGCAGCAACCATCATGCCGGCCTTCGTGCTCGGCAACGCAATCTCCGCGGTGCTGATGCGGCATACCCGCAGCGCCATGCTCCAGGTGCTGGAAAGCGACTATGTTCGCACCGCGCGCGCCAAAGGCCTGTCGGAGCGCTCCGTCATTCTCAAGCACGCCATGCGCAATGCCCTGACGCCCGTCATCACCCTCGGCGCGCTCGAGCTCGGCACGCTGCTCTCGGGCGCGGTCCTGACCGAGCAGATCTTCTCGATTCCCGGCTTCGGCAAGCTGATCGTGGATGCCGTCTTCAACCGCGATTATGCCGTGGTGCAGGGCGTCGTGCTGGTGACGGCCACGGTCTACATCACGCTGAATCTCGTCGCCGACATCGCCTATATCCTCGTCAACCCGCGGCTTCGGGGCTAGATCCATGACCGACGCCGCGCTGCCGAGCCCTCTCACGCACGCCGACGAGCTGGACAGCCCGGCCCGCCGCGCACGTCGCCGGCTGTTCAAGCGCAAGGCGGCGGTGTTCGGGCTCGTCGTGCTCACGATGTTCATCGTGCTTGCCGCGCTGGCCCCGCTGATCGTGCCCTATGATCCCATCGCGACGAGCTGGAGCCTGGTGCGCAAGCCGCCGACCGCGGCGCACTGGTTCGGCACCGACGAGCTCGGCCGCGATATCCTGAGCCGCGTCGTCTACGGTGCGCGGGCCTCCCTGCTCGCAGGCCTCATCTCGGTTGCGATCGCACTCGGCATCGGCGTGCCGCTCGGTCTCCTCGCCGGTTATCGCGGCGGCTTCGTCGATGCGCTGATCAGCCGGATCACCGACGCGATGCTGGCGTGCCCATTCCTGATCCTGGCGATCGCGCTCGCGGCGTTCCTCGGTCCGAGCCTCGGCAATGCCATGATCGCGATCGGTATCTCGGCGACGCCGATCTTCGTCCGCCTGACCCGCGGCCAAGTGCTTGTCGTCAAGGCCGAGGACTATGTCGAGGCTGCGCGCGCGCTCGGCAATCCGCCGTGGCGGATCGCACTCTCGCATATCCTGCCGAACATCCTGCCCGCGCTGCTGGTGCAGGCGACGCTTTCGATCGCCGCCGCCATCATCGCCGAGGCCGCGCTGTCGTTCCTCGGCCTCGGCCAACAACCGCCGGCGCCGTCCTGGGGCAGCATGCTCAACGCCGCGCAGCGCTTCCTGACCCAGGCGCCGTGGATGGCGATCTGGCCGGGGCTCGCCATCTTCCTCGTGGTGCTGTCGCTGAACCTGCTCGGCGACGGCCTGCGCGATGCGCTCGACCCAAGGCAGCGCTGAAGCAGTGTCGAAGTCGCCCTTCACCTCTCCCGCAGGGAGAGGTGAAGAACGAGTGTCGACCACTCAGATCACCGCTTCCCGCATCACGCGGCGGCAATCCATCTCGTATTCGAGATCGACCACCGGCGGCCGGGCGAAATGCCAGGTCAGGCCGGAGCGCAACGCGCCGGGGCGGACCAGTTCGTCGGCGAGCGCGTGGTGGAAGTCGTGCACGGAATAGGCCTGCACGCCTGTCGTGTCCTTCCAGCCGAAGCCCAGCGCCGCCATCCGGTGCTCCATCTGCGAGGTGGTGAAGCGCACTTTCTCCCGCAGCCCCTCCGGACTGAGATCACGATAACGCACGGTGCGCTCGACATAGGTCCCGTCGCCTTCGCGCGCCTCGGCGCCGCCGGCGATCACGAAAGACGTGGCTTTGGACCGGGTCGGACGGGTGAAGGAGAACGCATAGAACGATGGCTCGGACGGCGGATCGATCTCGGGACAGACATTGCTGCGAGCCACCGGATTGGTGGTACCGTCGAAGATGCCCCATTCCGACAGCGTCTTCACATAGTGCAGGTTGAACGCGCGAAAGCCTTCCTCGCTGAAGGCTGCTGGTGAACGCAGTTCGCAGGCGCAGAAGGCAGTCAGCGGGCGACCTGCCTCCTGAATGAACTTTGCAGCCAGCGCAAACCCCTCCGCGAGCGGCACCAGCCGGTCGAAGCGGACGCGTTCGATCTCGTAGCCGTCATCCGCGGCAGCCCCCGCTGAATATTGAAACACGGACGGAATGAAGCGGTAGTTGCCGGCAGAGAACTCGCGCGTCATGACGAACTCCTATTCAAGCTGCATGCGAATGCCTTTGGCACCGTTGAGCAGACGCTTCAGGTGAAAGCCGGCCAGGGAATCGTCGGCGTGCATGCCGACCAGCGCGGCGAAGGCCGGCATGGCCGCGGCATCGCCGGCCTCCATCTTGGCGAAGGCCTCGGAATATTGTGCCGTCGCCGGTGCTTCGAATTTCGCCTGCGGCAGCGGTTCGTACGCACGTAGCGGCTCGCTGCGCCCACGCAGCATCAGATCGCCCACGGGACGGCCATGGAAGTTTGCGGCCCCCTTGGCCACACTGGCACTGACGCAGATGCGTGTACCCAGATGCTTGTTGGCGGCCTCCAGCCGCGCCGCAATATTGATGGTGTCGCCATAGGCCGTGTAGTCGAAGAAACGGTTGCCGCCGAAATTGCCGACCAGCGCCGGGCCGGCATGGGCGCCGATGCGGGTGGTCCCGAAATTCACGCCTCTTGCCTTCCAGCGCAAGGAAAAGTCCTCCGCCCAGGCGTCGAGATCATGGGCACAGGCGACCGCACGCGTGGCATAGTCCGGCTGGTCGCCGGGAGCATTGAACAGCACCTGAATCGCATCGCCGATGATCTTGGCGACCGTCCCTTCGTGCGCGAACACGATCTCGGTCATTCCACCGACATATTCGTTGAGGAGCTCGCCCAGCGTCTGCGGGGGCGCGGTCTCGACCAGCGAGGTGAAGCCGGTGATGTCGGTGAAGAGGGTGGCGACATCGCGCCACTGCACCTCCATGCCGTCGCCGTCGACATCCGCCGCCAGCCGCCTTGCGATCTCGGGCGAGAAGAAGCGCGACAGCGCGGCGTGGGCGCGCTCGGCTTCCGCCTGGCGCCGCC
The DNA here is from genome assembly GCF_004114915.1 of Bradyrhizobium guangxiense. Classification (NCBI taxonomy): domain Bacteria; kingdom Pseudomonadati; phylum Pseudomonadota; class Alphaproteobacteria; order Hyphomicrobiales; family Nitrobacteraceae; genus Bradyrhizobium; species Bradyrhizobium guangxiense. The sequence continues at coordinate 1,736,234 of NZ_CP022219.1, read as the reverse complement.
GCACCTCGCGCAGCATCTCGACATGGCGGATGGTCTTCTGGATCGTCGTTTCCAGATCGGCGAAGTCGATCGGCTTGGTCAGGAAGTCGAATGCGCCGCGGTTCATGGCGGTGCGGATATTGCTCATGTCGCCATAGGCGGAGACGATGATGGTCGACTTCTTGTCCTCGGCCTCCTGCAGCCTGGCGAGCAGCGACAGGCCGTCCATCCTGGGCATGTTGATGTCGGAGATGACCATGTCGACCTGCGGATTCTGCTCGAGCGAGGCCAGCGCCTCGATGCCGTCGCGCGCGAACATGATCGTGACCTCTCCGTCACGAATCTGCCTGCGGAACTTTTGCAGGACCAGCGCCTCGAGATCCGGCTCGTCGTCGACGAAGAGGATGGTCGCGCTCATGCGGCTTGCTCGAGCCTCGTGTCGATTTCCTGCCGCAGCAGCGCAAAATCGATCGGCTTGGTCAGGAGCCCGACGGCGCCGCGCTCGATCGCCTTGCGGCGCGTCTCGGCGTCGCCATAGGCCGTGATCATGATGACGGGGACGTCCGGATGAGCGGCGCGCACCTTCGGCAGCATGTCGAGCCCGCTCATGCCGGGCATGTTGATGTCGGACAGGATCAGGATCAACGAGGGGTCGCGGACCTCTGCGGCGCGCTTGAGCGCATCGGGCGCAGACGCGGCGAACTCCATCTGGAAGCGGCCGGCGCGCAGCTCGCGCCGGAATTGCTGGCGGAACAGTGCCTCGACGTCAGGCTCGTCGTCGACGACCAGGATGTAAACGTTCAAGTCTTGCCTCCGGAAGTGCCAGTCGCTGCCATCGTCCGCGGCAGCGTGATGATGAATTCGGTGAATACACCGGGCTCTGTGTTCACGTCGATGGTGCCGCCATGCTGTTTCACGACGATGTCATGGCTCATGGACAGGCCGAGCCCGGTGCCTTCGCCGGCCGGCTTGGTGGTGAAGAAGGGATTGAACATCCTCTGCTTCACCTCGGCCGGAATCCCCGTGCCATTGTCGCGGATCCGAATTTCCACCCTGCCGCCGAGGTCCTTGGTTGCCGCACTCAAGGTAGGCTCGAACGCCTCCCCCGCGCTCTCCTTGCGTTTGGCGGTGGCATAGAAGCCGTTCGAGATCAGGTTGAGGAAGACGCGCGTGATCTCCTGCGGATAGATGTCAACCATGCCGGCAGCCGGATCGAGCGCGCGCTGGAGCGTGACGTTGAAGGAGGGCCGTTCGGCGCGCGCGCCGTGATAAGCCAGATTGAGGCTTTCCTCGACGACGGCATTGATGTCGACGGCGCGGTGCTCGCCGGAGCCCTCGCGCGAGTGCAACAGCATGTTCCTGACGATGGAATCGGCGCGCTTGCCGTGCTGCACGACCTTTTCGAGGTTGCCCTTGAGCATCTGGGTGAGCTCGTCGACCTCTTCCTTGGTCTTGCCGTCGAGGCTAGCCGCCTCGAGCACCTCGTTGAGCTCGTCGATCAGCTCCGTCGACAGAGCGGAAAAATTGTTGACGAAGTTGAGCGGGTTCTTGATCTCGTGCGCGATGCCCGCAGTGAGCTGGCCGAGAGAGGCGAGCTTCTCGGTCTGGACCAGGCGGTCCTGCGCGGTGCGCAACTCGTCGAGCGATTGCGACAAATCTCTGGTGCGGTCCTGGACCTCCTCAAACAATCGGACGTTCTCGATCGCGATGAGGGCCTGGTCCGCAAAGGTCGTGGCGAGTTCGATTTGCTTTTCGCTGAACGGCCGCACCATGTGCCGCGTCAGGACGAATACGCCGATCGGCGTCCCTTCTCGAAGCAGGGGAACACCAAGCATCGTGCGTACGTTGGATCGCCTTCGCGCCGACGAGGGGGCATAGTCCGGATCGGCCTGCACATCCGGAACGTGGACGGTCTTGCCATCGAGCAGCGTGCGCCCGACCACACTTCCGTGCTCCGGCACGGAGGCGAAGGTCCGAAGCTTGCTCTCCTGCTCCGCGTCGAGCCCGCAGCTTGCCGCCAGATAGAAGGCGCCATTGCGAGGCCGAAAGATCGTTCCCTCGTCGGCGTCACACAAGCGCGCGGCTGATCCAACCAGCGTGTTCAGGACGGTCTGCAGGTCGAACGCCGAACGGCTGATGACCTTCAGCACATCGGCAGTCGCGGTCTGCTGCTGCAAGGACTCGCTCAATTCCGCAGTTCGCCGTTCGACCTTGTTTTCGAGGTCCGCATAGGATTCCTGCAGGCGGGCGCCCATGTCGTTGAACTGGTCAGCCAACCCCTCGAGCTCGTCTCCGGTCTTAATCGAGATGCGTTGCGAGAAGTCACCGCCGCCCATTCGCTCGGCACCGCTGCGCAGCGCCTGGATCGGCCCGACCATGCGGCGCGCCAGGAATATCCCCGCAAGCACCGCGAAGATCGACGCCGCGAGCAGCACGATCGCGAGTCGCTGCAGCGAGGCGTAGAGCGATGCATAGGCCTCCTCGACCGGCAGCTCGACGAACATGGTCCAGTGCAGCGGCTCGATTGGAGCCGATGCCGTCAAGACTTTCTGGCCCTGGATGTTATGCGCCTCCTCGAGCGCATCCGGCATGATGCCGCCGGCAGCCTGCGCGGCACGCACCTGCGCGAGGCCCGACATGTCGGTGTTGCGCAGCACGAGACTGATGTCGGGGTGGGCGATCAGGCGGCCCTCCGGGCCGACGACATAAGCATGTCCGCGCCGACCGACCTTGATCTGCGAGACCACGTCCCAGATCAGCTTGAGATTGACCTCGGCGATGCTGACGCCGGCGTCCTTGCGTGCGCCCGCCAATGACAGTGTCATGTAGGGTTCGGACTCCCGGCGGAAATAGACCGGGCCGTAATAGACCTTGTGCGCGACCGCCTCGGTGAACTTCGGATCACCGGACAGGTCGATCCCGCTCTCGATCGCGTCCATCGCCAGCCGCGAGACCCGCAATCGTTCCTTGCCGGTCGAATCCACCTGGGCAAGCTCGGTGATGGCTGGCACCTGCCGCAGCAGCCGCAGCGCGTCGAACCGGCGCTGCTCGATCGAACCCGCCGACCACGGCAGCTGCGTGGTCCAGCCGAGCTGGCTTTCGATCTCCTTGACGAATTGACCGATCTTGGCCGCGGCCGCCTCGGCCTGCTCGTGCTGGACCCGGATCAGCGAAGCCTTGTGTTCGCGATAATAGAAGAAGACCTCGAACAGGCCGTTGGCGAGCAGCGCAATGGCAACGACGGCCACGAACAACGCGACATATTTAGTGAACAGCCGGGTCCGGATTCCCCGCCCCGCAACCGCACCGGAGGCAGCACCGGCTGGAGCCGTGCTCGGCAACGTCCTGGCTTGCGGTGTGTCGGGGTGGAGGGAGAGGCTCATCCCCCGGAACCTAGCAAGAAGAGCGGACCTTGTCTCTCGCAGCCGCGAGAAGCCCACGGCCCGATAGCCGCGGCGCGAAATCGCCGATGCGATGGCAGAACGAAAAAGGGCGGCAACGGTCTGGCCGCTGCCGCCCTCTGGTTCGCTTGCGAGCCGCCTCAGGTCGGCCGCAGGGCCTTGGTGCCGAGATCGAGCTCGTTGACCTGCTTGTTCCGGTCGGAATCGGCCGCCGCGCGGTGGTCGGTCGCCAGTACGACGTACACCGCCGGCAGCACGAACAGCGTGAACAGCGTGCCGATCGACATGCCGGCCACAACGACCAGGCCGATCGAGAAGCGGCTGGCCGCGCCCGCGCCGGTCGCGGTCAGGAGCGGGATCAGGCCGGTCACCATCGCAGCCGTCGTCATCAGGATCGGCCGCAGGCGGATCCGGGCCGACATTTCGATGGCCGAGCGGCGGTCGAGCCGCTCGTTGACCTGAAGCTCGTTGGCGAACTCCACCATCAGGATGCCGTGCTTGGTGATCAGGCCGACCAGGGTCAGAAGACCGACCTGCGTGTAGATGTTCATGGTGGCGACGCCGAAGAACAGCGGGATCAGCGCGCCGACGATCGCCATCGGCACCGAGATCATGATTACCAGCGGATCGCGCAAGCTCTCGAACTGCGCCGCCAGCACCAGGAAGATGATGATCAGCGCGAAGCCGAAGGTGATCGCGAGCTGGTTGCCTTCCTGAACATATTGCCGGCTGTCCGCCAGATAATCGTGGCTGAAGCCCTGCGGCAGCTTCTTGGCCTCGCCTTCGAGGAAGTCGACCGCCGCGCCGACGGTCACGCCGGGCATCGGCACCGCCGAGAACGTCGCGGAATTGAGCTGATTATAATGCGTCAGCGAATTCGGATCGGTCCTGGTTTCGATCGACACCACCGTCGACAGCGGAAGCTGCTGGCCGGTGTTGGTCGTCACGTAGTAACCGCCGAGCGATTCCGGCGACAGCCGCTTAGCGCGCGGCACCTGCGGAATCACCTGGTAGGAGCGCCCCTCCAAATTGAAGCGGTTGATGTAGTTGCCGCCGAGCAAGACCGCGAGCGTGGCACCGAGGTTCTGCATGTTGACGCCAAGGTCCTGCGCCTTGCTGCGGTCGATCGTCACCTTCACGTTGGGCTGGTTGTAGTTGAGGTCGCTGTCGGAGACGATGAACATGCCGCTCTTGCGCGCAGCGTCCTTCAGCTTCTCCATCTGCTCATAGACCGTCTGGAAGCCGGCGGTGGAGTTGATCACCATCTGCACCGGCAGGCCACCCGGCCCGCCCGGCAGCGGCGGCAGGTTGAACGCGAAGGCCTGCACGCCCTCGATCTTGGAGAGCTCGGCCTGCACCAGCGGCTTCAGCTGGATCGACGAGCGCTTCCGCTCCTCCCAGGGCTTGAGCAGCATGCCGGCGATGCCGCCCTGCGGGCCGTTGATGCCGTTGAGCACGAAGCGCAGATCGGTCTCGGGAAACTTTGCGAATTCCTTGTCGAGCTTTTCGCCGTAGAAATCGACATAGTCGATGTTGGCGTATTTCGGCGCCTTGGTCACCGCGAACACGATGCCCTGGTCCTCCTCGGGTGCCAGCTCCTTCGACGTATGCATGTAGAGGAAGCCGACGAGCCCGAGAATGGTTATCGCGAACAGGCCGGTGATCGCCTTGTAGTCGAGCGAGCGGTCGAGCCTGCGGCCATACCAGCGCGTGAGCGCGCCGAACACCCGGTTGACGAGCTTGGCGAAGCGGCCCTCTTCGGTGTTCTTCAGCAGCACCGAGCACATCATCGGCGACAAGGTCAGCGCGATCACGCCCGACACGATCACCGAGCCCGCCAGCGTGAAGGCGAATTCGCGGAACAGCGAACCGGTCAGGCCGCCAAGAAAGCCGATCGGCGCGTACACCGCCGCGAGCGTGATGGTCATCGAGATGACCGGACCCACGATTTCACGCGCGCCTTGCAGTGCCGCCTGGACCGGCGTCTTGCCCTCCTCCAGATGGCGATGGATGTTCTCCACCACGACGATGGCGTCGTCGACCACGAGGCCGATCGCCAGCACCATCGCGAGCAGGGTCAAAAGGTTGAAGCTGAAGCCCAGCGCCAGCATCAGGGTGCAGACGCCGATCATCGACAAGGGAATCGTGACGACCGGAATGATGACCGAGCGCAGCGAGGCCAGGAACAGGAAGATGACCACGATCACGATGATCACGGCTTCGCCCAGCGTCTTCTCCACCTCGTCGATCGAGGATTGGATGAACTTGGTCGAGTCGTAGGCGACCTTCATCTTCATCGACGGCGGCAGATTGCGCTCGAGCTCGGGGAACAATGCGCGCACGCCCTTGACAAGTGTCAGCGGGTTGCCTTGCGGCGTCGCCTGCACACCGATGAAGATCGCGTGCTCGCCGTTGAAGGCGACGCTCGCATCCGTGCTCTGGGCGGCAAGCTCGACGGTGGCGATGTCCTCCATCCGCACGAAGCCGCCGTCCTTGGCCTTGACGATCATCTTCTTGAACTGGTTGACGTCGGTCAGGCCCGTATTCGTCGAGACGTTCGAGACGATCAGATAGCCCTTGGTCTGGCCCGCCGCGGACTGGAAATTGTTGGCGGTGATCGCCGCGGCGACGTCACCCGGCGAGACGTTGCGGCCGGCCATCTTCTCCGGATCGAGCCACAGCCGCATCGCGAAAGTCTGCCCGCCGAGGATGTCGGCGGAAGCCACGCCATCGACGGTCGACAGCACCGGCTGCACCACGCGCGTCAGATAATCCGAGATCGCCGAGCCCGAGAGCTCCTCGGACGAGAAGCCGAGATACATCACGGCCGTGGTCTGGCCGGTGGTCTTGGTGACGATCGGGTCGTTGGATTCCTTCGGGATCAGGTATTTGACCGAATTGGTCTTCGCCAGCACCTCGGTCAGCGCCTGGTTCGGATCGAAATTCAGCTTGATGTAGACCTGGATCGTCGAGGTCCCGAGCACCGAGGACGAGGTGATGTAGTCGACGCCCTCGGCGGAGGCGACCGCCTGCTCTATCGGCGTCGTAATGAAGCCCTGGATCAGGTCCGCGGACGCACCGGGATAGACGGTCGTGATGTTGATGACCGTATTTGACAGCTTGGGATATTGCCGGATCGGCAGCACCATCGCCGCGCGCAGGCCGATCAGCAGGATCAACAGGCTGACGACGACCGACAGGACCGGGCGTTTGATGAAGATGTCGGTAAAGCGCATCGCGGCGATCTCGATTTCCTTGTCTCAAGAAGCGTGATCCGGCCGGGCCGGATCACGTGAGGATGTTGTCAGTAGCGCGGCGGCTGCGCCGGGATCGGCGGAGCCGGATCAGTCGAGATCGCCACCGCCGCACCGGATTGCAGCTTGAGCTGGCCGACGGCGACGACCTTATCGCCTGCCTTCAGGCCCTTGACGATTTCGACCCGACCTTCGACCCGATTGCCGGTCTGCACGAAAGTGCGCACCGCGGAGAGGCTGGTCTTGCCGTCCGCTTCCTTCTTCTCGGTGATCACGAACACCGAGTCGCCGTACAGCGTGTAGTCAACCGCCGTCTCCGGAACGGTGATCACGGCCGGTTTCTCCGGCAGCACCACCGTGGTGGTGACGAACATGCCGGGCTTCAGGATCTTCTCAGGATTGGCGATCGTCGCCTGCACGCGAATGTTGCGGGTGTCGGCGGCGATCTGCGGCTCGATGGTGGTAATCTTGCCTTCGAAGGTACGGCCTGGATAGGCGTCGACCTTCAGCCGGACCGTCTGGCCGACCTTGAGGCTGCCAGAATCCTTTTCGGTCACCGTGAAGTTGGCCCACAGCTCCGACAGATCGGTCAGCGAGACGATGGCGGTGCCGGCCGTGAGGTACTGGCCGACCTCGACCTTGCGCATGCCGAGCTCGCCGGCGAAAGGCGCACGCACCAGCTTCTGCGAGATCAAGGCTTCGGTCTTGGAGATGCCCGCCTGCGCCTGGTCGTAAGCGGCCTGCGCCTGGTCGACGGTCCCCTGCGGGCCGAATTGGCGCGAAGCCAGCTGCTTGGCGCGGTCGAGCGACAGCTGCGCGACGGTTGCCTGGGCCTTGTAATTGGCGAGGTCGCCCTGCTCCGGCGCATCGAACAGCTGCACCAGGGGTGTGCCGGCTTCGATGCGCGTGCCTGGCTCGAACTTGATGTCGGTGACGCGGCCGTTGACGTCGGCACTGACGTCGACCTGATGCACAGCGACGAGGCTGCCGACCGCGGTGAGCAGGTTCGGCACCACCTCAGACTTCGCCTCGGCCGCGCTGACGGAGGTCGGCGGCGGCTTGTTGTTGGCGAAGAACTGCTTGATCATCTGGCCGCGGAAATAATTGAACCAGACCAGACCGCCCACCAACGCGGCCAGAAGCGTGCCGACGATGATGAACCAGAGCACCGGCCGGACCGGACGCTTGGGAGCCTTGTTGTCGATTGGTTCGCCCGAAATCTTGTGTTCGGCTACGATGTTCATGTCATGCACTTTCTGCAATCGCCGTTCTGCCGGCATCCGCGGCCTGATTGTGGCTCAGATGCGAAGCAATTGCGGCGTCGTTAAGTCCGATACCCCTCAGGAGAAATTCACACAGCTGCCGCTCGAGGTCTTCCGCCCTGCCGTAGACGAGGCAGGGCGTGGCCGGCAGCCTGGTCAGCGCGGCAGTCATCACCGTGTGATGCGCAAACCAGAACAGGTTGAGCGGTTCGCCGCCGTATGGACGCGCGTCACCGCTGGCAACGGCACGTTCGAGCGAGGCGACGAAGATCGACCCGATCAGCGTCTCGATCTTTGCATACAGCAAACGGGCGAATTCGCCATCATCCAAATGGCTCGTGGCCATCAGTCGCAGGCGCTGCGCCTCTTCCTGATCCGGACCATCTGCGATGTGCAGGAAATGCTGGACCATGCCGCGGATCACTTCGACCAGCGTCGCGGTCGAAGGCTCGCGTTCGAGCAGCTCGGTGAGCGCCGGGTCGGCTTCGCATTCGTCGCTGAGGATCTCGGCGTAGAGCGCCGCCTTGGACGGGAAATGCTTGAACAGCAGCGCCTCGGAAATGGCCGCGGCAGCCGCCACGCTCTTCGTCGTGGTGCCGTTATAGCCATGTCGGGCAAAGCAGCGTTTCGCGGCACCGAGGATCAATTGACGCCTCAGGTCGCTCGTCATACGCAATGAGCTCATGCTTAGTGAGTAAGCACTCACCCACGCAAAAGTCAAGCACTATGTTGCATCGCAACCTAAGTGCGTTGTAATTTCAGTAGAAATTGGACCCTCCTGCACGGGTCACGTGCAGGACTGGGCGCCCCAAGGAATGGGTAGCCTCCACACCTAGATCGGCTGGAATCCGAGATCGCCGCGGATCCGGTTGAGGATATAAGTCCCATCCCGCGTTGGCAAAATCCGCTCGAGGCCCGCGCTGTCGATCTTCACATTGGCAAAGCGCGGACCCGCGGAAACGTCGTGGACGGCTTTGGCGAAGGCCTCGACTTCGGCCATGGTCGTGACAGCCCGGCTGTCCTTGATGCCGCAGGCCTTGGCGACGCCGACGAGATCGGCGGCGGTCGAGGTGTGGCTGGTCTGGCCGCCGGTCTCGCCATAGGCCTCATTGTCGAGCACTGCGATCGAGAGGTTGGACGGCTTCTGCAGGCCGATCGTGGCAAGGCTGCCCATGCCCATCAGCATCTCGCCGTCGCCGGTGATGACCAATACCGGCAGCTTCGGCTGCGCCAGCGCCAGGCCGAGGCCGATCATCGCGGCCCCGCCCATGCCGCCCCAGAGATAGAAGTTGCGGGCGTGGTCGCCGGCCGCGCACATGTCGTTGGTGGAGGCCCCGAGGCCGCCGATCGCGACTGCGTCCTTGCGGTGCGCCAGCAGCGTGGACACCACCTGCCGGCGGTCGAGGAGATTGGCCTTGCTCATTTGGTGAAAACCTTGGCGCCGATCAGGCGCTGCGACAGAAGGACGGCGGTGGGCGTCAGCGCGTTGTAGGCCTGCGATGCAGCCGCTTGCAGCACGGCCGGCACCTCGGCCGCGTTGGAGGCGCGCAGCACCTGGACACCGGAGAGCTCGAACACGCCCTGCGTGGTCGATCCCATCGGCACCTGCCACGGGTTGAACTCGCCCCACTCGCCGCGCATGGTCACGAGGGTGAGGAACGGAAAGCGCAGGATCGGGATCAGCGACAGCATGTTGATGCAATTGCCGACGCCGCTCGACTGCATCAGCAGCACGCCGCGCTGTCCGCCGGCCCAGGCGCCCGCAAGCAGCGCCACGCCCTCCTCCTCCGTGGTCAGGGGAATGCCGCGCATGGTGGACGAGGCCAACACGCAATTGATCAGCTTGGCATGGCCGGCATCGGGCACGTAAGGCACCTGCCGGACGTCGAAGCGTTGCAGGGTCGCAAAAATATCGTCGGGCCAATTCGGGGCCGTCTCGGCAGCATCAGCGTGGGCGTGCATTTTCCTGTCCGGTCGGCTAGCAAATACGCCACGACTGTAGACGCATGCTTGCGTCCACCAGAACAACAAAAAAGGCATAACGGATTTAACCGGCGAGTATAGCGGGATGAACGCAAATGCGAAGGAGTTGGCGGCAAGCTTCGATCTCGAGAAGCTGACGCCCGAGTTCTACGACGACCCCTATCCGACCTATCGTGCACTGCGGGAGAACGAGCCGGTCAAGCGCCTGCGCAGCGGCACCGTGTTCCTGACCCGCTATGACGATCTCGTCACCACCTACAAGAACACCAAGGCGTTCAGCTCGGACAAGAAGCGCGAGTTCGCGCCGAAATACGGCGACACGCCGCTCTACGAGCATCACACCACGAGCCTCGTCTTCAACGATCCGCCCGTCCATACCCGCGTGCGGCGCCTGATCATGGGCGCGCTGTCGCCGAGAGCGATCGCCGGAATGGAAGGCGATCTCGTCAAGCTCATCGACGGCCTGCTCGACGCCATCGCGGCCAAGGGCCATTGCGAGCTGATCGAGGATTTCGCCGCGTCCATCCCCATCGAGGTGATCGGCAATCTGCTCGACGTTCCCCATGACGAGCGCGGGCCGCTGCGCGACTGGTCGCTGGCGATCCTCGGCGCGCTCGAACCCGTGGTGTCGCCTGAAGCCGCCGCGCGCGGCAACGACGCGGTGCAGGATTTCCTCGCCTATCTGGAAACGCTGGTTGCGCGCAGGCGCCAGAAGCCGGGCAATCCCGAGCGCGACGTGCTGACGCGTTTGATCCAGGGGGAAGAGAACGGCGAGCGGCTGACCGAGAAGGAGCTGCTGCACAATTGCATCTTCCTGCTCAATGCCGGCCACGAGACCACCACCAATCTGATCGGCAACGGCCTCGTGGCCTTGGATCGGCATCCCGACCAGAAGCAGCGCCTGATCGACAGTCCGGATCTGATCAAGACTGCCGTCGAGGAGATGCTGCGCTACGAGAGTTCCAACCAGCTCGGCAACCGCATGACCACCGAGAAGGTTGAGCTCGGCGGCGTCATGCTCGATGCCGGCACCTCGGTGACGCTGTGCATTGGCGCGGCCAACCGCGATCCCGCGCAGTTTCCCGACCCCGAACGCTTCGACATCGCGCGCACGCCGAACCGGCATCTCGCCTTCGCCACCGGCGCGCATCAATGCGCCGGCATGGCGCTGGCGCGGCTCGAAGGCGCAATTGCGATCTCGCGCTTCCTGGCCCGCTTCCCCAATTATGCCGTGAGCGGCCAGCCGGTGCGCGGCGGACGGGTGCGCTTCCGCGGCTTTCTGAGCGTGCCCTGCGCGATTGGCTGAGGGCTCGACACCAAAAATTGCGAAAACAACCCCATGCACAGTAGATAACCCTCTGATACTTTTGACAAATCAGATAGGCTCCACCATCGGACGCATGAAGACTTCCAAGGCGGCAAGTTGATACCCAGATCAAGCTGAGCGCCGGCGGTGCAGTCGTTGACGCCGCCGTGTGCGGCCATGGAGTGACGACAGATGAGTTCGTCGGTCATTGATTTCATCGCAACAGAAGCACGCTTCGGCGCCCGCAATTACGAGCCGATCGGGGTCGTCCTGTCGCGCGGCGAAGGTGTCTGGGTCTGGGATACCGAAGGCAAGCGTTATCTGGATTGCCTCTCGGCCTATTCGGCGGTCAGCCAGGGCCACTGCCACCCCAAGATCCTGGCCGCGATGGTCGAACAGGCGCACAGGCTGACGCTCACCTCGCGCGCCTTCCACAACGACCAACTCGCCTTGTTCTATGAGGAGATCGCGGCGCTCACCGGTTCCCACAAGGTGCTGCCGATGAACAGCGGCGCCGAGGCGGTCGAAAGCGCGATCAAGGCGGTCCGCAAATGGGGCTACGAGGTGAAGGGCGTGCCGGACGGCCAGGCCGAGATCATCGTCTGTGCCAACAATTTCCACGGACGCACGCTGGGCGTCGTCGGCTTTTCAACCGATCCCGAGACACGCGGACACTTTGGGCCGTTCGCGCCAGGCTTCAAGATCATCCCGTTCGGCGACGCTGCGGCGTTTGAGGCAGCTATCAACCCAAATACGGTCGCCTTTCTGGTCGAGCCGATTCAGGGCGAAGCCGGTGTCGTCATTCCTCCCGCCGGCTATTTCACCGCGGTCCGGGAGCTCTGCACCGCCAACAACGTGATGCTGGTGCTCGACGAGATCCAGACCGGGCTCGGCCGCACCGGCAAGCTGCTCGCCGAACAGCACGAGGGAATTGAGGCGGACGTGACGCTGCTCGGCAAGGCCCTGTCCGGTGGCTTCTATCCGGTGTCGGCCGTGCTCTCGAACAACGACGTGCTCGGGACTTTGCGACCTGGGCAGCATGGCTCGACCTTCGGCGGCAACCCGCTTGCCTGCGCCGTGGCGCGCGCGGCGATGCGCGTCCTGGTCGAGGAAGGCATGATCGAGAACGCAGCCATCCAGGGCGCGCGCTTTCTCGAGGGCTTGAAGGACATTCGCGCCAATACGATCCGCGAGGTGCGCGGGCGCGGCCTGATGCTGGCGGTCGAGCTGCATCCCGAGGCCGGCCGCGCTCGCCGCTACTGCGAGGCGCTCCAGGCCAAGGGTATCCTCGCCAAGGATACCCATGAGCATACGATCCGTATCGCCCCACCGCTGGTGATCACAAGCGACCAGGTCGACTGGGCACTGGAGCGGCTCGCCACCACCCTGACGCAGGATCTCTCGTGAGGCTGCCTGCGTCGGAAGATCGCAATGCCGACGGCGGCCAAGGACGAACGATTCCGCCAGCTGTGCGTTAAAGATCGTGGGCGATTACGAGCTGGGAGCTACGATCATGCTTCCGCGTGGCGTTTGCCTAAGGGCCGTTTTGGTTGGTGTCTCGATGCTGGGAGCCAGCGTCGGCACTTTCGCTCAGGGACCTCCAGGACATGGAAGGGGCGGACCACCAGGTCCCGCCCCAGCACCGGCAGCGCGGCCAGCAGCACCACCGGCCATGGCCCGCCCGGCTGCGCCGCCAGCCATGGCGCGCCCCGCCGCGCCGGCCTTCCATCCACCTTCCATGCCGCAGCGACCGGCAATGGCGCCACGTCCGGCGCCGCATATGGCCTCACCTCCACCGCGTCCGACCCCGCACTTCGCTGCACCGCGGCCCCAATTTCATCGGGCGCCGGCAGCACCGCAACGCCCGGCGATGGCACCGCGGCCGACGCCGCACATCGCCGCCCCCTCGGCCGTTCCCTCGCGGCCCAGCGGACCGCCGGCCGCGAGCGAGCGGCTGTCGCGGCGGGGTCAGATCGAACAGCGCGCACAACAGCGCCAGCAGCAAATTCAGCAGCGCCACCAGATGGTGCAGCAGCACCAGCGCGAGATGCTGTCGCGCCAAACTACGGAACGCCAGACCCGCATTGATCGCCTGCAGCAGCGCGTGCAGCAACTCCAGTCGCAGAAGCCGGAAGGCGCAAGGGCGCTGCGCGAGCAGCAACGGATGCTCCAGACGCAGAACCGCTTGCTCGCGCGTGAGCAGCGCGCGCAGCAAAGCGACCTGGCGCGCCAGCAGCGGCTTGGAGTGCAAGCTCCGGCCGGGCGGGCGCCAGCGACCACTGCCGCTGCCGCGGCCGCCGCGCAGGCCGGCCAGCGCGGGCGGTTTGCGGAGCGCTTCCGCGAGCAGGCCCCCGCGCAACAAGCTCAGGCCGCGCTCACCACCCGCCAGAGCGGGTGGGCTCCCCGGCAGGCGTGGCGACATCGGCATCCCGCGGTGTTCGTGGCTTGGCTTGGGCCCGTGTTCTGGCCTTATGCCTACTCGGACATTTTCGACTACACATTCTGGTCCTACGCTTACGAGCCCGGCTATTGGGCGTACGCCTACGACGACTTCGTCGACACCGTATTCTGGGGTGGCGACGACCCTTACTCCGCTTATGCCAGCACCAATCCTTATGACTACCCGCAAGCCGGCGGCAGCTACCGCGCGCGCCAGCGTGCCAGCGTGAGCCCGCAGACGGTTCAGCAATTGTGCGCCACACCGGATAGGGGCGTGACGGCCTGGCCGCTTGCCGATATCGCACGGGCGGTGCGGCCGACGCCGGAGCAACGCGGATTATTGGACGAGCTCAAGACGGCGGCGGCCAACGCTGCCGGTGTGTTCAAGGACTCCTGCACGGAGACTTATGCACTGACCCCGCCCGGCCGCCTGCGCGCGATGGTGAACCGCATCAGCGCGACGCTGGAAGCTGTCAGGATCGTGCGGCCGGCGCTGGAGAATTTCTACAACTCGCTCAGTGACGAACAGCAGGCCCACTTCAACGCGCTTGGCCCCAATGTCGGCGAACGCTCTCCGCAGCAGCAAGCCAACGCCGAAGGCTGTGGCGATCCGAAATCCGGCCTGACCCAGCTGCCGATCGAAAGGATCCAGGCTGTGCTCCACCCGGCCGGCAAGCAGAAGGAGGCGCTCGACCGGCTCAGCGAGGCCACGGCGAAGGGCGTTGAGAGCCTCCAGGCGGCCTGTCCGAACGATGCGCCGCTGACGCCTATTGGACGGCTTGAGACGATGCAACACCGGCTCGAGGCCATGTTGACGGCCGCCAAGCTGGTCGAACCCGCCCTGGACGAATTTTATGCGACGCTGAGCAGCGAGCAGAAGGCGCGGTTCAACAGGTTGCAACAGGTCGCAGGCCCGTGAGGACGTGAGGCGGGAGCTCTACACCACCGTCTGATGGCGCGCGATGCAGGTGCGCAGCACCTCGTCCATCGGTTTGCCCCACCAGTCGTTGGAGAAGATCTCGATCTCGGAATAGCCGGCAAAGCCCTGCGCCTCGACGGCCGCACGCACCGATTTGATGTCGATGACGCCATCGCCCATCATGCCGCGGTCGTTGAGGATGTCTCTTGTCGGCCCCAGCCAGTCGCAGACGTGGAAGGCCAGCAGGCGATCCTGGCCAGCGCGCGCGATCTGGCCCATCAGCTCCGGATCCCACCAGATGTGATAGACATCGAGCGCGACGCCGAGCATGCCGCTACGATCAGGGTCGAGCCGGTCGCAGATGTCGAGCGCCTGCTTCGTCGTGTTCACGCAGGCACGGTCGGCCGCGTAAGCCGGATGCAGCGGCTCGATCGCCAGCGGGAGCTTGGCCTGCCTGGCATAATCGAGCATGTCGGCAAGGGCTTCTTCGACCTGCCCGCGCGCGGCTACAAGATCCTTTGAGGCCTCGCTGCCCGGCCGCGAATATTGCGGCAGGCCGCCGACGACGAGGACGATGCAGGGCGCGCCCAGCGCCTTGGCCTCGTCCACACAGCGGCGGTTGTCGTCGCGAACCTCGCCACGGCGCGAGGCGTCTGAGGTGAACATGCCGCCGCGGCAATAACCCGACAGATCGAGGCCGGCGTCGCGCACTGCACGCACGGCGCGGTCGAGACCGACGCCGGCAACCTGGTCGCGCCAAGGATCGATGGCGCGGATGCCGTGCTTCGCGCAGGCCTCGATGATCTCGACGAGATCACCCTGCTTGCGGACGGTTGCCGTGTTCAGCGACAGCCAGCGATGGTCGGACGAAAAGTCACGCATCAGGATTCGATACCGTGGGTGGCGAGCACGGTCTTCATCCGCTGCGTCGCGAGTTCAGGATTGGCGAGCAGGCCGGCCTTGTCGGCGAGCCGGAACAGTTCGGCCAGATGCAGCGTGGAGCGCGTGCTCTCCTGTCCGCCGACCATGGTGAAATGATCCTGGTGGCCATTGAGATAGGCCATGAACACGACGCCGGTCTTGTAGAACCGCGTCGGCGCCTTGAAGATGTGCCGCGACAGCGGCACCGTCGGCCCGAGCACGTCGTGAAAGCCGGCCTCGTCGCCGGCCGCAAGCCGCGACAGCGCGTAGGACGCCGCCGGCGCGATCGCATCGAAGATGCCGAGCAGCGCATGCGAGAAGCCTTCGCTGTCGCCGGCGATCAGCTCCGCGTAGTTGAAGTCGTCGCCGGTGTACATCTTGATGCGCTTGTCGAGGCGACGGCGCATGTCGATCTCGCGCTGCTTGTCGAGCAGCGAGACCTTCACGCCGTCGACCTTGGCGGCATTGCCGTTGATGATGGCGACAGCCGTGTCCATCGCCTTGTCGAGATCTTTCGTGCCCCAATAGCCGGCCAGCGCGGGATCGAACATGTCGCCGAGCCAGTGGATGATGACGGGCTCGCGAACCTGCGACAGCACGTGATTGTAGACCTTCGCGTAGTCGTCGGCATTGCGGCCGAGCCTTGCCAGCGCGCGCGACGCCATCAGGATGATGCGGCCGCCGACCTTCTCGACCGCCGAAACCTGCTCCTCATAGGCACGGATCACGTCGTCGAGGCTCCTGGCGTCCTCGACCGCGAGATGATCGGTGCCGGCGCCCGAAAACACCAGCGCGTTGCGCCGCTTCGCTGCGGCGACCGACCGCGTGATCAGCTCCAGCGAGGTCGGCCAGTCCAGGCCCATGCCGCGCTGCGCAGTGTCCATCGCTTCGGCAACGCCGAGACCGAGATCCCAGACATGCTCGCGGAAGGCGATGGTCTTGTCCCAGTCGACGGCAACCGACAGCCAGGGATCGTTGTCGGCGAAGGGATCGGCCACGGTGTGCACGGCCGAGAAGGCGATGCGGTTCAGCGGCCCCTCGAGCTTTGCGGGAAACGTGCGCGAGGCCGCGAGCCGATAGGTCTCGATCGAGCGATCGGCCTTCGGCAGCTTCAGCGACAGTGACGACATCGTTTGCACGGGCTTGTTCATGCGCCCCTCCTCAGACCTTGATCGGGGCGACGTCGATCCAGCGCCGCTCCTTCCAGCTCTTCAGCGCGCATTCAGCGAGCTGCACGCCCTTGGCACCTTCGAGCAGTGTGAACTTGTAGGGCGCATCCTCGTAGACGTGGCGGATGAACATCTCCCACTGCTCCTTGAAGCCGTTGTCATAGGTAACGTTGTCGGGCAGCTTCTGCCAGTCGCCGTAGAAATCGTGCAACCGCTTCTCGTCGGGATTCCACACAGGCCTCGGGGTGGCTTGCCGTGCCTGGATCATGCAGTCGGAGAGACCCGCGACCGCCGAGCCGAGCGTGCCGTCAACCTGGAAGGTGACGAGATCGTCGCGATAGACGCGCGTCACCCAGGACATGTTGATATGGGCGATGATGCCGCCTTCGAGCTGGAAGGTCGCGTAGGCGGAATCGTCGGCGGTCGCCTTGTACTTCCTGCCCTGTTCGTCAAACCGTTCGGGGATATCGGTGTTGCCGATGCAGACCACGCTCTGGACATTGCCGAAGAGGTTGTCGAGCACGTAGCGCCAGTGGCAGACCATGTCGAGGATGATGCCGCCGCCGTCCTCGTCGCGGTAGTTCCAGGACGGCCGCTGCGCCTCCTGCCAGCCGCCCTCGAACACCCAATAGCCGAACTCGCCGCGGACCGAGAGGATGCGGCCGAAGAAGCCGGAATCGCGCAGGAAGGCGATCTTCTTCAACCCGGGCAGGAACAGCTTGTCCTGCACTGTGCCGTGCTTGACGCCCTTGGCATTGGCGAGCTTCACGACCTCGACGGCGTCCTCGAAATTGGTCGCGATCGGCTTCTCGCAATAGACATGCTTGCCGGCGTTGATGGCCTGGGTCAGAAGACCGGGACGCGCCTGTGTGGTCGCGGCGTCGAAGAACATGGTGTCGTTCTTGTCAGCGAGCGCCGCGTCGAGGTCGGTGGTCCACCGCGTGATGTTGTAGCGCTTGGCAAGCGCCTCGACCTTCTCGGCGCTGCGGCCGACCAGGATCGGATCGGGCATGACGCAGTCGCCGTTCTTCAGGCGGACGCCGCCCTGGTCGCGGATCGCGACGATCGAGCGAATCAGATGCTGATTGAGCCCCATGCGGCCGGTGACGCCGTTCATGATGAGACCGAGACGTTGGGTGGTCATGCCGATTGCTCCCAGAGTGAATTTAGCTGTTCGAGCGGGCGAAGCGCCGACCAGTCCGGATGGACCGACGTCGCAAAGCCCACTGTGTTGAGCGATCCCGTCAGGAGGTCGCCGTCGTGAATGGAGAGCCGGATGCCCTGCCCGGCATCGGCATAGAGATCGGGATGCGCGGCCGCGAAGGCCTGCGCTTCCGCGGAGGGCGCGTCGCCAAAACCGTCGACATAGTGATGGCCGTTGCGTTCGGCATGGGTGACGCCGATGAAGGCGCCGAGCGCAAGATCCTGCTGCACGGCAAGACCCGCCTGGCAGGTGAGGTCCTCGCCGGTGATGAAGAACCGCCCGCCTTCCGCGCTCCATTTCGCCACGCGTGTGGCGTTGACGATGGACTTGTAGAGCCCCTTGCAGGATTTCGAGGAAATGCCGCGATAGCCGAGCGCCCGCGCCGCCGCAAAGGCATCGTAGGAATCATCGGCCTCGTCGATGATGAAGTCGCGCGCGGCCAGCGCGCCGAGCGCCGACTGCCGCGTGACGTCGCGCGGCATCGGTTGTTCGACATAGAGCAGGCGCGTGGCGATCGGACGCAGCGCGGCGTCATGATCGAGCCGGTCCATCAGCGCCTGCAAAGCGGCGAGATCCGCATATTGCTCGTTGGCATCGAGCGTCACCCGATAGTCGCGCCCGAGCGTATCGAGTTCCTTGCCGATCCGCACCAGCCGCGCTGCATCGGCGACAGGATCACCCGACAGCTTGAGCTTGAAGTACCGCGCCCCGGCGTTCTCGCGCGGATCGGCGACGCCGCCCTCGCCTTCAACGACACCATCAAGGCCGACCGTGTGCCTGATGGCAACACGCTGCAGCGGCACCCGGCCGGCGAGGAACGTCCTGATGTCGTTCTCGCTCAAGTCAGGACAAAGCCGCGCATCGATGCCGGCGATGTTGGCAGCCATTCCGTCGAAGAAGCTGGTCTCGACGGCGCGGAGCAGCGCATCGAGGATCGCCTTGTCGATTTCCGCCGGGCCGTAAGCCGCGGCAAGCGGCGGAATGTTCTTCTTCGCACAGGTCGCGATCTGGGCACCGATGCACGAAGCCTGCAGATCGAACGCGGTCTGATATCCGGTGCGTGCCAGATAAAGCCCACGCGCAATCTCGAGCGATCGTCGCAGGCCGTCGATCGTCTGCGCCGGCGACAGCTCCGGCCGCTTGTCGAACCATTTCGGCACCAGCAGCTCGGCGCTGGCGCCGATCGCAACGCCCCTGCCCTCGACCTCGATCTCGACCCGCAAGAACAGCTGCGGCGTCGCATTGATCGTGATCGCGCCAAAGCGGAACGGTCGCGCGAACTGCACGGGACGCTCGAAGAAGGCGATGTCTCGCAGCTTCAGGCGGGGCGCCATGGTCTTAATCCAATGCACCTTGCGAGAAGAAATGCTTGCGGATGCGTTGCACGATTTCGGTGAAGACTGGGTCGGCCATCACGTCGAGCGAGCGCGGGCGAGGCAGCGGCACGTCGTAGATCGCGGCGACCGCGCCGGGGCGCTCGGTCATGACCAGCACGCGGTCGGCGAGGAACACGGCTTCCGGAATCGAATGCGTGATCAGCAGCACCGTCTTCCTGGTCTCGCGCTGGATCCGCATCAACTCGACATTCATGCGCTCGCGCGTCAGCGCATCGAGCGCGCCGAACGGCTCGTCCATCAGCATGATCCTGGGATCATGCACCAGCGCGCGGCAGATCGAGGCACGCTGCTGCATGCCGCCGGAAAGCTGCCAGGGCAGCTTCTTCTCGAAGCCTTCGAGCCCGACCAGCTTCAGCAGCGACTTGGCGCGGTCGAGATATTCCTGCCGCGGCAGCCGCTTCATGTCGATCGGCAGCATCACGTTGCCCAGGATGTTGCGCCACGGCAGGAGCAACGCGTTCTGGAAGACGATGCCGACATTGCCGTGCGGCGTCATCACCTTCTCGCCCTCGACCAGGATCTCGCCCGTGGTTGGCGGCAGCAGACCGGAGATCAGCTTGAGCAGCGTGGACTTGCCGCAGCCGGAAGGGCCGACCACGACGAAGAACTCGCCGTCATTGATGTGGAAGTCGAGCGGCCGCAGCGACGGCACGTCGCCGTCGCGCGTCCGGTAGGTCTTCGACACGCCCGACAGCTTGATGCCCGACGCATCGCCGGCCCGGTCTGACACCAGGCGCAGATGCCCGGCAGGCTGCAAGGGAGATATCGCTTCTGCTGCTTTCATTCGATCAAGTCCGCTCGACGATACGAACCGTCATTCCGGGATGGTCCGAAGGACCAGACCCGGAATCTCGAGATTCCGGGTTCGCCCTTCGGGCGCCCCGGAATGACAGTGTATGTTGCAATCACGAGCCGCTCTTCGGCAGGTAATCGTTGGTGTAGAAGGCCTTCGGGTTCTCCTTGGCCTTGGCGTCGACCCCGCCATATTCGACCAGCAGATTGACGGTCTCGGTCATGTTCTGGTCGGTGACCTGAAATGGCCGCTTGCTCTTGGTCTCCGCGGTCCGATACAGCGGAATGGTCAGCTCAAAGCCCTGCGTCAGCGTGTCGATCTTGCCGCCCTTCGGGTTGGCATCGAGGATCGACTGCGCGGCGGCCTTCGGCTCCTTCTCGGCTGCCTCGACCGCCTTCGTGGTCGCCGACATGAAGCGGCGGACGAGATCGACATTGGCCTTCACATAGTCGGTATTGGCGATGATGCCTGACGAGACCATGTTGATGCCGTAGTCGGCGAACTTGATCGGATAGACGTCCTTGCCGGTGGCGTCCTTGATCTTCATCGACTGGTCCATGACGTAACCGAGCAGCAGATCGGCCTGGCCGTTGATGACGGCGTTGAGCTTGGTCTGGCCGTCGCCGGCGACGGTCTTGAAGTCGCTCTCCTTCAAGCCGGTCTTCTTGAGGAACAACGGCCAGATCTGCGTCATCGAATCCGCCGGTGTGATCGCCACGGTCTTGCCCTTGATGTCCTCGGGCTTCCTAATGTTCTTGTCGACGAAGCCCATGGCGGACATCGGTGAGGTCTGCAGCAGGACGCCGGTCGCGACCACGGGCGCGCCCTTGATCGCGGCGCGCATCATGGTGGGAACATCGACATAGCCGAAGTCCGCGGTCTTGGCAGCGACGGCCTGCGTGGTCGCAGCCGAGCCGCGGCCTTCCTGAATCTCGAGGTCGATGCCCTCAGCGGCATAAATGCCCTTGGCCTTGCCGTAGTAGAACGGCGCGTGCTCGCCATAGACGTACCAGTTCAGCATCAGCACGACCTTGTCGGCTGCCTGCGCCGGCACGGTTGCGAACGCCATCAGTGCCACGGATGCAACCCCAATCCACCGCTTCATCGTTACTCTCCCTGCGTCGTTATGTTTCGGCCGTTAACGGCCGTTGCTTGAGTTTAAGATGCGAGAATCACGTCCTCGCGCTGGCTGACATGCCAGGGAATGATCAGCTTCTCGATCCGGTCGACGATCCAGAACAGGACCACGCCGAGCAGCGCCAGGATCACCAGCGCGGCGAACATCGTCGGCAGGTCGAAGGTGCCGATCGAGCGCTGCATGACATAGCCGATGCCGGAATTGGAGCCGACGAACTCGCCGACGACGGCGCCGACCACGGCGAGCGTCACCGACACTTTGAGGCCCGAGAAGATCGCCGGCAGCGCATGCGGCAGGTTTACGGCGCGGAACACCTGCAGGCGGCTGCCTTGCATGGCGCGGGCGAGATCGACCATATCCGGGTCGACCGATTTGAAGCCCTGCACCGCGGAGACCACCACCGGGAAGAAGCCGAGCAGGAACGCCGAGATCACCTTCGGAACGATACCGAAGCCGAACCAGACCACGAACAGCGGCGCGATCGCGATCTTCGGCACGGATTGCGAGAACACCAGCAGCGGATAGACGTAGCTCTCCACCGTCTTCGAGCCCGCAATCAGCATCGCGACCGGAATGCCGAACAGCGCCGACAGCAGGAAGCCGCAAACGGTCGCATAGGTGGTCGGCCAGGACTGGCGCAGCAATTCCGGCCATTCGGTCCGCAGCACGGCGACGACATCCAGCGGCGACGGGATCTGGTAGGCGGGGATCTTGAACAGGCGGATCGCCAGATCCCAAGCGACGACGATGAAGACCAGGAACAAGAACGGCCGAACCCAGGCCGCATTCAGCATCCTGGAGATGGCACTTTGTGGCTTCGGCTCGGCCAATTTTCACTCCCGGCAGTCTTCTTCGTTATGGGGAGAAATTAACCCGTTGGATAAATACTGTCCAGAGCTTTCCCTGTGACGTTTTGTGCGGGGGGTTCCGGTACACCAACGTCGTCATTCCGGGGCGATGCGAAGCATCGAACCCGGAATGACAGCAGAGAATGGAGCGCTACACCGTCTGCGCCACCGCGGTGCGCGACTTCGGCGCCTTCGCAATCTCGAACAGCGCGACCGATTGCCCCGTCAATGCCGCCAGCACGAGGCCGACCATGTGCGCCAGCCGCTCGTCCTTGGCCTTCTTGTCCAGCAAATCGCGGCCGAAGATCACGCTCAGTGTTGCCGAGTTCGAGAGGTAGAAGAAGCTGAGTGCCGCGATCGAGATGTAAAGCTGCACCGGATCGACGGCGACCTGGAAATCGCCGGACTCGACGCCGCGCCGCACCACGGCGCGGATCATCTCGACGAAAGGCGAGTGCATCGACTTGACCTTTGTCGATTTCTTCAGGTGCTTCGCGCGCGCGAGGTTCTCGGTCTGGAGCAGCGACAGGAATTCCGGATTGCGCAGGAAGTAATTCCAGGTGAACTCGATCAGGCGCCTGATCGCCTCGGGCGGATCGAGATGTTCGAGATCGAGCCCCCGCTCCTCGCTGCGGATCTTGTCATAGGCGCCTTCGAGCACCGCGAGATAGAGCTGGTCCTTGTTGCCGACGTGGTAATACAGCATGCGCTTGTTGGCGCCGGCCTTGGCCGCAATGCGATCGACGCGCGCGCCGGCGAGGCCATGGGCGGAAAACTCCTGCTTGGCAGCTTCGAGAATGCGCAGCCGCATCCCCTCGGGATCGCGCTGCCATTTCAGAGTTCGCTTTGCCTTCGCCAAACCGGGTGCTCGCTGGGTAGTCTGGATATGGCGTGTAACACGCGCGGGGGCCTTTGAGAACGCTAGGATGTTAGCTCCGTCATTCCGGGGCGCGCCCTCTTGGGTGCGAGCCCGGAATCCATCGGGGCGCAGATGAATGGATTCCGGGCTCGTCGCTTCGCAACGCCCGGAATGACAGAATCACTCCACCGGCTTGGGCGAGCGCTCCAGCAACACCGTCTGGACACCGCAGGTGCCGCTCCGCACCGTCATGATCCGCGTGCCCGGCTTGCGGCCATTGCGGACCTCGGTGACGTCGAGGCCGGCAGCGATCAGGCGGGCGCGCGTGGCATCGATGTCGGCGACCCGCCAGCTCAGGCCCCAGAGCCGGTCATGCATTGGATCGCCGCCGGCGACCGGCCGGCGCACCACCTCGACGATGAGGTCACCGCAGCGGAAGAACAACAGCTGGCCCCAATCCTGGTGCGAGCGGTCGAGCGCCAAATCGAGGCCGAGCCGCGCGCCGTAGAGCGCGGCGGCGCGCTCGGAATCCTCGGTGGTGACCACGACGTGGTCGAGCGCGTCGATCGGCGCGATGTCGGTGGCGACCGAGAGCGGGCGCTCGTCGGCGAGCTCGAGGAAGAACATGCGCACGCCACGCGTGAGTTCCGTGGCGGCTCGCGTGCGCTTCCAGTGCAGCACGTTGCCCGTATCCGTATCGCTGCTTTCGACCTCGGCGACCGGGTCGGGGCTCAAGGCCACCCGCTCCAGCCGCCGGCGCATCCTGCTCACGTCTGCGACACGAAAGCACAGGCTGGCGAGCATGCCCTCCTGGTCATCGAGCAGGGCCCGCATGCGATCCGCAGTGACGCTGAAGCCGCTCGGCGCCATCAGCTCGATCGTCATGTTCGCGAGGGTGAACAGCACGCGGTCGGCGCCCTCGCCCGAATTTTGCCAGGCGGGTGCGCGGGCGAGCAGCGTCTGGTAGGCCGCCTTGGCCGCCCCGATATCTCTTACCAGAACGACGACGTGATCGAGGCCGGTGATCATCTGTCCCCCATTGATCGCGCCTGTCATTGCCCTGGAACCCATGGGCCGAAACACGGCGTTTGTCCGGGCTTGGCATCGCCCGGTGATGGTCGTATTCCCTGGCCATGCTGACCTCAAGCGCTTCGGGCGGCAGTTTTGCGAATAATTTCAGCGTCCCGCCGAAGCGGAACCGGTGCTACAGTAAGTGCCCGGCCGGGACCACAAAGCGCATGACGGACAAGCAATGCAGGCTCTCTTCATCGGACAGACCTATATCGACGTCGTCTTCATCACCGACCACGTGCCGACCGGCGACGAGAAACACGTCGCCTCGGACTACGCCGTTTCGTTCGGCGGCAACGCGGTGACGGCGGCGTTCTGCTGCGCCAAGCTCGGCATCGTGCCGGATCTCATCGCCACCGCGGCCAATGACTGGCTGGGACGCATGTTCCAGGACATGTGCGCGAAATACGCGATCTCGCTGCACGGGCGGAAGGTCAACCAGTCCTCGCTCTCCTTCATCATGCCCAAGGACGGCAAGCGCGCCATCGTCCGCTGCCGGGACGACGAGCACATCCATCCCTTCCCGATGCTCAATCTCGGCGGCTGCCGCGCGCTGCATGTCGACGGCCACCAGCCGGATGCGGCGATCCACTACGCCAAGGTGTGCCGCGAGGCCGGCATCCTGACCTCGCTCGACGGCGGCGGCCTGCGCACCAACACCCATGAGCTGCTCGAATATATCGACGTCGCTATCGTCGCCGAGCGCTTGTGCGAGCAGATGGATCTGACGCCGGAGAAAATGCTCGACTACCTCAAGAGCCGCGGCTGCAAGATCGGCGGCGTCACCATGGGCGAGAAGGGCCTGTTGTGGTACGACGAGACGGGAACGGTCCAGGTGATGCCGGCGATGCCGATCCCGCGCGAGCGCGTGATCGACACCAACGGCGCCGGCGACGTCTTTCACGGCGCCTATGTCTATTCCTACCTCGCCCATCCCGGCAAAAGCTGGCGGGAGCATTTCGACTTCGCCCGCGCCGCCTCCACCTTCAAGATCCAGCGTCTCGGCAACGAGGCCGGATTGCCGACGCTGGTCGACATCGCCAAGGTCAGGCACGAGTTCGAGGTCAGGGTGTAGACTCGCTTGAGGTTTCCTATGGGGCGCGTCTTCGTCGCCGGCAGCATCAACATGGATGTGGTGGCGACGGCCGATCGCCATCCACGCATCGGCGAGACCGTCGCGGGTCGGCAGGGGCTGTATTTTCCGGGTGGCAAGGGCGCGAACCAGGCGGTGGCGGCGTCACGGCTTGGCGCGCGGACCACGCTGATCGGGCGGCTGGGGACGGATTCGTTCGGGGCCGAGCTGAGGACGTTCCTCGGCGACCAGGGCATCGATCTCGGCTATGTCCAGGAGATGGCCGAGGCACACACCGGCACCGCCATCATCACGGTGGCGGAAGCCGACAACACCATCGTCGTCATTCCCGGGGCGAACGGGCTGGTCGGCGCCGACGACGTCGAGATCGTGCCGCTGCTGGCGGGCGACGTCGCGGTCAGCCAGTTCGAGATTCCGCTGCCGGCCATCGCCGCGTTCTTCCGGCGCGGCCGTGCCGCCGGAGCCACGACGCTGCTCAACCCGGCGCCGGCGCAAAAGATGTCCGATGAACTGCTGGCGCTCGTCGACATCCTCGTGCTGAACGAGACCGAGCTCGGCTTCCTCGCCGGCGCCGAGGTCTCGGACGGTGACGAGGCCGCGGAGATCATCGACGTGGCGCGACAGCTCCAGGCGCGCCACGACCAGACCATCTGCGTCACGCTCGGCAAGCGCGGCGTGCTCGCGCTCGCGGGCCGCGAGGAGATTGCGGTGCAGGGGCGCACGGTGAAAGCGATCGACACGACAGGCGCGGGCGACTGCTTTGTCGGCGCGCTCGCCGCGCAACTCGCCGACGGGGCGCCCTTGCGCGCCGCCCTCGCCTTCGCCAACGCCGCCGCCTCGATCAGCGTGCAGCGCATGGGTGCCGGGCCGTCGATGCCGACGGCCGCGGAGGTTAAGGCCGTGCTCGGCGCGGGTTGATCACGCCAACGCGCTCTTCAGGTCGAAGCTCTCGTCCGCGGCCTGCTCCGGCGTGATCGAGCGGTCCATGGCCTGCAGGCGACGGCCGAACATGTGATCGCCGGCGCGGTTGATGGACTCGATGCCGAGCAGCTTCTCACCCTGGTAGCAGAACGCCGAAAACGCCTTCTTGGCGGGATCGCCGCGCAGCACGACGCGGTCGTAGCCGGTCGTCAGCCCCGCGATCTGGAGCTTGTCGTCGCCCTGGTCGCTCCAGAACCAGGGATGGCCGTCGTAAGGCTTCTTGTCGCCGGTCAGCCGCGCCGCGAGGCAGCGGGCGTGATCGGTGGCGTTCTGCACCGATTCCAGCCGCAACGATCCGCCGAAGCGTGGACTGGCGAACAGCGCGCAATCGCCGATGGCGGAGATGTCGGGGTCAGCGGTCGCAAGATATTCGTCGACGATGATGCCAGCGGCGACCGGCAACCCCGCCTGCGCCGCGAGTTCGATGTTCGGCAGCACGCCGACGCCGACCACGACGAGGTCGGCGGGCAGATGCCGTCCGTCGCTCAGGGACACGCCGGTGACCTTGCCGCCCTCGGCCTCGATCGAGGTCGCCTGCACGCCGAGATGGATGCGGATGCCGGCCTCGCGATGCCGCGCCTGGAAATATTCGGAGACCTCCGCCGTCACCGCACGCGCCATCACGCGCGGGGCAAGCTCGAGCACGTCGACCTCGAGGCCCTTGATCCGGGCGGTCGCGGCAAACTCGAGCCCGATGAAGCCGGCGCCGATGATCACAGCGCGCGTCTTCGACGGCATGATCGCGCGCAGCGCCTCGCTCTCGTCGAGGATGCGCAAATATTTCACGTCCGCCAGGTTGGCGTTGGGCAGATCGAGCAGCCGGTTGCGCGCCCCGGTCGCCAGCACGAGATGGCCGTAGGCAAGCGTCTCGCCCGAGGCGAGATGCAGCTTGCGCCCGGCGCGGTCGATCGACACCGCGCGGCCCGCGATCAGCTCGATCTTCTGATCCTGGTAGAATTTTTCAGGCCGGAACATCAGGCTCTCGGGACCGGCGGAGCCCTTGATATAGGCCTTGGACAGCGGCGGCCGCTGATAGGGCAGATGCGCCTCGTCGTTGATCAGGCAGACGCGCTGCGAAAAGCCCGCCTGGCGCAGCGACGCCGCGACCTGATAGCCGCCATGGCCGGCACCGACGATGATGACCGGACCCTCGCTCATTGGACAGCCCATTTCCGGAAGACACGAGCGTGACCCATGCCGCCTCCTCTCTCGCTGATTTTGGTTGCTGACCTTACGAGGAGCCGGCGCTCGTGTCCGTCCCTTGGCGAAGGCGCGTCCATTTGAGCCTATCGTTCCGTCCAGTGCAAGGGTGCACCGCGGGGATTGTCTCCCCCGCGCTTCTGCGATTTAGTCGCTGCTGACGACCTCACGCCGGGGATATTCCAGATGCCAGCTCCCGTCTCCCAGCCCGATGATCCCGCCCTGCTGCGGATCGACGGCCCGATCGCGACCATCACGCTCAACCGCCCCGCCGCCTTCAACTCGATCAACCTCGCCATCGCGCAGAAGCTCGAGCAGCTCGCGGCCACGATCGAAGGCGATGACGCAGTCCGCGTCGTGGTCCTCGAAGGCGAAGGCCGCGCATTCTCGGCCGGCGGCGATCTGCAGACGATCGGGGCGGCCGCGGAGGCGGGCACGGTGACGCCGGTCGTCGGCGAGCTCTTGAAGCACTATCATGCCTTCATCGAGATCATCCGGCGCATGCCGAAGATCTCGTTGTCGAGCGTGCACGGCTCGGCGGCTGGCGCCGGCATGGGCCTCGCCTTCGTCACCGATCTCTGCATCGCCGCCGACGACGCCAAGTTCACGCCGGCCTACGCCAAGATCGGCGTGTCGCCCGACGGGGGCTCGACCGTCGGCATCGTCGGCACGGTCGGCTCCCGCCGGGCGCTGCAGATCTTCCTGTCGGAGAACAATTTTACCGCGCAGCAGGCCTATGAATGGGGCCTGGTCGCGAAGATCGTGCCCGCCGCGGAATTGAAGGCGGCCACGCGAAAGCTCGCCGAGCGTCTCGCGCAGAACCCGCCGGCCGCCATCGCCGGCACCAAGCAGCTGGTCTATCAGGCCGCCACCACGCCGGTGAAGCAGCAGCTCGACGCCGAGGAGCACAAGATCATCATGGCGATGAACACGGAGGAATTCCGCGTTGCCGTGAAGAAGTTCACGAGCAAGGGCAAGTAGCGCCTGGCGCGATCAGCCCTTCACGGGGCCAGTCCTCTGCATGAAATCGAAGTCGCAGCCCTCGTCGGCCTGCATGATGGTCTCGTTGAACAGCCAGGCGTAGCCGCGCCGTGCTTCTTCCTGCGCGGCGGCCGGCTTCAGTGCGGCACGGCGCCGTTCGAGCTCGGCCGGATCGACCAAAAGCTCGATGCTGCGCTTGGCTACATCGAGGCTGATCATGTCGCCATTCATCACCAGCGCCAGCGGTCCGCCGACGGCCGATTCCGGGGTGATGTGCAGCACGATGGTGCCGAACGCGGTGCCACTCATGCGCGCATCGGAAATGCGCACCATGTCCTTGGTGCCGCCGCGCGCAAGCTTCTTGGGGATCGGCAGATAGCCCGCCTCGGGCATGCCCGGCGCGCCCTTCGGGCCGGCATTGCGCAGCACCAGCACGTCGTCGGAATTCACGTCGAGATCGGGATCGTCGACCCGCAGCGTCATGTCCTCGACGGATTCGAACACGACCGCGCGCCCGGTGTGCTTGAGCAGCTTCGGGCTTGCGGCGGATTGCTTGATGACCGCGCCGCGCGGCGCGAGATTGCCGTGCAGGATGGCGAGACCGCCCTCCTTCTTGATCGGATTGTCGCGCGGACGGATGGCGTCCTGGCCGGGCACGTCCTCGGCATTCGCCGCGATCTCACGCAGCGTCTGGCCGCTGATCGTCCTGGCGTCGAGATCGATGAGATCGCCGAGCTGCGCCAAGAGCTTCGGCACGCCACCAGCGTGATGGAAGTGCTCCATGTAATGCTCGCCGGACGGCTTGAGATCGACCAGCACCGGCACTTCGCGGCCGATCTGGTCGAACGCGCCGAGATCGAGCCGGTGCGGCGAGCGATGCGCCATCGCGGTCAGATGGATCAGGCCGTTGGTCGAGCCGCCGATGGCCTGGAGCACGACCTGCGCATTCTTGAAAGACGCCGGCGTCAGCAGATCGCTGGGCTTCGGCCCCTTGGTCTTGGCCATCTCGGCGGCAACCTTGCCGCTGGCCTCGGCAAGACGAAAGCGCTCGGCATGGGGCGCCGGGATCGTCGCGCTCATCGGCAGCGACAGGCCCATGGCTTCGATCATGCAAGCCATGGTCGAGGCCGTGCCCATCACCATGCAGGTGCCCACCGACGGCGCGAGGCGTCCGTTCACCGCTTCGATCTCGGCATCGTCCATGTCGCCGGCGCGATATTTCGCCCAGAGACGGCGGCAGTCGGTGCAGGCCCCTAACACCTCGCCTTTGTGATGACCGACCACCATGGGACCGACCGGAATGACCACGGTCGGCAGATCGGCGCTGATCGCGGCCATCACCTGCGCCGGCAAAGTCTTGTCGCAGCCGCCGATCACGATCACCGCATCCATCGGCTGGGCCCGGATCATCTCCTCGGTGTCCATCGCCATCAGATTGCGCAGGTACATCGAGGTCGGATGCGCAAAGCTCTCGGCGATCGAGATGGTCGGGAACACGAACGGCATCGCGCCCGACAGCATCACGCCGCGCTTGGCGGCTTCGATGATCTGCGGGACGTTGCCGTGGCAGGGATTGTAGTCGCTATAGGTGTTGGTGATGCCGACGATCGGGCGCTCCAGCGCGTCGTCGGAATAGCCCATGGCCTTGATGAACGCCTTGCGCAGGAACAGCGAGAAGCCGGCATCGCCATAGCTCGTCAGACCCTTGCGCAAACCACTCGTCATCATGCTGCTCCCTAAGCTCTCATTGTGGTACAACCTGCCCCTCGATTGTCAATAAGATCAGTCGATAGCGTCCGGCGTTAGCTTCGCCCCGTCCCGCTTGAGCCGCGCGCCATCGCGTTAAGCGTTTATTTCCTGCAGCCATCCTTCGAGATGCCCGCCTTAGGCGGGCTCCTCAGGATGAGGACCGAGTGCACGGCAGTAAGTTGCGACGAGCTGCGATGCAGCTTAGCCTCATCCTGAGGAGACCGCGAAGCGGTCGTCTTGAAGGACGAGGCGTGCGCGCAGACCGCCGGGAACTCTCCGTGAGCTCAACTCTCATCGTCCTTGCAGAGGCCACCTACCGCGTAGACCAGTCGCGCTGCAGCAAGCCAAGACGCGCAACAGACCGCTCAGTACCGTCTCAAGAGCCCGCGATCTGTGCTTGCCTCGCCATATTCGGCACAGGCCCGGTTCGGGTTTCTGATCAGGTCGGTCCGGACGCGCCTGAATGTCCTGGCGGCCGCATCCGCCACCTCCGGACGGAACTTGCCGGGATCGTAGCTCTCGCCGTCGCGGGCCTTGATGGCCGCGGCATAGGCGTCGATCATGGCCATGGCGGCATCGGGGCTGCCGAGCAGCCGGGCGCCGAGCTGAACGCTGCCGCTGCCGTCGACCTCGTAACCGTCGCATCGCTGTTCGAGCACCACGGATGCGATGACGAGTTGGTCGAGGAACGTCGCCTCGGCCTCGGTGAGCGCTGCGGCTTGCGACGGTTCGGAAGCGATCATCGCGAGCATCGCGACGGCTGACAATTTGATTTTCATTGTCGGGACTTCCGCTGCTGCCGTCGCGCCGCCATCAACGCAACGGGTGCTGATTACAGTCGCACCCATCGAAAGCCGGAAGGCTGGAGCAGCCTTGATCCATATCAACGGACGGAACGCCAGAGCACGCGGTGGCGCCAGTTGGACCGCACAAGACAATCACGCGTCGTCGCACAGGCGGGACACCGATCACGGGCGGCGGCTAGGCAGCACGTCCCGTCGTTCGCGTCTCGACCTCGCGCCGCAAGACCGCACAGGCAGCCTCGAACTTCCGCGAGCCCAGTTCGCCCGCCACCAGCTGGGCGGCGTGAATTTCCGCTGAAGCCCCTCGAACGTCATCATGCGCCAATTGCAGCTTCGCGATACGGAGTCTCAGCCTGACGGCCTGCACTCGCCCGTCGATGCTCGACCACAGTTGCCGGGCCAGGTGCAGATGCCGCAGGGCAGAGTCGTAATCGTCGCGCGCATCGGCAAGAACCGATTGCGCTTCGTTCGTCAATGCCCGGATCGACGGCATCGGCCAGCGGTCCGGACTTCCGGAAAGCTCTTCGATCAGCTCCCGGGCCTGTTCATGACGGCCTGTATGCGCGGCGGCGAGCGCCAGATGCGCGAACAATATTCCTCGCCGCTGCAAGGTCCACCAGGTCTTTCCGATCAAGCTGCGTTCGAGACTGGTGTAGGCCGCTTCTGCCTCGCCACGTTCCAGCAAGAGCATGGCGCGGCCGGGCTCCGGGCACCAGCCGAGGGCATAGGCCTTTTCGTAGGCTTCGAGCGCGGCGTCGTCATTGCCGATCGCAGCCTGGACATCAGCCAGCACGCGATTGGCATCGCCGATCGCCCATGGTGCATCGCTGGTCAGCCGTGCCAACGAATCCTGAATGCGCGACAAGGCTTCACCAAGCGAGCCCCTGACGCCAAGGACTTCCGAGCGATGAAGCTGGCAGGAGCCGGTCAATTCCATCCCGCTCTCGGAGCAATACTTCTGATAGCCCAGCGTCCACTGGTCCGCCCTCGCCCAATCTCCGAACATCCGCGCCGCCCAAAGGATGTTGCAGTAGAGGATGCCTCCGACGATCGGATCGATATCGCCGCTGGAAAGCGCCATCGCAGCGGCGAGGTCCTGATCCGCCAGTCCTGCGCGCGTATCGCCCAGACAGAGCCGGTAGAACCCGCGATAAGCAAGGCTCAGGGCCTCGATGCCAACGGCGTCCTTGTGCCGGACCGTGCTGTAGGCGATATCGGCCAGCGAAAGCGCCTGTTCAGGCTCGCCGTCGAACGCGGCGACTTTCGACTTCATCCAGAGAGTTAGCGCAGTCGTGGCGGGATCCTCGATGTCAGAGGCCCAATCCTCCGCGCGGGCCAGCCAACCCTTGGCAATCGCCGCCTGGCCGCGCTCGAAGTGCAAGCCGGAGAGCGTGACGGCGTCGACGACAGCCAGCGGCACGTTGCCCGCCCTGGTATGGGCGGCGACTGCACGAGCCAACAGAGGCAAGGCTGCATCGGCCCTGCCGGTGCACTGCAAGGCCAGCGCCCATTGGTGCAAGTCGGCGCCATCAAGCGGTTGGACGGGATCGGCCGCCTCGAACAGCGCTGCGGCGTCGTCCCAGGCTTGCGCGGCAGTCGCGCGTTGCGCCTGCGCCCGCAGGTCCGGGGCTTGCTCGTCCGTGGTCTCGAGAGCGGCAACCCGCGGCTCCGATACGCCGTCGATGCAGAAGCGATATCCCCTGCCCGGCATGTTCCGGATGGCGCTATCCATGCCGCCCCTGCGCAGCACCCCACGCAGCATGCTGACCGCCCGCTGCAAGGAATTGTCGGTGACGGTTACGTCAGGCCAGAGGGCATCGAGCAGCTCTTCCTTGGTGACGACCCGGTCCCGGTTCCGCGTCAGGTAGACCAGCAGATCGAACACACGCGGCTGCAACGCGACTTCCCGCTGCGCGTGAAGAAGCGCGCGGCCCGCTTCGTCGAGCTCGAAGGGTCCAAACCTGAGGGTCATATCGTTATGTCCAGGGGAGGCGGAAAAGGTTCAGACAAGGATCAGGCAATGATCAGGCCCCGGTCAGGACGATCAGCGCCGGCGGCGCCTATAGCTCCTCACGGCCTTCGGTCACGACCGACTGGCATCAACCCTGAGGAGACGCCTTATGGAACTCTATGTCATTCGCCGCCCAAGCGCCTGGGCAAACCTGAGCGAACTGGAAGCCGCAGGCGCGAAGTCCGCGCAGATCGGCAACGAGCAGATGTCCGACCGCGTTCGCTGGATCCGCAGCTATGTGGTCCATGAGGCTGACGGCCGCATCGGCACCTTCTGCATCTATGAAGCGCGCGACGGGGAGTCGATCCGCGAGCATGCACGACGCGTCGGCATGCCGGGTGAGGAATTCTACAAGGTCGCCACGACCGTGGTCGTTCGCAGCGATCCCACCCCGCAGACGGCCGCCGCCGAATAGCAGATCGGCGCGGGCGGCGCCTCAACTCGTGCTGCCGTGAAAGGATAAAGAAATGTCCATTCAGTCTCAGGCGCCGCCCGCACTGAGCCCCTCACAGCGATATCTCGCCGGCATCCTGCTGCGGCTTCGCCGACTCATCAATCAGTCTGTCGCCAGCATGCTGGCGAACCGCGAGAAGGCCGCAATGCAGTTCGCGAAGGGTTGCGGCGGGGCCACGGCGAGCGGTGATGGCACGGTTCGAGACGCGCTTCATCATCAGACGATTTGCATTCCCGGCAACAGTTTCAACTCGAGGACATAGTCATGAATTCTTTCTTCCAATCCGACGCTTCCGAAGCCAAGACCTCCGATTTCAAGAATTTCAGGCGCGGAAATCTCAAATCCAGAACCGCCGCGCTGGCGATCGGGACAATCTGTGCCGTCGTGATGTCGCTTGTTCTGGCCTCGGCTGCAACGACGCTCGGCGACCATCGCACCGACGGCGTGAGCGGCGGCGCAGCGGTCCAGAAAGGCCCCGGCAAATGCAAGGCCGCGACGGTTCCGACAGCCCTTGCAACGTGACGAAGGCGGCGGCGACACCGCCCGCTGAAACAGCCGCTTCAATCCTTCACCACTGAACTGGAAGATTCATCATGTCCATCACGATGCAAAACGGACCTACTCAGACCGCAAGCTCGCTCGCAGCACGAAGCTTCGTGCTTGGCTATGGCGTCCTCGCGTATCTCATCTTCTTCGTGACCTTTCTCTACGCCGTCGGCTTCATCACGCAGTTCGTCGTGCCCAAGACGATCGACGGCGGCGCAACCGGCTCGACCGGACAGGCCCTCATGGTCGACCTCGCGCTGATGTCGCTTTTTGCCATCCAGCACAGCGGCATGGCTCGCCAGGGCTTCAAGAAGCTGTTCGCCGCCTTCGCCTCACCCGCGCTCGAGCGCAGCACCTATGTGCTGCTGGCGAGCCTGAGCCTGATCCTGCTGTTCTGGCAATGGCGTCCCATCACCGCCGTGGTTTGGGAGATCGAGACGCCGATGGCAGCCTACGCCGCGGTCGCCGGCGGCTTCGCCGGCTGGCTCATCGTGCTGTACGGCACGTTCCTGATCAGCCATTTCGAATTGTTCGGACTGACGCAAGTCATCAGCCACTTTGCAGGACGGCTCGCGGAGCCGATGAGGTTCAGGACGCCGGGCCTCTACCGCCTGATCCGGCATCCCATCTATCTCGGCTTCATCATCGCGTTCTGGTCGGCGCCCACCATGACGCTCGGGCACCTGCTGTTCGCGACGGTGACGACGGCCTACATCTTCGTCGGCATCTGGTTGGAGGAGCGCGACCTGATGTCTCTGTTCGGAGATCAGTACCGGCACTACAGGGAGAAGGTGGCGATGCTGATCCCGGGCCTGTTCTGATCCGGCGCCAACGTACGGTGAGAGCGGCCAAGCAGAGCCTCGGCCGCTCTCACCATGTGGGGCGCCCTAGCGCTTATTCCAATCGATGATCCGGCTGGGATCGGCATCGAACTCCATGCTGCAGAACGTGCCGCCCTGGAAATAATCGCCGACCGGATCCGGCTTCAGCTTGGCCTGTTCCGCCATGGCATGCTCACGGAAATCCTCGGCGCGGCCCGTGGGCCGATAGCCGAATTCGTAGGCGCGATGGTTGTCCCACCAGGCACGCTCATTGAAGGAGGCGCCGTAGAATACTTCGAAATGAATGTCGGGATGCTCGAGCCCGATGCGGCAGAGCTGCACGAGGTCGTCGGGCTTGAGCCAGATCGAGAGCCGGCGCTGGTCGAGCGGCATGTCGCCGAAATTGCCGATGCGCAGGCAGGTCACCTTCATCCCGTGCTTGTCGGCATAGAGCGCGCCGACGGCCTCGCCGAACACCTTGCTGACGC
Source organism: Bradyrhizobium guangxiense (assembly GCF_004114915.1). Lineage (NCBI taxonomy): Bacteria > Pseudomonadati > Pseudomonadota > Alphaproteobacteria > Hyphomicrobiales > Nitrobacteraceae > Bradyrhizobium > Bradyrhizobium guangxiense. Next base: position 1,701,164 of record NZ_CP022219.1, on the reverse strand, counting down.
CGTAGCGGCTATCGGGCCGCGGCGTGACGTCGGTGCCGATCTTGTGGTGGCGCGGATAGAAGCCGACGGCGTGGTTCGAGGAGGCGAACACCACGCGCTTGACGCCCTTGCGATACGCCGCCTCGAACAGATTATCCCCGCCGATGATGTTGGCCTGGAGGATCTGATCCCAGGTGCCTTCCACCGAATAGCCGCCGAAATGCAGGATGCCGTCGACGCCCTCGCAGATCGCCTCGCATTGCGCGAGATCGGCGAGATCCGCCGCCTTGAACTTTTCGTTCGCGCCGAGATCGGCGGGCGGCTTGATGTCGGAGAGCAGGAGATCCGGATAGATTGGCGGCAGCAGCTTGCGCAGGCTCGTACCGATTCCGCCCGAAGCGCCCGTCATCAAAATACGCGGCATGTCTTCCCTCACCTGTGCTGACCGATTTGCGGTCACATGTCTCTAATGATAGCAGGATTGTCCAGAGGGAACGAAACGAGAGAACCGGCATGAATGAGGCATCGTCCCACCCCCAGGAGCGGCCAGGCTGGCGGCCGGCGAGCTACTATCCCGATCCGGCGATCAGGGCATTGGACCCCCGTTTCGAAAAATACTGGCTGAAGCTGTCGGCGGTGGAGAGGATTGCAACCGGGCTGCGCTGGGCCGAGGGTCCGGTCTGGTTCGGCGACGGACGCTATCTGCTCTGCAGCGACATCCCGAACCAGCGCATCATCAAATGGGAAGAGGAGACGGGCGCTGTTTCAGTGTTCCGCAAGCCGTCGAATTTCGCCAACGGCAATACGCGTGACCGTCAGGGCCGGCTCATCACCTGCGAGCATGGTGGGCGCCGCGTGGTGCGCACGGAATATGATGGCAGCATCACCGTGCTGATGGATCAATTCAACGGCAAGCGGTTGAACTCGCCGAACGATGTCGTTGTGAAATCGGACGGCTCGATCTGGTTCACCGATCCGACCTTCGGCCTGCTCGGCAATTACGAGGGCTACAAGGCCGAGAGCGAGATCGAGCCCAACGTCTACCGGCTCGATCCCGAAACCGGCAAGGCGACCATCGTCGCCGAAGGCGTGCTGGGGCCGAACGGGCTCTGCTTCTCCCCGGACGAGAAGATCCTGTACGTGGTGGAATCCCGTGGGCAACCGAACCGCAAGATCCTCGCTTATGACGTCTCGGCCGACGGCACCACGATTTCCAGCAAACGCGTTCACATCGATGCAGGTCCGGGCACGCCGGACGGCATGCGCTGCGACATCGACGGCAATCTCTGGTGCGGCTGGGGCATGGGCGATCCCGAGCTCGACGGCGTCGTGGTGTTTGCGCCCGACGGCGTCATGATCGGCCGCATCGCCCTGCCCGAGCGCTGCGCCAATGTCTGCTTCGGCGGCCTCAAGCGCAACCGCCTGTTCATGGCGGCAAGCCAGTCGATCTACGCGCTGTATGTCAACACGCAGGGCGCGCCGGGGGGATAGGCGCATCTCTCTCCGCCGTCATTCCGGGGCGCACCGTCTTCGGCGCGAGCTATGGTGCGCAATAGCGCACCTGAGAATCCATCGTGCGGCAGAGCCTGCGGACAAATGGATTCCGGGCTCGTCGCTTCGCGACGCCCCGGAATGACGACGGAGCAAAACGAAAAACGCCGGAGCGGTTTCCCGCTCCGGCGTCGTGCTTGTTCAGAAGACTAAGACCTACGCCGCGTTGAAGCCGGCGACGGCCTTCACTTCGAGGAAGTCCTCCAGGCCGAACTTGCCCCACTCGCGGCCGTTGCCGGACTGCTTGTAGCCGCCGAACGGCGCGGTGCGGTCGTTGGGCACGCCTTGCAGGTTGACGTTGCCGGCACGGATCTGGCGGCCGACGCGCTTGGCGTCCTCGACCGAAGGACCGTAGACATAGCCAGCGAGTCCATACGGCGTATCGTTGGCGATCTTGACCGCGTCGGCTTCGTCCTTGGCGCCGATGATGGTCAGCACCGGTCCGAAGATCTCCTCGCGGGCGATCGTCATGTCAGGGGTGACGTCGGCGAAGATGGTCGGACGGACATAGAAGCCCTTGTTGACGCCTTCGGGCAGGCCCGGGCCGCCGGCGACGAGCGTTGCGCCCTCGTCGATGCCCTTCTTGATCAGGCCCTGGATCTTGTCCCACTGGCCGCGATTGACCACCGGGCCGATGGTGGTGCCTTCGGCGCGCGGATCGCCCGCCTTGGTCTTGTCGGCGACGGCCTTCGCGATCGCGGCGACTTCCTTCATCTTGGACAGCGGCACGATCATGCGCGAGGGCGCGTTGCAGGACTGTCCGGAGTTGTTGAACATGTGCATCACGCCACCGGTCACCGCCTTGGTGAGGTCGGCACCTTCCAGGATGACGTTCGGCGACTTGCCGCCGAGCTCCTGGCTGACGCGCTTCACTGTGGGAGCCGCACGCTTGGCGACGTCAATGCCAGCACGGGTCGAGCCGGTGAAGGAGATCATGTCGATGTCGGGGTGCTCGCTCATGGCGGCGCCGACCTCGGGGCCGAGGCCGTTGACGAGGTTGAACACACCCTTGGGCACGCCGGCTTCATGGAGGATTTCGGCGAAGATCAGCGCCGAGGTCGGGGTGAACTCGCTGGGCTTCAGGATCATGGTGCAGCCGGCGGCGAGCGCGGGCGCGACCTTGCAGGCGATCTGGTTGAGCGGCCAGTTCCAGGGTGTGATCATGCCGACCACGCCGATCGGCTCGCGCAGCACCATGGCGGTGCCGACCGGCTCCTCGAAATGATAGTTCTTGAGCACCTCGAGGGTGGTCATGAGATGGCCGAGGCCGGCGCCGGCCTGCAGCTTTTCCGCCATCGGCAGCGGTGCGCCCATCTCGTCGGAGACGGCGGCGCCGATCTCCTTGAGGCGGCCCTTGTAGACTTCGATGACCTTGGTGAGCAGCGCGACGCGCTCCTCACGGCTGGTCTGGGAGAAGGTTGCAAAGGCGCGCTTGGCGGCGGCAACCGCCTTGTCCACGTCGGCCTTCGAGCCCAGCGCAACCTCGTACATCGCCTCTTCCGTCGCGGGATTGACCACGGCGGTGGACTTCTTGACGGCGGGATCGACCCAGGCGCCGTCGATGTAGAATTGCATGCGATTGACCATCGTTAACCTCTTCTTGGGGGCATGGTGGGGGCGTTTCGGCAGGCATCCTTGCACGAAAGCGCCGGCAATTGAACCCGCCATATGCGGGGCCAGCGTTGCGGCGGACGGAGGTTATATGAGCCGATGGCGGGAGAGAGGCAAGGTAGTCCCGCTGTCATTCCGGGGCACGGCAAAGCCGCGAGCCCGGAATCCATTTCACCACCTGGACTGAGGCCCGATGGATTCCGGGTTCGATGCTTCGCATCGCCCCGGAATGACGACGTAGCTACACCGCCATTTTCCGATGCAGCACCGGCGCGCCAGTGGTGAGGCTTTCGGCCGCATCGATGATCGCATTCGCGTCGATGCCGTAGTGCCGATAAAGGTCGGCGATGCTGCCGGTCTGGCCGAACTGCTCGACGCCGAGCGCCTCGACGCGGTGGCCGCGGACGCTGCCGAGCCAGCCGAGCGCAGATGGATGGCCGTCGATCACGGTCACGATGCCGCAGTCGCGCGGCAGCGGCGCCAGCAGCTTCTCGATGTGGCTGAGATGCTGCACGCCGCGCCGGTCGCGGCGCAATTTCCGTGCGGCGGTCCAGCCTGTGTGCAGACGGTCGGCCGAGGTGATCGCGAGCAGCCCGACGTCGCGGCGGCTCTCGCCGATGAAGCCGGTGGCCTCGATCGCTTCCGGCGCGACCGCGCCGGTATAGGCGATCACGACCTCGGCATTCGGGCCCGGCTTGCGCAGCCAATAGGCGCCGTCGGTGATGCCCTGGCGCAGCTCCGGCGTCATGATCCGCTGCGCCTGCTCGATTGCGCGAGTCGAGAGCCGCAAATAGACCGAGCCGCCCTCGCCCGGATCGCGCTGCATGTGCTCGAAGCCGAAAGCCATGATCACGGCGAGCTCGTCGACGAAGGCCGGCTCGAACGAGGCGAGCCCATCCTGCGCCATGCCGATCAAGGGCGTTGCGATCGACTGATGCGCGCCGCCTTCGGGCGCGAGCGTGATGCCCGAGGGCGTCGCCGCCACCATGAAGCGCGCATCCTGGTAGCAGGCGTAGTTCAGCGCATCGAGGCCGCGCTCGATGAAGGGATCGTAGAGCGTGCCGACCGGCAGCAGGCGTTCGCCGTTGATCTGGTGCGACAGGCCGAGCGCCGAGAGCATAATGAACAGGTTCATCTCGGCGATGCCGAGCTCCAGATGCTGGCCCTTGGGCGAGGCGTCCCAATTGTAGGTGGAGGGAATTTTCTCGCTGCGGAATAAGTCCGCCTTCTCGGCGCTGGCGAACAGGCCGCGGCGGTTCACCCAGGGGCCAAGATTGGTGGAGACCGTGACGTCGGGCGAGGTCGTGACGATGCGCCTCGCCAGCTCGCTGTCGTCGCGCGCGATCTCGTTCAGCACGAGGCCAAAGCCCTGCTGGGTCGACATCTGCGGCGACGGCTTGAAGGCGAGCTGCGCGGGCACCTCGACGACGGGCGCGGTCAGGCGGCGGCCGTCCTGGTTGAAGGGAACGCGGGCGAGGAAGGCGTCGAGCTCGGCGGCCGATTGCGGCAGGCCCTCGTACTTGTCCCATTCATGGCCGGGCCGGATGTTCTGGCTGTCGCGATATTTCTCCATCTGCGCGACCGTCATCAGGCCGGCATGGTTGTCCTTGTGACCCTGGAACGGCAGGCCGACGCCCTTGATGGTGTAGGCGATGAAGCAGACCGGGCGATCGTGGTCGATCGATTCGAACGCCTCCAGCATGCTCGCCATGTCGTGGCCGCCGAGATTTGACATCAGCGCCAGCAGCTCCTCGTCGCTGCGCTTGTCGATCAGTCTTGTGATCGGTCCCTGATCGCCGATCTCGTCGTGCAGATGTTTTCGGAAGGCCGCACCGCCCTGGAAGCACAGCGCCGCATAGAGCGCGTTCGGGCAATTGTCGATCCAGCGCTTCAAGGCTTCGCCGCCTGCTTCCGCAAACGCCTCGCGCATCAGCCGGCCGTATTTCACGATGACGACGTCCCAGCCGAAATTGCGGAACATGGTCTCGAACTTTTCCCAGAGCCCCTCGCGCACGACGGCGTCGAGCGACTGCCTGTTGTAGTCGACCACCCACCAGGTGTTGCGCAGGCCGTGCTTCCAGCCCTCCGCCAGGGCCTCGAAAATGTTGCCCTCGTCCATCTCGGCATCGCCGACGAGCGCAATCATCCGCCCTTCGCGGCGGTCCTTCATCCAGCCATGCGCCTTGACGTAGTCCTGCACCAGCGAGGCGAACAGCGTCTGCGCGACGCCGAGGCCGACCGAGCCCGTGGAGAAGTCGACGTCGTCGACGTCCTTGGTGCGCGAGGGATAGGACTGCGCGCCCTTGAAACCGCGGAAGTTCTCCAGCTTCTCACGGCTCTGCCGGCCGAACAGATATTGGATGGCGTGGAACACCGGGCTCGCATGCGGCTTCACCGCGACGCGATCTTCGGGGCGCAGCACGTGAAAGTACAGCGCCGACATGATGGTGGCGAGCGAGGCCGAGGACGCCTGGTGGCCGCCGACCTTGAGGCCATCGGCGTTGGGGCGGATGTGATTGGCGTGGTGGATGGTCCAGGACGACAGCCACAGCGCCTTGCGGCTGAGGGCGGTCAATGTGTCCAGACGGGCGGAATCAACGGGCATGGCAATGCTCCCGGAAACAGATGGGGCGATGATACGCCCACGGACGGCGCCAAACTTCTCAATTTTTCGCGCCATACCTGGCGATATTGGGATATTTTACCAATGGATCGCACCAAGGACAGGTTTCATCCCAATGCCCGAGCTCGACGCCATCGACCGCAAGATCCTCAGCCACCTCCAGGCCGACAGCCGGCTGACCATGCAGGAACTTGCCGACAAGGTCGGGCTCTCGGTCTCGCCCTGCCACCGCCGGGTCAAGCTATTGGAGGAGCGCGGCGTCATTTCGCGCTATGTCGCGACCGTGGACCAGAAGGCGCTCGGCCTGCATGTCAGCGTCTTCATCTCGATCAAGCTGGCGCGGCAGAAGGAAGAGGACCTCAACCGCTTCGCCCGTGCGATCTCGAAATGGGATGAGGTGCTGGAATGCTATCTGATGACCGGCAATCGCGACTATCTGCTCCGCGTCGTCGCGGCCGACCTCGCCTCCTACGAGACCTTCCTGAAGACCAAGCTGCCCCGCCTCGACGGCATCGCCTCGATCGAGTCGAGTTTTGCGCTCAGCCAGGTGAAGTATTCGATCGCACTGCCGGTGTAGCCGTCACCGCCACGGCTGCACGATGATCTTGGTGTGCGCTTCGGGATTGGCGAGGTCGGCGAAGGCCTTTGCGACGCCGTCGAGGCCGACCTCGGCGGTCACCATCGCGGCGGCGTCCACCTGCCCTTCCGCGATCAGGCGCAGCGACGCAGCAAACTCGTCCGGCGTGTAGCCGAGCACGTATTGGACGTTGAGCTCCTTCATGATGCCCAGCATCGGCTCGTTTCTGTCGCTCTCCATGCAGACGCCGACCACCACGATCCCAGCATCGCGCGGCGCGCCCTCGAACACCTGCTGCAACAGGCCGGGCACGCCGACGCATTCGAAGATGATCGCGGGCTTGAGCGCCGGCAGCATGGCCTGGAACGGCGGCCGCGCCGCCTTCTCGGCATCAGACATCTGCGCGTGCTCGGCCCAGGTCGCATAGGGCTGCGACACCCTGGGATCGACGACAATGTCGGCGCCGAGCCTGGCCGCGAGCGCGCGCCGTGCCGGCGAATAATCGGCGGCGACGATCGGATGCAAGCCCTTGATCCGCAGCGCCGCGATCACCGCAAGCCCGACCGGACCGCAGCCGATCACGAGCGGCACCTCGCCGCCACGAATGCCGGCTTTCGCCACGGCGTGGACCCCGACGGCGAGCGGCTCGGTCAGCGCCGCGTGTTCCGGGGCAAGGCCGTTCGGCACTTCGAGCAGCAGCGCTTCGCTCAGCAGCATCGCCTCGGCATAGCCGCCGATATTGTCGTTGGAATAGCCGATGCCCTCGATGCCTTGAGGCGTCACCAGCGCCGGCAGCGAGCAGACATGCGTGCCCGGCTTGAGCTTGCGCGTAGTGCCGGAACCATAGTCGACGATCTCGCAACAGAACTCGTGGCCGAACACGACGTCACGGGTGAGGTCCATCGGCTTGCGCCCGGTCTTCTTCGCCATCTCCACCATGCGGCGAGCGTGCTGGCGCGCATGCAGGTCTGAGCCGCAGATGCCGCAGGCGAGCGTCTTCACCAGTACCTGGCCGGGGCCCGGCCTCGGCGCGGCCATCCGGTCAACGACAATCTCACCGTTCCTGAAGATCGCAGCGCGCATCCGGCTCCTCCCCAATTGTGGGAGCCGTTGATAGCACGAAGTGCGAATAGCGATATTGCGTCAGGCGTTCGGGGAACGCTCTTCCAGCACCAAGAGCTGGGCGCGGCGCACTCGCTCGCGATGGGCGATGTAGAGGCCGCTGGCGACGATGAAGGCCGCGCCGACGACGGTCCAGACGTCAGGGACTTCGCCGAAGATGAAGTAGCCCAAGATGCTGACCCACAGTAGCTGCGTGTAGGAGAACGGCGCCAGCACCGAGGCATCGCCGTAGCGATAGGCCAGCACGATGATCCACTGGCCGACGGTCGAGGCGACGCCGATCACGATGCCGAGCCCGATCGCGCTCCAGCTCGGCGTCACCCAGACGAACGGCACCATCACGGACAGGATCGCAACGCCGGTCAGGGCGGAATACGCCATGGTGGTGAGCACGGCCTCGCGACCGCTCATCATCCGCGTCAGGATCAGCGCGGCAGCCCAGCAGAACGCCGAGATGATCGGGAAAAACGCGGCGGCGTGGAACGCGCTCGTGCCCGGCCGCAGGATGATCAGCACGCCGGTCAGGCCGATCGCGGTCGCGATCCAGCGGCGCATGCCGACCTTCTCGCTCAGGAAAACGATCGACAGCGCCGTGACGAACAGCGGCGAGACGAAGCCGGTGGCGGACGCTTCCGCAATGGGAAGGAAGCTCAGGCCGGTGATGAAGAACAGCGAGGAGCCGAGCAGCGCGGCGCCGCGCATCAGCTGCAGGCCAAGCCGGTCGGTGCGCATCGCATGGAGCGGCGAGCCGGGCAGCATCACCGGCGTGAACATCAGCGCGAAGGTGACGAAGCGGATCCAGGTGATCTCGATCGACGGCAGGCTGGTCGAGAGATATTTCGCGGTAGTGTCGGAGGTGCCGAGAAAGACCGTCGACAACAGCACCAGCGCAATGCCCTTGAAGGGATGATCGACGCGCGCGGGCGCGCGGCGAGCCTTCTGCTGCTTCTTCTCCGGCACAGGCATAGGGATAGTGTCGAGCCTTGCGGCTGCGGCGGGCGGCGGTGTCACGGCTGGAACCCGGGCAAAATGCGAATCGAGAACAGTCGTAAAAAACGACAATTGCGCCGCGTTCACAACTTCCGAAAACAGGATGCCGATATGCGCTCACGTCCGCGCGCGTCAATGCTCCGTTAACAATGGGTGTTTGTGCACTACAGCATTGGCAGGCTGCGCGGCTTCGGGCCGCGTGGAAACGCCGCATCGAGTGCAGAAATCTCGTCTTTCGTCAGCACGAGATCGCCGGCCGCCGCATTCTCGCCGGCATGTTCGGCCGACGACGCCTTCGGGATCGCGAACACCGTAGTTGCCCGGGTCAGGAAGCTCAACGCGACCTGACGCGGCGTCGCGCGACGCGCCTCTGCGACGCGCGCCAGCACGGCACCGCCCTTGCTGCTGCTCGCGGGAAAATCGTCGTGACCGAACGGCGAATAGGCCACCACCGCGACGCCATGCCGCTCGCACCAGGGGATCACCGCGTGCTCGATCGCGCGTTCCTTCAGATGATAGAGCACCTGATTGCAGGCGATGCGGCCCTCGCCGGCAACGCCAAGAATCTCGTCGAGATCGTCCGCGTCGAAATTGGAAACGCCCCAGGACTTGATCTTGCCGGCCTTCACCAGCTCCTCGAAAGCGGCCACGGTATCTTCCAGCGGATAGGCACCGCGCCAGTGCAGCAGATAGCAATCGAGGCGGTCGGTCTTCAGCCGCTTCAGCGAGCGCTCGCAGGCGGAGACGGTTCCACGACGTGAGGCGTTGCTCGGCAGCACTTTCGAAACGAGGAACACCTCATCGCGGCGGCCTGCAATGGCATCGGCAATGACGAGCTCGGCATCGCCATACATCTCGGCCGTATCGATGTGGCTCATGCCGAGATCGAGCCCGCGCTGGAGCGCGGCAACCGCACGCTTGCGGTCGCCGTGGTCGAGATACCAGGTGCCCTGCCCGATGACGGAGACGTTGGCGCCGGTCTTGCCGAAAGGATTTGTGTTCATGTTGGAACTCACAGTCCGCCGAGATCCGCCACCAGCACGCTGCCGGTCGCGGACTCCGTAATGTAGAGATGATCCTTGTTGGCGCCACCGATTGCGACATTCGTGCAATTCGGCCCCGCGCACGACTTGATCCGCGCGATCAATTCACCGTTCGGCGCAAACACGAAGACGTGGCCGAGCGAGGCGTGGCCGACGAACAGCCTGCCCTTGGCATCCATGGTCATCCCATCGGGTCCGCTGGTGCCGAACAGTGAGCAGAAGCGGCCGACCTTGGACACGCTGCCGTCCCTCATGAACGGCAGGCGCCACACCGCATTGTCGCGCGTCATCGCAACGAACAGCACGGTTTCGCTGGGGTCGAGCACCAGGCCGTTCGGGCTGATGCCGGTATGAAGCAGGCAATCGAGGCGGCCATTCAATGCCAGTCGGTAGACCCGGCCGCTTGCGTCATGCAGGCCGGTCTGGCCCTGGTCGGTGAAATAGATGTCGCCATTGGAGGCGAGATGGAGATCGTTGCAGCCGCGGAAGGATTCCGAATTACGGGCCGTCAGGACCGGCCTGACGCGGCCAGCTTCGACATCGAGCTCCATGATGCCGTGCATGTAATCAGCCACCAGGATGCGGCCATCGGGGGGGATCTTCAGCCCGTTCGGCCATCCCTCATATTCGATCACGAGCGACCATGCACCCTCAGGCGCGATGCGGAAGATGCGACCAAACGGAATGTCGACGATGTAGAGATTGCCGTTCTTGTCGAAGGATGGCCCCTCGATGAAACTGTCGGTCGCAATGCCCGGCCGGTTGGCGTCGGCCCAATCCGTCCGCACGTCCTTGCGGCGGAACTTTTCGGGCATGGCAGAGAACAGCCTGGTCTCGATCAGACGCGGCGGCGTTTCCAGGTACATCATTGTCGTTTTTGAATGTGTTGAGGGCAGCGCGCGGCACCATAGGGCACAATCGACGGCGCGTCGATTGGGCGAAGGCATGGCTCCTCCTCCCAACCGTCATTCCCCGCCTTGTGCGCAATTGCGCACTGGGGCGGGGAATCCAGTACGCCACAGTCTCTCGATGACCCGCTGCCGTCTCGGAGTCCTGGATCGCCCGGTCAAGCCAGGCGATGACAGCGGAGTTTATGGCGACGACCGAGAACGTCGCCTCTATCCCGCAGCGACCTTCGCCGGCTTCACCGGCGCGACGTCCGTCGTCGCGATCAGACGCTTCAGCTCGGGGATGCAGGAGCCGCAATTGGTGCCGGCCTTGAGCTTGGCGCCGATCTCCGCCGCCGTGCGCGCGCCGCTCGCGATGGTGTCGCAGATGGTGCCGCGGCCGACACCGAAGCAGGCGCAGACGATCGGCCCGGTCGAGGCCGCCCCCTCCGTCGACTTGCCCGATAGCAGCATGCGGCGCTGCTCGTCGGTGACGTGATCGGCCGCAAAGGCCGTTCTGACCACCTCCCAATCGCCGGCGTCATGTCCGGGACCGACGAACAGGCAGGCCTCGATGCGATCTCCGGCGAAGGAGGCAGCACGATAGATGCCGCCGCCAAAATCGCGATATTCGGCGACGTCCTCGCCCGCGATGCCTTCGAGCCAGGCCGGCCAGCGCGACAGATCCGCGTTGTCGGCGAACAGATAGCCGAAGCCGCCGGCGACCGTGACGCGGGTCCAGAGCAGGTTCGATGGAAGGTCGAGCTGCTTGCGTGCCAGCGCAAAGCCGCGGAAGACGAATTCGTAAGGCGCGATCGCCGCCGGCGTCGCCTTCGATTCCGGCTGCCCGGAGAACGGATCGGTGAAGGACTGCACCAGCGCACCGACGCGGCCGTGCGAGGCGTTCATCGCGCTCCAATGGATCGGCGCGAACAGTGTGCCGCGCTGTTGGCGGTCGCTCACGACGGCCTTCAGGATGCATTGGCCGTAGTCGGTGGTGATCCGGACATAGCCGTCATGGGCGATGCCGTATTTGCTGGCGTCGTCGGGATGGATCTCGACGAAGGGCTCGGGCAGGTGCGCGCCCAGTCGCTGGCTGAGCCCGGTGCGCGTCATGGTGTGCCACTGGTCGCGGATGCGCCCGGTGTTGAGCCGCAGGGGGCGCGACGGGCCGATCTCGCTGCGCAGCGACGGCACCTCCGGCGCGACGAAGCGGCCCTTGCCGTCATTGGTGAAGAAGCCGCCTTGCGCGAAGAAGCGCTCGCCGGGCGTCCCGCCTTCGCGCATCGGCCACTGCACCGGTTTCAATGCGTCGAAGGCTTCGTCGGACAGCGAGGTCAGCGCCCCAATGTCGAAATCGCGGCGGCCGTCGTTCTCGAACGCCGAGAGCGCGGCATGCTCGCGGAAAATGTCCGCGGCGGATTTGTAGTTGAAGCTGTCGCCGAAGCCGAGGCGTTTCGCGGTCTCACTGAGGATCCACCAATCGGGGCGCGCCTCGCCCGGCGCCGGCAGGAACGAGCGCTGGCGCGAGATGCGGCGCTCGGAGTTGGTCACCGTGCCCGACTTCTCGCCCCAGGCGAGCGCCGGCAGCAGCACATGCGGACCCGCCTCGACCGTGTCGTTGGTCAGCACGTTCTCGGAGACGACGAACAGCTCGAGCTTCTTCAGCGCCTCGCGCACCAGATCCGCATCGGGCAGCGACACTGCGGGATTGGTGCCCATCACCCAGAGCGCCTTGACCTCGCCGCGATTGATCGCCTCGAACAATTGCACCGCCTTCAGGCCTTCATGGGTGGCGATGCGCGGCGCCTTCCAGAACCGCCTGACCCGATCGATGTCGGGCGGCGTGAAGCCCATATGGGCGGCGAGCATGTTGGCGAGGCCGCCGACCTCGCGGCCGCCCATCGCGTTCGGCTGCCCGGTCAGCGAGAACGGCGAGGCGCCCGGCTTGCCGATGCGCCCGGTGGCGAGATGGCAATTCAGGATGGCGTTGACCTTGTCGGTGCCCTGCGCCGACTGGTTGACGCCTTGCGAGTAGAGCGTGACGACCTTCTCGGTGTCGCGGAACATCCTGAAGAAGGCGGCGACGTCCTGCTCGGACAAGCCCGTGGCAAGCGCAGTCGCGGTGATGCTGCCGGCGATGCTGCGCGCGCGCGCCAGCGCATCCTCGAAGCCCGACGTGTTGTCGGCGACGTAGCCCTTGTCCAACGCGCCGCTGTCGACGAGATCAACGAACAGTCCGGAGAAGAGGGCCGTGTCGGTGCCCGGCTTGAGACCGAGGAACAGATCGACGTCGTCAGCGGTGTCGGTGCGGCGCGGATCGATCACGATCATCCGCGCGCCCCGCTCCTGCCGGTTCTTCAGCATGCGCTGGAACAGCACCGGATGACACCAGGCTGCGTTCGAGCCGACGAAGACGAGCAGATCGGCCTGGTCGAGATCCTCGTAACAGCCGGGCACGGTGTCGGCGCCGAAGGCGCGGCGATGGCCGGCAACCGACGACGACATGCAGAGCCGCGAGTTGGTATCGACGTTGGCCGTGCCGACAAAGCCCTTCATCAGCTTGTTGGCGGCATAATAATCCTCGGTGAGAAGCTGGCCGGAGAGATAGAACGCGACCGCATCGGCGCCGTCGCGGGCCACGATGTGCTGCATGCGATGGGCGACGTGATCGAGCGCATCGCTCCAGGCGACGCGTTCGAGCACGCCCTTGCAGCGGATCATCGGATGGAGCAGGCGGCCCTCCAGTCCGACGGTCTCACCGAGCGCGGAGCCCTTGGAGCACAGCCGGCCGAAATTGGCGGGATGATCGGGATCGCCCGCGATCGCCGCGCCGCCCTTGCCGTCCGGCGTTGCCAGCACGCCGCAGCCGACGCCGCAATAGGGACAGGTCGTTCGGGTGGTGCGGAGCGTGGGATCGATCGCCGTCATGTCAGGCTGCTTTCGAAGGAAGCGCGAGCGCGCGGCCAAACATCATGTCGGTGCGGATCGCCGCCACCTTGTCGCGATTGCGGATCAGCTCGAGATACCAGAGTGCGTCGACGGTATCGCCGATCAGCACCGCACCGGTGAGCCGGCCGTCGGCGATCACGAGCTTCTTGTAGGTGCCGCGCCTGCGGTCGGTCAGCACCAGGCTCTCGCTGCCCTGCACGCCCATGAAGTCGCCGGCGGAGAACACGCTGACGCCGGACACCTTCAGATTGGTCGAGACCACGCTGCCCTGATAGGCGGCGGGCTTAGCGGCGAGATGCCGCGCCAGCACCCGCGCCTGCTCATAGGCGGGCTCAACCAGGCCATAGCAGGTGCCGCGGTGCTCGGCACATTCGCCGAGCGCGAAAATGTCGGATGAGGAGGTCTGCATCACGTCGTTGACGACGACGCCGCGGTTGACGGCGATCCCCGCCTCTTTCGCCAGCGTGACGTTCGGCCTGATGCCGGCGGCGAAGATCACCGCGTCGGCCTCGATGCGGCTGCCGTCGGCAAGCTCGACGGCCTCGACATGTCCATCACCATGGATGCGGGCGGTCGAGGCGTTGAGCAGGATGCGGATGCCCTTGCGCTCGACCAGCGTCTTGAGCAAGTCGGCAGCCGGCCCATCGAGCTGACGCTCCATCAGACGGTCCATCAGGTGCAGCAGCGTCACCGGCGCGCCGGCCTTGGCGAGGCCATAGGCCGCTTCAAGGCCTAGCAGCCCGCCGCCGACCACGACGACGCGCTTCTTCGCCGCGGCCAGCGTCAGCAGAAGGTCGACGTCGCGCGTATCGCGAAACGTGTGCACGCCGGCGAGATCGGCGCCGGGCACGTTGAGCCGCAGCGGCGTCGAGCCGGTGGCAAGCACGAGCTTGGAATATTCCATGCTCTCTTCGCCCGCGATCTTGAGCTCGCGGCGGCCGGTGTCGATCTCGGTAACGCGGTAGCCGTAGCGAACGGTGACGCCGCGATGGCGCCACCAATCGGCCGGTCTGAGCTCGATCTCGTGCGAGCCGGTCTCGCCGGCCAGCACGGACGAGAGCAGCACGCGATTGTAAGCGAGCCGAGGCTCCTCGCCGATGACGGCGACCGCGTAGCGGCCGAGCGCGGTCTTGGCGAGCTCGTCGACCAGACGCGCGGCCGCCATACCGTTACCGACGATCACCAGCGGTTCACTCACGAAGCATCTCCTATTCAGCGGCCTGCGGCTGTGCACCGTAGGCTTCGGACATCATGTAGCCGGACAGCACGCCGTAGGCGTCGGTCCAGGCCTTTGCCAGCTCGGGCGTCCAGGCTTCGCCGAGACCCTTCTCCAGGGTCCAGAGCAACGTCGCGCCGACCACCGGATAGTGCTCGGCCGTTGCGCCGTAGGCGACGTGACGCTTGGCGAGTGCGGAGGCAGCGGGAAGAATCGAGTCCAGGTTCGACAGGCCGCCGACGACGGCGGCAAGCATGCCCATCAGCTTTTTGCGCTGCTCGGTCATGTCTTCAGGGAACATCGCGCGCACGGACGGCGCGACCTCGAACAGTCGGTCGTAGAACAGCACTGCAGCCTGCTCCGAGATCGGTGCGACCTTGGCGAAGCTCTGCTGGATGAGGGCGATCTGCTCGGGCGTCATAGTGTTCTCCTGTCTGTTTCGGTCTGCCTTCGTCCGCGACGTTGCGGAAAAGGTTCATGGATCAAACGTCATCAGAGGGGCTTCTCCCCGCGTACGGAGAGAAGCGAGATTCGTACCAAGTGTTACACGCGAGCCTCTGCAAGGCTTGGCGCGCCGTCAGGCTGCGGGCTGCGACGCAGGTAGAACCACCAGGTGAGCGCGAGGCACGAGGCGTAGAAGGCAAGATAGATCGCAAGCGCGAGCGACGGGCCGCCGGTCATGGCGATCGACTTGCCGAAGCCGCTCGGGATCAGGTAGCCGCCGACGGCGCCGACCGCGCCGATGAAGCCGACGGCCGCGCCGCTCTCGATGCTCGCCGTCTTCAAGGCTGCGCTACGTGCCGCATCGCCCTTGCCGCGAACCTTGAACAGATTTTCTTCGCGGAAGATCGAGGGGATCATGCGGTAGGTCGAGCCGTTGCCGATGCCCGTCGTCACGAACAGGATCAGGAACATCGACAGGAAGCCGATGAAATCCTTGTGCCCGACGAAGTAGAGCACGCCGACCGTCGCCGCCGCCATCAGCATGAAATTCCAGAAGGTGATGATGGAGCCGCCGACCTTGTCGGCGAGCCAGCCGCCGAACGGGCGCGCCAGCGAGCCGACCAGCGGTCCGAGGAACGCGATCGAGATCGTCACGGTCGGGAACTGGGTCTTGATCAGCAGCGGAAAGGCCGCGGAGTAGCCGATGAAGGAGCCGAACGTGCCGATATAGAGATACGCCATGATCCAGGTGTGCTTGCGCTTGACGATCGCCAGCTGGTTCTTCACCGACGATTTCGCCGAGGTGAGGTTGTTCATGAAGAACACCGCGCCGAACACCGCGATCGCGATCGGCAGCACCCACATCAGGCCGGCGTTCTGGAGATAGATGCCGTCGACGGGCGTCGCCTGGAACAGGTTGAAGACGGCGAGCGTCATCAGGATCGGGGTCAGGAGCTGCACGCTGGAAACGCCGATATTGCCGCCGGCCGCGTTCAGGCCGAGCGCCCAGCCCTTCATCCGGTCCGGAAAGAAGAACGAGATATTGGTCATGCTGGAGGCGAAGTTGCCGCCGCCGAGGCCGGCGGTCGAGGCGATCAGCAGCATCAGCCAGAACGGCGTGTCGGGCTGGCTCACGAAATAGGCAAGAGACAACGTCGGGATGAACAGGATCGCCGCGCTGAAGATGGTCCAGTTGCGGCCGCCGAAGGTCGTCACTGCGAATGTATAGGGAAAGCGCATCAGGGCGCCGATCAGGCCCGGCACCGCGACGAGCTGGAACAGCTGGTCGGTGCTGTAGTGGAAGCCCGCCTGCGGCAGCTTGGTGGTCACGATGCTCCAGATCAGCCAGACCGAGAAGCCGATATGCTCGGCCACGATCGACCAGATCAGGTTGCGTCGGGCGATCGTCTTGCCAGTCGCGTTCCAGAACGCCTCATCTTCGGGGCGCCAGTCTGAAATCCAAGTCGGGTTCAGAGTCGGATTCTTCGTCATTGAGTATCCCTTCCAGGCTCACCGCTGCGTCGTTGCAGGCTCTGCCTCCAGGCATGGAGGCGCGCTCCGAGGCGCTACCCCGGTGGCGAGTTCACGATGCTGATTGATGATGTTGAGGGACGTCGTCGTTGGCGTCGCGCAAACACGTTTCAATTTCCGTGCCAGTTGCGCTCGCGCTGGAAATGCAGGGATTTCAGGATGTTATTCGTATTGCCCGAATTCTTTGCAGGGCTGTTTCCGCACGCTAATTTTGCGATTCGCTCAATCCCTGTGCGACGCACAAGGATTGAGCGAGATGTCGATTATTTGGGCGCGGGCATCTTTCGCGTTAACGCTTCGCTCATGCAGCCTCGACGAAGCGATGACGCTCGTAGAGGAATTCGAGCACGCGCTGGCGACACTTCAGGTAAGTGGCGTTGGTGGCAAGCTCGAGCCGCTTGCGCGGC
The DNA here is from genome assembly GCF_004114915.1 of Bradyrhizobium guangxiense. Taxonomy (NCBI): domain Bacteria; kingdom Pseudomonadati; phylum Pseudomonadota; class Alphaproteobacteria; order Hyphomicrobiales; family Nitrobacteraceae; genus Bradyrhizobium; species Bradyrhizobium guangxiense. The sequence goes on along the minus strand of NZ_CP022219.1, from coordinate 1,684,232 downwards.
CGCGCCAGCGGCACCTCCAGCACCTCGCCGATGCGCGCGCTCGGTCCGTTCGTCATCATCACGATGCGATCGGACAACAGCACGGCTTCGTCGACGTCGTGGGTGATCATCAGGATCGTGTTGCCGAGCTTCTGATGCAGCGCCATCACCGAGTCCTGCAGGTGCGCACGGGTCAGCGCATCGAGCGCGCCGAACGGCTCGTCCAGCAGCAGCACCTTCGGCTCCATGGCCAGCGCCCGGGCGATACCGACGCGCTGCTTCATGCCGCCGGAAATCTCGGACGGACGCTTGTCCCTGGCATGGGCCATCTGCACGAGGTTGAGATTGTGCATGACCCAGGCGTCGCGCTCGGCGCGGGACTTGGTCTTGGCGAAGACCTTGTCGACGCCGAGCCTGACGTTCTCGTAGACGGTCAGCCATGGCAACAGGCTGTGGTTCTGGAACACGACCGCACGGTCGGGCCCCGGCGAGTTGACCTCGCGATTCTCCAGCAGCACGCCCCCCGTGGTGGCGTTGGTCAGCCCTGCGATGATGTTGAGCAGGGTCGACTTGCCGCAGCCGGAATGGCCGATGATCGAGACGTATTCGCCCTTCTCGATCGTCAGGTTGATGTCCTTGAGCACCTCCGTGGTCGCGGCGCCGCGGGTGAAGACCTTGTCGATGTGGTCGAGCTTCAGATAGGCGGTCATGTGGCCCTCTCCTCTCAGTTCTGCGCGGTGCCGCGGGTGACGACCTTGCCGAGGCCGGCGATCAGGCGGTCCAGCACGAAGCCGACGATGCCGACATAGAACAGCGCCAGGATGATCTCGCTGATATGCGAGGAGTTCCAGGCGTCCCAGATGAAGAAGCCGATGCCGACGCCGCCGATCAGCATTTCCGCCGCGACGATCGCCAGCCACGACAGGCCGATGCCGATGCGCAGGCCGGTGAAGATGTAGGGCGCGGCCGCCGGAATCATGATCTTGGAGAAGAACTCGAGCGGGTTGAGCTGCACCACCGCGGCGACGTTGCGATAGTCCTGCGGGATGTTGCGGATGCCGACCGCGGTGTTGATGATGATCGGCCAGATCGAGGTGATGAAGATGACGAAGATCGCCGAGGGCTGGCCGTCGCGGAACGCCGCCAGCGAGAGCGGCAGCCAGGCCAGCGGCGGAATCGTGCGCAGCACCTGGAACAGCGGATCGAGCCCGCGCATGGCCCAGACCGACTGCCCGACCAGCACGCCGAGCGCGATGCCGGCGACCGCAGACAGCGAATAGCCGAGCGCGACGCGCTGGAGACTGGCGGACAGATGCCAGAACAGGCCCTTGTCGATGCCGCCATGGTCGAAGAACGGATCGAAGATCAACTCCTTGGTGTCGTTGAAAACTTTCGACGGCGGCGGCAGGGCCGAGCCGGCGCGGCGGCAGACCAGCTCCCACACCAGCGTCAGAAGCGCGATCACGACCAGCGGCGGGATCACGCGCACCGCGGTTTCGCGCGCCATCCGTGCGTAGGTCTCGGCGCGCGGCGGACGCTTCGGCGTCAGCGCGACGACCGGCGCCGCAACGGCCGCAGGCGCTGCGGTCTCAAGCTCAATCTTCGTGGCAGGCATGTTCATCGAAAATCCCTTTTCCGGCATGATCAGGACGATGCGGCCGCCCAATGGGCGGCCGCAGGGCTGCATCAGACTTCGACGCGCTTGATCGCGAGCGACTTCAGATACGCCGCCGGATTTTCGGGATCGAACACCTTGCCGTCGAAGAAGGTCTCCTTGCCGCGCGAGGTCGAGGTCGGGATTTCCGCGGCAGCGACGCCGAGCGTCTTGGCCGCATCGCGCCACATGTCCTCGCGGTTGACCTTGGCGATCAACGCCTTGGTGTCGAAATTCGCCTCGTACTTGCCCCAGCGGATGTCCTCGGTGAGGAACCAGAGATCGTGGCTCTGGAACGGATAGGAGGCGAAATCGCGCCAGTACTTCATGATGTGCGGCGAGTTTTCGACGACCTTGCCCGGGATGCCGTAATCGAACTTGCCTGCAGTGCGGTCGAGCACGTCCTCGACCGGGCAGTTCATCCACTGCCGCTTGCCCATGATGGCGGCAAGCTCGGCCTTGTTCTCGGCCTTGTCGGACCATTGCTGGGCTTCCATCACGGCCATCAGCAGCGCCTTTGCCGCTTTCGGGTATTTGTCGACGAAGGCGGCGCGCATGCCGAAGGATTTTTCCGGATGCTTGTTCCAGAGCTCGCCGGTGTTGACCGCGGTGTAGCCTATCTTCTGGTGGATCAGCTGCAGGTTCCAGGGCTCGCCGACGCAGAAGCAGTCCATGGTGCCGACCTTCATGTTGGCCACCATCTGCGGCGGCGGCACCACGATGGTCTCGATGTCCTTGTCGGGATCGATGCCGCCGGCGGCGAGCCAATAGCGGATCCAGAGGTCGTGGGTACCGCCGGGGAAAGTCATCGCGGCTTTCACCGCCTTGCCCGACGCCTTCTTCTTCTCCAGCGCGGCCTTGAACGGCGCCGCATCGACGCCGAGCTTGAGGTCGGCATATTCATTGGCGACGGAGATGCACTGGCTGTCGAGATTGAGCCGCGCCAAAATGTACATCGGCGTCGGCTGGTTGTTCTGCGTCACCTTGCCGGCCGAGATCAGGTACGGCATTGGGGTCAGGATATGCGCGCCGTCGATGCCGTTGCCTTCCGAGCCGAGCACGAGGTTGTCGCGCGTCGTGCCCCAGGAGGCCTGCTTCTGCACGTCGACGTCGGGCATGCCGTATTTGGCGAACAGGCCCTTGTCCTTGGCGACGAAGAGCGGTCCGGCGTCGCTGAGTGCGATGAAGCCGAGCTTGGCGCCCTTGACCTCGGGGCCTGAATCCTGCGCGAAGGCGCCGGCGGGGAAATTGAGTTTGGCGGCGGCGAGAAGTGCGGCGGTGGAGCCGGTGGCTTTCAACAATTGACGGCGGCTAAGGCCCGTCTCCGAGGGCCGGCGAGTGCGCATGGTCATAGGCAGTGTCGTCCTTTGCATCGTTGCAGAATTGATTGGCGTCTGTGCACACGAGCAGCCCGTCCGTCCGGCGGCGCCATCCTTGGCGCATGCGAACGCGCGACGGGGGAGACCCCCGCCGGGTGGCGTCGGCAAGTCGGATGAGAAATCTCGCGGGACGGCTTCAATGGCGTCGCAGGGAACCATTCAAGCTTCGTGCCAAGGCCGACACCTGAAAAAATATCAATAACTCAGCACGTTAATTGAGATGCGCCAGACTGCCGCAGGGCTGTTCCGCTTGCGAAACCAGCGCCCTGCTTAATTGTTGTGCGGCGCACAAAGCTTGTGCAGCCGCTCATACAACAGGCCCGCGGTCGCATGGGATCCGTTCGGCCAAAGATGCATCATATTGATATCATTGCCTCTTTCCAGCATCACGACCCGGCACGCGACTTGCATCGCCTTTGGCGTCAACGACGACTGCGGCTTGCCGCATCGGTGCAGCCTCTGGCGGCTGCATCCGGAAGCTCAACTGCTTCGCGGCCCTCGCCGGCTCAGTCCTCGTGACGCGATTCCCAAGGCTTCCAACTCTCCATAGCCCCCGTGCGCGGCCGGCCAGCCCGCACGGCCCAAGACGTTCAGCCGCGCCTTCGCCAGGAACGTGTCGATCTCACTTATGAAGCAAAGGAACCATTGATGTCGTATCTCGCGCCTTCGGAATTCGTCGCCAAGATGGTGGATGCGGGCGAGTCCAAGATCTTCATGTCCACCCGGGATACCATCATCCGCGCCTACATGGCCGGCGCCATCCTGGCATTGGCGGCCTGGTTCGCCGTCACGATCAACGTCAACACCGGCCAGCCGCTGATCGGCGCGCTGTTGTTCCCGGTCGGCTTCGTCATGCTCTATCTCCTGGGCTTCGACCTGCTGACCGGCGTGTTCGTGCTCTCGCCGCTCGCTCTGATCGACAAGCGCCCGGGCGTCACGCTCGGCGGCGTGCTGCGCAATTGGGGTCTCGTCTTCCTCGGCAACTTCGCCGGCGCCTTCACCGTGGCCTTCATGATGGCTTTCGTCACCACCTTCGGCTTCACGCAGGCGCCCGACAAGGTCGGCACGGCGATCGGCAACATCGGCGAGGGCCGAACGCTCGGCTACGCCGCGCACGGCGCGGCCGGCATGGCGACACTGTTCATGCGCGGCATGCTCTGCAATTGGATGGTCTCGACCGGCGTCGTCGGCGCCATGATCTCGACCTCGGTCTCCGGCAAGGTCATCGCCATGTGGATGCCGATCCTGGTGTTCTTCTACATGGTGTTCGAGCATTCGGTGGTGAACATGTTCCTGTTCCCGTCGGGCCTGATGCTCCATGCCAAGTTCTCGATCATGGACTATCTGATCTGGAACGAGATCCCGACCGTGCTCGGCAACCTCGTCGGCGGCCTCGCCTTCACCGGCATGACCCTCTACGCCACACATGTCATGACCCTGCCGAAGCGCCAGGTCGACAAGGCCGCGAAGCCCCGCGTCGCCGCCTGATCGAATACGTCTCGACAGGGGAGCCCCGCCCGAGCAGGGTGAGGCTCCCCTCTCCTGGTGATGACGATGACCCGCGGACTCCTGATTTCGGTCGGCCAGCACTCCGACAAGGGTCGCAAGCCCGTCAACCAGGATTTCCACGGCGTCCTGATTCCCGAGGAGCCGTTGCTCGGCCTGAAGGGGATCGCCGCGGTCCTCGCCGACGGGATCTCGAGCAGCACGGTGAGCCAGATCGCCAGCGAGTCGGCGGTCAAGAGCTTCCTGATGGACTATTACTGCACGTCGGAATCCTGGACGGTGAAGACGTCCGCCCGCCGCGTGCTGAACGCCACCAATTCCTGGCTGCACGCACAGACGCGCAAGAGCCAATACGCCTATGACCGCGACAAGGGCTATGTCTGCACCCTCAGCGCCATGGTCATCAAGGCAACGACCGCGCACATCTTCCATGTCGGCGACTGCCGCATCTACCGCGTTGCCGGCAAGGCGCTCGAGCAGCTGACCGACGATCACCGCATCATCGTCTCGTCGGAGCAGACCTATCTCGGCCGCGCGCTCGGCATCAATCCGCAGCTCGAGATCGACTACCAGGCGCTCGAGGTCGAGGCCGGCGACACCTTCCTGCTGGCGACCGACGGCGCCTACGAATTCGTCGACGCGCGTTTCGTCACGAGCGCGCTGAGCGAGCATGCAGCCGAGCTCGACGGGGCGGCAAAGGCGATCGTCGAGGAAGCCTATCGGCGCGGCAGCGACGACAACATCACGGTCCAGATCCTCCGCATCGATGCGGTGCCGCAGCGCGAGCCGGCCGGCATCTTCAACCAGCCCTCGGCCCTGCCGCTTCCCGCGCTGCCGGAGCCGCGCGCGATCTTCGACGGCTACCGGATCGTCCGCGAGATCCACGGCAGCAGCCGCAGCCATATCTACCTTGCGGTCGACACCGAGCCCGAGCAGCCGGTCGCGCTCAAGCTGCCGTCGATCGATCTGCGCGACAACGCCGCCTATCTCAAGCGTTTCCTGATGGAGGAATGGATCGCGCGCCGGATCGACAGTCCGCATGTGCTGAAGCCGCTGTCGCAGTCGCGGCGGCGCGGCTATCTCTACGTCGCGACGGAATTCGTCGAAGGGCAGACCCTGAAGCAGTGGATGATAGACAACCCGCGCCCGGATCTCGAAACGGTGCGCGGCATCATCGAGCAGATCGCCGCGGGCCTGCGCGCTTTCCATCGCATGGAGATGCTGCATCAGGACCTCCGACCCGACAACATCCTGATCGACAAGACCGGCACCGCGAAGATCATCGACTTCGGATCGGTCAGGGTCGCCGGCGTCGCGGAAGCGGCGCCGCCGGGCGAGGCCGGCGAAATCCTGGGGACGGTCCAGTACACCGCGCCGGAATACTTCCTTGGGCAGGGCGGCTCGCCGCGCTCCGACATGTTTTCGCTGGCCGTGATCTGTTACCAGATGCTGACGGGGAAGCTTCCCTACGGCACCCAGATCGCCAGGATCCGGCGCAAGGCGGACGTGCGGAGGCTCAAGTACCGCCCGGCCGACGACGACCGCAACGTGCCGGCCTGGGTCGACGGCGCGCTCCGGCGCGCGCTTCATCCCGATCCCTACAAGCGGCACGAGGATCTGTCGGAGTTCATCTTCGAGCTTCGCACCCCCAATCCGGCCTATCTCGACGCCCGGATCACGCCGCTGCTCGAGCGCAGCCCGCTGATGTTCTGGAAGCTGACCTCGGCCGCACTCGCCTGCGCGGTCGTCGTGCTGCTGGCGCTGCTGCACGCGCGCTGATCGAGCTTGCCCGCTCACCACATGATCCGTGGTGAGCGGTGCAGCCAGGCGCCAGCACACACCTGCTCGATGGACCTCAGACAGCCGCCGTGATCTCGGCGACGAAGTCGCGATAAGAGCGCAAGGGACGGCCCAGGATGTCGGTCAGACGCTTGACGTCGCCGGCCTCGGGGATCATTCCCTCCGAGAGGAAACGCTCGCTCATCACCCGCATATCGAAAGCCATCCAGCCGGGCATGAACTGCCTCAGGTTCTTCTCAAATCCCGCGGCGTCATCGCCGCCATAGGCGATCGCACGGCCGAGCACGTCCGACCAGATTGCGGCAGCCTTGGCACCGGTGAGTGTATCGGGACCAACGAGATTGAGCCGCTCGCGCGGAAGCGGCGTGGCGGATGTCTCGCGGCGGATCAGTTCGAGGGCCGCGATCTCGCCGATATCGCGCACATCAATCATCGCAAGTCCCTTGCTGCCGATCGGCATGGGGTAGACGCCGTATCCGGTCACGACATCCCTGATCATGAGCTCGTTGTTCATGAAATAGGCCGGGCGCAGGATGGTCGCCTTGAAGTCCATCTGCTCGATCATGCGCTCGACGCCGAACTTGCCGGCGAAGTGCGGCACGTTCACGTAGAGATCGCTGTGGATGACCGATAGATAGACGAACCGCTCGATGCCGGCCTCGCGCGCGAGATTGAGCGCAGTCAGCGCCTGGGTGAATTCGTCCGGCACGACGGCGTTGAGCAGAAACAGCGTCGAGACGCCTGAGAACGCGGCGCGCAGGGAATCGACGTCCAGCAGGTCGCCCTGCGCCACAGCGACGCCTGCCGGCAAGTTCGCCTTGGCGGGATTTCGGACGAGTGCGCGCACATCGGCGCCACGCCTGACGAGTTGCTCGACGACGTGGCGGCCGATCGTGCCGGTGGCGCCGGTAACGAGGATGGTCATGGGATCACTCCGGTTTGGGTTCAGAAGACAAGCCGGAAATTAGTGATCCACGTGCGGGCCGATAGACGCTATATTTAGACAGTTCGTCTCACTGGTGGAACAGATGGATTTGCTTGCACTGGCCGACTTCAATCTCGTCGCCCGCCACGGAGGGTTCGGAAAGGCCGCGCGCGCCGCGGGACGTCCGAAAGCGACCTTGTCCCGCCGCGTGTCCGAGCTCGAGAGCAGCCTCGATTTGCGCCTGTTCGAGCGCGGCGGGCGCACGCTCAAGCTCACCCAGGAAGGACGAGCGCTCTACGAGCGGACCGGAGCGCTCCTCACCGAGCTCGACGAGACGGCGGCAGCGATCGCCTCGGGCGGAGACAAGCCAAAGGGCAGGTTGCGGATCAGCGCTCCCCTGCTCTTTTCACAAACTGCCATGGGCCGGCTCGCGGCCGGCTTCGCGCTTCTGCATCCGCAAGTCCGGCTCGAGGTCACCACTGAAGATCGCCACGTCGACATGATCGAGGAGGGTTTTGACCTCGTGATCCGGGTCAATCCCGATCCGGACGAAAGTCTCGTCGGCCGTATCTTCTTGCGTGACCGATTGGTGGTCGTAGCCAGCCCCACACTCAAACGACCGAAGCGCCATCTGGCCGTTCCGGTGGTGGTGCGCGGAGATGATGAGGCCGCAGCGTGGGAAATCAGGCGCCCAGGCGGAACATCGCGAATCTCCGTCGACCCGGTGCTTCGCCTGTCATCGCTGATGATGGTTCGCGACGCAATTCGAGCCGGCGTAGGCGCGGCCCGGCTGCCGCTGTCACTCGTCAGTCGCGATCTCGCCGCTGGGGCGCTTGTACGATGGGGCGACGTCGACGGGTTCGACATCGCTCTCTGGACGCTCTATCCCTCGCGGCGATTGCTCAGTGCCCGCGTCTCCGCCTTTCTCGATTATCTCAAGGACGCCTTTCCGAAGGGAACGCCCGACGAATTGGCTGCCTATATCGGGGGATGACCGAGATATTAAACCCTCACGCCGGCTCCGCCGCCTTCACGCCCAGCGGCTTCGGCGCCATGCCGCCGCCGGGCTTGAGGTGGAACTCGTAAGTCATCAGATGCCACTGCCCGTTCGCCTTAGTGCCGTCGGGCATCTCAGCATCGTTGCGTGGCTCGACCTTGGCAACGAGGTCGTCCTTGACGCCGAACACGACGTCGGAATCCAGATATTTGTCGCCGCCGATGAAGACGTGGGTGATCAGCGGCTCATAGCCTTTCGCATTGACCAGGAAATGCACATGTGCGGGGCGCATCGGATGGCGGTTGGTCTGCACGATCATCTCGCCGACCGGGCCGTCGGTCGGGATCGGATAGCTGCACGGCAGGATGGTGCGGAAGAAGAAGCGGCCGTCGCTATCGGTGATGAAACGCGCCCGCGCCGAGGCGCCGACCTCGTCATAATTGGCCTTCTGTGAATCGTAGAAGCCGTCATCGTCGGCATGCCAGACGTCGACGGGGACGTTCGCGAGTGGCTTGCCCTTCAGATCCGTGACGCGGCTCTGCACGAACATCCGCTCGCCGGTCTGGTTGTTCGGAGAAATATCCGTGCCGTGCGCCGTCACCTTGTGCTCGCCGACATAGAACGGGCCGAGCACGGTGGTCTCGGTGGCGCCCTCGCGGTCGCGATGGTTGACCGCGTCGACCAGCATGGAAACGCCGAGCACGTCGGACAGGAGAATGAATTCCTGGCGCGTGTCGGTGCATTTCTGCCCGGTGCGGGTCAGGAAATCGATCGCGTAGTCCCATTCCTCGAAGGTCAGGCCGGTCTTGCTCACGTAATCGTGCAGCGACTTGACCAATTCCTGGAGCAGGAATTTCGCGCGCGGATTGGGCGTGTTGTCGAAGCTCCTGACGACGGCTTCGGTGAGATCGGTCTCGTTGAACTGGGTCATAAGCGTTTGCCCTCTCGTTTTTGTCGTTGGCCCGGGCGGGCTGCCTGGAAGCGTTCCAGCGCGAGCCTACACCAACCGGCAGGGTCGCGTTAAGCGCAACCGGCTTGGAATGGGGCCGCTATTTCGCTATCAACTTTCCGAGAAACTGTCCGGAGGAACTGATGCTCGCGCCCGCCCCCGCCTCGCCCGAATCCGTCGGCATGTCCAAGGCCGCGCTCGACCGCATCGATGCGCATCTGAAGAGCCGGTACATCGACGCCGGCCGCTTCCCGGGCACGCATCTTTTGGTGTACCGCCGCGGCAAGGTCGCGCACAGCTCGGTTCAGGGCTTCGCCGATGTCGAGCGCAAGCTGCCGGTCAAGGATGACACCATCTACCGCATCTATTCCATGACCAAGCCGCTCACCAGCGTCGCCTTCATGATGCTGGTCGAGCAAGGCCTGGTCGCGATCGACGAACCCGTCGCCAAATACATTCCGGAATGGAAGGACCTCGGCGTGTTCGTCGCTGGCACCTATCCGGCCTTCCTGACCCGGCCGCCGTCCCGGCCGATGCTGATCGTCGACCTCTTGCGCCACACCGCCGGCCTCACCTACGGCTTCCAGCAGCGTTCCAATGTCGATGCCGCCTATCGCAGTGAGAAGATCGGCGAGGTCGAGAAGTCAGGCACGCTGCAGACCATGATCGAGGGCCTCGCGAAGATCCCGCTGGAATTCTCGCCGGGCGATTCCTGGAACTATTCCGTCGCGACCGACGTGATCGGCTATCTCGTCGGCAAGATCTCGGGCATGCCGTTCGAGCAATTCCTCAAAGAGCGCATCCTCGACCCGCTCGGCATGACCGACACCGACTTCCACGTCCCGGCCTCCAAGGCGCATCGCTTTGCGGCGTGCTATTCCGCCGATCCCGGCGGCGGCATGACCTTCCATGCCGGCCAGCGACGTGAGGGCCTGACGCTTCAGGACGATCCGACGACGAGCTCATTCCTGTCGCCGCCCTCGTTCATTTCCGGCGGCGGAGGCCTGTGCTCGACGGTCGCCGACTACCTCACCTTCTGCCGTGCGCTGCTCAATGGCGGCGAGCTCGGCGGTGTCAGGCTGATCGGCCCGAAGACGCTGGCGCTGATGACGACCAACCACATTCCGGGCGGCCGTGCGCTGCCGGAAGTCTCGCGCTCGCTGTTCTCGGAAGCCACCTATAACGGCATCGGCTTTGGTCTCGGCTTCGCCGTCACCATGCGCCCGGCCGAGACGCTGATCGCGGGCAGTCCCGGCGAATATAATTGGGGTGGCGCGGCCACGACCTCGTTCTGGATCGATCCGGCTGAGGAGCTGATTGCGATCTTCATGACGCAGGTGCTGCCATCGAGCGCCTACCCGATCCGGCGCGAGCTGCGCAGCATGGTCTACGCTGCCATCACCGAGAGCATCCTCTAACCGATAGTGATGATCCCGCGGCCGGCGGCCGCGGGACCTCGCCATCACATGCTCATTTGAGCATCTCCGGCACGATCAGGCGCGGCAGGAACAGCGACACGCTGGGCCAGACGATGACGGCCGCGAGCACGAGCAGCATCGGGATCAGCATGATCACCGTGTCCTTCAGCGCATAGCGCAGCCGTACGCCGGCGATCGAACAGGCGATCATCAGGCAGAGGCCATAGGGCGGCGTCACCAGCCCGAAAGCCAGCGACACGATGGAAATGATCGCGAACTGGACCGGATGAAGGTCGACCGACTTGGCGAGCGGCTCCAGCACGGTGCCGACGATGATGATGGCCGGGATGGCGTCGAGGAAGCAGCCCACCACCAGAAAACAGAAGGAGATGAAGAAACCGGCGGCGACAGTGCCCATGCCCCATGTCGAGACGTTGGCCAGCAGCTCCTGCGGAATCCTGTAATAGGCGAGCAGCCAGCCGAAAGCGCTCGCCGTGCCGACGCAAAACAGCGCCACGCCGGCAAGGCGCCCGGTGTCGAGCAAGGCCTTGTACAATTCGCGCACGCCCGTCTCGCGGTAGAAAAATGCGGAGAGCATCACGGAATAAAGCACCGCGACGCAGGCGGACTCGGTCGCTGTGAACCAGCCCAGCAGAATGCCACCGACGATGATGAACGGCGTCATCAGCGCAGGTATCGATCGCCAAATGGCGCATCGCATCTCGACCCAGGTCGCCTTCGGATAGGTCGGGTAGCCGCGGCGCACGGCATAGACGTGCACCGTCGCCATCTGCGCGCCCGCGATCAGCAGGCCCGGCACGATTCCGGCCAGATACATCGCGGCAATCGAGGTCGAGATCAGCCCGCCCCACACGATCATCAGGATCGAAGGTGGAATGATGACTGCGAGCACCGCGGAGACCGCAGTGATGGCGATGGAGAACGAAAGATCGTACCCCTCCTTGGTCTGCGCATCGATGAAGATCTTGGACTGGCTCGCCGCATCCGCAGTGGAGGAGCCCGAGATGCCCGCAAAGAACACCGACAGCACGACGTTGATCTGTGCCAGCGATCCCGGCCAATGCCCGACCATGGAGCGCGACAGCGCCACCAGGCGGTCGGTGATGCCGCCGATGCTCATCAGGTTCGCCGTCAGGAGGAAGAACGGCACTGCGAGCAGAATGAACGAATTGTACGCGTTGAACGTCTCCTGCGCGAGCATCATCAGCGACAGGCGCGGCTCGACCAAGAGGATCGGCACGCAGGCAAGGCCGAGCGCGAAAGCCACTGGCACGCGCACGATGAGCAGGCCGATGAAGACCCCGAACAGCACCATCGCGGCCTGTCCGGCAGAGAGTACATTGCCGCTCATCGCCCCACCCCGACCAGAACGCGCATTTCATCAAGGATCTGTTCGCCCGCAAACACGATCCAGGTCACGCCGGCCACCGGCCAGGCGACGTGGATCAGCCAGAGTGGCAGATCAGCCAGCTCCGACGTCCTGTTCCAGGCGAAGCGTGTGAACTCGATTCCGGCCCACACAAACACGATCGCCAGTGCCAGCACGCCGAGCCGCGCGATGATCCGCACCGCGGCCTCCGATCGCCGCGAGAGGTCGGGCCACACGTCGACCTCGAAATGCTGCGCCTCGCGGATGCCCACCATGGCGCCGATCATGATCGTCCAGACGAACAGGAACCGCGCCATCTCCTCCGTCCAGATGTAGGAGGGAATGAAGGGCGTGTAGCGCGAGATGATTTGCAGCGTGACCGGAATGATCAGGATGCCGACGCAGGCGGCCAGCAGGAATTCCAGCAATTTCGCATAGGCCGCGGTGACGCGACGCCACAGCGACGGTGTGGACGGGGCGTGCATTTCGGACATTGGAGCTCCGTACGGCGCTCATCCGCCAATTCCGGGCAGAAGGCGGGGCCTGCCCGGAATGCTGTCGGCGGACAGAACGACCTCAGACGACGTTGATCTTCTCGAAAATGCCCTCCGCGCCGATCTCCTTGGCGTAGGTGGCCATCACGGGGTCGGCGAGCTTCTTCATGGCGTCGCGCTCCTCGAACGGGACGCGCTTGAGCTTGCCGGCCTTCTCCAGCGTGTCGAGCTTGACGACCTCCTCGCTCGATTCGAGCTGGCGGCCGTAATCGCCGGCCTCCTTGCCAGCCTTCATGATCGCGTCCTGCAGATCCTTTGGCAGGGTCTTCAGCGTCTTCACCGAGAAGCAGATCGGCCGGATCGACACGGCGTGCTGGGTCAGGCTGAGATGCGGAGCCACTTCGTAGAACTTCATCGCCTCGACGCCGGCCGCCTCGTTCTCACCTGCCGATATCACGCCGTTCTGGATCGCGTTGTAGATCTCGTTATAGGCGATCACGGTCGGGCTCATGCCGACGGCCGCAAAGGTCTTCGACCAGATCGGCGCGCCCTGCACGCGGACTTTGAGACCTTTGAGATCGGCTAGATTCTTGAGCGGCTTGTTGGCGAAAATGTTGCGAATGCCGCCGCCGGCATAGCCGATCAGCACGACCTCGGCCTTCGCCGCGACCTCGTCGGCGATCGGCGCCAGGATATTGGCCTCGACGACCTTGTTCATGTGCTCGATGCCCTTGAACACGAAGGGCGCATCGATGAACGGGGCGGCCTTGGCGAAGGTCGACATGTGAGCCGGCGAGACGATGCCGTAGTCGACCGCCTTGCCTTGCGACATGTACTCGAAATACTGCTTCTCGAGGCCGAGCGAGGAGTTCTTGTGCAGGGTGAAATTGACGGGCTTTCCGTAGTACTTCTTCACCAGCTCCTCGAACCGGATCAGCGCCCGGTTGAAGGCATGGTCATCGTTGAACTGCACGGCTCCGTTGAGCGTGATCGGTGCCTGCGCCCCGACGATCGACGGCATGCCGACCACGGCCGCCGCAGTGGTCGCACCGAACCCAGCGAGGAATAATCTTCGCTTCATGGTCTCCCCTCCCTTTGATCCTCCGCCCCTGTCGCCGGGGCGTGAGCGCAGCCGGTATGCGGCTTGCGAGAGCAAGCGTATGAAAAACCTCGGCCAGACGGAAGTCATTTCGCCTGCTTCGCGGAGACTCCTTCGTCGCAGAACACACCTGCCATACCCTGTTGCACTGCAACCCGGGCTACTTCTGGCACGCGATTTCTCAATTCTCTTCGAGGACCCGACCGGTGCCGTAAGCATCAGCGCGGCCGGGCACAGCCTCGGCCGTCTTCGCCATGTGTCCACTATTGACCACAATCGGCACGCGCCGAAGCGCAGTACGTATCGACGAGGCAGCAAGATTCCGTTTCGCCCTAGCCGCCGATGCGAAAATCGTGGCGCCATGCAGGCTCCGCCCGTATGGTCTTGCCAAAATGATGATCCGGCGCCGCTGCGCCGGAATCGGGACGCCCGTGTTGTCAAAGCTCCCCCTGCCGGTCCGCCTCGCTCTCCTCGTCACGGGAACGATGTTGCCGCTGATCGTCTTTGCGGTCGGTATCGTCGTCTACAATTACACGCAGGATCGCAACGACGCGACGCGCCGGGTGCTGGAGAACGTGCGCAGCATGCGCCTGGTGCTGGATTCCGAAGTGCAGCGGATGACCGGCGGCCTGCAGGTCCTGGCGCTGACGAATTCGCTGCGCAACGACGACTTTGAAACCTTTCGGCGCATCGCGCTCGGTTTCGTCGAGCAGTACGGCAGGGGCGGCCTCGTGCTGATCTCGGACCGCAAGGGCCGGCTGTTGTTCTCCTCCGCGACAGAAGACACCGCAAGCGTGCCGCCGCGCGGCCATCTCGAGACCATCGAAAGGGTCTTTACGAACAAATCGCCGCAATATTCGGACCTGTTCACCGGCGCGATCAATGGGCGCCAGGTGCTCACCGTCGAGGTCCCGGTGTTCCGCGATGGCGAGGTGATCTACGATCTCTGCTTCAGTCCGCCGATCAGCATCTTTCAGGAGCTGGTTGAGAAGCAGCGGCCCGACCAGCTCTGGACCGTGTCGCTGCTCGACACCAAAGGCGTCGTGTTCGCGCGTGCGCCGAACCCGGGCGAGACGATCGGCAGGCAGGCTTCCGGCGCGCTCCACGACGCGATGTCTCGCACGTCCGAGGCCGCCCTTTCGACCGTCTCGCTCGACGGGGTAGCGCTGTCCTCTGCTTTTACCAGATCCCGCCTGACCGGCTGGACGGTCGTGGCCGGCGTTGCCGAGAGCTCGCTGATCGCGCCGCTCTGGCGCAACATCGCCATCGCTAGCCTGATCGGCGGCATCCTGCTGCTGACCGGCCTGACCTTCGCGGTTAGGATGGCGACCACGATCGCGCGCGGCGAGATGCTGCACAATCTCCTGATCGAGGAGCTCAACCACCGCGTCAAGAACACGCTCGCCCTGATGCAGGCGATCGCGGTGCAGACATTCCGCAGCGCCAGCCGGGACGAGCGGATCAAATTCGAGGGACGGCTCGGCGCACTGGCGGAGGCGCACAACCTTCTGAGCCAGGAGAAATGGGCGGGCTCCGAGCTCCGGGACGTGATCGTCCGCGTGCTCCAGCCGTTCGTGCTGAACAATCCCGATCGCATCCGCATGGCCGCCCCCGCCATGCCGTTGTCGCCGCGGCTCGCCGTGGTGCTGTCGATGATCGTGCACGAGATCGCCACGAACGCCGCGAAATACGGTGCACTGTCCAACGAGACCGGCCGGGTGACGCTCGACTGGGAGATCATCGCCGAGACACCGAAGCCGCGGCTGCGGCTGATCTGGACCGAGACCGGCGGACCGCCGGTGACGGCGCCGGTGCAGCGCGGCTTCGGCTCGCGCCTGATTGAGCGCAGCGCGCGGGACCAGCTCGGCGGCGAAGCAACCGTCGACTTCCTGCCGCGCGGCGTGGTCTGCACGGTGGTCTGCACGCTGGACGAGACGCGGTGAACGGACGAGGCCCCTACCCGATCGTCTGCAATGTCGGAAACGTCTCCAACAGCCAGATGCTCACATTCGAGACTGCGCCGGTGAGAAAGCCGATGCCGGTGATCACCATCAACACGCCCATGGCGCGCTCGACATTGACGAGGTGACCCTTCATGCGTGCGAACAATGCGGAGAACTGTTCGATCATCAGCGCGGCGATCAGGAAGGGAATGCCGAGACCTGCGGAATAGACCGCGAGCAGGCCGGCGCCCTTCGTCACCGTGGCTTCGGCCGCGGCGATCGAGAGGATCGCCGCGAGGATCGGACCGATGCAGGGGGTCCAGCCGAAGGCGAAGGCGAGGCCCATGATGTAGGCCCCCCAGAGCCCGACCGGCCTTGGAATCGGCAGCCGTCCCTCGCGCATCAACAGGCCGATGCGCGTCAGTCCGAGAAAATGCAGGCCCATGACGATGATGACAATGCCGGCGAGGATCGACAGCTCCGCCGACCAGGCCCGGATCAGCCCGCCGATCAGCGAGGCGCTGGCGCCGAGGGCGACGAACACCGTGGAGAAGCCCAGCACGAACAGCAGCGCCGACATTGTGATCGCACGCTTGGAGGCCGAGACCGGCTCGTCGCTCTCGACATGTTCGATGGTGGCGCCGGTGAGGTAGATCAGATAGGGCGGCACCAGCGGCAGGACGCAAGGCGAGAGGAAGCTGACGAGGCCGGCAATCAGCGCCGCCGGGATCGAAACATTTTGCATGATGCCGTCTGAGCCATCTCAGGTGCCGTTAGGGCGCACGGGACATGCGCCCGGCCGGAACCGAACCGGCTCTGGTGTAGCCGATGCCGGAGAATGCGCAACAGAGGCGCACGGAACCAGGGCTCCTCCCGATGCCGTCTGCGATCACAGGTGCGGCACCGGGACGCGCGCAAATCTCGCCAAAAAGCGAGATTCGGCGGCGTGGCTACTTCACCACGCGGAGCAGCGGACGCCGGGGCTGGTCCTGCGTCTGCTTGGAAGGGGATGGCGGCACGCTCGCGGCGCTCCGCAGCATTTCGTCGCACAGCGCCTTGAGATCGGCACTGTCTATTCCTTTGAGCTTCATCCTGACGTCGAGGATGACGATGGACAGCAGCTCGGCCGACTCCCGGCTGTTGCACGCGTTGAGAACCTTGCGGCACTCCTCGAGCGTTTCCAGCACCGACTGCAACTGTTCGTCTGAATGCGACACCGGCGTTCTTTCCGTTAGTTCGGCCTGCGAGACGTGATGGTGACGACCCCTTCGGCCGCCATGAAATATCGAGGATAGCATGAGGCCGCTGAGCCTCCGAACCTGATTTCACCGCGTTTCTGCCGTGGAACCGCGGTTCCTGCCAACATCGCTACGCTGCGCCGTCGGCCATGATCGAAACAGTCTGGGAGAAAACGCCTGGCAGGCTGCGATTGATCCACCAAGGGCGGCAAAGCCGGCTCTCGCGCAGAGACGATCATTGCGGACAGCGCCGACAATCCCGCAGCCAAGTTAAGGCTCGCAACGGAACTCACGCCACACCCCTCATTCAGGCGAATAGCCTGCCCGATTCCCAGCCCGTGGCAGCACCCAGATACCACCCGCGAGGTAGTAAGGATGACGTTCAAAACTCATCATCCCCCAACCCGCAGTGGTTGTGGTTTGCGCCAGATTCTGCCAGTTTAGCCACCCGAAGGGAATTGTATGCACTCCTTGGCGGAAAGGGGCGTTCCTCTGGCGGAACGCCCAAAGACAAATCTCAGCGGCCTCTCGGATTGGGATGCGGCCCGCATATTTCTTGAAGTCGTCCGATGCGGAAGCTTCCGGTCGGCGGCCGAACGGCTGTCGCTATCGATCAACGCCGTGCGCCGGCGAATCGACGATTTCGAACGCCAGACCGGCACCACGCTGTTCACCCGCGACGTCCACGGCACCCATCTGACCGATGAAGGCGCGCTGGTGGTGTCCGCCGTCGAGCGCATGGAGGCTGCCACCTTTGACGTGCTGCGCGCCAGCGATTCGATGGCGAATGCCCTATCCGGCGAGGTTCGCGTCGCCGTCACCGAGGGGCTCGGCACGTTCTGGCTCGCCCCGCGCCTGGTTGAATTCCAGCAGGCCTATCCGAAGATCCTGGTCGACCTGCATTGCGCGATGCGCTCGGCCGACGTCTCGCGCCACGAGGCCGACGTCGCCATCCATCTCTCCCGTCCCTCGGCGCTCGACATCAAGCTGGTGCGGCTCGGCCGCATGCATCTGATGTTCTGGGCCTCCGAGAAATATATCGAAAAGCATGGCGCGCCGCGTTCGGCGGCGGAGTTGATCAAGCACCGCCTGGTGCTGCAATTCGCCGACCAGCTCGCCGCCAAGGAATCCTTCGAGAGCTTCTTCCCGGGCGTTTCGGAACGTGACCTTCTGGTCATGAAGACCAACGTCTCAAGCGCCAACTATTGGGCGGTCGCGAATGGCGCCGGCATCGGCGTCTTCCCCAGCTACGCCATTGCGCTTGGCGGGAAGTTGATTCCACTTGAGGTCGAGTTGAACCGACCGCTGGATATCTGGTTGTCCTACCATCCTGGTAGCGGCCGGATTCCGCGCGTGCGGCACATGATTGACTGGCTGATCGAGGCTTTCAATCCAGCTCGCTTCCCGTGGTTTAAGGAAGAGTTCGTGCACCCGCATGAATTCAGGCACTCGTATATGGGCGAACCCCTGACCCAGCTCTTCGGGGGATTTTCAACCGAAGAACAAAGGTGAAAACAGAGATGAAAGCAGCGGCGAAAAGAATGAAGCAGCGCAGCGCCGGCAAGCCGGATATCGAGCTTGGCAAGCGGATCCGTCTGCGGCGCGTCGAGATGAAGATCTCGCAGGCCGAGCTCGGCGAAAAGCTCGGCGTCAGCTTCCAGCAGGTCCAGAAGTACGAGAAGGGCGTCAATCGCGTCGGCGCGGCTCGGCTCCAGCAGATTGCTTCCGCCCTCGACGTGCCCGTGACCTTCTTCTACGACGGCGACAACAAGGCGCGCGAAGTCGAGAGCCTGCTGTTCCTCGATTCGGCCTTCAGCCTCCGCCTGCTGCGCGCCTACAGCAAGATCAAGGACCAGACGGTTCAGCGCCAGCTCGTCTCGCTGATGGAATCGATCGCAGCCAACGAAAGCTGAGATCGACCGACGGTCCGTCTTGACCGCCGATCTTCAATCCGCCGCGTCACAGGGGCGCGGCCGGATTGAGCGGGACCGGATCGCATGTCATTGCGTCCGCCTTGGCCCGCGCGCTTTCTGCGCGCGGCCTTTGCTTCCAGGGGCGGTCTGACCGCCCTTTTTTGTTGTCGAATGGCCCGCCATTCCTCCCCGTCTTGCGAACGTCGTTCCATCGCCGCCATGCAATGGCGGCACAGGCGGATGCAAGCCTCCTCATCTGCCGCCGTTGACCGCGGCAACGCCCCCGCAGCACATTGCCCCTTGCAACGATGAGCGAGCGCGCGATGCCTGACATGTCCAGCACGATCGAAACACCTTACGCCGACGGCAAGATCCTCAAGCACGCGGCCGGCGGCGTCGGCGTGATCACCTTCAACAACCCCGACAAGCGCAACGCGATGTCGCTGGAAATGTGGGAGGGATTTGGCGAGGCGCTGACGGCCCTGCGCGACGACGAGACGGTGCGCGTCGTGATCCTGCGCGGTGCCGGCGGCAAGGCCTTCGTCTCTGGCGCCGACATCAGCCAGTTCGAGAAGGTCAGGCACAACGCGGCGGCGTCCGAGGAATACGCCAGGCGCAGCGCCGCCCAGCGCGCCCTGCTCGCCGACTATCCCAAGCCGACGATCGCCTGCATCGACGGCTATTGTCTCGGCGGCGGCATGCAGGTCGCCATGCTCGCCGACATCCGTCTCGCCTCGCATGGCAGCCAGTTCGGCATTCCCGCGGCGAAACTCGGCATCGCCTACGGTTTTGATGGACTGCGGCACCTGGTGTCGCTGGTCGGCCCGTCCTGGGCGCGCCTGTTGATGTACACGGGCATGCGGATCGATTCCGCCGAAGCGCTGCGCATTGGTCTCGTCGAGCGCGTGTTTCCAGTCGACGAGCTCTGGGGCGAGACCATGACGATTGCCGAGACGATCTCGCAGAACGCCCCGCTCGCGATCGAGGCCGCCAAGATCACCATCGCGCAGGTGCTCAAGGACGAGAGCCGGCGCGACATGGAAGCGATCAAGGCGATCGGCAACGCCTGCATGGACAGCGCGGATTTTCGCGAGGGCCGGCAGGCCTTCATGGAGAAACGGAAGCCCCGGTTCCAGGGGAAGTAGCTGAACCCCTATTCAGGAAGATTAAATTCTTCGCGCAGCTCTCTGCGGAAGCAACCAGTTGATCCACCGATAGTTCTCCCGCCACCAATGAGGGAGATCGCGATGACATTCAAATTTGCTGTTCTTGGTCTGGCTGCGCTGGGCGGCGCGGCGCTGGGGTCGGGGCAAGCGCTCGCGGCGATGCCGAACGGCATTCCGCAGGCCGACGGCATCGCCAGCGGGCCGGCCGCGAATATCGATCAGGTCCGCATGGTCTGCAACGCCTGGGGCCGCTGCTGGTGGCGACCGAACTATTACGGTGCCTATGGCTATTACGGCCCACGTCGTTTCTACGGGCCACGGCCATATGGCTATTACGGCTACCGCCACTGGCGTCGCTGGTAAACGACGAAGGGCGGCCCCGAGGGCCGCTTTTTCGTGTGCGCACTCTGATTACAACGCGCCCAGCACGGCTTTGGTGATGTCGGCGGTGCCATTGCTGCCGCCGAACTCCATCGGCTTGATGCCGCCGGCATAGACCCGATCCACCGCACGCTCGATCGCCTCGCCCGCTTCCGCCGCGCTCTCAATGCCGTGCTTGTCGGCGAGCCAGTCGAGCATCATCGCCGCCGACAGGATCATGCCGGTGGGATTGGCCTTGCCCTGCCCCATGATATCGGGGGCGGTGCCGTGGCACGGCTGGAACACGGCGTATTTGTCGCCGATGTCGGCCGACGGCGCCATGCCGAGGCCGCCGATCAGGCTCGCGGTGATGTCGGAAACGATGTCGCCGAACATGTTCTCCATCACCATCACGTCGAAATCCCAGGGCCGCTTGACCAGCATCGCCGAGCAGGCGTCGACATAGAGCCGGTCGGTCTTCACCCCTGGATGCTTCTTCTCGATCTCGTCGAAGATGCCGCGAAAGAATGCGAACGCCTTGAACACGTTTGCCTTGTCGACGCAGGTGAGCATCCCGGGCTTGCCGCGCGCCTTACGCCGCTCGGCGAGGCGGAACGAGAACTCGAACAGGCGCTCGGACGTCCTGCGCGTGATCACCATGGTCTCGCGCGCGTCCTCATGAGTGACGACGCCCTTGCCCATCGAGGCGAACAGGCCCTCGGTGGATTCACGGATCACGACGAGATCGATGCCGCGCTGGTCGGCACCGACGATCGGGCTCGGCACGCCGGGAATGAGGCGCGCCGGCCGCACGCCGGCATAGAGATCGAAGATGAAACGCAGCTCGATCTGCGGCGCGATCTCGGTATTGTCGGGATAGCGCACCGATGGCAGGCCGCAGGCCCCGAGCAGGATCGCATCCGCCTCCTCGCAGAGCTTGATCGTGGAGTCCGGCATCGACTTGCCGGTCGCGAGATAATTGTTGGCGCCGGCCGGCGCCTCGGTGAAGCGGAAGCCGAGACCGGATTTTTCGCCGACCTTGCGCAGCACCTCCAGCGCCGGCGCCATGACTTCGGGACCGATGCCGTCACCGGCGAGCACGGCAATGTGGAAGGCGTTGTTTGCGGACATGGGGTTCCTGTATCGGATACGTCATCCCGGGGCGGCTCGAAGAGCCAAACCCGGGATCTCGAGATTCTCAGGTGCGCAATTGCGCACCATAGTTCGGTCCTTCGGACCGCCCCGGAATGACGGAGGTTGTTACGGCATCAGCACCGTGCGGCCGACCACCGCGCCCTGCTGCAACTGCACCAGCGCGTCATTGGCCTTGGCGAGCGGGGCCGTCGTCACCGGGATCGGCGGTACCTTCTTGCTGCGCACGAGGTCGAGCAGCTCCTGCGTCTCGCGCAAATTGCCGACATAGCTGCCCTGGATCGTCACCGCCTTGATCGGAATCAGCGGCAGCGCCCAGGTCGCGCCGCCGCCGAACAGGCCGACGATGACGAGCTTGCCGCCCTTGGTCAGGCAATCAAAACCGAGCTGCGTCGTGGCGGCATTGCCGACGAGATCGATCACGGCGCGGATCGGTCCGCCCGCCTTCTTGGCAAGCTGCTCCAGCGCATCCGGCGCCTTGGGATCGACGGTTGAGAGCGCGCCGGCCTTCTCCGCCGCCTCGCGCTTCCTGGCGTCGATGTCGACCATAATCGCGCCCTTGCCGCCCATCGCCTTCAAGAGCGACAGCGCCATCAGGCCAAGGCCGCCGGCGCCGAACATCACGATCGGTGTGTCGAAATGCTGCTCGACCTTCTTCAGCGCGCTGTAGGTGGTGACGCCGGAGCAGGCATAGGGCGCGGTCGTCGCCGGATCGAGCCCTCTCAAATTGAGCAGGTAACGCGGATGCGGCACCAGCATGTGGTCGGAATAGCCGCCGTCACAATAGACGCCGAGCGAGCGTGGCGTCAGGCACATGTTCTCGTCGCCGGCAAGGCACGTGGCGCATTTGCCGCAACCGATCCAGGGATAGACCAGGCCAACATCGCCAATCTTGAGGTCGCCCTGGTCGGTCGGCTTCACGTCGGGACCGAACGCCAGGATTTCGCCGACGGTCTCGTGCCCCATGGTCAGCGGCAGGTTGATGCCGCGATCCTTCAGCGACAGCGGCTTTCGGCCATGGCCGAGATCGTAGCCGCCTTCCCAGATGTGGAGATCGCTGTGACAGACACCGGCCGCTTTCACCTTGATCAGCACCTGCGTGCCCGATGGCTGCGGCGTCGCCTCGTCGACCTCCTGCAGCGGCGCCTTGAAATCGGCAACCTTGAAACTCTTCATCGGCATCCTCCCGGCATGCTTGTCCTTGTCGCCACCATGCCATGGGTGGCGTGACGAGACAAATTCGAGTGCTGTCTTAGTTTAGGCCAGCGGATGGTGGCAAGCCGCGAACTGGCCGGGCCCAACTTCGCGTAACTCCGGTATCTCCGCGCTGCATCGCTGATCGGCCCGCGGGCAGCGGGTGCGGAAGCGGCAGCCGGACGGCGGCGCAATCGGCGATGGCGGCTCGCCCGCTGCCACACTCTCGGCGGGACGGATATCCGGGTCGGGCACCGGGATCGCCTGCAACAGCAGGTTCGTGTAGGGATGCCGAGGCCTCGCGAACAATTGCTCTGATGGCCCGACCTCGCAGAGCCGGCCCAGATACATCACCGCCACGCGGTCGCTGACCGCTTTGACCACCGCAAGGTCGTGCGCGATGAACAGCAGCGTCAAGCCGAAGCGCGTCTTCATCTCCTCCAGCAGGTTCAGGATCTGCGCGCGGATCGAGACGTCGAGCGCCGAGACCGGCTCGTCGCAGACGATGAACTCCGGGTTGAGCACCAGCGATCGCGCGATGCAGATGCGCTGGCACTGGCCGCCGGAGAACTCATGCGGCAGGCGGTTCGCCACCAGATCAGGATCGAGCCCGACGGCCGAGAGCACCTCGTGAACCCTGCGCTGGCGCTCGGCGGCATCCCTAACGCCGGCGATGATCAGCGGCTCGGCCACGATATCGCCGATGCGACGGCGCGGATTGAGCGAGGCGATCGGGTCCTGGAAAATGAGCTGCACGCGACGGCGCATCTTGCGCAGCGCCTCGCCCTCCATCGCGGTGAGATCCTCGCCGTCGAACAGCACTCGTCCTGATTTGGCCCGGCGCAATTGCAGCACTGCGCGCCCCAGCGTCGACTTGCCGCAGCCGGATTCGCCGACCAGCCCCAGCGTCTCGCCGCGCGCGACCCGAAGGCTGACGCCGGAGACCGCATGCACGGCCTTGTTGCCGAGGCCATATTCGACGACGAGATTGTCGACGCTCAGGAGCGGCTCGGTGCGCACGGCAAGCTGCATCATGCGCCAACGCCTTCCGCGATCCGGATCGGGTGGAAGCAGGCATAGAGATGATCGGGCATCTCGGCACTCGTCAGTTCGGGCTTGGCTTCACGACAGCGGCCGACCGCATAGCGGCAGCGCGGCGCAAAGGAGCAGCCTCGCAGCGGCCGGGTCGGATCGGGCGGACGGCCCGAGATGGCCGGCAGCGGCGTATGCGGCGCGGCATCCAGCTTCGGGATCGCCGCCAGCAGCGCCTCGGTGTAGGGCATGTGCATGCGCTTGAACAAGGCTTGCGTCGGCGCGCGCTCCACTACCCTGCCCGCGTACATCACCGCGACCTCGTCGGCACGGCCGGCGACGACGCCGAGATCGTGGGTGATGATAATCATCGCCATGTGGCGGCGGCGCTGCTCGCGGGCGAGCAGATCGAGGATCTGTGCCTGGATGGTGACGTCGAGCGCGGTGGTCGGCTCGTCCGCGATCAAGAGCTTCGGCTCGCAGGACAGTGCGATCGCGATCGCGATGCGCTGGCGCATGCCGCCGGAGCATTGGTGCGGATATTGCGGGAGCCGCTGCTCCGGCGCGGGAATGCCGACGGCCGCCAGCAGCTCGATGCTGCGCTTGCGTGCCTCCGGGGCATCGAGCTCGAGATGCTCCTGGATCGTCTCCATCAACTGCGTGCCGATGGTGAGCACCGGATTGAGCGAGGTCATGGGGTCCTGGAACACGACTGCGAGGTCCCGCCCGCGCAGCCGCCGCAGGCTTTCAGGCTCAAGCCGCACCAGATCCTGGCCGTCGAACATCACGCGGCCGGTCAGCTTCGCCTTCTTGGGCAGCAACTGAAGCACGGCGCGCGACAACATGGTCTTGCCGCAACCGGATTCGCCGACGATGCCGAGCGTGCGGCCCGCCGCCAGCGACAGGTCGACATGATCCACCGCGCGCAAATTGCCGCGGGGCGTCGGCAGCTCGACCACGACGTCCGCGATGGTGAGCAGCGGGGCGCTCACAGCGCCCCCTGACGTGGGTCGGTCAGCGCCCGCAAGGTGTCGCCGACCAGGTTGAAGGCCAGCACGGTGAGGAACAGTCCGGCCGCCGGCAGGAACGCCAGCCGCGGCGCGACGTCGAGGCTGTCGCGCCCCTCGCCGATCATGCTGCCCCAGCTCGCCATCGGCGGCGGCACGCCAAGACCGAGGAAGGACAGCGCGCCCTCGACCACGATAGTGACGGCAACACCGAGCAGGAAGAAGGCCAACAGCGGCAGGATCACGTTCGGCAACAACTCGCGCAGCAGGATGCGCGCATGGCTGGCGCCGAGCGCCTCGGCCGCGATCACGAACTCGCGTCGCGCCAAGGTCAGCGTCGCCGCCCGCGCCACGCGCATGAAGGCGGGAATGCCGAGCACGCCGAGGATCAAGGTGAGGTTGGGGACGGACTGCCCGAGATAGGCGGTCACGGCGAGCGCGAAAATCAGCGGCGGAAAGGCGAGCAGCACGTCCATGCTGCCGACCACCAATGTCTCGAACCGGCCGCGGAAATAGCCGGCGAACAGGCCAAGCGCACCACCGATGGTGAGGCCGATCATCGGTGCGATCAGCCCGACCGTCAGCGACGCCCGCGCGCCAAAAATCAGGCGGGCGAGCTCGTCGCGGCCGAGCGCGTCGGTGCCGAGCCAGTGCTCCCCGGAGAACGCCGCGCGACGCTCCAGCATGTCCATGTCTACCGGATTCTGCAGCGGCAGCACCGGCGCGAGGATTGCGAGCGCAAGGATGATTGCGAGCCAGGCGCTCGCGATCCAGAACAGCAGGCCGAGCTTGCGCTTGCGGCCGGCCGATACGGGCGCCGCCTCATCCTGCAGCGAGAGCTCAAGCGTGGCCATGGCGGATCCTGGGGTCGAGCACGGCATAGAGCATGTCGACGATGAAGTTCACGAGGACGAAGCCGCATGCGACCAGCAGCACGACGCCCTGGAGGATGACGAGGTCGCGGGTGTAGATCGCCCCGACCAGGAGCCGGCCGATTCCGGGCAGCGCAAAGATCGATTCCACGATCAGCGTGCCGCCGAGCAGGCGGCCGATATTGATGCCGGTCACCGTCACCAGAGTCAGCGAGGACGGCTTCAGCGCATGCACGAACAGGATGCGCGCGGGCTTGAGGCCCTTTGCTTTCGCGAGCGCGATATAGTCCTCTTGCAAGGTCGCGATCATGTCGGAGCGCAGCACCCGCATGATGCCCGGCCATTCCGCCAGCGCCAGCGTCAGCGCCGGCAGCACGAAGAAGCGCAGATTCGCCAGCGGCTCCTCGGTGAACGGCACATAGCCGGTCGCCGGCAGCCAGTGCAGCTCGACCGCGAACAGATAGATCAAGAGGATCGCCACCAGGAAGGACGGCATCGACAGCATCGCAAACGCGCTGCCGGTCATGAAGCGGTCGAAGGCGCTGCCGGCGCGCGCAGCGCAGGCGATCGCGACGGGAACGCCGATCAGGAGGCCGATGAACTCCGCCATCAGCATCAGCTGAAGCGAGACCGGAATGCGCTCGGCGACCGCCTGCAGCACGGTCTGACCGGTGCGGAACGAGCGGCCGAGATCGCCCTGCAGGACATGGCCGAGCCAGCTCAGGTAACGCCACCACAGCGGCTGGTCGAGCCCCATGTCACGGCGCAGCGCCGCGACATTCTCCGGCGTCGCCTGGTCGCCGAGGATGACGAGAGCGAGATCGCCCGGCAGCAGCGAGGCGATCAGGAATGTCAGCAGCGAGGCGGCGAGCAACACCGGCAGCATGCCGAGCAGCCGGCGAACGACAAAGTTCAGCATCGCACCGTCATTCCAGCCAGGTGGTCGAGACGTCGATCACGCCATTGTAGATCTTCGGGAAGCCCTTCAGCTTGGCGCTCGACAGCGCGTAGTAGGTGTTCTGGAA
Organism: Bradyrhizobium guangxiense; assembly: GCF_004114915.1. NCBI lineage: Bacteria > Pseudomonadati > Pseudomonadota > Alphaproteobacteria > Hyphomicrobiales > Nitrobacteraceae > Bradyrhizobium > Bradyrhizobium guangxiense. Next base: position 1,657,740 of record NZ_CP022219.1, on the reverse strand, counting down.
GGTCCAGAACCAGATCGCCTCCTTGTTGATCAGGCGGCTGATGGCGCAGTAATCCTCGGTGCGCTCGCCGAGATCGGGAGTGACGCGCGCGTGGTCCAGGAGCTTGTCGAGCTCGGGGTTTGAGTATCCGGCGAGTGCGAGCGGGCTGCCGCTGCGGAAATTCGCGTACATCTGCGGATCGGGATCGGCGAGATCGACGATGCGCCACGGCGTCATCTGGAACTGGCGGGGGAAGGCGCGCGATGGAATGGTGGCCTGGTCGACTTGCTCGATCTCCATGTTGGCGCCGACGCGCTTCCAGAATTGCTGAAGCACCTGGCCGACCATCCGGCCGCGCGGCGTCGCGGTCACCAGCATCTTGAACTCGACCGGCTTGCCGTAATCCTTGATCAGCGCCTTGGCCTTCTCGACGTCGAACGGCAGCGCGCCGTCGTCCTTGCACTTGACCCAGGAGCCGTCACCGTATGGATTGGTCGCGGGCCGGCTCAGGCCGTTGCTGATCGCCTGCGACATCTTCGGACGATCGAGCGCCATCACCAGCGCCTGGCGCACGCGGACGTCGTCGAACGGCGCGACCTTGGTATTGAAGGCATAGACCGCAGCGCCCGAGCCCTTGTAGGTGTGAACGGTGAGCTTGGGGTCCTTCTGCGCCCTCGTGATGTTGTCGGCGTCGGCTTCGTCGTCCCAGATGATGTCGGCCTCGCCCGATTGCAGCGAGGCGAAGCGCGACTGCGCGTCCGGAAGCGGCTTTAAGATGATGCGGTCGAGATAAGGCCGCCCCTTGTCCCAATAGTTCGGGTTCTTCTCCAGCACCATGCGGTCGCCGGCGGTCCAGGATTTCAGAATGTAGGGACCGGTCCCGACGGGATTGCGGTTATAATCGTCGCCCTTGGTCTTCCAGGCCGTCGGCGAGTGCACGACGTTGTTCTGGCTCTGGATGGTGATCGTCGCCGGCAGGTTCACGCTAGGATCGGTCAGATTGTAGACGACCGTGTATTCGTCCGGCGCCAGCACTTCCTTGATGTTGGTGATGTAGAAGGCACAGCGGCACTTGTTGGCGGGATCCTTCTGCCGGTCGAAATTCTCCTTGAAGGCCTGCGCATTGAACGGCGTGCCGTCGTGGAATTTCACGCCTTCGCGCAGCTTGAAGGTCCAGCTCTTGTAGTCCTCGGAATGCGTCCAGGACACCGCGAGCTTCGGCGCGGCCTCTCCCTTCTCGTTCAATGTGGTCAGCGTGTCGAAGATAGCGGCGGCAGCGGTGAAGGTTGAGGTATCGTAGACACCGACCTTGAGCGGATCGAAGCCGGCGATATCCAGCTCCTGGCCGACGGTGATGCTGCCGCCGGACTTCTGCGCCTGCGCGGGCTCGGCCGGAGGAAGGACGGCAAATGCCGCAACAAGGAAAATCGGCGCGTGCTTGCGCGCCGCAGCAGCAATCTTCGTCATGGTTCCTCCCGGGATCCCTCGTCCGATGTTTCGGATCGTTGAATGACTGGGAGGCGAGATTGGCGACAAATGCTCGCGACGGCAAGAGGAACGCACGAGAGATCACATGCCGCAGGTGCGGCGCAACGGTGCTCAGAACGTCGCGGCCGTTTTGCCTATCGGAATTGGCGCGTCATCCGCGACGCCGATCTCGTCGCGCAGCGCATCCGTGTGCTCGCCGAGCACGGCCATCGTCCTTGCGGGCGTGATGTCGGCCGCCGACATTCGGAACGGCAGGGTGAGCACCTTGAAGGAGCCGCCCTCGTCCCGCACCTCTGTGAGCGCCTGCCGGTGCGCGAGCTGCGGATCGTTCAGCGCCTCGGACACGGTGCGATAGGCCGACGCCGGCACGCCGGCCGCGCCGAGCGCAGCGAGACAGGCATCGGTCGTGAGCTGCCGCGACCAGGCCTCGACACCGTCCATCACCTCGGCCCAGTTCTCGCGGCGCGGGGCATAGGTCGAGAAGCGCGGATCGGAGATCCATTCGGCTCGGCCGATCACGCCCATCAATCCCTGGAACGTCTTCTCGCTGGCGACCGTGATCATGACATAGCCGTTCGCCGTTTCGGTCGGGCCGAACATCGGGCGCGGCGGCGGCTTCACTGCGAATTGCGCGCTCTGCAATTCGGTCAGCGTCAGCGACAGCATCGTTTCCAGCATGGACACGTCGATATGCTGGCCGAGCCCGGTCACGGTCCGCTGATAGAGCGCGGAGGCGATTGCGCCGAAGCCATAGGTGCCGGTGACGACGTCGGCGTGATAGATGCCGCAATAATCGGGGCGGCTGCGGCCGGGCTGGTAGGCGAGATGCGCCATGTCGTAGCCAGAGGCGGCATGGATCACCGGCGCATAGGCCGGCAGCTCGGCCGAGGGGCCGGTCTGGCCGTAGCCGGAGATCGAGCAATAGATCAGCCGCGGGTTGACGGCGCGCAGGCTGTCGTAATCGAGCTGCAGCCGATGCATGACGCCAGGGCGGAAGTTCTCGACCAGGATGTCTGATGTCGCGGCCAGCCGGCGGACGACCTCCTTGCCGTCAGCGGATTTGAGGTCGAGCACCATGCTCTTCTTGCCGACATTGAGTTGGCCAAACGCGGTGCTGCACCCCTTGCGCAGCGGCGGCCGGGTCCGCATCGTCTCCCCGCCGTCGGTCTCGATCTTGATGACCTCGGCGCCCATGTCGGCAAGCATCCGCGCGCAATGGGGACCGGCGATCGTGGTCAAAAAATCCAGGCCCCGCAGGCCCGCCATGATCTTTGTCAAAGTCCCCTCATGCTTGTCTGGTAGCTGCATGCTTGCTCACGTCCTTGGGTCGCTTCGGAACAATCAATGTTCTCTGTTGTTGATGCGGCGACCCTAGAGGGCGGCGGCTGAGTAGGAAAGTGTTTACCGAACAGACGTGCCGCGTGGGCGGGCTTTGGAATTCCAGCACAACTGGACCCGTTCTTGCATAGGAGCAAGCGGGGTCTGAAGAGGGCGGCTGTTCTTGAGGGTCTTGTTCGTCACCACGGAGATGGACGACTTTGTCCGCGTCGGCGGACTTGGCGCCGTTTCCGCAGCCCTTCCCCGAGCCCTTCGCCCCTTCGCCGATATCCGGGTCATGCTACCGGGCTATCGCGACATCATCGAGCAACTCACGCACATTCAGATCGTCGGCCGCTGCCCGGCGTTCGCGGAAATGCCGGCCTGCACGCTCGGTCGGGCCGCGACCAAGGACGGCCTACCGGTCTACGTGCTGTTGTGCTCGCAACTCTACGACCGGCCCGGCAATCCCTATGGCGACGAGTCCGGGCGCGACTGGCCGGACAACGACATCCGCTTCGCGCGCTTTGCCTCGGCAGCCGCTGAGCTCGCCATGGGCACGCTGGACAAGAATTGGGCAGCAGACCTGATCCATGCCAATGACTGGCAGGCCTCGCTGGTGCCGGCCTATCTCGCCTGGCGCGGGGCCAAGCTGCCGTCGATCCTGACCATTCACAACCTCGCCTATCAGGGCCTCTTCCCGAAGGACTCGCTGCGGCGGATCGGCGCACCGGAGAGCTCCTTCCACATCGACGGCATCGAGTTCTACGACCAGCTCTCCTTCCTCAAGGCGGGGCTGGTCTACGCCTCGCACCTCACCACGGTCAGCGGCACCTATGCCCGGGAGATCACCACGGTCGAGTTCGGCTGCGGCCTGGAGGGCCTGCTTCGCCTGCGCTCGGACGCCGCCGAGCTCACCGGCATCCTCAACGGCATCGATGAGAGCTGGGACCCGCGGTCCTGCGCCCAGCTCGCCCAGCAGTTCGGCGCCGGCGACTGGGCCGGCAAGAGGGCCAATGCGGATTACGTCCGTAAGCAATTCGGCCTGGCGGTCTCGCGCGGCCCGATGTTCGGCATCGTCGCGCGCCTGGTGCACCAAAAGGGCATCGACCTCGTGCTGTCGGCGGCCGACGAGATCGTCGACGCCGGCGGGCAGATCGTCGTCACCGGCTCCGGCGAGCCGGCGCTCGAACAGGCCCTGATCGACGCGCATCGCCGTCGCCCCGACGCCATCGGCGTGGTGATCGGCTTCAACGACGCCCAGGCCCGCCGCATCTTTGCCGGCAGCGATTTCACCCTGATGCCGTCGCGCTTCGAGCCCTGCGGGTTGAGCCAGATGTACGCCCAGCGCTTCGGCTCGCTGCCGATCGGGCACCAGACCGGCGGCCTTGCCGAGACCATCACCGACGGTGAGACCGGCTTCCTGTTCTCCAAACCCTCGCGCGATTCGTTCCTCGGCGGCGTGCGCCGGGCCTTCTCCGCCTTCATGGCGCAAGACCAGCTCGACACCATGCGCCGCAGCGCCATGGGACGGTCGTTCTCCTGGACCATCTCGGCCGGCAGCTACAGCGCACTGTACCGCAAGCTGGCATCGGTGTGAGGAAGCGCTGTCATTCCGGGGCGCGCCGCTTGGCGCGAACCCGGAATCCATCGTTCCGCCGGAATGCTGGGAGAAATGGATTCCGGGTTCGCGCTCCGCGCGCCCCGGAATGACAAGCTTCAACAAGCTTGGCCTCAAGACGCTATTTCCCGCGGACGTCCATCTGCGAGCGGCCGATCCAGGCCCGGTTGAGGCAGCGCGTCATCCAGTCGGGCTGCGGTTCGCCGCGTAGCCGCGCCTGCGCTTCCTGGTAGGGCCCGACATAGCGCAGCCTGTCGGGTAATCGTGGATAGACGCGCCTGATCCATCGCAGCGCATTGTCGGCCGCCCTCTCGTCACGCGCATCGAGCCCAAACCCGAACCCGGCGCGCAGCCGCGCCGGCAACATCCGCGCCGTGAGCGCGCGATACCAGCGCGGCGGCCGCAACCACGGACGTGCACCGCCGAAGATCTGCGTAGCGATCTCACGCGCCGCCGGGCTGACGGTCAGCATCTCCGATTGCGCCATCGCCGCGGTGTAGGCCGTAAAGCCCGCCCAATCCCCCGGCAGGACGTCTGCCGTCAATCCGAACAAGGCCCCGAACAATCGGCTCTCGGTCCAGTAGCGCTCGCGCTCCTCCGCCGGGATTGGAGCAAGCACCAGATCGTGCGCCATCAGCGCGGATTCGACCAGCGTGGCATGAACCCAGCGCAGCGACGGAATGTCGTTGGCGCAATAGCGCGAGCCTGCCGCAAAGGGGCCGATGGTCTCCGGCATCGCTCCGACGATCATGCCGTGGCGCCGGTGCAGCTGCCGGGACGACAGCAATGCCCGGTCGAGCGAGCCGAACACCATGGCAAAGACGATGTCGAAGGTGCGGTGAAAGCGCCCGATCGGATCGGCAAAGGTCTTGGAATGCTCGGCGATGGCAGCCGCGACCCAGGGATGGGCCAGCTGCAGCAACAACGCGCGACCGGCACCGAGAAAGATGATGGCCTCGCGGTCGATCCGCCAGGTCACCGAGGCCGGGCCGAACACGCCGGCCACCGGTCCGGCCGCGTTGGCGCGGACCTGATCGAGGGCCGCTTCAAGATCGTTCGCGGACACCACTTGCGAGGGCCTTTCGACTAGGGATCGCCGACGATCCGCAAGGCCTGTGGCAATTCGATGATGAGGGAGCAGCTCTACTCCGCCGCCATCGGCATCTCGTCCGTATGCTCGTGCAGGACCACACCGGCGAGTGGATCGAATTCGCCGATCCAGGGCTTGCGCGTCAGGACCGATCGCATGTGAGCGTAACCGGCATGCCAGCGCCGTGTGATCCCGGACGGGCTGAAGTCGATATCCTTGGTGTGGGTCTCGCGTTCGAGCTGCGGCGCGAGCAGCCGCACCACATGCATCCGGGTGGGACAGCCGTAGCTCATCAGCTCCCTGACGGCGGGGTCGGTGCGCTCGCTCTCCGGAAGCCGCGCCGCGAGCTCATTGATGACATGGCGCAGGCGATGGGCCTGCTGCTGGCGCGCAATCTGGCTCGAAATGCGGCTGGAGTACTGCACGTCCTTGTGCCGGTTCAGCACCTCCGCCATCGTGGTCGGCTCGGCGCCGACGGGATTCCACAAATGCACGGAGAAGATCAGCGAATCCCGCCGTGGATTGTCGTCGAACACCGCCTCCGTCGGCGTGTTCGACAGGATGCCGCCGTCCCAATAGAGTTCGCCGTCGATGCGTACCGCCGGGAAAGCCGGCGGCAGCGCCCCCGAAGCCATCACATGCTTCACGGTCAGCTCGCCGTCACGACTGTCGAAGTAGCGCATTTCGCTGGTGCCGACATGAGCCGCACCGACCGTCAGACGTGGCGCGCAACGATTGGCAAGATCGAAATCGACCAGCTCGCTCAGGGTCCTCTCCAGTGGTGCGGTCGAATAATAGCCCGCGTTGTCGGCACCGAGCGGATAGGAATCTCCGGCATGCGCCAGCGGATTGGGCCGGAAGAAGCCGGCAATGCCGTGGGTGACGGTCGACCAATAAGCGAGCTTCTCGTTGAAGCCGGGAAACGCGGCGCGCCAGTCCCAGACCTGCTTCTGCTCCATCCGCTTCCAGAATTCCCTGAGGCGCGCAAGTCGATGCTCCGGCGCGTTGCCGGCGATCAGGCTTGCATTAATGGCGCCGATCGAGGTGCCGATGACCCAATCCGGCTCGATCCCGGCCTCGTGCAGAGCCTGGTAGACGCCGGCCTGATAGGAGCCGAGCGCGCCTCCGCCCTGGAGCACGAGAACGACCTGACCCGGCAGGTCATGACCCTTGCCCCGTGTGTTGTCGTGTGTGCCGTTCATGTCACGCTCCTGCGTTGGTCGAATATTCGACTTGCTGAGCTGGCCCATGTCAATGCGCGGTCCAGCCGCCGTCGACCGGAAGCGCGACGCCGGTGATCGAAGCCGCCGCGTCCGTCGACAGGAACACCGTCAGCGCGCCGAGTTCCTCGACCGTGGCAAAACGCTTGTTCGGCTGCTGCGCGAGCAGCACCTCGCGGATCACCTGATCGCGGGAGATGCCGTGCGCCTTGGCCTGCCCGTCGATCTGCGCTTCGACCAGCGGCGTAGAGACGTAGCCGGGACAGACCGCGTTGCAGGTGATGCCCTGCTCCGCGGCCTCCAGCGCCGTGACCTTGGTCAGACCGACGATGCCGTGCTTGGCGGCGACATAAGCTGCCTTGAACGGCGAGCCGACCAGACCGTGCGCGGAGGCGATGTTGATGATCCGGCCAAAACCGTTCTGGCGCATCGCCGGCAGCGCGAGCCGCGTGGTGTGGAAAGCCGAGGTCAGGTTGATCGCGAGGATCTGGTCCCATTTGTCGACCGGAAACTGCTCGAGCGGCGCAACATGCTGAATGCCGGCATTGTTGACGAGGATGTCGAGCCGCCCGGACTGGGCGACGGTCGCCGCGATCATCTCGGCTATCGACTTCGGCCTCGTCATGTCGGCCGGTGAGTAGCTCGCCTTGACGTCGAACTCGGCGGCGATCTGCTCGCGTGTCCGGCCGATCTCGCCGGCGACGCCGAGGCCGTTCAGCACGACATCAGCGCCGGCCGCCGCCAGCGCACGTGCGATGCCGAGACCGATGCCGCTGGTCGAGCCCGTGACCAGCGCGACCTTGCCGGCCAGCGCGCGTGACGAAACGGACGTCTGCGTCTTGATGGGGATATTCATGATCCAGACCTCTTCTGGGCGCGATACCGCGCCGTGGCTGGAGTGAAATCTGCGGGATCCCCCTGTTTCAGGGAAATGCCGGTTGGCTTCCGACTCCATACGCCCGCGCTATCGCGGGCGGGATGTCATTTCCCGCTCCGATCGGCTAGGTTTGAGGCCCGAACCTGCTGGGAGCAGATCCATGGAAATGCACCAGGTCCGCTATTTCCTCGCGGTGGCGCAGTTGCTCAATTTCACGCGCGCGGCGGAGGAGTGCAACGTCACGCAGCCCTCGCTGACGCGCGCGATCAAGCAGCTCGAGACCGAGCTCGGCGGCGACCTGTTTCGCCGCGAGCGGCCGGCGGCGCAACTGACCGAGCTCGGCCAGCGCATGCATCCGCTGTTGAAGCAGTGCTATGACGCCGCCGCCGGCGCGCGCTCCCTCGCCTCATCGTTTAGGAGTGGAGAAGTCGGTGCGCTCCGCATCGCGCTGACGCATTCGATCGACCTGACACTGCTTATTCCCCACCTCAACGAGATCAGGCGGCAGTTCAACCGGCTCGAGCTGCGCTTCCTGCGCGGGACGAGCCGCGAAGTCGGCGATTTCCTCAAGAAGGGCGAGGCCGAGCTCGGCATCGCCGCCGAGATCGACGAGGCCTGGGACCGGCTCGACACCTGGCCGCTGTTCACCGAGACATTCGATCTCATCGTCAGCAGGGAGCACCGGCTCGCCGCGCACGATACGATCGAGCCGGATGATTTGCGCGCCGAGCAATTGCTCGGCCGAAATTATTGCGAGCATTCGAGACGCATCTCCGCCAGCCTTCGCGAACACGGCATCGACGTCGATCACGGCCACGAGATTTCGAGCGAGCGCGATCTGATCGAACTGGTGGAGGCCGACATCGGCATCGCCATGATGCCCCACACCTCGCTGGTGCCGGAGAGCCTGAAACGCGCCGCAGTCACCGGGCTCGACGCCCGCCGCACCGTCAGCCTCTACGGCGTGGCCGGCCGGCAGCGAACGGCCGTCGCCAACGCCGTCATGCGCATGCTGCGCGGCGCCGACTGGCGGGAGATTGCGGGGTAGCGCCGGCGCTCAGTTCTCCCGGCTCGCGCTCTCCAGCGCTGCGAGCAGGTCATCGATCTCCATGCGCTTGCGGAAATCAGGGTCGACGAAGCGCGCCTTCACGATGCCGTCGCGGCCGACCACGAACACGGCCGGGATCGGCAGCATCCAGCCGTCATTGCCGTGGAATTTCGCCATGTCCTGGTAGGACAACAGGCTCTGGATCTCGGCGCCGAGCCAGATCGCGAGATTGAGCGACAGCGCATAGCCGTTGTCGAGATCGGTCAGGATCGGAAACGGCGCGCCGGATTCGGCCTTGAGCCGTCCAGTGTATTCCTGCGTCTCCGGCATGACCGCAACGATCTGGGCGCCCATGGCCCTGATGCGGTCGAGCGCCTGGACCACGGCGCGGACATTGAGCCGGCAATAGGGACACCAATGGCCGCGGAAGAACATCACCGCGACCGGGCCGCGCTGCAGCAGCGAAGGCAGCGTGACGAGACGCCCGCCCTCGTCCGGCAGCATGAACGGCGGCATTGCATCGCCGGGGCGCGGCGCGGACTCGCCGCCGCCATTGCCGCCCAATCTCGCCACCAGGCGATCGACGGCCTCGCCATAGGCCGGAAAGACCGCACGGCTGGCGTCGGCATAGGCGCGGAGCTGCTCGTTCAGCGTGCCGTCCATGTCGCGGCAGCGTTGGAAGGCAAGCCTGAGCTGTTCGGCATCGGCTGGCGAGAGAGCTGTCATCGTCTGCTCCGGCATTCTCTTGCGGCGAATATTAGTTTCCTGGTTTGGCCGCCCGCAAGGGGCGGCTGCGATGCCGGGACTGGTTCAGTTCACGTAGAAATTGCCGGTCGGATCGAGCCGTCCCGAGGTGGAGTACAGCGATCCGTTGTTCGTGAAGAAGACGGTGTTGTCGGGCACCTTCTTGGCGTTCTTCATCATCGCCTCGTGGTTCTTCTCGGCCGGGGCCATCGCCATCGCCGACATCCTGCCGGGTCCACCATAGACATAGGCCATGCCGGCCTTGAAGTCCCATGTGGCCTCCGAGAAGGCCGAGGTGGCGATGACCGCAAATGCGGCGGTGGCGATCAGGGTCTTGGACAATTTCGGCATGGGGGCTCCTCCGGATTGACGTGAGCGCCCGCCAATCGGGCGCGGTGTCATCGGACCCCGAATGCCGCGAAAGTGGAAATGCCGTTGCCCAATCGGATCGATAGCCGGCGCGCATCAACATAGCCCGCCGCTATCGCATCGAGAGCAAGCCGGCATTTCAGGCGGGACGCGATTTCGGCGAAGTTGCCGCATCGCCGGCGACCACCGGGGTTGCGGCCAACACAGGAGACCTCCCCATGTCCAAGAGCCACGTCAAGAGCCGTGCCTTGTCGCGTCTGATCTGGCCAGGCCTTGCCATCGCCGGCGCGCTCGCGCTCACGGCGCAGCCGGTCGTTGCCGGCGAATGTCCGGCCGGCAAGATCAAGCCGAACGCCCAGCCGATGGTCGACTACAAGCCTGTCGGGGTCACCGACGTCACGCTCGGTGCCATCGACCTCGGCAAGCAGCCGGCCCATATCGAGGGGCGCGAGCTGCGCTTCCGCAAGCTGACCATCGAGCCCGGCGGCATCGTGCCCTGGCACAGCCATGATGACCGTCCCGCGCTCATCTTTGTTCAGCAGGGCGAGATCGTCGAATACGCCTCCAACTGCGTCGATCCGATCCTGCACAAGGCTGGCGACATCCGTCCCGAGGTCCACGGCACCTCGCATTGGTGGAAGAACCTCGGCAAGGAAACCGTCATTCTCTATGTCGGCGACGTCCGCAAGGATCCCAACGACCACCACATGTAACGAGTCCATCTCTCTCCCCCCGTCATTCCGGGGCGATGCGCAGCATCGAACTACGGTGCGCAATTGCGCACCTGAGAATCTCGAGATTCCGGATCTGGTGCTCCGGTCCGCGCTTTGCGCGTCCCGTCCGCACCAGCCCGGAATGACAGATCTGCGGAGCGCAACGACATGACCGATCTTTCCGCGTCGATCAAACCGGCAAAGACCGCGATGGAGGCGCACTCGCCGGGGCTGGCGCTGCGATCGCTCGTGATCGGCCTCACTGCATTCCTGACCGTCGTCGATCTCTTCGCGACGCAGGCAATCCTGCCCTCGCTGACGCGGCACTACGGCGTCACGCCGGCCGCGATGGGCTTTGCCGTCAACGCCAGCACCTTCGGCATGGCGGCAGCCAGCCTCGTCGTCGGCATCTTCAGTCCGCGCATCAACCGGCGGACCGGCATTCTGCTCAGCCTGGCCCTGCTGGCGATCCCCACCAGCCTGCTGGCCTCGGCACCGAACCTTGCCGTCTTCACCGCCTTGCGGGTCGCGCAGGGCCTGTGCATGGCCTCCGCCTTCGCGCTCACCCTCGCCTATCTCGGCGAGCAATGCAGCGCGATGGACGCCGGCAGTGCCTTTGCCGCCTACATCACCGGCAATGTCGCGAGCAACCTCGTCGGTCGGTTGATCTCGGCGGCCATTGCCGACGGCCTCGGCCTTTCCTGGAATTTCTATCTGTTCGCGGCGCTCAATCTGTCCGGCGCGGCGCTGGTCTATTTCACGATTGCCCGCGTGCCGCCGATGCATGCAGTGATGCCGGCGGCTTCGCCGCTTGCCGCCACCATCGCGCATTGGCGCAATCCGCATCTGCGGGCGGCCTTCGGCATCGGCTTCTGCATCCTGTTCGCCTTCATCGGCACCTTCACCTTCGTCAATTTCGTGCTGGTGCGCCCGCCGCTGGCGCTCGGCATGATGGATCTCGGCCTCGTCTATTTCGTCTTCCTGCCGTCGGTGGTCACGACGCTTCTGGCCGGCCGGGTGACGTCAAGGCTCGGAACGCGTTCGACGATCTGGGGCGCGCTCGCAATTGCCGGGCTGGGCCTCCCCTTGATGCTGCGGCCGCATCTGAGCGAGGTGCTCACCGGCATGGTTCTGGTCGGCGTCGGCACATTCTTCGCGCAGGCCGCCGCCACCGGCTTCGTCGGACAGGCGGCTGCCGACAACCGCGGCATCGCCAGCGGGACCTATCTTGCGTGCTATTTCTGCGGCGGGCTGGTCGGTACGGCCGTGCTCGGGCGCCTGTTCGACGCGTTCGGGTGGCCGGCATGCGTGCTCGGCGTAGGCGCGGCTCTCGTCGCGGCAGCCCTGCTCACACTCAATCTGAGGCGCTAACGCTTCGCAGGCGCTTCCTGCGGCGGCTCGTCGTCGGCGATGGCGCGCCAGGCGGCACCGTCGAGATCGTCGTACTGGCCGCTTCTGAGCGACCACAGGAAGGCGACGAGACCGGCGCCGCCGAGCATCAGCGCCAGCGGGACCAGGATGACCAGGATCTCCATCACACGATCTCCCGCGAGGCGCTGCGCGCGCGCAGCGAATTCAGCATCACCAGGATCGAGGACCCGCTCATGGCGGCCGCCGCGATCAGGGGCGTGACCACGCCGCTGATCGCAACCGGCACGGCGAGAACGTTGTAGCCGATCGCGAGCCAGAGGTTCTGCCGCATCAGATGCAGCGCCTTGCGCGAGGCGTCGATGGCGGCGACCACCGGCGCCAGCGGCCGGCCGAGGAAGACGAGATCGGCGGTGGCCTGGCTGAGATGCGCGGCCGAGATCGGCGACATCGAGACATGGGCCGCCGCGAGCGAAGGCGCATCGTTCATGCCGTCGCCGACCATCAGCACCCTGGCGCCGCGCCGCTTCAACTCCTCGATCCGCGCGATCTTGTCGGCCGGCGTGACGCCGGCGCGCCATTCGGGGATGTCAAGCGCCTGCGCCGCGGCCTTCACCGCTGGCTCGCGATCGCCGGAGAGAACCTCGATGCCGATGTTGCGCGCCTTCAGCGCCGCGATAACCGCCTTGGCATCGGGTCGCAGGCCCTGGCGAACCCAAAGGATGAACTTTTCGCTGCCCTTGCTGAACGCCACGACGGAGGCTTCAGGATCGACCATGGCATTGCCGACCACCCCCTCCGCACCGCAGAAGGAAGGGCGGCCGAGGCGAAGCTCGACGCCGTCCACGGTCGCGCGGACACCCTGTCCGGCTTCCTCGACGGCACCGACGATCGGCGATTTGGCACCGGCGGCCTGCGCCACGGCGGCGGCGACCGGATGATGGCTCGACAACGCCAGGCGGCCGGCGAGCTCGAAGATGTTGGCCGGAATGTCGGCGGCATTCATCACTTCAAGATCGGGCAGCGTCAGCGTGCCGGTCTTGTCGAAGATGACATGATCGGCCTCGGCCAGCCGCTCGATGGCATCACCTGCATTGAGCAGCACGCCCGCCTTGAACATCGCGCCCGAGGCGACCGTCTGCACGGTCGGAATCGCCAGCCCCAGCGCGCAGGGGCAGGTGATGATCAGCACGGCAACGCCCGTCACGATCGCATCGTGCCAGGACGCGCCGGCGATGACCCAGCCGAAGATAGTCAGAAGCGCGGTCGCGTGCACCACCGGCGCATATAGCCGCGAGGCGCGGTCGGCGAGGCGCATGTAGCGCGAGCGGGCCTGGAGCGCATTGTCGAGCAGCCGCGTGATCTCGGCGAGCAGCGTCGCCTCGGACGCGGCCGAAACCCGCACCCGCAGCGTGCCGGAGATGTTCATCGATCCTGCGTAAACCGGCGTGCCCTGCTCGGCCGTGACATAGAGCGTTTCGCCGGTGATCAGGCTCTGGTCGATCTCCGAACGCCCCTCGATCACGGTGCCGTCGACGGCGCAGCGTTCGCCCGGCCTGAGCAGCACGATGTCGCCGGGATGGATCGCGGCCACCGGCACCTGCGAGATTTCATCGGGACCGACGAACTTCGCGGCCGTCTCGGCCTTCAGCGCCGCGAGATTGCCGGCAACCGCGCGGGTCCGCCGCCGCATGTTCTGATCGAGGAAGCGGCCGACCAGGAGGAAGGTCAGCAGCATGATCGCCGCGTCGAAATAGGCGTGCTCGGCGTGGTGAATGGTCTCGACCACGGACATGCCGAGCGCCAGGATCACGCCGATCGAGATCGGCACGTCCATGTTGGTCGTCTTCGCCGACAGCGCGCGCCAGGCCGAGCGAAAGAACGGCTGGCCGGCATAGGCCGCCGCCGGCAGTGCGATCAGCGCCGACAGCCAGTGGAAGAAGTCGCGCTGCTCGGGCAGCATGTCGGAGACGTTGCCCGACCACACCGGGATCGACAGCATCATCACGTTCATGGTGGCGAATGCCGCGACGCCGAGGCAGCGCAGCAGGAAGCGCGACTCGGCGACCTCCGCCACCTCCGCGCTCTCGGTCTCGAACGGATAGGCCTTGTAGCCGAGCTCTTCAAGCCGATCGATGAACCGGCTTGGGTCGAGCGTGCCCGCCTTCCATTCCAGCGCGACGCGGCGGTCGGTGAGGTTGACGCGCGCCAGCGTGACGTCGGGGATGGCGGATAGGCCGCGCTCGATCTTGGCCATGCAACCGGCGCAGTGAACGCCTTCCACCGCCAGATCGATGTGCTGGACGCCCTCGCCCGCCTCGCGAACATAATGGGAGAAATCGCGCGTGACCTGCATGGCAAAACCCTTCAGTTCAGGATCACGCGGTTGCGCGACAGGAACACGCGCGTCCCTCGCGCCTCGCCCTCGATCACCAGGTCCCACTGGCCCGGCGCGACGGACGCAGCATCGCCGCGATAGAGGCCGATGCCGGCTTCGGTGAGCTCGACGGCAAGATCGGCGCGCTTGTCGGTCGGCCGCTCCAGCCGTCCGCCGAATTTAAGCCCGGCGATCGGCTGGCCGCCGGCATCGCGGGCCTCGACCTGGACCATGGCACCGCCGTCGTTGCGACGCTCGATATGGGCGTTGACCTTCCATTTGCGCGCGGCCTGGTCCTGCGCCGCCAGGATCTCGCGGTCGTAGGTCAAGCCGGCAGCATAGGGGCTGTCGACGTCGGTGCCGGGCAGCGTCGCGATGGCGAGCTTCATCATGGTCACGTTGACGCCGATCACCAGGCCGAAGAAGGCCACCAGCATCAGGAGGACCTTGGTTCCGGTCAGCGGCTTGGATGACATGATGTTCTCCTGGATTTACGGCGCGACGAAATTGTCGGTGGCGCTCGCGGCGACGCCCAGCCCGATATCCATGACGTGGAAGCGAACGGGAATCGACTTCTCCGGATTGTTCTCGGCCGGCGCCGTGACGAGCAGCCGCAGCTCGCTGGTGGAGTCGCGCGGAATCACGATGATGGGCCGGTCCGGCGTTACCGAATCGACGCCGACGACGTGCATTGTGGGATTGACTGGCCCCTCGACGTCGATGGCGATGGCGCGGTCGTAGCCGCTCTTGTTCAACAGCCGCACCGTGTAGGCATTGCGGATCGAGCCGTCGCTGAGCTTGACCGCGACCGGATTGCGGTCGTGCAGCACGTTGACGTCGAGCAGGCTGCGGGTCGCCAGCGTATAGACCATGAAGCCGCCGACGGCCGCGATGATCGCGCTGTAGACGATGGTGCGGGCGCGAACGATGCGGTAGATCGGCGCCTTGCCTTCCTGGCGGCGGTGGATGTTGATGTCGTTGTCGTAACCGATCAGCCGCTTCGGGCGGCCGATCTTGGCCATCACGTTGTCGCAGGCATCGATGCAGAGACCGCACTGGATGCATTCCATCTGCGGTCCGTTGCGGATGTCGATGCCGGTCGGGCAGACCGCGACGCACTGGTAGCAATCGACGCAATCGCCGACCTGCTGGCCGAGCGCGCGCAGCTCGGCGGCCTTCTTGACCGAGGTGCGCTTCTCGCCGCGGTCGTAGCGATAGGTGACGTTCAGCGCCCATTCGTCGGTGAGCGCGGCCTGGATGCGCGGCCACGGGCACATATAGGTGCAGACCTGCTCGCGCATGAAGCCGGCGAGCAGATAGGTCGAGGCCGTGAGGATGCCGATCCAGATATAGGCGATCATCGGGCCCTGGAAGGTGACGAGTTCCTTCACCAGGGTCGGCGCGTCGTTGAAGTAGAGCACCCAGGCGCCGCCGGTCCACCAGGCAATCATCAGCCAGATCGAATGCTTGAGCACGATCTCGGAGATCCGCTCGAGCTTCAAGGGATCGGACGATTTGTCTTTCTTCATCCGCTCGCGCCGGTCACCCTCGATCAGGCGCTCGACGGCATAGAACAGGTCGGTCCACACCGTCTGCGGGCAGAGATAGCCGCACCAGATACGGCCACCGACCGAGTTCATCAGGAACAGCGCCACCGCGGCCACGATCAACAGGCCGGTGAAGTAGTAGACCTCCTGCGGCCACAGCTCGATGAAGAAGAAATAGAAGCGGCTGTTGGGCAGGTCGATCAGCACCGCCTGGCTGGGGGCGCCGAGGCCGCGGTTCCAACGCACGAACGGCAGGAAGTAATAGACGCCGAGGCAGAACGCCATCAGCGCCCATTTGATCCGGCGGAACGTGCCGGAGACGCTCTGGGGGTAGACCTTCTTGCGGGCCGCGTAGAGCGGCCCGACGTCGTCCGCAGGCTTCAGTTCGTTCGGGTTGACGGTCTTGTTCATCGCCTAGAGCTTCTCGAAGAGGTGCGATTAAACCTAGACCCGACATCGCCGCGTCAGTTGATCCAGCTCAAACGGGGGCACTTTTGTGCACCCCCGCCTGAATCTTTGAGCCGCGGATCCGCTACTTTCCACCGCCCAGCGAGTGGACGTAGACCGCCATCGCCTTGATGGTGGCGGGATCGAGCCGCCCTTCCCAGGCCGGCATCACCCCGGCGCGGCCCTGGCTGATGGTCTCGATCAGGGTCGCCTCGTCGGAACCGTAGAGCCAGATTTTGTCGGTCAGGTTCGGTGCGCCCATCTCCTGGTTGCCCTTGCCGCCGTCGCCATGGCAGGCGACGCAGTTTTCCGCAAAAATCTTCGCGCCCTTGGCGGCATCGAAGCCGTTACGGGTCGACAGGCCCGACAGCGACCGCACGTAATTGGCGACCGTGGCGATCTCGTCCGGCTTCAGCACGCCGTCCTTGCCGAAGGCGAGCATCTGGCCCTCATGCGTCTTGGCATGACCGGAACGCGCGCCGAACTGGATGGTCTGCATGATCTGGTCGAGCGTGCCGCCCCACAGCCAGTCGTCGTCGTTCAGGTTCGGATAGCCCTTCGCGCCGGCACCGCCGGAGCCGTGGCACGGCGCGCAATTGTCGCCGAACACAGTCTTGCCCTTGGCACGGGCGAGCGCCAGCAAGGCCGGATCCTTCTCGATGTCGGCGAGCGGGGCCGCACCCAGCGCCGCCATCTTGTCACCACGGATCTTCTCGAGGTTAGCGAGCTCGACCGCGACGTCGGCGCGCGAGGAATAGCCGAACACGCCCGTGGTATTGCTGGCGATCAGCGGCCATGCCGGATAGACGATCCAGTAGCCGATCGCCCAGACGATGGTGAGGTAAAAGGTGATCACCCACCAGCGGGGCAGCGGGGTGTTGAGCTCCTTGATGCCGTCCCACTCGTGCCCGGTCGTGGACTTGCCGGAGACGGAATCGATGTCGCTATGATGATCGGTCATGGTGTCTCACTCCTCCCGCAACGGCAGGTGCGCTGCTTCATCGAAGGCAGCCTTGTTACGGGGCCAAAAAGCGTAGGCGATGATCGCGAGAAAGATCGCGACGAACGCCGGCGTCCAGATCGTCGTCACGAGCTCGGACGCTAGATTATGGACTGTCAGGATAGCTTTCATCGTTCATGCCTTCTCAGCGAAGATTGGCTTTCTCGTTGTAGATCTTGAAGTCGACCAGCGTGCCCAGCATCTGCAGATACGCAATCAGCGCGTCCATCTCGGTCGGCGTTCCGGCCTTGCCGTCGAAATTGCGCACGACGGCCTTGGCGTAGCGCTTGTTGAAGGCGTCGGTGCCGGCATTCTCCGGATCGGCCTGGGCCTTCAGATCGGCGCCCGCGCTGGCGATCTGGTCGTCCGTGTAGGGCACACCGACGGTCCGCAGCGTGCGCATGTGGTCGGCGATCGCGTCCGGGTCGACTTCGTTCCGGCTGAGGAACGGATAGCCCGGCATCACCGACTGCGGCACGATCGCGCGCGGGTTGGTCAGATGGGTCACGTGCCAGTCGTCGGAATATTTGGCGCCGACGCGGGCGAGGTCCGGACCGGTGCGCTTGGAGCCCCACTGGAACGGATGGTCGAACATGCTCTCCGCGGCGAGCGAGAAGTGGCCGTAGCGCTCGACCTCGTCGCGCAGCGGCCGGATCATCTGCGAATGGCAGAGATAGCAGCCCTCGCGGACGTAGACGTTGCGCCCCGCCAGCTCCAGCGGCGTATAGGGTCTCACCCCGTCGACCTTCTCGATCGTGCTCTTGAGGTAGAATAACGGGGTGATTTCGACGAGACCGCCGATCGCGATCACCAGCAGGATGCCGACGATCAGGATGATCGAGTTCTTTTCGAAGATTTGGTGGCGTGTCCAGAACGACATTGCTTTAGCTCCTCATTCCGCCGGCTGAAGAGCGACGGGCATCTGGGCTTCCTGTTCGCCGACGCGAACCGTCATCCAGAGATTGTAGGCCATGATCAGCGAGCCGATCAGGAACAGGCCGCCGCCGGCTGCGCGGATGATGTAGAAGGGATGCATCGCCTCGACGGTCTCGATGAAGGAATATTCGAGGAAGCCGAGCGAGGTGTAGGCGCGCCACATCAGACCCTGCAGGATGCCGGACACCCACATCGCCGAGATGTAGAGAACGATGCCGAGCGTGGCGATCCAGAAGTGCCAGTTGACGAGCTTCAGGCTGTAGAGGCCCTTGCGGTTCCAGGCCCACGGCACCAGGCAATAGAGCGCGCCGAAGGAGACGAAGCCGACCCAGCCGAGCGCGCCCGAATGCACGTGACCGATGGTCCAGTCGGTGTAGTGGCTGAGCGAGTTGACCACCTTGATCGACATCATCGGGCCTTCGAAGGTCGACATGCCGTAGAAGGCGACGGAGACGACGAGCATGCGCAGCACGGGGTCGGTGCGCAGCTTGTCCCACGCACCCGACAGCGTCATCAGGCCGTTGATCATGCCGCCCCAGGAGGGCATCCACAGCATGATCGAGAAGGTCATGCCGAGCGTCTGCGTCCAGTCCGGCAGCGCCGTGTAGTGCAGATGGTGCGGGCCGGCCCAGATATAGAGGAAGATCAGCGCCCAGAAGTGGATGATCGACAGCCGGTAGGAATAGATCGGCCGCTCGGCGCGCTTCGGGATGAAGTAGTACATGATGGCGAGGAAGCCGGCGGTCAGGAAGAAGCCGACCGCATTGTGGCCGTACCACCATTGGAACATGGCGTCCTGGATGCCGCCCCAGGCGATGTAGGACTTGGAGCCGAACACAGAGACGGGCAGCGCGGGGTTGTTGCCGAGATGCAGCACCGCGATCGTCACCATGAAAGCGAGATAGAACCAGTTCGCGACGAAGATGTGCGGTTCCTTGCGCTTGATGACGGTGACGAGGAAGACCAGCAGATAAACCACCCAGACGATGGTCAGCCAGAGATCCGAGTACCATTCGGGCTCGGCGTATTCCTTGCCTTGCGTGACGCCGAGCAGATAGCCGGTGCCGGCGATCAGAATGAAGAAATTGTAGCCGATCACGACGAACCACGGTGCGAGATCACCGGCGAGGCGCGCGCGGCAGGACTTCTGCACAACGTAGAAGGAGGTCGCGATCAGCACGTTGCCGCCGAAGGCGAAGATCACCGCCGAAGTGTGCAGCGGTCGCAAGCGACCGAAGCTGGTCCAGGGCAGGTCGAAGTTCAACGCCGGCCAAGCCAGCTGCGAGGCGATGATTAGGCCGACGAGGAAGCCGGCAATGCCCCAGAACATCGCCATGAACGCGGAGAACTTGATCGGGCCCATGTTGTAGTTCGGGCGGCCGTTGATTTCCTGCGGCGGCAGCGCCGCCGGGCGGTCGAGGTAGCGGTTGATGATGACGAACACCGCCGCCAGGCTCGCCGCCGCGCTGAGCGCGGCATGGAAGGCGAAGGGCGCATCGAGCGCCTTGGCCGAAGCGATCACGCAGAGGAAGGCGGTGACTGCGAACACGACAGCCAAGCCGCTTTCACCGATGGTCATGGATTTGGAAATGGAGGGCTGGCTCATGCGGATTCTCTCTGAAAGAACACAACGCCAGAAACCACATTCACCCTCACCGGGAATTGATTTCAATCAAGAGCGGCACTTAAGTTCTTCGGAGCGGGCGAGGTCGTGCTGGTTCCCTTCAAAATCTCGACGCACGCAGGCCAACCCGGCATGACGCACAAACGCAAACAGCCTCCGTACAATCACGGAGGCGACAATGAACTCGATCAGGGATGGCCCGTCAGTCGCGCGCCGTCGCCTTGAGTGCTGCGATAACGTCCTCGCGGGCGATGATCCCGACCAGCTTCTGCGTGCTGTCGAGCACGATGATGCTCCTGATGCGGTGTTCGACCATGATCTGGAGCACGCGCGTCAGCCGCGTGTCGGGGCTGACATAGATGAACTCGGGAGTCATGACGTCGCCGATCTTGCGGCTCATCAGGTCGTGATAGCGCGGCAGCATCTGGCTCGGCGTGAAGGCGAAGCACTTCAGGATGTCGAATTTGGTGACGATGCCGACCACTTGGCCGTCGTCCTCGACCGGATAGGAGTTGAAATCGTCGGTCTCGAACATCTCGCTGAGCTCGAGCAGGTCGCGGTCACGCTGCACCACCTTGACGTTGCGCGTCATGTAGCCGTCAACGGTCTGTTCAAGAAATTTGTACACGACGCGTCCTCCTCGATTCGATCCTGGCCGGCCGTCAATGCGACAGCAGCACGCTGCGGGCAGTCTGCGTGACCAGATATTGGGTGACGCCCCCCAGGATCAGTTCGCGAAATCTCGAATGACCATATGCGCCTGCAACGATCAGGCCGGCATCGACCTCGCCGGCGACTTTCTCCAGTTGCGCGGCGGCGGTTTCGTTCCGAGCGCCCTCGCAGATGCGCGCCGTCGCGGTGACGCCGTGGCGGGCGAGCCAGGCGGCCACGTCGGTGACGCCGGCCATCACGAGCGAGCGGTCGTCGTCGCCCTCCGGAATCGTGGCGATGGTGACGTCCCTTGCCTTGCGCAGCATCGGCAGCGCATCGGCCACCGCCCGCCGCGCCTCCGGCGTGTCCTTCCACGCCACCAGCACGCTACGCAGATCGAGCCAGTTGACCCGGTCGGGAACGACGAGAAGCGGGCGACCGGCCTGCATCACCAGATCCTTCGGGCTTGCCAGCGCGAAGGCGTCGGAGAAGGCCGGGCTCTGCCCGCCGCTGACGACGATGTCGGCGCAACGCGCCTGCGCGAGGGCGAATCGTACCGGGAAATCCATGGCGCTGCGCCACTCCGCATGTCCGCCACGATTCTTCGTAGCGGCCCGGAATTGCGCCTCGAGACCGGCCAGCCGCCGCTCGACCGAAGCTTCGCCGTCGTCGATCAGCGCCTGGGCCTCGGCGCCATCGGTGAAATAGAGCGGCGGCGCGAACCGCGCCGCGGCGATCCCGACGATGGTCGCCTCGAATCGTTCGGCGAGTTCGCCGGCGACCTGGAGACGCGCCTCGTTGGGCTGATCGAGCGCCAAGCTGACCATCACGGTCGCGTATGTCATCGAAATTCTCCGGTGCAGAAACTTTGGCGAAACTTACGCCTGCCTCCACACATGGGGATGAGATAGATCAAGAAGGCTACGGGCGCCCGGCTTGCCGTCAATCCGCAAGCGACGGAACTTGCCTCCGGCCCGGCCTTGAGCGACATTAGGGGAGCGGTAACGGCGTCCGGAGCCGCCGCATCGAGATAGGAGCACCATTTGTCGCCGCCCCCCGTAACGTACTCGCAGGACGATAGTCGGGGCGAACGTTTTCGCGTTCGGATCGAAGGATTTGGCGTCGGCACCTGGGATCTCGACCTCACGACACGGGACTTGGACTGGTCCGATACCGCCAAGGCCCTGCTCGGCATCGAGCGGGATCAGCCGGCGAGCTACGAGCTGTTCCTGTCGCGGCTTCAGCCCGCGGACAGAGAGCGGGTCGAGAGCGCAATCAAGCGCGTTTCCGAGCGTGGCGGCGGCTTCGACGTGTCTTTCAAGGTCGCGAATGCCTCCGGCAGCGGACAGTGGATTCGCGCCCGGGCCGGACTCATTCGCGACGAAGATGGCGTCGCCCGTCATCTCAGCGGCATCTTTCTCGACGTCGACGAGGAAAAGCAGGTCGAGGAGGCGCTGCGCACGCGCGAGAGCCACCTCCGCTCCATTCTCCAAACCATTCCCGATGCCATGATCGTCATCGATGGCCACGGCATCATGCAGCTGTTCAGCACGGCCGCGGAGCGCCTGTTCGGCTGGTCCGAGCACGAGGCAATCGGCCAGAACGTCAGCATCCTGATGCCGGAACCCGATCGCACCCGGCACGACAGCTACATCGCCCGTTACCGCACCACGAACGATCCGCACATCATCGGCATCGGCCGCATCGTGACCGGCAAGCGCCGCGACGGCACGACCTTTCCGATGCACCTGTCGATCGGCGAGATGGAATCCGGCGGCGAGCCCTATTTCACGGGCTTCGTGCGCGACCTTACGGAGCACCAGCAGACCCAGGCCCGGCTGCAGGAATTGCAATCCGAGCTCGTCCACGTCTCGCGGCTGACTGCGATGGGTGAAATGGCCTCCGCGCTCGCCCACGAGCTCAACCAGCCGCTGGCCGCGATCAGCAATTACATGAAGGGGTCGCGGCGCCTCCTCGCCGGCAGCAGCGATCCCAACACGCCGAAGGTCGAAAACGCGCTGGATCGCGCGGCGGAGCAGGCCCTGCGCGCCGGCCAGATCATCCGGCGCCTGCGCGACTTCGTCTCCCGCGGCGAGTCGGAGAAGAGGGTCGAGAGCCTGTCCAAGCTGATCGAGGAGGCCGGCGCGCTCGGGCTCGCCGGCGCGCGCGAGCAGAACGTGCAGCTCCGCTTCAGCCTCGATCCCGACGCCGATCTCGTCCTCGCCGACCGGGTGCAAATCCAGCAGGTGCTGGTCAATCTGTTTCGCAACGCGCTGGAGGCGATGGCGCAGTCGCCGCGCCGCGAGCTCGTCGTCGCCAACACCCGCGTCGCGGACGATATGATCGAGGTGGAGGTGTCCGACACCGGCTCGGGCTTCCGGGACGACGTGATTCCAAACCTGTTCCAGACCTTCTTCACCACCAAGGACACCGGCATGGGCGTGGGGCTCTCCATCAGCCGCTCGATCATCGAGGCTCATGGCGGTCGCATGTGGGCCGAGAGCAACGCAGCTGGCGGAGCGACATTCCGCTTCACCTTGCCGGCAACCGACGAGAGCTGATTTCATGACGACCAAGGGACATGTCTACGTCATAGACGACGACGCGGCGATGCGCGATTCGCTGAATTTCCTGCTGGATTCCGCCGGCTTCGGCGTCACGCTGTTCGACGACGCCCTCGCCTTTCTCGATGCCCTGCCCCGCCTCGATTTCGGCTGCGTCGTCTCCGACGTGCGCATGCCCGGCCTCGACGGGATCGAGCTCTTGAAGCGGATGAAGGCGCAGCAAAGCACGTTCCCGATCCTGATCATGACTGGTCATGGCGATGTGCCGCTCGCGGTCGAGGCGATGAAGCTCGGAGCCGTCGATTTCCTGGAAAAGCCGTTCGATGACGACCGTCTCACCGCCATGATCGAGTCGGCGATCCGTCAGGCCGAGCCCGCCGCCAAGAATGAAGCCGTGGCACACGACATCGCCGCCCGCGTCGCGTCCCTCAGTCCCAGGGAGCGCCAGGTCATGGAAGGGCTGATCGCGGGCCTCTCCAACAAGCTGATCGCCCGAGAATACGACATCAGCCCGCGCACCATCGAGGTCTACCGGGCCAACGTCATGACCAAGATGCAGGCGAGCAGTCTCTCGGAACTGGTCAGGCTGGCGATGCGAGCCGGCATGCTCAAGGATTGAGCCAGGTCAAGGCACCTTGCCGGCGCCGTGCTAACCAGACAGCATGATCGAGGTCAGCTCACATCGTGCGCGGCCGGCGTCCCCCGCACAACTCACCGTCTTTGTGGTCGATGATGATGCCGCCGTCCTGGGGTCCCTGCGGTTCCTGCTGGAGGCCGACGGCTTTGCCGTGCGAACCTTCAGGAGCGGCACGGCGCTGCTCAACGTCGGCGGCGCGCCCGGGCCGGACTGCTATGTCATCGACTACAAGATGCCTGACATCAACGGCATCGAGTTGGCCGGCCAATTGCGCAAATCCGACCGCGACGCGCCCGTGATCCTGATCACCGGCTATCCCGACGAGAACATCTCGGCCCGGGCCACGACGGCGGGCATCAAAGACGTGGTTTTGAAGCCGCTTCTCGACGAAAATCTGGTCAAGTGCATCCGCCACGCCATCCAGGACCGCCCCCAGGCCTGACCTACGGGATTCTACGTAAGGCGACCCCCTTAAGATATCGCTCGAAATTTTCGAAGCCCCGGATACCGCGTACCAATGCGCCATCACAACGGAGATGGCGCAGATGCTGACCCAGACGCTCAACACCCAGGCGATCAACACCCAGATCATCGGCAAGATTGCCCCTGCCCACCCCGTTACCGACCAGTTCGGCGCCATCACGGGCTATGTCGGCCTCGTCGCCACGGAGTTCTCCTACCGCAAGGACGAGGAGATCTATGGCGAGGACGAGCCGGCCGAATATGTCTACCAGGTCGTCTCCGGCGCGGTGAGCAGCTACAAGCTCCTGTCCGACGGCCGTCGCCAGATCGGCGCCTTCCATCTTCCCGGCGACGTGTTCGGCCTCGAATCCGGTCCGGTTCATCGCCTTGCCGCCGAAGCCATCATCGACACCACGGTGCGCCTCGTGAAGCGCGCGAGCCTCGAGAAGGCTGCCGGCACCGACGTCCAGGTCGCCCGCAAGCTCTGGGCGATGACCGCCTCCGAGCTGCGTCATGCCGAGGACCACATGCTGCTGCTGGGCCGCAAGACCGCGATGGAGCGCGTTGCGACCTTCCTGCTTGAAATGGACCGCCGCCTTACCGTTGCCGGCATGATGGCGCTGCCGATGTGCCGCCGCGACATCGGCGATTATCTCGGCCTCACGCTCGAAACCGTGTCGCGCGCACTGTCGCAGCTTCACGCCCAGGGCATTCTCGGCTTCTCCGGCGCTCGCCAGATCGTGCTGCGCAATCGCCAGCGCCTGCAGCATCTCGACGCCTGATCGGTTTCTCCCCCGTGACTTGGCCGGCCGAGCTCGCTTCGGCCGGCTTTTTCTTTTGCCGCGATCATGCCGTGCGCCGGGTCTCCGGCATCACGAAAAGGATCAGCAGTAGCCCGGTCGCGGCAACGCCGGACAGCCCGATGAAGGCGGTGGCGTTGCCGAACTTGTCGCTGACATAGCCTCCGAGCACCGTGCTCAGCGACGCGCCGATGCCGGTCGCGGTGCCGACGATGCCCTGCGCCAGGTTGAAATGGCCGCTGCCGAAGGCGACGTCGGCCACGATCAGCGGAATCATCACGGCGAACACCGCCGCGGTGATGCCGTCAAACACTTGCACGAGCACCAGGAGATACGGATCGCGCACGGTCGCAAACAGCAGGCCGCGGATCGCCAGCGCGCCGAATCCGATCAGCAGCAGCGGCCGCCGGCCCCACGCTTGCGCCTTGCACCCGACCGTCGGCGACAGCAACGCCACGATCGCCTGCGGAACGACGATGCAAAAGGCGACCAGCACCGTCGCCCATTGGGCGGACCGCGCCGTCACTGCGCTTGCCATCAGCGGCATCATCGAGGCGTTGGCGAGCTGCAACAGCAGCACGCTGAGGGCGAAAACGATCAGCGGGCGTTGCCGGATCAGATGCCAGATGTTGGTGTCGGCGCGGTCGGCCGCTTCGGGCGGCATCTCGCCGTGACAACGCCTGATATCGACCTCGTGCTCGCGAATCCGCGAGAGCGCGATCAGGGTCGGGATTGCGAGCAGGAAGGTCACCAGGAACACCGAGCGGCTCGACAGCAGATAGCCCGCGGTCCCCATCACCGCCGCCGCGACGCCGTTACCGAGCGAGGCGAACCGCGCGTTGCGGCGGAGCCGCTCGCCGATCGCCAGCGGGCCGACGAGGCCGAGGCTGATCGCCGCGATGGCGGGGCCCAGCACGCAGCTCGCCATCGCATGCAGGGTGGCGGCCGTGACCACCACCGGGAAGATCGGCATCGCGGCATAGGCGAGCGCGCAAGCACCGATGGTCGCGATCGCGAGCGCGGCGCCCAGCCGCTCCGATTTCGCGGCATCGATGATCGCCCCGCCCGGCATCTGCCCGATCAACGCGACGATGCCGCCGATCGACAGCACGAGGCCGATCTCGACTTGGGTCCATTTCTGGGTGGTCAGATAGACCGCGATGAACGGTCCGAACCCAGTCTGCACGTCGGCGAGGAAGAAGATGAACCAGTCGAGGCCACGCAGGCTCTGGCGCGACGGCGCCGGGATGCCAGTGACCGACGTCGCGGCGACGTTGTCCTGTTCAACGCGGCCATCGCGATCTGCATGCTTCGGCTTCCTCGACAACAGCACAGGCGGTCAGCCCTCCCCGCACCTCACTGGATCGCTTGCAGCGGTTGAAGGCTGCCGGACGCACCGAGCACGACGATCGGCGTGTCCTCCTTGTATTCCGGCGCGGCGGCGACCTGCGCCTTGGTCAATTCCAGCGTGATGCTGTCCTTCTTGTTGGCGATCTTGCCGAAGCGCAGCGCATTCCAGTCCACCACGATCTTGCGGCTGCCGACGCCGAGAAATCCGCCGAAATCGATGGCCGCGGCGCGGACATGGCCGGCGCGATCGACGATGACGTCGACGATACGGCCCATGTCCTCGCCGGCCGCGCTGCGCACGTCGCGGCCGAGCACGCCGTGGGCCTCGCTGGCGCCGATGATGGTCACCGACGGCGGGGGCGCTGCATCCTTCGGCGTCACCGGAACGGTCGAGGCGGGCGGCTGGGCCGTCGCCGGCGCGTTCGCTTCACTTGGAGGTGTCGTTGGCGCGACGGGCGGCTCCTCCGCCGCGCGTGATACGGCGACCGTCAATCCCGCGACGATCGCCACGCTCAGAGCCGACCATCCGGCGGTACGCATGAAACACCTCCTCGCGCGTTTAGCGCGCCAACACGATCGAGACCTGGATCTGGCCGCGCGTGCGCATCACCTCCAGCGCCACGTCATCGCCGTGACGGCTGACGCGAAGATCGACGCTGGATTCGCCGAGGTGCAGATCGCGCAGGATCACTTCGTTGAGAAACGCGGGCAGATGCGGGTTGCGCAGGCGAATCTCGCCGCGGGCCACGTCGAATTCGAGGCCGAGCGCCGCTTCCAGCAGCGTGAACGGCGTCGCGCTGGCCCAGGCCTGCGGTGCGCAGGCGACCGGATAGAGCGTCGGGCCTCGCCGCTTCTCGCGCCGGAAACCGCAGAACAATTCGGGCAGCCGGCGCAGGTCCATGTAGGTCGCCGCGTCGAACAGCCCCTTGAAGACATGTGCCACCGAGTGCTTGAGGCCGTAGCGCGCCAGCCCGAGCGCGATCAGCGCATTGTCGTGCGGCCAGATCGACCCGTCATGGTAGGACATCGGGTTGTAGCGTACCTCGCCCTGCGCGACGGTGCGGATTCCCCAGCCCGAGAAGAAGTGCGGCCGCATCAGGTCGGCGGCGACGAGGCGGGCGCGGGCCTCCCGGATCATGCCGCTGAACAGGACCTGACCGGCATTCGAGGTCCGAACCTTGCACGGCCGCTTCTTGCCGTCGAGAGCGAGCGCATAGGTGCCGAGCTCCTCGCACCAGAACGCCTTCTCGAAGCGCTCCGCCAGCGCCCTGGCGTCGGCCTCGAGCTTGCGCACACGCTCCGGCTTGCGGAGCCGCAGCGCGCAACGGGCGGCGAGCTGCTTGGCGGCGTAGACGTAGCCCTGGACTTCGGCGAGCGCGATGTTGCCTTCCGCGAGCTGGCCGTCGGCGTGGAAGATCGCGTCGTAGGAGTCTTTCCAGCCCTGGTTGGCCAGCCCCATCTCGGTCGCGCGCTGATATTCGACGAACCCGTCCTGGTCGGGATCGCCGGGGCCGTCGATCCAGGCCAGCCCCGCCTCGATCGCCGGCCATAGCTCGATCAGAGTCTTCTCGTCGCCGGTCCGTTCGAAATAGCTCCCGGCGAGCAACACGAACAGCGCGGTCGAATCGACGCTGCCGTAATATTGCGCGAACGGCACCTCGCGCAGCGCCGCCATCTCTCCCCCGCGCATCTCATGCAGGATCTTGCCGGGCGCGGCGTCCGCAAGCGGATCGACCACCTTGGCCTGGAAATGCGCGAGACGCCTCAGCACGCCCTTGGCGACGCGCGGATCGACCCACAGCATCTGGAGCGCGGTGATCAGGCCGTCACGGCCGAACGTCGTCGAGTACCAGGGAATGCCGGCATAGGGATAACGTCCCTGCGGCGTCTCCGTCATCAGCATGTTGAGGTCGGCCATGGCCTGGCACAGCACCTCGTTGAAGATGTTGTTGGAGGTCTCGATGCTGGCTGCGCCCTTGGTCGAGTTGCGCATCTCGCGGCGATGGGCGAGCAAACCCCTGAAGAAGCGCACGGGCTTCTCCGTGGCCGGCCGATTGCAGGATACGGCCACGAACAGGGATTTCGATTCGTGAGGATCCAGCTCGAGCTGCCAGGTCGCGGCATTGACCGACAGCCGCGTCGGGCGCGGGTCGAAATGCAGGCTCGTGGTGCGCTCGGTGTCATCGAGACCGCGATATTCGAACAGCACGTCGGTCGGCCCGAGCAATTTGCTGGTGCCGGTCCCGCGGCGCGGGCGGCGCTCGCCGCGAACCTCGAACAGGTCGGCAAAGTCGTTGTCGAACAGCAGCGTCAGCTCGAAGGTGGCCCGTTCCTCGCCGTGGTTCTGCACGCCGATGCGCTGATAGGCCGTGCCGCGCCACAGGAAGATCGTGCGCACGATGTGCAGCAGGTCCTTCTGAAACACCAGCCGGCCCTGACGGTAGATGTCCGGATTGGTCAGGTCGACGGTCAGTGCCGAATTGTCGTCGCGCAGGTTGGAGCCGAGCAGCAGCGGCTGGAGATCGTCGAGCACGAGCTCCAGCCGCGCCAGATAGCGCGTATCGTAGTGAAACAGGCCGTCCGGCCCGCCGGCGGAGGCGCCGATGTCGCCATGGCTGTCGAGCACGATGAACATGTCGTCGTGCTTGAGGGAGCGCCGCGGTCGTGCCGCGGGCCCGGTCATCGGGATGTAGAACGTCTGCTCCGCGACCGCGTCCACCGTCTGCGACACGGAGATGATCTGGGTTACGGCTTCGGTTGCCATGAGCTGCTCCCCTGCGCCTTGTTTCGAAACGCAACCAACGCGAACGCGACTGTTGGGTTTACGCGGCGACCTTCGGGAGCCGACTCATTTCCTGCGTCACCAGCTCCCGGTAGGGACCGTGGCCCTGCATCAGGCGGTCGGGCGCACCGTCCTCGATGATCTTGCCGTTCTTCAGCACCACCACGCGGTCGAAATTGCGCAGCGTCGCCAGCCGATGCGCGATCGCGATCACGGTGCGGCCCCGCATCAGGCGGGAGAGTGCCTCGCGGATCGCTTCCTCGGACTCGCTGTCGAGCGCCGCGGTGGCCTCGTCCAGCAGCAGGATCGGCGCGTCCTTCAGGAAGGCGCGCGCGATCGCGATGCGCTGGCGCTGGCCGCCGGACATCTTGACGCCGCGGTCACCGACCATGGTGTCGAGGCCTTCGGGCAAGCTCTCGACGAAGTCGCAGCGCGCCGCAATCGCCGCGCGCAACACCTCGTCGTCGGTCGCGTTCGGGCGGCCGTAGCGGATGTTCTCGCGGATCGAGCGGTGAAACAACGAAATGTCCTGCGGCACGACCGAGATCGCCTCGCGCAGGCTCTGCTGCGTCACCATGGAGATGTCCTGGCCGTCGATGGTGATGCTGCCTTCGTCGGTATCGTAGAAGCGCTGCAGCAGCGTGAACAACGTCGACTTGCCGCCGCCGGACTGGCCGACCAGGCCGACGCGCTGGCCGGGCTGAAGCCGCAGGCTGAACCGCTCGAAGATCTTGTCGCCGCCGGGATAGCCGAAGGTGACGTTGTTGAATGCGATCGCCGCGCCGCTCTTCACCAGCGGCTCCGCCTCGGGGTGATCGCGCAATTCGTGTGGCACCAAAAGCGTGGCGATCGCCTCGGTCAACCGCGCGACGTGCTGGGTGACGTCGACCAGCGCCACCGCGAGATCGCGCGTCGCGCTCAGGATGGAGATGCCGAGCGTACAAACCAGCACGACGTCGCCGGTGGTCGCTTCGCCCTTCTGCCAGAGCGTGATGGCCCAGGCCATCAGCGCGATCGTCAAAACCACGGTGATGGCGGCATGCAACAGCCGCAGCTTTTCCAGATAGCGCAGGCTGCGGCTTCGCGCGGTCAGCTCCCGGTTCACCGTCGCGTCGAACCGCTCGTGCTCGTGGCCGATGCCGCAGAAGGCACGGACCAGCGGCATGTTGCTAATGACGTCGATCATCTCGCCGTCGACCGCGGCCGCCTTGTCGGCGAAATCGTCGTGAAGCGGCTTGCCGGCGGCGGCGAGGCGGAACATCGCGATCACCATACCCCCCGCGATCACGGTCAGGCCGAGCGCCATGTAAGGGCTCACCGTTCCGATCAGCGCGATGGCGGCAACCGTGGCGATGCAAGGCGGCAACACGTTCCAGACGAACATGTTCTCGACCGTGAACACCGCGTTCGACGTCGCCGTGATGCGGCTCGTCAGCATTCCCGGCATCCGGTCCGAGAAATAGCTCGGCGCGTGCCCGGTGAGATGACGAAATATGTCACGTCGTAAATCACCCGTGACCCGGACAAAGGTGAAGCTCGCTGTCCAGCTGGCGATCCGCCACAGGAAGTTGTCGGCGGCGATCAGCGACATGAGCAAAATGAATGCCAGCCATACGCCACCGCCATGCAAGGGTCCCGCAGACAGGGCGTCGACGAGGGATTTAACCCCGTACTGTGTGCCTACCGAGCAGGCAACGGCCCCGACGACCGCAGCCAGGATCACCAGATGCGATGCCATTCGCATCCGAAGATAGCGCAAGACAAAGGCAAATGGCCTGCGCGCATATCCAGAAAGATGATCCATTTAGCTATCGCCCCGTCCTGAGGATTTTCAATTTTGTCTTAGCGCTGTGAACATCGACCGCGTCGCCCGGGTTCCCAGCTCTCGTGATCACGACATGCGGATGCGGACGATCTGCGAAGATGTAGTGGCAACATCGCGACGCTGCCCCGACGTGTCGAATATGTAACGTTTGGGAGAAGGAACTTCGCAGGTGCGGGAACGTTCCCTCGTCTGGCATTGCCGGTGCCGTACAGGCGGGGGGTTCAACATTCATGATCGCAGAGGAGATGGCGAGATGCGCATCGCGCAGGTAGCTCCGTTGACGGAGGCTGTTCCACCCAAGCTGTATGGCGGCACCGAGCGGGTGGTGCATTGGTTGACGGAAGAGCTGGTGGCCCTGGGACACGATGTGACGCTGTTCGCCAGCGGCGACTCGCAGACCTCGGCGAAGCTGGATGCGTTATGGCCGCGGGCGCTTCGGCTCGACGGTTCCGTGCGCGACCCCAACGCGCTGCATATGGTCCTCCTCGAGCGCGTGCGGCAGAAATGTGACGATGAGGAATTCGACTTCCTGCACTTCCATCTCGACTATTATCCCTGGTCGCTGTTCCACCGGCAGCCGACGCCGTTCCTGACCACGCTGCATGGCCGGCTCGACCTGCCGGAGCATCAGCCGGTCTTCAACACCTTCTCCAAGATGCCGGTCATCTCGATCTCCAATGCGCAGCGGCGGCCGGTGCCGCAGGCAAACTGGGTGACGACGATTCACCACGGCCTGCCGGAGAACCTGCTGACGCCGAAGCCGGCGAAGCAGGAATACCTCGCCGTGCTCGGCCGCATCGCGCCGGAGAAAGGCGTCGACCGCGCCATCAAGATCGCGACCCATTGCGGCATCCCGCTGAAGATCGCCGCCAAGGTCGATCGCGCCGATCAGGATTACTATGACGAGCTGATCAGGCCGATGATCGAGAACAATCCGCTGGTGGAGTTCATCGGCGAGATCAGCGATCACGAGAAGTCGGATTTCCTGAGCGGCGCGCTCGGGCTTCTGCTGCCGATCGACTGGCCGGAGCCGTTCGGCCTCGTGATGATCGAAGCCATGGCGTGCGGAACGCCGGTCGTCGCCTTCAACCGCGGCTCGGTGCCGGAGATCATCGACGAGGGGCTGACCGGCTTCGTGGTCGAGGACGTGATTAGTGCGGCGGGCGTGGTGAAACGTCTGCCGCAACTCGACCGCTCCGCGATCCGCAGGCAGTTCGAGAAGCGCTTCACGGCGCGGCGCATGGCACTGGACTATCTCGCGGCCTATCGCACGCTGACCGAGGCGCAGGCGCCGCGGATCAAGCTGGTGAGCAGCGCGGAGTAGATATCGCTCTCACCACCTCAAGGCACACTGTCATGCCCCGGCTTGACCGGGGCATCTAGTACGCCGCCGCCCATCCGCTCAATCACTGCCGTCTCGGAGTACTGGATCGCCCGGTCAAGCCGGGCGATGACAGCGAATGTGGAGCGCACTGAAGGCAAAACGCGGCGCGCCGCACTCCGCCTAAACCACCACCGCCCGCTTCGGCTCGACGATCTCGAACATGCGCGGGAATTCGTCCATCAGCCCCATCAGCTCGGCAAGCTTCATCGGATTGCCCGACAGCTTGATCTTGCCGGCGGCAACCGCCTCCGGAAAGCTCGTCAGCTTGGCGATCACCTCGTCGAGCGTTGACCGCTCCAGCGTGAAGCCGGCATCGGCACCCTCGGCCAGCACGCCCTCGGTGTAGGTGAGCGCGCAATTCTCCAGATTGAGCACGAAGGTCTCGCCGGTGTCGGAAAAGCGCCAGTTCAAGACGATGTGTTTGCCTTCCGCCTTGGGACCGTTGAGGCGGATGCCTAGCACATCCCAGAGCTGAGAGGTGCGCAGCGCGGCCAGCGTCTCGCGGGGCATCGGGGGACGGGCCGGCACTTGCGGCATGCCATGGCGCAACTCCTGCGCGCCGAACAGATACGCGTTGCGCCAGGTCGCGCTCTCAGCGGCGTAGCCGAGCTGCTCCAGCGTGTCGGCGAGCAGACCCCGCGCCGCCGCATTGTCAGGCTCGGCAAAGACGAGATGGCCGAGCGCCTGGGCGACGAAACGAAACTCGCCCTTGTCGAAATCGGTGCGCGCACGCGCCAGGATCGCGTCCGCCCCGCCCATATACTCGACATATTTCCTGCCCGACTCCACCGGCGGCAGCGGATCGAGATTGACCGGATTGGCGTCGTACCAGCCGAGATATTTCTGGTAGATCGCCTTCACATTGTGCCGGATGTGGCCGTAATAGCCGCGACCGTGCCAGGCGCCTTCCAGACTCTTCGGTAACTGGATCGTCTCGGCGATCTCGGCTGCGGTGAGGCCGTGGTTCATCAGGCGGATGGTCTGGTCATGCGCGAATTTGTAGAGATCGCGCTGCTGCCGGATCATCGTGCCGATGCGCTCGCGCCCCCCCACCGGCCAGTGATGCTGGCCGCACATCGCTTCCGCCTTGCCGTCCCAGAGCCACAAGGCCTCGCCCAGATATTTCGACCAGGCCAGCGCGTCGCGCACGTCGGCGCCGCGGAACGGCAGCAGATTGTGGAAATTGTGCGTGCAGTTCTCGGCGAGGTTCAACAGCTTGTAGCGCGGGATGAAGAAGTGCATCTCCGCCGGCGCTTCGCTGTTCGGCGCCATCTGGAATTCGAATTCGACGCCGTCGATGACGCGCGTATCGCCGGTCGCCATGATCAGGTCGGTGGGGCGCAGCAGCGCAACCGAGCCTGCCGCCATCGACTTGCCGAGCCCGCAATCGACCTGCCCCCGCGCCCCCTTGGCGAGCAGCGGCCCGAATTGGTATTGCGCCCGGCGCAGCATGGCCGGCCCCGCGATGATGTTCTCGGAGACGGCGTGCTCCATGAACAGGTTCGGCGCGATGATGGGCACGCGCCCGGTGGCGAGCGCGTCCTCCTCCAGCGCGCCGCGCGCGCCGCCCCAATGGTCGGTGTGCGTATGCGTGAAAATCACCGCCGCAACCGGTTTCAGCCCCCGATGGCTGAAATAGAGATCGAGCGCCGCGCGCGCGCCTTCGATCGAGGTCAGGGTGTCGACGACGATGACGCCGTTGTCACCCTCGATCAGCGTCATGTTGGCGATGTCGAGCCCGCGCACCTGGTAGACGCCGGGCACGACCTCGAACAGGCCATGCTGCATGTTGAGCCGCGACTGCCGCCACAGGCTCGGATTGACCGTGGACGGCGCCTCGCCAGCGGACAGGAAGCCGTAGGGCTTCAGGCTCCACACCGACCGCCCCCGCGGGTTCGCGATCGTCGCGTCTTCGATCGTGCCGAGGAAGCCGCGGGCGGCATCGTCGAAATCCCGCGTATCGGAAAACGGTAGCGCGTTCAGCATGGCATCATGCTGCGCGATGACGGATGGCGTGGCGTCCTTCGGCTCGTTGCTGCGTTCGATCATGCTTGCTCCTCCCGGGACGGTGTTCTCTTCCCTTCTCCCCTTGTGGGAGAAGGTGGCGCGAAGCGCCGGATGAGGGGTATGTCTCCGCTCGCAAGACTGTTCATGAGGAAAGAACCCCTCACCCGGCTTCGCTTTGCGAAGCCACCCTCTCCCACAAGGGGAGAGGGTACACCGTTCGTGCCTTTCGCGCTGCTACATCCCCAGCAGCCTCGGCAGCCACAGCGACAGCCCCGGCCAATACGTCACCACCACGAGGAAGCCCAGCATGGTCAGCAGCCATGGCCAGACCGCGACGGTAAGCTCGGTGATCCCCATCTTGGCGATGCCCGAGGCGACGTAGAGATTGAGCCCGACGGGCGGATGGCAGAGGCCGACCTCCATGTTGACCGTCATCAGGATGCCGAAATGGATCGGGTCGATGCCGAGCTTGACTGCGACCGGAAACAGGATCGGCGCCATGATCAGGATGATCGAGGACGGCTCCATCACGTTGCCCGCGAGCAGCAGCAGGACGTTGACAAGCAACAGGAAGCCGATCCACCCCAAGCCCTGGTCGATCATCCATTGCGCGAGCGCCTGCGGCACGTTCTCGTAGGTCATCAGGAACGAGAACAGCACAGCGTTGGTGATGATGTAGAGCAGCATCGCCGAGAGGTTCGCCGACGACAGCAGCACCCGCGGCACGTCGCGTAGCTTCAGATCCTTGTAGATGAACACCGCGACGATGAAGGCGTAGACCGCGCTGACGGCGGCGGCTTCGGTCGGCGTGAAAAGGCCGCTATAGATGCCGCCGATCACGATCACGATCAGCAGGATGCCCCAGATCGACTTGCGGAATGCGTCGAGACGCTGGAGGAAGGTGGCCTTCGGCATCCGCGGATAGTCGTTGCGCCAGGCGCGATAGAACGTCGTGGCGCCGAGCAGCGATGCCAGCACCAAGCCCGGCACGATGCCGGCGATGAAGAGCTTGCCGACCGAGCTGTTGGTCGAGACGGCGTAGAGCACCATGGGGATCGACGGCGGAATGAGAATTCCGAGCGAGCCCGACGTCGTGATGACGCCCGCTCCGAACCGCTTCGGGAAGCCTTGCGCGACCATCGCCGGCAAGATCACCGAGCCGATCGCCACCACCGTCGCCGGCGAGGAGCCGGAGATCGCCGCAAACAGCGCGCAGGCGACCACGCCCGACAGCGCGAGGCCGCCGTACCAATGGCCGACCAGCGAGGTCGCGAAGGTGATCATCCGGCGCGCCACCCCGCCATGGGTCAGGAAATTGCCGGCGAGGATGAAGAACGGGATCGCCATGATCTCGAAATTCTCGATGCCGGTGAACAGCTTCAGCGCCACCGATTCCGTTCGCACGTCGGTCAGCGTGAACATGAAGCTGAGCACGGTCAGACCGAGCGCGATCGAGATCGGCATGCCCGTGAGCATCAGGGAGAGCAGCAGCGCGAACACGATGATGACGCGCAGGCCCTGCGGCAGCGTGATGACGTGGCCGGCATGCGCGAAGCACACGGCGACGATCAGCACCGGCAGCAGCATCAGGATCCAGCCGAGCGGGCTGCGCTCGTCCCGGACCACCTGGGTGGGCGTGACCGGTGCCGGATGCACCGGGTCCACATCGACGCCCTCGACGCCGGCCATGTCGTGATGCGGCAGCTCCCCGGTGTGGTAGAACGACCAGGCGACCTGCAGGAAGCGGAAGCACATCAGGCCCGAGCCGAGCGGGATGGTGAGATAGACCATCCACATCGGTGCTTCCAGATCGTTGGACTGCTGCCCGGTCTGCCACATCTGGCTGACGAACGCGGCGCCGAAATAGGCGACGATTGCCGTGAAAAGCGCGCCGCACA
This sequence comes from Bradyrhizobium guangxiense, assembly GCF_004114915.1. NCBI lineage: Bacteria > Pseudomonadati > Pseudomonadota > Alphaproteobacteria > Hyphomicrobiales > Nitrobacteraceae > Bradyrhizobium > Bradyrhizobium guangxiense. The sequence continues at coordinate 1,621,615 of NZ_CP022219.1, read as the reverse complement.
ACAGCCCGAAGGTGATGACGCGCCGGCGCGATCCGCCGGGAAGGATGTTGACCAGCACGTCGACGCCGACATGGATGCCGGTCCGCACGCCGTAAGCGGCGCCGAACTTCGCCATCCATATGAACATGTAGATGCAGAGCTCCTGCGCCCAGGACAGATCGAGAGCGGCAAGCCAGGTGAATGTCGCGCGCGCCGGAACGGCCAGGAAGGCCAGATTGCGAGCTTCCGCCCATTTGGCGATGTCGATCGACAGTCCGGCGCCGTAACGGTGCAGCACGGCGACGAAGATGAGCGACGTCGCAGCCGCGATCATCGTCGCGATCAGCCACTCCTCGAGGTGATCGAGAAAACGGTTCAGCACACGCAGCAACTTGGTCCCCCCAGCATCGGCTCGTCAATCAAGAGCGAAACGGCCGGGAGCGCGATCACCCCCGACCGTTGGTATTGTTCTTGTTAGGGCGCGGCCGTCAGTTCATCTTGACGTCGAGTTCCTTGGCGACGAGATCGAGCACCTCCTGCCCGACCCTGCCCTTTGCCCACTTATAAGTCGGCTGCATCGCCTCCTGCCAGGCCTTGCGGTCGGCGTCGGTGAGGTAGTGCAGATTGGTCTTGCCCGTCTTCTTGATCTCGGCCAGGGCGTCCTCGTTCTCCTGGCGCGCGATCGAGTTGGTGTAGTCGGTCGCCTCCGCCATCGCCTTGTCGAGCTGGGCGCGGATATCGGGCGGCAGCCCCGACCAGAACTTCGAATTCACGATGACGGCATATTGCAGATGGGCGTGGTAGGACACGGTGATGTCCTTCTGCACCTCGTAGAACTTCTGCGTCAGATAGTTGGACGCGGTGTTCTCGCAGCCGTCGACCACGCCGGTCTGCAGTGCCTGGTAAACTTCCGAGAACGCCATGATCTGAGGGATCGAGCCCATGATGCGCAGATATTGGTCGGCGACCTTCGATCCGGAGATGCGGAACTTGAGCCCCTGGAAATCGGTCGGCTTCAGCAAGGGACGGTTGGCGGAAAGCATGTGGAAGCCGTTGTCCCAATAGGCAAGCCCGGTGATGCCCTTGGCCTCGAGCTTCTGGAACAGCCACTTGCCGACCGTGCCTTTCATCGCGCTGGAATAGGTCGCATCGTCCTTGAACAGCCAGGGCAAGTCGAGCGCCTCGAATTCCTTGATGCCGAGCGGGGCGAATTTCGCGGTGGAGGGCGCGAGCATCTGCACCGAGCCGAGCTGCAGCGCCTCGATCTCCTCCTTGTCCTTGTAGAGCGTGGAGTTCGGGTAGACTTCGACCTTCACCTTGCCGTCGGTGTACTTCTCGGCGAGCTCCTTGAACTTCAGCGCGCCCTTGCCCTTCGGGGTGTCGTTGGCGACGACGTGACTGAACTTGATGACGATCGGATTTTGGGCCTGCGCAATGGCAGGAGCCAGAGCGAGCGCGGCTGCCGCGACCGCAAAGAGCAGTTTGCGCATGAAGACCTCCCAACAACCTCGAAAACCGGCTTATTTTTGTTTTGCAGGTCAGTAGTGGCAGCAATCTGCAAGCCGAACAACTAGACCTAAGCCCAATCTTGCCGCAGCCAAGCTATCTCGACGCGTGCGGGATGCGCAACCCGGCACCCGCGCGCCCAGCGGAACGAGTGCTTATGTCGCATTGCGGCAACGCATCAGCCCTTCCGCTGGGCAACCATGAACAGACGGCGGAACGGGAACAGGGTCTGTCCCGCCGCATTCTTCGGATAGGCCTTCGCAACGCGCATCCCATAGGCGGCCTCGAACGCGATCTTCTCCTCGCCCGCGAGCACGTCGAGATAGCGCGTCAGCCAGGTCCCCTTGGTCCATTCCTTGACCGGATTCTCGCCTTCGAGCACCTGCAGATATTCGGTCTCCCAGATGTCGATGTCGGCCGACATCGGCGCGAGAAGATCGTGATAGAAGGCCGGCCCTTCGACCGGCGGCGGCGTGACGAGATGCTCGACCTTCGACCGCCACGGACCATCGAGCGCGGTCTCGCCGATCAGCACATGCGATGGCGCCAGGAAGTTGCGCGGCATCTGCACCGCAAGCATACCGCTAGGCTTCACCTTCTCCATCACTGATGGAAACAGTGCCGCGTGATTGGGCAGCCAGTGCAGTGCGGCATTGGAATAGATCAGATCGTATTGCCGGTCGGGACGCCAATAGCCGAGGTCCTCGTGGGACCATTCCACATCGGGTGCGGCCTTGCGCCCGGCCGCGACCATCTCGGCGGAGCCCTCGACGCCGGTGACGCTCGCAGCCGGCCAGCGCTCCTTGAGCAGTTTGGTGACGTTGCCGGCGCCGGCGCCGAGATCGGCGATCTCGCGCGGGCCGAAATCCGGAATCCGCATCAAGAGGTCGACGGCGGGCCGGAGCCGGTGGCCGGAGAATTTCAGATATTGCTGCGGATCCCAGACCATCGCTCAGGCGCCTTTTTCTTTTTCGTGTTTCCTTCAACGTCGCTCTTGGTTACCACTGCTCGTCCCGCCCAGGCAATTCGCAAGGTCCGCGGGACCGGCAGGAAACGAACAGCAATTCGCAAGAACGAAACAAGAGAGCGTGTGACCATGGACCTCGGGCTCAAATCGAAAACAGCTGTTGTCACCGGCGCAAGCATCGGCATCGGCCGCGCCATCGCCAAGGGCCTCGCCGCCGAAGGCGTGCGCGTGGTCGGCGTGGCGCGGCGCACCGACCTGCTTGCCGAGCTGGCGAAAGAGGTCGGTGGCGGGCTGATCACGCCATTCGAGCAGGACGTTATGGCCAAGGACGCGGCGGAGCGGATCGCCGCTTTCGCACTCAAGGAGCTCGGCCATGTCGACATCCTCATCAACAATGCCGGCGGCAGCCGCCCCTTGCCGGTCGATGCGCCCGACAGCAAATGGGACGAGGCGATCGCGCTGAATTTCACCAGTTACCGCCGCATCGCGCATGCGCTGCTGCCGCAGATGATCGAACGCAAATGGGGCCGCATCGTCAACATCACCGGCAAGTCCGAGCCCGAAGGCCTCAACGCGGCGTTCGCCGCCAAGGCCGCCGTGCACGCCTGGGCCAAGGGCCTATCGCGCGAGATCGGCGAGCACGGCATCACCATCAACTGCATCCCGCCCGGCCGCATCATGAGCGAGCAGATCCGCCGCAACTATCCGCCGGACTATCGCGAGCGCTTTGCGGAGGAAGAGATCCCGGTCGGCTATTGGGGCGAGCCGGAGGATCTGGCCGCGCTCGCGGTGTTCTTGGCCTCGCCGGTGGCGCGGTACATCACAGGGACCGTGATCCCGGTGGATGGGGGACTGCGAAGGTATCAGTTCTAGGGAGGATGGTGATCCCGGCTTCGCAAATGCTCTACCAAAGCCTACGCCCTGGCGTGTCGCCGATCGGGCAACGCCCGCCTGGGAGCGAACGAGCCTGTCTGGTGCTGTCGCAATGACGTTGCAAGGAAACTGAGGTCTACACGATCACAAAGTTCGATTCGTGCAATTGGCTGATTGCGGTATCGACGAAATCGATAGACCCCGCGTTAGGCGCACTGCCCAGGGCCAACATGGTCCCACCATGGCCATCGCTCTTGAGTGCGCTCATGATATCGGCGACGGAGTGGTAATTGCCTGCGCCGTTTGCAAAATCGATGACACCGAGCGCATCATGACCAAATCCGGAAATCGTATCGATTTGGTTGCCGGAATTGACGATGATGGTGAGACCCGTGCTGTGATCAACGATGTTGACATGGGCCGGGCCATTGATGATCGCCTGGTTGCCGAACCCAACAAAGTTGAACTGATCTGATCCACCATTGGCGGTCACAACGTCCAGGCCAATCTGGTTTGTCACGGTCGCTTCAGATCCATTGAGCGTCACGTGATTGGCGACGCCACCGAGCGTGATCGTATCGTGACCCGGGCCGGCAACGACGTTATCCAATCCATTGCCGGCAATGATCGTGTTCGTTCCGGAACCGACGGTGATCTGGTTGACCATCCCGTCGAGGTCAACGGTGTTGTTGCCATCGCCGAGCGTGACGCTGTTGGCGCCACCTCCGCCCGTGACAACGTCATTACCATTTCCGAGCACGACCTTGTTGCCAAACCCGGACAGCGTCACCTGGTCGTTGCCATTGCCGGCCGTTGTTGTACTCGCGCCGTCTCCCGGATGAACGATATCCTCGCCGTTGCCGAGCGTGATGATGTTGCCGTAGCCGCTGGCGTCAATCGTGTCGTTGCCATCGGCGAGCGTGATCGTGGTGGCGCCTGTCGACCCCTTCACCGTGACATTGCCGTCACCGCCGGTGACGCGGTTGTCGAAGCCCTCCAGATAGATGCTGCTGTCGCCACTTGGCACATCAACCGTGCCGTACAATCCGGCGTAGATCGCGTCGTTGCCGCCATTGCCGTGGATGATATTGAACATGCCATGGGCGTGGATGACGTCGTTGCCCGTCGTACCCTCGATGATCGCATAACCGGATGACGGGCCGTCGATCGTCGTAGGACCGGTCTGATGCGTGTCCGCTGTCAGCAAAATGCCGCCGGCGCCGTCCTTTGTGATGCCGAAATGCGTGACTGACGTATCCGCCAGCGTGAAGGTCTCGCTCGCCGTGCCGTTGCTGACCGTGAGCGTCGAGCCGGACACGGTCGCCGTTGCAACGCTTGTATAGGACAGCCCGGAAAGGTCGATCTGGTCACCGAGCGCAATGCCTTTGATCGCGCTTGCGAAGGTTGATGGGCCCGAGACCAGCGTCTGCTCGATCTTGAGCGTGCCCTGGCCGGCAAAAGTGATCACATCGTCAGCGATCGCGCCTGCCTTGAGGTCGAGCATGCCGCCGGCGATCGTGGTCGCGCCGACAATGCCACCCGCTTCGACGAGTTCTGTGGCGCCACGATCAATCGTCGTAGCGTTGGCGGTGCCTTGAGCGAGCACATCAAGCGTGCCGCCGTTCAACGTCGTGGAGGTGACGATGCCGCCGTCCGAGACGGCGACGCTGCCTGAGTTGAGGATTGTTCCGCTCGCCTCGCTGGCGTCGACCGCCGGTGCGCTTGGGTCGTTGGTTACGGGATCCGGTATCGATCCTGAAACTGTCATCGCTCCGCCGTCGATCGTGGCATTCTTGGCGATCCCCGCCCCCGTCAGATGCAATTGGCCGCCGCTGTCGACATCAGCCGAATCGAACTCACTTCTGATGACGGTGGCGTAATAGCCCCCAGGCGAATAATAGACGGTCTCTCCCGAAGCGTTGACGACACCGCCCGATTTGACGATGGTGCTGCTGGCAATGCCGCCGTTGGTGAGATTCTGGACGCCGCCGGCATTGACGGTGGTTGATGAGACGATTCCCGTGTCGACGTCTTGCTCACCGCCATTGTTGACGCTGGTGTGATCGGCCCGTCCTGGTCCCGGCGCATCATGGATGTAAAGGCCGGCGACATGCTGAACGCCGCCCATGTTGATCGTGGTGTAGCTCGCGGTGGCGAGAAGCTCGACATCCTGCTCACCGCCATTGATGACGGTGTTGGTCGCGGAACCTCCCTCTCCGAAGGTACCGACGATTTGCTTGCCCCCCGCCAATACCGTCGTGTTCGTGGCCGCGCCGATCACCTTGTACGTGACGCCATTCGCTACCGTGAAGCCGTCTACCGCGTAGTCATAGTCGACAACAAACGTTGCGCCACTCTGGAAGGTGGTATTGGAGAACGTCGCGCCACCTTCAAGCATGAGCGTTCCGCCTGCGGAGACAATGCTGTTCTCAAGAATGCCGCCGTTCAAAACGGTCAACGTCACCCCATTCGCCACCGTAAATCCGTTTTCAATCGTACCGTCGCCGATCTCGAAGGTGCTGCCGGCGTTGAAAACCGTCCCCGAAAAACTGGCATTACCGAGTACGATGAAAACGCCACCTTGATTGACGGTCGTGTTGGTCGCCGTCGCGCCGGCGGATAGTTGCATCGTTCCTAAATTGATTGTCGTTCCGGTCGCTGTACCACCTGCATCCACATTCAGCGTAGCGAAGATTTGGAGGATCGTGCCGGATGCCGATGCGCCGTTGGATATCGTCAAGGTCCCACCATTTTCGATGGTAGTGCCGATCGCCATGCTGGCGTCGACGGCCGGCTGGCCCGGAACGTTGGCGAACGGATCCGGTATCGACCCCGAGACCGTCATGACGCCGCCATGAACGACCGTATTCACCGCGGTCCCGCCGCCGGTGACGTCGAATTCGCCCTGGTAGTTGATGGTGGCACCGGTCGCTACGCTTCGGATCACTGGTTCCGGATACACGGGTGCCGTTTCGACAGTCTCTCCCGAAACTTTGAGAACTCCGCCGGACTTGACAATGGTGCCGCTGGCGCTGCCTCCATTGGTCACGTTCTGGACGCCGCCGGAATTGACCGTCGTCGCCGTTGCGATTCCGGTGTCGACGTCCTGCTCGCCGCCATCGATGGAGGTGTGATCAGCCCGGCCGGGGGATGGTCCCTCATGGACATATGCGCCGGTGACGCGCTGGACGCCCTGGTAGATGGTCGTATAGCTGGCGAGGCCATTGAAGACGACGTCCTGCTCTCCGCCAAAAATGTTCGTGTTGGTTGCCGTACTTGTCGTGGAGGAGCCGCCGACTGTCTGCGAACCGCCGGTCAGGATCCACGTGCTATCGACGGAAGCGCCGTAGCTGACATCCATCGTGTCGCCATCGCGGAGCGTGACTCCACTGGCGGGAGGAATAACCGTCATATGAATGCTCCGCGTTTGGTTCCTGGAAAAATCAAACGAGCAAAGCAAAGATCATTCGAAGGTTATTCAACCTGAGACTGCTGGAGTTGAGGATGACTGTCAAGCGACCGTTGTGCCTACTTCATGTTTCACAAAGCCAGCCTGACCAGCAGCGCCAGGGACAACATGAAGCGACAGGAGCTCGGCCAGGCCGAAAGACCCCTGGTGTCGGAGGTCGTGAAGACCGTCGAGAGCCAGGCCAGCGACGACCTGCTCCGCAAGGACATCGGCATACGCGACGTCAACACCGTCTGGCTCGCCGGGCTGCGGAAGAAGATTCCGGGCCACGATATCTGGATGAGCAACAGTCTGAGCGTCACAGCTAGGAGCGGGGCTGCTTCAGACCTCGTGATTGGAACGCGGCTTTCCGTTGCACGTTGACGCCGTCTCGCCGGAGACCGGCGAAGCCATATCAGCACCGCAATTCGGGAGTGTCGGCCATGGAAGTCATCGTGCCAGACAAGCGCCGTCGGCTTTTGCTCGGAACCGCGCTGGCGACCGTCGCAGCGCCGGCCATTCTCACCAGGCGGGCGCTGGCCGATGAGCGGGGCATCGGCGAGACGTTGAAGAAAGCGGTCACGGGAAAGAAGGACGAGGACGTCACGCCACCCGAGGACCTGATGCGCGAGCACGGCGTGCTCGATCGCGTGCTGCTGCTCTATGAGGCCGGCATGCGGAAGCTTTCGTCCAACGCGGATTTCGACCCTGCGCTGATCACGCAATCGGCCGAGATCATTCGCGATTTCATCAACAACTACCATGAGAAGTCCGAGGAGCAGCACGTCTTCCCGCGATTCAAGAAGGCCGGGAAGATGACCGATCTCGTGGACGTCCTGCTGCGCCAGCACGAGGCCGGCCGCAAGGTGACGGAGACGATCCTGTTGCTTGCGCCCAGGAGCCGGACCGACGCCGATGACCGCAAGCAGCTTGTCGGCTCGATGCAATCTTTCATCACGATGTACCGGCCGCACGCCGCGCGGGAGGATACCGACCTCTTCCCAAAGCTGAAGGACGTGGTCTCGCCGAGCGAATACGACGCCATGGCCGAGGAATTCGAGAAGAAGGAGCACGAGATGTTCGGGGAGGACGGCTTCGAGAAGATGGCCGCCCGCGTGGCCCGACTCGAGCAGCAGATGGGCATTGACGACCTGAACCAATTCACGCCGCGTTGACCGGCCGCACGCCGCGTCTGCGCGAGGATGGTGGAGGATTGCGAATGGTGCAGTCCCGCAAGACAGGTGGCTTCGGCTCTCCGGCGTTTCTCTTCGTGATGACGACGGGCATCGTCAACCTGTTCGGCGACATTACCTACGAAGGCGGCGCCAGCATCAACGGGCCATTCATGGCCTCGCTCGGCGCGAGTGCGGCCATCGTCAGCGCCACCGCGGGGCTTGGCGAGTTTCTCGGCTACGCCCTGCGCCTTCCCGCCGGTTACGCCGCGGACCGGACCGGCCGCTATTGGCTCATCACGTTCGTCGGCTACGTCATCAACCTCTTCGCGGTGCCGGCCATGGCACTCGCCGGAAGCTGGCAGGTCGCGGCCGCCCTCATCCTGGCCGAGCGCATCGGGCGCGCGCTCCGCAAGCCCACGGTCGAGGCGATGCTCTCCTACACGACGGCCGAGCTCGGCAAGGGCTGGGTATATGCGCTGAACACCGCGCTGGACGAGTTCGGCGCGACCCTCGGTCCGCTCATCATCGCCGCGGTGCTTTTGCTGAAAGGAGACTTCCGGACCGGTTACGCCCTCTTGGCGATCTCGGCCGCGGCGGCGCTCGTCGCGTTGGTGGTCGCACGGGTGAACTTCCCGCTGCCGTCAAGCCTCGATCGAGGCGGGACGGCTCCGGCAAAGGACTTCGGCAGGGCCTATTGGCTCTATATGCTGGCCGGCGCGATGTTCGCCGCGGGGCTGATGAGCTTCGAGCTCATCTCCTACCATCTGACCAAGGCCGGGATCGCGTCCGACCAGTGGATCCCCGTGATGCTCGCGGCCTCGACCGCTTTCGGCGTGCTGGCGAACCTGGCCTTCGGAAAGGCTTACGACCGGACCGGACTTCCGGTGGTGATCGCCGCGGTATGCGTCTCGGCCGCATTCTCGCCCTTCGTGTTTCTCGGCGGCTTCTGGCTGGTCCTGTTCGGAATGCTGCTCTGGGGCGTCGGCTACGCGATCCAGGACACGCTGCTCAAGGCGATCGTCGCCGAGGTGCTGCCTGAAGGAAAGCGCAACTTCGCTTTCGGGCTGTACTACGCGGGCTACGGCGTCGGCTGGCTCGTTGGCAGCATCGTGGCGGGCCTGCTGTACGAAAATTCGCGGGGCGGGCTGATCGCATTCTCGATCCTCGCTCAACTTGCTTCGGTGCCCGTCTTCCTGCTGGCGAAACGGCAGGAACGCGCACGCTGACCGATCGTCCGTGGATCTTGCAGATCCTCCACACATTCTGCGAGACAGGTCCGCCCTGGCGCGAGCGCAAGCGGCGCGTCAGTCCATCACTTGATCGGCACCGATCAGAAAACTCTCAGGGATTATCAGGCCGAGCGCCTTGGCCGCCTTCAAGTTGATGGTCAGCAGGAATTTGGTGGGCCGCTCGACCGGCAGCTCGGACGGCTGCGCTCCCTTCAAGATCCGGTCGACATAGGCCGCGGTGCGCCTCACCATCACGTTGACGTCGGGACCGTAGGACATCAGCCCGCCGCCGGAGGCCCAGGCGCCCCAACCGCCGATCAGCGGCAACCGGCGCTCGTCTGCATAGCCGACGATGCGCGGCATCAGGTTGATCATCAGCGTCGAGGTGACGATGTAGACCGAATCGACCTGGGCTGCGGTGGCCTTGTCGAGAGCGGGCGCAAGCTCGTCGACCGTTCGGACCGGCAGCGACAGCAGCCTCACTCCCAATTGCTGGGCCGCCCCTTGCGTATCTTCGAGCTCATTGTCGAGATGGTTGGGATTCCACAGGAACGCAACATGGGAGATGCGCGGCACGGCCTCCTTCAGGAGCTGCAGCCGCTTCGATCCGAGTTCGTCATGCAGGAACGTCACGCCGGTCGCATTGCGTTGCGGCCGGCTCAGGCTCGCCACCAGGCCGAGCTTGACGGGGTCGGCACTGACCGAGAACACGATCGGCAGGTTCTTCGCTGCATCCCGCACATAGGGCGCGATATCGCCTCCGAAAGCCATCATGATGGTGGGCTTGGTCCCAGCAAGCTCGGCCGCGAGAGCGGCGAGCCGCTGCCCGTCATTGTCGGCGTGACGATAGTCGTAGGAGATCGTCTTCCCCTCCGCATAGCCGAGCGCGCTCATGCCTGCGAGAAACGGCTCAAGGGTCTCGTCGCTCGACGGCCCTCCGTAACGGAGGATACCAAGCCGGGGCGGCGGTCCGCCGCGTGTCTGGGCGCTCGCCTCGCGCCATAACAGCGTCGCCGCCGCGCCTCCCAAAACGACTGCCCGCCTTTTCACTGACGTCTCCTGCTTTGACGACGATCGTTATCCTGTAGCCTCGGGGAGCGGCATCGCGATCGGCCGATGCTCAGGATCGGCGCTCCCTAGGCAGCCCATAAGCATTTCGCCGCTGCATGCAGCAGCACACGTTCACGACCGCACAAGTGTGTTTCCTGATCGCCGCCATATCGGCATCCTGCCAGTATTTTGCCCAGGGGGTCAACTTGATCACAACCGCGAGACATGCTCGCCTATCGCGCACGGGTTGCGGAAGAAGAAATCCGGTCGGCTGTGCCGCCGAACCGTCGAGGCATCGACAACGTTGATTTGTGTCAAACGGGCGATCATGCCATTGCGAGATCCTTGCGCGCGGTCAGCGCTTGCCGATCGGGCCCGTGCGGTGAGTTGCCAAGGCGGTCCATGACGATGTTCTAAACATCCGCCGCCACGATCCGCATGGCGACCGGCCTTTGGAGTGAGCGCGGTGAGCGGTTGGACGCGTTGGGTGCCCGGGATCGACACGCTTCGCCACTACGAAGCTGACTGGCTTCGGCATGACGTCTTCGCGGGCTTCGTGCTGGCAACCATGCTCGTCCCGGTCGGAATTGCTTATGCCGCAGCGTCTGGTCTGCCGGGCATCCACGGTCTCTACGCCACCATCGTCCCTCTTCTGGCCTACGCGATGTTCGGTCCGAGCCGCATCATCGTGCTCGGACCCGACTCGGCACTGGCCGCCGTCATCCTCGGTGTTATTGCCCCCTTGTCCGGCGGCGATCCGCTGCGCGCCGCAATGCTCGCCGCGATGATGGCGCTCGTTTCAGGGGCCGTGCTCATTGTGGCGGGCATCGCGCGATTGGGGTTTGTGACCGAGCTTCTGTCCAAGCCGATACGGTATGGCTACATGAACGGAATCGCGCTGACCGTCTTGATCAGCCAGCTGCCGAAGCTGCTCGGCTTCTCGATCGAGAGCGAAGGCCCGCTGAGAGACCTGTGGGCGATCGCCGTCGGGATCGGTGCTGGCAAGATCAATTGGACCGCATTCGCCGTCGGACTTGGCACGCTGACCGTCATCCTGCTGCTCAAGGACAGCAAGCGACTGCCGGGAATCCTGATTGCGGTCGTCGGAGCGACCCTTGTCGTCTCATTCCTTGATCTCGGAACGGGTTATGGTGTGAAAGTCCTGGGGCCGCTCCCACAAGGTCTGCCGGCCTTCTCCATTCCCAAGATCGGCTATGGCGATCTGATCCCCGTGCTGGCCGGCGGGTGCGCCATCGCTCTGGTCTCGTTCGCCGATACCAGCGTGTTGTCGCGAACCTATGCTGCACGTTTGGGCGACAAGGTCGATCCGAACCAGGAAATGGTGGGCCTCGGCGCCGCCAACCTGGCCACCGGATTTTTTCAGGGCTTCCCGATCAGCAGCAGTTCCTCGCGCACGCCCGTTGCCGAGGCGGCCGGCGCCCGCACCCAGCTCACATGCGTCGTGGGCGCGCTTGCGATCGCGTTCCTTCTGATGGCTGCGCCAAATCTCTTGCAGCACCTGCCAAACTCCGCCCTGGCCGCGGTGGTGATCGCAGCCGCAATCGGCCTGATCGAGATTAGCGATCTCAAGCGGATCTACCGGATCCAGCGCTGGGAGTTCTGGCTGACGGTGCTGTGCTTCGTGGGCGTGGCCGTGCTCGGGGCAATTCCGGGAATCGGCCTCGCCATCGCGGTTGCCATCGCGGAGTTCTTGTGGGACGGCTGGCGTCCGCACTCCGCGATTCTGGGGCGGGCGCAAGGCGTCAAGGGCTATCACGACATCACGAGATATCCCGATGCCCGCCGGATTCCCGGGCTCGTGCTGTTCCGCTGGGATGCGCCGCTGTTCTTCGCCAATGCCGAGTTCTTCAAGGAGAGAATTCTGGCCGCGATCGAGACATCGCCGACACCTGTGCGCTGGCTGGTCGTCGCCGCCGAGCCGGTCACGAGCGTCGACGTCACCGCCTGCGACACCGTTGCCGACCTGGACGAGGCTCTCCACGCCAGGGGCATCGAACTCTGCTTTGCCGAGCTCAAGGATCCGGTGAAGGACAAGCTGAAGCGCTTTGGTTTGTACGCGCAGGTCGGCGAAGCCCAGTTCTTTCCGACCATCGGCTCCGCCGTGTCGAGCTACCTGGACATCAACAACGTCGCCTGGGAGGACTGGGAGGATCAGGTCAAGGCTGGGCGTAACGTCGGGGCGTGACGTCGGTCGGACCAAGGCAATTGTGCGACCTGGTCTGTCGCTCAGGTGCAATGCTTGATCTAGATCAAGCCCGCCACGGCAGCGCCATACCGGAATGGGCGCGATGGCCGCGCAGAACGCGCCGCCCGCAGCCAAGGAGATGATCGATCATGACCTGCTCGAATCCCCTGCGTCGCCTCATCCCCGCCGCAGCCGGCGCCCTGCTGCTCGGCACCGGCGCCCAGGCCGGGCCGATCCCGACGCATCTTGCGACGATGAAATCGATGGTCGATCAGACCACGACCGAAGTGCGCTGGGTTGGCGGCTGGCGCGGCGGCTATGGCTATCGCGGCGTGGGCGGGGGTTACCGCGGCGGTTACGGTTATCGCGGCTGGGGCTACCGTGGCTACGGCTATCGCGGCCTCGGTTACGGCCTGGCCGGCGCCGCCATCGCGCGAAGCGCTTACTATGGAAGCTATGGCGGCGGCTATTATGGTGGCTACTATGGCGGTTATCCCGCTTACGGCTACAGCGCCCCGGCCACGTCCTATTATGGCTATGGCGGCGAATATTGCCCGCCCTCCGGCAGCTACTGGGCCTACTAGAGTGGACTCGTAACGCATGGATCGGGATTGAAGCTGCGGTCAACGCCAACAGAAATGTGCAGCGGCGTTATGGCCGCCGACAAGCTCGAATGACTTTGGCATTGTCCTATTGATGTCCAGTTCTGACCTGAGACGCCCTACCCTTCGCGTCGGAAGTGGACCGCCTTTGCCCCCGAGGCGGACCACAAGTGCGCCCGCATTTGGGCCGCAATATGCGACTCCACTCGCGCGCTTCTCCTATCAGTGGATGCTCAAGTGAGAATTGCCGTCACGCTGCTGCTTGCAATAGTCCCTTGGTCAGCTACGGCACAGCAAGGCCAAGCCGACAAGCTAGATGAAATCATTGCCGGGCTCAGAGCTTGTGTCCGAACGCAGGCACCTGAAGCTCAGGCGGCCCCCGATGCTGTCAACTATTTCATTGACGTGTGTAGTCCTCCGAAAGCCGATCTTGACCCAGCGAAGGTGGGCGCGCTCCCTCCCGGCATATTTCGAGTCACGATCACGGAGGAGTGGAATGCCATCACCAGAAAGCCACCCACACACTGAAAGGCAGCGGTGTCGCTCTTCTTATCTTGAACGTCTCCTTCCGGCCCTAAGACGCCCTACCGTTCACCTCGAAAAATGGACCGCCTTTGACCCCAAGCTGACCTAGGCTGGGTCGAAATCCCGCAGCGCAGCAGTCCCCCGCCGCGCCTGATGTGCTATCGTCGGGCAGACGGTTGGGCGTCTGCCTGAGGATACCATGTTCGACAGGAAGCGGCGCGAGTTCATCACATTGCTCGGCAGCACGGCAGCATGGCCGCTCGCGGCGCGCGCGCAGCAGCCGGTGAAAGTCCCCAGAATCGGTTTTGTCTATTCGGGCCCCAAAGCGGCGATGGCCCCTCGCGTGGGGTCAATCCTGACCGGCCTTCAGGCTTCTGGCTACGCCGCCGCCGCACAAGTCGAGATTGTGGCCCGATTTGCGGAAGGAGACCCGGATCAGGTCGCTCCTCTGGTAAAAGAGGTTATCGGGAAAAATGTGAACGTGATCATAGCGGCTGCGCCTCTGGTAGTGCACGCGGCCCGCTCGGCCACGCGTACTATTCCAATTGTCGCTATCGACTTGGAAAGTGACCCGGTTGCCAGCGGTATGGTCGCCACGCTCGCGCGTCCCGGCGGCAACATCACGGGCGTGTTCCTCGACTTTCCAGACTTCACGGCGAAGTGGCTGGAGATGCTGGTCGAGTGCAATCCAAAGCTCTTGCGCGCTGCGGTGCTATGGGATCCCGCCACTGGACCCGTACAGATCGAGGCGGTCGAGAAAGCGGGAGGAATGCTGAACGTCCAACTGGATATTACAGAGGTACGGCGACCATCGGATTTTGATGCGGCCTTCTCAAGGGCGAGCCAACACGGCTCCGGTGCCATGGTGATGTTGTCATCTCCGCTGATAGCCGACAACTTGCCGATGCTGGCCGAGCTTGCTCTACGCCACCGCTTTCCAGCCATTACGCTTTTTTCGGATTTCGCGAGAGCCGGAGGGTTGTTGGCTTACGGGCCAAATCTGCTCAGCCTGCTTCGGCTGAGCGGTGTCGTAGCTGGCAAAGTCCTGCGTGGCGCTAATCCGGCTGAATTGCCGATCGAGCGGCCAACAAAATTTGAAACGGTGATCAACATGCGAACCGCGCTCGCTCTGGGTCTGTCGATTCCTACATCGCTTTTGTTGCGTGTCGACGAGGTGATCGAGTAACGATCTTTCTGCTGCAGCGCATGAGTCCGAAATTGGCCCCATATTCCATGGCCGAGGGTATGTCGGCTGTTAGGGGTAGACCGGACCTAACTTGAACCGAGCCAAACCGTCGCGCTTGACCTGAAGCTGCCTTTAACCCGGCTCAAAAATCATCTGCCAGCCTTTCCGTGTATCCATGTATTCGCGAACTTGCTTGATGCGATCTCCCGACACGACAAAGATGAAGCAATAGTCATTCTCATAAAGCTTCCCACCCGGAAGAGTAGCTCGCATCCGCTCCTCGACCACCACAGTATCGCCGTCGGCATGAATGCCGCGAAACGAGATGTCGACGTTCGAGAACAGATGATGCATTTCCGAGGCAATGAAGTTTGCGATTTGATCCGGTCCAGCCATGTGGTCGGTGTGCTTGAGAGCAACCGCCGTGGCATTTCCGGCCGGTGCGATCCATTCTGCATCCGACGCAAACAGCCCCGCGATCAACTTGGCATCGCGCGTTTTAAAGGTCCTCCAGGCGTTGATGACAACATCTTTGGGATTGGTGATGTTCATTTTGCGTCTCCAATTGTTCAAGGGATTTGGTCTTCCTCTATAAGAAGGGGACGCTCAGATCGCTGGCCGGAAACGGACCTGATCATCTGACGGCTGTTCCTCAAGCCGCAGCCTGCGGTACAATGATTCATGCTGAGCTTTGAGGTATGCAACACCGCGCGCTTGCGGCGCGATCCACGATATGATGGCCGCTTCTTCACGGCAGTGAAGACCACGCGAATCTACTGCCGACCAGTTTGCCCAGTGAAGCAGCCATTGGCCCGTAACGTGACCTACTACCCAACAGCGGCAGCGGCCGAAGCTGCGGGTTTTCGGCCTTGCCTGCGCTGCCGTCCGGAGACCGCGCCGTTTTGCGCTGCCTGGAATGGCACGCGCTCGACCGTCGCGCGCGCCTTAAAATTGATCGATGATGGAGCATTGGATGACGGCTCGGTTGCTGTCCTCGCCGACCGGCTTGGCGTCAGCTCGCGCCACCTTGCACGTCTTTTCGAGCGGCACGTCGGGGCCAGCCCGCAGCAGGTAGCAAAGACCAGGCGCGTACAGCGAGCGAAGCGCCTGATTGACGAAACGGATGAACCATTGGCCCAGATTGCTTATCGGGCTGGTTTTGGCAGTGTTCGCCGGTTCAACGCCACCTTTCGCGAGCTCTATGGACGTGCGCCCTCCACAATTCGCCGCCGCGGCAAGGTATTCCCCTGAGTGATAAGGCACCACCGACCGAGTCCGCCTGTGGCGAAGATCGCGTCCGCGCCCGGCACGTCCGCATTTGAGGCCAAACTGGAAGTGTCCCGACGCGGCCAGAAACGTCGCGATTGGCCCAAAGCGGTCAACGTCGCGTTTGTCACGAGCTACTATCAGCCTAGCTGATCGACCAGTGCTGACCACAAGGCCCATGGCTCGTCTCGATGTACCGGGTCCTCAATTGCAGTGTGCACCATGACAATCTTAGAGGTCGGATCAACGCAAATATACTGGCCTTTGAATCCTAACAACGCGAACTGCCGCCTCTCACCCGGAAACAGCCACAAGAGATAACCGTAACCAAATCTTTTCGTCGCCGCGCCCGGCTGCAGATAGCCATCCGAAGCTCGAACGGTTGTTGCATCGATCATCCATTGCGTCGGAACGATCTGCTTGCCATTCCATGCGCCATCATGCGCCAGCAAACGCCCGAGCCGGGCGTAATCGCGCAGAACGGCATTGAAACCGAAATGTCCCAGTTCAAATCCTTCTGCGTCTACCAACCAATTGGCATCCGCTTCCGCGCCGATCGGCTCCCATACTTTCTCGCGTAGATAGTCAGACGCTGACTTGTCAACAGCACTGTGAAGCACCATGCCGAGCACGTCGGCTTCAATGCTGGCGTAGTAAAATCTCGTTCCCGCTGGGGCGATTCGCTGATTGAATTGCAGGATGCTCTTAATCGTGCCCAACTTCGTGTCCGGGAACGCGATCCCCATACCGTTCCACAGGCGATTGAGGTCGCGTCCTCCGTCTCTTGTTTCACCGAAATCCACGCCTGAGGACATGTGCAGCAGATCGCGAATCGGCGTCCTGCCGTACTCGCTGCCCATAAAGCCCGGTACATAACTTTCGGGGATATCATTGACCGACTTAATAGCGCCCTCCGAGATGGCGATCCCGATCAACAGTCCGGTTATCGACTTGACCGTCGACTGGGATACGAACCGATCTTGATCAGTTCGCGCATACTGATAGCGCTCGAAGACAATCTGGTCGTCCTTCGCGATCAGCAGGCCAGTGACCGGATTGCGCGACATGTAGTCGAGGGGCGAAAACTTGCTTCCCTGAAAATTGTAGTAAACTTCTGCCTTCGAGCACTTGAACTTCCAAGGCGTCACAGCTCGCTTGATGAGCCGTGTTGGATAGATGTGATCGATATGGGTGAATGCGCCGACACGGTATTTTGGCTCCCAAGGGTCGCCGTGTCTCCGCGCCTCCGTAATGTCAGGAAGAGGATAACCATCTTTGACTCCGTACAGCTCGGCGTTTGGACCTGTAGTTGAGAAAATCGGTCCGGCGCAGTCTTGCGTCTCGCCCGCGGAGGTTGGTTCTGCGGTTGCGGAGATGGGGCCGGCCAACGCACAGGCGACTGTAGCAGCCAGCGATGAAACCGCCTCACGACGGGAATATTGCTGCTCCGACATATAAGTCCCCAGGGGTTCCCGTAAGTAGAGACCAAATTGAGTGGAAACTTCAAGGAGTATGTCCTCTAGTTGGCCCCTAGGCGAAGATCGCATCCGCGCCCGGCACGTCCGCATTTGAGGCCAAACTGGAAGTGTCCAGACGCGGCCAGAAACGTTGCGATTGGCCCATCAGCGAAGTTGCAGCACAAGCCAATAAGGCCCGCTTAGTGTGGCGGAGCGGACTCGACTTGCTCAGTGTGAGGCCTTCGCATTTTGACCCACGACGAACGTTCGGTCTGCATCCCGCTGAGTTCACGAAACAGACTTGAATTGCCGATCCCCCAGCGGCGCCCCAGTGCCGACAAGGTTGACGTCACAGACCTCACGACCGACCCCATCGCGATCCAAAAGCACCGCTCTTGAACGCCACTTCAAGCCCGTATCGAACCGGGCCACGCGACGACTTGCCCTGACATCACAATTCGGTTGCGCCCGCTCTCTTTGGCAGCGTAGAGCGCCTTATCAGCAGCGGCTACCAATGACGCGCAATCTGCCTTATCCTTTGGAGGAACATACGTTGCGCCGCCAATGCTCACGGTGACTTGCTTGGATGGCGGGTTGAGCGCATGTAGGATGCCGAGTTCCTGAATCGCTCGCCGGATTCGTTCGCCGACCTGCTCGCAACCTTCAACATCTGTGTTCGGCAACAGCAAGGCGAATTCCTCACCACCGTACCGAGCCGCCACGTCTGCCGGGCGTCTGGCCTGCTCCACCAGGATCCTGGCGATTGAGCGAAGACACGCATCGCCTGCCTGATGACCGTACTGGTCATTGAACCCCTTGAAATGATCGACATCCATCAGCAACAGCGACAAGGGTGCTCCTTCGCGCCTAGCCCGATCCCATTCCGCCTCTAGCCGCTCGTCGAAGTGTCTGCGGTTCGCCAACGCCGTCAGGCCATCCGAAATGGCGAGAGCCGCCAGCTTTTTCTCAAGATCCTTATGCTCGGTCACGTCGCGCGAGATCGCCACCACGCCGTTGATGTCGCCACGCTGCGGACTCCTGGTGATGCGCAGCGCGGCTTCGATCCAGATTTCTCCTTTCTCGAGATGACGAGTGCGATACGCGATTCTGGCCTCCTCGGCTTCACCGTTCTTCAACGCGGAGATCGTGTGCTCAACCCGCGCTAGATCCGCGGGATTTATGCCGGCGAGGGCTGACGTATGCACCAACTGGTTCGGAGCCCAGCCAAGAATTCGAGCGCTGGACGGTGACGCATAGAGGATCTGTCCATCAACCCCTATACGCATGACCATGTCTCCCGACGCCTCCGCTAGGAGGCGAAAGTCGGCCTCCTTAGCCACCAGAGCTGCGGCCATCTTTTGCCGCTGGTGCAACTGACGAACCAGCAAGAGCCCCGCGACGGCGAGCGCACATGTCAGCCCTAGTACCGCAGTGATGCGTGTTAGCGCGGCGCCGCGCCAGGGGGCCAGGACGTCATCTTCTGATTCCGTGGCAACCACGAGAACAGGGTAGCGACTGCTGAGTTGATAAAAGCTCAGACGCCGTACGCCGTCGAGCGGCGACGTGAAGTAGTAGGCACCGGCAGCCGGCCGCTCGTGGATTTCCTTGAAGAGCGGAGCACTCGATAGATCGCGGCCCGTATATCCGTTGTCCGGGCTGCGTGCCAGGACAACGCCGTCAGTGGTCGTCAGCGCAATTGAGCCGTTCTGGCCAACGTCGAATCCGCGATAAAACTGCAGAAAATAGTCGACATCAATCGTCGTAAGGGCAACTCCGGCAAAACGGCCGTCGGGATGATTGAAGCGCCTTGACGCGGTGATGATCCATTGTCCGCCCGACTTGCTCTTCACCGGATGTCCAATGAAGGTTCCTCGTTCGGCCACGGCACGATGATGCTGGAAATAGTCTCGATCGCTGTTGTTGCGACCCGCGAAATCCACGGGCTCGCTGGTTGCAAGCCATCGGCCGGTCTCGTCATAGACGAACACGGCACGGATCCGGTTCGCGGCTTTGCGTCGCGTCAGCAAGGTCTGAATCTTGCTGATTGCCGCTGGGCTGATTCCTTCGAGTTCGAGTTGACCAACCAACACGTTTAGAACGGTGTCCGCGAGTTCGAACGTGTCGTCCGCGTGCTGCGTCACCGATCGAGCCAGATTGGCCATATCCGTTTCGGAGCTCCTCAGCACCGTCAGTCGCGCGGACCACTCGCGCCAGCCGCTGAGCGCGACAATCGCGATGCAGGCGACCGCCACAAATACCGAGGCCAAGAACGTCAAACGCGCTTGGCGGGGATCGCTGCCGTGATCGGTCAAGAGATGTTCCCTCCACCCCTGCAACCCCAGAGCCTTGGGTAAGACAGGCTTGCTTATTTCGATCCAGGTTTGTGGCAGAACCTAGAAGGAGACTGACGGCATTCCCAAACGGCTTGCGCTCAACCGACCAGCTCGCGGACCGGGCGACGGACGAACAGCAATCAGCTCAGCTTGATGGCCTAAAGCATGATTCGGAAAAGTGCGCCGGTGTTTCCGAAAAGGTCACGCTCAGACAAGAGAGCTCAAGCGTGATGTCGATTCCACCTAAAGCCATCGCGCGTTAGCTTAGAGCACCGTGCCGGCTACAGGGCCAAAGCCAGATTCAGTGAAACTTGCCGGATGTCCGCTTCGAACTCCAGCAAGATGTTCCAAATCGTCGATCCGCGGTTGAGGTCGAATGAGCAGGCTCTCTGCCGGTAGACGCTCAGCCGGTAAAAGCGATGCGGGCTTAGCGCCGTTTTTGACAGTTTGAGGCAACGGCGCGGTCATTGACCAGATGTTCTTGAGCATCGCTCTGTTCACCGAGCACGCGACGGCACCGTTCCCCTTCAGACGAGCGACGGTAAAGAGCTTACGGATCAGCAGGTCTCGTTCAAGCGATTGCGGCAATTTGAACTGCACTCCGACGAGCAGGCCTCTTTGTTGCACAATAATCGCGTCGATCCAGCCCACCTGCATGATGTGCATGCGCAGCGGTTCTCCGGGACGAGGACCGTCAATGCTGGAACCGAGGAGGAGGCCGGCGCCGGATAGCGAGATGTTGCTCACGCGCCCGGAAAACCGCTCGCCGGCCCCAGTCTCGATCAAAACCGATTCGTCGACATCGAAACGCTCCTCCGAACGCCCCATCCGCGCCTGCAGCGATGTCATGCAGACGAAAAAGAGCACGACGATGTTCACGACCGACCAGAAGGCGACCATCGGCAATGCGGCCGGATGATCGATTATCCGCCATTCCGGGATGGTGTTCAGAACCAGACCGGTAACAGTCAGCGCTATAAGAGCCGCCGACGGCCAGAATATGTCGGCAGCGTAGCTTGAGCGCCGCGCTGCAGCACCCTTGGGCGTCACCCTGAATGCATGTCCCTTCGGCTTGACGAGAGTCCCGAGCACCGTCGGCAGGAGCTTGAAGCTTTGCATAGTCGCCGATACTTGAGCGGCGAGCGGAAAATGTTCGTGCGGCGCGAACCAGGAGACGCCGCCGTTGAGCGCCAGAATCGCGGGGAACAAGTAGTAGAAGACCGACTCAGGGGTGACGTCGACGACAGGCGCTAGCCCAGTCCACATGAACACGATCGGAACCACCACGACCGCGAGCGCGCGCAGGCCCATTGAGAGCCAATGCGTGGGAAAGAAGAGCAGCCGTTGCATCAAGCCCAGTCCGGGGCCGAGCGGGCCGGCAGCGAGATACAGCGTCTGGATCGCGCCACGTGCCCAGCGTTGCCGCTGCACGAAAAAGGCATCAAGGCTTTCTGGCGCCAAGCCGATTGCCAGCGGCTCGCGAAGATATCGGGTTATGTACCCTTTGCGTAACAGGACCAGCGTCAGCAGGATGTCTTCCGTAATGGACTGGATCGGCAAGGCATCTCCGACTGCACGGAGTGCTCCACGCCGTGTGACGGAGTTGGAACCACAACAAAAGGCTCCATCCCAGCCATCGCGCGCGGGCATGATGGAATCGAAGAAGAACCGTTGTTCGTCCGGCAGGCCCCTATGCAGGCCGAGATTCGTCTGCATCGGGTCCTCATTGTAGAAGGTGTGCGGGATCTGAACGATCCCTATCTTTGGATCGGCGAAGAAGCCCATTGTGCGCATCAGGAAATTGCGCTGCGGCACGAAGTCCGCATCAAAGATCGCGAAGAACTCGCCACTTGTCTTCGTCAGGGCATGATTGATATTGCCGGCCTTGGCATGCACGTTGTCGGCGCGCGTGAGATAGCCGGCGCCCTTTTGCTCGCAGAGCTCCTTCAGCCAAGGCCTGCGGCCATCATCCAGGACCCAGATCTGGAAGTTTGGATAGTCCAGGCACAGCGCGCCGGTGATCGTCTTTTCCAGCACCTCGAATGGCTCGTCATAGGTCGGAATAAGGACGTCGACCGAGGGCAGCTCGTCATCCGGCAGGCTGCGAAGCCGACGTTCGTGCTGATCGGCTTCACTGCGGCGATCAGTCCTGCGAAGAAAAGTCAGATAGAGAATGAACTGATCCGTGAAGGTCAGAAGCTCGACGAGGAGACAGAGCCAGATCCAGCCAACCTCATACCAGGTCCCGCTTGCCGGCAGCACGGTGGAGAAAATACGCCATTCGAGATAGCGGGCGACCACAAGCCAAACCGCGGCAAAAACCGCGACACGTGTCCAAAGGCGCGTGACTGGAAAGGTCGGCGCCAACAGGTACATCGCGGCAAAGCTGACCAGCATCGGCGCGAACAGCTGAGAGAAAGGCAGAGTCATAGCCTGCATGGGAACATCTCGCTCACATGGACGACTGGTCGAGCTCCAGGCGAGCGGTCAACCATTTCAATTTCGAGCTGACCAACCGTAGCAGGCCGTCGACTCTGCGCTCGAAGCGCACTTCAGCCAACCTTCCGATATCGCAGGAGCCGTTGCTGTTGGCCGGCGTCACATTCGGCGGAAGCGATATCTCAACGGTAATGCTGCCCGGATCGGGCCGCGGCACCCGAGCTGCAAGCAGTCGATCATCGCCGTACGCTGCCGAACCGCGGACCTGCCGGACCTGGCCGGTTTTCCATTCCTGGCTTCCAATCAGGCGGATGGTAGCTGCATCTCCGGCCTTGATCTTCTCGAAATCGCGCTCGGGCAGTTCAACAACGATGAATCGGCGTTCGCAATCTGCAAAATCGAAGACCGATTGCCCTTCCGTCACTATAGAGCCTGGACTGGCCGCGACCGACCAGACCACATGAGCGGCGGGCAAGGATAGATCGTAGTGATCGAGGCGATTAAGCCGAGCGCGCTCCTCTGCGATTTCCGCGTCCAGCTGCGCGGAGCGCGAGCTGTTTTGCAATTGGTCTGTCTCGAGCTCCTGGCGGCGGAGAACAAGTCGCTCGCGCTGCTGCTGGGAATAGGGCACGTCATTGGCATCGCCGCGAAGATAGATGCCCTTCTCGGCCGCCCCCAACTCGGTCCTGAGGCGCCGCAGGCGTTCGTCGGCCATCTGGCAGCGCGCTGCGGTTGCCTCCTGCGAGGCTTGGGCCTCACCGGAGCGGATCTGCGAACTGATGCCGAGCTTCACGAGCCTCTCCATCCGGCCCGCGACATCGTTCCGCTGCCGCGCCTCGGCGAGACAGCCGCCTTTTTCAACTTCCGTTTCGCCGATCTCGTGGCTCAGGCGCGCTACCATCCCCACACGATAGTCCTCGCTGCGCTCGCGGAGCTTGCGATCGAGCTCGGCGATTTCCTCCAGTTGCCGGCGTGCCAGCTCGGCGCGCTTGGTTGACACGGCAAGCTGCTGATCAAGATCCATGAGGTGCCGGCGATCCGGCGAACGCGCCTCGACCAGCGGCACCACCCGGGTGCGTTGGAAATATTCGCCCTTGCGTGGGAGGTCAGGCGAGAGCTGACCCGTGATCGGTGCAGTCACCCGCATGAGCTCGGCGTTGACAAAGGCGGAAGGAGCGATTCGGTAGGTCACATAGGGTAATAGCGCCCATCCGCCCAGAGCGATGGTTCCGAGCGCCAGGGATCGGCGAACAATCCGGCTGCGAATGAAACGTTCTACATGCAAGCGAACCACGACTGGATCTCCGCTGGGGCTTGGTCGCTGCGTCTCCCCGAAGCGCAAGCCGATCGCCGCGGGCTCGAGCGTTGGGATGAGGTCCGCGCCTTAAGGCACTGAGCAACTCGACAGCATTTCTGCTGGTCGAAATCAGGATTCGCCGCGACGGCAGACTCGTCTTCACAACCGAGAGAAGTGTGCCTAGCTTCCACCACATTAGGTTACGCCGTGTCAAAACCGGACGATTACGGCCCCTGACCTGAATCAGATGCCAATTTGTCCCGGCCTGAAGTTGGCGCGCAGATTATGGTGATCTCCTTCCGTCTGGCAGAACATTGAATTTGCCGATGAAGGGTCCCACTTCCAGGTCTTGAAAAGTCTTGTATTGGCGCGTGGCTGACCTCTGCCCAAAGCGTGGCGATGTCTGCTTCCGAGAAATAACCCGAAAGGGCATGCTGGCTGCCGAGGCCGCCTTCGACCCAAAGCTGACCTCCCAGCGTGGATTGGACTGCTCCATGACTTGACGATGGCGTGTCCAAGGCCCGGGTATTCCCCTTTCGAAGGAATAGGTCACCGGGTAACCACGTCTCGTACTCGGGGATGTAGCTATATTCCAGTTGAACGAGAGGCTTCAAAAGCGTGCATCTCGCTTGTGACAAGCTTGGGATGCCAACCAAGATGTCGATGATCCGACTTCGCCGCTAAACCCAGGACTGACGTACTGCCCATGTGTTCGATCTTGAGCGTCGAACCAATCACAAATTGCAAGCGAATACGCTCCTCCTCGAAAAGAACCGGCCAGTTCGGATCGTAATCGCGCACCTCGATGGCGCCCGCTCCGTACCTTTCCATCACGTTTCCAATCAAAGCGACTTTTCTATCGACCTGATAGGCAGATCAGAGCCCAATCTGATCCGGGTCACTGCATCGCGCTCACTCCGCTGATATGCGGTTCAGCTTCTGGCCCATCGCGACCTTGCGCTGCCGCACTCATTTGGTCGCTCCAGGGACAAGGCGGACGTTGGCTTTGTCGCATCATGCTGCTGGGTCTATGGGCATACGGCCCGGCAGAAACGAGTTCGCCTCTTCGGAGGATGGCTCCCCAGGGGCCACCATTCTTCGAAGAGCCAATTCACGGCGGTAAGCGAGTGAACGTCATCCCTGGCCCGCCGGCGGCACCACATACAGCGTCAGCGCGAAGACTGCATAGATGAAGATCATCAGGACGCCGACGAACCATGCCGAGCGCCCGCTGGCGGTGATGAAGGCGGATGTCACCGTCGCGATCATCACCATGGTGACGGCGCCCGGCCAGAACTGCAGGTCCATCGGCTTCGGCCCCACGACATAGCTGAGCAGCACCAGCGCGGGCGCGACGAACAGCGCGATCTGCGAGGCGCTGCCGAGCGCGATGCTGACGACCATGTCGAGCCGGTCCTTGCGCGCCGCGCCGAACGCCACCGCGAACTCGGCGGCGGCGCCGACCAGCGAGACGACGATGAAGCCGACAAAGGCCGGGCTCATTCCGAAGGTTTCTGCCGCCTTCTGCACCGATTCCACGAAGATCTCGCTGACCAGCGCGACCAGCACCGTGACGACCAGGAGCGTGCCCACGGCTACTCCGATCGGCCAGTGCGCCTCCTTCTCGTCGTCGCCGTGATCGGCGCTTGCGAACAGCTCCTTGTGCGTTCGAAGCGAGAACAACAGGCCGAGCGCGTAAGCGATGATGAGCAGGATCGAAAGGCCGAGGCTGAGCTTGTTCAGGATGCCCCCGCCCTGCGGCAGGTGCTCGAGATCGGCGACCGCCGAGGGCGCAAGCAAGGCCACCGTTGCCATCAGCAACAGGCCGGAGGAGAGCCGCGCGCCGGCGCGGTTGTACTCCTGCACGCGGTAGCGCAGGCCGCCGAGCAGCAGGCAGGCTCCCAGCATGAACACCGCGTTGGTGACGATCGCGCCCGCAATCGAGGCCTTCACCAGCATGTACTGGCCTGCGCGCAGCGCCGTAATGGCGATGATCAGTTCGGTGAGATTGCCGAGCGTGGCATTGAGCAGTCCGCCGACGGCATCGCCGGTCTTCGCGGCGACCGCCTCGGTGGCATGGCTGAGCAGAGCCGCCAGCGGCACGATGGCCAGCACGGCCAGCACGAACAGCAGCGTGTGGGAATGCGGGGCCGCCGCCTCTGCCACCAGCACGATGGGGACGAACACCAGCATCCAGAGCAAAGGCGTATTCCGGATTTCCCTGAGCAAGGTCTGCATGGCGGCCGCCCCCCTTCCATCGATGCGCTCATGGCAACGTCGGCGGGCCTGCCAAGGGAGTATTGATCTGGCTCAACGGTGGCGGCAGATGCGCGCCTGCCTGCGTATTCGACTCGGGGATCAAGAGTGGCGCAGTCGCGGTGTTTTGCCCGACGGGTCAAATTGATCGGGGCCGTGAATGCCGTCGTGGCGCGCTTCGAAAATCCCTTATCAATCAAGGGGCCTTCTACTGTGCATGGGGTTGTTTTTCGACTTTTTGCTTTAGGCCTCAGGAAGAGGCGCGGCTCCCGCTCCCCCCGCCTGCAGGATTTCAGCAATCGCCGCGCCCGCCGCGATGGTGCCGAGGGTGCCGCCGACATCCCGCGTCGCCCTGCCCTCGCCGATCGACCTCGCAACCGCCGCCTCGATCGCCCGCGCCGCCTCTTCGTAGCGGACGGCGCCGGTCGTCTCGCCGTGCCAGGCCAGCAGCAGCGCGGTCGACAGGATCAGCGAGACCGGGTTGGCAACGTCCTGGCCAGCGATGTCGGGCGCCGAGCCGTGCGCGGCCTGCGCCATCGCATGGCGGTCGCCGACATTGAGCGAGCCACCGAGGCCGAGGCTTCCCGAAAGCTCGGCGGTGAGATCGGACAGGATGTCGCCGAACATGTTGGTCGAGACGATCACGTCGAAGCGATCCGGACTGCGCACCACATGCGCCATCATGGCATCGACCAGGATGTCGTCGACCGCGAGACCGGGATAGCCCTTCGCCGCCTCGCGGCAGATGTCGAGGAACATGCCGTCGCCGAGCTTGAGCACGTTGGCCTTGTGCACGATGGTCAGATGCTTCCGCCGCTTCATCGCCAGGCGGCAGGCCGCATGCGCGATGCGCTCGCAGCACGTCCGCGTGATCCTTCGCAGCGAGATTACGACGTCGGGCGTGACCAGCAGCTCGCCATTACCCTGCTCCATGTTACGGTCGGCGTAGAAGCCCTCGGTGTTCTCGCGGACCACGACGAGGTCGAAGT
This sequence comes from Bradyrhizobium guangxiense, assembly GCF_004114915.1. Classification (NCBI taxonomy): domain Bacteria; kingdom Pseudomonadati; phylum Pseudomonadota; class Alphaproteobacteria; order Hyphomicrobiales; family Nitrobacteraceae; genus Bradyrhizobium; species Bradyrhizobium guangxiense. The sequence continues at coordinate 1,594,832 of NZ_CP022219.1, read as the reverse complement.
CTCCGATGCGGCCGGGCCGCCCCGCATAGGTACGCGCGGGCCGGATATTGGCGTAGAGGTCGAGGTTCTTGCGAAAGTGCCGGGACGGATTGATCTCGCCATGCGCCTCGTCCTTGAAGTCGAAGGTCGCGGTCGGACCCAAAATAAGACCGTCGGCGGCGCGGACGATGTCGAGCAGCTCGGGGCGCACGGTCGTGCCTGACAGCTTCAGGCTGGCGTGCCCGACCGCGTGCTCCTCGAGGCGCAGATTGAGCTGGAAGCGCTCGGAGGCGGCGCGCAGCACGCCCGATGTCGCGGTCGTGATCTCGGGCCCGATGCCGTCACCGGGCAGAACGACGATGTGCATGGCGCTTCCCCTCATTGTGACAGCTGGCACGATCATACGCCGGCGCGAGACGACATCGCCCAGCCTTCGCGCATACACATCATGCAAGCATATGCCTGTGGCAGCAGGCTCCGGCGTAGTACATGCCAAAAGGCCCTTTCGTCACGCCCGCCGGAGCAACGCGCGAACGCAATGACAATCACGTTACCTGCCGCAGCGCGCGAGCCCGACCACACCACGTCCGACGGCCTGCCGGCCGCGCAGCGGCGCTGGGCGATCGCCGCGATCTTCACCGCGCTGGCGATGGCCTCGCTCGACACCGCGATCGCCAACATCGCCCTGCCCGCGATTGCCGCCGATCTGCATGTCAGCCCGGAGCAGTCGGTCTGGGTCGTCAACGTCTACCAGATCGCGCTGGTCGCAACGCTGCTGCCGCTTGGCGCGCTCGGCGAGATCGTCGGGCACCAGCGCATCTATCTCGGCGGCCTGATCCTGTTCACGATCGCCTCGCTGTTCTGCGCAGTGGCGTGGTCGCTGGACAGCCTCCTGGTCGCGCGCACGCTGCAAGGCCTGGGTGCCTCCGGCATCATGAGCGTCAACACCGCGCTGGTGCGCTTCGTCTATCCCGGCCGCATGCTCGGCCGCGGTTTTGGTCACAACGCGCTCGTTGTCGCCACCGCCTTTACTTTCGGGCCGTCGATTGCCTCGGCCATCCTCGCGCTCGGCCCGTGGCCTTGGCTGTTCGCCGTCAACATCCCCTTCGGCCTCGTCGCGATCGGCATCGGCTTTGCGATGCTGCCGAAGACGCCGCGGGCCGATCACGGCTTTGATTTTCTCGGCGCGATTCTGGCATCGGCCTGCCTCGGCCTGTTCATCACCGGCATCGGCAGCGCCGCGCACAATCTGTCGCCCGTCACCGTGGGCATCGAGCTGGTCGCAGCACTCGCGCTCGGCTTCATCCTGCCCCGCCGGCACGCCGACCATCCGGCTCCGATGCTGCCGATCGACCTGTTCAGCCGGCCGATGTTCGCACTGTCGGCGGCAACGGCCGTGTGCTCCTTCGCAGTCCAAGGCCTCGCCTTCGTCTCCCTACCGTTCTATTTCGAGGACGTGCTCGGTCGCTCGCAGGTCGAGACCGGCTTCTTCATGACGCCATGGCCGCTGGTGGTGGGCATCATGGCGCCGATCGCCGGGCGCCTGTCCGACCGCTATGCGGTCGGCCTGCTCGGCGGCATCGGCCTCGTCCTGCTCGGGCTCGGCATGGCGCTGCTGGCGACGCTGCCGACTAGCCCCGCCATCGCCGACATCATCTGGCGGATGGTGATCTGCGGCATGGGGTTCGGCTTCTTCCAGGCGCCGAACATGAAGGCGGTGATGTCGAGCGCGCCGCCGCATCGCAGCGGTAGTGCCTCGGGCATCGTCGCAACCGCCCGCCTGACGGGACAGACGACGGGAGCCGCCCTTGCCGCCGCCTGCTTTGCCCTCGCCGGCCACGAGGGCGCAACATTGGCGCTGGCGCTCGGCGCCGGCTTTGCCGCGCTCGGCAGCGTCATGAGTTTTCTGCGGCTGGCGGTCAAATAAGCCGCTCAGGCCAGGTGGCGGGCCGCGGTGGCGTCGATCGTCGCGGCCGCCGGAACGACCGCCTCGTCGTCCAGCGCCGCAAGGCGCGCGTCGATGGCAGCGATGACCTTGCGCGAGAACGGCCCGAGATGCGCATAGGCCGCGATCATCTGCACCGCGATCCGCGCCGATGACGTATCGCGCTTGGCGCAGTTCATGAAGGTCTGCCACAGCGGCCCACGCGCCTCGGGAATGGCGGTGATCACGCGATGAACGGTCTCCATGGCCCCGACCCGCGAACGGATGTCGCCCTCCGCGAGCTCGTGGCGCTGCCTCGAACGGTCGAGCAGAGTCATCAGGCGATCGACGCGGCTTGCGTAGGCGGCCGGGCTATAGATCCGTTCCAGCACGGTCCTGTAGTCCATCAGGATATCGCGCAGCGGCCGCACCGGTTCGAAATTGATCCCGCTCGTGCACTGGTCGCCGCCGGTCGTCGAGGCCAGATCGTGGTCCGCGTGCAGCCGTCCCTCCTTGGCGAGGCGCCGCGTCAGCTGCGTGTTCGGCAAGGCATAGAGCAGTCCGACCATGGCAACCGGGATCGCGGCTTCCTCGATGAAGTCGACCATGGCGTCCGCCATCGAGACCTTCTCGTTGTCGAAGCCGACGATGAAGCCGGCGGTGACCAGCATGCCGGCGGCGTAGATCTTGTGGATGCTCTCGGCGATGTTGCGCCGCGTGTTCTGCTTCTTCCGCATCGCGACCAACGTCGCGGGGTCCGGGCTTTCGATGCCGACGAAGATGCCGAAGAAATTGGCCGCGCCCATCAGCTCCAGGAGTTCCGGATCGTCGGCGAGATTGACCGACGCCTCGGTCGACAGTTCGAAGGGATAACCATGGGTGCGCTGCCATTCGGCGAGCTGCGGCAGGAACTGGCGCAGCGACTTCTTGTTGCCGATGAAATTGTCGTCGACGAAGTCGAGATGGCCGCGGTAACCCATGTTGTAGAGCGTCTCGAGCTCGACGAACATCTGCTCGGTCGTCTTGGTGCGCGGCACGCGTCCATAGAGCTCGATGATGTCGCAGAACTCGCAGGTGAACGGGCAGCCGCGGGAATATTGCACACCGAGATAGAGGTAGTCCTCAAACTTCAAGAGGTCGAAGCGCGGCACCGGCGTCTTGGTGACGTCGGCCTGGAACTTCGGCGCGGTGAAGACGCCGGACCGCTTTCCGCCCTCCCAGGCCGCGATGAAGTCGTCGATCACGCCCTCGGCCTCGCCGAGCACCTGGAAGTCAGCCTTCTCGTAGATGTGCGGGCTCGAGGTCGGATCAGGACCGCCGACGACGACCGGCTTGCCCGCCGCGCGGCACTTGTCGATCAGGCGCAGCGTGTCGGCCTGCTGCGGCAACATGCCGCCGGTGAAGACGACGTCGGCCCAGGCGAGATCGTCGTCACTGAACGTCTGCGTGTTGCAGTCGATCAGCCGGACGGTCCAATTCGAAGGCAGCATCGCGGCGACGGTGATCAGACCGAGCGGCGCCGCGGGCCGCCGAACGCCCATCAGCTTGCAGGATTCGCCAAAGCTCCAGAACGATTCCGCCGTGAACAGCGGATAGAGCATCAGCACGTTGCAGGGGCTCGGCACGATCATGGAACTCCTCAAGGCGTCGTCGCAGTGTAGCAAAGCATCGCCGTCTTGCATCCCGACAATGGTGGCAAAATCGCGGATCGGAACGCCGGGAACGCGCCGGGCGTCGCCTCAGGCCGTCGATTGGCGGCGAGAGAGAACCCTGCCCGCCGTCCGGGGCCGGCTTGGGCCGCGACACCGCTCGGCCCCTGATCTTCCCATGCCGCGAAAATTTTCAGCGGCCACCCCGCGGACTGTTGATTTGAACAGTTCCAGTTTGCCGGACACATTGCCTGCCTGAGTTCAATCGGTGGATTGGGCCAATCAGGGGACTGCGATGGCAAACCTAACAATCAACGGAAAAACCTTCACCCTCGACGTCGAGCCGGATACGCCGCTGCTGTGGGCGATCCGCGAGAATGCCGGACTGACGGGCACCAAATACGGTTGCGGCATTGCACAATGCGGCGCCTGCACGGTTCACATCGACGGAGTCGCCACCCGCTCCTGCGGCGTCTCGGTCAGCGAGGCCGAGGGCAAGAAGATCACCACGATCGAGGGGCTCGGCTCGGGCGATACGCTGCACAAGGTGCAGGAGGCCTGGATCGCCCAGGACGTGCCGCAATGCGGCTATTGCCAGAGCGGCATGATCATGGCGGTGGCGGCCCTGCTGAACGAGAAGCCGAAACCGACCGACGCCGATATCGACGAGGCCATCACCAATATCTGCCGCTGCGGCACCTTCCAGCAGGTGCGCGAAGCGATCCACACGATCGCCAGCGCGTAAGGAGCCGCCCTCATGAACAAGCATGTTTCTCCCAGGATGAACCGCCGTGCCTTCGTAATCGGCAGCGCCACGCTCGGCGCCGGTCTCGCCATCGGCCTCGACATCCCCTTCGGCGGACCCACCGCGGCCCGCGCCGCCGACGGCTCGCCCGAGATCGGCGCCTGGGTCGTGGTCAGGCCCGACGACACCGTGGTGATCCGCATTGCCCGCTCCGAGATGGGCCAGGGCTCGCTCACCGGCCTCGCCCAGCTCGTCGCCGAGGAGCTCGAATGCGACTGGACCAAGGTCACGACCGAATATCCGACGCCGGGTCAGAGCGTCGCCCGCAAGCGCGTCTGGGGCGATTTCTCCACCGGCGGCAGCCGCGGCATCCGTTCCTCGCAGGACTATGTCCGCAAGGGCGGCGCCACCGCGCGCGTGATGCTGATCCAGGCGGCCGCCGACGCCTGGAAGGTGCCGGCCTCCGAATGCACGGCCGCGAACAGCGTCATCACCCATACGCCGTCGGGCCGGACCACGACCTACGGCAAGGTCGCCGAAGCCGCGGCCAAGCTGACGCCGCCGGCCGAGGTCAAGCTGAAGGACCCAAAGGACTGGAAGCTGATCGGCAAGGGTGTGAAGCGGCTCGACACTGTCGACAAGACCAATGGCGCCATGATCTACGGCGTCGACGTCAAGCTGCCGGGCATGCTGAACGCCGCGATCAAGGACTGCCCGGTGTTCGGCGGCAAGCTGAAGAGCTTCGACGACGCCAAAATCGCCGGCATGAAAGGCGTCAAGAAGGTCGTCAGGGTCGGCGACACCGCAGTCGCCGTGGTCGCCGACACCTGGTGGCACGCCAAGACCGCGCTGGAAGCGCTCCCGATCGTCTGGGACGAAGGCGACAATGCCAAGGTCTCCAGCGAGTCGATTGCGAAATGGCTGGCCGAGGGCCTCGACAATTCGCAGCCGGCCTATGTCGGCAACAAGAACGGTGACGCCAAGGCGGCGATTGCGAGCGCGGCCAAGAAGGTCGAGGCCGTCTACTCCTATCCCTACCAGAACCACGCCACGATGGAGCCGATGAACGCCACCGCGCTCTACACGGCGGACAAATGCGAGGTCTGGTGCGGCACGCAGAACGGCGAAGCGGCATTCGCGGCGGTGCTGGAGGCCTCCGGCCTGCCGGCCGAGAAGTGCGACGTGCACAAGGTGATGCTCGGAGGCGGCTTCGGCCGGCGCGGCCAGACCGACTATGTCCGCCAGGCCGTGATCATCGCTAAGCAGATGCCGGGCACGCCGGTCAAGCTGCTGTGGTCGCGCGAAGAGGACATGGCGCACGGCAGGTATCATCCGATCACCCAGTGCAAGATGACCGGCGCGTTCGATGCCAACAACAATCTGGTCGCGCTGCACTACCGCCTGTCCGGGCAATCGATCCTGTTCTCGCTCCGCCCCGAAGCGCTGCAGAACGGCATGGACCCGGCCGCCTTCCAGGGCGTCGCCCAATCCGGCGAGGCCGCGTTCGGCTATTCGGTGCCGAACCTGTTGATCGAGCATGCGATGCGCAACCCGCACGTTCCGCCGGGCTTCTGGCGCGGCGTCAACGTCAATCACAATGCGATCTACATGGAGTGCTTCATGGACGAGCTGGCCCAGGCCGTAGGCCAGGACCCGCTCGAATTCCGTCGCAAGCTGATGGGCAACCATCCCAAGCATCTGGCGGTGCTCAATGCGGTCGCCGAGAAGATCGGCTGGGACCAGCCGGCGCCTCAGGGCGTCTATCGCGGCATCGCTCAGGTCATGGGCTATGGCAGCTATGTGGCCGGCGCCGCCGAGATCTCGGTGACCGACGGCAACAAGATCAAGGTGCATCGCATCGTCGCCTCCACCGATCCCGGCTACGTCGTCAATCCGGCGCAGGTGGAGCGTCAGATCGCGGGCTCCTTCGTCTATGGCCTCTCCGCGCTGTTCTATGGCGGCTGCACCGTCAAGGACGGCAAGATCGAGCAAACCAACTTCGACACCTACAATTCGATGCGCATCAACGAGATGCCGAAGGTGGAATCGGTGATGGTGCCGAGCGGAGGGTTCTGGGGCGGCGTCGGCGAGCCCACCATCGGCGTTGCCGCGCCGGCGGTGCTCAATGCGTACTTCGCCGCGACCGGCAGGCGCATCCGCTCGGTGCCGCTGCGCGACCAGAACATCACCTTTGCTTAAGGCAACATGCTGCGGCGGCGAGCAATTGCCGCCGCAGCCGTTTCAGATGCGCTCGATGACCACGCGCCCGATGACACGGCGGAATGCCGTGTTCGGCATCACCCTGACGGCCGCGACACTAGCGCGGCCGTCGATTACGCGTGCGCAATCCACCGGACGTGTCGTCGTGGTCGGCGGCGGCTTTGGCGGCGCGGCTTGCGCCCGCGCGCTGAAGCGCGCGCAGGCAGACTTGCAGATCATCCTGATCGAGCCCAACGCGATCTTCACCTCGTGTCCCTTCAGCAACGAGGTGATCGCGGGCCTGCGCGACATCGAAGCGCAACATTTCGGCTACGACAAGATCGCCGCCGCTGGCATCACCGTGATCGCCCAGGCCGCGACCACGATCGAGCCGCAGCGACGGAGCGTTATGACGGCCGACGGCGTTGCGCTGCCCTACGATCGCCTCGTGCTCTCGCCCGGCATCGACTTTCACCTTGAAGCCCTGCCCGGCTATGACGAGGCCGCAGCGCAGAAGATGCCGCATGCCTGGAAGGCCGGCGCGCAGACCTTGCTGCTGCGCCGGCAATTGGAGGCGATGGAAGACGGCGGCACGGTCGCCATCGCCATCCCGGCCAATCCCTCGCGCTGCCCGCCGGCGCCTTACGAGCGCGCCAGCCTGATCGCGCATTATCTGAAGACGAACAAGCCTCGCTCGAAAGTTCTGATCCTCGATGCCAAGGATAGTTTCTCCCAGCAGCGGCTGTTCGAGACGGCGTGGAAGGAGCTCTACGGCGACATGATCGAGCGCATCGCGCTGTCGCAAGGCGGCCGCGTCACGTCGGTCGATCCCGCGACCAGAACCATCATCACCGAGTTCGGCAACTACACGCCCAATGTTGCCAATATCATCCCGCAGCAACGTGCCGGACGCATCGCCGAGACCGCGGGCGCCGCGGATGCGACCGGCTGGGGCCCGATCGATCCCGTGACCTTCGAATCGAAACTCGTCAAGAACATCCACGTCATCGGCGATGCCTGCCTCGGCGGCAGCATTCCCAAATCCGCGGCAACCGCGAGCGCACAGGGCAAGGCTTGCGCGGCGGCCATCGTGAATCTCCTCGCCGGCCGCGCGCCGGAATCGCCTCGGCTGACCGGCGTCTGCTACAACATTGTCGCGCCCGACTACGGCTTCTCCCTCGCCGGCAATTACCAGCCAAAAGGCGATATCTTCGCCGAGGTCGAAGGCGGTGCGACCAGTCCGGTCGATGCGCCGCGCGAACTGCGGATGCGCGAGGCGACTGAGGCGGAACGCTGGTTTCAAACCATCACGGCGGACACCTTTGGCTAAGGCATCTATCCATATCGCTGCGCTGATCAGTGCCACTCTCGCGATCGCCTGCACTGCGCGCGCGAACGAGCTCGTGCCCTACACGATCGTCGACGATGGCATTCCGGCCTCGCTCACCGGCACGCCCGGCGATGCCGCGCGCGGACGCGCGCTGGTGCTCGCGCGCACGACGACCTGCATCCTCTGCCATTCCGGGCCCTTTCCGGAGACGCGGTTCCAAGGCGATCTCGCGCCCGATCTCAGCGGCGCCGGGAACCGATGGATGGTGAGCCAGTTGCGGCTTCGACTGGTCGATGCCTCGCGATTCAACGCGGACACCATCATGCCGTCCTATTATCGCAACGACGGCCTCGTGCGGGTGGGACGCAATTTTGCCGGCAAGCCGATCTTGTCGGCCGGGGAGATCGAGGACATTGTGGCCTTTCTTGCAACGCTTCGCGACTAGGACTGTTCATGCCAACCACGCGACGACAATTCCTGAGCCTCGCCGCTGGCGTCACTGCCGCCGGGACGCTGCCTATCGTCACCTTGCGTCCGCTTCAGGCAACGCCGGCGATGCTCAATGGCGCGATCCGCAACCTCGTCGGCGAAGCACCTGTTCGCACCGGCAGGGTGAAGCTCGACATTCCGCCGCTGGTCGAGAACGGCAATACGGTGCCGATGACGGTGAGCGTTGCAAGCCCGATGACGGCTGACGACCACGTCAAGAGCATCCACGTCTTCAACGAGAAGAACCCGCAGCCGAACATCGGCAATTTCTATCTCGGCCCCTCGTCCGGCCGCCCTCAGGTCTCGACTCGGATCCGGCTCGCCGACACCCAGAAGGTGGTCGCGATCGCGCGCCTGTCCGACGACACGTTCTGGCAGGTTTCCGCCGAAATCGTCGTGACGCTGGCCGCATGCACCGAGGAGATGAACTGATGGCCGCGCTCATCAATGTTCCCGCCAAGGCCAGGCGCGGCGACGTCATCGAGATCCGCGCGCTGACCTCGCACATCATGGAAACAGGGTTCCGCCACACCGCGGACGGCAAGCTCGTGCCACGCGACATCATCACGAGCTTCCCCTGCCGCTACAACGGCGCCGAGATCTTTCGCGCCGATCTCTTCCCTGCCATCGCGGCTAATCCTTATCTGTCATTCTTCACGGTCGCCAAGGAAAGCGGCAAGTTCGAGTTCGAGTGGATCGGCGACAACGGCTATTCGTCAACTGCGTCGGCATCGATCACGGTCGAATGAGCGTTTGGCGCGCGATAGCAGCGGCGGCCCTGTTCGCCGCGGCCCCTGCCCTGCTCGCCGGTGAAATCCCGCCCGGTGCGCGCCGGTCCGGCTATTCCTTCATGGGGCCCGACACGCGCGCGATGCAGGACGACGACACCTCCAACCCAGGCATGCTGTTCGTGCTCGATGGCGAGCAGCTGTGGGGCAGGAAAACCGGCAGCACGGAGAAGGCCTGCGCGGATTGCCATGGCGATGCCCGCAGCAGCATGAAGGGCATCGCGGCACGTTATCCCGCCTTCGACAAGGCGCTGGGGCGCCCCGTTACGCTCGATCAGCGCATCAATCTCTGCCGAGCCGATCATCAGCAGGCAGCGCCGCTGCCTTACGAGAGCCGCGACCTCCTGGCGCTCTCGGCTTACATCGCGCACCAGTCGCGCGGCTTTCCGATCACCGCTGGCGACGATCCGCAGGTAAGACCGTTCGTCGAGCAAGGCCGCGACCTCTTCATGCAGCGCGAGGGCCAGCTCAACCTCGCCTGCACCAATTGTCACGACGACAATTTCGACAAGCGCCTCGCGGGTGCGCCGATCACGCAGGGACAGCCGACCGGCTATCCGCTCTACCGCCTGGAATGGCAGACGCTGGGTTCGCTCCAGCGGCGCCTACGCAGCTGCATGAGCGGCGTGCGCGCCCAGGCCTATGATTACGGCTCGCCCGAGCTGGTCGCGCTCGAGCTCTATCTGATGTCGCGGGCGCACGGCCTTCCGATGGAGACGCCGGCAGTGCGGCCCTGAGACGAAAGCGGCCGGCACAGGCCGGCCGCATCGCTGAAGTCCCAGGCTATTGCCTATTCCGCCGGCGCGGCCGACATCTCCGGATGCGCGGCGTAGTGTTCGCCGGTGCCGAGCTTGCTGGCCGCGAACAGGCCGGCAGCCATCGCGGCATAGGCCAGCGCGACGGCGGGCGTGACGCCAAATCCGCCGCCGATGCCGACAGCCTCGCCATGCATGAAGCCGAAATAGGTGAGCACGGCACCGACCAGGGCAAAGGCCGAGGCCTTCTCGAAATCGCGCTCGATGATGAACACCCCGATCGCGCCCAGGATGAGGCCACCGAGGATGGAGCCGCCGCCCATCACCTCCAGGCCGTGGTAGAATACGCCCTGCTGCGGCAGCGCGGCGATCGCGGCGGCCTTCACCGCGTCGGCCTTGTCGGCGGCCATGCCGCCGACGGCTGCCGCCGCATTCATGGTGGAGCCGAGCATGGTGTCGATCTGCAGCTTGGCCCAGGCGGCGAGGTGCGGCGTCAGCGCCAGCACGATCGCAGGTGCGTGCTTGACCGGCGTGGTCTGAAACGCCTGAGCGCCGATTAGCATGCCGATGTAGAGCAGGATCGGCGAGATCGCGACCACGGGCACGAGGGCCAGCAGCACCGAGATGATGCCGAACCAGGCCAGCACGATCACCATGATGCCGGTTGCCGCGGAGTAACCGATGCGCCCGCCCATCGCCTTCCAGCCGGGATGGCCGATATAGACGGCGTTGATGAAGGGATTGCCCATCAGGCAGCCGATCAGGCTGACGACGCCGTCGGCGGTGAGCACGCGCGTGGTGGGATATTCGTCGCCGGCCGCTTCCGCGCTCTCGACATTGTCCATGGCCTCGACGAGGTCGTAGATGCCGAACGGAATGGCGGTAACGAGAATGATGCCGAGGAATTCGAAGCCGGAGAAGACGTAGCCCACGGCGGGAAGCGGCACCGAGAAGCCGAAATTGGCAAACGCTGCGCCGACGCCTTTGAGACTCAAGCCGCCGAGGCCAAGCCCGAACAGGTTCGACCCCCAGGCGATGATCATGCCGGCAGCGATGGCGATGAGGCCTGCAGGAATGCCGCGCGGATATTTCACGCCGCCGAACCAGCTCACCAGGATGATGGCGAAGCAGACCAGTCCGATCTGCGGCGTCATGTACATTTCCAGCGCCGGCCGCATCGAGATGAAGGTGACGGAGACACCCGCAAGCGTGCCGAGCAGCGCCGCGCGCGGCGTGATCTTGCGGATGAACGGCGCGATGAAGCCGCCGATCATCAGGATGAAGCTCTGGAAGAACACCCAGACCAGGCCCGCCGACCATCCCTTGAGCGGATCACCGGTCTTGAGGGTGATCGGCAGCATGATCACGAAGGTGACGATGAACATGTGCGGCACGCTGACGCCCGAAGGCAGCGCGCAGACATCGCTGCGCCCGGTCTTCTGGGCGAGGCGATAGGCGAGATAGGCGTAATAGAAGGTCGAGAGGCACATCATCAGCCCGAGCGCGGGCAGGATACGGCCGAACACCAGGCTGTCAGGCATCTTCAAGACGAAGCGCAGGAGACCCGTGAGCACCAGCATGTTGACGAGGATGTTGGTGCCGAAGCCGAAAAACGCGTTCCAGTCGCCCGATGTCCATAATGCCGGCTTAAAAGCGGACTTATTCAGATCAGAACTGCCGGCCGTCCCCGTCAATGTGCTCATGATAACACCCCTATGTGGTCGAAACCTTCATTGCCTCCAGAACTGCGGCTGAATCCGCGACCCAGCCGAAGATGCCGCCCTGGGCCTTGATCATCTTCAGGCCCATCTCGTGAAACTCGGGGAAATAGGACGCGCAGCCGTCCGACATGACGACGCAGCGGTAGCCGCGGTCGTTGGCCTCGCGCACGGTGGTGTTGACGCACACTTCGGTGGTGACGCCGCACACCAGCAAATTCTCGATGCCGTATTTCTCCAGGACGTCGCCGAGCTCGGTGGCGTAGAACGCCCCCTTGCCTGGCTTGTCGATCACGATCTCGCTGTCGAGCGGATAGAGCTCGGAGATGATGTCGTGCCCGGCTTCGCCGCGGATGAGAATGCGGCCCATCGGGCCGGGATCGCCGATGCGAAGGCTCGGCGCGCCGCGCTCGATCTTCGCCGGCGGCGCATCGGAGAGATCGGGCAGATGGCCCTCGCGGGTATGGATCACCAGCATGCCGGTGTCGCGCGCGGCCGTCAGCACCGCACCGATCGGCTTCACCGCGCGCGCAAGCTGGCTGACGTCGTTGCCCAACGTCTCGCCAAAGCCGCCGGGCTCCATGAAGTCGCGCTGCATGTCGATGATCAGAAGCGCGGTGGCGGACCAGTCGAGCTTGATCGGCTCGGGCTCGGCGCTGATGACGCCCATTGTCGGCTTGCTCAAGTCCAGCATGACGCCCGCCCCTCGCGAGAACTGTGCCAAGAGTTCTGCAAGCGCCGTGCCATTGTGTACAATTGCGATGGCGGGCGGGCGGCGAAGGAATTTGTTGTCGCGTCAGAAGGTTACGCCGGCGATCGGCGTCTGCTCATTCCCTGTGCGGCGGCTTTGCGACGTGCATTTGCTTAAAGGATAAGCGGCTTCCGCCGTCATTCCGGGGCGCGCGTAGCGCGAGCCCGGAATCCATTTCACCGCGGACTCTGCCGCGCCATGGATTCCGGGCTCGACGCTTCGCGTCGCCCCGGAATGACGAGGAGACTACCGCCCTGCCCCATACAGCCGCCGATACTCCTCCTCATACGGCGCATACGAGTCCTTCAGCGTCGCCATGTTGAGCAGCATGGTCGCCACCACCGTGCCCGTCTTGTCGAACGCGCGCGTCTTGGCCCAGGCGCTTTCGGTGCGCCGGCTGCCGGAGAGCGCGACCACCTCGCGCTCGATCTCGTATTCCTCGTCGACGAAGAGCGGTCCCTTCACCAGGCGGATCTCCTGGTCGGCAAACAGGCCAACGGCCGGGCCCTTGGCCGGCAGCGGATCGTCCTTAGAGCGGTACTGAAACAGCACGCTTAGCATCTCTATCGGGATGATGGGCTTGCCCCACGGATTGTCCGCGGCTGAGTAATAGGGCGAGTTCTCGGTGATGACGGCGAGCTTCTGCCAAAGGGAGAACGGATAGAGGTCGCCCATGGTCTGGTCGAACGCCATGCGCACCGCCTGCCGCTTGCCGGTCTGCGCCACCTTGACGTCGCGCAGGATCACGGGGTCGGTGAGCGGCTTGAGCTCGGCAAGACGGGCCTCCAGCGCTGTCGCCGCATGGGGCTCACCGACGGAGGCGGTGCCGCGCAGCACCTCGGTGCCGTCGCGCTTCACCATCTGGATCTGGCACTGGCTTGTCCCCGGCAGCGGCTTCGACAGGATCGCCTGCACTTCCTCGCCCTCATAGCAGACGCTGCGGTAGTGCGCGGACAGGCAGCCGCTCTCGAACCAGGCGTGACCCCACAGGCGCGCACCGAGCGGAGCGAACTGGCTAAAATGGGTCGGGCCCTCGATGGTGCCGCCCTTGAAGCCGAGCTTCTGCGCGGTGGCGTCATCGTGGATGGATGCGTGCGCGTCGTAGGTTTGCGCTTGCAGCATCTGACGGGGCTGGCGCCATGGTCCGATCAGGGCCTCGGCTGTCTCCGTGATTTTGGTGTCGAATGCGTTTGCAGCCATGATGTCCTCCGCAGGCAAGCCATGACTAGCAGGAGCGCCACGGATGCGGCCAGCGATATTGACTTCGCTGGCCCATGCCTTTGACTGTCACAATTCGCGTCGCGCCGCCGCGATCCCTCCCGCAGCGCAAACCTCCCACCGTACGAAAGACGAGGACTCCCGAATGACGTTGTTGCAGGTCGAGCTGGACGACAAATACCGGCTCGAATCGAAGCGGATCTTCCTGTCCGGCACGCAGGCCCTGGTTCGATTGCCCATGCTGCAGCGCGAGCGTGACCGGCTGCAGGGACTCAATACCGGCGGGGTCATCTCGGGCTATCGCGGTTCCCCGCTCGGCATGTACGACCACGCGCTGTGGCGGGCGAAGTCGCACCTCGCGCAGCACGACATCGCCTTCGTTCCCGGCCTGAACGAGGACCTGGCGGCGACCGCGGTCTGGGGCAGCCAGCAGGTCGGCCTGTTTCCCGGCGCCAAGGTCGATGGCGTGTTCGGCATCTGGTACGGCAAGGGCCCGGGCGTCGACCGCTCGGTCGACGCACTCAAGCATGCCAACGCCGCCGGCACCTCGCGCAACGGCGGCGTGCTGGCGCTTGCCGGCGACGATCACGGCTGCCAGTCCTCGACGCTGGCGCATCAGAGCGAGCAGGTGTTCGCGGCGGCGCTGATCCCCGTGATCAATCCCGCAACGCTGCAGGACTATCTTGATCTCGGCCTCTACGGCTTCGCGCTATCGCGCTTCTCCGGCTGCTGGGTCGGGTTCAAGGCGATCAGCGAGACCGTCGAGAGCTCGGCGTCCATCTACAGCGACCCTGAACGCATCAAGATCGTGCTCCCGGATGATTTCGATATGCCGCCCGGCGGCCTCAACATCCGCTGGCCCGATCCGCCGCTCGAAGCCGAAAAGCGCCTGTTCGGCCCGAAGATGGCAGCGGTGCAGGCCTTCGCCCGCGCCAACCAGCTCGACCGCATCGTGCTCGATTCCAGGCCGGCGCGGCTCGGCATTGTCGCGACCGGCAAGGCCTATCTCGATCTGCGGCAGGCGCTGGCCGACCTTGGCATCACCGACAAGGACGCGCAGGACCTCGGCTTGCGCATCTACAAGGTCGCGCTGACCTGGCCGCTGGAGGAAAGCGGCGCCAAGCACTTCGCCGAAGGCTTGCAGGATATCCTCGTGGTCGAGGAGAAGCGCGGCTTCATCGAAGACCAGCTGATGCGCATTCTCTACAATGTCGATGCCTCCAGGCGCCCCACCGTCACGGGTAAGCGCGACGAGCGCGGCGCACCGCTGTTGCCCAGCGAGGGCGAGCTAACGCCGACCATCGTCGCCGCCGCGCTGGTGGCACGCTTGCGCAAGCTCGGGCATCACAGCCCGGTGCTGGAGCAGCGCCTTGCCCGGCTCGAGGCCTTCGACAATCCCGTGACCACCAGCGCGCCGATCAAGCTCGCGCGCACGCCGTTCTTCTGCTCGGGTTGCCCGCACAACACCTCGACGCGCGTGCCGGAGGGCAGCCGCGCCATGGCCGGCATCGGCTGCCACGGCATGGCCTTGAGCATGCCGACCCGCCGCACCGATCTGATCTCGCATATGGGTGCGGAGGGCGTGAACTGGATCGGCCAGTCGCCCTTCACGAACGAGACGCACATCTTCCAGAATCTCGGCGACGGCACCTATACCCATTCCGGGCTGCTCGCCCTCCGCGCGGCCTCGGCCGCCGGCATCAACATCACCTACAAGATCCTCTACAACGACGCCGTCGCCATGACCGGCGGCCAGCCGGCCGAAGGTGCCTTCAACGTCGCCCAGATCGCGCATCAGGTCTGGGCCGAGGGCGTCAAGCGGCTCGCGATCGTCTCGGACGATCCCGCCAAGTACCCGCAAGGCAATTACTTCCCGCAAGGCGCGACCGTCCATCACCGCCGCGAGCTCGACGCCGTGCAGCGCGAGTTGCGCGACATCAAGGGCCTCACCGTCATCATCTACGACCAGCCCTGCGCCGCGGAAAAGCGCCGCCGCCGCAAGCGCGGCCTCTATCCCGATCCCGCCAAGCGCGCCTTCATCAACGAGCTGGTCTGCGAAGGCTGCGGCGACTGCTCGCAGGCCTCCAACTGCGTCTCGGTGCAGCCGCTGGAAACCGAGTTCGGCCGCAAGCGGCAGATCGACCAGTCGAACTGCAACAAGGACTTTTCCTGCGTCGAGGGCTTTTGCCCGAGCTTTGTCACCGTCCATGGCGGTTCGCTCAAGCGCATGAAGACCTCGGCGGTCGATTCCGGCCAGCTGTTCGCCGATTTGCCGCTGCCGCCGGCGCGTGAGCTCGAGGGCCCCTACAACATTCTCGTCACCGGCATCGGCGGCACCGGCGTCATCACCATCGGCGCGCTGCTGGGCATGGCCGCCCATGTCGACGGCCGCGGCTGCTCGGCGCTCGACTTCACCGGCCTGTCGCAGAAGAACGGCGCGGTGATGAGCCACGTCCGCATCGCACGGAGGCCGGAGGACATTTCCGCCGTGCGCATCACCACCGGCGGGGCCGACGTGATCCTCGGCTGCGACATGATCGTCTCGGCCGGCCCGACCGCGCTCAGCCGCGCCGAGCGCGGCGTGACCAAGGCCTATATCAACGCCGATTTGCAGCCGACCGCGAGCTTCGTGCAGAATCCCGATCTCGATTTCGAGATGGGCGCGATGCAGACCGTGCTGCGCGACGCCGTCGGCGACAAGAATCTCGATATCATCGACGCCACTGGCATTGCCGCGGCGCTGATGGGCGATTCCATCGCGACCAATCCCTTCATGCTCGGTTTTGCCTTCCAGAAGGGCGCGATCCCGCTGTCGTTGGAGGCCCTGCTCCGCGCCATCGAGATCAACGGCGCCGCCATCGAGATGAACAAGCTCGCTTTCACCTGGGGGCGTCTCGCCGCCCACGACATGTCGCGGGTGCGCAGCGTGCTGCAGTTCAAGAGCCGGGCGTCTGCGCCGACCAGATCGCTCGACGATATCATCGCGACCCGCGCCGAATTCCTGACCTCCTATCAGGACAAGGCCTATGCCGATCGCTACCTCGCGGCCGTTGCCAAGGTGCGCAAGGCGGAGAACGCCGTCTCGCCCGCGTCCACGGAGCTGACCGAGGCCGTCGCGAAGAACCTGTTCAAGCTGATGTCCTACAAGGACGAGTACGAGGTCGCGCGGCTCTACACCGACGGCAGCTTCGCGAAGAAAGTGTCGGAGAAATTCGACGGCGACTTCACGCTGAAGTACCACCTGGCGCCGCCGATCTTCGCGAAGCGCGACAAGGCGACCGGACGGCTCCAGAAGCAGGAGTTCGGCGGCTGGATGATCCACGCCTTCCGCGTGCTCGCCAAGCTCAAGTTCCTGCGCGGCAGCGCGTTCGATCCGTTCGGCCGCACCGAGGAGCGCCGCACCGAGCGGAAACTCGTTTCTGACTATCTCGACATGATCGATCTGCGGATCACAAGCTTGAAGGCGGAGCAGATCCCGCTGCTCGCACGGCTCGCCCGCGTGCCGGAAACCATCCGCGGCTTCGGCCACGTCAAGGAAGCCAACGTCAAGCTGGCCGCGGCGGAGAAAGCGCGGCTGGAAGCGGAGCTTGAGAACAGCCGCTTTGCGGCGGCCGCGGAGTAGCGGTTGGGCTCCCTCCAAGTCATTGCGAGGAGCTCGCGACAAAATTGCGCAGCAATTTTGCGCTGATGCGACGAAGCAATCCAGACCGCCTCCATGGAGGGATCTCTGGATTGCTTCGCGGAGCCCGTCATCGGGCCGCGCTTCGCGCGGACCTGGTGGCTCGCAATGACGCGGATATAGCGGGCACAACAATCAGACAGCCGTCTTCGTGGCACCCGGCATTGTCGCCACGCTCCCCTCCGCCAGATGCCTTCCCGCGATATACCCGAACGTCAGCGCCGGCCCGAGGGCGATGCCTGGCCCCGGACAATTCCCGTTCATGATCGAGCCCATGTCGTTGCCGCAGGCATAGAGACCGGCGATCGGCGTGCCATCGGCGCGCAGCACGCGGGACTGCGCGTCGACCTTCATGCCGATCGCCGTGCCGAGATCGGCTGGATGGATCCGCATTGCGAAGAACGGCGCGCGCGTGATCGGCGCGATGCAGGGATTGGGCTTGTGGCTGATGTCGCCGAAATGGCGCTGATAGATCGTGCTGCCGCGACCGAATTCCGGATCGCGCCCCTCCTTCGCGCCTTCGTTGTAGCTCGCAAGCGTCGCCGTCAGCACAGAGGGCTTGGCGTCGATCTTCGCCGCCAACTGCGCGATATCGGGGGCTTCGACAAGTTCGCCGCTCGCCATATAGGGCCGCACACTGCGCGTGAATGGCTTGATACGGCCGAGACCATAGCTCCACAGGAACCGGCAGTCGCAGATCAGATGGAACGGCCGGTCCGGCTCGCCATTGCCGTCACGGAGCATGGCGAGCACGAAGTCGTGGTAGGACAGCGCCTCGTTCACGAAGCGTCGTCCGGCCGCGTTGACGGCGATCACGCCGGGTTTGGCGCGGTCGCACACCGTGTGCGGGAACACGCCACGGCTGCCGTCGGCCCTGCGGAATAGCGAGGCCGGCGCCCAATAGGCCGGACTGGTCGCATCCGTGTTGAGCGCGGCACCGGCCTCGGCCGCGAGTCGAAGTCCGTCCCCGGTGCTGGAGGTGTTGGTCGCCGAGACAGGTCGCGCTGCCGCAGGGAAGAAGCGCTTGCGCAACACGGCATCGTGCGAAAAGCCGCCGGTCGCCAGCACCACGCCGCGGCGCGCGGCGATCGGGCGGTCGCGGGAACCATGACGGATCACGACGCCGCTGACGCGGTCGCCCTGCATCGAGAGGTCCTGGACATCGGCGCTAAAGAGAATCTCAACGTGCTGCGCCAGCAGCGAGGCGTATAGGCGCGCGGCAAGTGCGTTGCCGAGATGCAGCGTGGTCCCACGCGGGCTTCGCAGCCGTTGCAGCGCATACGCCGCAACCAGCCGCGCCGCGCGCAAGGTCGAGCGCAGCGATTTTCCGACGCTGCGAAAATGCGGAATGTCGAGACGATTGATCATCATCCCGCCGAACAGCGTGAACTCCGGCAGCGGCGGCCGCAATCGCGCAAAAGCCCGACCAAGCCGCGTGCCGTCGAAGACAACCGGCTCAAGCACGCGACCGCCGGCCGTCGCTCCCAGTCGTTCCGGATAATGATCCGGCGAGGCCTTCACCGGCTGAAGCCGCACCTCGGTGTTGGCTTCGAGCCAGGCGATCGCCTCGGGTCCGCGCGCGAGGAAGGCGGCGCGGAGGCCGGCATTGGCAGGCTCGGGCACCGTGCTCGACAGATATTGGACGGCGTCTGCGACGCTGTCGGAGAGCCCTGCCGCCTTCATCTTGGCATTGGCAGGAATCCACACCATGCCGCCGGACCAGGCGGTGGTGCCACCGACGAACGCGGTCTTCTCGATCACCAGCACGCGCAGGCCTCCGGCAGCGGCCACCGCCGCCGCCGTCATGCCACCGGCACCGGCACCGATGACGATGACATCGTAGGTCTCATGCGCCGGCATCATGCGGCGAACTCCGGAAGCGAGGCATGACATTGTCATACCTCGCCTCGCCGGCCCAGCGCTCTACTTTTTACACGATCTTACCGGAAAACCGCTTCGCACGTTTCCGGATCATGCGCTGCGCTGCGGCTTGCGCTCGATCGGGTCGATGTCGATCGTTCGCAGGCGGCGGAGCCGCAGCACGTCCATGGCGAACCGCCGGCCGATCCGGTCGCGGTCGAGCACGCGGATCAGATCGTCGACACCGTTGATCTCGACGCCATCGAGCCTGATCACGACGTCGCCGGGCAGCAGGCCAGCCTTCGCCGCCGGACCGTCCGGCTCGATCTGCATCAGCAGCGCGCCCATCTTGTTCTCGACGCCGGCGAGCACCGCGTGCCGCCGCGGGACCGGCGCGGTCTGTCCGGCAACGCCGATATAGGCGCGGCGGACATAGCCATGGCGGATGATCTCCGACAGTACGAATTGCGCGGTGTTGCTGGCGACCGCGAAGCAGATGCCTTGCGCACCGTTGATGATGGCGGTGTTGATGCCGATCACCTCGGCATGCGACGACGCCAGCGGCCCGCCGGAATTGCCGGGGTTGAGCGCGGCATCGGTCTGGATCACGTCCTCGATGGTGCGCCCGCTCACCGAGCGGATCGAACGTCCGAGCGCGGAGACCACGCCGGCAGTCACGGTCGATTCGAAGCCGAGCGGATTGCCGATGGCGATCACGAGCTGGCCGCGCCGCAACGTCTTGGAATTGCCGAGCGCGGCATAGGGCAGATGGCGCGCGCCGTTGGCGCGCAGCAGCGCCAGATCGGTGTTGGGATCGACACCGAGCACCTGGGCCTCGCCGACATGGCCCTCGACGTCGCGCAGCCGGATCTCCTTCGACGTGCCGACCACGTGGCTGTTGGTGAGAACGAGTCCGTCCGGCGAGATCACGATGCCCGAGCCGAGCCCGCCGCGCTCGCGTCTCTCAGGCACCTTTGGTCCGGTCTCGACCCGCACGACCGCAGGACCGACGCGGTCGGTCACGTCGATCACGGCATTGGAATAGGCGTCCAGCAGCGCCCGGTCGTCGACCGGGGCAGACGCCATCGTTCGCGATGACGGTGCGTCATCGACGATATCTGAGGTGAAGTCCAACATGGCAAAAGTCCTTGAAGGCTCACACAGATGGTGGCCTGTTCCCTGCCGCGCAAGATGCCCGCCCGTCCGGCAGGGCTGGACTGCCCAGATGGCTAGGTCGCCCGCCTCAGCGAGCCGCCTCTTGCCTTGACCGGGTCGAGCAGTGTCCAGTCGCCGTCCGGAAGCACATGCCCCCTGGGAAACGGCGCGCGCAGCTCGAGCCCCAGCGAGCGCAGCACGCGGTCGTCACGATAGTAGCATTGCAGCACCACGCGGACGAGCGTCGCGGCAGGTACGCCGCCCGCCTTGCGGAGCTGCTGGGCAACGCCCGCTCGCGCGGCCGGCTCGAGGTCGGCAAGCGGCATGCCGGCAAGCCGCGCCAGATGATCGAGCGCCGCCGCAACCGGCCTGGTGTCGCGGCCAAGCGTTGCGAGGATGTCGGCCTGGATGATCTCGTCATCTGCACCCGGCACGTTGTATTCCTCGCTCGCCGGAATGATCATCGCGGCGATGGTGCGGAGGTCATCGCGCTGCCGCGGCGTGAGGGTCAGTTGCTCGGACATGGCAATCCTCTAATCGAACAGATTGGCGAGGCGCTGCTTCATCTGGTCGGCGATGTAGAGCGCGAGGGCCTGGATGGTGGAGGTCGGGTTCACCCCGCCCGACGTGACGAAGATGCTGCCGTCGACGATGAAGAGGTTCTTCACGTCATGCGTGCGGCCCCATTCGTTGACGACGGAGCGTTCGGGGTCGGTGCCCATCCGCGCGGTGCCGAGCAGGTGCCAGCCGCCCCACGGGATCGGCGAGTTGACGCAGATATCGGTCGCTCCCGCGGTCTCGAGAAACTCCCGGCCGCGGGCCAGCCCATGCTCCATCATCTTCCGGCTGTTCTCGCTGATCGTGTAGTCGATCTTCGGCGCGGGGATGCCGTGGCTGTCCTTCAAGTCGGGATCGAGCGTGACCTGGTTGTGCTCCTCCGGCAAATCCTCGCAGATCGCGGAGAAACCCAGGCGATGGCCGTTGAGCTTGCGGAAGACGCGGTGATGATCCTCGCCCCAGGGCAGAATGCCCTTCTGCTCGCTGACGACCGCCTCGAACACCGGCCCTGCCCCGCGCACGAACTGGACGCCATAGCCTCGCACGAAACCGCGCGACAGGTCGGTGTCGTACCACTGCTTGCTCCAGAGGCAGGTCGGCGGCGCGCGGTTCGAGTCGGTCGGCTCCTTCACATAGCCGTAGATCTGCGCATAGGGATGGAACATCAGGTTCTTGCCGACGAGGCCCGACGAATTGGCAAGACCGTTGGGAAACCGCCCCGATGCCGAGTTGAGCAGCAGCCGCGGCGTCCCGACGCCGTTGCAGGCGATGATGACGACATGCGCGGGCTGGAATTGCTCGACGCCGTCCTTGTCGTAATAGACCACGCCCGAGGCCATGCCGTTCTCGTCGGTGGTGATCTCGCGCACCCGGCAATGGGTGCGCAGCTCGACGCCGGCGCGGATCGCATGCGGCCAATAGGTGATGTCGGTGGAAGACTTCGCGCCCTGCGCGCAGGCCGGCGTGCAATGGCCGAGATTGATGCAGCGCGCCCGCCCCTCATAGTCCATGGTCGCGACCGTGGTGTCCGACGGCCACCAGTGCCAGCCGAGCTTGTTCATCGACTTGGCGATGATGGCGCCGGACAGCCCGAGTGGCTGTTGCGGCATCGGCGGGTGCGTAAGCGGCGAGAGCGGATCGCCCGACAGGCCCGACGTGCCCATCATACGGTCGTTCTCCTCGAAGAACGGCGTCAGCGCGTCGTAGTCGATCGGCCAGTCGTCGGCGACGCCGTCGAGCGTCTTCACCTTGAAGTCGGAGGGGTGCAGCCGCGGCCAATGCGCGGTGTACATCACGGTCGAGCCGCCGACCGCATTGTAGTTGACGACCTTGATCGGCGAGTTGTTGTCGTTGATCGGATAGTCCTCGGGCCGGCCGCGGACATTGGGGCTCGACGACCACTCGCCGTAGAACTTGGCCTCCCAGTCGCGGCCCGTGCTCGGGTATTCCGCCGGGTTCATCCAGCCGCCCTGCTCCAGGCAGAGAATGTGCATCTTGGTCTCGGCCAGCGACCATGCGACCGCCGCACCCGAAGCGCCGGCGCCGATGATCAGGACGTCCACGGGGTCTTTCATCGCAACCTTGTCCTCCCGCCTTCGCCGCTTCCCGGGCGATTCAGCCTTTCGCGATCCGCAAGGCCGGCAAACGATAGGATCAGAGCGGGCGGCGAGTAAAGCCGCGGGGCCGGAATGTCGCACTTCGCAGGGTGCAGACCATTGGTATCGCCATATCCGGATGCTAGGAACAAGCGGACCGAGCCATCGATAGCGAGACCGCATGTCCTTCCGAAATGTCTTTGCCGCCGCCCGCGCTTTTGCGCTCGTTTCATTCTTCGCGTTGTCCGGAATTCTGGTCTCGTCCGAGCCAGCCTCCGCGCTGACGGCCGCCGCGACGGTCCGCGACGGCAACTCGGTCCAGCTCGGCGACGTCACCTACCGGCTCGACGGCGTCGACGCGCCCGAGCTGGACCAGGTCTGCATCGACGACCACGCCGATCCCTGGACCTGCGGCATCGAGGCCCGCGACCAGCTCACGAAGCTGATCAAGGGCCGCCTCGTGCGATGCGACGATGTCGGGCCGGAGAAGAGCTTCGGCAAGCGCCACCGGGCGATCTGCACCGCAGAGGGCGACAAGGCCAGCCTGAACGAGCAGCTGATCAAGCTCGGTTTTGCGGTTGCGCGGGAGCCGATCAAGGCGAACGTCAAGCCGGCGGCGTCCGAAGCGAAGACGGCCTCGGCAGGAATCTGGAAGGGCTGCTTTGTTGCGCCGCAAGACTTCCGGGCCGGGAAGAAGGATGGCGCACTCCTCGGCGCTGCCTGCCGCCCGGACCGCGACAAGGAAATTCGCGCGGTGCTGTTCCCGGAGGAGCTGACGATGCCGCCGAGCTGCAGCATCAAGGGCAAGCTCGCGGTGCGCGCGCGCGTCACCGGTAATATCGGCATCTATCATCTGCGGGGGTGCCCGAGCTATCCGGCAACCACCAAGCCGGACCGCTGGTTCTGCTCGGAGGACGACGCCCAGGCGGCCGGCTTCCGCAAGGCCTATAATTGCCGCCGGCCAAGGTGAATAAGTGGTTCACGCAGCCGTGAGTGGTAGTTCGGGACCGTATTGATCCGGAATTGAACTCCGTCGCGAGTTGCTGCACTTATGAACATACGCAAGCGCTTCGCGCGAGCGTTTCCTTGGCAGACAATTCTCATTGAATTGTCTTTGCTTGGGCGTTTCCTCCCTAGACTTGGGCCGCTTGTCATCACAAGCGGCTCTTCTTTTTTGGGGCTCCGCAGCGGCCTCCGCTACTGCCGCATCATGATCTGGTCCATCGGCGGCATGTTGGCGTTCAGATGCGCCATGATCCAGACGGTACCTCCGACCACCAGGAAGACCACCAGCAGGCCGAAGGCGAGCGCCAGCACGTTGTTGGTGTTGTCGGGGCCCGTGGTGATGTGCAGGAAGAACACCAGATGCACGCCCATCTGCGCGATCGCCAGCACGATCAGCGCGACGGGAATCGAGGGTTGCCAGACCAGATCGGTGCCGGCGATGAAGAACGATGTCGCCGTGAGCAGCAGCGCCAGCGCGAGCCCCACGACATAACCGAGGATCCTGCCGCCGACACTGTGTTGCTCTTCCTCGCCCGGCGCGAGGTCATGGTCGGTCCGCGCGTGGGTCTGATCGCTCATGCGCCACTCCCAAGCAGATAGACGACGGAGAACACCGCGACCCAGATGATGTCGAGCGCGTGCCAGAACAGGGCAAAGCACGTCATCCGGCGCAAGATGTCGGCACGAAAGCCCTTGGCAAACACCTGGGCCATCATGGTGAGCAGCCACAGCACGCCGGCGGAGACATGCAGGCCGTGGCAGCCGACCAGCGAGAAGAACGCGGTCAGGAAAGCGCTGCGCGACGGGCCGTAGCCGCGGGCGACGAGATCGGCGAATTCGCGGAACTCGATCGCCAGAAATATGAGCCCGAGCACGCAGGTCACGGCCATGCCGAGATAGAACCAGAACCGGTTCCGAACATCGGCGGCAATGCTCGCCATGCCGCAGGTGAAGCTCGACAGCAGCAGGCACACCGTCTCGATCGCAACGTTCCGCGGCTCGAAAATCTCCGAGCCCCTGGGGCCGCCGGCGGTCTGGCCCGACAGCACCGCATACGCCGCGAAGAAGCAGGAGAACATCACGATGTCGGAGAGCAGGAAGATCCAGAAGCCGTAGGCAGTCACGATCCGCTTCGGTGCGGGTCCGGGATGTTCGATGACGAGCCCGATATGATGGGGATCGGCGTGGGCGTGGCCGGCGGTCGCGATCATCGCCATCAGACCGCTCCCGCCATGCTGACGAGGCTGCGGCGCTCCTCCAGATTGACGCGGTCTATCGCTGCGACCTCCTCGGCCGGGATGACGTATTCGTCATGATCACGCCAAGCGAACACGACGAAGGTCGCGAACGCCCCGAGGCCGCCCAAGATCACCATCCACCAGATATGCCAGATCAGCGCAAAGCCCATGATGGAGGCGAAGAAGGCGCAGATGAATCCGGTCGGCGAATTCCGGGGCATCTCGATGTCCTGATACTCCAGCCTTTCATGCTCGAGCGATTGCTGCTTCGCGTGAGCTTTCATGTCCCAATAGGCGTCCTCGCCGCGCACATCGGGATTGAAGGCGAAATTGAACACCGGCGGCGGCGACGAGGGCGCCCATTCCAGCGAGCGGCCATCCCAGGGATCGCCGGTGTGGTCGCGCAGCGCTTCGCGGTTGCGGATGCTGACCGCGAGCTGCACGATCTGGCAGATCACGCCGATCGACAACACGGCCATGCCGACCGCCGCAATGATCATCCAGGGTCGCCAGGCCCCAACGTCGTAGTGCTGCATGCGGCGGGTCATGCCGAGCATGCCGGCAATGTAGAGCGGCATGAAAGTGACGTAGAAGCCGAGGAAGGTGAACCAGAACGCCGCCTTGCCCCAGCGCTCGTCGAGGCGGAAGCCGAACGCCTTCGGAAACCAGTATTCGAAGCCGGCAAAGGCACCGAACAGCACGCCGCCGATGATGACGTTGTGGAAGTGCGCCACCAGGAACATGCTGTTGTGAAGCATGAAGTCGGCCGGCGGCACCGCGAGCAGCACCCCCGTCAATCCGCCGACGATGAAGGTGACCATGAAGCCGACCGACCACAGCATCGGCGTCGCGAAGCGAATGCGGCCGCCATACATCGTGAACAGCCAGTTGTAAATCTTCACCCCCGTCGGGATCGCGATGATCATGCTGGCGATGCCGAAGATCGCGTTGACGTCGGGCCCTGCTCCCATCGTGAAGAAATGGTGCAGCCAGACCATGAAGGAGATGACGCAGATCGCCATCGTGGCAAGCACCATGGAACGATAGCCGAACAACGCCTTTCCGGAGAAGGTCGACACCACCTCGGAGAAGATGCCGAACGCGGGCAGCACCAGGATATAGACCTCCGGGTGGCCCCAGGCCCAGATCAGGTTCATGAACATCATGACGTTGCCGCCGGCCTCGTTGGTGAAGAAATGGAAGCCGAGATAGCGATCGAGCAGCAGCATCGCGAGCGTCGCGGTGAGGATCGGGAAGGCCGCGACGATGAGGAGGTTCGAGGCCAGCGTGGTCCAGCAGAACATCGGCATGCGCAGATAGTTCATGCCCTTGGTGCGCAGCTTCAGCACCGTGGTGACGAGATTGATCCCGGCGACCAGCGTGCCGACGCCGGAGATCTGCAGCGACCAGGCGTAATAGTCGACGCCGACGCCGGGCGAATAGGACAATTCCGACAACGGCGGAAAGGCGAGCCAGCCGGTGCGCGCGAACTCGCCGATCACGAGGGAGATGTTGACCAATAGCGCGCCGGTCGCGGTCAGCCAGAAACCGACCGAATTGAGCGTCGGGAAGGCGACGTCGCGCACGCCGAGCTGAAGCGGCACGACGAGGTTCATCAGCCCGATCACGAACGGCATCGCCACGAAGAAGATCATGATGGTGCCGTGCGCCGAGAAGATCTGATTGTAGTGCTCCGGCGGAAGATAGCCCTGCGACTGATAGGCGACCGCCTGCTGGATCCGCATCATGATGGCGTCACTGCCGCCGCGCAGCAACATTACCGAGGCCAGCAGGATGTACATGACGCCGATCCGCTTGTGATCGACGCTGGTGATCCATTCGTGCCAGAGATAGGGCAGATGCCCCTTGACCACGACCCAGATCAGCACCGCGAGGATCGCGACCAGCACGACCGCGCCTGCGACAAGCGGAATCGGCTGATCGAACGGAATGGCCGACCAATCGAGCTTACCGAGCATCATGGCCTCCACTGTGCGTAGGGCCCGCATCGGAGACCAGCTCCGGTCCGGGTCCCGGCGGAATATGCTGGTTTGCAATCAGGTCGAACAGGCGCGGATCTTCGAGGCGATAGGTCGGCCGGCCCTTCTCGACGCCCTGCTGCATCAGCTTCCTGTAGCTGTCCTCGTTCAGCACGGCATCGGTCTTCGCCGTGCCTGCCACCCAATCCGGAAACGCAAGCGGGGAGATCACGTCGATGTCGAACATCATGTCGGGAAAGCCGTCGCCAGAGAAATGCGCCGACAGTCCCTGCAGCTTGCCTTCGTTGTCGGCGCGCAGGTTCAGCTTCGTCACCATGCCGTTCATGGTGTAGATCATGCTGCCGAGCTGCGGGATGAAGAACGTGTTCATCACGCTCGACGACGTCAGCTGGAAGTTCAGCTCGGCACCGGCCGGCACCGTCAACGCATTGACGGTGGCGATGCGCTGGTCCGGATAGATGAACAGCCATTTCCAGTCGAGCGAGACTGCCTGGATCCGCACCGGGCTGCCGGTGCCCGGCACGGGTGCGGCAGGATCGAGCTGGTGCGAGCCGATCCAGGCGACGCCGCCGAGCAGGATCACGGTGAGCGCCGGGATCGACCACACCACCATCTCGACGCGGCCGGAATAGACGAAGTCAGGCTGGTAGCGCGCCTTGGTGTTGGAGGCGCGAAACCAGAACGCAAAGGCCAGGATCGCGACAATGGTCGGCACCACGATCACAAGCATGATGAAGACGGAATCGACCAGGATGGTGCTGTTGGCCGCAGCCACGGGCCCTTGCGGATCGAGCAGATTCATCGGCAAGCCACTGGCGGTTGGGAAGCCCCGGGACAGAGCCTAGCGCGGGAAAGGCTCCGCAACAAACGCGATCGCGTGACATCGGTTCCTGAACCGCGGGGGCGGCCGCCGGCAAGGCGTCGGGCGCGACATGCAATTCCATGTGATCTCAATGACATGAACGCAGGAGGCGCGCCTTCTCTCCGGCCGGTCGGATTGCTAGTCTGCACGAAAATAATGAGAAGCATCCGATCCAGGGAGTGAACTGAGATGCGCTTGAAGGGCAAGGTCGCGATCGTCGTCGGGGCCGGGCAGAGTCCCGGTGAAGGCATGGGCAACGGCCGCGCCACCGCGCTCATCTTCGCACGCGAAGGTGCGAAGGTCTTGTGCGTGGACCACCATCTGGAGTCCGCGCAGGAAACGGTCGCGATGATCACGGCGGCGCAAGGCACCGCCGCGGCCTTCAAGGCCGACGTGACGAAGGCGGCGGACATCAGGGCGATGGTCGAGGATGCACAATCGCGCTGGAGCCGGATCGACGTGCTGCACAACAATGTCGGCGTCAGTCTCGCCGGCGGCGATGCCGAACTCCTTCAACTGACCGAAGAAGCGTTCGACCGCGTCGTCGCCATCAATCTGAAGAGCTGCATTCTCGCCGCGAAGGAAGTGATTCCAATCATGCGCGCGCAAGCAAGCGGCGCCATCATCAACATCTCCTCGATGGCAGCGATCACGACCTATCCTTACGTTGCCTACAAGGCGACGAAATCTGCGATGATCGCCTTCACCGAGCAGCTCGCCTACCAGAATGCCGAATACGGCATCCGCGCCAATGTCATCCTGCCCGGCCTGATGAACACGCCGATGGCCGTCGACACCCGGGCCCGCGAATGGCACAAGACCCGCGCCGAGGTCGAAGCCGAACGCGACAGCAAGGTGCCGCTGCGGAGGAAGATGGGAACGGGCTGGGACGTCGCGAACGCTGCGCTGTTCCTGGCGTCGGACGAAGCCAATTTCATCACGGGTGTGACGCTGCCGGTCGATGGCGGGGCCAGCGTGAGACGGGGATAGCTCGTTTCCTCCTCTCCCCGCCTGCGGGGAGAGGCGAAGAGAGCTCACTCAGCGCGAATACGTCACCCGCCAGATCGTGCCGTTGCCATCCTCCGAGACCAGCAGCGATCCGTCCTTCGCAACCGCTACCCCCACCGGCCGTCCCCAAACCTCGGTGTCGCTCACCACGAACCCTGTGACGAAATCCTCATACTCGCCGGTCGGCTTGCCGTCCTTCATCCGGATGCGGATCACCTTGTAACCGGTGCGCTTAGACCGGTTCCACGATCCGTGCTCGGCTGCGAAGGCATCGCCCTGGTATTCGCTCGGAAACTGCGTGCCTTGGTAGAAGGCCATGCCGAGCGAGGCCGAATGCGGCTGGATCAGCACGTCGGGCACCGCCACCTTGTCCTTCAGGTCCGGCCGCGCACCGGCGTGGCGCGGGTCTTCATTGTTGCCGATATAGAACCACGGCCAGCCGTAGAAGGCGCCCTCCTTCACGCTGGTGACGTAGTCAGGCACGAGATCGTCGCCGAGGCCGTCGCGTTCGTTGGTCGAGCACCAGGGCAGACCGGTCTGCGGCTGGATCGCAAGACCGACGCAGTTGCGGATACCCGTGGCGTAGATCTTCCGTTCCTTTCCATCAGGACTGAAAGCCAGCACGGCGGCACGCTCGGTTTCGCTGGCCCAGGCCGCGCCGAGCGGTTGCGCTTTCGACCACGCTTCCATTCCGCCCGGCGGCGTGCCCAGACCTTCCGCGACGTTGCTGAGCGAGCCGACCGACACCAGCATGCGCTTGTTGTCGGGTGTGAAGACGATGTCGCGAGTGGAATGGCCGCCGTCGTGCGGCAGGCTTGCCACGAGCGTCTCCGCCTTGCCGCGGGCCTTGAGATCGCCCGCCTGATAGGGAAAGCGGACGACGCTGTCGGTGTTGGCAACATAGACCCATTGCGGATTGTCACCGTTCGGAAAGAAGGCGATTCCGAAGGGCTGCCTCAGTCCGCTGGCAAAGACGTCGTTGCTCGCAACCTTGCCACCCTCCCCCGCGCGCAACACGCGGATGCTGCCGGCCCGCGTTTCCGCGACGAACACATCGCCATTCGGCGCCACCCGCACGATCCGCGGCGCGCGCAAACCTTCGGCGAACGGCTCGATCTTGAAGCCTGCCGGCACCTGGAGCTCCGCTTCCGGCGGGCGCGGCACCACGCGGGACGAACTCGCAACCGACCGCGTCGCGCCGGGCCTGACCAGGTCTTGCGGCCGGATCAACCTGATCGTTCCGGGCTTGTCGGCCCGCCAATCGCCATAGGCATCCTTGCCCTGCAGCACCGGCTCGGCCTGCGCAGCGGTTGCAACCAGCAGGCCCGCGGATATCGCGACGGACAAAATTCTACTCTTCAATTTGTCCTCCCGGCCTGCAATCTCGAACATCGACACCACGGCATCAGATCAGAGCCTTGCCGCATCCCATATCAGCTGATGCACGCACGATGTGCATTAGCTGGAACCCATCGTACTGGAAAACTCGGCGGATAGGTGCGACACATTGTAAGGGCGGGGGTTGCGGTCAGCAAAGCTGCGGCATCGCTGTCGCAATCGATGGGGTGATCATGTGGGGATCCATCATATCGGAATGGGCGAGCCTGCTGCTCCGCTGGCTGCACGTGGTGTCGGCGATCGCCTGGATCGGCAGTTCCTTCTATTTCATCGCCCTCGACCTCAGCCTCAGGCCCAGGAGTAACCTGCCTGATGGCGTGCAGGGCGAAGCCTGGCAGGTCCATGGCGGCGGCTTCTACCGGATCATGAAATATCTGGTGGCCCCAAATCAGATGCCGGACGAGCTGACCTGGTTCAAATGGGAGGCCTACACCACCTGGCTGTCCGGCTTTGCGCTGATGGTGGTGGTCTATTATCTCGAGGCCGACCTGTTCCTGGTCGACAAGTCGATCCTCGACCTCACGCCATTCCAGGCCGGGCTATTCAGCTTCTGTAGTCTCGCGCTGGCGTGGCTGCTCTATGAAGCCGCCTGCCGTAGCGGGCTTGCCCAACGCGAATTGCCCTTTGCCGTCGGCGGCTATCTGTTCCTGGTCGCGCTGACCTATGCCTTCACCCATGTGCTGAGCGGCCGCGGCGCCTTCAACCAGATCGCCGCGATCATCGGCACCGTCATGGTCGCCAACGTCTTCGCGCTGATCATCCCGAACCAGAAGAAGATCGTCGCCAGCCTGATCGCCGGGCAGGCGCCCGATCCGAAGCTCGGCAAGGCCAGCAAGGAGCGCTCGGTCCACAACAATTACCTGACGCTCCCCGTCGTCGTGCTGATGATCAGCAACCACTATCCCCTGCTCTACGCTACGCGCTTCAACTGGATCATCGTCGCGATCGTCCTGGCGCTCGGCCCGGTGATCCGCCACTTCTTCAACGAGCGGCACGCCGGGCGCAAATCGCCGTGGTGGGTGTGGGGCGTCGCCGCCGCGGGCGTTGTCGCAATCCTTTTCCTCTCCGCGGCCGGCCCGCGCGAGATGAAGACCGCCGCGCTGTCGACACAACCCACGCTCGCCGCCGTCGAGGACATCGTGATGTCCCGGTGCAGCATGTGCCACGCGGCGGAGCCGGTCTGGGCCGGCATCGTGACTGCACCGAAGGGCATCCTGCTCGATGCGCCCGAGCACATCCATCGCAACATCCGCCTGATCGGCCGTGTCGCGGCCTGGTCCAGCGCAATGCCGCCGGGCAACATCACCGAAATGACCAGCCAGGAGCGTGCGGTCCTTGCCGCCTATCTCGAGCGGGCGCACTTAGCTCGTCACGCGTCGAGGCTGCATCTCGCGGAATGATATTCCGCATGCCCCGCTGAATTGAAAATGACATGGCCGCCTATCCGGCGTAGACAGGACCGGCCGCCACCGGCGCGGCTTCAAATCGCTTTGCATTCGCGGGAAAGAACAGTGGCTCTCAAGAACGTCATCGGTATCGACCACGCCGTGGTCATGGTGAAGGACCTCGACAAGGCCGCCGAGAACTACCGGCAGCTCGGCTTCACGGTCTCCCCGCGCGGTACCCATAGCGCGCATATGGGCACCGGCAACTACACCATCATGTTCGACCCCGACTATATGGAGCTGCTCGGCGTACTCGCCGCGACCGAGCACAACGCGCCCGCACGCACCTTCCTCGACAAGCGGGGCGAGGGCATCGAGCGCATCGCCTTCACCGCGGTGGATTCCGCCGCCGGCGCGGAGGAGATCCGGGGACGCGGCCTGACGCCGATCGGTCCGACCGATTTCGAGCGGCCGGTCACGCTGCCCGATGGCACGGTCTCGGCGGCCAAATTCCGCACCTTCATGTGGCCGACCGCCGAAGCGCCGGGCGGCGTGCGCATCTTCCCCTGCCAGCACAAGACGCGCGAGACAGTGTGGATCCCCGAGCTGATGAAGCACGCCAATGCGGCAAAGCGGATCAAGCAGACGCTGATCGCAACGCCCGAGCCGGCGAAGGACGCTGCGCATCTCGGCCAGCTGATCGACCGCGAGCCGAAGGCGGAGGCCGACGGCGCCGTGACCGTGCCCTCCGGCGGCGACCGCGCCGACTTCGTCTATCTGACGCTGGAGCAGCTCGGAAAGCGTTATCCCGGCGTGCCGCTCGCCGGCCTGGCCGAGCGCGGCGGCGCGGCGCTGGTGCTCGTCAGCGGCGATCTCGCCGCGACGGAGAAGGCGCTCGGGTCCGTCGCTGTGCGCAGTGGGCCTGCGATTTGCGTGCCGCCGGCCAAGGCCAACGGCACCCTGCTCGCCTTCGTTACCGGCTGATTTGAACCAATTCTTTGACGGGTATTTACCCCGGCGGCCTTAGGACTCCCCGCAGTCCAAGCCACCGGGGTCCAACCCATGTTCAAAGAGGGATCGCCGATCGCCTATGATGCGCCGGCCGAACTGAAGAAGTGGCCGTCGCTGAAGGGCGAGAGGCAAAAGGATCGAGGTCCGCCCTATCTCGTCTACAACGGCACGCTCGCCGGCTGCGTCCGCGAGCTGATGGGCAAGCCCATCAAAGGCATCTCGCTCTACGATATCATGACGCAGCCGCAACCGGCCTTCGATCAGACCGTGCTGTCACCCGGCGATGCCGCCGAGATCGCGATGCGTAAGGATTTCCCTAAGGACTAGTTCAAGGACTAATTCAAGGCTTAGTTCGCGGCGCGCGAGCCGGCCGTCTTGCTCTGCTGCCTTGATGAGGAGTCCGTCGGCGCGTCGAGGAAGACGACGGGCGTGCCGCGCTTGACGTTCTCGCCGAGCGCTCGCGCATCCCAGTTGGTCAGCCTGATGCAGCCGTGAGACGCGGACTTGCCGACCCTGTCGGGCTCCCCCGTCCCGTGGATGCCGTAGCCTTGCGCCGAGAGACCGATCCAGTACGCCCCCACGGGATTGTTCGGGCCCGGCTTGATGTCGAACGGCTTCTTGGATTTCACGCTCTTGAACTTGTACTCGGGATTGTAATGATAGGTCGGCTGCTCGTTGGTGCCGGTGACCTTCAGCGTCCCCGTCGGCGTCGGGCGATCCGGACTGCCGATTGACGCCGGATAGAACGCGACCAGACGACCGGAGCCCTCGTAAGCCTTCAGCGTCCCGCGCGTCTTGTCGATCTCGATCCGACCGATGCGAGGAAGCTCCCGTCGCGCCGGCACGTTGGCCACGGTGATCGTCTCTCCGGCCTTGTCGAAAGACCTGCCCGGATTGAGCGCCCTCAACAGCTCCTCGCTCATGTGGAATTTTTCAGCGAGGCCTTCGAGCGGGCTGGTGTAGCTCAGCGCCTCCAACGACTTCATATCGTCGAGCTTGGCGGGGAGCTTCTTCAGGAAGGGCCCTTTCACGTCGGCATCGGTGATCTTGTAGTCGACAAGAGCAGGACCTTCGCTGGCTGCATTCAGCCTGTCCCAGAGTTCCGGAGCGATGGTCTTGTCGATGCCAACTCCGTTCTGCTCGGCGAACGCCTTCAACGCCTTCTGCGCGTTCTCGCCGAGCTTGCCGTCGATCTGGCCGGGCGAGAATTGCGCACGATCGAGCAAGATCTGAAGCTTCGTCGCCGGCGCGCTGACCTTGTCGGCAGGCGGCAGCTTTTCGGGACGCGCAGCGTCGTTCACCGCTCTCGCATCGAGATTGCCCGCGAGCACCGGACAGACCAACCACAGCGACATCACCGCGCCAAGCATCCATCGCATCATGATCGCTCGTCCCATCTTGCAAACAATGATCCGCAAAAGCGCGGGAAGTTTCTCCCGGGAACACCGTAGTAACACCGAAGGAACCGACGAGATCGCAGCTTTGCCGCAATCGGACGGTTAAGAACTCCTTATCGCCGGCGCATCGCTGGCCGTTCATCCCACAGTTCGAGGTTGCCCCAGCAAATGCGATTTGTCGTCGCGGCTTTCGCCGCGGTTCTGATCATGATGTGCGACCTCGATCCGTCGGCGTCCCGGCAAACATCAACCTTCGACACCGTCGTTGTTCAGAACAACCATGCCTCGCCGCTGGTTCCGGTGGTCGAACTCTTCCTGGCCAGCGTGCAGGCCATCGAGCTCGCCAATGCGCGCGCGGCGCATGAGGAAACGATCGAGCCGTCGCGCCCGACCGCCTCCGTCGCCGAGGGGCCGGTGTCGCCGACAGACCGATTCTGTCACGCCCTTCGCGAAGCAGCCGAGGCCAGCGACATCCCGGTGCCGTTCTTCGCGCGCCTGATCTGGCAGGAGAGCCGCTTCAAGTCCAACGAGGTCAGCCATGCCGGCGCGCAGGGCGTTGCGCAGTTCATGCCGGAGACGGCCGCCGAGGTCGGGCTCGATGATCCCTTCGACCCGATGAAGGCGCTGCCGGCATCGGCCAAATTCCTGCGCAAGCTGCGCGACGATTTCGGCAATCTCGGCCTTGCCGCAGCCGCCTACAATGCAGGTCCCGGCCGCATCCAGAAGTGGCTTGCCAAGGAGAGCGAGCTGCCGCGCGAGACGCGCGACTATGTCCGCATCATCACCGGCACCAAGGCCGAGGACTGGACCGAGCGCTCTGACGCGCTTGCGATCCGGATCGACCTGCCGCGCGAAGCCCCATGCGAAGGCATCGGCAGCCTCTCGAAGGCAAAGGACGTCGCCTGGGTTCCGGTCAACCTGACGCCCTCGGTCACGACCATCATGCGCAAGGCCGAACAGCTCGCCGCGCGCCTGACGGCGAACCGTGCCCGCAAGCGGTTCGCAACCTTGCTCCGGAAGAACGCTTTTGCTCATGGCAAGGCGCGCAGCATGATTGCCGCGCGCGCGGCCGGAAAGAGCGCGAAAGCTCGCGCCGTCCGCTTCGCATCACGCGAACGGCCCTCGGGTTAACGTGTTCGGAGCCACCCGCTTGGGTGGCTCCGAGATCCATCGTCAGTCGATCTCCTCGATCACGCGCCGTTCGCGGGGCTCGATGACGTAGGTCCGGGTGTCGCGATGGATGTAGCGGTATTCCCGCAGATCCGGCGCGTCCCGATAGACGGTGCTCGGGAATTCCTCCACCTCGACGGTGTCAGGCACGCGATCGCCGACATGGATCTCGCTGCGCGCCGTGCTGCCGGTGGTCCGCGCCTCGCTCCGCCCTTCGGTACGGGTTTTCGCATGCTTGCGGATCACCTCGCGATCGCGATCGGAGAACTTGCTGGCGCTGCGCTCGCGCGTGGTCGTCGTCGTTGTCGCGGTGGATTGCCCCGAATACGGCAGCACCGTCACGATCTTGTACGTGGCCGGATCGACCACGACGATCTGGTCCTTCACCAGTGCAAAGCTGTAGCCGCGATATTGCGGTACGATCTCGACGACGTCGGGCGGCAGTGTCGAGAGCTGCACGTCGCGCGGCACCACCGTGCCGACATTGAGCGAGAAATTGACATTGGTCAGCGGCCGCACATTCAGGTGCGAGATCGAGGTGCTGATCTTGGTCTCCTGCTGCTTGTTGAGGTTGACGTCGGTTTGCGCCGCAGCCTGTGAACCGGTGCCGGACCGCTCGCCCTGCGCCTGATTGCTGGTCGGCGCCTGCTGGGCTTGATTACTCCCGGACGCCGCAGGCGCTTGCTGAGCCTGGTTGCTGCTGGTCGCAGGCGGATTAGACCGATCCTGCGCCTGGTTCGTGTTCGCCGGTGGCGGGTTGGCGCTCTGCTGGGACGCAGGCGGGTTGCCGGCCGTGGTCGAGTTCGCAGTGCCGCTTTGCGGACGCGAGGCATCCGTGCTGCTCGCGGCATTGTTGGACGTGCCGGAGCCGGAATTGGCAGCGCCGGATGACGGCGCGGGGCTCTGCGTATTCTGTGCCGACGTTCCTGTCGCCGGTGATTGCGGCGGCTGCGATGTGGTCTGCGTACCGGTCGCGCCTGATGGCGAGGTAGTGGACGGGGTGGAATTCGATTGGGATTGCGGCGTCTGCTCGGACTTCGTGGTCGCGCTGGGCGACTGCGCAAAGGCGGCGTTCGCCAGCACCAGCCCCAAGGCGGTGGTTGCCAACAGGCGGATCATGGTTCACTCCCTTTGATCAAATGAACATGGCTACTAACCTGCGCTAAATCCGCCAGTTCCACTTATTCCCGAGAGAAGGCTGGGCCGCCCCAGCACGGAACCTGCAATGCCATCGAAGAGTGCCGGGATCATCGTCTATCGAAGGCGCCGAAGGCTGGAGGTCCTTCTCGTTCATCCTGGCGGGCCGTTCTGGCGCAGCAAGGATGCTGGCGCGTGGTCGATCCCCAAGGGGGAATATCCGGAAGACGAAGATGCGGAAATCGCCGCGCGGCGAGAGTTTGCCGAGGAGCTTGGGCTTGAGGTGCCTGGGCCGCTGACCGCGCTTGGTCAGGTCAAGCAGCGAGGAGGCAAGCTCGTCACCGCATTCGCTGCCGAGCTCGATCTCGACGCACGCAGCGTTCGCAGCAACACGTTCGAGATCGAATGGCCGCCGCGGAGCGGGAAACGGCAGACCTTCCCGGAGATCGATCGCGCCGAATGGTTCACGCTCGAAGAGGCGCGCACGAGGATCAACGCAGGGCAACGCCCGCTGCTGGATCGGCTGGGGCAGCTGGCCGGCGGCGAATAGAGATCGCCGCAATCATGGCCAATTCGCACAGGCGCCTCTTCACTCCGCCTTGATGTTCGCGGCCGCCACCACCTCGGCAAGCTCCCTGGTCTCCTTCGCGATCTTGGCGGCGTAGTCGGCCGGGCTGAGCACGCTGACCACGCCCTGCGAGCCGAGCTTCTCCTCGACCGCCGGATCCTTGGCCGCCGCGACGATCTCCCGGTGCAGCGTCTCCAGGATCGGCGCCGGCGTCGCCTTCGGCATGAAGAAACCGACCCAGAACGAGATGTCGAAGCCGGGATAGCCGGCTTCCGCGACGGTCGGCACATCCGGCAGGGCCGGCAACCGCTCGGCCGACGACACCGCGAGCGCGCGCAGCTTGCCGGCCTTGACCAGCGGCACGGCGGAGAGCGGATCGAACACCGCCAGCACCTCCTGCGCGAGAAGGCCGACCTCGGCAGCCGAACCGCCGCGATAGGGCACGTGGATCAGCTTGATGCCCGCCTTCTGGCTCAGCAGCTCCATGGCGAGATGGGCGAGATTGCCGTTGCCGCCCGAACCGTAAGCCAGCGCGCCGGGCGCGGCCTTCGCCGCGGCGACGAGATCGGCGACGGTCTTGATATCGGCCGTCTTGGGATTCTCCGGATTGACCACGAGCACCAGCGGCGCCGACACGGCGGTGGTGAGCGGCGCGAAATCCTTTTCCGGGTCGTAGCGGATATCCCTGAACAGCGTCTTGTTCAGCGTGATGGTGGACGAGTTGCAGGCGAGCATGGTGTAGCCGTCGCCGTCCGCATGCGCGACGCCCTCTGCGGCAATCATGCCGTTGGCGCCGGCGCGGTTCTCGACCACGAAGGGCTGCCCGAGCTTGCTGCCCAAGCGATCGCCGATGATGCGCGCGACGACATCGACCGGTCCGCCCGCGCTGAAGCCGACAATGATCTTGACCGGCCGCACCGGATATTTCTGCGCCATGGCCTCCGTCGACAGCACGGAGGCGCACAAGCCGGCGACGACGGCCAGCAGGCGGGCGGTTCGTTGCATTGCTTCTCTCCCCAAACCTCGTGAGCGCCGCTTGTGCAGGCTTGTTGGTGCGACGCATCGGAAGATCCATGAATAGCGGTCATGCCGGATTTCGCAATCGCGTTCGCGCGCCGGCATTCCGCCGCACGGCACGTGCGCGCCCCTTCCCAACAAAAAATGCGAAAACAACCCCATGCACAGTAGACGGCCCCTGTCGAAACAAGGACTTACGCCGAGGCATCGACCTTCGTATTTTTCGAAACAAATTTTGACTCGTCGGGCAAATCAGGGGCATAATGCCATCATCGCGATCACCGTGAGCTCCACGGCCTCCGGCCCAAGGCCGCCGCGTTTCGATCGCGCACAAGCCCCTCATCCACACCTGAACATCGCAATCGCCCACGGCAGCTGCGCGGGTCGGCCTCGCCCCGCGAGCCCCCTCGCGCCTGCGTGGGCATAAAGGACATATCGACATGACGACAGCCCTGACGCGCGACAGCACGGCGCCGGTCGCGAAACATGATGGCAGCAGGCCGAGCCCGCGGATCAAGCTCGCCCGGCGACGTATCCTGATCCGGCATCCCGACGCGGAGGCCGGCGAACGGCTGCT
This sequence comes from Bradyrhizobium guangxiense, assembly GCF_004114915.1. Taxonomy (NCBI): domain Bacteria; kingdom Pseudomonadati; phylum Pseudomonadota; class Alphaproteobacteria; order Hyphomicrobiales; family Nitrobacteraceae; genus Bradyrhizobium; species Bradyrhizobium guangxiense. The sequence goes on along the minus strand of NZ_CP022219.1, from coordinate 1,556,667 downwards.
GGGCGAGGCGCTCGGCGCCGTCGACCGCGATGCGCTGCATGGCATCCTCAAGCAATTGATGAAAGCCAGCGTGATCTTGCAGAAGCCCGATGAGGCCAATCTCGCCTTCATGATCTCGATGATGAAGAGCATCGCGCCCAGGGATTCGCTCGAGGCGATGCTGACGGCGCAGATGGTGTCTGTTCACGTTGCCACAATGCGCTCCGCCTGCCGCCTTGCCTTCACCGAGGATCTCTCGCAGCAGGAAGGCATCGCGCGCACATTGACCCGTCTGGCCCGCACCTTCGCAGCCCAGATGGAGGCTCTCAACCGCCACCGCGGCAACGGCGAACGGCCGATCACGGTGCAGAATCTGTCGGTGCAGGATGGGGGCAGCGCGATCGTGGGCAATGTCACGCAGCAGGCGCAGCTGATCGTTGCCGAGCCGGGCATCGCGGCAGAGGCGGGGCTGATCCCGCCCCGCGACGTCAGCGAACGCGAACTCGACCGTGCTGAGGCAACGCGAGACACTGCCGCATGAGTGCCGGGCACATCCGCAACACCAGCGCGATGTCGGCGAGCCTGCGCTGCGGCGCCCGGACACGCAGCGGCACGCCGTGTTGCGCGCCGGCGATGCACGGCAAGGCCCGTTGTCGCATGCATGGCGGCGCCCCCAGGTCGGGCGCGCCGAAGGGAAACCAGAATGCGCGGAGACATGGAATGTTCACGCAGGATGGTATCGCCGAGCGGCAACAGGTGCGGAGCTTGCTCGAGGATGCATGGAAGCTGTTGAATGAGCTGGAATGAGTTGCGGCGCGCCCGCCGGGCAGATCAGTCAGATGCGCTGTCGCTCTCGGGAATCATGCTCTTGGAGCGCAGCATCGTTGCTTCTTGAATTCGTCGCGATTTGCGGCCTGTTCCTGGGGAACGACCGCCGGCGCATTTTGTTGGCCGGCTAACAGCGATGGAGATTTCCCATGAAAGTTAGCGACGTCATGACTCCCGACGTGCAGCTTTGCACGCCGCAGGACAGCATCCGGGACGCGGCCGAGGCGATGGCGGCGCTCAATGTCGGCCTGCTGCCAGTGGCTGAATATGACCACCTTGTCGGCATGATCTCGGACCGCGATATCGCGACGCGAGGAGTCGCAATGGGCCTGGGACCGGACGCGCCAGTGCGGAACGTCATGACCACGGACGTCCGATACTGCTACGAGGACCAGGACATCGACGAGGTCACCCGGAACATGGCCGAGATCCAGGTGCGGCGGCTGCCGGTGCTCAATCGGAGCAAGCGGCTGGTCGGCATCATCGCACTCGGCGATATCGCCTTGTGCAGGCCGGGCGACGGTGCGGCGAAGGCGCTGCACGGAATTTCGCAAGCAGGCGGACAGCATGCGGGCGCGATCTCCGGCTGAAGCGGCGTCGCGCAGGAACTGCACAGGCTGCCCGGCTGAACGCCGGGCCAACTAGACGCGCGTAGGAGAACCGACGTGGCCTGGGTCGGCGATTGGCGAAATCAATTCGGCTCGATCTTGCGCATCACTGACGATGCGAACGGCCGCATTGAGGGGACCTTCGAGACCGCACTCGACGACAGCGGCTTTTACGGCCAGGCGGTACCGGTCACCGGCTTTCACAAGGGCAATTGCATCGCCTTTGTGGCAGTAGGCTCGTCTGCGACGGGCGACCGCGCCGTCTCCTATACCGGATTGCTACGTCACGGAAAGATGGAGACCGCCTGGTTCGTGATCGCCGACCAGGCGCTGAGTGCGTCCAGGGAGGGCGAGCCGGCGAAGCTCAAACCGGTGAACTGGTGGCGCGCCGTGACAACGAACATCGATACGTTCGAACGGACCTGAAGGGCGCTAATCTAGAGAGTCCACATTCGGGATCAGGGGGACCCGACCACGCGGGCATGACGCGTTCACCCTCGCGAAATACTGCAATCGACGCTTTGGCGACATCACCAGCTGCAGCCGCAAGCTAGGACGGCGCGCTTGTCTGACCGACTGCAGAAATCTGCAGACCGGCCTCATCCAGCGCCTGGGCGATCTGCTTCGCCAGCAGCTTGGCCTCTTCCGTCCCGATCTGGGCGTCGGGATGTCCTTTGAAGAACGCGCAAATGGTCGTGGCGATGATGGTATTCACCTGGTGCAAATCATCCATTTGATCACACGAAGCCGTCAACTGCTTCCCTCAGATGGATTGGCGCGTTGGCCCGGTCGGGAGAGCGATCAACGCAAGCCAAAGAATGACAGAATGGCCGCGATCACGACGATTAGTCCTATGAGGTAAATCAGGCCGTTCATGTCGGTCCTCCTTTTCGATGAATGTCTAAATCGATCCGGGGGTCGTGAGTCCGCCCTTGGCGCCTTGCTCAACGAGCCCGAGCTTTTCGAGCTGAACTTCCTTCTCTATGGCCGTCAGAGAGTTGCCGATCTTTTCGACGATCCTGACCAGATCGGCATCGGAGATCTTGAGCCGCCTTCGAACGGATTTGACTTGCTTCGCGTCCGCAAGATCAAGCGTCGTGCGGATAACCCGTGGCGGTCTCGAGCACAGCATGAACAGATCTCCTGTGTGGAGTAAGAGCGATAACGTCCGTTTGTTCCGATTCTTCCCGAGCCTCACGGCGTGAACGACGGTACGAGCGAGGCGGCAACGCGAGCCGTCACGATCGACAGCGGGATGCGAGCCGCGCGGAGAACCTCGATCGCGTCGGAGGGCGGCAGCACACAAGCACAAGTTGATACTCCCGGTTCTACCCTCGGTCGATCCGTGCGTTACGGACCAATGCGTCGCAGACCGACAGCGGCAATTACAAGAGGCCTCATCCTCGCGGCGCAGACATCACGCCTCGAACGGGTTCGAAATTGGCACGCTGCAACGCGGCTCGTCTCTCCGCGATCGCATTGCTCAACAGCCCGAGCACAAGACCAAAAGCCGCGAGTTCCTCTTCCTCCATGGCGCCGTCATCGTAGCACGCGAGCGTTTCGGCTATGATGGTGTCGGCCTCGCGCTGCAGAGTCAGAAGCTCCTGGTTCGATTCCGCGGTTCGCGCGCTGGACACCATGGCCAGGATTCTCTTGCGGTGGCTGTTGGTCTCCTCCCTTTCGTCGCGATTGAGATAACGACGCAACCAGGCGGCGGCCGAGCCGATCCCCGAGAGAAGTAGCAGCCCGAACCAGAAGTAGTCGCCGTAACGATCGAGGAAGGTCCGTTCATTGCCGTCGATGACGGCCGCCGCTCCCCGATGCACCGGTAGCTCGCTGTCCTTGTCGACATCAGGCTTGGCAATGTGCGCAGCACCCGGAGCCTGCCTTGCAATCGCCTGGCGAACGGCAAAGAGCTGACGGAAAAAGGCGGCGACTGTCGTTTCATGCAGGGACTTTCTCGCCACGATCAGGTGGCTGACACTCACCGTTTCGACCTTGTCTCCCGGCCAGGCCGGATCCGCATTGAAGACGCTGGGCGGAATTTCCTCCGATTCATACCGCGGGTGTTTCAGGGCGATGGCTTCCGATGTCTCTATGGCGAGAAACTTCGGCTCGCCGCGCAGCCGCGCCGTCGCAGCCACGGCATCGGACGTGATCTTGCTGTCGAGCGGCCCCACCGCCATGAACGCATCGAGGGTCGGATCTGCCGCCAGCGCCTCGGTCTGATCCGTGCCATAATGTGTCACGGCGACCTTGTCCGCTTCCACTCCGGAGGCGCTCAGGATGACGCGCAGCAATGCAGCGTTGACCGGGGTCCGGCCAATCACGCCGACCCGGCGCCCCGCGAGATCGGCAACTTCCTTGATTTTCGGCGAGGGCTTTCTTTTCGGCGTCTTGCCGGCAGGTCGAGACGGAGCCCAAAGCACCACGAAGTTCTTGCGAACAATGGCGACGGTCTGTGCCTCCGAGGGCATGTCGAGATCGCCACGGCCGACGGCGAGGTCGGCTTTGCCAGCCCCAAGCAGGGCAAGAGACTCCACCGCTCCGTCGGTCTTGATCGGAAGCAGCCTGACAGCCCGGCTTTCGCCGGCAAAGGTATCGGCCATCGCCTGAACGACTTTGTAGTCGTCGCTTCCTGGTGGTCCAACGGCGATCCGGAGGACGTCCGGCCGCAGCGCATAATAGAGTGCGCCCGCCGCGGCGCCAAAGACAAGGAATCCCACGGCGAGAACCAGGAGCAAGGAATTGCTCCTTCTCCGCTCTCGACGGGCCGCCTCGCTGGTCGTCTGACTTGTACGCTCGGACGAAGACATGCCGCCGCTGGCCGCAGATGAAGGCGCTTGCTGGGTGGCAGGATGCCACGTTTTCCCGGGTATAACGTCCGGCTGGCGTCTTGGTTCGTGACCGCCGCCTCAGGCAGCGTTGATGCGCTTGCCTGGCCGGCGGCAGGGCTGAGGGCAGCTCATGATGATTCCGGGAAGCGATTGGAATTGAGCCCACCGGGGTGGTTGCCGGTGCAACTTAATGGATGGCGGCTTCCGGACCGGTTTCGGTCGCAAAGAACCTACATCTGAGATGTACCGAGAATCGGAAAACGCATCTGCACGCGGCGCGAGCGGCTTGCACACCACTCACGCGCCGGGACGGCCGCGCATAGCATAGGTTAGTGGAACTTACCAAAGGTGATCGATTTCGGCGAATCCGGCTCCATCGTCGTATTTTGGCCCAGGATTGTTCCGTCTCTGCGGCGGGGCGGGCTTCATGAACCTGGAGACCTGCAATGCGCCGCCATGTTGCGTTTGCTGTTGCGTTGATTTTTGCGATTTCCTCCGGCGTCGCCGAGGCACGCCCTGTCCGATCCCACCCCGCGGCGCCGCGCGAATGCAACGTCATCATGCCGTGCGACTTCACCGGCTCGAACATGCGCACCGGCATGACAGCGTTGCGATTTCCCATGCAGCGTGAAGCGATGAGACCCGCCGTCGTGCGGATTGCGACGGCAGAGGCCCCAGGCCAGGTCGTCGGGGGCCGCCCGTCCGGCTGCCCGCACTCCTTCTGCGGTTGCGCAGCATCCATTCGTGTGTTCGGCCGCATCGTGCCGGGATTGAACCTGGCCGCCAACTGGCTGCGCTTTCCGCGGACATCGCCGGCGCCGGGAATGGTCGCTGCGCGACACGGGCATGTCTTCGTTCTCGAGCAACATGTCGGAGGCGACATCTGGATGGCGTATGACGGCAATTCGGGAGGCCGGGCAACTCGCATTCACGCGCGATCGTTGCGAGGCTACGCGGTGGTCAATCCACGGGTCGGGTGACCCCGCGCCTACAAGGTGCGAGCTGCGCCCCTTGCATACAGGCCATGACAGGACGTCCCGGCAAGGGGTTGTTCCGCGGTCTCGCGGCATGACCTGATCATTCCGCGCAACAGAGCACGTCGCCGTGCCATTGCCCCGCCTTGGCACGGCCGCTGCGATCGTGTAACGCGACACGAAAGTTGCCGGGACGAGATACTCATGGAGACTGCTGCCGACGACGCGGGCACCGCCACCCGCGCGCTGATTTTTGCGCTTGTCGCACTCGCCTGCGGCCACATGCTATCCACCCTGCTGCGCACCATTCCGGCCGTCAGCCTCGATCTCATGGCGGCTGATTTCCACATCGAGCCGCAGGCCCTCGCCAGCCTCACCTCGATCTATCCGTTTGCCTTTGCCGCGGCGCAGATCCCGGTCGGCGCGGCGATGGACCGGTTCGGCGTGCGGCCGGTGTCGCTGAGCCTGCTCGCGGGCACCGTGCTCGGCGCGGTGGCATCGGGATTTGCCACGGGGGCTGCGAGCTTTGCGGTCGGGCAGTTCGTGCTGGGGGTCGCCACCTCGGGCATGCTGATGTGCCCGATGACGCTGGCGGCCAAGCAACTGTCGGCGGCGCGGTTCGGGCTGTGGTCGGGCGCGATCCTCTCGATCGGCAATATCGGCATGCTGTTGTCGGCGAGCCCGCTCGCCTTCGTGGTCGACGCCTATGGCTGGCGCGCCGGATTCTGGATATCCGCCCTCGGCGGCGTTGCGGTCGCGCTCGCCGTGTTCGCGTTGGTGCCGCACCAGCCGGCCGAGCACAAGGACGACTCCTCGCCGCTGTCACAGATGATCGAGGTGCTCAGGCTCGGCCTCTCGCGTCCGTTGCGAGGGCTGATCGCGCTCGCGCTGGTGTCGCTGGCGACCTCGCTGGTGCTGCGCGGCCTGTGGGGTGGGCCGTGGCTGATGCAGGTGAAGGGATTGTCGCGGGTCGAGGCGGGCAACCAGCTCGGCGCATTCACGCTGGCGATGATCGCGGGGCCCCTGTGCATCGGCATGATCGACCGCAGGCTCGGCCACCGCCGCGCGCTGGTGGCGGGCTCGCATATGGTCGGGGCGCTGCTGCTGGCGCTGATGGCGCTCGGGGCGCCGCACTACGCGGTCTCCGCGCTGTTCGGCATTCCCGTGATGCCGCCGCAATACGACCTCGTGCTGTTCGTGCTGATCGGCCTTGCGACCTCCGCCCAGCCGCTGCTGTTCGGCATGTCCCGCCAACTCGTCGATGCGCAAGTGGCGGGCAAGGCGCTCGCAGCCGTGAACCTTGCGTTCTTTCTCGGCGCGGCCTTGATGCAATCGATGACCGGCGCGGTGGCAGCACTCGCGGGATTGCCGGCCGTGCTGCTGTTCATGGCTGCCATGCTGGCACTCGGCGTGCTGATCTTTTTGACTTACACCTCACAGCGTTCGTAGGATGTTGGGCCGGTTCGCCACAAGGAAAGAATCATGCCCGTCGACACCAAAGCCGCCACCGACCGCCTCATGCGCTTCCTCGCCGTCGAGGGCGTGACCGGCCAGGAGGCGGCGATCGGGCGCGAGCTCACGGCCGCATTGAAGGAGAGCGGCGTGCCGGCGAAGGCGATCCGGCTCGACGATGCCAACACGCGCATTCCGGTGCCGACCGAGACCGGCAATCTCATCGTCGACCTGCCCGGCCGCGGCGCGCTGCACAACCAGCCGCGCATCATGTTCATGACCCACATGGACACCGTGCCGCTCTGCGCCGGCGCCAAGCCGAAGAAATCGGGCCGCAAGATCGTCAACGAGGCCAAGACCGCGCTCGGCGGCGACAACCGCTGCGGCTGCGGCGTGCTGGTGACGCTGGCGGCCGAGCTCGAAAAGCAGAAGCTCGATCATCCGCCGATCACGCTGCTGTTCTGCGTCCGCGAGGAGAGCGGGCTCTACGGCGCGCGCCATGTCAAGCTGGACGAGCTCGGCTCGCCCGTGATGGCTTTCAACTATGACGGCGGCTCCGCCTCCAACGTCGTCATCGGCGCGGGCGGCGCCGACCGCTGGACCGTCGAGATCTTCGGCCGCGCCTCGCATGCTGGCGTCGCGCCGGAGCGCGGCATCTCCTCGACCATGATCATGGCGCTGGCGCTCGCCGAGGTGAAGGCCGGCGGCTGGTTCGGCAAGGTGGTGAAGGGCAAGCGCCAGGGCACCAGCAATGTCGGCCCCGTCACCGGCGGCGAGGGCCGCCCCGCAGGCGATGCCACCAACGTCGTCACCGACTACGTGCATGTGCGCGGCGAATGCCGCAGCCACGACGGAAAGTTCTTCAAGGAGATCACCAAGGCCTACAAGGCCGCGTTCGAGAAGGCGGCCAAGAAGGTGACAAACGCGCAAGGCAAGTCCGGCAAGGTCAAGTTCAAGGCCGAGACCGACTATTATCCGTTCCGCATGAAGGACAGCCAGCCCGTCATCAAGCGCGCGGTCGAGGCGGTGTCCGCGGTCGGCGGGACCCCGAACGTCCGCACTGCCAATGGCGGCCTCGATGCCAACTGGATGGTCCGCCACGGCATCCCGACCGTGACCTTCGGCGCCGGCCAGAATGAAGCGCATACGATCGACGAGTGGATCAATCTCGACGAATACGACCGCGCCTGCGCGCTCGCCGTGCAGCTCGCGACGATGCGGTGATTGGTGTGGGCCGGTTCGCGCTCGCGGGGCTTGCGCTGCTGGCGCTTGCGGGCGCGGCCGGCGCGGAAGAGGACAACAGTGCCTTGCTGGTCGATCTCTTCGCAAAGATCTGCGCCCCCAAGCCGGCTCGGCCGAGCCAGGTCGAGCGCATCGCGGCGAGTCTTGGTTTTGTCAGTGACGGCCGCCCGATCACGGCCGAGATGGAGCGTGGGGCGAACATCGACATCCTCTACGCGGCGAAGCTGGCCAGGCGGGGCGAAAGGCTCGGCAGCATGACGGCCTATTTCACGGGACCCGACGATGGCCCGAGCGTGAGCTGCACGGTGTCGGCCGTCGGCGTGTCGGCCGATGCACTGCCCGGGCTGATCGAAACATCATTGAAGGCCCGGGAGCGGACCGACAAGCCGTCCAACGACGGCAATCATCGTCTGGCGATCTGGCGTGTCGGGTCCGGCAGCGGCGACACGCTGGAAATGTCGGTGTGGCGAACCGCGCCGCACCGGGCCTCGATCAACATCAATTATGACGCCACCAAACGGTAGGCGGGATCAGGCGCGCCTTGTACGCGTTGAGTGCATCGATGGGTAGAGCGCAACCCATCGTTCCTTGCAAAGACAGAGATGATGGGTTTCGCTGCGCTCTACCCATCCGACAAAAAGAAGAATACAGGGAGGCCGCATGGCACGCATCGCGACAATCGAGGCCGGATTCTACCGGATTCCCCTTCCCGTCACGCTCTCCGATTCCACCCATGGCGAGATCACCGCGTTCGAGCTGATCCCCTGCCGCATCCGCGATGCCGATGGTGCCGAGGGCGTCGGCTACACCTATACCGTGGGCCGCAATGGCGGCGCTGTCGCGGACATTCTCAAGCGCGAGATCCCGCCGCTGATCGAAGGGCGCGAGGCTGAGGACACCGAGGCGATCTGGCATCACGTCTGGTGGGCGCTGCATTACGGTGGGCGCGGCGGCCCGGTGGTGCTGGCGCTCTCCGCGCTCGACATCGCGCTGTGGGACTTGAAGGCGCGGCGCGCCAAGCTGCCGCTGTACCGGCTGCTCGGCGGCTTCGACGCGCGGGTGCCGTGCTATGCCGGCGGCATCGACCTCGATCTCTCCGTCGATGAGCTGCTGGCGCAGACCGACGGCAATCTCGCCAAAGGTTTTCGCGCCATCAAGATGAAGGTCGGGCGCCCCGATCTCAAAGTGGACGTCGCGAAGGTCTCCGCGATGCGACGGCATCTCGGCGACGGCTTTCCGCTGATGGCGGATGCCAACATGAAGTGGACGGTGGAGGAGGCGATCCGCGCCGCGCGTGCCTTCGTTCCCTACGACCTCACCTGGCTCGAGGAGCCGATCATTCCCGACGACGTCGCGGGCCATGTCCGCATCATGCGGGAGGGCGGCGTGCCGATCGCGGCGGGAGAGAATTTACGCTCGCTGTGGGAGTTCAAGAGCTATATCGCCACCGGCGCGGTGTCCTATCCCGAGCCTGACGTCACCAATTGCGGCGGCGTTTCCGCCTTCATGAAGATCGCACGGCTGGCGGAGGCCTTCAACCTGCCCGTCACCAGCCACGGCGCGCACGACATCACTGTGCATCTGCTCGCGGCCTGCCCCAACCGCTCCTATCTGGAAGCGCACGGCTTCGGGCTGGACAAATATATCGAGCACCCGCTGGTGCTCGGGGACGGCAAGGCGCTGGCGCCGGACCGCCCCGGACACGGCATCAGCTTCGACTGGGCGGGGTTGGCAAAGCTGGCGCCGTAGCGCGCCGTCAAGCCCGGTCATGACGATGTGGCTGCACGCGAGCCATTCCCCTGCGCGGGATGTGTAGCGCGGATAATCCGCTATGGTGGCGGCAACCGACACCTTGCGAGAGATCCTGCCTTGACACCCGAGCTGCACCAGAAACTGACCATGTGGCGCCGGCACCTTCACGCGCATCCGGAGCTGTCGCTCCAGGAGAAGGAGACCGCCGCCTTCGTGCAGGACAAGCTCACCGAGCTCGGCATTCCCTTCGAGGCGGGCATCGGCGGCCACGGCATCGTCGCGACCCTGACGCGCGGACATGCGCAGCACCGCGTCGGGCTGCGCGCCGACCTGGATGCGCTGCCGATCACCGAGGACACCGGCCTGCCCTACGCCTCCAAGATATCAGGCGTGATGCATGCCTGCGGCCATGACGGCCACATCGCCTCGCTGCTCGGCGCCGCCGCGCTGCTCGCCGGCGACAGCAGCTGGAGCGGCACGGTCGACTTCATCTTCCAGCCGGCGGAGGAAGGCTTTGGCGGCTCGCGCGCGATGGTCGCGGACGGGCTGTTCGATCGTTTTCCGATGCAGCGCGTGTTCGGCTTCCACAATTGGCCGGGCCTTGCCGCCGGCACCATCGCCGTGCATGACGGCGTCGTCATGGCTTCCGGCGGCCGCATCACCATCACCATCGAGGGCCATGCCGGCCACGCCGGCATGCCGCATCTGACGCGCGATCCCGTGGTGGCGGCCGGCCATCTGATCGTGGCGCTGCAATCGGTGGTCTCGCGCAGCGTCGATCCGCTCGACACTGCGGTGCTGTCGCTCTGCACCATCGAAGGCGGCACCGCGCCGAACCAGATCGCCGGCCGCGTCGCCATCCGCGGCACGCTGCGCTATCACCGCGAGGCGGTCAGGGGCACCATCCTCGACGGCATCGAACGAACCTGCGCCGGGATTGCGACGAGCTTTGGCGTCAAGGTCACGCCGGAGATCGTCTGGGGTGTGGGTGTGGTGGTCAACACGCCCGATGAGGCGGACCTCGCGCGGATCGCTGCGGAGAAGGTGCAGGTGCCCGTGCGGCGCGACCTCGCCCCCAGCATGGCCGGCGAGGATTTCGCCCATTACCTGCAGCAGCGGCCGGGCGCCTTCGTCTGGATCGGCAATGGCGAATTGCGCGACGGCGCCGAGCTGCACGGCCCGCGCTATGATTTCAACGACGCGATCCTGCCCGTGGCGTCGAGCTGGATGGCCGAAGTGGCCAAGGCGGCGCTGGCGTCGAACTAAAGCGCGACGCGATCAGGATGAACCGTCATCGCGCTTCAGGTTGTTGTCTAAGCATGATCTTTTCGGAAAACCGCTGCGCACTTTTCCGGATCATGCTTTAGCTCACGAGATCTCGCGCGGCAGCTTCCAGTCTCGCCGCGGCTCAAACGTCTCCTCGACGCGCGCGACGTGATATCCGGCAGGGAGCAGCCGGCCGCCCTCCTCGTCTGCGACCGGAACGTCGGTCACGAGGCCCTCGATCAAGGCGGCTTCCCACACCTCTTTCTCGGTCGGAAAGGCGTCGCCGATCTGCTTGTTGCCTTCGAACAGCGCGTACATCGGGTTCCGGTCCTTGTTGGCGCGTGCACCGGAAACGTATCGGCGGCACGGACGTTCCCTCCCGACAAAGGCGGGAGATGGCACGTCGATGGCGCGCGTTCTGATCGGAACTTCCGGCTGGCATTACGCCTCCTGGCGCGGCCCGTTCTTTCCAGAAGGCGTGACGCTGAAGCAGCAGCTCAGCTACTATGCCGGACAGTTCGACACCACGGAGCTGAACGGCGTGTTTTACCGCACGCCGACGCCCGAAGCGGTGAAGGGCTGGCGCGAGCAGACCGGCCGCGATTTCGTCTTCGCCTGGAAGGCGTCGAAATTCATCACGCACTGGAAGCGCCTGTCGGAGCGCTCGGTCAACAGCCTCGAGCTGCTGGAGGACCGCATCTCGCGGCTCGGCGGCAAGGCCGGCCCGATCCTGTTCCAGCTCCCGCCGCAATTCGAGGCGAATGCCGACCGCCTCGCCTCGTTCTTCAAGCTGCTGTCGCGGAAACGGCGTTACAGTTTCGAATTCCGTCATCCGAGCTGGTATCAGCCGCGCATCCTGCGGATGCTGGCTGACGAGAACATCTCGCTGTGCCTGTCCGACCATCACGACGCGCCGGCGCCGTGGAAGCGCACGGCGGATTTCGTCTATGTGCGCGGGCACGGTCCGAGCGGGCGCTATCACGGGCACTATACCAAGGCCACGCTGGCGCAATGGGCAAAGCGCATCAAGTCCTGGAAGCGGCAGGGCTGCGACGTCTATGTCTATTTCGACAACGACCAGAAGAGCGCGGCGCCCGCCGACGCGCTGGCGCTGAAGCAGCTGCTGTAGGGCGCGACTGCTGGCTTTCGCCACACCCCCGTGGCGACTCCCGGTCGGTTGCTGTACGATGGATTTCGTTCAGGCAGGCGAGATCCCAATGGACCGACGCAAGTTTGTTTCGGGACTGACCTTCGCGACCGCGCTCGCAGGCCTTGCACCCGGCAACGCCGCGGCAGAAGGCAAGCGGGTCGCGCTGGTCATTGGCAACGGCGCCTATCGCAACGTGCCGAGGCTGCTCAACCCACCCAACGACGCCGGCGATATCGCCGCGGCGTTGCAGCGGCTCGGCTTCGCAGTTCACCTGATGACCAATGCCGGATTCGACGAAATGCGTCGCGGGCTGATCGCATTTGGGCGCGAAGCCGCCGGCGTCGACATGGCAAGCGTGTACTTCGCTGGCCATGGCATGGAGATCAACGGCGAAAACTGGCTGATTCCGATCGACGCCGAGCTGAAGCGGGACACGGATGCAGCCAACGAAGCCATCAGCATGCAGAGCGTGATGTTGCAGGTGTCCGACACCAGGAGCCTTGGCCTCGTCATCCTCGACGCCTGCCGCAACAATCCGTTTGCCGCGAAGATGAACCGCTCGATCGCCACGCGCGCGGGACCGCGCGCCGGGCTCGGCCGCATCGAGCCCGTCGGTAACGTTCTGGTCGCCTATGCAGCCCGCGACGGCACCACGGCGCTCGACGGCGACGGCCGCAACAGTCCGTTCGCGGCGGCGCTCCTGCGCAACATCGAGACGCCCGGCGTCGAGGTTACCTTCATGTTCCGCAACGTCCGCGACGATGTGATGGAAGCCACCGGCAACGAGCAGCAACCCTTCGTCTACGGTTCGTTGTCCCGCAAGGCAATCTATCTTGCCGGCGAACCGTCGAACGGTGTCGAGGCAGCGGCGTCAACGACCGCGCTCGCGCCGGGGTCCTCCCCACCGCCACCGTCGCGCCTGCCGGCGGCAGCGGCAATCGACCCTGCACTGGTGGGCACCTGGGAGATCATGGTGCCGAGCGGCCACGAACAATCGCGCTGGATCTGGCAGATCATGGCCAACGGCACCTACAGGTTCCGGGCCGAACCGCCGCGTGCGGCTCGCGCCCACGAGGGCACGATCATGGCCGCGAATGGCCGCTGGAGCCTGCATGCCATCCGGGGCTTGTCAGGCTACAACGATGGCGGCGCCTATGAAGTCCACGACACGCTGGCAATGATCACGGGACGATTGGGCACCGGTGCCTGGAAGCGCAGTGCGGAATGACGACATCGCTGTCACGGAACACTAGATGACACCGCTCTGCCGCAGCGCCGCGATCGCGGCCGCATCATAGCCGAGCTCGGCGAGGACAAGATCGGTGTGCTCACCGAGCGTCGGCGGGCGGCGCGCGATCTCGCCCGGCGTTTCCGAGAGCCGGACCGCAGCCCGTGTCACCGGTGCCGGTTTCGGCAGTCCCGGATAGTCGACGTCCTGCATGAAGCCGGCGGCGCGGATGTGCGGATGATCCAGCGCCTGTTGCGGCGAGAGCACGGGCCCGGTCGGAATCATGGCCTGGCCCAGCGCATCGACGGCCTCCTGCGTGGTACGCTCGGCGCACCAGCGCGCCATCCGCTCGCTGATGATACGGCCGTTGTTGCCGCGGCTGATGTCGTCGGCAAAGCGCGGATCGTTCAGCCACACCTCCTCCTCGCCCATCAGCCGCCCCCAGCGCTTGAACAGCGGATGGCCGGTGACCTGGCACAGCACCCAGCCGTCCTTGGTGCGGTAGATGTCGGCGGGCGCTGCGGTCTGGCCGAGATTGCCGGTCGGAACACGGTTGACGTTGATGACGGCCTGCTCGATGAGCGTCGCATTGGTGAACGACAGTGCGGTCGCGAGCAGCGCGCCCTCGACGATCTGGCCGCGCCCGGATTTGCCGCGCTCGATCAACGCGGCAAGCGTTCCGAATGCGCAATGCAGCGCGGTGCCGAAATCGACCCAGTTCACCGCGGCGCGGTACGGCGGGTCGCCGGCGCCGGGCATGTACACAGATCCCGACATGACCTGTCCGACGCCGTCGAAGCCGACGCGGTCGGACCACGGTCCCGGCCCGCCGAACGCGGTGGCCGTGGTCAGGATGATGTCGGGCTTGATCGCCTTCAGGGATTCATAGTCGAGCTTCATGGCGCGCAGGGTCTGCGGAGGCAGATTGGCGACGACGACGTCGGCGGTCGCGATCAGGCGGCGCATCACCTCCTGCCCGTCCGGCTTCATCGGATCGAGCGTGACGCACTTCTTGTTGCGGTTGACCTGGAGGAACAGCGCGCCCTCGCCGCCTTCACCGACCGGGGCCACGAAGCGATCCTCGCTGCCGTCGCGCTTCTCGACGCGAATGACCTCGGCGCCGAATTCGGCCAGCAAGGTCGCGCAATAGGGCCCTGCGATATAGCGCCCGAAATCGAGCACGCGCACGCCCTCCAAAACTCCTCCCATCGAACCCTTCCCTGTCGTTTGTTGCAGATTACAGGGACTGGCCGCCAGGGCAAGTTGGGAAGCGCAATCCCAGCGCAGGGGACGGCTATCGCCTACGCGGCAACCGCCTCGTAGATATCCTCCTCCTGGGCCGTGTGCATGCGCACCAACGTTTCGATCGCCTCGATCACGCGCTGAGCGTCGCGAATGAGGTAGCGGTCGATCTTCTCCGACGGCAGATCCTCCGCGATCCGGGCGAGCAGCCGGGCTAGATGGAGTATCTCGCGATGCGCACGGCTCATGGCAGCGAGTCCGTGGCGGTCGCGCAGCACCTCCGTGAGCTTCGGATAGACGCTGTCCTCATCTTCGCGTTCGTGCATCACGACGCTGCCCTGAACCAGTCGATCCGCCTCGCCAATCAACGCAGCGGCGGCTTCGGCGCCTGCATCGTCCAGCGCGTCGACGATCTGGCGCAAGCGGCCGAGATCCCTGAGCAGAGCCTGATGATCATGATGCAAACTCAGCCCCTGCTCCGCGGTGAGGCGCGGACCGCTCCTGGCGAGTGGCGGATTGAGCGCTCGCAGCGCGTTCAGGATGACGGCGACGTCGATCACCTCCTGAACGATCGCGGCGGGGACGGGATCGAGCCAGCCAAGGCTGGCAGCGGCCATTGCCGCCAGTGACAACCCCATCCCGACGAAGATGCTTTGCAGGGCAATGCGCCGCGCGCGCTGCGCGATGACGATCGCTTCGCCGACCCGATCCAGCCGATCGGTGAGAATCACCACATCAGCCGCCTCGGAGGAGGCGCTTGCACCGCGCGCGCCGAGCGCGACCCCCGTGTCAGCCACGGCCAACGCCGGGGCATCATTGATGCCGTCGCCGACCATGACGGTCGGATGCAGCCGCTGTTCACTACGTACCGCTTCGACCTTGTCTGAGGGAACGCGATCGGCCAGCACGGCATCGAGATCGAGCGCCGCTCCGATGGCCTGCGCCGCTGCGGCGCGATCACCCGTGACCATCACCATGCGCGCAATGCCGGCATCGCGCAGCAGCCGGATCGCGCGCGGCGTATCCGCGCGCAATTCGTCTGCCAGCAGCAACGCACCGATGGGACGGCCGTCCACCGCGACGAAGACGATCAGCGCCGAGCGCCACGAGGCACGTCGAATCGCGCGCAACTCCCAGGACGAGAGCTCGGCTCGTGCGAGCAGCATCTCTCGCGAGCCGGCCATGACGTGGCGTCCGTCGATCTGGCCGCTGCGGCCCGCCCCCATGGTCTCCTTGACATGTTCCGGCGGCTTCAGCTTCAGCCCCTCGGCAAGGGCCGCAGCGACGACGGCCTTCGCCAGCACGTGGTGCGAAGCCTGCTCGAGCGACGCGCCGAGCGTGAGGACCTCATGTGGATCCTTGCCCGGCGCGACTTCGACGGACAGCAAGCGCGCCCCGCCCACCGTCAGGGTGCCGGTTTTGTCGAACAGCACGGTGTGAGCGCGGGCCAACGCCTCCAGCGCCTTGCCGCCCTTGACCAGGATCCCGCGGCGGGCCGCTTGCGCCACTCCGGCGATGAAGGCGACGGGCGCGGCCAGAATCAACGGGCACGGTGTCGCCGCCACCAGCACCGCAAGGCTGCGGGTCACGTCGCCGGAGATGAGCCATGCCACGTAGGAGATGACGAGTGTCACCGGCAGAAAGATCAGCGCATAGCGGTCGGCCAGCCGCACGAAGGGAGCTCTCGCGGTTTGCGCCGCAGTCACCATGCGCACAATGCCGGCATAGGTGCTCTCGCTGGCTGCCGCGGTCACGGTCAATTGGAAGGTCTCACCCGCGTTCAGAGAACCGGAAAGAACAGCGCTTCCGCGCGTCTTCTCCACCGGAATCGGTTCGCCGGTAACGGCGGACTCGTCGATCGCAGCGAAGGCCGACGCAACGACACCGTCGACCGGCACGATCTCGCCCGCCTGCACCAGAAGCTCGTCGCCGGCCGCCACCTCCTCGATCGGAACATCCTCGATCCGCTCGCTCGATTTGCGATGGACCTGCCGCGGCGCCCGATCAACCAGGGATCGTAGGTCATGCTCTGCCCGAGCGATCGCGATCTCCTCCAGCACGTTGCCGCCGGAATACATCAGCGCGACCACAGCCCCTGCGAGCGGCTGTCCGAGCGCCAAAGCCGCGCTCATCGACAGCAGCGCGATCGCGTCCACCCCGACGCGGCCCCTCAGCAGATCCTGGACGATCGAGACCGCCAACCCTGCAATGACGGGCACGGTGCCGAGCGCCCACGCGACGTCGGCCAGATCGGGCCGCCCCGCGGCCCGCGCGAGAGACCCCGCAGTCAATCCTGCGATTGCGATCGCAACCAATGCCCATCGCAAGACCCGATCAAACGACATGGCTTGGCGCGCCCGCCCTTCGGCTTCCACCCGCTATTGCTGCGGGACGGAGCTCTTGCTGCCGTGCATGAACGTCATCATCTCTTCGAAAGTGAGCTTGCCGTCCTTGTCGCGATCCATTGCCTTGAACAGGCGTTCGTGGGCGCCCTGAAACTCGGGCAACGAGACTGTGCCGTCACCGTCGGCATCCATCAGCGCGAAGATGATGCGGAAGACGACCGGCGGCTCCTTGGCGTCACCGCCCATCGCGCCGTGTCCCTTCATTCCTTGTCCCATCATTCCGCGCCCCATCATTCCCATCATGTCTCCACCGGGCATCGGACTCTGGCGCTCGGCGGACGGATTGGCAGGAGAACTCGACTGCGGCGACGCCGGCGCCTGCTCCTGTCCGGGATGATGGCCTTGATGATCCGCCGGCGATTGAGCCAAAGCTGGCTGGCCCAAGATGGCGAACAGCAACGCTGCAGCAACGGTTCGACCTAGCATGGCACTTCCTCCGGCCCGGGTATGGGCCCAAGGAGGTTGTCGAACTTCATCGATTTTACCTTGAGCCAAGTCAACAAAGCGGCTTATGCCCATGCCGTTTCGACGCCTTGGCGCCGAATTCAGCCTGCAAGATCGCGCAACCGGAACCTCCGTCAGCGCTGCCAGCGGCCTACGCGCGGCCGCCTTTGCTGATAAGGGGCCGATGGTCCCGTACGTTAGCCGGTGCGGGCGCAGCCGATTGCCTCGGTGAGCACCTTGCGGTCGCCGATGTGATTGGCGAGCAACAGGATCAGCCGGGCGTTCATGCGCAGCGCTTGTTCCTCGTCGAGATCGCGCTGGCTGTTGATCAGCTCGGCGTAGAAATCGTCGGGATCGGCGATGTTCGGTGACAGGTTGAGCATCATGCCGCAAGCTCCGTCCGGTCGACGGTGTCGTGGCCGGCGGCCCGCAGCGCCGCCTGGGTGATCTTGGCCTCGTCGAAACCGCTCCAGCGCGCGGCGACATATTGATCGGGGCGGAACAAATAGGTGGTCCCGGGCGAGGCGCCGTAGCGTTGCGCGAGCAGACCCGTGGGATCCTCGATGTCGCGGCCGACCAGAATGAGCTTGGCCGCGAACGGTCCCACCGCGATCTCGGTCTTGTCGCTCACCTTGCCGAAGGCGACGACCGTGAAGCCATCGCCGAGACAATGCAGGAACCAGGACGGCGCGCCATCCACCGCAATCGGCGCATCGGCCGCATTCGTTCCCGGCCGCATGGCGCCCGGCACCGCAGCATGGTCGGGCGTGTTGAGGGCCGAGGTGACGTAAGGGGTCGGCGTCGAGAGCCGGCCGCTGTTGACCAGCGGACGTGCAAAGCCGTGATGCCGGGCGAGCTCCAGCACCGCGTCACGGAAATAGCGGCTCCGCTTCGTCTTCGGCGTGATGAAGTCGGTGGCCCGCGTCGAGTTCAGAATATTGTCGTCCGCGGCATAGGCCCGCTCCTCGTGATAGCTGTCGAGCAGGGCTTCCGAGGCTTCGCCGCGCAGCACCATCGCGAGCTTCCAGGCGAGATTGTCGATGTCCTGGACGCCGGTATTGGCACCGCGCGCGCCGAACGGCGAGACCTGATGCGCGGCGTCGCCGGCGAACAGCACCCTGCCTTGCCGGAAATTGTCGATGCGCCGGCAGGCGAACTGATAGATCGAGACCCATTCGAGCGTGAACTCGGTGTCCTCGCCGAGCATGGCGCGGATGCGCGGGATCACCCGCTCGGGCCGCTTTTCCTCCTCGGGATTGGCCTCCCAGCCGAGTTGGAAGTCGATGCGCCAGATGTTGTCGGCCTGCCGGTGCAGCAGCACGGACTGGCCCGGGTGGAACGGCGGATCGAACCAGAACCAGCGCTCGGTTGGGAAATCCGCCTTCATGGCAACGTCGGCGATCAGGAAGCGGTCCTGGAAGAATTGTCCCGTGAACTCGGCGCCCACCATCTTGCGCACGTCGGAGTTGGCCCCGTCACAGGCGATCACCCATTGCGCCTCCATGGCGAAGATGCCGTCGGGCGTTTCCACCGCCAGTGTCGCATGGTCGGCGGCCTGCTTGAGGCTGATGAGACGGTGCTTCCAGCGCAGCTCGATCAGCGGATTGGCCCTGCATCGGGCGACCAGCATCTCTTCCAGATGATATTGCTGCAGATTGATCATGGCCGGCCATTGGTGATCGGCCTCCGGCAACAGATCGAACTGGTAGGACATCTGGTCCTGGAAGAACACCTTCCCGACATTCCAGCTGACGCCGCGCTCGACCATCGGCGCCGCGCAACCGAGGCGGTCCCAGATCTCCAGTGGCCGCTTGGCGTAGCAGACCGCGCGGGAGCCGATCGAGACGGTGTCGTTGTCGTCGAGCACCACGACCGGCTGGCCGCGTGCCGCGCAATCGAGCGCCGCGGTGAGGCCGATGGGACCTGCGCCGATCACCACGATCGGATGCCGCTTCACGATACCATCGGCCTGCTTCTGGGAGCGCCGATAGCCGAACTTCGGATAGATGTAGCTCGTCATGTTCGCTTCCTGATGCACGGGCGTAGGATCAATGTGCGTCCGCGAATTCCTTCTCGTGCATCCAGGCAGTGTGGCGCGGCGGACGCTTGGTGCGCGACCATTCCTCGACCATCTCGTGCGCGACCGACTTCATGCGGTCGATCTGCTCGGGCGTGGCGGTCCAGGCCGCTATCTCCAGGCGATGGCCGCTGGGATCGCGGAAATAGATCGATTTGAAGATGGTGTGATCGGTGATGCCGACGACGTCGAGACCGGCGGCTTCCGCGCGCGCCTTGGCCTCTTCGAGCTCGGCGAGGTCCTTGACCTGGAAGGCGATGTGCTGGGTCCAGTCCGGCGTGTTGGGATCGCGGCCCATCGGCGGCGAGTTCGGCAGCTCGAAAAAGGCGAGGATGTTGCCGTTCCCGGCATCGAGGAAGATGTGCATGTAGGGATCCGGCGCCTTGGTCGACGGCACCCGGTCCTCGGCAATGGCGCCGAGGAGATCCATGTTCATGACCTTCTTGTAGAACTCGACGGTGGCCTTGGCGTCGACGCAGCGATAGGCGACGTGGTGGATCTTCTCGATCTTCATGATGTTTCGCTCCCTGGACTTGCGGTTGCGAAATTGGTATCAGATGTTACTATTACTTGAATTTGATCTGGATCAACCGGCTTCGGAAGAATCTGCTGGGTGGCGGGGGCGGACATCGCGTGATGGGACGTTCGGATGCGGTGCGGCGCAGGAAGGCGACCGAGCGCGTCACGGCGCAAGACGGTCGGGAGCTCGACCTGCAGCAATATTTTCCGTACCGGCTGGCGCGCCTCGCCGAGCAGGTGTCGCTGGCAATTGCCGAGGTCTATTCCGAGCGCTTTGCGCTGAGCCGTCAGGAATGGCGCGTGCTTGCCATTCTCGGCGCCCGTGCGGAAATTCCGACCAAGGAGATCGGTCCGCTGACGACGCTCGACAAGATGCAGGTCAGCCGCGCCGTCCAGGGACTGGAGGCGCGCGGCATCGGGAGCCGCAAGCACCATCCCGACGACCGGCGCGAGCTGATCGTCGCGCTGACGCCGGCCGGCCGCGCGCTCTATCGCAAGATCGTGCCTTACGCGCTGACGCGGGAGACGGAGCTGCTCAGCGTGCTGACCGGTGAGGAGGTGAAGGTGCTCGACCGGGTGATGCACAAGCTCTCGGAGGCGTTGCGCTAAAGTGCGATGAGATTTGGGTAATCATCATCGCGCTTCAGATTGTTGTCTGCGCATGATCACTCCGGAAAATCGCTTCGCACTTTTCCGGTAGGCGCTCAGGCTTCGCGGTAGTCGAGCAGGATGAGGCCGACCAGGATGAAGGCGACGGGCCAGATCCACGCCGCGACGTTGCGGACGCGGCCGTCGAGCCGCAATTCGAGCCAGCGCGCCCAGCCCGCGGCGATCCCGCACAACGCGAGGGGGGTGTGGCTCATCTCGATCAGGAGCTGGTCCTTGATGTTGGCGATGGCGTGGGAATGCGTGAGCAGGAGCGCGCCGCCGAGCGCGGTGGTCAGGGGAAACACCAGCGCCGCGCGTCCGGCCTTGTCGCCGCGCAGCCGAACGCGCCATTCGAACAGGCCGAACACCGCGATCAGCAGCACGAAGATGCGATGCTGCGCCACCTCGGGGTCGCGCAGCGATTCGAAGAATCCGGCCGGCCCCAGCGGCCATGCCTGCTCGTCGGCGCGCAGGAACAGGAAGGCCGCCATGCCGAGAAACAGCAGCGGCCAGTGCCTCGCCCAACGGCCCCAGCGAAAACGCTCGATCAGGGCGAGCAGCCCGATCAGCACCACGAAGATTCCGGCCCAGTGGTGATTATATTCGGACCAGGCGATGTCCTCGGCGTTGCGCGGCAGGATCGTGCCTTCGCCGGGAACATAGGCGGACGGCGCGCTGCTGCGCCCGGCATCGGCCAAAGTGATTCTGGCCTGGAGCTGCGCGATGGTCAGCTTGTCGTAGTCCGGGCTGGTCAGGCGCGGCGGCCATTGCGGTGTGGCGCGCTCGACAATCTCCTGCCAGCTCAACCGGTCGCGCGACAGATCGACGCCCGGCGGCAATGAGGTCAGCGACGCAGCGGCGAGCAGAACGGTGAGGCCGATGCCGACCTCGACCTCGGCGAAGCGCTTGAGGCGGAGGATCGGCGTCGCGGGATCGCGCCGCAGCCGCTCGACCAGGAGATAATTGCCCGCGCCAAGCGCGAGCAGCATCAGCAGCAATCCGATCTTGGCAAGCGTCATGACGCCATAGGCGGTGCCGTAAATCGCCCCGATCGAGCCGATGTAATTGAGAGCCATGACGAGGCCGCCGGCGACGATCGCCGCAACTGCGGCCATGGACATCAGCGAATAGCGCCGTGCGATGAGGCGCCAGTCGGAGGGCACCTTGCAGCCGTTCAACGCGATCAGAAAATAGGGAAGCCCGCCGATCCAGATCGCGGCACCCAGCATGTGGCCGGCATCGGCCAAGAGCAGCGGCCAGCTGAGATCCGGCCGGCTCGCCGCGTGGGTGAGCCTGGTCTGCATCGCGAGCGCGAGCAGTGCGAGCGCGAGAAGCGCCAGGGCTCGCAGGCCCTGCGCGCGACCATCGGCAAGCACGGCGAGGCCGAATGCGCTCGCCGCAATGACGAGGTCGGCCCGGCCGAAATCGGCACCGATCGCCTCGCCCCAGGGCACCTGAAGCGTTCCCACCAGCGCGGCGGCATTGAGACCCAGCGAGGCCATGGTGAGCAGTGCCCATGCGAAGGCGCTGACCTTCAGCACCCTCAGGCATCTCTCCTCGATCGTGAGGCCGAACACGGAGAGCCGCGGCTGCAACGGACCCCACAAAAGCATCTGAAAGGCGAGACCGCCGAGCGTGACGGATTGCGTGATCAGGATCAGGCCGCGCAGGACGACCGACAGATAGCCGAATATGTCGAGAAACAGGTACAAGGTCAGGTCAGTGAACGATGAACGGAATGTCGCCGCGCGTGATGTGTCCGTCGACGCTCAGCACCTGCCAGCGCAGGCGCCATGCGCCGCTGGAGAGCCGCGCCGCCTCGGCCTTGAGCTCGTCGACCGGCGCATCGGCTGCAGACGTCAGCGCCTGTGCGGCGCCGTTCGGAGCCAGCAGCGTCAGCTTGGAATGGGCGTGATCGATCCGACTGTTGAACTTGAGGCGGATCGCGACCGCCTCTCCGGATACGGTCGCACCGGCCTCCGGCGCAGACGACACGATGATGGCGTGGGCCGAGACTGCGCTCGGACCGGCAAGGCACCAGATGGCAGATAGAAGGACCGCGATTCGAACGAATACGCGCATTTTTGGTCACTCGCTGTCGGCAGCCGTACCGCCGCCACCGCACCGCCCGCCGGTGCGTGGTCCGTGCCTATGTTGGAACCACGGCGGCCTTCGCAAGGGCGCGCGAGCGCCAAGCCGGTTACAACCCGCGGAAAAGGATCGGCTGTGGCCGCTGCGACACACCGCCCGCGGCAAAATGCCGATGCGTGAGGCACGCACCGGGCCAAGCGCGGAGGCTTGAAGTCGTCGCGACCAATTCTAAGTTCAAACCAGCCGGACCTTTACGGGTTCGGCGATCAACACTGATGCAGAGGTTAGTAAGGCCCGCAGCTTGCGCGGGCACAAGTTCGAGGAAAATGACATGAGAAAGCTTGCTCTTGCAGTTCTCGCGGCAGCAACGCTCCTCATCGGAACGATTGCGCCGGCTTCGGCCCACTGGCGAGGTTATCATCACTGGGGTGGTCCGGGCATCGGTCCGGCAGTTGCCCTGGGTCTGTTCACAGGCGCGCTGGCTGCCGCGACGGCACCGCCGGTCTACTACGAGCCGGTCTATGGTCCGCCGGCATATTACTACGGACCCCGATATTATCGGACCGTCCGCTATTATCCAGCGGCCTACCCCTACTGGTGGTGAGCTGGGGAAGGCCCGGCCTGCAGCCGGGCCTTATCGCTGAATGACACCGCGCGATTGCGAGCGATGCGACCGGGCGCCGTTCGACCTTGGGCGCAAGATCGGCCTCTATGCGGCCCGCCTCTTCCTGAGGTCCGCCGGAAGCTCGATCACTTTCCTGTTCGAAGGCGAACCGTTCGAGATCAGCGGCAAAGGCAAGTCTTCGCTCTTGGGCGCCTCCACTCCTATGTCCTGATCGGCATGCCTGGCGCGCCATTCAATCCAGAGGTGACCGGCCACCAACATCACGCCGGCGCAGAACAGCGCGAGGACCGCGCTGACGAGATCACGAAAATTATCCATCCCACGAACCAAGCTTGAGTGCTGTCTGGCCGCTCACTGCTTGCCCCCAAGACCGCCGCCTGCATGGACCAGAGGTAGAATGAAGACGTCGCGGTTCAAGGGACGGCCTTCCGCAGAAGCCTTCGCCGACGCCGTAAGCGTGTGGCGCCTCAGAAATTCTCGCCTCTCGTTCACGCCGGAACATTCAGCCCGCTTTCAAATTCTAGAGGCACCGCCGGCCTGAGCGCGTCTGGGCGCCTCATTGGGCTCAGTGGATCAGGCGATCGGCGGTTCTGACCATCTTGCTCTCTGGAGGATTTGGACATGAGAAAGATCTGTGCCCAAACTGCGCGGCCTGCGAGCGTCGCCGCGCCCGGCGCCTCAAGCAGCAGGGCGCGCCGGCTCTGCGCACATGATATGAGCGAGGAGTGAGCGATGCTGCCCGTCTCGTCGCTTCCCGCGATCCATTCCGAACGCGGGCTGTCCCGCTATCTGAACGAGATCCATCGATTTCCGTTGCTCGAGGCGCCAGAGGAAATCGAATATGCGCGCCGCCTGCGTGATCGCGGCGATCCCGAGGCGGCCTACCGGCTGGTGACCAGTCATCTGCGGTTGGCGGCAAAAATCGCGCTTCAATATCGCCGCTACGGACTCGCCATCGCCGACCTCATCTCCGAGGCCAATGTCGGGCTGATGCTGGCTGTCAAGCGGTTCGATCCGGAGAAAGGCTTTCGGCTCGCGACCTATGCGAATTGGTGGATCAAGGCGGCCGTGCAGGAATACATCCTCAGATCATGGTCGCTCGTCAAGCTCGGCACCACCGCGGCGCAGAAAAAGCTGTTCTTCAATCTCCGTAGGCTGAAGAGCAGGCTCGGCGTCCCGGAGGATGGCGATCTGCGTGCCGATCAGCTCAAGCAGATCGCCGGCAGCCTCAAGGTGAGAGAAGGCGACGTGACCGAGATGGACGGCAGGCTGCGCGGCGACATCTCCCTCAACATGCCGCTCAGCGCGGATACCGAGGGAGACGAGTGGCAGGATCGACTCGTGGATCCTTCCCCCGATCCCGAGAACCTGCTGCTGGAGGCGAGCGATCGTGAACGAGAGAGGACCGCCCTCGCCGAGGCGCTTGCTGCGCTGTCGCCGCGCGAGCACAGCATCGTCAGGGCCCGATATCTGGACGAGCCGCAAAAGACGCTGGAGGAGCTTGCCGGCCAGTTCGGCATCTCGCGCGAGCGAATCCGGCAGATCGAGCAGCGCGCGCTGCAACGGATCAAGGCGAAGGTCTACTCCCTCTTGACCGAACCGGCTTCCGGCGCCACCGCCTTGAGCCAGTGAGGACCAAGACTGCTGATCGGCCACAAGGCCGATCAGCACCCGGTGCAGATGTCAGGGACAATGCGCTCGGCGGAAAAGTCGGGGCTCCGGCGCCCATTGCGGCGCGGCTTCTCGGTATCGCTGCGCGAGACTGCAGTGGAGCTGGTCGCAAGTTGCCGCGTGGACACGGCCGAGCTCCGTACGTCCCCGTGCGGAAGGTCCGTCTCCTTGGCCTGGAGGACGTTCACCATTCCCAACAAGGCAACTGCAACAACGACGCCTCTCATCTCTCATCATCCTCCTTTCACTTGCGCGTGCGGCCGACTGCGAAGCTATGCTGCAGGAGCAATGTGCGGCGGGCCGCCGCGTTGCTGCGTTGCTCGCGCCTCGACTCGCCCGTTTCGGCAGCGCAGGTGCGTCGACAGTGGAGCGGCCCTGCGGCCGCTCCGACGCCTCAGCTCATGGCAGGTTGTGGCCGGGCCTGGTCGTGCGGGGGCGCATCGAGACGGATACCCGATGGCCCGAGCACCGGCGACAGCAGCGTATCCACCTTCATGGTGGCATTGGTCCGCTCCCAGTTCGACCACGGCATCGTGTCCAGGTACGGAATCGGCGGCAACGTCAACCGCTCGAAAGTGTCTGCTGCGTTGGCTCCAGAGCCGGCACTCTCGGCGCCATGGCCCGCAGCGGGTACCAGAGAGAGGCTGGCGGCAACGGCCAGGGCGGCGAGGTACCGCGTGTTCTCCGCGCGAGCGGAGAAAGTACGATGCTTGATCATCTCATCCTCCAATCGTTCGAAAACAGATCCAGTGATCGTGACAACACTCAGTGAAAACGAGCCCGGCGGCAGCGCCGGGCTCGTTCATCTCAGAAGTCCATCGCAGGAGCGGTTGCCGCTTCCGCCTTCTTCGGCTTGTCAGCCACCAGCGCTTCGGTCGTGATCAGCAGCGATGCCACCGAAGCTGCGTCCTGCAAAGCGGTACGCACCACCTTGGCAGGATCGATGACGCCGGCCTGGACCATGTCCTGGTACTCGCCCGTCGCCGCGTTGAAGCCCCACGTGTAGGTCTCGTTCTCGAGGAGTTTGCCGACGACGACCGAGCCGTCCTCGCCCGCGTTCTGCACGATCTGCCGGGCCGGCACCTGGATCGCGCGACGCACGATGTCGACGCCCGCCTTCTGGTCGGCGTTGGCGGTCTTGACGCCATCGAGCGCCTTGAGGGCGCGCAACAGCGCCACGCCGCCGCCGGGCAGAATGCCTTCCTCGACGGCAGCCCGCGTCGCATGCAGGGCGTCGTCCACGCGGTCCTTGCGTTCCTTGACCTCGACCTCGGTCGCGCCGCCGACCCGGATCACCGCGACGCCGCCGGCGAGCTTGGCCAGACGCTCCTGCAGCTTCTCGCGGTCGTAGTCCGAGGTCGTCTCCTCGATCTGCGCCCTGATCTGCTGGCTACGCGCCTCGATGTCCTTCTTGGCGCCGGCTCCGTCGACGATCGTGGTGTTCTCCTTGTCGATCACCACCTTCTTGGCGCGGCCCAGCATCTTCACGGTGACGTTCTCGAGCTTGATGCCGAGATCTTCGGAGATCACCGTGCCGCCGGTGAGGATCGCGATGTCTTCGAGCATCGCCTTGCGGCGATCGCCAAAGCCGGGCGCCTTGACCGCGGCAACCTTCAGGCCACCGCGCAGGCGGTTGACCACAAGCGTGGCCAGCGCCTCGCCTTCGACTTCCTCCGCAATGATGAGAAGCGGCTTGCCGGATTGCACGACCTGTTCGAGCAGCGGCAACATCGTTTGCAGGCCCGACAGCTTCTTCTCGTGGATCAGCACATAGGGGTCCTCGAGCTCGACCCGCATCTTCTCCGCATTGGTGACGAAATAGGGCGAGACATAGCCGCGGTCGAACTGCATGCCCTCGACCACCTCCAGCTCGGTGTGCAAGCTTTTGGCCTCCTCGACCGTGATGACGCCCTCGTTGCCGACCTTCTGCATGGCCTCGGCCAGGAAACGGCCGATCTCGGTATCGCCATTGGCGGAGATGGTGCCGACCTGTGCGATCTCGTCGTTGGAGGTGACCTTCTTGGCATGCGACTTGAGGTGAGCCACGATCGCGTCCACGGCAAGATCGATGCCGCGCTTGAGGTCCATCGGGTTCATGCCGGCTGCGACGGACTTGGCGCCTTCCTTGACGATGGCCTGCGCCAGCACGGTCGCCGTGGTGGTGCCGTCCCCGGCGAGATCATTGGTCTTCGAGGCGACCTCGCGCACCATCTGCGCGCCCATGTTCTCGAACTTGTCCTCCAGCTCGATCTCCTTGGCGACGGTGACGCCGTCCTTGGTGATGCGCGGCGCGCCGAACGATTTCTCGATGACGACGTTGCGTCCCTTGGGACCGAGCGTGACCTTCACCGCATTGGCCAGTGTGTCGACGCCCCGCAGCATGCGCTCGCGGGCCTCGGTCGCGAACTTCACGTCTTTGGCAGCCATGTTTCAAACTCCTTTCCGTTCGATGACTGTCAGTTAGGCCGCCTTCTTCAGCGTGCCGGCCTGTTCGACCACGCCGAGAAGATCGCTTTCCTTCATGATCAAGAGCTCCTCGCCCTCGATCTTGACCTCGGTGCCCGACCACTTTCCGAACAGCACCCGGTCGCCGATCTTGATGTCGAGCGGCACGAGCTGGCCCTGCTCGTTACGCCCGCCTGGCCCCACGGCGATAATCTCGCCCTGCTGCGGCTTCTCCTTAGCAGTGTCGGGAATGATGATGCCGCCGGCGGTCTTCTCCTCGGCATCGATGCGGCGCACGAGCACACGGTCGTGCAACGGGCGGAAATGCATGCACATCCTCCTTGAATAGGTTCAGCGATGTCCAAAATCCGGGTCCGGAACCGGCCCCCGGGCGGAAAACGACCTAGGAACAGGCCGATTTCCGTTCAAGAGGGCTGGGCAAAAATTTTTGATCGCGAGCGGCACCCGCCCGGGTGGAGCGGTGCAGCGTGACCGGCGGAAAAATTCGACGGCCGGAAACTATGCTTTAAGATGCACGCGTTCGTCCCCCAGCGATATCCGCAGAAGATCTCGGCAACGCCATCCATTCACGCCGCCGATCGATCCAGGAAGCCGTGCTGGAGCGTATCGAGCAGGCGCTGCTCGCGCGCGATCCGGGCGCGATAGAGTTCACGTTCGGCCTCGCTCTTGGCGCCGGCGAGCAGCACGCGATAATGCCCGATCACCTTCTCGCTGCCGCGGATGAGGAGGTCGCGGACGTCGCTCATCGTTCCGCTCCCGCTTCTGTGGGCAACAATGGCGTGTTGGGAAGGGTGAACGCGGCCGGGACGGCATCAGCGGCGAGAGCTTCGAGCGCGGCCTGCTCCTCGGCGAGGCGTCGTTCAATGAATCGGCGCTCGAGGTCCGACAACCGGGTCTTCAGCAGGCGTCGGTAGCGGGAGAGGTTGTTGCGGTGCGCGCGGATGCGGGCGAAATCCAGATCGAGCATCATCGTCACTCCTGACGGTCTTTCACGGGTCCTTTTCAATTTTGCGGTGCCGGAAGAAGCTTCTTCCGGCGTCGAAAATATTCAGGCGCGTTGTGGTGTCAAGACGCTGGCGCGGCCAGATTCATGCCGCAGCCGTAGACGTGACGCCGACTTGCGAAGGGTGCCTCGGCAACGACACTCGGAATTACGGCAGGTTGTCCCGGAGGAAGATGTCGATGCGGATGCGCTCCTGGTCCGGGCTGATCGGCTCGCCCGAACAGTGCGCGAGCAGGATTCGCGCCGCAGACCGCGCCTCATGGCCGGCGTCCTGGTTGATGACGGCGTCGAGCGTGCCGCGAACCAGGAATCGCCTGGTGTGCTCGGTCAGCTCATGGGTGATCCAGACCACCTCGCGCGCGCGGCCCGAAGCCTCGAGCGCATCGGCGATACCGCGGTTTCCGGCGCCGCAGCAATAGATGCCGCGCAGGTCCGCATGACGGGCGAGCAGCGCGGCCGTGAGCTTTCGCGTGCGACCACTATCGTCGCGGCCCTCGATGACCGGGAGCGTGGACAGGTTCGAATATTCGCTGGACAGGATCTGGTGGAAGCCGAACTGCCGTTCGGTGTGATCGCGCAGCGACAACGATCCCGCAATCACCGCGACGGTGCCCTCGCGCCCGGCAAGGAAGCGCCCCATCAGCGTGGCCGCGGTGCGGCCCGCGGCCGGATTGTCGATCCCGACATAGCGCACCCGGGACGAGCTTGGCGCGTCCGACACGAGCGTCACCACCGCAATCCCGCGCCCGACGAGCTCGTCGATCGCGGCGCGAACCCTGGGATGATCGAGCGCGATGACGGCGACGCCCTGATAGGCCGGCGAGAGGTTCTCCAGCGCACCGGCGAGCACATCGGGGTCGAACACGTCGACATGGTGGATATCGATGAAGCCGCGCTGGCCGGCGAGCCAGTCGGCGGTGCGAGCCACCTGCTCGGTCAGGTTGGTCATGAAGCTGTTGCTGCCCGTCGGCAGCACGAAGGCGAAGCGGAACGTCTGTCCGCGGGCGAGCCGCGCCGCCGCAACATCGGCGCGATAGCCGAGTTTGGCCACCGCGGCCTCGACCCGCGCGACGGTCTTGGCGCGAACACCCTCGCGCCGGTTGACGACGCGATCGACGGTGGCGAGTGAAACGCCGGCCGCGCGCGCGACGTCCTCGAGCGTGGCTCGAAGCACCGGCTGGGGCGCGCCTTCAGTCATTCGCGCGCGGCCCACAGCATGCCGCGGGTCATCAGCGTCCGGATCTCCGGGACGTCGAGCTCGTAGGCGCGGTGGCCCAGCGAGGAATAGAACACCCTCCCGGCGCCATAGCGCTTCTTCCACACCACAGGCATCACCACGCCGTCGATCCAGGGCGCGTGCTCGCCGGTGAAAGTCGTGGTTGCCAAGACCTCGTTGGCGGGGTCGACATGCATGTAATATTGCTCTGACCGATGCTCGAAGCTCTTCAGACCCGTCATGATGGGATCATCCGGTTTCGTCAAGTCGACCTTGTAGTCGATGATGTTGCCGGGATGGGCGACCCATTGCCCGCCGCACAGGAACTGGTAATCGACCGACTCGCGGAAGGCATCGCACATGCCGCCATGATGGCCGGCAAGTCCGACTCCATTGCGCACCGCATCGCAGAGATTGAGCGCTTCCGCCTTCTCGATCTTCGACATCGTGTAGATCGGTATGATCAGCGACAGATCGTGAATCGCGGGATCGGCGAACGCTGCCGTCGTGGTTTCGACCCGCACCTCGAAGCCCTCCGCCCTCAGCCAGCCACGGATCATCGAAGCGCAGAGATCGGGGTCGTGCCCCGGCCAGCCACCCCATACAATCATTGCCTTGCGCATGGTCGTTCCCTCAGTCGATCTGTCCGGTTTCGCGCCCGGCCGGCAGCATCGCCGGCCGCTCGACGCGGCTCTCGATCTTGACGCGGCGGCCCTCGTCGGCGGAGGTCTGGAACGCCTCCATCACCTCCAGCACGTGGAAGGCCAGCGCGCCGCTGGCACGATGCGGCCGGTCGTTCAGGCCCGCGCCAGCCATGTCGGCGACGCCGATCGAGCGGAACTCGCCCTCGACGTGACCGTGCGTCAGCGGCATCGCTTCCCATTCGCCGCCGGTCTTCGCCACCTGAACCTCACCGCCGAAGCGATTTGGGTCGGGCACCAGCATGCTGCCCTTGTCGCCGTAGATCTCAATCGGCGCATGCCGATGCTTCGGCACATCGAAGCTCATCGTGATCGACACGACCGCGCCACTTTCGAACTCCAGCGTCCCCGCGACATGGGTCGCGACCTCGACCGGAATCAGCGCGCCGTTCATCGGCTGGCTGGTGACGAGACGCTCGGCCTTCGGACGCGCGGTCGAGCCCATCACGCTGGCGACCGGACCGAGCAATTGCACGAGATCGGTGATGTAGTACGGCCCCATGTCGAGCATCGGCCCGCCGCCACGCAGGTAGTAGAAGCCGGGTGCCGGGTGCCAGCGCTCGTGGCCGGGGCAGCCGAAGAATGCGCTGCCCCCGACGGGCGTGCCGATCACGCCGTCGTCGATCAGCTTGCGCGCGGTCTGATGGCCGCCGCCAAGGAACGTATCGGGTGCGCAGCCGACGCGCAGATTCTTCTGTGAGGCAAGCTCCATCACCTTGCGCGCTTCGGCGACGTTGATGCCGAGCGGCTTCTCCGAATGCACGTGCTTGCCGGCGTTCAGCACCGCCAGGCTGACATCGGTGTGGGCGAGCGGCACCGTGAGATTGACGACGATCTCGACATCGTCGCGCTTCAGCAATTGGTCGACCCGCATCGCCGGCAGACCGAATGCCGCTCCCTGGCGCTCGGCAACCTCGCTGCGCATGTCGGCGAGCGCCCTGACCTCCATGTCCGGAAAGCGCTGAGCCGCCTTGAGATAGGCGGTGCTGATCACACCGCAGCCGATGATTCCGATGCCGACTTTTCTCATTGTGATCTCCCGATATGGCTCATCCCTTGACCGCGCCTGCGGTGAGACCGGCCACGATGTGCTTCTGCGCCAGCAGGAACAGAATGATCGTGGGCAGGATGGTGAGCGTGATGAAGGCCAGGATCAGGTGCCATTCGGACGAGTATTCGCCCTGGTAGACCATGATGCCGAGCGGCCAAGGATACAGCGCATCGGTGTTCAACATCACCAGCGGCAGCAGATAGGCGTTCCAGCTGTTGACGAAGGTGATGGTACCGACAGTCGCCAGGATCGGACGCGACAAGGGCAACGTCACATAGCGGAAGAACTTGACGTAGCTGCAGCCGTCGACCAGCGCGGCCTCGAGCAGCTCATACGGAATGTCCTTGAAGAAGCGGCGCAGCAGCAGCACGCTCATGGCGAGGCTGAACGCCACCTGCGGCAGCGCGACGCCGAAATAGGTATCGAGCAGGCCGAGATCCCGCACCTTGATGAACAGAGGCAGCACGGCGGTCGCAGCGGGAAACAGCAGGCCCAGCGTCAGATAGCTGAGCAGCATCGAACTCCCGAAGAACCTGACGTGTGCAAAGGTGAACGCGGCCATCGAAGCCGTGATCAGGGTCAGCGTCACCGCCAGCGTCGAGATGACCAACGAATTGCGCAGGAGCTGCCAGTAGCGCGCCGAGAACAGGATGTCGGCGTAGTTCTGCCACTCCCAATGCCTGGGCAGGCCGAACGGATTGACGCGAAGCTCGCCGAGCGACTTGAAGCCGCCGAGCAGAGTCGCAAGCAGCGGCACCAGCACAAAGATCGCGATCAGGCCGAGGAACAGCGCCTTGAACAGCCCGGCGGGATCGAATGCGCTTCTGGCCCCGGCACTACTCATCGCGCATGAACCATCGCTTGTAGGTGAAGGCAAAGGTCACGCAGATCGCGAACAGGATGACGCCGATGGCGCTGCCATAGCCGACCCGCATGCGCGAGATGCCATTGTTGTAGAGAAAGCTCACCATCGTGTTCGACGAATCGGCCGGCCCTCCGCGCGTCAGCGGCATGACGAGATCGAACAGCTGCAAGGAGCCGATGATGGCAAAGAACACGGACAGACGGATGGTCGGATAGAGCAAGGGGACCACGACGTGGCGCAGTGTCTGCGTCCGCGTCGCGCCGTCGATCCGGGCGGCCTCGACCAGGCTCTTGTCGAGGCTTTGAAGCGCGGCGATGAACAGCATCATGTGGAAGCCGAAATATTTCCAGACCACCACGATCAGCACCGCCAGCATCGCCGTGTCGGTCGAGGCCAGCAGATGCGGAGGCTCGGCGCCGAACGTGCGCCAGATCGAGGCAACCAGGCCGTAGTCGCCGTCATAGACGAAGCTGAAGATCAGCCCGGTCGCGATCTCGGCGAGGATGTAGGGCATGAAGAACAGCATGCGCAGCGCCACAGCCTCGCGAAAGCGTTCCGCGAGCATGAGGGCCAGCGTGAGCGCAAGCGGCAGCTGGACGGCGAGCGAAACGGCGATGATCAGCCCGTTGTTGCGCAGCGCGAGCCAGAAGGCCCGGGTCTCCAGCACGAAGCGGTAATTGTCGAGGCCGATCCAGTTCGTCGGCTTGCCGAACCCGTTCCAGTTGAAAGCCGAGTACCAGGCGGCCTCGCCGATCGGCAGCACCACGAACAGCGTGAACAGCAGCAGCGCCGGCGGCAGGAACAGGATCAGGACGGTGAAGCGTCCGTCCCAGGTGGGGCCGCGAACCGCACGCGGCGAGGACGTCGGCTTCACGACGCCCATCGCCCACGCGCTCGCGATGCGCCGTTGCAACATCAATTGCCCTGCTTCCAAGCCGCCTCGATCGCTTTCGCAGCGTCCTGCGGGGCCATGCTGCCGCCCGCAATCTCCGCGCTGACATCGTTGACGACGCGGCCGACCGAGGGGCCGAGGCTCTGGTCGTAGAAGTTCTGGTGGTAGTTTGACTTCGCCAGATTGGCCGCGATCAGCTTCATGAAGGAATTGTTGAGGCCGGCATCGGCACCCTGCACCACCGGGATGATGAAATTGGCCGCCGCAAGCCGCGTCTGCACCTCCTTGGAGACGAAGTATTTCAGGAAATCGACGGCCTCCTTCGGCGAACCCTTGGTGACCAGCCAGCCGGTGATGCCGCCGAGCGTGTCGGTCGGCGCGCCCTTGCCGCCCGCGACGACCGGGAAGTCGAACCAGCAGATCTTGTCATCGCCCAGACCAACCTTGTCCGCCGCGAGCGCGCGCTGTAGGTGATAGACGGTCGAGATCGCGAGCGTCATCGCGGCCTTTCCGTCGCCGAAATAGCCGACGGCCTGCGGATTCTTGAAGCCGAGGAAGCCGTTCTGGAAGGGCTGGAGATCGACGAGCTGCTTGAACAGCTCACCGGATTTCTGGAAGGTCTCGCCGGCGAAACCGCCATTCTCACCGCGCAGCGCCGCGTCGAACGCGGCCTTGCCGCCGATGCGCACCGCCAGATGCGTCCAGTAGAAATGCAGCGGCCATTTGTCGGCGCCGCCGACCACGATCGGCGTCACGCCGGCGCCCTTCAGCGTCTTCACGGCGGCGAGCAGATCGTCCCAGGTCTTGATCGCGGCGGGATCGACCTTCGCTTTCGCCATCAGTTCCTTGTTGCAGAGGAAGCCGACTTGCGACAGCGCGGTCGGCAGGCCGTAGACCTTGCCATTGCTGGTAAAGGCCGCGAGCGCCGCCGGTGTCAGGCTATCGCTGTAACCCTTCACCTGATCGGTGATGTCGTCGAGCACGCCGGCCTCGATCTGGGTCTTCAGGACCCCGCCCGCCCAGCTGTAGATGATGTTCGGACGATCCTTGGATTGCAGGATCGTCGGCAGCTTGGCCTTGTAGGCCTCGTTCTCGAGGAACTGCATCTCGATTTTGACGCCCGGATGCGCTGCCTCATAGGCACGGGCGACCTCGTCCCAGATCTTCACCTGGGCCGGGTTGACCTCGATGTGCAGCCATTTCACCGTGATGTCGGCTGACGCGACATTGGCCCAAAGCAGGCATGCGACAGCGGCGAGTCCCAGTTTCCCGAGCAATCTCATCACATCCTCCCGACCGGCTTTTATTCTTTGGCGCAATCCTGCCCTCAATTTTTGAGGTACGCAACACAAAATCTGATCTATGCACCTCACCAATGGAATGGCTAAGGTTTGGAAAAGAGTCGGTGGCCGCCCGCCGCGCCGACCGCAACAAACCGAGGTGCCCATGGCTGCCATCTATTCCGACCTCGCCGGCAAGGTCGTGCTCGTCACCGGTGGCGCATCCGGAATCGGCGCTGCGATCGTGCGGCGTTTTGCGGAGCAGAGATCCAAGGTGGTGTTCTTCGACATCAAGCGCGACGAGGGACAGCGCCTGGCGCGCGAGCTGTCCGACCAGGGCATGGCCGCGCATTTCCAGCACGTCGACCTCACCGACATCCCCGCACTCCGTGCCGGCGTCGTCGAGGCACGCAAGGCTCATGGCCCGATCAACATCCTGATCAACAATGCCGCGCATGACGAGCGGCACAACACCGAGGAGATGACGCCGGACTATTGGGACGACCGCATCGCGGTGAACTTGAAGCACCAGTTCTTTGCGTCGCAGGCCGTGTTGCCGGACATGAAGGCGGCCAATGCCGGTGCCATCATCAATTTCGGCTCGGTGTCGTGGATCGCAGGACAAGGCGGCATGGCCGCCTACACCGCCAGCAAATCGGGCGTGATCGGGCTGACGCGCTCGCTGGCGCGCGACTACGGCCCCTACAATATTCGCGTCAACGCCGTCGCGCCGGGCTGGATCATGACCGAGCGGCAGCTCGAGAAATGGATGACGCCGGCCGGCGAGATCGAGTTGCAGCAGCGCCAGTGCCTGAAGCGCAGGCTGGTGCCGGACGAAGTTGCGAAGTTCACCGTCTTTCTCGCGTCCGACGAGGCCTCCGCCTGCACCGCTCAACACTACATCGTCGATGGCGGCTGGGTCTGAGACACGGTGAGAATGGCGGGGGCAGGCCCGATCTGTCGCAGAGCTGTGCAGCGCTCCTCGGCCACGCCAGGCGGACGGGCGCCGCCATCCGATGCTATCCCTTCTTCTCATCAAGCAGCTTGGCCACGCGACGCAAGCCGAGCAGATAACCTTGGGTGCCGAAGCCTGCGATGACGCCATCGGCTCCTTTGGAGACAAACGAGTGGTGGCGGAATTCCTCGCGCTTGTGGACGTTGGAAATATGCACCTCGATCACCGTCCCCTCGAACGTGTTCAGAGCATCAAGGATGGCGACCGATGTATGGGTGAAAGCCGCGGGATTCATCACGATCCCGGCAGCCGTCGCGCGCGCCTCGTGGATCCAGTCGATCAGCTCGTACTCTCTGTTGGATTGATGGAAGCGAATCTCCAGGCCAAGTTCGTTGGCTAACGCCCTGCAATCCCGCTCCACGTCCGCAAGCGTATCGTGGCCATAGATGTGGGGCTGGCGCTTGCCGAGCAAATTGAGATTGGGCCCGTTCAGGACGTAGACAAGGCGGCTCATGGAAGACCTCCGTTCAGTGATGGGCAAGGATTTCGCCAAGGAACTGCCTGGTGCGGGCGTGCTGTGGGCTGCGGAAGAAAGCGTCGGGCGCGCCTTCTTCGACGATCTGGCCTTCGGCCATGAAGATGACCCGGTCGGCAACCTGGCGGGCAAAGCCCATCTCGTGGGTGACGCAAATCATGGTCATGCCGTCATTGGCGAGGCCGATCATCGTATCCAGCACCTCCTTGACCATCTCAGGGTCGAGCGCCGAGGTTGGCTCGTCAAACAGCATGACCTTCGGCTGCATACACAGCGCGCGCGCGATCGCGACGCGCTGTTGCTGACCGCCCGAAAGCTGAGCCGGATACTTCTCGGCCTGGTCACCGATGTGCACGCGCTCGAGATATTTTCGCGCGGTCGCTTCCGCCTCGGCCTTGCCGATGCGGCGCGCGCGAATGGGCGCGAGCATGCAGTTCTGCAAGACCGTCATATGCGGAAAGAGATTGAAGCTCTGAAAGACCATGCCGACGTCCTGACGTACGACATCGATAGCCTTGATGCTGTCGTCCAGCCGGTGACCGTTCACCACGATGGTGCCCTGCTGGATCGGCTCCAGGCGGTTGATGCAGCGGATCAGCGTTGACTTGCCTGAACCGGACGGGCCGCAGAGCACGATCTTTTCACCTCTGCGCACAGTGAGATCGACGTTGCGGAGAGCTTGGTCCCCGCCGTACCATTTCTGCACGCCCTTCATTTCGATCAGGATCTGGTCCTGCATGCTGGTCTCCGCCGTTGGGCGGCGGCCAACGCGGATCGCGCCGGCCGCTCGCGGTGGCTACTGGACGGTGAAGGGAACGCCGGGGACGGAGTCCGGGAAGACAGGGACCGGGACCTTCATCCATTTGGCATAGAAACCGGCCAACTTGCCGTTCGACTTGATCTCGTCGATGAACTTGTTGGCCGTCGCGTTCCACTCCTTCTCTCCGAGGCGCGTGCAAGCGCCGTTATAGAGAGCGGTGAAGTGAAGCTTGGGCTCGAACCCAAGTTCGGGTTTCGCGGCATTGAGACGCTGCGGATAAAACAGGTTCGCGCCGACGGCCTGGACTTGGCCAGAGAGCAGCGCCTGGATGGTGGCGGCGTCATCGTCGAATCTGCGGATCTCGGTCCCGGACGGGGCGTTGTTGGTGACCTGAGTATCCTGCGTGGAGGACCTGGGAACGCCGATGACGTACTTGCCCATGTCGGCATTGCTGCTGATCGGGGTCGCCTGGGCAGCGACCAGCGTGATCTCGTTGGCGACGTAGGGCTTGGAATACTGCACCGCCTTCGCACGCTCGGGCAGCATGGCCATGGTTGCGAACAGAATGTCGACGCGGCCTGTGGTCAGCGCCGGAATGCGATTGGCCACCGCCAGGGGGACGAACTCGGCCTTGACGCCGAGATATTCGGCGAAGGCGCGCCCCATGTCGGCATCGATGCCATCCTGTT
The DNA here is from genome assembly GCF_004114915.1 of Bradyrhizobium guangxiense. Lineage (NCBI taxonomy): Bacteria > Pseudomonadati > Pseudomonadota > Alphaproteobacteria > Hyphomicrobiales > Nitrobacteraceae > Bradyrhizobium > Bradyrhizobium guangxiense. Next base: position 1,519,216 of record NZ_CP022219.1, on the reverse strand, counting down.
TTCCCGAGCTGTCGACATAGCCCCAGGGGGGATTGTCGCCCTGAATGCCAATGACGACGACGCCCTTCTTCTTCACGTCTTCCAACGTGCCCGCCTGCGATTTGCCCGCGAGAGCGATGGCCCCGAGCGCCAGCATGGCAATGCCGAAGCGACGACGATTGAGTGAAAACGACATGAGTATCTCCTCCCGGTGATGGCTGTTTGTGATTGAGTAGGTGCGCCGTTCCTACCTTTGACTGGCCAGGGAAAGCCTGGCTTCCATCCGGCTGCCCCACCATGAGAGGGGCCAGCAGAGGATGAAGTACATCGCGCCGACCACGCCGAAGACGAGCAAGGGCTGGAAGGTCTGGTTCGATACGATTTGACCGGCGCGAGCGAGTTCGATGAAACCGACGATGGCGGCGAGCGACGTGCCCTTGATGAGCTGCACGAGATAGCCGATGGTCGCGGGCAGCGAGATGCGGATTGCCTGCGGCAGCACGATGTCGCGCATGCGGGACGAATAGTGCAGTCCAAGCGCCATCGCCGCCTCGGTCTGGCCACGCGGCACGGCCTGGATCGCGCCGCGCCAGATCTCGCCGAGGAAGGCGGAGGCATTCACGGTGAAGCCGATCGCCACCGCCACGAAGGCATCGAGCTTCAGCCCGGTGAGCGCCAATCCGTAATACACGACGAAGAGCTGCAGCAGCAGCGGCGTGCCCTGGAATATCCCGATGTAGATGCGGGTGATCCATTCCACGCTCCTATGACCGCAGGTGCATAGCAATGCGACGGCGAGGCCTGCCGTGCAGCCGCCAACAAACGCGACCAGCGTCAGCAACACCGTCCATTGCAGCCCACGCAGCAGGAAGCCGAACTCGGCAAGACCAAAATGCGGTGTCATGATCGCTCCCTCAGCGTGTCGGATATGAGAAGAAGCGGTGGGAGACGACCGCGAAGCCCAGCATCAGCAGCCAGGAGATCGCGAGATAGAGGAAGGTGACGGAAAAATAGACCTCGAAGCTGCGGAACGTGTCGCTTTCGATGCGTTGCGCAACCGATGTCAATTCGTAGGCCGAGACCGCCGAACAGATCGATGAGGTCAGCGTCAGCATGATGAACTGCCCCGTGAGCGAGGGGTAGATCGCGCGAAGCGCAGGCTTGAGCACGATGAAGCGGAACACCTGTCCTTTGTGCAGTCCGAGCGCGTAGCCGGCCTCTATTTGTCCTTTATGAATGGACTGGACGCCGCCACGAATGATCTCGATGGCATAGGCGCCGCCGTTGACACCGAGCGCGATAATGGCGGTCGCGGTCGGATTGAGCTTCAACCCGACGAGCGGCAGAGCGAAGAATAGAAAGAAGATCTGCACCAGGAAAGGCGTATTGCGTACGACCTCGACGAAGCCAATGATGGTGGCCCGCAACCAGGCCACCTTCGAATCGCGGGCCGCGACGCCGGCGACACCGATCATCATCGCGAGCGTCATGCCGGCCAGCGCCAGGCCCAGCGTACCCACGCACCCCCACAGCAGCGCGGGCATGGCATGCCAAACCACCGAGAAATCGAGCGTGTAGCCCATCTTGCGTTTCCTCTCGGGCGTTGTACGTGCCGCTCGCCCATCGGCCTGACGTCACCCTCCCAGGGATGCGAAAGTGGCGAAGAAAACGTCTGGATCAGGTGAGATGCCCGTGAACAGGCGGAATGCTTCGGTACCCTGGAAGATCGCCATGCCACCGCCATCGACGGTGCGGCAGCCGAGGGCGCGCGCCGTGCGCAGCAATGCGGTCTCCAGCGGGAAGTAGACGATCTCAGCGACCCACAGATCGGGACGCAGCAGCGCCGTCGGCAGCGCCGTGCCCGGATATTTGTCCATACCGATCGGCGTCGCGTTGACAATTCCGTCTGCGGCAGCAACGGCGGCTGCGACATCCTGGCCGACTTTCAAATGCCCTTCTGCAAATCGCGGGGACAAGCTGTCGACCACGCTCTGCGCCTTGGCCACGTCGACGTCGACAATGGTCAATTCCCGCACCCCGAGCTTCATCAGCGCGAACGCGACCGCCGCGCCGGCGCCGCCGGCGCCGAATTGGACGACACGGCCGAGCGGTACACCCTGCATGTTGCGGCGAAAGTTCTCGGCGAAGCCGAACCAGTCGGTGTTGTGACCGGTCATTCGGCCATTCCTGATGACCACGGTGTTCACCGCGCCAAGCGCCTCCGCGTCCGGCGAAAGCTCGTCCAGGAGCAGGAGGATCGCCTGCTTGCAGGGATGGGTCACGTTCAGCCCATCAAAGCCCATCCGCTTTGCCGCCGTGAGCAATTCCGGCAGCGCTTCAACTCCGAGTTTCAGCTCTGTCAGATCGATTTTCCTGTAGAGATAGCGGATGCCGGCGGCGTCGGCGGCCGCTTCGTGCATCGGCGGGGGGCGGGACGCCGTGATGCCGCTGCCGATCAGGCCGACGAGAAAGCTGGACTTCTGATGCATGGTCGGCATCGCCCGTCAGCTCAGCGGAACGGTCAGTTCGGCGATGACTTGAGCCGTGCCCGGTCGAACGCCGCGCCACCAGGCAAAAGCTTCGGCCGCCTGCTCAACCAGCATGCCGACGCCATCGGCCAGCTTGGCTACGCCTTCGGCGCAAGCCGCTCGTAGAAAGGGAGTGAGCCCCTTGCCGTAGGCGAGCTCGTAGGCCAGCTCCGCACCGCGGAAGACATTGCCGGGAAGCGGCGGCATCTCACCGCGCAGGCTGGCCGATGTCGCGTTGACCACGATGTCGTAGCCCTCGGCAAGATCGGCCAGCTCGGCATAGCCGCTGACGATCAGGGGACCACAACCGGCAAACTCTTCGGCCAATGCCACAGCCTTCGACAAGGTACGATTGACGAGAACCAGCTCGGACGGCTCCTGGCGCAGGAATGGCAGCAGCGCGCCGCGCGCCGCGCCCCCGGCGCCGAGCATCAGGACGCGCCGGCCGGCCATTTTGACGCCGAGATTGACGGTGATGTCGCGCACAAGGCCGATCCCGTCGAAATTCTCGCCGATGATCCGATCGCCGTCGAACTTCAGGCAGTTGACGGCGCCAGCTCGGTCGGCGCTCTCTGAAAGCTCGTTTGCGTAGTCGAAGGCATCGAGCTTGAACGGGACAGTGATGTTCAGCCCCTTGGCGCCCTCTGTCCGGAATTGATCAACCCGTTCGCTGAAGCCATCGAGGGGACCCTCGATCGCCTCGTAGACAAGATCCTGTCCTGTCATTCTGGCGAAAGTGCCGTGGATGAGAGGTGACTTGCTGAAGCCGATCGGATTGCCGATCACCGCATAACGGTCGCTCATCGCTCACTCCTGCACTGCGACTTCGTTGTAGAGGACCCCGTCACGCACCATCGCCTCGACGAGCTCGGCCGAAAGTCCCAGCGACTCTGCAATGCGGCGATTGTCCTGGCCAAGCAGCGGCGCCGGGGTTCGCACCGTGGTGTCGCAATCGGAGAAGCGGAACGGCAAGTTCGGCAACGTCACCTTGCCGAGCACAGGATGCTCCTGCTCGACCAGCATGCCACGCGCGTGGATCTGCGGATCCTTCACGACCTCTTCGATCGTCTGCACCGGAGCCGACGGCACACCTGCTTCCTCGAGTGCGGCAAGACAAGCGTCCCGGGACGGCTGCGACAGCGCCCAGTTGCGCACGATCTCCATCGCTTCGGCATAATGGGCGTTGCGCGCAGGAGGCGTGGTGAAGCGTTCGTCGGATGCCAAATTGTCTCCCCCGATCAGGCTCGCCAATCGTCGCCAGGCATCATCGACTTGCGCGGCGATGACAAGATTGCCATCCCTGGCCGGAAAGACGCCGTAGACGGTCGAGTCCGGCTGTCCGCTGCCGGTCTGCTGCGGCAGGTCGCTCCCGCCGGAGAGGAAGTAGCGCTGCACCGCATAGTCGTGCATCGAGACCATGCAGTCGTACAGCGCCAGATCGATGTGTTGACCGCGCCGGGACGACGCGCGGCCGACCAGCGCGGCATTGATGGCGGCCACGCCGTGAATGCCGGTATACATGTCAGCCAGTGGCATCCGCAGCAGCGGCGGCGCTTCGCCGGGATTACCCAGTTGCGCCAGGGCGCCCGACATCGCCTCTGCGATCAGGCCGAAGCCCGGACGGTCGGCATAGGGACCGGTGTGACCATAGGCGGAGACCGAACAGTAGATCAGTCCGGGATTGCGCGCCGAGAGCGCCTTGTAACCGAGCCCGAGGCGCTCGAGTGCGCCGGGGCGGTAGTTCTCGATGAAGACGTCGGCTGCGTCGACCAGCTTCATCATCAGGTCGAGGCCACGCGTGTCGCGCAGATCGATGCACAGGCCCTGCTTGCCCATGTTCTGCTGCAGGAAGTAGCCGGATTGTCCGTCCTTGAAATAGCCATGGGCGCGGCCCGCATCGCCCGCCTTCGGACGCTCCACCTTAATGACTTCCGCGCCCATCGCGGCGAGGCAACGCCCCATGAACGGACCCGCCAGAAAATGGCTGTAGTCGATGACGCGAATGCCTTTGAGCGGCAGATCCTGTGCGGTCATGCCTGCCCTCCCGCGACGCTGGTCTTCGGGCGCATCGGAATCATCAGCCGGTGCTCACCGAGCTGCACCACCTCCCCGCGCTGATTGATCAGCTCCGAGGGCAGCACCACGATGCCCCACCCTTCCCGCTTCGTGGCACGCATTGAACCAACGCGGAACTTCACGTGCACGGTGTCGCCGAGCTTGATCGGCAGCTTGAAATCCCACGTCCAGCCCAGCGACATTCCCGGAAGGAAGCGGTAGTCGGCACGAGTCTTCAAACCGTCGGCCAGCGACAGACCAAACAGCCCGTGCGCGACGCGCGTGCCGAATGGTGTGGTCCTGGCGTAATCCTCGTCGACATGGACCGGCGTAAAATCGCCCGTCAGTTCGGCATAGGCATTCACCATCGCTTCGGTGACCGTCACCGCGGGGGTGACGCATTCGTCACCGACCTTGGCATCGTCCCAGTAGCGCTCATCGGTCATGTCGCATCTTTCTCTAGGCACGGGGATTGATCGCCAGGGCGGCTTCCACAGCGCCTGCGCTCGCTTGCAAGATCTCGATGTTCAGGCCGCCCGGCAGCTCGAGCCAGTTCGGCCCGGCGGGCAGCGCCTTGGCGCCCCAGGCGGCGGCACGGACGAGCACACCTTCGTAATCGTCGACCATGATGCCGAGATGGGCGAGACGCCCCTCCGGTCCGACGAAGTCCGGATCCTCAATGAGCTGCACGCTTCCGAGCACCCATACCTGACGCGGACGCGGGCCGTCGGCGGGTTGCTCGTCGCGAATGGCAAGACCAAGCACCTCACGAAAGAAGTCGATGTGACGATCAACGTCCGGCACGCGGATCGCGACGTGCTCGACATAGGCGCGCGGCAGCGACATCGTCTCAGGCCTTTCCTGGATAATCGTGGCGGGCATATTCGAGCCCTTTGATCAACGCGACGAGGGTCGAATTGACGGGGGTCGGGACATTGAACTTCGCCCCCCAACGCACGACGGAGCCGTGAATGTAATCGACCTCGGTCAGATTGCCGGACTGCAAGCTCTGCAACATCGACGTCTTGAACTCGGGCGGCAGTCCAGCGGACGCCATCGTCCAGGCACGGCGCGGGTCGGCAATCGAGATCTTCACGCCGGCGGCCTGCGCGACTGCGATGCCCTCTGAAATCGCGGCCAGCGCACAATCTTCCAGGATGGGGAGCGAATAGAGGCCGCCATAGGTCAGGCCGGTAATGGCGGTAATTCCTCCGCCGGCGACGTTGATGAACAGCTTGTCCCACATCGTGCCCAGGATGTTGTCGCTGAGCAGCGTGAGAATGCCGGCGCGGTTGAAAGTCTCGGAAATTCGCTGTGCGCGTTCCGTCAAGCGCCCATCGAGTTCGCCGATGATCGTTTCCTTGCCGATCACCCCGGAGCGAACATGACCGGGGCCCAGCAGCACGCCACCCACGTAGGTCTTGCCCGCCATGACCCGGTCACGACCGACTTCCTCCGACAGGATGTCCTCGTGGCCAAGACCGTTCTGAAGCGACATCACAACCGTCTGCGGCCCGATGATCGGCGCAGCGGCGCGGATGGCGTCTCGCGTGTGGTAAGATTTGACGAGGACAATGACGAGGTCAGCCTTGATACCGACCTGGGCCGCGGACGTGCAGGCAGTGACCTTCACGACGGCCTCTACGCCACCTTCGAGAATACGAAGCCCGCTGGCGTTGATCGCGTCAACATGGGCCTGGAACGGATCAATCAGCCAGACCTCGGCTCCACCGCGCACCAGTGTGCCGCCAATGGTCGAGCCTAGGGCCCCTGCTCCGATAAAGCAGATCCTCATCCGAACGCTTCTCCCAGCGCCTTTCTTGGCGTTGGGCGCGTGGTAGCAGGCCGGTCGACATTAAGATATGCTATGATCCTTATAACCATTATTGTGAATTGCAATGATACAACCGGATCACGCCGAGACGAACCTGCTGGACCCGCGCCTGCTCAAGTTGTTCGACGCATTGTTCACCACGGGCAGCGTCACCAAGGCAGCCGAGAAACTCGGTCAGAGTCAGCCGACCATTTCGATCTGGCTAGCCCGGCTGCGAAAGGAGCTGGACGATCCGCTGTTCATCCGGTCGGCAGAGGGGATGCTGCCGACTCCGCGCGCCGAGGCACTCATCGGGACGGCAAGGCAGGCGTTGGAAATGCTGCGTCGCCTGGCCGAGCTTCGCACGGACTTCGATCCGACAACCGCAAAACGCCGTTTTACCATCTGCATGACGGATGGAAGCCATGTCACGCTGCTTCCGTCCATTCTCGCTCACGTTCGCCGCGTTGCTCCTGGCGTTCGTATCGAGGCGACACAGATCGGCGCGGACACCCCACGGATGCTGCGATCCGGAGAGGCGGATCTGGCGCTCGGCTACATCTCGGACCTCGACGCGGGACATTTCCAGCAGGCGCTGTTTCCGCAGGATTGGGTCTGCCTGGCGAACGCAAGACATGCCCGGATCCGTGACCGCATCACCACAAGGGATTTCCGGCGCGAGGCACACGTCCTCATTCGCTCCGGCACAGGACATCAATTGCTCGCGGACGCGCTACAAGAGCAGCGGATGGTCCTGGACGTTGCGCTCGAGCTACCGGGCTTTTTGGGCTTACCCGCAATCGTGGGAACGACCGATGTGATCGCCACCCTGCCAAGGCACATTGGCGAAACGCTGGCTCACTACTACGGACTAAACGTCCTCAATTGTCCGCTGGCGATCGCCGGCTTTACGGTCAAGCAATATTGGCACGCCCGCTTCCATCACGATCCGGCAAGCCAATGGTTGCGTGGCGTCTGCGCGGATCTTTTTCAACAGCAGGAAGTGCGCGGTCTACATCGTTCCGGTCGGGCAAGGAAACGAAGGCCACGCGATTTGCAGTCGTAGTGGTCCCCAATAGCGGGCAACGACCGCCCCCGAGGCTGGCGGACTGCGGCACGGCTGCAATTTTCCGCCGCTTAACGAATGAACTCAACGGCTTAAACACTGGCTGGGGCGGGAGGGATCGAACCTCCGAATGGCGGAATCAAAATCCGCTGCCTTACCGCTTGGCTACGCCCCAACAGGCGACCAAAGGAACGGCGGAAGACCTGGCTACCGCAGATTCCCTCGGGTGGCTGCCGGTCTATAGGGAGCGGCGCGGCATTTCAACCGCCTGGAGGGGCAAAATACCACGCGGGGCCGACCACCCCGGCGGTCCTCTCTTTATTATAGAGAGATCCGGGCCGCGGGCCGGCGTCGGCCCCGTCCCCGGCCATTGAGACCGCTCCCGTTTCGTGAGAATACGGCGCCAATATCTGTCCACGGGAGTGAGCCATGACCTACCGCGCGCCGATCAATGACATGCTGCTGTCGCTCAACCATGGCGCCGGCCTCAAGGCCGCCGTGGAGGCCGGTCATTACGGCGATTTCGACGCGGACATCGCCGCGGCCGTGCTGGAGGAAGCCGGCAAGTTCGCATCCGACGTGCTGGCGCCGCTCAACAAGGTCGGCGACGAGCACGGCATCAAGCTCGACGGCGGCAAGGTCACGACCGCGCCGGGCTGGCCGGACGCCTACAAGCGCTGGATCGAAGGCGGCTGGAATGCGGTATCCGGCCCGGAGGATTTCGGCGGCCAGGGCCTGCCGATCGCGATCAACGCCGCCTGCACCGAGATCTGGAGCGCCGCCAACGTCGCCTTCGGCCTCTGCCCGCTGCTGACGGCTTCGGCGATCGAGGCCCTCGACGCGCATGGCAGCGACGAGTTGAAGAAGATCTATCTCGAAAAGCTCGTCTCCGGTGAATGGACTGGCACGATGCAACTCACCGAGCCGCAGGCCGGCTCCGACGTCGGCGCGCTGCGCACCCGCGCCGAGAAGCAGGCCGACGGCACCTATCGCATCAAGGGGACGAAGATCTTCATCACCTATGGCGAGCACGACATGACCGACAACATCGTGCATTTCGTGCTGGCCCGTCTGCCCGATGCGCCCGCCGGCACCAAGGGGATCTCGCTGTTCCTGGTGCCGAAGTTCATGGTCAACGCCGACGGCTCGCTCGGCGCACGCAACGACATCTTTGCATCCGGCGTCGAGCACAAGCTCGGCATGCATGCCTCCCCCACCTGCACCATGACCATGGGCGATCACGGCGGCGCCATCGGCTTTCTGATCGGCGAAGAGAACCAGGGCATGCGCTGCATGTTCACGATGATGAACCAGGCCCGCCTCGGCGTCGGTCTCGAGGGCGTCGGCGTTGCCGACCGCGCCTATCAGCAGGCCTTGTCGTATGCCCAGGAGCGCAAGCAGGGCCGCGCCGTCGGCAAGAAGGGCGACGGCTCGGACGCGATCTTCGTCCATCCCGACGTCAAGCGCATGCTGATGCGGATGCGGGCGCAGACGGCCGCCGCGCGCACCATCTGCTATGCGACCGCGGTCGCGATCGACGTCTCGACGCGCGCCAGGGATCCCAAGGTCCGCGTCGATGCCGCCGCGCGCGCGGCGCTGCTGACGCCGATGGCCAAGGCCTATTCCACCGACATCGGCAACGAGGTCGCCTATCTCGGCGTGCAGATCCATGGCGGCATGGGCTTCATCGAGGAGACCGGTGCGGCGCAGCACTACCGCGACGCCCGCATCACCGCGATCTACGAGGGCACCAACGGCATCCAGGCCATCGACCTCGTCACGCGCAAGCTCGCGGCCAACGGCGGCGCATCGGTGTGGGCGCTGCTCGACGAGCTCGCCGCAACGGTCAGCCAAGTCGAAGCCTCCAATGATCCCGCCTTCGGCACCACCGGCGCGAAATTGCGCGAGGCGCTCGAGGCTCTGACGCGCACCAGCAAATGGCTGCTGGCGCGCGTGACGTCCGCACCGAACGAGGCGCTTGCCGGTGCGACGCCCTATCTGCAGCAGTTCGGCGCGACGCTCGGCGGCTGCCTGCTGGCCTCCGAGGCGCTCGCCGCCAAGGCCGACGCCAACACGGACGCAGCGCGCTACGTCGCGCTCGCGCGCTTCTTCGCCGAGAACATCACGGTGCAGGCCGGCGCGCTCGAGCGCACCGTGACCGAGAGCGCCGAATCGGTTGCGGCCGCGGATACGGTGTTGCTGGGGTAAGGCGGCCTTGTCGCCCGGATGGAGCGCAATCCGGAGCTACGGCCTGCCCGTGCTGCCACGAGATCGAGCCCCGCTGAGGGCAAATGCCCGGCTTTTTCAAAGAAACATCGCTGCCAATTGTCGCGATGAGCGGCGGTGCCAAGCGGGAATTGCGCTGAAAAGGTTGAACCAGCGCATTGGCACGCCTGCGGGATGATGTAGGCTGAGGTTCGGCGAGACTCGCACAGCGGCGAGCGCAGGGGGCTCTCATGGCGAATGGCAATATCGTCGTCACCGAGGAGCGCGGAACGCGCGTGATCACCCTGCGCCGCCCCGGCAAGAAGAACGCGATCACCCAGGACATGTACCGGCAGATGAGGAGCGCGATCGACACCGCGCAGAACAACCCCGATATCCGCTGCATGATCATCACCGGCGGTTCCGGCGTGTTCACCGCCGGCGACGACATCGACGATTTCATGCACGCCGACACCTCCCGCCCCGAAACGCTGTCGGAGGCCGCCAAGTTCCTCTATTCGCTCGCCCTCAACCTCAAGCCGATCATCGCGGCCGTCGACGGCGCCTCGATCGGCATGGGCACCGTGATGCTGTTCCACTGCGACTACGTGCTGGCCTCGAACGCTGCGACCTTTTCCGCGCCCTACATCCATCTCGGCCTGGTGCCGGTCGGCGCAGCCAGCCTCCTGATGCCGAACACGATGGGATACCAGCGCGCCTTTGCAATGCTGGTGATGGGGCGGACCTTCTCCGCCGCGGAGGCGCATGCCGCCGGCTTCGTCAACACCGTGGTGTCGCCGGGACACACTGAGGTCGAGGCCCGCAAGGTGGCGCGCGAGATCTGCCGCCTGCCGGCCGAGGCGATCGCGACCTCCCGCAAGCTGCTGCGCGGCCCGTCCGAAGAGCTCCCCCGCCGCATCGACCAGGAAGGCCATCTGTTCGGCGAACGGCTGAAGTCGGACGAAGCGGTGGCGGCGTTCAACGCGTTTGCGAACCGGAAGAAGCGGTGAGGCTCTTCCCCTCTCCCGTTGTGGGAGAAGGGAAGAATCGCAGCACGTTCACGACAATGCTTCGTGAAATCTTCGCGCGGTACGATTAATCTGGTTCGATGCGATATCGAACCATCCTTGCCGCCCTCGCTCTCACCAGCACCCTCCCCGCCGCGGCCCAGACCGCAGCCCCGGTCGAGCTGCGCATCCTCGCGATCAACGATTTTCACGGCAATCTGCGGCCGCCGCCGGGCGGCATCCGCATCAATGATCCCGAGGACAGGTCCAAGAAGGTGATGGTGACGGCCGGTGGCGCCGAATATATGGCGACACTGGTGAAGCAACTGCGCGAGGGACACAAGAACACGATCTTCGTCGCCGCCGGCGACCTGATCGGCGCGAGCCCGTTCCTGTCGGCGATGTTTCACGACGAGCCTTCGATCGAAGCGCTCTCGATGATGGGGCTCGCGATCACCTCGGTCGGCAATCACGAATTCGACGAGGGCAAGGCCGAGCTCCTGCGGATGCAGAATGGCGGCTGCCATCCGGTCGACGGCTGCCAGGGACCGCATCCCTTCACGGGCGCCAGGTTCCGCTATCTGGCCGCATCCACCATCGAGACGGCGACGGGCAGCAGCGTGCTGCCGCCCTACGAGATCAGGGAATTCGACGGCATCCCCGTCGCCTTCATCGGGCTGACCTTGAAGGAGACCGCCGGCATCGTCGCGCCATCAGGCATCAAGGGGCTCGAATTCCGCGACGAGGCCGAGACGGTGAACGCGCTGGTGCCGCAGCTGAAGGCGCGCGGCGTCGAGGCGATCGTGGTGCTGATCCACCAGGGCGGCGAGCCGGCCGGCGACTACAATGAATGCCCCGCCATCACGGGACCGATCGTCGACATCGTGAAGAAATTCGACCGCGCCGTCGACGTCGTCGTCAGCGGCCACACTCACCGCGCCTATGTCTGCGACATCGACGGGCGGCTCGTCACCAGCGGCGACAAATACGGCACGCTGGTCACGGCGATCGATCTCAAGCTCGATCCCGTGACGCGCGACATCGTCAGCGCCAAGGGCGAGAACGTCATCGTCGCCAATGCCTCCTCGCTGGCGAAGGATGCCGAGCAGACCGCGCTGATCGAAGCCTACGACAGGCTGTCGGCGCCGATCGCCAACCGGCCGGCCGGATCGGTGACGCAGACGCTGTCGCGCGTGCCGAACGAGGCCGGCGAAAGCGCGCTCGGCGACGTCATCGCGGACGCGCAGCTTGCTGCGACCAGGGATGCCAAGGATGGCAGCGCTGTCATCGCGCTCACCAACCCCGGCGGCATCCGCACCGACATCGTGCCGAAGGAGAACGGCGCGATAACATTCGGCGACGTCTTCGCCAGCCAGCCGTTCCGCAACCGCCTCGTCACGATGACGCTGACGGGCAATCAGCTCAAGGACATGCTCGAGCAGCAATGGCTGGACCCGAAGCGGCCGCGGATCCTCCAGGTCTCGAACGGATTCAGCTATGCCTGGGATGCGTCGAAGCCATTCGGTGAGCGCGTGATCCCCGAAAGGATGACGCTCAACGGCAGGCCGATCGAGGCTGGAAGCGGTTACCGCATCACCCTCAACGATTACCTTGCCGTCGGCGGCGACGGGTTTACCGCCGCCAAACAGGGAACGTCACCGCAATATGGCGGATACGACGCGGACGCGCTGTTCGCCTTCTTCCAGGCGCACGGACCGATCGGTCCACTCCCGCCCACCCGCATCCTGAGGGTGAATTGACCGGGATCAAACGGCGAGGCCCGCCCCTTTGCCATTGCCGCCCAAGCGCATAGATTGGGTTTTGCATTGCGTTTTGGCGCCGGATGCGCCAAGCGACGACGAGAGCCCGTTTGCTGTGAGGCCGACCTGATGAGCACGCTTCTCCTTTCCCACAAGGCCTGCCTCGACCATGTCACGCCGCCGGGACACCCTGAAAGGCCGGATCGACTGCGGGCGGTGGAGGAAGCGCTGTCGCATGAACGCTTCCAGTTCCTGGTGCGCGACCAGGCGCCGGAGGGCGATCTCGATCTCGTCACGCTCTGCCACAACGAGCACTACGTCACCGAGCTGCGCCACATCGCGCCGACCAGCGGGCAGGTCTATGTCGACGGCGACACGTCGATGTCGCCGGGCACGTGGGAAGCGGTGATGCGCGGCGTCGGCGGCGCGGTCGCGGCGACCGAAGCGGTGATGAATGGCGAGCATCGCAACGCCTTCGTCGCGGTGCGTCCGCCCGGGCATCACGCCGAGATCGGAAAGCCGATGGGCTTCTGCTTCTTCGACAATGTTGCGATCGCCGCGCGCCATGCGCAGCGCAAATACGGCATCAAGCGCGCAGCCATCGTCGATTTCGACGTGCATCACGGCAACGGCACGCAGGACATTTTCTGGTCGGACCCGACCGTGATGTACTGCTCGACGCACCAGATGCCGCTGTTTCCGGGCACCGGCGCCAAGGGCGAGCGCGGCGACCACGACACCATCGTCAACGCGCCGCTCGCCTCCGAGGACGGCGGGCCGGAATTCCGCTCCGCGTTCGAGAATTTGATCCTGCCGCAGCTCGAGAAATTCAGCCCCGAGCTTCTCATCATTTCCGCCGGCTTCGACGCGCATTATCGCGATCCGCTGGCCTCGCTCAATCTGCGCGCGGAGGATTATGCCTGGGTGACGCGCAAGCTGATGGACCTCGCCGACAAGACCGCCGGGGGGCGTGTTGTTTCGGTGCTCGAGGGCGGCTATGACCTGCAAGGACTGAAAGAATCTGTTACGGCGCATGTCGGCGCCCTGATGGGCGCTTGAGAGCACTCGCCACATTAAGCCCGCAAAACCCGCCTTCACTGTGGGCGAAGCGAATCGGGCAATCGGAAACGGATATGGCCGAAAACCCCCAAGTCGACGTCTCCCGCCTCACCTTCGAGCGCGCGATCGAGGAACTCGAATCGATCGTGAAGCGGCTCGAGGACGGTAAGGTGCCGCTCGAGGAATCCGTGACGATCTACGAGCGGGGCGAAGCCTTGAAGCGCCGCTGCGAGGATCTGCTGCGCCAGGCCGAGGCGCGCGTCGACAAGATCACCACCGATGCCAATGGGCAGGCCGCCGGCACGGCGCCGCTGGACGTCCAGTAGGCGGGCGAAGCCGACGCTTTCCCGCTCAGTCCCCTGACGGGCCCTCGCGAAACGTCTTCACGGCGAGCCCTGCTGCCGCATTGTTTTCATGATCGCACGGCGCCATTCCGTGAAATTTCGCGGTTCCGTGCCGACGGAGCGATGGCCTTCTGCTCCCGAATCGGCCCGTCCAGGCGCGAAAACGACGGCATTCAGCAAAAAAAGCCTGCTAATGCGCAGAGCAAGGCGGGAACCCCTGGTCGTGGCCTAGGGTTAACCACTCTGGCCCGCCGGTTGCACCTGCATACCCCTAATCGGTCCGGCGGGTTGGCTTTGGCCCAAGCTTTGGTGTAAAGCTGCGCGGAGTGTGGCTTTTTGCAAGCCTTGCGTGGGCACCGATTGTCGACGACAAGCGCTTCAAACTGCTAATGAAATTGGCTTGGGACGGACGAAGCCGATCTAAGTGACAGGGATCACAGAGACTGAACCGGAGCCCACTTAAGCTCACCTAAGCTTGAAGACGGGGCCTTGCCCCTGGCAGGTGGCTCCGACGGTTTAAGGACTCGCGCTGCGCCGATATTGTGCAAACCCATCGCGCGCCGGAATGACCTTCCGGCGCTGACAAATTGGAAATCGCCGTGAACGCATACAGTAAAACGCCGCTTCTCGACACCATCCGGACGCCGGAAGACCTGCGCAAGCTCAAGGTCGAGCAAGTTCGCCAGGTGGCCGACGAACTGCGGCAGGAGACCATCGATGCCGTCTCGGTGACCGGCGGTCACTTCGGCGCGGGCCTCGGCGTGGTCGAGCTCACCACCGCGATCCATTACGTCTTCGACACGCCGCGCGACCGGTTGATCTGGGACGTCGGCCATCAGGCCTATCCGCACAAGATCCTCACCGGACGCCGCGACCGCATCCGCACGCTGCGCACCGGCGGCGGCCTGTCCGGCTTCACCAAGCGCAGCGAGAGCGATTACGATCCGTTCGGCGCGGCGCATTCCTCGACCTCGATCTCCGCCGGCCTCGGCATGGCCGTGGCGCGCGACCTTTCCGGCGGCAAGAACAACGTTATCGCCGTGATCGGTGACGGCGCGATGTCGGCCGGCATGGCCTACGAGGCCATGAACAATGCGGGAGCGATGAACTCGCGCCTGATCGTCATCCTCAACGACAACGACATGTCGATCGCGCCGCCGGTCGGCGCCATGAGCGCCTATCTGTCGCGCCTCTACTCCGGCAAGACCTATCGCACGCTGCGCGATGCGGCCAAGCAGATCAACAAGCGTCTGCCCAAGATCATCGCCAACCGCGCCAACCGCGTCGAGGAATATTCCCGCGGCTTCATGATGGACGGCGGCACGCTGTTCGAGGAGCTCGGCTTCTACTATGTCGGCCCGATCGACGGCCACAATCTCGACCATCTGCTGCCCGTGCTGAAGAACGTCCGCGACATGGAGACCGGCCCGATCCTGGTCCACGTCGTGACGCAGAAGGGCAAGGGCTACGGCCCGGCGGAAGCCTCCGCTGACAAATACCACGCCGTCGTCAAGTTCGACGTCGCGACCGGCACCCAGGCCAAGGCCAAGCCGAATGCGCCGGCCTACCAGAACGTGTTCGGCCAGAGCCTCGTCAAGGAAGCCCAGAAGGACGACAAGATCGTCGCCATCACCGCGGCCATGCCGTCGGGCACCGGCGTCGACATCTTCAACAAGGCCTTCCCCGACCGTACCTTCGACGTCGGCATCGCCGAGCAGCACGCGGTGACCTTTGCCGCCGGTCTCGCCAGCGAAGGCTAAAAGCCGTTCTGTGCGATCTATTCGACCTTCCTGCAGCGCGGCTACGACCAGATCGTGCATGACGTCGCGATCCAGAACCTGCCCGTCCGCTTCGCCATCGACCGAGCCGGCCTGGTCGGCGCCGACGGCGCGACGCATGCCGGCTCGTTCGACAACGCCTATCTCGGCTGTCTGCCGAACATGGTGATCATGGCGGCCGCCGATGAGGCCGAGCTTGTGCACATGGTGGCGACCCAGGTCGCAATCAATGACCGTCCGAGCTCGCTGCGCTATCCGCGCGGCGAAGGCCGCGGCATCGAGATGCCGGAGGTCGGCATTCCCCTCGAGATCGGCAAGGGCCGCATGATCCGCCAGGGCAGCAAGATCGCCCTGCTCTCCTTCGGCACCCGCCTCGCCGAATGCGAGAAGGCCGCCGACGAACTCGCGGCCCATGGTCTGTCCACCACGATCGCCGATGCGCGCTTCATGAAGCCGCTCGACACCGAGCTGGTGCTCAAACTCGCCCGCGACCACGAGATCCTGATCACGATCGAGGAAGGCTCGATCGGTGGCTTCGGCTCGCATGTCGCACAGTACCTGACCGACCAGGGTGTGCTCGACAGCGGCATGGTCAAGTTCCGCTCGATGGTGCTGCCCGATGTATTCCAGGACCACGACACGCCCGCCGCGATGTACGCCCGCGCCGGTCTCGACGCCAAGGGCATCGTCGCCAAGGTGTTCGAAGCGCTCGGCAAGGACGTCAAGGCCGAGACGGTCAAGCTGGCTTGAGCCTCGCGACAGACGCTGAAGCCCACCTCTCCCATCGGGAGAGGCGTAGGCCGCCTTCGGCGGCCGTCCCAAAAAACGCCGAGGCTCAGCCTCGGCTACGTTGCGCAAGCAATCCGGGTGAGGGATTCAGGTCCAACGAGACAGCGTAACCCCTCACCCGGCGCTTCGCGCCGACCTCTCCCGATGGGAGAGGTGTTGCACCGCGCTTCGCATCGGCAGGCCGCACTCCATGAAAATCTATCTGGCAGGCCCCGATGTGTTCCTGCCGGATGCAATCGAGATCGGCCGTCGCAAGGTCGATATCTGCGCGGCTCAAGGGCTCGTCGGCCTCTATCCCCTCGACAATGAGATCGACCTTGCCGCGCCCGACGCGGCGCGGCAGATTTTTTGTGGCAACGAGGCGATGATGGATGCGGCCGATGCCATCATTGCGAACCTGACGCCGTTCCGCGGCGCCGGCGCCGATCCCGGTACCGTCTACGAGCTCGGCTACATGGCCGGGCGCCGCAAGCTCTGCCTGGCCTATTCCAACGACGGCGCCGTCTATGCCGACCGCCTCGGCCGCTTCATGGACGTCACGTCGGAGGACGGGCGGCTGGTCGACGCACAGGGACTGACCGTCGAGGATTTCGGCCTCGTCGACAATCTCATGATGATCCATGCGCTGGAGCTGCATGGCTGCCCGCTGGTGACCCCGGCGACGACGCCGATCGATGTCTGGCACGATCTTGCCGCGTTCGAGGCTTGCGTCCGGCTGGCGGCCGCGCGATTGATGGCTAAGTAAGCGCCAGCCCTGTTCTGGAGAGTCCGTTGTCCCCTGCCCGCAAGCGCGCGGATGTATTGCTGGTCGAACGCGGCCTGTTCGAGAGCCGGGCGCGGGCGCGGGCAGCGATCGAGGCCGGCCTCGTCACGGCCGACGACAAGCCGGTTTCAAAGCCATCGGAGACGATCGCCGAGGACGCCGCGATCCAGGCCGAGCCCGCGCACCCCTATGTCTCGCGGGGCGGCGTCAAGCTCGCCGGCGCGCTGGAGCGCTACAGAATCGAGATCGAGGATCATGTCTGCCTCGACGTCGGCGCCTCCACCGGCGGCTTCACCGAGGTCCTGCTGGCGAACGGCGCGAGCCTGGTGTTCGCCATCGACGTCGGCACCAGCCAGTTGCATCCCTCGCTGCGCGATCATCCCAAGATCGTGTCGATGGAGGAGACCGACATCCGCAGCTATGACGGCAAGCGGCTGCCGGCACGGCCCGATGTGGTCGTCATCGACGTCAGCTTCATCTCGCTGAAGACGGTGCTGCCGGTGGCGCTGTCGCTGGCGGCCGCGCCGATGAGCCTGCTGGCGCTGATCAAGCCGCAATTCGAGGCGGACCGGAAGCACAACAAGAAAGGCATCGTCCGCGACGCCGCCGTGCACCGGGACATCTGCGACGACATCGCCGCCTTCGCCGCTTCGCTCGGCTGCACCGACATCGAGGTGTTTCCTTCCTCGATCGCAGGCGGCGACGGCAATGTCGAATTCTTCCTGGGCGCGCACCGTGGTTGAGCGCCTGACCATCGACCATGTCGGCCATCGCGGCGACGGTGTCTCGCTCGCGACGGGCGAAGCGATCTATGTGCCCTACACGCTTGGCGGCGAGACCGTCGAGGTCGATCATGTCGTGGGTCATCATCCTGACCGCCGCAAGCTGCTCGCGGTGGACGTGGCAAGCTCCGAACGGATCGAACCGTTCTGTCCGCATTTCGGCGTCTGCGGCGGTTGCGCGATCCAGCACTGGGCCGCCGAGCCGTATCATGCCTGGAAGCGCGGCATCGTGGTGGAGACGCTGGCGCAGGCCGGCATCGATTGCGAGGTGGCGCCGCTGGTCGACGCCCATGGCGCCGGCCGCCGGCGCGTCACACTGCACGGCCGGTTCGGCACGCACGACATCCTCAAGGTCGGTTTCTCCGCGACGAGCTCGCACGACGTGGTCCCGATCCATCGCTGCCCGATCCTCGATCCCATGCTCGATGGCGCGCTCGATGCCGCCTGGGCGATCGCCGAGCCGCTGACGTCGAAGATGCCGGTGACCAAGCCGCTCGACATCCAGGTGACCGCCACCAGCAACGGCCTCGATGTCGACGTGCGCGGCTCCGGGCCGCTGCCGACGCCGCTGGTCACGGCGCTGTCGCGCGTGGCCGAGCAGCACCGGCTGGCACGGCTGACGCGGCATGGCGAGCTGGTGCTGCAACGCCTGCCACCGACGCTCAAGATGGGCCGCGCCGAGGTGACGCTGCCACCGGGCTCGTTCCTGCAGGCGACGGTGGCGGGCGAAGAGACGCTCGCCGCGCTCGTCGCCGAGCGCATCGGCAAGGCCAAGGAGGTTCTCGATCTCTTCTGCGGCGTCGGCCCGTTTGCGCTACGGCTCGCCGAGAAGGCGCGCGTCACCGCTTACGACAGCGACGCCGGCGCCATCGCAGCGCTGGCGAAAGCCGCGCGCGCACCTGGCCTGAAGCCGATCAGGTGCGAGCCGCGCGACCTGTTCCGCCGCCCCCTGGTGCCGCAGGAGCTCCGCGACTTCGACGCCGTGGTGTTCGATCCGCCGCGCCAGGGCGCACAGGCGCAGGCGTTGAAGCTGGCCGCAAGCCAGGTGTCCGTCGTGGTCGCAGTGTCCTGCAACGTCGCAACGTTTGCCCGCGACGCGCGGCTCTTGATCGACGGCGGCTATCGGCTGGAGGCGGTGGTGCCGGTCGACCAGTTCCGTCACACGCCGCATGTGGAGCTGGTGGCGCGGTTCTCGCGGTAGACCGCGAGCTCACACGCCCGCGAATGTCCTCAAAGCTTGATGCCAGTCAATCGCGCAGCCATGCGCTGGCGCTAAAAGCCGTTCTGCGCAATTCAACATGGAGCGGACGTTCGTGGTTGACCGACGACAGTTCATCGCAACCGCGCTGGGGCTGTCCGCGGCAGCCGTCGGCGGCTTCCCTGCCGCAGCGGCAACGATGACCTATGATGAGGCGGTGCGCATGTCACGAGCCCCGCTGCAGCCTGCGCCGAGAGACCGCGAGCTCGTGCGCTTTGCCACTCTCGCCGCCAACAGCCACAATACCCAGCCGTGGATCTTCTCCGCGCGCGGTAACGAAATCACGATTTCGCCGGATTTCACCCGCCGCTGTCCGGCCGTCGATCCGGACGATCATCACCTCTTCGTTAGTCTCGGCTGCGCCGCCGAGAACCTCATCCTCGCTGCGTCTACGCTCGGCTGGCGCGCCGACCCGACCGTCGACGGCGACCGCATCGTGATCGCGCTCGAGGAAGCGCCGCCCGCCGCATCGGCGCTGGCGGCCGCGATTCCGGTCAGGCAATGCACCCGTGCGGCGTTCGACGGCAGGCCGGCAGCACCCGAGACCTTGCGCCGGCTCGAGGACGCCTGTCGCGAGCCAAACGTGGCAGCAATCCTGATGACCGAACGCGCCGCGATCGCCGGGGTCACCGACTACGTGCTCGAAGGCAATTCGGCGCAAATGCGCGACCAGACGTTCATGCGCGAGCTCGTGAGCTGGATTCGCTTCAACGAGGCGGACGCGCTCGCGACCTTGGACGGATTATTCGCGCCCGCCTCGGGAAACCCTTCCCTGCCCTCATGGTTGGCGCGGCCGCTGCTGAGGTTCTTCCTCACCGAGAGCGGGGAGAACAAGAAGTACCGCGAGCAGCTCGCCAGCTCTGCCGGCGTCGTCGTGCTCGCGGCCGATCGCAGCGACAAATCGCATTGGATTGCGGTCGGCCGCGCCTGCCAGCGCTTCGGTCTGCAGGCGACCGCGCTCGGACTCAAATATTCCTTCGTCAACCAGCCCGTCGAGGTTGCGGCGCTGCGGCCGCAATTTGCGACTTTCCTCGGGCTCGGCGAACGGCGTCCTGATATCGTGATGCGTTTCGGAGCCGGCCCGGATCTGCCGAAATCGCCGCGGCGTCCACCGGAGCTGGTGATGCGATCCTAACGCCGCAGACCGCTCAGCGCCGGCGATTCGCCGGGTAGCATGTTCGACCTGATGTCGCTGTCCATGCGGCCCGAATCCTGCTGGGTGAAACCGGCCCCGAACGAGAGGCTGAGATTGGACGTCGGCTTGAACTCGACACCTGCAAATGCGCTGTAGCCGGGGGCTGCACCGGAGGTCAGTGGCGCGAGCGAGCTGCCGATACCATTGCCGTATTTCATCGTGTCGAAGCCGGCAAAGAAGGTCACGGGCAAGCCGCCTGCGGTCTTGGTGGTGTAGCCGAACTGCGTGCTGTCATAAGAGAGCGCGTTGAAATTGCCGGCGAGGCCAGTCTGACCGAGACCGCTCCAATTGAGGTTGCCGCGCTGGCTCCCAACAAAGAAGCCACTCGTCGAGCCGCTGCGCCAATCCGCATCGCCGGCATTGAAGCTCGTGAGGTTGCCGTAAGTATCGGAACTCTGGTCGGCGCCACCGCTGAGACCGAAGGGCCCGCCGGGAATCCAATATCTCAGCGGCGCGACCTGCGCATGGGCCGAAGTTGCGGCCAGGCAAAGCGCTGCAATCAGAGTTGCAAGAACGCGTGAAGGGGCGAGGCTGGACATTCAAGCTACCGTCAGGATTTTTGCCGATTATACTCCGCGGACATGACCAATGCCAGCCGAGCGTCCGCGCCGACGTCACGACTCTCCCCACAACCAAACCTCATGCCTCACGATCCGCTGCTCAGCCACCTGACATCCAGTCTCGCCGAGGTTCCTGGCATTCAGGCGATCGTGCTCGGCGGCTCACGTGCGCGCGGCAGTGCACATCCTGCATCGGACTATGACATCGGGCTGTATTGCTCCGAGGCCCGCCCGCTCGATACGGATCTGCTCCAGACCGTGGTCAAGGACATCGCCGACGATCCAGGCGCCACGACCGTGACGAGGTTTGGCGAATGGGGACCGTGGATCGTCGGCGGCGCCTGGCTGTCGGTCGAGGGGAAAAAGGTCGACCTGCTGTACCGTCGCACTGACGAGGTCGAACGCGTCATGACGGACTGCCGGAACGGGACGGTCCTCATGGCCTACCAGGCCGGCCACCCCCACGGCTTCTGCTCGGCCATCTGGATGGGCGAGATCGCCTATTGTCAGCCTCTGCACGATCCGCAGGGCCTGGTCGCGCGGCTGAAATCGATCGCCCTGCCCTATCCCCGCCCGTTGCGCGAAGCCCTGATCCAGCGCTTCCAGTGGGAGATCCTGTTTGGCATCGAGAACGCCGAGCTCGCCATTGCGCGCGATGACCGCACTCACATCGCCGGATCTCTCTACAGATCACTCGGCTGCATCGCGCAGGTGCTGTTCGCGCTCAACGAACGCTATCTCATCAACGAGAAAGGCGCGCTGCACGAAGCGGCCCGCCTGCCGCTCACGATCCCGCACCTGGCGGAACGGGTTGACGATGTCTGGCGGATGATCGGCGAAGGCGCCTTCGCGGCCGCCTGTGACGACGTGCGCAAGATCGACCGTCAGCTGAAGGTGCTGTGTCAATGAAAGCATCGAGAATGCGGTGACATCTGACGATGTAGGGGCGAAGGGTTTTTCGCCGGAGGACGGCGCGCTCAGGCCGTCTTGTCGACCGAGGACGATGAATCGGCCGGCGGGGATTTCGTAACCGGCACCATGAAGGATTTGGTGCCGACCTGGTAGATAACCTTGCCGTTCTGCCCGTCATCGGTTGCGATCTGCGCCTGGCCGAACATGATGACGTTCTTGTAGACGTAGCCGGTTCCCTGACGGGTGACGCCGTCGGTGGTGACGCTGACCTGGGCTTCCTTGCCATTGACGGACAGCACCTTGAAGCTCGCGCTCTTGCCGTTCGCGCTGGAATAGCCGCCCCAGCTTCCCATCAGGCGGCTGTCGGAAGCCGGCGGGGCCTGCTTCTCGAGATTCGCGGTCTGCTTGCCGGCCCCCCCGAAGGAGAACAGCATCACCATGTTCTTGCCGTCCTTGGTGCCGACCGTGACCCCGCCAAAGGTGATGAGCGTGCCCTGAACCTCGCCAAAGCCGCGCTCGGTGTGCCCGTTGTGGGTGTACTCGACCTGCGCCCGGGCACCGCGGATGTTCACGACCTTGAAGCCGACGGGCTGGTTGTTGCCCACCCAATTGCCCTTCCAGTCGCCGACCAGAGCACTCTGGTGATACAGCCGCTCGTTGGCGGGCGAAATCTGGTTGGTGCTCGAGGTGACGGTCGCCATTGGATTGCTCGGTGGACGGGTGCGATGAACCCGCTCTCGTTCGTTCGTCAGCCGGCAATCTCGGGATGCCGGGCGGAAACAAACAGAAACCGTCCGATTAGGGCCATGCGCCGGTTAACGAGCGGTTAAATTCAACCGCCGGACGAGATGAGGCGAAAGGTCTCAAGGCGAAAAGCCTCAAGGCGAAAGGTCTCGAGCCTTGGGGGGCCTATCGGCCCCAGCGGTCCGACCAGATCTTTTCGCCGATCAGGCAACTGACGCGCGGCTCCTTGTCGGCGACTCGCACCACGGGGCGCTCCGGCGTGCGGCCGGCGACCTCCATCAGCAGCTTGGTGCGGATCGCTTCCTTGAACTTGTCGCGGTCCTTGATCGTGATGACGAAGGAGCCGGGACCGCCAATGACGCAATCCTCGTAGTAGAGATCGAGATTGTCGATATCCATCGTCGAATAGGACGGCTCCTTGACCATGATCGGCAGGCCGTTGATAACGACGCCCTTCTCGAGCGCCGCATCGCGCGCCACCGTGACCGGGCCGCCATTGTTGTTGGGGCCGTCGCCGGAGATGTCGATCACGCGGCGCAGGCCCCGATAGGGATCCTCGTCGAACAGCGGCATTGCGAAGGTGATCGCCCCGGAGATCGAGGTGCGCGAGGCGCGCCGGATCGGCGTCTTCATGATCTCGGCGGCGACCGCATCCGCCGTCTCAGGACCATCGACCAGCCGCCAGGGGATGATGATCTTCTGGTCGCTCGAGGCGGCCCACTCGAAATAGGTCACCGCGATCCGGCCGTTCGGACCGAGCTTCAGCGCTTGGAGGAACTCCTTGGACTGGATCGCCTGCGCGTAGCCCTCGCGCTGGATCGCGAGCTCGTCCATATCCATGGAATAGGACACGTCGACCGCGAGGATCAGTTCGACGTCGACCGTCTGCGCGTCTCTGTCGGCCGCCAGCCGCTGCGGCTGAGTCCTGGGTGGCTCAAATTTAGGCCCTGGTGCCGCGACGCCCGCGACATCCCCTCCGGCAAACATGCCGGCCACCAGCACAGCCCCGATCGAGAACAGCAAGCGCATCGCAGCCTCCCGTCGTATGATGCGATGGTGACATGCAATCGCCCTGCCGCAAAGCGCGAAGATCGCCTGCACTTCACATTCAGGTTAGGAATCTGTGGGTTAGACGTGCACGCGCGTTGCGCAAAGCTGCCGCCATGTTGCCACGCTCGCGCCGCCGGAACGGGCCCGCTCGCTCGCACCCAGCGGGCACACGATGCGCGACGCGGGAATGAAGGGCACGGCACAGAACCCCCCCGCCACTTGTCCAGCGCGATTTCCATGCTAGGTTGGCCGTACAGATGGGGATGGAGTCCCCCGATAACCGCCCGGCGGTCGATGACCGTGGTGGGCTAATGACTCCTGCTTGAGGAGGGGCATTCATTGAGCCTCTGCCTTCGGCGGGAGCATGGACAACCCCGCCGGTGGCGGGTTTTTTGTTGTCCGGCGACGAAGGCGAGGACGTGACGACGACGACACCGAATGCCGAGCGTGCGGGGTTGCCCAGGGGAATCTGGGTGCTCGGCTTCGTCTCGATGCTGATGGACATCTCCTCCGAGATGATCCACGCGCTGCTGCCCGTCTATCTCGTCACCGTGCTCGGCGCTTCGACGCTGACCGTCGGCTTCATCGAGGGCATTGCCGAGGCGACGGCCTCGATCACCAAGATCTTTTCCGGCGCGCTGTCGGACTGGCTCGGCCGCCGCAAGCTGCTCGCCGCGCTCGGCTACGGCCTCGCCGCCGCGACCAAGCCGCTATTCCCGCTTGCACCCAGCGTCGGATGGCTGGTGGCGGCGCGCTTCGTCGATCGCGTCGGCAAGGGCATTCGCGGCGCGCCGCGCGATGCGCTGATCGCCGACATCGCCCCCGCCGGCCTGCGCGGAGCGAGCTTCGGCCTGCGGCAATCACTCGACACCTTCGGCGCCTTCGTCGGGCCGCTGGTGGCGATCGGCCTGATGTGGTGGACGGTGGACAATTTTGCCGCCGTGTTCTGGGTGGCGGTGCTGCCGGCCTTCCTGTCCTTCGGCTTGATCGCGTTTGCGGTGCGCGAGCCGGAGCCGGATCCGAGCCGAGAGCCGGCCAAAAATCCGCTCAATGTCGCCGCGATGCGGCAGCTCGGAGCGGTCTATTGGCGTGTCGTGGCCGTCGGCGTCGTCTTCACGCTCGCGCGCTTCAGCGAGGCCTTTCTGATCCTGCGCGCACAGAACATCGGGCTCAATGCGATGTGGGTGCCGGCGGTGCTGGTGCTGATGAACATCGTCTACGCCCTGTCGGCCTATCCGGCCGGCGTGCTCTCGGACCGGATCAACCGCACCGGCCTGCTCGCGCTGGGCCTCGTCTTCCTCGCGTGTGCCGATCTCGCGCTCGCACTGCTGGGAAGCCTTGCCGGCCTCGCGCTCGGCGTCGTGCTGTGGGGGCTGCATATGGGACTGACACAAGGCCTGCTCTCGGCCCTAGTCGCCGACGCTGCCCCGCCCAGCCTGCGCGGCACCGCGTTCGGCTATTTCAACCTGTTCACCGGCCTCGCCTTGCTGGCCGCGAGCGTGATCGCGGGCGCGCTGTGGGACGCCTATGGTCCGGCAGGAACGTTCCTTGCGGGGCTCGGCTTCGCGCTGGTTTCGCTGCTGGGGCTACTGGCCGTCGGCGACGGTCTCGCAACGAAGGACAAATGATGACGGGGGAGCGTTCATCGTGCTGAGCGGGGCAATCGCGATCATGATCGGCAGCGCCCTCGGCGGCTGCGCGCGCTATTTCGTCTCCGGTGTGATCGCGCGTCGGCTCGGCGAAACCTTTCCCTGGGGGACCATGACGATCAATGTCACCGGCGCCTTCCTGATCGGCATCTTTGGCGCGCTGGCAACCCATCCTGGTTCGGTATTCGCATCGCCCAACCCATGGCTGTTCGCGGTCACCGGCTTTCTCGGCTGCTACACCACGGTGTCCTCCTTCAGCCTGCAAACGCTGACGCTTGCGCGCAGCGGCGAGCCGATGCATGCGCTCGGCAATATCCTGTTCTCGGTCGGACTGTGCCTTACCGCCGTCAGCTGCGGCTTCGTCCTTGCGGACGGTCTGGGAGGCTAGAGGCCGATGAACTCTCCCGCCGAGCGCTGGCGCGTTGCGCTGCTCTATGCCTGGGTCGCCGCCGGCAGCATCGTCGGCGGCCTGACGCGTTATCTCGTCGGGCTTACGCTCGACACCGGGCCGGGCTTTCCCTTCGCGACGCTGTTCATCAACGCGACGGGATCGCTGATCATCGGCTTCTACGCGACGCTGACCGGCCCCGACGGCCGCATGCTGGCGCGGCCCGAGCACCGGCAATTCGTCATGACCGGGTTCTGCGGGGGCTACACCACTTTTTCGACCTTCAGCCTGGAGACCTTCCGCCTGTTCCACGGCGGAATGAAATACACCGCGCTCGCCTACATCGCCGCATCCGTGATCTGCTGGCTGGTGTCGGTATGGATCGGTCATATGATGGCGAACCGCTACAACCGCTTGACAAGGAGCTGAGCATGCAAATTCCCAATCAGGCAGTTTCGCTCCGGATCTTCATCGGCGAGAGCGACCATTTCGAAGGCAAGCCGCTCTATGAAGCGATTGTGATCAAGGCGCGCGAGCTGCACCTCGCCGGCGCCACAGTGCTGCGCGGGCCGATGGGTTTCGGCAAGTCGAGTCGGCTGCACACCTCGAAGATCCTGCGGCTGTCGGAAGATTTGCCGCTGCTGATCGAGATCGTCGACAGCGAGGACAACGTCAACGCATTCCTGCCCATCCTGGACGGCATGATGTCGAGCGGGCTGATCACCTTGGAGAAGGTGCAGGTCCTGCAATATGGTGAGAAGGCCGCGAGCTGATCGCCGCGGCAGGAACCGAGCCCGCCGTGTCCAGGAGGCGGAATGAACGACACCGTCACCAAGCCGAAAACCAGGACCAAGACCAAGGTCGAGCGGCCACGGCTGCACAAGGTCATCCTGATCAACGATGACTATACGCCGCGCGAATTCGTCACCATGGTGCTGAAGGCCGAGTTCCGCATGACGGAGGATCAGGCCTACAAGGTGATGATCACCGCGCACAAGCTGGGGGCCTGCGTCGTCGCGGTGTTCACCAAGGACGTCGCCGAGACCAAGGCGACGCGCGCCACCGACGCCGGCCGCGCCAAGGGCTATCCGCTGCTGTTCACGACCGAGCCGGAGGAATAGCGGCTCAACCAACCAGCGCCGGCGTCTCTTCCGCCAGCCCGTACACCCGCTGTGCCTTGGACAAGCCCGCGATCGGAAACTCGCCGAGCTCGCGCCAATCGTGGCGGCAGGCATTGGCAAAGCCTTCCGAAGCCACGACGGTCCGCCCCAAGCGCCCCGTGATCTTCTCCAGCCTGGCGGCAAGGTTGACCGCGGGTCCGATGCAGGTGAAGTCGAGGCGGTTGCCGCCGCCGATATTGCCATAGAGGATGTTGCCGACATGCAGCGCGACGCCGAAGCGGAAGCGCTCGATGGCTTCGCCGACCGGAAAGGCCAGTGCCTCGACGCTGGCACGGGATTCACGCGCGGCCTCCAGAACGCGCGTGCAGACATGCGCGGCGTCGCCGACATATTCGTCGATCGGAAACACCGCGAGCAGGCCGTCGCCCATGAACTTCAGCACCTCGCCGCCATGGCCGCGGATCGCGCTGACCTGACAGTCGAAATAATGATTGAGGATCTGCACCACCGTCTCGGGCGGCAGCCGGTCCGACAGCGCGGTGAAGCCGCGCAGATCCGAGAGCCAGATCGCGGCCTGCATGGTGTCGTTGTGGCCGCGGCGGATCTGG
The DNA here is from genome assembly GCF_004114915.1 of Bradyrhizobium guangxiense. Taxonomy (NCBI): domain Bacteria; kingdom Pseudomonadati; phylum Pseudomonadota; class Alphaproteobacteria; order Hyphomicrobiales; family Nitrobacteraceae; genus Bradyrhizobium; species Bradyrhizobium guangxiense. The sequence continues at coordinate 1,491,803 of NZ_CP022219.1, read as the reverse complement.
CCGCCGAGGATGCGCGCGCCGGCGCGGTTGCCGACATAGGTGTCGAGCAGCATCTCGGCGGTGCGGCGCAGGCTGATGATCTCGCTGATGCGCGCGAGCGGCGTCACGATGGAGCGGATCGCCGCGATGTGGTCGTCGGTGAAGCCACCGGGATGCCGCGTCACCCAGCTCGTGGCGTGGACCGAGCCGTCGAGAAACGGCATCGGCACCGCGATGTAGTCGGTCGCTCCTTCGGCCCGCATGTCGTTGACGATGGGAAAGCGTTCGTTGCCGGGATCGATGCGCGCCCTGACTTCGATCCCCTGCTCGAACACGATGCGGAGCGGGCTTGCGGCGAATTCCGGCGTGTCCAGGATGTCGAAATCGACGGTGCCGATCTCGACCTCCTCGCCTTGCCGCCAGATGAAGTTGCGGCCGAAGATCTCAGGATGCAACGTGCGGATGAAGATGCCGAACCGCCAGAGCGGCAGACCGGCTTCGACCAGATGCTCGCAGACGTCCGCGATCATCTCGGCCGGGGTTTCCGACGACCTCGCGCCGTCGATCAGCCAGTTGGTGATGCGCTGGAGCTCGGAATTTTGCATGCCCGCATTTGCGGACGAAGTTGCGGGATCGTCAAGCCGCACGGTGGGCTGGTACCGCGACATGAACGCTCGCCCGCCCGCGGGTCTTCACCTCTCCCGACGGGAGGGGTGAAGCAACTAGCGTCCCACCTGCCCACGATCGCGCAGGAAATGGTCGGCCAGCACGCAGGCCATCATGGCTTCGCCGACGGGGACGGCGCGGATGCCGACACAGGGATCGTGGCGGCCCTTGGTGAAGATCTCGGTATCAGCGCCCTTGCGGTCGACGGTGAGGCGCGGCTGCAGGATCGACGAGGTCGGCTTCACCGCGAAACGCACCACCACCGGCTGTCCGGTGGAGATCCCGCCCAGCACGCCGCCGGCATGGTTGGACAGGAAGCGCGTGCCGTCATTGCCGGTACGCATCTCGTCGGCGTTCTCCTCGCCGGTCAGCTCGGCGGCGCCGAAGCCGGCGCCGATCTCGACGCCCTTCACCGCGTTGATGGTCATCATCGCTCCCGCCAGATCGGAATCGAGCTTGGCGTAGATCGGCGCGCCAAGTCCGGCTGGCACGCCTTCGGCGACGATCTCGATCACCGCGCCGATCGAAGAGCCGCTCTTGCGGATACCGTCGAGGTAGGTCTCGAAGAACGCCGCCTTGTCCTTGTCCGGGCAGAAGAACGGATTCCTGGCGATCTCGTCCCACTCCCACTTCGCACGGTCGATCTTGTGCGGGCCGATCTGCACCAGCGCGCCGCGCACCTTGACGTCCGGTATCACCTTTCGCGCGATCGCGCCGGCAGCGACGCGCATCGCGGTCTCGCGCGCGGAGGAGCGGCCGCCGCCGCGATAGTCGCGCAGGCCGTATTTGGCCTCATAGGTGAAGTCGGCGTGACCGGGGCGAAACTTGTCCTTGATCTCGGAATAGTCCTTCGAGCGCTGGTCGGTGTTCTCGATCAGGAGCCCGATCGGCGTGCCCGTCGTCACCTGCACACCGGTCTCCGGATGCGCCATCACGCCGGACAGGATCTTGACCTGGTCCGGCTCCTGGCGCTGCGTGGTGAAGCGCGACTGGCCGGGCCGGCGGCGGTCGAGGTCCTTCTGGATATCGGCCTCGGTGAGCGGAATCATGGGCGGGCAGCCGTCGACCACGCAGCCGATCGCCACCCCGTGGCTCTCGCCGAAGGTGGTGACGCGGAACATATGGCCGAAGGTGTTGAAGGACATCCGTCTCTAGCTCGTAAGTCAGTTCTGACTTGTGGTGGTAACGCGGGGGAACACCGGGGTCAAACACACTCGGTCATTCCGGGGCGCCCGAAGGGCGAACCCGGAATCTCGAGATTCCGGGCTCGGTGCCGCGCACCGCCCCGGAATGACGAAACCGAGCCTAACTGAACTTCTCCAGCCGCCCCTCGCGGAACACGTAGACGGCGCCCTGCTGGATATAGAGCTCGGCGGCGCTGGCCGGGGTTTCCAGGCCGAGCGAAACCATCAGGGCCCGGCAGGTCCCGCCATGGGCGACGGCGACGGTGTCGGCTCGCAGCTGGTCGTACCAGGCGCGGACGCGGACCTGGACATCGGCATAGGTCTCCCCGCCCGCGGGGCCTACCGTCCATTTGTCGGCGAGACGCCTGGCGTAAATGTCGGGATCAGCCGCCTCGCTCTCGGCCAGTGTCAGCCCTTCCCACGTGCCGTAGCCGATCTCTCGCAACCGATCATCGAGCGCGTATTCGCCGACCGGCAGTTCGAGCTTGCCGCGCGCGAGCTCCATGGTCTGGCGCGCACGGCCAAGCGGGCTCGACACGTAAGGCAATGACGCCTTATCACGCCCCTCGCGCCTGAACAGGTCGGCGAGAATGCTGCCGGCCTCAACCGCCTGACCGCGCCCGCGCGCGTTCAGCGGAACGTCCTTGGTGCCTTGAAGCCTGCCGAGCGCATTCCACTCGGTCTCGCCGTGGCGAAGATAATAGATCGTGGGCACGGCCATTCCAGGTCTAAGGCTAGTCGTCTTGTTTGGGCATGATCTTGTCGGAAAACCGGTTTCCACCTTTCCGGATCATGCTCTACCCGCCGAACGAGATATCCGGCGCATCGGGCCGCTTCATGCCCAGCACGTGATAGCCGGAATCGACGTGATGCACCTCGCCGGTGACGCCGCGCGAGAGCTCGGAGAGCAAATACAGCGCGCTGCCGCCGACGTCCTCGGTCGAGACGTTGCGCCGCATCGGCGCGTTGTACTCGTTCCACTTCAGAATGTAGCGGAAGTCGCCGATGCCGGAGGCCGCGAGCGTCTTGATCGGGCCTGCCGAGATCGCGTTGACGCGGATGTTCTTCTCGCCGAGATCGGCGGCGAGATAGCGCACGCTGGCCTCCAGCGCCGCTTTCGCCACGCCCATCACGTTGTAGTGCGGCATCCACTTCTCGGCGCCGTAGTAGCTGAGGGTGATGAGCGAGCCGCCGTCGGTCATCAGCTTCTCGGCGCGCTGCGCCACCGCCGTGAACGAGTAACAGGAGATCAGCATCGACTTGGAGAAATTCTCCGGCGTGGTGTCGACGTAGCGGCCGTCGAGTTGCTCGCCATAGGCGATCGCATGCACCAGGAAGTCGATCTTGCCCCACTTCTCCTTCAGCACCGCGAAGGCGGCATCGATGGTCGCGGCATCGGTGACGTCGCAATGGCCGAGCACGAGACCGCCGATCTCGGCGGCGAGCGGCTCGACGCGCTTCTTCAGCGCATCGCCTTGATAGGTGAAGGCGAGCTCGGCGCCCGCGGCGTGGCATGCCTTGGCGATGCCCCAGGCGATCGAGCGGTTGTTGGCAAGACCGAGGATGACCCCGCGCTTGCCCTGCATCAGACCTGAATTCTGCGCCATTTTTGAACGTCCCGTCGAACTCGTAAGGTTTGGAGGTACACCAGCCCTCCCCTGCGGTACAGCCCTAATACACTGCGTTAACGCTGTTTCGAGCACCGGAATAGCCGTTCCATTCGGGTGTTATGATCGCTATAGGCGCTCGCGCCTGAGATCAGGACGTCTAGACCGCAATGAGTGCGTTTCGCCAGAGTGTGGAAGCCATGATCCCGGCGTTGCGCCGCTACGCCCGCGCGCTGACGCGCGATGCGGACGCGGCCGATGATCTGGTGCAGGACACGCTGGTGCGGGCGCTGCGCTCGGAGCGATTGTTTCTCGGAGGCGACGTCAGGAGCTGGCTCTACACGATCCTGACCAACCTCAACAAGAACCGGCGGCGCTCGCTGGCGAGACGGCCGCAGTTCATGCAGCTGACGGAGAACAACCCGGACGCCAGCGGCACCGAAGCCGAAGGGCGCGACATCGAGAGGGCGCTCGCCACGCTCGTCGAGGAGCAACGTTCGGTGCTGCTCCTGGTGATGCTGGAAGGCATGAGCTACCGCCAGGTCGCCGACATCCAGGGCGTGCCGATCGGCACCGTGATGTCGCGCCTCGCTCGTGCCCGCGCCCACGTCAAGGCATCGCTGGAGGGCGAGCGCCCGGCGCTCAGGCGGGTGAAATGATGGCAGGGTTGATGCATCGCGGATCCGTTGCCTGCAGCGTGCCAAGGCCGCGAGCGAAATTGAGTTCTGAACGACATTGTGGGCCACAGAGCCAGAGACGATTGATATGAACGACCGCAAGATCCCAGTGACCGAGGACGAACTGCACGCCTATGTCGACGGCGAGCTGCCGGTCGAGCGCCGCGCCGACGTCGAGGCCTGGCTTGCCGCCCATCCCGAAGAGGCCGAACGCGTGCAGTCCTGGCGAGCCATGGCAGAGATGCTGCACGCCCGCTACGACGCCGTCGCCCAGGAGCCGGTGCCGGCGCGGCTGGAGCTCGAGCGGCTGGAGCGCCGTCCGCGGCAATGGCTCTATGGCGCCGCCGCGGCCGTGCTGGTTGCTTTCGTCGCCGGCGGCACCGCCGGCTGGGTCGCGCATGGCGCCGCCAGCGCGCCCTCGACATTCCAGAGCTTTACCGCGGACGCGCTCGACGCGCACCGCCTCTATGTCGTCGAGGTCCGCCATCCCGTCGAGGTCGGCGGCAATGAGCGCGACCACCTCCAGGCCTGGCTGACCCGGCGCTGCGGCTGGACGGTGTTTGCGCCGAACCTGGAGGCCAGCGGGCTGAAGCTGGTCGGCGGCCGGCTCTTGCCGGGGCCGAACGGTCCCGCATCGTTCCTGATGTATGAGGGCGCCTCGGGTGAGCGCTACACGATCTATACGGCCAAGACCGAGAATGGTGCGACGCAAATGCGCTATGCCAAGACGGACAAGGACGGGGCGCTGTTCTGGGCCGAGCGGGGCGTCGGCTACGTCGTCAGCGGCGGCGGCGATCGCGACCGGCTGACCAAGGTGGCGCAGGCTGTCTATGATCAGGCCGAGAAAAACGGCACCTGAACGACCGCTCGAGCGCGGTGCCCAGATTCCGTCATTGAAAATTTGGAATCAAGACATCGGCGCGTCTCATTATCGCACCGGATGATCACGCGAAAATGAGCAGCGTTCGATCCGCCGATCGACGCGGGCGGCCTCGATTGGGGTTTTTGGTACCGCGCTGGTCCCCCTCTCGAGGCCGCACCTTTTTATTTTATCGGCTGCCCCGCCGGACAGCCGACACGTCGAGTTCACGAGGCGCTACCACGCCTCAGGCATATGATGAGCATCATCTCCAGGACGATGCCCTAGGCCTTTCGGAGAACCCCTTCAGTTCGATCGTCTAGCCAAGCCCGCTACGTGGATTGTAGGGGTGTTGGTCCCGCCATTTCTCCATCAATGCTTCAAGCTCGGCGTCGTTCCCGTCTGGTAGCATAATCCTGATGATGACGAAGAGATCCCCGGTTCCGCCAGATTTCGGCAGCCCCTTGCCCTTGAGGCGGAAGGTTCGGCCGCTGGAGGTGTTTTTCGGGACCGACAGCTCCACGGCATTGCCGAGGGTGGGAACGCGGACTTTGCCGCCGAGCACGGCCTCGTAGAGCGTCACCGGCAGATCGATCCGCAAATCGGCGCCCTCGACCTTGAAGAAGGGGTGGGGGGCGATGCTGATGGTGATCAGGAGGTCGCCGGGCGGATGGCCCTGCGCGGAGTCGCCCTGCCCCCGCAGCCGGATCTGCTGGCCCTCGGTGACGCCAGCCGGAATCTTGACGTTGAGCTCCTTGCCCGTCGGCAGCCGGACGCGCTTCTCGCCGCCCTTGACCGCCTCTTCGAGCGAGACGGACATCGCAACATTGACGTCGAGATCGAGCCCGATCCCGCCGGTGTCGAATTCGAACTGGGCGCCGCCGCCGGCTCCGGGCCGCGCTCCGCGCATCCCGCCGCCGAACATGCTGTTGAGGATATCCTCGAATGCGCCGCCGCCCTGGCCGGGGCCGCCGCCGGAGCGGAACGTATAGCTTTCGAACCCACCGGGACCGGCACGGCCGCGCGGCCCGCCGCCGCCCGGAAACCCCTGGAAGCGCGGCTTGCCCTCGGCGTCGATCTCGCCGCGGTCGAACTGCTTGCGCTTGTCCTCGTCGCCAATGATCTCATTCGCCGAGTTGATCTCGGAGAAGCGCTCAGCGGCCTTCGGGTCGTCCTTGTTGCTGTCGGGATGATGCTTCTTGGCAAGCTTGCGATAGGCGCTCTTGATCGCGGCAGCGCTGGCGCTCCGCGGCACCCCCAAGACCTCATAGGGGTCGCGCATCGTCACGTCTCCTTCAAGAAATCGAATTGTTCAAAGGGCTCCCCGCCCCACCTGCGATCCATGTGGGGGTGGAGTGGCATTTTTGCAACTAGGGTCGTCGGCCGAATCCTAGCTCCGCCACGGCTTTAGCGTATGAATCTCCCAACGGCCACGGCTGCTTTGGCAGCCGGCGCCCTGGAGCCAGCTTTCCGTGTTGCCGTTGACGTAGCTCGCCAGGAAATCGCGGCACTTGCGGCCGTCCTCGGCGGCATAGGACTGCGCGATCGGCGTCACCGAGCCGCGCGCCCCGGTCTCGGGATTCTCCCAATGCTGGCTGGAATCCTTGTCGCCCTTGCTGAGGACGTCGGTCGCGGCGTTGCGGGCGAAGGCGAGATCGGTCTCGGTCGGCGGGGCGTCCTTCGCCGGCCGCGCGATCGAGCCGGTGAGATCGCCGTCATCGGCCTTGGCGTAGGCACTCTGGTCGTTGCGGGAAAAGCTGCATCCCCCGGTCCCGAGTCCGATGAGAATGAGCGTCATGACGAAGCCGGACGGCCGGATCGCCGATAGGCCAACGCGTCCCCATGCCCTATATAGGGCGGTAGCGGACAACAACGCGTTTTGGGCCGCAGGACGCAACTCGGACTCCAGATATGAGCGACACGACCTCGATGAAACACCAGACACCCTTAACATCCGGTGATTTCACCGCCGCCGACGAGCCATTTGCACTGTTCGAGGCCTGGTTGAACGAGGCGATCAAGAGCGAGCCGAACGATCCGAACGCCATGGCGCTCGCAACCGTCGATCCCGACGGCTTGCCTGACGTGCGCATGGTGCTGATGAAGGGCTTCGATACCGAGGGCTTCGTCTTCTACAGCCACATCGCCAGCCAGAAGGGCCGCGAGCTCGCCGCAAATCCTAAGGCGGCGTTACTTTTTCACTGGAAGTCGCTGCGTCGTCAGGTCCGCATCCGCGGCACCGTGACGCCGGTGACGGAGGCCGAGGCCGACGCCTATTTCGCCACCCGCCCCAAGCAGGCGCAGATCGGCGCCTGGGCGAGCAAGCAGTCGCAGGAGTTGGAGAGCCGCTTCGCGTTCGAGCAAGCCATCGCGAAAGTCGCGGCCAGATACGTCATCGGCGAAGTGCCGCGGCCGCCGGGCTGGAGCGGATGGCGCATCGCGCCGTTGCGGATCGAGTTCTGGCACGACCGCCCGTTCCGTCTGCACGACCGCATCGAATTTCGCCGTGACGCGGCCGGCCAGAAGTGGTCCAAGACGCGGATGTATCCTTGAGCCCATCTTGAACCTGTCTCGAGCTTTGGGCCGACCTGAAAGATGTCCATGCCGCATTCGTCCAATGCGCCGCGCCGTACGCTGCTCCTGACCGGAGCCAGCCGCGGCATCGGCCACGCCACCGTGATCCGCTTCTCCTCCGCGGGCTGGCGCGTCATCACCTGCTCGCGGCATCCCTTCCCGGAGGACTGCCCGTGGGATGCGGGTCCCGAGGACCACATCCAGGTCGATCTCGGCGATCCCGAGGACACCGCGCGCGCGATCAGCGAGATCCGCAACCGGCTGGAGGGCGGCACGCTGCACGCGCTGGTCAACAACGCCGCGATCTCGCCGAAGGGGCCGGGCGGCTCGCGGCTCGGTTCGGTCGATACCGATCTCGACACCTGGACGCACGTCTTCCATGTCAACTTCTTCGCGCCGATCATGATGGCGCGCGGGCTGATCGAGGAATTGAAGGCCGCCAAGGGCTCGGTCGTGAACGTCACCTCGATCGCGGGCTCGCGCGTGCACCCGTTCGCGGGCGCCGCCTACGCCACCTCGAAGGCCGCACTCGCGTCGCTGACGCGCGAGATGGCCTCCGATTTCGGCCGCATCGGCGTGCGCGTCAACGCGATCGCGCCGGGCGAGATCGACACCTCGATCCTGTCGCCGGGAACCGAGAAGATCGTCGAGCAGCAGATCCCGATGCACCGCCTCGGCACGCCCGACGAGGTCGCCAAGATCATCTACGTGCTGTGCACGGACACCAGTTCTTACGTCAACGGCGCCGAGATCCACATCAACGGCGGCCAGCACGTGTAGGCGCCACCGTCATTGCTTCGCCGCGCATGCGCAAGATTGCCCTGCAATCTTGTCGCGAGCTCCTCGCAACGACTGAATTGGAAACAACGCTCAGGGAAGCAAGGCGATCCAGACAACGCCGCCGCAAGATCTGGATCGCCCTCGCCTTCCGTTCCTCAATCGATTCGAATCCGACGCGACCTGTCGCGCGGCCGCGGAGCGGCCGAGCCGAATGCGGTCGAGCAATCGTCGTCGTTCTCACCGTCGAGCAGCGGAGCACCACAGTGCCGGCACATGCGCGCCGACATCGACGACGCCTTGCCGCTCGCCAGGACCTGGCGATAGATCGCCAGGTCGATGACGTTGCGGGGCGACGTTATGTGTTTTTCAACCATGGTTGTTCCTCGCGGCTACGCACTGCTTATCGCAGACAAGTTTCGCGCAAACGTTCAGCCCACCGCTCAAATTTTACCGGAGGAATTGGGGCGGCAGGCAGGCATCACCGCGCGGCCGCAATCCCGCTCTATTCTGCGACACCAACCGTGATGTCTGTGCGAACGCTGTAAGGTCTCGGTAGTGTTACAGCCACTTCTTGAACTTGAAGATCCAGTACGGAACGATCGCGGCGATCAGCATCATCACCAGCGCCATCGGATAGCCGTGCACCCATTCGAGCTCGGGCATTACCTTGAAGTTCATGCCGTAGATCGAGGCGATCAAGGTCGGCGGCATCAGGACGACGGCCATCACCGAGAACAGCTTGATGATGTTATTCTGCTCGAGATTGACGACGCCGAGCATGGCGTCGAGCACGAAGGTGATCTTGCTGGAGAGATAGGAAGCATGGTCGGTCAGTGAGGCAACGTCGCGCTGCATGGTCTTGAGCTGCTCGCGCATGTCCTTGGACCATTTCACGCCCTCGACCACCGCGGACAGGAACGTCACGACCCGGCCGATCGACACCAGGCTCTCGCGAACCTTCGAGGTCAGATCGCCCTTGCGGCCGATCGAGATCAGGATCCGGGAATACTGCTTGGCGTGACCGTGGCGCTCGCTATCGGGCTCGAAGATGTCGTGGCTGACCTGATCGATTTCGGCGCCGCATCGCTCCAGGATGTCGGCGCAGCGGTCGATCACGGCGTCCAGCAGTTCCATCAGCACCATCTCGCCGGTGATGGAGGGCGTGCACGAGCGGGCGAGCTTGGCCTCGACCAGGGCGAACGGCTTCGGCAGGTCGTAGCGGACCGTCACCAGTCGGTGGTCGCCGAGGATGAAGGTCACCGCCGTGGTCCGGGGCATGTCGGTATCGGAGTGGCACATCAGCGTCGCGGTCATGTAGCGCGCGCTGTTCTCGATATAGAGCCGGCTGGAGATCTCGATCTCCTGCATGTCTTCCCGGGTCGGGATGGCGATGCCCGCGAGCCGCTCCACCGCCTTGTCCTCGGCCGCGGTCGGATTGACGAGATCGATCCAGACCGCGTTTTCGGGCAGCGCAGCGAGATCCTCAACGACAACCTTCTTCAGGGCGGAGTCGGAGGGAACAAACACCGAAAACATGAACAACTCCAGAGAACCTGCGACAGAATGACAGCCCTTAGCGCGATTCTGACAAGTTCACGATGACAACCACATTAACGGAGCATTTGCATTTGTGGCGGTGCCATGGCCGAACTGTGGCGCGGAATCGACAGTCCGGCGCCTGCTTGCCCAAAAACCTCCACGCCGCCGTAAAACTTGCGGCAGAAAAGCCACAGCTTGGCTCTCGCAGCGCGGGATAAGGGCTTCAGTGCTGGAATTGTGGCAGATTTCAACGATAATGGGCTTAACGGAGTCGAGGAACTTGGGCGTTAAGCTCGGGCCGTCCGCACGGTATTGCTTTGATTGGAACCAAACCATGTCGTCGCTGAAAGTTAAGTTTGGGATTTTGGCCGCCGGCCTGATGCTGTCGGGCTGCATGCAGGCCACACATTTCGAGGCGACCGACACCAAGGCCTTCAAGCCGAAGGACAAGGAACTTCTCGCCAAGGTCCGGTACGAGAACACCCCGGTTGCGGAGCCGTTCCGCCGTGCCATCGTCGAATACCACCGCAAGGAGTCGCCGGGCTCGATCGTGGTCGATTCCGACAATCACTATCTCTACTACGTGCTGGAAGGCGGCAAGGCGATCCGTTACGGCATCACCGTCGGCGAAGAGGCCATGGCCTGGTCCGGCATCGCCAAGGTCGGCAGCATGACCGAATGGCCGGCCTGGCATCCGACCCCGGGCGAGATCTCGCGCCTGGGCGTGCCGACCTATGTTGCGCCCGGTCCGGACAATCCGATGGGCTCGCGCGCGATGTATCTCTACTCGGGCGGCAAGGACACGCTGTTCCGCATCCACGGCACCAATCAGCCGGAATATATCGGCGCCTCGATCTCGTCGGGCTGCATCCGCCTGACCAATGAGGACGCGATCGACCTCTACAACCGCGTCAAGGTCGGCACCATCGTCGTGGTGCTTGAGCCGAAGCATGGCGACTCGCCGTACAATTCGCGGCTTGCGCTCGGCGGCAGCCAAACCGGCCAGGCCGGCAGCTACTGATCGCCTCTTGATCCCCTGAGATCCAAAAGCGCCGGTTCACCGGCGCTTTTTTGTTGCCGGCTTGTGCGGCTTGGTCTTGCTGCCTTCGGCCGCCGGCTTCTCCGCGGGCGCTTGGGCCTTTTCCACCGCCTCGTCGTCGGCTCCATCCTTCGCCTCGGGCTTGGCCTCGGACTTGGCCTCGGACTTGGCCTCGGACTTGGCCGCGATCTCGCGCGGCGGCGCCTCCTCGGGACGTTCCGCCGGCAGCAATGGCGCGACCTGTGGCAGCGGATCCCAGACATTCCACTGGCAGATCCGGTAGTCGTTGCGCCGCTGCGCGAGGTCGAGATGGACATGGTCCTCGTGGTACCAGTCCGAGCCCGGGCCGAGCACAGTGGAAAAGCGGGCGCAGACCGAGTGCAGCACGCGCTCGCGCACCTCGCGCGACATGGTGCGGTCGGTGAGGCCGATCGACTGCCCGTTGGCCAGCTTGACGGCACGGACGTCGAGCGCGTTGGCCTTGCCGTGCTCGGATAGCAGCGCACCGGTGACGCGGTTGCGGCCGCGGCACTCAAAGCTGTCGAAATTATCGAGTTCGCCAATGGTCGAGCCGAGGCTGGTGGCCAGCGGCACCATGTCCTTGCGCAGCCAATCGGCGATCGCGGACGCCATGGTGCAGCGAAGGATCGCCGCCGGCTTGACCGTCACCTTGCGCTTGTCCGGCAGCACGACGGCTTCCAGCCGCACCAGATCCTCGCCGCCGCAGGCGCCGGGGCCGCGGATGTCAGGAATTGAGGGGGCGATCGCAATCTCCTCGGTCAGGGCAAGACGGCAGGCCGAGACCGGTTTCTGGGGTGGCGGCGCAGCCTCGGCGGGCTTGTCGGCGCCGGGCTTGTCCGCGAGGGGCTTGTCGTCAGCTTCCGGCGGGGCCTCGTCCGATGCCTTGGGCGCCTGCTCGGGGCGCGGTCTCGGCAGCGGGATCTTGGCCGAATGCACCGCGGGACGCGGCCGGGGTGCGCCGATCCCGAAGATATCCAGCGGGGATGCATGCCTTCGCGCCTCTGCCGTCCCGGCGAACCCGAGCGCTAAACCGAGCGCAGCGGTAACCATTGCCGCCCGAGCGGACATATAGCCGCGACAAGACCATTTGCGGCGAAAGTCCGGCAGGCTAAAACTCATGGCAATCTTTGGCCCAACGCTGAGAGCGACAACGCGCCCAGCGACTTCTCGGAGGAACGTCGGAATGCTTGGTTTGATGCAAGATTGGCCCCTGCTCTGCCACCGGATCATCGAACACGCCGCCAAAATTCATGGCAAGCAGGAGGTGGTCACGCGCTCGATCGAAGGACCGATCCATCGCACCACTTACGCTGAGATCCACAAGCGCGCGCTCAAGGTCTCGCAGATGCTGGAGCGTGACGGCATCAAGCTCGGCGACCGCGTCGCGACGATCGCCTGGAACACCTGGCGCCATCTCGAGGTGTGGTACGGCATCATGGGCATCGGCGCCATCTGCCATACCGTCAATCCCCGCCTTTTCCCCGAGCAGATCGCCTGGATCATCAACCATGCGCAGGACCGCATCGTGATGACCGATCTCACCTTCGTTCCGATCCTGGAGAAGATCGCAGACAAGCTGCCGAGCGTTGAGCGCTACGTCGTGCTCACCGACAAGGCACACATGCCCGAGACCACGCTGAAGAACGTGATCGCCTACGAGGACTGGATCGCCCAGGCGGACGGCAAATTCAAATGGAAGGACTTTGACGAGAACACGGCAGCCGCGATGTGCTACACGTCCGGCACGACGGGCGACCCGAAAGGTGTGCTGTATTCGCATCGCTCCAACGTGCTGCACGCGCTGATGGCCAACAATGTCGACGCCCTCGGCACGAGCGCGTCCGAGACAATGCTGCCGGTGGTTCCGCTGTTCCATGCCAACAGCTGGGGCATCGCCTTCTCCGCCCCCTCGCAGGGCACCAAGCTGGTGATGCCCGGTGCCAAGCTCGACGGCGCCTCGGTCTATGAGCTGCTCTCGACCGAGAAGGTGACGCATACGGCCGGCGTGCCGACGGTGTGGCTGATGCTGCTCCAGCACATGTCCGCCAATAATCTCAAGCTGCCGGACCTGAAGATGGTGATCTGCGGCGGCTCGGCGATGCCGCGCTCGATGATCAAGGCGTTCCTCGACATGGGCTCGAACGTGCGTCACGCCTGGGGCATGACCGAGATGAGCCCGATCGGCAGCGTCGCGGCGCTGAAGCCGCCATTCCAGAACGCCACCGGCGATGCCAGGCTCGACGTGCTGCAGATGCAGGGCTATGCCCCCTTCGCCGTGCAGATGAAGATCACCGACGATGCCGGCAAGGAGCTGCCCTGGGACGGCAAGACCTTCGGTCGCCTCAAGGTCTCCGGCCCCGCCGTCGCCAAGGCCTATTACCGCGTCGACACCAACATTCTCGACGAGGATGGCTTCTTCGACACCGGCGACGTCTCGACCATCGACGAGGACGGTTACATGCGGATCACCGACCGCTCCAAGGACGTGATCAAGTCCGGCGGCGAGTGGATCTCCTCGATCGACCTCGAAAATCTCGCGGTCGGTCATCCGGCCGTGGCGGAAGCCGCCGTGATCGGCGTGTTCCATCCCAAATGGGACGAGCGGCCGCTTCTGATCGTGCAGCTCAAGCAGGGCCAGCAGGCTACGCGTGAGGAGATCCTGAAATACATGGACGGCAAGATCGCCAAATGGTGGATGCCCGACGACGTTGCCTTCGTCGAAGGCATTCCGCATACCGCCACCGGCAAGATCCTGAAGACGGCGCTGCGCGACCAGTTTAGGGATTACCGCTTCCCGAACGCGGCGGCGTAAGGCTCACACACAACGTCATTCCGGGCGGCTCGAAGAGCCGACCCGGAATCTCGAGATTCCGGGTCTGGTCCTTCGGACCATCCCGGAATGACGGGCAGTAACAGCCCGGTATCTCTTGAATTTGCCCGTCGGCCGTGGTCTCAACGGCCCATCGTCGCGCCGGATCGGCCGGCATCGCCAACCCCGGCAGAGCTTCATCCGATGGCCCGCAGGTTTTCCGCTCCCTATCAATCGGAGCCCGTGTCAAGCCTCGCGAGCTGGGCGCGCAATTTGGCCGTGTTCGCGGTGGTGGCGGTGGTGGTGTCGATCATCATCGTCCGCTTCGACTTCCTGGAGCCGAAGCCGGCGCTTGCGACCTTCTTTGGCGGACTCGCCATCGCCGGCCTCTCGATCCTGTTCGGGCTCGCCGGCTTCGCCGCGATCTGGCAGAACGGCTCGCGCGGCATGGCGCGCATCCTGCTCGCGTTCCTGATCGACGGGGCGATCCTCGCCTATCCCGCTTATCTGGCCTTGCAATATCGCAAGCTGCCGGCGATCTACGACATCACAACCGACCCGATCGACCCGCCGCGTTTCGAGGCTCTGGCGCGCCTGCGCACCGGCGAAGGCACCAACAGCGCAGTTTATGCCGGCCTCTATTCGGCGGAGCAGCAGCGCCATTTCTATCCCGACGTCGAGCCCGTCGAGCTCGAGATTTCCGTCGACCGCGCCTATGCGATCGCGCTCCAGCTCGTCAACAAGCGCAAATGGACCGTCATCGACGAGCGCGCACCGCAGCCACCGCGCCGCATCGGCCGCATCGAGGCCGTGGCGCGCACGCCGATCATGGGGTTCCGCGAGGACATTTCGATCAGATTCGTGGCGGACGGCGATGATTCCCGCGTCGATATCCGCTCGGCCTCGCGCAATTTCGACAACGATCTCGGCAGCAACGCCGCGCGCGTCAAGAAATTCATCGACGATCTCAACACCGCCGCCGATGCCGACGCGCTCAAGCCGGTGAAGAAGACGCCGGTGACGCCGCCGAAGGCACCGGCAAAGACGGTGAAGAAATAGCCTCGACCGTCATTCCGGGGCGGTCCGCAGGACCGAGCCCGGAATCCATTGAGCCGCAGAGTTGGTGGATGAATGGATTCCGGGCTCGCGCTGGCGCGCGCCCCGGAATGACAGCGAAGGACTAGGCGCCCGCCATCCGGTACGTCCCGCCGATCACGGGATCGCCATCCGTCGCCACCACGCCGCGCGCGACCAAGTCTTCGAGGTGCGCCAGCACGGAATAGCCGGCGGCCGTCGTCAGCCTAGGATCGATGCCGATGTAGATTGCGCGGACCATGGTCGGGATGTCGGTCTCGCCCTTGGCAAGGCGATGCAGGATCGAGGCCTCACGCGCCTTGCGGTGACGGATCAGGAAGCGCACGAAGCGCTGGCCCTCCGGAATCTCGGGGCCGTGGCCGGAGAAATACAGGTCTTCCTCGCGGGCGGCGAGGCGGTCGAGCGAATCCATGTAGTCGATCATCGAGCCGTCGGGCGGCGCCACGATCGAGGTGGACCAGCCCATCACGTGATCGCCGACGAAGTTGAACTTTCGCTCCGGCCAGGCGAACGCCAGATGATTGGCGGTGTGCCCCGGCGTCGCCACGGCCTCGAGCCGCCAGCCGTCGCCTTCGACGACGTCGCCATGCGCGACGTTGACGTCGGGTGCAAAATCGCGATCGGCGCCGGATTCCGGATTGTGCTTCTCGCTCTCGAAACGCGGGCGCGAGGCCCGGTGCGGGCCTTCGGCATACACCGGCGCCCCGGTCGCCTGCTTGATCCGCGAGGTGTTCGGCGAATGGTCGCGGTGGGTGTGGGTGACGAAGATATGGCTCACAGTCTCGCCGCGCACGGCATTGAGCAGCGCCGCCGCATGCGCCTCGTCGTCCGGACCGGGATCGATGATCGCGACATTGCCGGTCCCCACGATGTAGCTGACCGTGCCGGTGAAGGTGAACGGGCTCGGATTATTGCAGAGCACGCGTCGCACGCCGGGGCGGACTTCCTCGACGACGCCGGCCTTCAATGGGAAGTTGCGGTTGAACGGGACGTCGTCGTTGTCGGACATGGCCTCTTCTTGTTCTTTGATGTCATTCCGGGGCGATGCGAAGCGTCGCACCCGGAATCTCGAGATTCCGGGTTCGCCCTTCGGGCGTCCCCGGAATGACGGAGAACCAAATCAGAAAAACGCCTGAATGCCCGTGATGGCGCGGCCCAGGATCAGGGCGTGAACGTCGTGGGTGCCCTCGTAGGTGTTGACCGTCTCGAGGTTATGGACGTGGCGCATCACGTGGTACTCGATCGAGATGCCGTTGCCGCCGTGCATGTCGCGAGCAGTACGGGCGATGTCGAGGGCCTTGCCGCAATTGTTGCGCTTCATGATCGAGATCATCTCGGGCGCGAACTTGCCCTCGTCCATCAGACGGCCGACGCGGAGCGAGCCCTGAAGCCCCAGCGCGATCTCGGTCTCCATGTCCGCGAGCTTCTTCTGCACCAGCTGCGTCGCGGCGAGCGGCTTGCCGAACTGCTTGCGGTCGAGCGTGTACTGGCGGGGGCGATGCATGCAGTCCTCGGCCGCCCCTAACGCGCCCCAGGAGATGCCATAGCGGGCGCGGTTGAGGCAGCCGAACGGACCCTTCAGGCCGGAGACGTTGGGCAGCAGCGCGTCCTCGGGGACGACAACCCCGTCCATCACGACCTCGCCGGTGATGGAGGCGCGGAGCGAGAGCTTGCCGCCGATCTTTGGTGCGGACAGGCCCTTCATGCCCTTCTCCAGCACGAAGCCGCGGATCTGGTTGTCATGCGCGGCCGACTTGGCCCAGACCACGAACACGTCGGCGATCGGCGCGTTGGAGATCCACATCTTGCTGCCGGTGAGGCGATAGCCGTCCGAGACCTTCTCGGCGCGGGTCTTCATGCCGGCCGGATCGGAGCCCGCATCGGGCTCGGTCAGGCCGAAGCAACCGACCCACTCGCCGCTGGCGAGCTTCGGCAGGTACTTCTTGCGCTGGTTCTCGTCGCCATAGGCGTAGATCGGGTACATCACCAACGAGGACTGCACCGAGTTCATTGAGCGATAGCCGGAATCGACTCGCTCGATCTCGCGTGCGACGAGGCCATAGGCGACGTAGCTCGCATTGGCACAGCCATATTCTTCCGGCAGCGTGATGCCGATCAGGCCGAGCTCGCCCATCTCGTTGAAGATCTCGCGGTCGGTCTTCTCCTCCAGATAGGCCTTGGAGACGCGCGGCAGCAGCTTGTCCTGCGCATAAGCGCGGGCGGTGTCGCGCACCATGCGCTCGTCTTCGGTCAGCTGCTCGTCGAGCAGGAACGGATCGTCCCACTGGAAAGAAGCCGCAGCCGGCTTGTCCTTGGCCTGAGGGCGCACGCTCATGAAACGTCCTTTCGTCTGGTTCCGTCTAGAAATTGCCCGACAAATTAAAGCGCCGCGGCAACAAGTGCAATTGCATCCTGGTTTCGGTCATTCCGGGGCGATGCAAAGCATCGAACCCGGAATCTCCTTATCCATCACTCCGAGATTCCGGGTCTGGCGCTTTCAGCGCCATCCCGGAATGACGCTATGCGTCAGCTCTCGAGCTGCTCGTTGGCGACGATCTCGATGCCGAAGCCCGACAGGCCCTTGTAGTCGTGCACCGAGGAGGTGAGATGCCGGATCGAGGTGACGCCGAGGTCGCGCAGGATCTGCGCGCCGACGCCAACCTCGCGCCACTGGCGGTTGCGGTCGGCCTCGGTCTGCGTCTCGTCCGGCAGCGCCGCGACGGGCACACCGGCCGCACCGTCGCGCAAATAGACCAGCACCCCACGGCCGGACTTCTTGAAATGCTCCAGCACGGCCGCCATGCGCTTGTGCCCGGTGAAGATGTCCTTGACGATGTTCGGCTTGTGAAAACGTGTCAGCACGTTCTTGCCGTCACCGACGCCGTTGTAGACGAAGGCGACGTGGGCAATGGAATCGAACGGCGAGCGGTAGGCATAGCCCTGCAGCGGACCGATCGGGCTTTCGGTGACGAAGGTCGAGACCCGCTCGATCAGCTTTTCACGCGCCTGGCGATAGGCGATCATGTCCGCGATGGTGACGTGCTTGAGCTTGTGCCTGGCCGCGAACTGCGCGACCTGTTCACCCTTCATCACGCTGCCATCGTCGTTCATCAACTCGCTGATGACGCCGACCGGCGGCAGGCCGGAGAGCTTGCAGAGATCGACGGCGGCCTCGGTATGGCCCGAGCGCAGCAGCACGCCGCCATCCTTGGCGATCAGCGGAAAGATGTGGCCCGGCCGGGCGAAATCGTTGGCGCCGACATTGGGATTGGCCAGAGCACGACAGCACGAGGCGCGCTCCTCGGCGGAAATGCCGGTGCCGCCGTCGGGTTTGTAGTCGATCGAGACCGTGAACGCGGTGGTGTGCGCGGAATCGTTATGGGCCACCATCGGATCGAGCCGCAGGCGGCGGGCGTCCTCGGTGGTCACGGGCGCGCAGACGATGCCCGAGGTGTGGCGGATGATGAACGCCATCTTCTCGGCGGTGCAGAGCGAGGCGGCGACGATCAGATCGCCCTCCCCCTCGCGGTCCTCGTCGTCGGTGACGACCACGAGCTCTCCCCGGGCAAAGGCCTGCAAGACTTCCTGAACGCTATCGGGCATTTCCCAATCTCTATCGGTTGTGCCGGGAGGCTTAGCCGGACTTGGGCCGGGGCGCTAGTGTCCTGGACGCAACCACATATTCCGGGCCGCGGGCCATCGGACGGCCAAGCTTGCACCGAACATACCAGGGATATAGGAGCAAACAGCCGGGCGGGAAGGCCGGCCGCCCTCAGGGCAACACTTCGC
This sequence comes from Bradyrhizobium guangxiense, assembly GCF_004114915.1. NCBI lineage: Bacteria > Pseudomonadati > Pseudomonadota > Alphaproteobacteria > Hyphomicrobiales > Nitrobacteraceae > Bradyrhizobium > Bradyrhizobium guangxiense. The sequence goes on along the minus strand of NZ_CP022219.1, from coordinate 1,473,185 downwards.
GGCGCTCGCCGAGCCGCTGATCGAGTTCAGCGCGCTTGTCGGCCAGGAGCCCGGCCTGGGCCGCCTCGATGACCGTGAACAGCTCGTGGGCATCGGTGAGCCGGGGCACGGTGACGTAGTTGGCGCCGGCTTCATAGAGGCCGCCGACGTCGGCCAGGAGGTCGGCCGTGGCGACGATCATAGCGGTTGGATTGAGAGCGCGGACGTGGCGGACCAGCTTCTCGTTGGTGGCCCCCTTCAGCAGCGAATCCGGCACGCTGAGGATGATCATCTCGGACTTGCCGACGCCGGCATGGAGCAGCGTATCGACATTGCTGATGTCGCCATAGATCACGTGCAGGCCGCGCGAGAGCAGCGTCTGGTACACATTGGGGTTGAAGTCGACCACCGTGATCTGCTCCAGCAGCACCGGGGCCTGCCGCTCGATCTCGGCCAGCAGCGCGCTCGCCGCGCGGAAGAAGCCGAGGATGACGATGCGGCGGGCCTCGCCATGGCCGCCCTCGTGCCCCTCCTCGGCATGGCCGTTGCCATGGTCGAGGTCGCGCAGGCCGATCCGCTTCAACGGCCCGATCGCCCAGCGGGTGATCTCGTCGCTGCGGGTCATCACGAAGGTCGAAAGGACCGCCAGCACCACGAAGGCGAAGGAGGCGGCATTTGCCGTCTCGGCCGCAATGTGGTGGTCGGTGACACCGGTCTGGATCACCACCAGCGAAAACTCGGAGATCTGCGCAAGGTTCAGCGCCGGCAGGAGGCTGGCGCGCAGGCCCTGCTTCATCAGATAGAGCGGCGTGAAGGTGGTGACGAGGCGGCTCACGACCGTGAAAGCGGCGATCATGAGCGCCAGCCCGATCACGGAGAGACCAGGGACGGGAATGGTCATGCCGAGCGCGACGAAGAACAGGGTGATGAAGAAGTCGCGGAGCGTGGTGACCTTGGCGGTGACGTCGAGCGCGTAGGGAAAGGTCGAGAGCGAGACGCCGGCGATCAGCGCGCCCATCTCGCGCGACAGCGACAGCCGCTCGGCGGTCTCGGCGACGAGGAAACACCAGGCCAGCGCGCCGAGTAGGATCAGCTCGGGCCGCCGGGCGATCTGGTGGAACAGCCGCGGCAGCACGTAGCGGCTGACCAGCAGCGCAGCGGCGACCAGCACCGCGACGCGGCCGATCGAGAGCAAGATGACGCTGGCCTGCAGATTGGCAAGGCTCGGCTGCACCGCCAGAAACAGGATGGCGAAGATGTCCTGGAGCACCAGCACACCGAGCGTGATCCGTCCCGGCAGCGTGTCGAGCTCGCGTTTCTCATAGAGCACCTTGACGATGATGACGGTGCTCGACAGCGCGCAGGCGACGCAGAGATAGATCGCATCGAAATGCCCACCGCCGAGCGAGAGGCCGATGCCGAGGAAGAACAGCACCCCGAGCAGGCAGCCGCCGAGCAGCTGGCCGCCCGCCGCGAACAGGATCACCTTTCCCGCCCGCACGATCTTCTTCAGGTCGATCTCCAGACCGATCATGAACAGCATGAAGATCAGGCCGAGCTCGGAGATGACGCCGATCGATTCCTGCGAATGGACCCAGCCGGCGCCGAATGGACCAATGCAAAAGCCGGCGATAAGATAGGCCAGGATCAGCGGCTGCCGTGAGAAATGGGCGAGCAGGCCCAGCATCCAGGCAAACAGAATACAGAGAGTGATGTCGCGAATGAGCTCGTGCATACCAGATCGGTCCGTTTTGCCGCACCCTAGAGACGGGTTGCGGCGCGGCAAGCGAGCAATTCGTCACATGCAAAAAGGCCTGCTCGCGGCAATGCTGCTATGCCCCCTCGCCTTGGCCGCGCCGGCCGTCGCACAATCCAAGGTCAATATCGAACAAAACTTTGCCGATTCTCTCACCGCGATGCCGAAGGAGGGCCTCGCCGTCTCCGGCGGATTCTACGTGCCCGCTTATTCCAGCGTCGCAATGAGCCAGGGCAAGCTGCGCGTCGACTTCTCGGTGACCTTGAGTGTTCACAACGCCTCCGAGACCCAGCCGCTAGTCGTCAAACGCATCGCCTATTTCGATACCGCAGGCAAGCAGGTCGAGAGCTATCTGAAGACGCCGGTCGCGTTGAGGCCGCTCGCCACCGTCTCGATCTTCATTCCGACCGACGACGTGCGCGGCGGGACCGGCGCCAATTTCCTGGTCGACTGGGCCGCGACAGGCGAGATCGCCGAGCCCGTGGTCGAAGCCCTGATGGTTGGCGGCGTCGCCAATGCGCATTACGCTTTCATCAGCCAGGGTCGTCCGACCAGCACGGCGGGCAAGAAGTAAGGCCGTCCACCCCGGACGGCCGGCAAGAACAAGATTGGCCGGTGCAAGGCCGGCTGGCTCAACAAGAACAGAAACGAGGAACGCTCCCATGACGTCCAGCTTCGATTTCGCGCCCCTGTTTCCGGCGGGGCTGCCGGCCCCCTCTGCGCGCTGGACCGGCCTTGCGAAGTACAGTTTTGTCGGCGGCAACAACGATTCCGAACAGGTGCCGCTCGACGAGCTGATCGAAGCGACCAACACGGTGCTACGGCGCGAGGGCCGGTCGCTCGCCACGTACGGGTTGGCGCATGGTCCGCAGGGCTACCTGCCCTTGCGCGAGTTCCTGGTGACCAAACTCAAGCGCGATGCCGGCATCGCCTGCACCGTGGACGATCTCCTGATCGTCTCCGGCTCGCTGCAGGCGCTCGACCTCGTCAACGCGACGCTGCTGACCCGCGGCGACACCGTGATCTTCGAGCAGGAGAGCTATCAGGGCTCCCTGACCCGTCTGGCGCGGCTCGGTGTCAACGTCGTCGGCATTCCCCTCGACAAGGACGGCATGCGCATGGACGTGCTGGCCGCCACGCTGGCCGACCTCAAGAGCCGCGGCATCAGGCCGAAATACATCTACACCATTCCGACGGTGCAGAACCCGACCGGCAGCATCATGCCCGAGAGCCGCCGCACTGAGCTGGTGCGGCTCGCGACCGAATACGGCGTGCCGATCTTCGAGGACGATTGCTATGCCGACCTGGTCTGGTCGGGGCAGCGGCCGCCGGCGATCTACGCGATGAGCCCGAACGGCGGCGTGATCCATATCGGCTCGTTCTCGAAGTCGATCGCGCCGGCGCTGCGCGTCGGCTTCATCGTCGCGCCATGGGAGGTGATGTCGCGGATGCTGGCGCTGAAGACCGATGCCGGCTCCGGAGCGCTGGAGCAGATGGTGCTGGCCAGCTATTGCAAGCCGCATTTCGCAAGCCACGTGCCGGCCCTGACCAAGGCGCTGCGCAGCAAGCTCGACACGCTGATGGAGGCGCTGAACGAGCAGTTCGGGACGGCAGCGGAGTTCGAGGAGCCCAAGGGCGGCATCTTCCTCTGGGTCAAGCTGCCCGACCAGGTCGATACGCTGAAACTGTATCAGGCCGCGCTCGCCGCCGGCGTCTCGATCAATCCGGGGCCGGAATGGTCGACCAACAAGGGCCATTCCAGCTCGCGGCTGCGGCTATGCTTTGCCAGCCCCACGCACCAGCAGATCCGCGATGGCGTCGCCGTGCTGGCCGAGGTCTGCCGCAAGGAGTTCGGCGTGCCGGCCCGCAGCGCCAATGTCGAGAAGCAGGCCTGAGGCCGCGGCTTCACGCCTCGAGGTGAAACTCCACGTTGACCTGGCCGGAGCCCGACGAGGGAAAATAGTCGCAAAGCTGCTCGGCGGCGCCGCGGTAGTCGTACCAGCCGAGCGCCGCGAACAGCATGATGGTGTCGGCCATGCCGCCCTCACCGTTGCACTTGGTGGCGTACTCGGGAAGCATGTCGAGGAATTCGCGGTAGCGGCGGCGCTGCCACAGCTCGAGCACGCGCAGATCGACCTGGCGGTTGAACTCGCTGGCGACCGACGTCCACGCCTCGGGCCCCAGCTTCTTGTTCGGCCAGAGCCGATGCGAAAGCGATCCGCTGGCGAGGACGGCGACCCGCTCACCGGATTCGTCGATCGCCCGGCGCGTCGCTTCACCGAGGAGCCGGCTCTCCTCGAACGACGTGAACAGCGGGGAGGCGACCGAGACGACCTTCGCAAAACCGTCGGGATTTAAGTAGTGCATCGGCACGATGGTGCCGTATTCGAGACCGAGGCTGGCCACCTGATGGGCAATCACGTTCAGGCCCGCCTCGCCGGCCCTGTTCGCGATGGCTTCCGCCAGAGACGTATCACCCGGCAGATCGTAGCGCAGATCCTGGATCATCTGCGGCGCCTCGTGGCTCGTGAACGAGCCGCGGTGCCGCGCATTGGCGTTGATGTGGTAGCCGAAATTGGAGAGCCAGTGGGTGTCGAACACCACGAAGCAGGTCGCGCCGCGCTCTTTCGCCCGCCGGCCGAGCTCGCGCAGCGAATCGACGGCGGCTTTGCGCGCGTCGCGTAACGGGCTGCCGGGTTGCTCCGACAGCATCAATGATGGAACGTGGGTGACCTTGGCCGCGAGTACCAGCTGCCCCATGGCGGTCACCTTGAAGCGTCAGGCCGCCTGGGGCTGACTGCTGTGGATCGCGGAGGCCAGCCGCAGCAAGAGGACGATCGAGACGTTGCCCTTGCCGGCCTCGATCTGGGCGATATAGCGCTCGGAGATCCCGGAACGGCGGGCCAGCTCGCGGCGCGACAGGTCGCAGCGCATGCGCGAGGACCGCAAGCGATCACCCAGCTCGGTCAGAAACTCGGTCTCGGAATAAGGCGGTACGGCACAGCTCCCCGGCAGCACTTCGCCCGCAAAATCCATGACTTGATTCAGCATTGGTCTATCCAGATTCGCCTTCGGGAAGCGCCATCCTACCCCGGAAAACACCGGCCTCATTGACGCGGATCAAATTCGCGAGCGATCGGGGGCCGCCATGGACGGAAACGGGCGGGATGCTACACTTTGGAATTCTTCGAGGCGGGGTTCTCCAGGGACATGACGCGTTGGTTGAGCCGCTGGATCGCGGCGGGGGTGCTGTGGGCGGCGATCACCTCCGCCGCAGATGCCGAGACGCTCGCGGCGACGGTCGAGCAATGGGGCCTGCTCGGTTCATGGGCGGTCGACTGCGCGGCTCAGCCCGACCGCGACAAAGGCGCGCTCCTGACCTATGAGATCCGGAAGGACGGCCGGGTAATGTACCGGCGCAATTTCGGCGACGCCAGAGACGAGAACGAGGTGGTGTCGGCAACGGTCAACGCCGAAGGCCTGATCAATGTGATGGTGTACTTCCCCTCGCTGCACCAGGCGCGTGAGTTCGGACTGCGGCTGGCGAAGGACGGCAGCCTGCGCGCAATCTACAATCGCAGCGAACGCGGCGAGTACACGATCCGAGACGGCAAATACATCGCGACGGGCGCACCGACGCCCACGCAACGACGCTGCGATTAGGCATTACGCTCGATCACGTTGCTTCTGAAAAAACAGAACGGTGGTTTGCGCTGACGCGGCCGTTGCCTCGGGATCATGCGCTGTCTGAACAGCCATTCAGAATTCTCCCGCTGTTCCTCCGGAACGTTCGCATGAATGCGCGGTTTAGATGTGCATTCGATTGGAGGAGGACATCATGAAGAAGCTTGGTTATGTGGTTGCGGCCCTGGGCGCGCTCGTGATCGCGGCGCCGACGCTGGCAAGCGCAGAGACCGTGGTGATCAAGCGTGGCTACCATCATCATCACGGCCCATACGGCGCCCGCGCCGAATTCCGCGAGCATCGCGACCATGGCTGGCATCGCGGCTGGCGTCACCATGGCGACCGGGTCGTGGTGATCAAGCGCAGCCATCGCCACTGGGACTAATGCAGCGCGCAACATGGAAATGGCCCCTCGCGGGGCCATTTCTTTGCGCATCGAAAACCCGTCCAGCTAATCCCACGGCGGCGCGAAGCCCGGATTGACGCAGCGGCGATCCTTCGGCAGCGCCGCGATCTTGTTGCGGTCGGCATCGTCGAGCGTGATCTTCAGCGCATCGAGATTGGCCTGCTGGCTCTCGCGGCGCGAGGCCTTCGGGATCGCGGCGACGCCGTCCTGATCGAGCAGCCAATTCAGGGCCACTTGCGCCGCGGTTGCGTTGTGCTTGGCACCGATCTCGGCCAGCACCGGATCCGAGGCAACGCGCCCCTGCGCCAGCGGACAATAAGCGACGAGCGGAATCGACTTCGCCGCAAGATAAGCCAGCACCTTCGATTGATCGAGCATCGCGTGATATTCGATCTGGTTGCAGGCGATCGGCGCCCCGATGTCCTCGACCGCGATCTTGAGCAGTACCGTAGTGAAATTGGCGACGCCGATCGCTCGCGTGCGTCCCTCCTCCTTCAGCCTCATCAAGGTCTCGAACACCGCCCCCCAATCCGCGGCCTTCGACGGCCAATGCACGAGATAGAGATCGACATGGTCGAGCCGGAGCTTCTTCAGGCTGGCATCAAAAGCCCGCCTGATCGCGTCCGGGGCGAGGTTCTCGTGCCAGACCTTGGTCGTGACGTGCAGCTCGCCGCGCGGCAGACGGGACGCTGCGATGGCTGCGCCAATCGGCTCCTCATTGGCATACATCTCGGCGGTGTCGATGTGGCGATAGCCGATCGACAGCGCGCTCTCGACCGCGGCGCGGCAGGCATCGCCCTGCATGCGAAAGGTGCCGAGGCCGAGCTTGGGCATGCCGATGCCCTGTGTCTTCAGATTGTCCATGAGCTAACTCCTGACATATTGCATCCCGCCGGACGCGGCCATGCCGCGGGGTGCAGACTCTCTGGTGATGGAAAAGAGGTGGCGGGAGTGATGAGTATAGCGAGGGAGGCAGGAGGCGGCCAATCAAGATCGGGTTAGGTGGGATCAGGTTTGACTATCGCGTCAAGCGAGGCGAGCTCCCCTCTCCCGCTTGCCGGAAGAGGTTAGGCGAGCCGCTCGCCCTTCACGAGTGCTGCGCCACCACCGCCGGGCGCGGCTGCGGCTGTGGCACGAGATCGACCGACCAGAGGGCGCGGTTGTCGACGTCCTTCAAGGTCACGGTCATCATGCCACTGGCGCCGTCGATGTCGACCCGGCCGAAGAATTGCAGCCCGAAACACGGCGCCAAATTCTCGCCCTGCGCGGCGCTGCAGCCGTTCTGGTACATCGCGACCGGGCCAAAGGTGTCGTCGAGTTCTCCCGGGCCCCAGGTGCCGGCATGCAGTGGGCCGGAGACGAACTCCCAGAACGGCTCAAAATCCTGGAATTGCGCCTTGTTCGGATCGTAGTAATGCGCGGCGGTGTAGTGCATGTCGGCGGTAAGCCAGACGATATTGCGCACACCGGCGCGCTTGATGGACGCCAGAAGTTCGGCGATCTCGTGCTCGCGGCGCTCGGGCGACCCGTCGCCGAGCGCGACGGCGTCCAGGCTGATCAGGCCGATCGGCAGGTCGGCCGCGATCACTTTCCAGGTCGCGCGCGAGGCGGCGAGCTCGCGCTTCAGCCAGGCGAGTTGCTCGGCCCCCAGGATCCAGCCGCGGTGATCGCTCCCCTTGTTCCAGGTCTCGTCGCGATAGCTGCGCATGTCGATCATGAAGACGTCCAGCAGCGGACCATAGCCGATCTTGCGATAGACCCGGCCCTGCCGCGCGCCGATATCGCGGATCGGCATGAAGTCGAAGAAGGCACGGCGGGCGCGCGCAACCAGGCGCGAAGTCCCGTCCTGCTCAAAGCCCGCCTCATCGTAGCTGCCGGTCGGCGACCAGTCGTTGGTGACCTCGTGGTCGTCCCACTGCGCCAACATCGGCACCTCGGCATGGAAGGCGCGGAAATTCTCGTCGAGATGGTTGTATTTGTAGTTGCCGCGGAACTGCGCCAGCGTGTGCGCGACTTCGGCCTTGTCCTCGGTCACCAGATTGCGCCAGATCTCGCCGGACGGCAGCGTTTGCTCGGAAGGAATCGTGCAGTCGGCATAGATGTGATCGCCGGAATGAATGAAGAAATCCGGACGGTTGTCGCGCATGGTGCGATAGCTGCGATAGCCGCCGCGCGAAACGTCGATACCCCAACCCTGCCCCGCGACGTCGCCGGACCACAGGAACGAGATCGACTGGCCAGCTGCCGGCGCCGTACGGAAATGGCCAAGGCGGCTTTCGCCGGGAACGCCGGTTGCAATGTCGTCGAAGCGGACGCGATAGAAGATGTCCTGTCCGGCCGGCAGGTCGTTCAGCAGCAGCTTTGCGGTAAAATCGGCCTCCGGCAGCGCATCGCGCAACGCCGACGCAATGATGGTCTTGAAGCTCTCGACGGTCGAGCATTCCACCTGCATCCGCGCGGGACGGTCGGCACGCGCCCAGATCACCGCGGAGCCATCACCGCAGACGTCGCCGGACTGGATGCCGCCTGCGATTTGCGGCCGGTCGGCGGCGCGGCTGAGGTGAGGCTTCGCGAGCGAGGCGATGGCGAGGCTGGAGGCGGAGCGGACCAGGAGTTGCCGTCGGGTCCATGCGCGCTGCGCGCGGAGCGTTGCCATTCAGGAAACCTTCGTCAAATCGCGACGGAAGGTGCCTGCGCCGTTTGACTCCCGGCTTACGGTTTCTTGACTCCGCGCCTACGGTTTTGCGACGTGCGGATGACGAGCGAGATGCAGCCGGGACAATAGTCTGCTCTCTCGCCCGCTAGCGGGCGAGGTAAAGAGGCCACGAGTTCTCGGCTAACGCTTCCAGTTGCAGATGCCGCCGGAGCGGCACGGCCAGGTCTGGATGCGGGTGTCCATCGCCTGTGCGTCGAGCGGATTGCCGCGACGATGCGCAAGCTTCGCGCGGGCCGCGCCGCGCGGCTGCGCGCTGCTGGCATGGACCGCCTTCGGCTCCGCCGCACGAACGCGTTCGGCCGCAACCTTCTTCGGCACGTCGACCGGCTCGGCGCGCGCCTGCGCCTCATTGCCGCCGCGCGCCTCGAGCGCGACCGGTGCAAACCGCGTCTCGGGCCCGAGCCGCTTCGGGGATAGCACGGCCTTGGAGAGATCGAGACCCAGATATTCGTCTGGCTTGTAGTCGTCAGCGCGCGCGACGCCGCCCCAGGCGATCACGAGGGCAACGGCAACTGCAAAAGGAACGCTTTTCAGGACCACGGACGCCTCCTGAAATTCCATGATGAAAGGGACAATTTACCCCTATTTAGGAGGCGTCGCGCGCAATTCCAGCGACCAAGTGCCGCCGTGGTTAAGAAGTTTGGCGGTGTCAGGCGACCTTTCGCGTCGCCCCCGTCCCATCCAGGAACCCCATCAGGCGGCTGCGGATGATGGTTTCCGCTTCAGTCATGATGCGATCGATGAGTTCCTTGCAGGAGGGGATGTCGTGGATCAGCCCTGCGACCATGCCGCAGCTCCAGGCTCCGGCATCCATCTGCCCCTCCAGCATGATCTTGGGATAGACGCCCGCGACCTGATCGTGGATGTCGTCGATCGTCAGCTTGTCACCCTTCTCGTGCTCGATCTCGAGCAGACGGTCGACATTGGCGTTCTTCAGCACGCGCTCGGTGTTGCGCAAGCTGCGCATGATCAGGCGGGTGTCGAGCTCGGTCGCCGCGACCAGCGCGTTCTTCACGTTCTGATGCACAGGTGCTTCCTTGGTGGCGATGAAGCGCGTGCCCATGTTCATGCCGGCCGCCCCCAGCGACAATGCTGCGACGAGGCTGCGCCCATCGGCCATGCCGCCAGAGGCGACGAACGGGATCTTCAGCTCCTCGGCCGCGCGCGGCAGCAGGATCATGTTGGGAATGTCGTCCTCGCCGGGATGACCACCGCACTCAAAGCCGTCGACGCTGACGGCGTCGCAGCCGATGCGTTCGGCCTTCAGCGAGTGGCGCACCGAGGTGCATTTGTGGATCACCTTGATGCCGGCGGCCTTCAGCGCCGGCATGTAGGCTTCCGGGCTGCGGCCTGCGGTCTCCACCGCCTTGATGCCGCCCTCGACGATGGCGGCGATATATTCTGGATAAGGCGGCGCGGAGAAGGTCGGCAGGAAGGTGAGGTTCACGCCGAAGGGCTTGTCGGTCATGTCGCGGCAGCGTGCGATCTCCTTGGCGAGCAGCTCCGGCGTCTTCTGGGTGAGGCCGGTGATGATGCCGAGCCCGCCGGCATTGGAGACGGCAGCGGCCAGCTCGGCAAAGCCGACGAAATGCATGCCGCCCTGGATGATGGGGTGCTCGATGCCGAACAGCTCGGTGATCGCGGTCTTCACGTCGTTCTCCTCCCGGAATTTTGCCTGGGTTGGCTCAGTCTAGCCGGACTTTTGCGCCGCGGTCACCATTTCTCTCCGAACGGGCGGATCTCCATCTCGAACGTCCAGGCGCTCTTCGGCTGCCGGTAGAGCTGCCAATAGGCGTCCGCGACCGAAGAGGGCGGCATCAAGAGATCGGGATTATCCAGCGCACTCGGCCCGAGCGCCTCCAGCCGCCGCTGCCGCACCCATTCGGTGTCGACGCCGGAATCGATGATGAGATGGGCGACATGGATGTTCTTCGGGCCGAGCTCGCGCGCCATCGCCTGCGCCACCGCTCGCAGGCCGAACTTGGCGCTGGCAAAGGCGGCAAAGCCGCTGCCGCCGCGCAAGCTTGCGGTCGCACCCGTGAAGAAGATGTTGCCGCTGCCGCGCGGCAGCATCAGCCGCGCCGCCTCGCGGCCCGCAAGGAAGCCGGAATAGCAGGCCATCTCCCAGACTTTGCGAAACACGCGCTCGGTGGTGTCGAGGATCGGAAAATTGACGTTGGCACCGACGTTGAAGATGCAGACTTCAAGAGGAGCATGTTTGTCGGCGTCGTTGAGGAAGGAGATGACCTCGTCTTCCTTCCGCGCGTCGAGCGAGCGGGCGTGGATCTCGCCGCCTGAGGTCTCGATGTCGCGCACCAGCGGCGCCAGCTTGTCGCCATTGCGGCGGCCTGCGAAGACCGTGAACCCCTCCGCCGCGAATTTCTTGGCGATCTCGGAGCCGATGAAGTCGCCGGCCCCGATCACGGCAGCTGTCGCATTTCGCTTGGGCAAGGTCGCCTCCTCCGGCAAGAACTCATGTGATTGCCGAGAGGCTACAGTTCCAAAATAGAACTGTCAAATGACGACCGTTGATGCTAATCAAATGCGCAAATTATACTGATCGTTCAAGTCAGTTCCTTTTTCAGACTTAAACGCCGGAGATCGCACCATGAAATGGGATACGCTGGAAGAGGAGACCTGCTCGCTCTCCCGGACCGTTGCCGTGGTCGGCGATCGCTGGACGTTGCTGATCCTGCGCGAATGTTTTCTGCGGGTCCGCCGGTTCGAGGGATTCCAGTCTTCGTTGCAGATCACGCGGCACCTGCTCTCGGAGCGGCTGAAGAAGCTGGTCCGGTTCGGCATCCTGCGTCGCGTCCCCTATTCCGAGGCGCCGAAGCGCTACGAGTACATCCTCACGCAAAAGGGCCTCGACCTCTATCCGATCATCATGGCGATGGTGCATTGGGGCGACACCCACATGGGCGACGAGCGCGGCCGCCCGCTGCTGCATCAGCACAAGAGCTGCGGCAAGCTGTTCGACCCCGTCATGGTGTGCTCGGAATGCGGCGAGGTGCTGCATGCCAAACAGGTGCATGTGCATGCCGGGCCGGGGGGCAAGGAAGCGGTGGGGTGAGTGGCAGCATCTTCGTGATCGACGCTCGCTCCCGCCACTTGCAACAGCAACGCAATCAATGCCCCCGCGCCGGCCCACCCAGCTTGATCGGCCGCAGCACGGCCGCCGTGGGAATCATCAGCACCGCTATGATCGCCAGCGTCCAGAACACGTCGATATAGGCGAGCAAATCGACCTGCTGCTGCAAGGTGCGACCGACCCACGCGACGGCCTGTGACGCTGCATCGCTCGCATTGGAGCCTTGCGCCTGAAAGTAGCGCGTCATGGTGTCGACGGTCTGCTGATAACCGAGATCGGAGGGCGCGGCGTGCTCGACCAGGCGGCTCTGGTGGAATTGTTGGCGCTGCGCCAACACCGTCTGTGCCAGCGCAACACCCATGGATCCCCCGATATTGCGGGCGACATTGATCAGCGCGGAGGCCTGATTGGTCTTGTCCGGCGGAACGCCGTCGTAAGACGCGGTCGTGACAGGCAGGAACAGGAACGGCAGACCGAGCGCGAGGAAGATGCGCGACAGCGCCGCATAGCCATAGGTGATGTCGCCGGTAAGCCCGGTGAGATGCCACATCGAGAGCGCGACGATCGCCGCGCCGAACATGATGAGATATTTCGGCTGCACCGTAGCGACGAGGCGGCCGACCACGGGCATCAGCACGAGGGTCGCGACGCCGCCCGGCGACAGCGCGAGGCCGGCCAGCATGGCAGTGTAGTTCAACTCGGTCTGGAGCAGCTGCGGCAAGAGCTGCGTGGTCGAGATCAGCACGGCCCCGGTGGCCAGCATTACCAGGAAGCAGGCGGCGAACTGGCGGCGGCCGAGCAGGCGCAAATCGACGATGGGATCCTCCCGCGTCAGCTCCCACGGGATCAGCGCGAGCAGGCAGACCGCGGCCAGCAGCGCGAAGACGAGGATCATGTTCGAGCCGAACCAGTCGTTGCGCTGGCCTTCATCGAGCACGAATTCCAGCGACCCGAGTCCGATCGCAACGAGCAGGAATCCTATATAGTCGACGCGCAGGCCCTTGCTGAGCAGCTTCTCCCGCTCCTTCTCCGCATCCGAAGGCTCTTTGACCAGCGTGCCGACCAGGAACAGCGACAGCAGGCCCATCGGCACGTTGATCAGGAACACCCAGTGCCAGGTGTAGGTGTCGGTGATCCAGCCGCCGAGCGTCGGTCCGATCACCGGCGCGACCACGACGGCGACGCCGTAGATGGCGAAAGCCTGGCCGCGCTTATGCGGCGGGAACGAGTCGGCGAGGATCGCCTGCTCGCTGGTGGCCATGCCGCCGCCGCCGAGACCTTGAAGAATGCGGAACAGCACCAGCGATTGCAGATTCCACGCGAAGCCACACAGCAGCGAGGCAAATGTGAAGGTCGCGACGCACATCATGTAGAAGCGCTTGCGGCCGATCACGGTCGAGAGCCAGCCCGAGATCGACAGCACGATGGCGTTGGCAACGAGATAGCTGGTGATGACGTAGGTGCTCTCGTCGATGCCGACCGCGAGGCTGCCTGCGATGTGACGTAGTGCGACGTTGGCGATGGTGGTGTCGAGCACCTCCATGAAGGTCGCGATCGAGACCACGAAGGCGATCAAATAGGGATTGTGCCCGCCGGCCGCCGAGCGCTCCGGCGACCAGCCGCCCGCGGACGCGCCGCCTTGCGCTGTGTCCGTCATCTCACCCTGGTCCAGGGCACGACCGACATGCCTGGGCCAACCGGCAGGTCGGACGGCCAGCTGTCGACCACGATCTTCACCGGCACGCGCTGCACCACCTTGACGTAGTTGCCGGTCGCGTTCTCCGCCGGCAGCAGACTGAAGGCGGTGCCGGAGCCCGGCTGCATCGAATCGACGTGGCCGGTGAGCTTGCGGCCGGGATAGGCATCGATGCGGATCTCGACCGGCTGGCCCGGACGCATGTCGCCCAGCTGCGTCTCCTTGTAGTTCGCGACGATCCAGACCTCGTCGGGCACGAACATCATCAGGCTCTGTCCCGCCGTGACGAACGTGCCCTTGGCGCCAGAGAGCTTGACGACGCGGCCCGACTGGGCGGCGGCGACGCTGGTGTATTGCAGGTTCAGCTTGGCCTGATCGAGCTGCGCCTGCGCCTGCCCGAGCTGCGCCCGGGCGCCTTCGAGCTGGGCCTGCAGCGTCTTGATGCCGAGCTGCGCCGATGTCACCGCCGTCCTGGCGCGTTCGGTGTTGGCCTGCTGCGCCTGAAGGTCCGAGCGGGTCTGCTGCTGGCGCTGCACGGTGCCGGCGCCCTTCTCGACCAGATCCTGGGCGCGCGTGAATTCCTCCTGCGAAAATTGAAGCTGGGCCTGGGCCTGTTCGAGCTGAGCCTCGGCCTGCTTGATCTGCTCATGCTGCGAATCGATCTGCGCCTCGACATTGGCAATGTTCGCCTTGGCGCTGGCCACCTGCGCGTCGGCCTGATCGATGGCGATGCGATAATCGCGCTCGTCGATCTTGGCGAGGAGATCGCCGGAATTGACGTGCTGGTTGTCGGTGACGGGAATGTCGGTCACGTAGCCGCCGACCTTCGAAGCGACCGAGAAGCTTCGCGCTGCGACGAACGCATCGTCGGTCGCTTCGTAGTGACGGACCTGCAGCCAATAGAGCAGGCCGCCGACGAGCGCGGCAATCAAAACGACGGCACCTGCGGTTGCAAGCAGCCAATGCTCACGAAGCCGCTCTCCCGCCGACGACGGTCTGGGCGACTGGCCGTCGGCGCTGCGGGTCGGATCAGGCGGCGCGTTTGGAGCCTGCTTCGCCCTCTGCGGCTGCTCCGCGGACGGCCCATGCTCCCGTATCTGAGCATCCACGGCCAACGACCTTTCTCAGGATTGAGCTGACGCCAGAACGCTTTGGAGTAGGTCTTGTGCGCCGCCGGCCCAACCTCGGCGCCGACACTTGGTTCCGCCCTGCCAACGCGCCGCGATCATTCGTGATCACGCCGTCAAAAAAACGAAGCGCGGCATCTCGTACCGCGCTCGTCTCGATATTCCGCGACAGTGCGCCTCTCTCAGTGCGTCTTCGTCCGATGCCATTTCTCGAGATCTGGCTTCACCTCGTCCGATCGCTGCTCCTTCTCCGGATGACCCTTCCAGGGCTTGTCCGTCTGTCGGTGGGATCCCCAATCGTTCTGGTCGCGGGGATCGTCGTTGGGTCGCTCCTTGCTCATCGAACTCCCTTCCATGCATCGTTTATGCGAAAGGAACGCCGTAATAGGAGTTGATGCCGCGAACCGCGGCTTCATCGCCCCAGTTCCAGTCGCTCCGTTCGCTGTATCTCGGCGCGCTTTGCAGATCCTTGGCGGTAATCGCCGTCACGTAACCGCCCAGCTCCGTGTCGTATTTCAGCGACTGCCAAGGCAACGGATAGTGGTCGTTGCCGAGGCCAAGAAATCCGCCGAAGCCAAGCACGGCGTAGGACACCTTGCCGCTGACCTTGTCGATCATCACGCGCTCGATCGATCCGATCCGGTAGCGATCGGCGCCGAAGACCGATGTTCCCTCGACCTTGTCGCTGCCGATCAGACGTCCCATCTCGGCGCGATCCAGCTCACCTTGATTCAACATCTCAGTGCTCCACTCAGCCAATACGTGAATCAACCGGACGGGCGAGCGATCGTTCCGCCGCTGTTCCGCGCGCGGGCCGGAAACATCCCGGGAAAGCCAGGAACATCGCGGGAGACGATGGGTTCTCTGAGCCTCAGCCAGCTCGCAGAACCGAAGAGCCACACGATGACCCAGACAGTCTCCGACTTCATCGTTGAGCGCCTGCATCAATGGGGCGTGCGCCACATCTTCGGCTACCCCGGCGACGGCATCAACGGCGTGTTCGGCGCAATGAACCGGGCCGAAGGCAGGATCGGGTTCGTGCAGGCACGGCACGAGGAGATGGCGGCGTTCATGGCGAGCGCCTACGCCAAGTTCTCGGGCCAGCTCGGCGTCTGCATCGCGACCTCCGGGCCCGGTGCCTCGCATCTCATCACCGGGCTGTACGATGCGCTGCTCGATCACCAGCCGGTGCTGGCCATCGTCGGCCAGCAGGCCCGCAACGCCCTCGGCGGGCACTATCAGCAGGAGCTCGACCTTCTCTCAATGTTCAAGGACGTCGCCGGTGCCTACGTCATGCAGGCGTCCTCGCCTGCACAAGTGCGGCACCTGATCGACCGTGCGGTTCGGATCGCGCTGGCGCGGCGCACTCCGACGGTGATCATCCTGCCCAACGATTTGCAGGAAGAGCCGTACGAGAGCCCGCCCCGCGCGCACGGCACATTGCACTCCGGCATCGGCTACAGCGCGCCCAGTATCACGCCGCGCGAGGCCGATCTCGATCGCGCCGCAGAGATCCTCAATGCCAGCAAGAAGGTCGCGATGCTCGTCGGCGCCGGTGCGCTTCACGCCACCGAGGAGGTGATCGCGGTCGCCGACCGGCTGTCGGCCGGCTGCGCCAAGGCGCTGCTCGGCAAGGCCGCGCTGCCGGACGAGCTGCCCTGGGTCACCGGCGCGATCGGCCTGCTCGGCACCGAGCCCAGCTACAACATGATGATGGAATGCGACACGCTGCTGATGGTCGGCTCGGCCTTCCCCTACGCCGAGTTCCTGCCAAAGGAGGGCGCCGCGCGCGGCGTGCAGATCGACATCGACGCCAGCATGATGTCGATCCGCTTTCCCATGGAGGTCGGCCTCGTGGGCGACGCCGCCGAGACGTTGCGCGCACTGTTGCCGCGACTGAAACCCAGAAGCGACGGCGCCTGGCGCCAGAGCATCCAGGAGGACGTCGCGAGATGGTGGAAGACGCTGGATGACCGTGCGCATCAGCCCGCGGCGCCGGTCAATCCGCAGCTCGTCGCCTGGGAGCTGTCCCCGCGCCTGCCGGACCGCGCCATCATCACCAGCGATTCCGGCTCTTGCGCCAACTGGTTCGCGCGCGACCTGAAGATGCGGCGCGGCATGACGGCATCGCTCTCCGGTGGCCTCGCCTCAATGGGTGCCGCGGTGCCCTATGCGCTCGCCGCGAAATACGCCCATCCTGATCGGCCGGTGATCGCCCTCGTCGGCGACGGCGCCATGCAGATGAACAACATGGCTGAACTGATCACCGCCGCGAAATACTGGCGCAACTGGAAGGATCCACGCTTCATCGTCTGCGTCTTCAACAATGAGGACCTCAACCAGGTGACGTGGGAGCAGCGCATCATCAACGGCGATCCCAAGTTCGAGGCCTCGCAGCGCATTCCCGACGTCTCCTATTCCCGCTTCGCCGAGCTCATCGGGCTGCGCGGCATCTTCGTCGACAGTCCGCAACTGCTCGGCTCGGCCTGGGAGCAGGCGCTTGCGAGCGAGATGCCCGTCGTGCTGGAGGTGAAGACCGATCCCGAAGTGCCGCCACTGCCGCCGCATATCACGCTTCAACAGGCCAAGAACTTCTCGCTCGCCCTCATGAAGGGTGACCCTAACCAAAGCGGAATGATCCGGGGAGCAGCACGGCAGGTGCTCGAGACGATCCTGCCCGGAAAGGAATGAGGTGAACCATGAGCGACTTCCGCGATATCCGGCACGGCGTCAACGACCCCGTCGATGGCGTCGACGTGAAGTACCACATCAACGACAACCGGACGCCGCATGAACGGGCGCAGCGCCATGCCGACGTACGGGCCGATCCAACCCCTACGCCAGCCGAGCCGTTTCTGCCGGAGCGGCTTCGACGCAAGCCGACCGATCCCATCAATCCCCGCACCGGACGGAATCCCGCGGATTGATCGTTAGGAACCACGGCCCCGGCGGCGTGTTGATCGGCGCAACAACGCGCGGCAAGCGGCCGCACACCAGATTGGAGTGACCAAACATGAAACGTGCCGTCATCGCCCTCGCTTGCGTGCTCTTCGCAGGCCCTGCGCTCGCCCAATCGCTTGGCGAAAAGACCGGCGTCAATTCCGCGCTCGGCGTCTCACCGACCACCGCCGACTTCGTCAAGCAGGTCGCGATCAGCGACATGTTCGAGATCGAGTCGAGCAAGCTTGCCCAGCAGAAGGGTAACGCGCAGGAGAAGAGCTTCGCTCAGCAGATGGTCACCGACCACACCAAGACCAGCACCGAGCTCAAGGGCTTGGTCGGCGACAAGAAAATCCAGGCAACGCTTCCGGCAGAGCTCGACAGCTCGCACCAGAGCAAGCTTGACAAGCTCAAGAATGCGAACGGTAAGGATTTCAGCTCGGATTACAATTCCTATCAGGTGAGCGCCCATGAGGATGCCGTCTCGCTGTTCGAGCGTTACGCCAAGGGCGGCGACAATGCCGAACTCAAGGATTGGGCCGGCAAGACGCTGCCCGCCCTGAAGCATCATCTCGACATGGCCAAGGAGCTCGGCAAGGCGCCGAGCGTCGGCCAGTCGAAGTAACGCATTGCTGAAGGACGCCGGCGCCCCGGCGTCCTCCCCTTAGCAACGGCAGTCGTCTCCGCGCATTGAGCCTTGATCATCGCGGAGAGCATCATGACGAATCACAGCAGAACCTCACTGTCGCGCCGCCATGTCGTGCACGCCGCAGGCGCATCGCTCGCTGCGGCCTCGCTGGCGTCCTCAGCGCAAGGAAACACGTCCATGGCCGACCATGCTTTGATCGATCCCGTCAGCCGCTATCCGAAGCCGCCGTTCAAGAAACAGCCGCAGCCCTGGCCGGGCCTTGCTGGCAAGATGGAGCCGCGACCGGATCACGGCGAGACCAGCTACAAGGGCTCGGGCCGGCTCGCCGGCCGCAAGGCATTGATCACGGGCGGCGATTCCGGCATGGGCCGGGCCGCCGCGATCGCCTATGCGCGCGAGGGCGCCGACGTCGCCATCAACTATCTGCCTATGGAAGAGCCCGATGCGCAGGAGGTGGTCGCGCTGATCAAGAATGAAGGGCGGAGCGGTCTTGCGATCCCGGGCGACCTCAAGGACGAAGGCTTCTGCAAGCAGCTGGTCGAGCAGGCCGTACAAGGCCTCGGCGGCCTCGACGTCGTCGTTTGCAACGCCGCACGACAGCAGACACGCGCCTCCATCCTCGATGTCTCGTCGGAGGATTTCGACGCGACCATGAAGACGAACATCTACGCACCGTTCTGGATCATCAAGGCGGCCCTGCCGCATCTCAAGCCCGGCTCCTGCATCATCGGCACCACCTCCGAGCAAGCTTACGATCCCTCGCCGGATCTCTACGACTATGCGCAGACCAAGGCCGCGACGATGAACTATGTGAAGTCGCTGGCCAAGCAGCTCGCCGCGAGGGGCATCCGTGTCAATGGCGTGGCGCCAGGACCGATCTGGACGCCGCTTCAGGTCTCCGGCGGCGCCACGATGGACAAGCTCGAAAAATTCGGCGGCATGACACCGCTCGGCCGTCCCGGCCAGCCCGTCGAACTTGCCTCGATCTACGTGCAGCTTGCCGCCGCCGACGCCAGCTATGCAACTGGCCAAGTGTATGGCGCCGCGGGCGGATCCGGCCAGCCTTAGCAGAGCTGGGACTCGCCCTGGAGCCCAGGAACCATCTTTGTCTCCAAGCTTTTACAAATCTGTCATGGAGGAAATATCGTCGGCGAACCGATGGCGCTCGTAACAGTCAAACCCACCCGGATCGATACGGCGATCGCGAACGAGATCGCGCACAACACCAACTCAGGGCTCGAGCACGCCGCCCAAGCAATGACCTGGGGCGCCGACGAGAACGTGCTGCTCGCACTCGCCGCGGCGGGATGGCTCTACGCTCGGCTGCGGCATCCGCAACAGCGTCCCGTTGCGGATCATGTTCTGATGGTCTCGCTGGCGACGGCCGTGCTGCCGCATATTCTGAAATCCTTGTTCGATCAGACGAGGCCGGACCGGCTGACCGTCACGGGCCATTGGCGTGGCGTCCCCTTCTCGGGGCGGTCGAGAGACGCGTTTCCCTCGGGCCATGCCGTGCACATGGGCGCCCTCGCCTCGGCAGCCGGCCTGTTGCCGCCGACCTCGCGCCGCTTGGCCCGCACGCTCGCCGTGACGTTGTCGTTGACGCGCGTAGCGCTGCTCGCGCATTGGACCAGCGACGTCGTGGCGGGCTTTACGCTCGGCGTCCTTGTCGAGCGACTGCTCAGGCCGTTCACGCTGGCAAGATCGCGCCAGCAGCCGTCCTCGGCTTTGCGGGGCCGGCCATGACGGAATATCTGGTGCGCTTCGTCGCCGGCGGCCTGATCGTCTCTGCCTTCGCGATCCTCGGCGACATGCTGCGACCGAAGAGTTTTGCCGGGCTGCTCGGCGCGGCGCCGTCGGTCGCGCTGGCCACGCTCGGCATTGCGGTCGTTCAGCACGGCCCGCAATATGCGGCGGCCGCGAGCTGGACCATGATCTACGGCGCGATCGCCCTCGGCTGCTACAGCCTCGCCGTCTGCCAGCTGCTGATGAGATTTCGTCTCGGCGCGCTGCCGGCAACCATCCTCGCTTTTGCGGTTTGGTTCGTGGTCGCCTTCGGCTTGCTTGCCGGCCTCGGAGGCGCCGCCTGATGCCCATAAAGCTGTCATCATCCGCGCTGAAGCAGACGCATTGGTACGAATACGCAGTGCGTTTCGCGCTCGGCGGCCTTGCGACGGTCGTGGCAGGCCTCATCGGCAGCCGTTTCGGCGTCTCCGTCGGCGGGCTCTTCCTCGCACTCCCCGCCATCTTCTGCGCCAGCGCAACCCTGATCGAAAGCCATGAGCGCCGCGCCAAGGAAAAGGCCGGCCTCAACGGACAAAGGCGCGGGCAGCAGGCCGCAGCGCTCGATGCGGCGGGGGCGGGGCTCGGAAGCATCGGTCTGGCAGCGTTCGCCGCGGTCTTTTACGTCGTGGTCTCGACAAGCGCGATCGGCGCATTCATCGCCGCCGTCCTGGCATGGGCCGCCGTGTCGGTGTTGGCGTGGTGGCTGAGGCGAAAGCTTCGTGTCACCTCCCGCACCGAGCGGGCCGGGCGCATCCGGCCATCAGCGAACAGCCGCAGCACCGTCCCGTAGCATCAGAAAGCCATACATCTCGGCCGCGGTCTGAAGCTGATCGATGCGCGCGAGAACAACGTCGCGCTGACGTCCATCCAGCAGGCCCGACAGTTCGTGCTCAGGCCGTAACCTCTGCGCCTGGAGACGTTGCTCGAACGTATGTGACTCAGACCGTCTTCGCATCTTCCGTCCTCGGTGGCTGCAGCCCCGGGCTGTTGGCCCAGCGCTCGACCTGCTCGATGACCTTCTGGTGGCTTGGACGCACCGGTTTCGGTGCTTCCGGCTCTTCCGATAGCTTGCGGGGCAACCTGACTTCGTCCGTCATGGCTTCTCTCCCTTTCCAAGGGAATGCGCCAGCACGCAAGTCGTTTCAATATTAACCTCTTGATTTTGCTACACTTTCATACTCATTTGGAGACTTTCTCGTCGCTTGTGGAACTCGCGCCAAGTTGGTTTGTTGAGTAATCTACTCAACCTACTCAATCTGTGTGATCGACCATGAACGATCTTCGCGCCGAGCGCCTTCAGGTCATGCTCTCGCCGGAGGAGTTGGCCGCCGTCGATGATTTCCGGTTCAAACATCGCATGCCGACGCGAGCGGCAGCGGTCCGCGAGCTGCTCAAATTTGGATTGGCCGCCGCGGGCGTCGATGCTGCGGCCGGCGTGAAGTCGAGCAGCTTCGGTGTGTTCGGCCGGGGACCTGAGGGACATACTCAGGGAGACCCGGAGAGCAGCGACTAAAGAGCGATGCGATTGAGATGAATCGTCATCGCGCTTTGGGTTGCTCTTTGCGCATGATCATTCCGGAGAACCGCGTCGCACTTTTCCGGATCATGCTTTAAGCCACGACCGCTGCGCCATAGCGGCCCCCCATCAGCAAACGACCCCGGCACCGTGGGTGCCAGGGCCGTCCTTGGAGGTCGCTTCCGGCGCACCGGGGGCATGACAGCCAAAAGCAACCTGTCGACTCGTCACGCGAAAACTGTTCCATGCGCGAAACCTGCGGTTTCCGCGCCTCTAGCCGCTCGGCGCGTCGTCGGAATCATCCGGCGTCATGCCGGAGCCCGGCGTCTTGCTCTTGTCATTCAGCCTGGGATCGCGCGTCGCCTCCCGCGACGGGGAGCCTGTCACATCCGTGTTTTGCACAGCCGTGTCTTGCGGATCGGTCTTTTGCACGGATTGCGCGCGCTGCTTGTCGCGGGGCTGTTCCTCCGCCCGTTTGTCCTTGACGATACCGTGGTCGGAATGGGCCATGATGTGCCTACGCCTCTTCTGATGTCTCGAAGCGCTTACGCACGGTGGCGCCGAATGTTCCGGCGTGGTGCTAGCTGCGCGTCGCGTGGACCGTGGCCGATGCATTCTCCAGATGCACCTGGCGCACCGTTGTCACGGTCGCAAACGCAACCGAGACACCAAAGGCGAGAATGAGTGAAAGTAGAGCCAGACGTGGAGCCATTGCAAAACCTCCTTCTGGAATCGAAAGCCGACGCGATTAACTGTTCCCCGATCGTCCTGGATTGATCACTTGCATTCCGTGAGCCGTCTCACACGCAGCCTCACGAAGAGGGGGAGCCCTCACGCCTCCCGCTCTTGAGGGAAATGGGACGCAACGGGCGGGATTTCGCCATCGAGCCAATCCTGCTCATGCGCGAGCGCCGTCCAGGCGTCGGCCATGCGCGAATAGCGCTTGTGCGCAGGTTGTCCGTCGGCTCGCTCGGCGAGCTGAAGACAATTGTCGGCGTTGTCTCTGAAGATGTCAGACTGTTTCATCACCAAGACGTGGGGACGGAACTCTGGCATCGCAACCCGCTTGCCGGATCGTAATGTTGTAGGGAACTTTGCATGTCCGCCGCCATTGACACCGATGCGAGTTCTCGTCGCCATTATCCTGGCCTTCATCAGCACCGCTGCGCTTGCCGACAGCACCGGTGAACGAAGCTCCGGCAACCGCCCGCCGAGCGCCACCGACGTCATCAGCGGCCTCTACAATTTCAGCCGTTTCCAGCAGGACCTGCTGGAGAGCACCGATCTGAAGGGCAACGCCGAGGTCAAGAACCTTGCCGCCCTGCGCGCCGAGGAAGCGGCCAAGCGCGACAAGGCGCTGAAGCAGATCCAGCAGGCGATCGGCGCGGAGCCGCGCGTCGACAAGGCGACCTCCGTCGGCGCGAGCCGGATCGAGCCCGAGACGTCGGACGGACCGACTTACGTCCGAAGCTTCTATGCCTCGCAGATTCCCGAATATGAATCGGCCATCAAGCTGCTCGAAGGCTATCTGAAGGCGCCCGACAATCCTGCCCTCGCAGCATTCGCGCGCGAACAGCTCCCGTTGTTGCGCTCGCAAGTCGGGGATGCCGAGCGTACCATGGCGGACAAGTAACGCCCCTATTTATCGTTCGGATGATGTTGCTGGCTCTGCGGCCGCACGGTGCGGTCGCTCTCCGGCATCCTGTCCCGACCCGCATCGCCATTGTCATCCTTGCCGCCCGAAGTTGAAGTGCCGCTTCCGCTCGGGTTCGAGCGCGTCGCCGCCCCTGTGGTCGGCGTATCCGCCTGCGGGCTGGCGGAACTGGCGGCGGGATCGCCGGTCACCGCTCCGCGGCCGCTGGGCGCTCCGCCCTGCGCCAAGGCCGCCCCGGCAAACAGCATGACGACGATCGCGGCGAGTCCTGCTTTCATATCCTATCTCCTCTTTGCGGGCTAACCGCGAGGCTTGGCGCTCCGTTCCGAAGGACGCGAATGCCCGTCGAGCAAAGGCACGGGGACGGCGGAGTCCACTTCTTTCCGAATTCGCGTGGAACCAATCCGGGGGGAGCGGCGTTACTTTCGTCGGGCTGAGCAAGGCAGGTTCCATTTCCTCGCGCCGCGACCTTGGCGCTTGATTTCGAATTTGGCTGACGCTCTATTTTGACCAAACGCGTCTTGCCTTGGATTCGGCCGGCGCCTGCGGGGGAATCAGTATGAGCGACCTCGATCCCGGAACTGCATCACGCTCCGGTCGTCGTGTCCCAAAGCCAAAAACCAACGGTGTGTCGGACCCGGATTCCCGGGCCGAATTGCTGCTGGCCCTGCAGGCGATGCGCAGCGGCGATTTCTCGGTGCGCATGAGCGGCGACTATCTCGGCATCGACGGCAAGATCGCCGACACTTTTAATGAAATCATCGCCGCCAACCAGCGCATGGCGCAGCAGCTCGAGCTGGTCGGCCAAGTGGTCGGCCGCGAAGGCAAGACCCGGCAGCGCGTGAAATTCGGCCTTGCCTCGGGCTCCTGGGCCGACATGGAAGGTTCTGTCAACACGCTGATCGACGACCTGTTGTGGCCGACACGCGAGGTGACACGCGCGGTCGCCGCCGTCGCCCAAGGCGACCTGCTCCAGACCGTCAAGCTCGACGTCGACGGCCGCCCGCTCCGCGGCGAGTTCTTGCAGTCGGCGACCATCGTCAACACCATGATCAAGCAGCTCGGCGTGTTCACCTCCGAGGTGACGCGCGTGGCGCGCGAGGTCGGCACCGAAGGCAAGCTCGGCGGCCAGGCCCAGGTGCCTGAGGTGACCGGCGTCTGGAAGGACCTCACCGAGAGCGTCAACTCGATGGCGAACAACCTCACCAACCAGGTTCGCAACATCGCCGAGGTGACGATTGCGGTCGCCAACGGCGATCTCTCCAAGAAGATCACGGTCGACGTCCGCGGCGAGATCCTCCAGCTCAAGGAAGCCATCAACACGATGGTGGACCAGCTGCGCTCCTTCGCCTCCGAAGTGACGCGCGTGGCGCGCGAGGTCGGCACCGACGGCAAGCTCGGCGGCCAGGCCATCGTGCCCGGCGTTGCCGGCACCTGGAAGGACCTGACCGACTCCGTCAACGCGATGTGCGGCAACCTGACCGCACAGGTGCGCAACATCGCCAACGTCACCACTGCCGTGGCGCGCGGCGACCTGTCGCGCAAGATCACGGTGGACGTCCGCGGCGAGATCCTGGAGCTGAAGGACACCATCAACACCATGGTGGACCAGCTCAACTCGTTCGCCTCCGAAGTGACGCGCGTGGCGCGCGAGGTCGGCACCGAGGGCAAGCTCGGCGGCCAGGCGCAGGTCCCCGGTGTGGCCGGCACCTGGAAGGACCTCACCGACAACGTCAACTTCATGGCCTCGAACCTGACCGCGCAGGTCCGCAACATCGCCGACGTCGCCACGGCAATCGCGAGCGGCGACCTCTCGAAGAAGATCACGGTGAACGTCTCCGGCGAAATCCTTCAGCTGAAGGAGACGCTCAACACCATGGTCGACCAGCTCAACGCCTTCGCCGGCGAAGTCACGCGGGTGGCGCGCGAGGTCGGCACCGAGGGCCGGCTCGGCGGCCAGGCCAACGTTCTCGGCGTGGCCGGCACCTGGAAGGACCTCACGGAGAGCGTCAACTCGATGGCCTCGAACCTGACCGCTCAGGTCCGCAACATCGCCGAGGTGACGACCGCGGTCGCCGGCGGCGACCTGTCGAAGAAGATCACGGTGGACGTGCGCGGCGAGATCCTGGAGCTGAAGGACACCATCAACACCATGGTCGACCAGCTCAACGCCTTCGCCGGCGAAGTCACGCGCGTGGCGCGCGAGGTCGGCACCGAAGGCAAGCTCGGCGGCCAGGCCGTCGTGCGCGGCGTCGGCGGCACCTGGAAGGATCTCACCGACAGCGTCAACTCGATGGCCTCGAACCTGACCGGCCAGGTCCGCAACATCGCCGAGGTCGCGACCGCGGTCGCCAAGGGCGATTTGTCGAAGAAGATCACGGTGAACGTGTCGGGCGAGATCCTTCAGCTGAAGGAGACGCTGAACACGATGGTCGACCAGCTCAACGCCTTCGCCGGCGAAGTCACGCGCGTGGCGCGCGAGGTCGGCACCGACGGCAAGCTCGGCGGCCAGGCTGGCGTGCCCGGCGTCGCCGGCACCTGGAAGGACCTGACCGACTCCGTGAACTCGATGGCGGGCAACCTCACCGCCCAGGTCCGCAACATCGCGGAGGTCGCGACCGCGATCGCCGGCGGCGACCTGTCGCGCAAGATCACCGTGGACGTGCGCGGCGAGATCCTGCAGCTCAAGGACACGCTGAACACGATGGTCGACCAGCTCAACCGCTTCGCGGGCGAGGTGACGCGCGTGGCGCGCGAGGTCGGCACCGAAGGCCGCCTCGGCGGCCAGGCCAACGTGCCCGGCGTCGCCGGTACCTGGAAGGACCTCACCGATTCCGTGAACTCGATGGCGGGCAACCTCACCGCCCAGGTCCGCAACATCGCCGAGGTCACCACCGCCGTGGCGCGCGGTGACTTGTCGCGCAAGATCACCGTGGACGTGAAGGGTGAAATCCTCGAGCTGAAGAACACCATCAACACCATGGTGGACCAGCTCAACGGCTTTGCCGGCGAAGTGACGCGCGTGGCACGCGAGGTCGGCACCGAAGGCAAGCTCGGCGGCCAGGCCGAGGTGCCCGGCGTCGCCGGCACCTGGAAGGACCTCACCGACAACGTCAACTTCATGGCCTCGAACCTCACGGCCCAGGTCCGCAACATCGCCGAGGTCGCGACCGCGATCGCCGGCGGCGACCTGTCGAAGAAGATCACGGTGGACGTGCGCGGCGAGATCCTGTTGCTCAAGGACACCTTGAACACCATGGTCGAGCAACTCCGCTCCTTCGCGGCCGAAGTGACGCGCGTCGCGCGCGAGGTCGGCACCGAGGGCCGGCTCGGCGGCCAGGCCGTCGTGCCCGGCGTCGGCGGCACCTGGAAGGATCTGACCGACAACGTCAACCTGCTGGCGGCGAACCTCACCACCCAGGTCCGCAACATCGCCGAGGTCACCACCGCCGTCGCGCGCGGCGACTTGTCGCGCAAGATCACCGTCGACGTGAAGGGCGAAATTCTCGAGCTGAAGAACACCATCAACACCATGGTGGACCAGCTCAACGCCTTCGCCGGCGAAGTCACGCGCGTGGCTCGCGAGGTCGGCACCGAAGGCAAGCTCGGCGGCCAGGCCCAGGTGCCCGGCGTCGCCGGCACCTGGAAGGACCTCACCGACACCGTGAACTTCATGGCGGCGAACCTGACCGAACAGGTGCGCGGCATCGTCAAGGTGGTGACCGCTGTTGCCGACGGCGACTTGAAGCAGCAGCTCACCGTGAAGTCGAAGGGCGAAGTCGCCGCGCTGGCCGACACCATCAACAACATGACCGAGACGCTCGCGACGTTTGCCGATCAGGTGACCAGCGTGGCGCGCGAGGTAGGCGTCGAAGGCCGGCTCGGCGGCCAGGCCAACGTGCCGAGCGCGGCCGGCACCTGGAAGGACCTCACCGGCAACGTCAACCTGCTCGCCGCCAACCTGACTTCGCAGGTGCGCGCCATTGCCGAGGTCGCGACCGCCGTGACCAAGGGCGACCTGACGCGCTCGATTCAGGTCGATGCGCGCGGCGAAATGGCCGAACTGAAGGACAACATCAACACGATGATCACGAATCTCCGTCTTACGACGGACGTGAACACCGAGCAGGACTGGCTGAAAACCAACCTCGCCAAATTCACCAACATGCTCCAGGGCCAGCGCGACCTCACCACGGTCGGGCGGCTGCTGCTGACCGAGCTGTCGCCGCTGGTGAACGCGCATACCGGCGTGATCTACCAGGTCGAGAACGAGGACAATCCGCAGCTCCTGCTGCTGGCGTCCTACGCCAGCGACGGCATCTATCCGTATCAGCGCGTGCTGCAGTTCGGCGACGGACTGATCGGCCAATGCGCGCTCGACAAGCGGCCGCGCGTGGTCGCCGACATTCCGCCCGACGTGGTGCCGATCAACTCGGCGCTGTTCCGCGTCGCGCCGAAGAACCTCGTCGTGCTGCCGGTGCTGTTCGAAGGCCAGGTGAAGGCCGTGATCGAGCTCGCCTCGCTCGTCTCCTTCACGACCTCGCAGATGACGTTCCTGGAGCAGCTCACCGACTCCATCGGCATCGTGCTCAATTCGATCGAAGCGACGATGCAGACCGAAGGTCTGCTCAAGCAGTCGCAGCAGCTCGCCGGCGAGCTCCAGACCCAGCAGCGCGAATTGCAGCAGACCAACGACCAGCTCGAGCAGAAGGCACAGCAGCTCGCCGAGCGCAACGTCGAGGTCGAGCGCAAGAACCAGGAGATCGAGCAGGCCCGCCGCGCCCTGGAGGAAAAGGCCACCGAGCTTGCACTCACCTCGAAGTACAAGTCCGAATTCCTCGCCAATATGAGCCACGAGCTGCGCACGCCGCTGAACTCGATCCTGATCCTCGGACAGCAGCTCACCGACAACCCGGACGGCAATCTCACGGCCAAGCAGGTCGAGTTCGCCCGCACCATCCACGGCGCCGGCACCGACCTGCTCAATCTCATCAGCGACATCCTGGATCTGTCCAAGATCGAATCCGGCACGGTGACGGTCGACGCCGAGGAGATCCTGACCGCGAACCTGCTCGAGACCGTCGGACGGCCGTTCCGGCACGAGGCGGAAAACCGCAATCTGTCGTTCAAGATCGACGTCGATCCGACCCTTCCACGCAGCATCGTCACCGACTCCAAGCGCTTGCAACAGGTGCTGAAGAACCTGCTCTCCAACGCCTTCAAGTTCACCGCCGAGGGCGAGGTCCGCCTGAAGGTCACCGCCGCGGTCGGTGGCTGGGGAACCGATCACCCGGTGCTGAACTCCGCGCCTGCCGTGATCGCGTTCGAAGTGTCCGATACCGGCATCGGCATTCCCCCGGAAAAGCAGAAGCTGATCTTCGAGGCGTTCCAGCAGGCCGACGCCGGCCCCAGCCGCAAATATGGCGGCACCGGCCCTGGCCTTGCGATCAGCCGCGAGCTCGCGAGCCTGCTCGGCGGCGAGATCCATCTGCGCAGCGCGCCCGGCAAGGGCTCGTCCTTCACGCTTTACCTGCCGTTGAAATATTCCGGCCCGACGCTCGCGCCGCGTGCTGCGCCGGCGCCACAGCAACACAACCAGCCACCGGCGCTGCAGCCGGCCGCACCTGACCAGCAGCGCGTCATCGAGCAGCTTCCCGACGACCGGCTCAACCTCGAGCCTGGCGACAGCATCCTTCTGATCGTCGAGGACGACCCGCATTATGCGCGCGTGCTCGTCGACCTCGCGCGTGACAAGGGGTTCAAGGTGCTGGTCGCCGCCCGCGGCGCGGAGGCGCTGGAGCTCGCCAAGCAATACCAGCCGAGAGCGGTCTCGCTCGACGTGTTCCTGCCCGACATGCTGGGCTGGACCGTGCTGAGCCAGCTCAAGCACAATCCGCTGACCCGTCACATCCCCGTGCAGATCATCACGCTCGACGAGGACCGCCAGCACGCGCTGGCGCGTGGCGCGTTCTCCTTCGTCAACAAGCCGACGACGACCGAGGGCGTCGCCGCCGCCCTGACCCAAATCAAGGAATATGCGCGGCCGCGACGCAAACGACTCCTGATCGTCGAGGACAACGAGGCCGAGCAGCTCTCGATCCGCGAGCTGCTGCATCACGACGACATCGAGATCGTGACGACTGCCACCGGCGCCGGCGCACTCTCGACGCTGCGCGAGGCGCCCTGCGACTGCGTGGTGCTCGACCTCAGGCTGCCCGACATGAGCGGCTTCGAGGTGCTGGACCAGATCCGCAATGACGAGGCGCTGTCGAACGTTCCGGTTGTCGTCTTCACCGGCCGTGAGCTTTCGGCGGAGGAGGACGCGGAACTCCACACCATGGCACGCAGCATCGTGGTCAAGGGCGTGGAATCGCCGGAACGGCTGCTCGACGAAACTGCACTGTTCCTGCACCGCGTGATCACGGAGCTTCCGATCGAGAAGCAGCGCATGCTGGAGAAGCTGAACAGCTCCGACGAGGACCTGATCGGCAAGACCGCTCTGCTCGTCGACGACGACGCCCGCAACATCTTCGCGCTGTCGAGCGTGCTGGAGCGGCGCGGCATGAAGGTGCTGACCGCCACGACCGGCAGCGAGGCGGTGGCGCTGGTCGAATCCAATCCGGAAATCGCCATCGTGCTGATGGACATCATGATGCCGCAGATGGATGGCTATCAGACCATCGGCGTCATTCGCGAAAATCCGGCCTTCGCCCGCCTTCCGATCATCGCACTGACCGCCAAGGCGATGAAGGGCGACCGCGAAAAATGCCTGGAGGCCGGCGCGTCCGACTACCTCGCCAAACCCGTCAACACCGATCAATTGCTGCTTGCGATCCGCATGTGGCTGCACCGCTGAGTTGGATCCGCGAATGGACCACGAAAAGGTCAACATCCTCCTCGTCGACGACCAGCCGGCCAAGCTGCTCGCCTATGAGGTGATCTTGAAGGATCTCGGCGAAAACCTCGTGATCGCCTCGTCCGGGCGCGAGGCGCTGGAGGTGCTGCTCAAGACCGAGATCGCGGTGATCCTGGTCGACGTCTGCATGCCCGAGCTCGACGGCTTCGAGCTCGCCGCGATGATCCGCGAGCATCCGCGCTTCCAGAAGACCGCGATGATCTTCATCTCCGCCATCCAGGTCAGCGACATCGACCGGCTGCGCGGCTACGAGATGGGCGCGGTCGATTATGTGCCGGTCCCGGTCGTGCCGGAGGTGCTGCGCGCCAAGATCAAGGTGTTTGCCGAGCTTTACCGCAAGACCCGCGAGCTTGAACGGCTGAACCAGGAGCTCGAGGATCGCGTCCGCGCCCGCACGGCGGAGCTGGAGAACTCCACGGCGAAGCTGCGCGAGAGCGAACAGCGGCGCAGCATGGCGATCGCGGCCGGCAAGATGGGTTCCTGGGACTGGGACTGGATCAGCGGCGACTGGATGTGGGACGAGGGGCAATATCGCATCTTTGGCGTCAACCCCGAGAGCTTCGAGGTCAACCCGGCCAACGTTCAGGCGCTGCTGCATCCCGATGACGTCGATCAGTTGCGCAAGGCGATTGCCGAGTTCAACAAGGGCGCGCGGGCCTATGAGACCGAGTTCCGCATCATACGGCCCGACGGGGAGGTGCGCTGGTGTGTCGGCACGGCGGCAGCCACGGTGGACGATAGCAGCCGCGTCGTGCGCGTCAGCGGCGTCACCGTGGACATCACCGAACGCAAGCGTGCCGAGGAACGGCAGAATCTGCTGGCGCGGGAAGTCGATCATCGCGCCAAGAATGCGCTGGCGCTGGCGCAGTCGATCGTGCGCCTCACCCGCGCCGACGAGGTCAAGGCCTATGTCAACGCCGTCGAAGGACGCATCAACGCGCTGGCGCGCGTGCACACCATCCTGTCGCTGTCGAGCTGGCAGGGCGCCGAGCTCTCCAAACTGATCGACGAGGAGTTGGCGCCCTATTCGCTTGGCGACCAGATCGTGTTGGCGGGGCCGGAAGTTCAGTTGCTGCCGGCGACGGCCCAGACGCTGGCGCTCGCGCTACACGAGCTCTTCACCAACTCGGCCAAGTATGGCGCCCTCTCGACCAGGTCGGGGCGGCTCACGATCGGCTGGCAGGTCGAGGACCAGTTGCTCACGCTGAGCTGGGAAGAATCCGGCGGTCCGCTCGTCATGACGCCGAAATCGCGCGGCTTCGGCACGCGAAGCCTGCTTGCGAGCGTCGAGTCCCAGCTTGGCGGACAGGCGCAGTTCGATTGGCGAGCCGAAGGCCTGTTGTGCCGTCTGCAGGTGCCATTGACACGCAAGACGGCGACGACGACCGCAACCGGCAAATTCGAGGACGCCAGCTCCGCCGAATTGCAGCGCGCATCCGGTTAGAGCCTTTTCCGGCGAAGTGGCGATCGGCTCGCGTCGAGAAGGCACGTCAAGACGAGAAGCATGCGCCTTCCGCGCGGCTTCAAACGGAGCGGCAAAGCATTAGCCGGACGCCACGCTGGTCATGCGTCGCGCCGTCCGCGGCTCGCGTGCGATGCGGCCTTCGAGCCAGGCTTCCGTTCGGGCGAGATCGCGGAGCGCCCTGGCATAGCGGCGAGCCGCGCTTCGCTCCGCGCCGCGCGGCAGCTTGCGCGCCTTGCGCAGAATGTCCGCGGCCGCGTTGCGATAGGCCAGCGAGCGGTAAAGAAAGACTACCTTACCCATATCTATGTTCCCGTTTTGCTGGCGCTCATCCTCGCAAGCCCGGCATGAACGTCGGATGAAGCCGGCGATGACAATTCCTTCATTCAATTGGAACCGGCGCATATCGCCCGCGTTGCCCGCCAGATCGGGATGCGGTTCCCATGCGCGCGAAAAAGTCGTCGGACCTGATCTCTGCGAGCGGCCTCGTCAAGCTGATGACGCATGCCATGATGGGAGCGGCCCTCGGCCTCTCCTTCAGTCTCGCGCTGGTCCTGTGCAATCCAGCCGTCGCGAACCTGCTCAACAGCGGGGGAAGCCAGGCCGCGATGGTCTTCGCGCTCACCTTGGTGACGACATTCACGATCGGCGCGACGCTCACCGGCGTCGTGTTCATCCTCGTCGAGGACAAGCAATCTTGAAGCACGCGTGAAGCGCGGCGGGAGCTTTGTTGGGAACTCCTGCGGCAAATGGCGGTTGGCTGCCTGCGTCAATTTAACCCAGGGAGTTCCCTCGCATGACAACGGCAAAGCTCGTTCTCACCGCAATGCTGGCAGCCGGCCTCGCCGCCGCACCGCTCGCCGCGCAGGCCAAGTCGCACAAGGCGAAACATGGATCCTCCGTGTCGTCGTCGCAGACCACGGGCGCCAACACCAAGTCGTCCAAGGGCGCAGATCCCTCGGGCCAAGGCGGCTCGGGCCCCGGCTCAGACCAGGGCGGCACCATGACCAACCAGAACAGCAAGGGCATGACCAACACCAAGTGAGCTCAGGCCGGCACGACATCAAAGCCCCGCGCCGACGCGGGGCTTTTTCTTGATGCGCGATCAGCCATCGAGCGACACGTCATCCGGCGTCCGCATCAGTTCATTGCGGACGGCGCGATGCAAGGTTGAGCCGCGGCTAAAGCGCGATGGCATTTAGATGAATCGTCATCGCGCTTTAGATTGTTGTTTGCGCATGATCTTTGCGGAAAACCGCTTCGCACGTTTCCGGATCATGCGTAGCAGCATTCGCCTTCACGAGATGCTCGAGCTGCGCCCGCTTGCGTCCGATCAAGATCTGGGCCGCAGCGTCCTCGAGACGCGCGCGCTGCAATTGCCGGATGGCAGACCCCAGTTCGAGAATCTCGGCGCGTCGCCTCAAGATTCGGTAAGTTTCCGGGTCCTCCTCCACAGCGCCGCCCTCGAAGGTTTCAGCGCCGCATGCTCGCGCGCGCGGAATTGCCGATTGTCTTGACGAGACGATGGCGAACCCGGTCGCCAACGTCAGGCAGGACATCACCGCCGCCGGCAGCCTTCCATTCGCTGATCACGAGATTGATCTTCCGCCGCAGATTCATCTGCGCCAGGGCCTGTTCGATGCAATCGCGGTCGCCGTTGACGCGATCGCGCACGGTGGCCTCGACGGCGGTCATTTCCTGCCTCAACGCACTGATTTTGCGTCGAATTTCATTAATTCTGTTGTCCATGGCTTGTTAGAACAAAATAAGAACATATAGTCAAGTCACGATTGCAGGACGGAGAAGTCAGATGCAGATTCAAGGTCAATTCAACGCCAGGGTCTTCCTCGCCGAGCAGATGACCCGGGCGCAAGGACTGAAGCTGAAACGACTGAGCGAAGAGGCCTATCAGCCCGCACAATATGCGCGCGATTTGTCCTTCACCGAGGCGGCACGGCGCATCCAGGTGCTGGAAGCCGAGATCGAGCTGGCGAATTCGTTCTAGGCCTTCGCCTGCAAGGTCGCGCGCTCTTTCGGAACCATGCCCGTGTCGAATGGTTCTCCCCGGCCAAGGGAGAACATGCATGGCACGCAAGGCAAAGAAGCGCCGCTACTCGCGCAGCTCCGGTAGCGAGGTCGAAAGCGAGATGCGACGTTACAAGAAGGGCACGGCAAAGAGCGGTCGCAAAGGCCGTGGCGGACGCGTGAAGAGTCGCAAGCAGGCGATCGCAATCGGACTGTCGAAGGCGCGCAAGAAGGGCAAGAAGGTCCCGAAGAAGGCGAGCAAGAAGTCGTCCAAGAAGCGGACGAGCAGGAAGACAGCCAAGAAGACAAGCAGGAAGTCGTCGAAGCGCAAATCCAGCAAGCGTTGACGCTGACGCCTCAGATCATGCTGCCGGGCATGAAGCAGCGAATCGAGATCCCGAAGGCCGTCTTCACCGGCCACACCATGGTGCGGCCGGCGCGGTTCGGCTCGGTGATGACGGCTTCGTCCGGCACTTCGATCCACTCCCCGTCGAGACGCACGCGATAATGCCCGTTATGCGATTCCCAATCGGGGTCGGAGACGGCAAAACCGTCGGCGTCCGAGCAGCAGGGACCGAGGTGGCTGCGCAGGCTGTCGAACCACGGCTTGAGGGGCGAGTTCGCGTAGCGGCCGTCATCACGACCGAGCGCGCTTCCGCCCCACAGCACCAGCGGCGCCACGAGCAGCGCACCTGTCAGCGAGAGCTTCAATCGACCCATGTCGGCACCGATCAAATACGAACCACCGGCCAGTTCCACAAAGCGGCCTGAAGTTCGGAGTTCCACGCTTGCAACTGCTCGGCAGCGTCGTTGCTGACGAGCATCGGAACTGTGATGGCCGAACACGGCTTTTTCGTATGAACCGGGTCACCATCCCTGCCGTTAACGAGAATGTTATCGGAGCCCGCCGAAAATCCTGAAGGCGAAAGGAAAGGGCGGCCCAAGGGCCGCCCTTTTGGATGGGTTCAGAGGAGTCGTTCGCCTTACGCGAGCGGCACCGCGACGAACCTCGTCGCCTCGGCGCTTCTGACCTGCAACAGCACGCTGCGCTTGCCGGACGATTTGGCCTGGGCCAGTTCCGTCCGAACCTCGCCGACATTGGCAACCGCCTTGCCGCCGACATTGAGGATGACGTCGCCAGTCTGGATGCCGCGCTGCGCGGCCGGACCTTGCGGATCGACCTGCGTGACGACGACGCCCTTCTGGCCGGCGCCCTGAACCTCGCTGGCCGGCGCCAGGGCGAGGCCGAGGCGCGGCGCACCCGCGTTCGACTGCCCACTGCCCTCGTCAGAGCCGCCATTCGCTTTGGCTTGCCGCTCGTTCGGCAACTCGCCGAGCGCGAGCGTCAGCGTTCTCGTGCCGCCATTGTGGAACACGTCGAGCTTCACCGAGCTGCCCGGGGCCAGGGTGGCTATGGTCCGGGCGAGATCACGGGAGTCCTTGATCGCGGTGCCGTTGACGGCGGTGATGACGTCCCCCGCCTCGATGCCGGCTTTCGCCGCCGGGCTGCCATCCTGCGGATTGTCGACGATCGCGCCGCGCGCCTCCTTGAGGCCGAGGCTGTCGGCAATCTCTGCCGTCACCGGCTGCACCTGCACGCCGAGCCAGCCGCGAGTCACCGCGCCCTTGTCCTTCAGTTGCGCGACGACGAGTTTTGCAGTCGAGGCCGGAATGTCGAAGCCGATGCCGACCGAGCCGCCGGAGGGCGAGAAGATCGCGGTGTTCACGCCGATCACGTTGCCGTTCATGTCGAAGGCCGGGCCGCCGGAATTGCCCTTGTTGATCGGCGCGTCGATCTGGATGAAATCGTCATAGGGGCCGTTGCCGATGTCGCGGCCGCTGGCCGAAACGATGCCGGCGGTCACGGTGCCGCCGAGACCGAAGGGATTGCCGACCGCGACCACCCAGTCGCCGATGCGGGGCTTCTGGTCGGAGAATTTGACGAACGGAAAGTCCTTCTTGCCGTCGACCTTGATCAGCGCCAGATCGGTCTTCGGATCGGTGCCGACCACTTTCGCGGTATAGGTCGTGCCGTCATCCATGGTCACCTGCACCGACTCGGCGTGGTCGACGACGTGGTTGTTGGTCACGGCGTAGCCGTCGGCGGAAATGAAGAAGCCGGAGCCTTCGCCCGTGACCATCTGATGGCGCTGGCGCGGCAAGCCGTTCGGACCGCCCGGAAAGCGGAAGCCGAACTGCCGCGAGAATTGGTCGAATGGGGAGTCCTCGTCGGAGTCCATCCGGTTCTGCTGCAGCATCGCACTCTTGTCGTTGTCCTGGTCGATCCTGACCCGCACCGAGATGACGGCGGGCTTGACCTTGCTGACGAGATCGCCGAAGCCCGGCGGCGTTGCGGCGGATTCCGTGGCCTGGGCCGGCGCAATGAAGGAGGCCATGCCGAACGGCGAAGAGGCGGGCGATGCCGCCAGCACGGCGACGCCGAGCGCGGCCACGCTGCCGAGCAGCGCGAGCCGGCGCGGCCTCAAGATCTTGCGGGACGTCGTGGTGTCGGAATTGACGTGATCGTTCATGTCGAAATGTCCATGTTGGATAAGGTGTCGCCTTGCGTCCAACATGGAGATCGTCACCTTACGACGTCCCGTCCGTCCGATTAAATCTTGGCAAAGGATATGCGGGCGGGCACCCAGGGAAAGATCGTCCCGGCGCATTTGATGCAGCTCAACGCGGGTCCTCCGGGCAGTGAAAAACTACAGCCACCGAATGATCTTCATCGGAGGCGCCCCATGTACAAAGACATTCTCGTCCACATCCCCACCGAGCGTCCCATGCGCGCAGCCGTCGAGGGCTCGATTTCGCTTGCCGCGCAGTTCAACGCCCAGCTCGACGCGGTCGCGATCGGCTATGTCGCAACCAGTGCTGCCTATGTGATGGAGGGCGGCGCGGCGGTGGCTGCCGTATTCGAGCTGGAACGCGAGCGCGCACTGGAGCGGGCCGAAGCCGCACTCTCGGTGTTCGGAATCGAAGCGGCGAACGCCGGCGTCTCCTACACCTTGCGCCCGCTCGGCGCGATCCCGGTGGATGCGGCGGGCTCCCTCGGCGAGATGGCGCGGCTGCACGACCTCAGCGTCGTGCTTCAGCCTGATCCGGCGCACAGCTCGTTCGACAACGACGTGCCGGGCGAGATCCTGTTCCAGTCGGGCGGCCCGGTGCTGTTCCTGCCCTACACATTCCGTGGAGCTTTCAAGGCGGCACGGATCGGCATCTGCTGGGACGGCAGCCGCCTCGCTGCCCGCGCCGTGCGCGACGCGGCGCCGTTCCTGGCACGTGCCGACGAGATCGTGATCATCACCATCAACGAGGCCGACGCGGTCCCCGGCGACGCGTCAGCCAACAATCTAGCAAGACATCTCGGCCGACGCGGACTGTCGACCCGCACGATCAGCCTGTCGGCGACGCGCGCCGACATCCAACCGACCATCCTGTCGCTGGCGGCCGATGAGGCACTCGATCTCCTGGTGATGGGCGGCTACGGCCATTCGCGATTGCAGGAGCGCGTTCTTGGCGGCGTCACCCGTGCCATGCTGGAAGCCATGACGGTGCCGACGCTGATGTCGCATTGAGCCGGCCCGGTGCCATCAAGCCGCGACCGGGGTCTCCCATGTCGCGGCCGCTGCGGCGCTCTCGTCGTGTCGCAGGTTGCACGCGTCGAAATGCGCCTTGAGCTCGACTTCGGCAAGATATTCGAAATGTTCAGCCTGGCCGAGGAGTTGCCAGTTCTGGAGCGGCCGGTAGGCCGCCTGCTGACGACAGAGGGACGCCAGCGCCCGGTAGCGACGTACGTTCTCCATGAGACCCTCCCTCGCATTTGCAGAGCTTATTGCTCTGATTTGCGTCAGGCCGATGGCGGTTGTGCAAAAGATTTGCTGCGCCACCGCGCGCCTGGCCTTGGCTCGCTCTTAGGAAAGGCGTACTCAGGTCAAAGTTCCAGATTGGGTCTGCCAACGCTCGGCCTCGCGCAGTCTACCGGATACGGCCTCCATCGCCTACGCGCATCCGTTGCGCAGAACTATCTTGCAGGTGCGGAACCCGCCCCGTCTCGGCGGCGATGCGAATAGCCCCGATATTTGCGCCATATTCCGCAACGCTCTTGCCGCGAAAAACCGCGGAACCCGCTACCAGCGTATCGGCGCCCGCTGCCGCCACGGCGGCGGCGTTGTCGCGCGTGATACCGCCGTCGACCTCGAGCCGGATCGGCCGGTCGCCGATCATGGCTCTGATCCGCTCGATCTTCTCGAGCTGGGACTCGAGGAAGGACTGGCCGCCAAATCCTGGATTGACCGTCATCACCAGCACGAGGTCGACGCGGTCGAGCACATAGGCGATCGCGCTCTCGGGAGTGGCGGGACACAGGCTGACGCCGGCTTTCTTGCCGAGCGCGCGGATCGCCTGAAGCGAACGGTCGAGATGGGCGCCGGCTTCGGCATGAACGGTGATGATATCGGCTCCGGCTTTCGCGAAAGCTTCGAGGTAAGGATCGGCAGGGGCGATCATGAGATGGACGTCGAAGATCTTCGTCGTCATCGGCCGGATCGCCTTGATGACGTCGGCGCCGAAGCTGATGTTCGGCACGAAGTGTCCGTCCATGACGTCGCAATGGATCCAGTCGGCGCCGGCCGCGTCGATTGCTGCGACCTCCTCGCCGAGGCGCGCGAAGTCTGCGGCCAGGATCGAAGGAGCGATCATGATCTCTCTGGTCATGGCTTTGCACTCCGCACATCGGCGCCGCCGCTGAAGACTCGGCTCGCCAGGACGTCCATGGGATCAATGGTCTCGAGGTCCGCGACATCGAGCATGCGATCGAGATCGGACACCAGGCGATCGGCCTGCCGCAGCCGGATGCGATCGACGGCGTTGCGGATCGAGCGCGCGTTGGAGAAGAACGGCTGCGTCCGGCGCAGTGCGATGTATCTCTCGAACGCTTCGCGCGCCGGCACCGAGAAGCGATAGCCGCGCTCCTTCAGCATCAGCTCGGCAATGACCAGCAGCTCGGCCTCGGCATAGTCGGGGAATTCGATGTGGTGGGCGATGCGTGAGCGGAAGCCGGGATTGGAAGCGAAGAAGCTCGTCATGCGCTCGCCATAGCCGGCGAGAATGACGACGAGGTCCTCGCGTTGGTTCTCCATCACCTGGAGCAGGATCTCGATCGCCTCCTGACCGTAATCCCGCTCGTTGTCGGGGCGATGCAGGTAATAGGCTTCGTCGATGAACAGCACGCCGCCCATCGCCTTCTTCAAGATCTCCTTCGTCTTCGGCGCGGTGTGGCCGATATATTGGCCGACGAGATCGTCGCGCGTCACTGAGATCACCTGCCCGCGCCGCACGAAGCCGAGACCGTGCAGGATCTTTGCCATGCGCAGCGCCACCGTGGTCTTGCCGGTGCCGGGATTTCCGGTGAACGACATGTGCAGCGTCGGCGGCGCGGAGGCCAGGCCCGCGCGCTGCCTGATACGTTCGATCAGCAGCAGTGAGGCGATCTGACGCACGCGGCTCTTCACCGGCTTTAATCCGACCAGCTCCTGCTCGAGCTGCTGCAGCGTGCCGGTGATTCCGGCCGCTTCGGCCTCCTTGCGGAGATCGAAATGGGTCTCGTTGGGCTCGGTCGTCGTTGCGTGGGGCACATCGAGCATCGGGGCCTCGAAAAAGGGCTTCGCCGCGAGGGAGGCGGCGAAGCAGTTGGTCCGCCAAGGATGCGGAGCAGGGAGGGCTCCGCGCGGAAGCGGATAGTCAAGTCGACGCGTGCGCGGCCTGCCGGCGCACAGTGGTGTAACGGATCGCGCGGCCGCCGACCTCCTGTCGCACCAGTTCGAACTCCGCCTCTCGTGGCGGCCGGTTGACGAGGAAGGAGATCCGGACCGATTCCCAGCCATGGCTGGAATCGAAGCCGCTGATCCGGATGTAGCGATCGCCATAGACCCTGCGACATTCGGCGAGCTCCATCATCACGCCGGCGGCATCCTGGAGGTCGAACATCGGCAGGCCCCACATTTCCCAATAGGTATTACGGGGATGCGGATCCTCAGTGAACTCGATGTTCACCGCCCAACCATTGGCGAGGCAGTATTGCACCTGGCTGTAGATCTGGTCGTCGGTCAGATCAGGCAAGTATGAGAAACAACCCTGGGTCAGCTTCATGTCGATCTCCTCAGACGGTTTCCAGCGCCGTCGGCACGAAGTCCGGCGTGTCGGTGGATTGATAGTTGAAGGTGACGTCCTTCCAGACCTCGAGCGCCGCCTTCAGCGGCGTACAGGTCTCGGCCGCCTTGGCCAGGATCTCCGGGCCCTCGTGGACGTAGTCGCGGCCCTCGTTGCGGGCGAGGATCATCGCTTCCAGCGCCACGCGGTTGGCGGTCGCGCCGGCCGCAATCCCCATGGGATGGCCGATGGTGCCGCCGCCGAATTGCAGTACGACGTCTTCGCCCAGGAGATCGAGCAGCTGATGCATCTGGCCGGCATGGATGCCGCCGGAGGCGACCGGCATCATCTTGTTCAGGCTCGCCCAGTGCTGGTCGAAGAAGATGCCATGCTCGAGCTTGGTCGGGTTGAAATCCTCGCGGCAGACGTCGTAGTAGCCGCGTGTGGTGTTGGGGTCGCCTTCGAGCTTGCCGACCACCGTGCCGGCATGGATGTGGTCGACACCGGCAAGCCGCATCCACTTCGCGATGACGCGGAACGACACGCCATGGCTCTTCTGCCGCGTATAGGTCGAATGGCCGGCACGGTGCAGATGCAGGATCATGTCGTTGCGCCGCGCCCATTTCGCCATCGACTGGATCGCGGTGTAGCCGATCACGAGGTCGATCATGACGATACATGACCCGAGCTCCTTGGCGAACTCGGCGCGCTCGTACATGTCCTCCATCGTGCCCGCGGTGACATTCAGGTAAGTGCCCTTCACCTCGCCGGAGGCCGCCTGTGCGCGGTTCACCGCCTCCATGCAGTAGAGGAAGCGGTCGCGCCAATGCATGAAGGGCTGCGAGTTGATGTTCTCGTCGTCCTTGGTGAAATCGAGCCCACCTTTCAGCGCCTCGTAGACGACGCGGCCGTAATTGCGGCCCGAGAGACCGAGCTTCGGCTTCACCGTCGCACCCAGCAGCGGCCGGCCGAACTTGTCGAGGCGTTCGCGTTCGACCACGATGCCGGTCGCCGGTCCCTGGAACGTCTTCACATAGGCAACCGGGAAGCGCATGTCTTCCAGGCGCAACGCCTTCAGCGGCTTGAAGCCGAACACGTTGCCGATGATCGAGGCCGACAGGTTCGCGATCGAGCCCGGCTCGAACAGGTCGAGATCATAGGCGATGTAGGCGAAGTATGAGCCCGGCGAGCCCGGGACCGGATCGACGCGATAGCACTTGGCGCGATATTTCTCGGCCGCGGTCAGGCGATCGGTCCACACCACCGTCCAGGTCGCGGTCGAGGATTCTCCGGCCACCGCAGCAGAGGCCTCGATGGGGTCGACGCCCTCCTGCGGCGTGACGCGGAACAGCGCGATGACGTCGGTGTCCTTCGGCGTGTAGTCGGGCTCCCAATAGCCCATGCGCTTGTATTCCATCACGCCGGAGCGATAGCGCTCTTTGCCGCGAACCGTGCCTGCATGTGCGTTCATGTCTCTCTCCTGCTCTTTTCTCTGCTCTTTCTGATTGATTAGGCCGCCACGGACTCGCGGGCGTCGACGCGCGGGTCGAGCTCGCCGGCGCGATAGCGACGCGCCATCTCGCTCATCGGGACCACCTTGATCTTGCTGGCATGGCCCGCGGTTCCGAACTGCTCGAAACGCTCGCGGCAAAGCTCGCGCATCGCGTCCATCGCGGGCTTGAGGAATTTGCGCGGGTCGAACTCGTTGCGGCTCTGCGCGGCGACCTTGCGGAATACGGCGGTCATCGCGAGGCGACAATCGGTGTCGATATTGACCTTGCGCACCCCGCTTCGGATGCCGCGGACGATCTCCTCGACCGGGACGCCCCATGTCTGGGGCATCTCGCCGCCAAACTGGTTGAACATGTCCTGCAGCGGCTGCGGCACCGAGGAGGAGCCGTGCATGACCAGATGCGTGTTCGGCAGGCGGCGGTGGATTTCCTCGACCACCCGCATCGCCAGGATGTCGCCGTCCGGCTTGCGGCTGAATTTGTAGGCGCCGTGCGAGGTGCCCATCGCGATGGCGAGCGCATCGACCTTGGTGGCGCGAACGAAGTCGACCGCCTGGTCGGGATCGGTCAGGAGCTGGTCGTGGCTGACCTTGCCCTCAACGCCGTGGCCGTCCTCCTGTTCGCCGCCGCCATGTTCGAGCGAGCCGAGCACGCCGAGCTCGCCTTCGACGGAGGCGCCGACCCAGTGCGCGAGGTCGACGACGCGGCGAGTGATCGCGACGTTGTAGTCGTAGTCGGCCGCCGTCTTGGCATCGGTCTTGAGCGAGCCGTCCATCATGACCGACGTGAAGCCGTGGGCGATGGCGGACGCACAGGTCGCTTCGTCATTGCCGTGGTCCTGATGCATGCAGAGCGGGATGTCCGGATAGGTCCGCTCCAGCGCGTCGATCATGTGCGAGAGCATGAGATCGCCGGCATAGCTGCGCGCGCCGCGCGAGGCCTGCATGATGACGGGCGCGTCGACCTCGGCCGCGGCCTGCATGATCGCGATGCCCTGTTCCATGTTGTTGATGTTGAATGCCGGTACCGCGTAGCCATGGGACGCGGCGTGGTCGAGCAGTTGGCGAAGGGTGATACGGGCCAAGGGTCGTCCTCCTTATTGGCTCTTGCGGGCGATCGCCCGGCGGGCCGCCTCTGCAATGCTCTGTGGGGTGATGCCGAATTCGCGGTAGAGCACCGGCGCCGGCGCCGAGGCCCCGAAGCCGCGCATGCCGACGAACTCGCCGTCGGCGCCGATCCAGCGATGCCAGTCGCCGGCGACGGCCGCCTCGATCCCGACGCGCGGCGCGCTACCGAGCACAGCGGCGCGGTAATCATCCGGTTGCTCCTCGAACAGAGCGAAGCAAGGCGCGGACACCACGGCTGCTCGGATGTGCTCGGTTGCGAGCAGGCGCGCGGCCTCCAGCGCGATCGATACTTCCGAGCCGGTCGCCATCAGCGTCACGTCGCGGCCGCCATCCGGCGAGACCACGAGATAGGCACCGCGCGCGACGCGGTTCTTGCCGCGGGCATCGCTGCGGAACGTCGGCAAGGCCTGCCGCGACAGGCACAGCACAGACGGACGATTCTCGGAGCTGAGTGCACAGTCCCAGGCCTCCAGCGTCTCCACCGCGTCGGCGGGACGGAACACGAGCAGGTTGGGAATGACGCGCAACGCCGCGAGATGCTCGACCGGCTGGTGCGTCGGGCCGTCCTCGCCGAGGCCGATGGAGTCGTGGGTCATCACGTGGATGGCGCGCAGCCGCATTAGCGCCGCAAGGCGGATCGCTGGCCGGCTGTAGTCGGAGAACGCGAGGAACGTGCCGCCATAGGGGATGAAGCCGCCATGGAGCGCGAGGCCATTCATCGCGGCGGCCATGCCGTGCTCGCGAATGCCGTAGTGGATGTAGTCGCCGGCGAACGCGCCGCGCGTGACGGGAGCCTGCGCCTTGGCGTGCGTCAGGTTCGAATGCGTCAGGTCCGCAGAGCCGCCGACCAGAACTGGGATGGTCCCGGCGATGCCGTCAAGCACCTGTTGCGAGGCCTGCCGCGTCGCGAGCTTCGGCCGCTCACTGGCAAAGCGCTCGCGCAATTTCGCGGCGGCCAGCGCATAGGCGGCAGGCAGAGCGACGGCCTTGCCCTCGACGAACAGATCGCGCTGCTCGGGCGTCGCGTCTTCGTAGCGATCGAGC
Source organism: Bradyrhizobium guangxiense (assembly GCF_004114915.1). Taxonomy (NCBI): domain Bacteria; kingdom Pseudomonadati; phylum Pseudomonadota; class Alphaproteobacteria; order Hyphomicrobiales; family Nitrobacteraceae; genus Bradyrhizobium; species Bradyrhizobium guangxiense. The sequence continues at coordinate 1,429,948 of NZ_CP022219.1, read as the reverse complement.
CAGGCGAGGCGATCGACCTGTCCGCGCTGCCCGATCATCCGCCACGCCTTCTGGATCGTGACAGGCACGACGAAGGGCTGATAGTCCCAGCCCAGCGTCCGGCGCGCCGCCGCGGTCTCCTCGGCGCCGAGCGGCGCGCCATGCGCCTTCTCGGTGCCCTGCCTATCAGGCGCGCCGTAGCCGATGATGGTGCGGCAGGCGATCAGCGACGGCTTTGCGGTCTCCCGCTCCTCCGCAATCGCTTGTGCAACGGCCTCGGGATCATGCCCGTCGACGCGGCGCACGGACCAGCCGGAGGCGGCGAAACGCGCGAGCTGGTCGTCGGACGTTGCCAGCGACGTCGGCCCGTCGATCGAGATACCGTTGTCGTCGAACAGCACGATCAGCCGGCCGAGCCCGAGATGGCCGGCCAGCGAGATCGCCTCCTGGCTGATGCCTTCCATCAGGCAGCCGTCGCCGGCGATCACATAGGTGAAGTGATCGACAAGGCCGTCACCATGCCGCGCATTGGCCATCCGCTCGGCGAGCGCCATGCCGACCGCGGTCGCGATCCCCTGCCCCAGCGGTCCCGTCGTGGTCTCGACGCCGGGCGTATGACGATATTCGGGGTGCCCCGGCGTCTTCGAGCCCCATTGCCTGAAAGCCTTGATGTCGTCGAGGCTAACGTCGCCGCCGGTCAGATGCAGCAGCGCGTAGAGCAGCATCGAGCCATGGCCCGCCGACAGCACGAAGCGATCGCGGTCCGGCCAATTGGGATGCGCCGAGTCGAATTTCAGGAAGCGCGAGAACAGCACGGTTGCAACATCGGCCATGCCCATCGGCAGGCCGGGATGACCCGACTGCGAGGTCTCGATGGCGTCGACCGCGAGGAAGCGGACGGCGTTGGCGAGATCATTGTGCGTGACCGCCGTCAGGTCGGCTTCGGCGTGGACGGAGATGTTCATCGGATTCTCTCCTCGTTCACTTCAGGCTGCGCTTGCGCTCAATCAGCTGCATGATCAGCGGCGTCAGGATCAGCTGCATCGCCAGATCGAGCTTGGCGCCGGGGCAGACGATCGAATTCGCGCGCGACATCCAGCTCTGCGGCAGCATCGAGAGCAGATAGGGGAAGTCGATGCCGCGTGGATTCTTGAAGCGGATCACGACCATCGATTCGTCCGGCGTCGGGATCCAGCGCGCCACGAACGGATTGGACGTGTCCACCGTCGGCACGCGCTGGAAGTTGATGTCGGTCTCGGTGAATTGCGGGCAGATATAGTGGATGTAGTCGGGCATCCGCCGCAGGATGGTGTCGGTGACCGCCTCGGTCGAATAACCGCGCGCGCTGCGGTCGCGGTGCAGCTTCTGAATCCATTCGAGGTTGATGACGGGCACGACGCCGATCTTGAGATCGGCATAGCGCGCGACATTGACCTTGTCGGTGACGACGGCGCCGTGCAGGCCCTCGTAGAACAACAGGTCGGAGTTCTCCGGCAGTTGCTTCCAGTCGGTGAAAGTGCCGGGCGCCGTGCCATGCAGTGCGGATTCCTCGGCGTCGTGGACATAGTGCCGCGTCACCGCCGTGCCGGTCTCGCCGTAGTCGCGGAACGCGCGCTCCAGCTCCTCGAACAGGTTGGTCTCGGGGCTGAAATGGCTGAAATGCTTGTTGCCGCGCTCGGCCCCCTTTCGCCATCTGCGTGCGCATCTCGGCGCGGTCGTAGCGGTGGAAGGCATCACCCTCGATGTAGACCGCGTTGACCTTCTCGCGAAAAAAATCTGCTCGAAGTCTTCTTGACCGAGGTGGTGCCGGCGCCGGAGGAGCCGGTGATGGAGATGATCGGATGCTTCCTGGACATGGGACACCTCGCTCAGAGCCGGAAGAATCCGCGCCGCGCGAACAGCGGCGCGGAGACGCTGGCGACCAGCAGCGGATCGCAATGCAGCTCCTCGACACGCCGCACCTCGTTGCTCGAGCCCATGATCAGGGGCACGCGCTGATGCAGGCTCTGCGCGGAAAGGTCGAGGATGCGCTCGCGCCCGGTCGAGGCCGAGCCGCCGGCCTGCTCGATGATCATCGCCATCGGGTGCGCCTCGTAAGTCAGGCGCAGGCGGCCGTCGCCGTAGCCGGGACGCGCGTCCGAGGGATAGAGGAAGATGCCGCCGCGGGTGAGGATGCGATAGGCCTCGGCGACCAGCGAGCCGACCCAGCGCATGTTGAAATCATGGTTGGCGGGCCCTTCGACGCCGGTGAGACATTCGTCGATGAAGGCGCGCACCGGCGGATCCCAGTGCCGGCGGTTCGAGGCGTTGATCGCAAACTCCTCGCAGGCCTCGACGATCTGCACCCCGCTGCGCGCGAGACGGAAGCAGCCGGCCTTGCGGTCGAGCGTGAAGATATCGACGCCCTCGCCGAGCGTCAGCACCAGCGAAGTCTGCGGGCCGTAGGTGACGAAGCCCGCCGCAAGCTGCGCCGAACCGCGCTGATGGAAGGCAAGCGAGAGATCGTCCGGGGCGGGCAGGATCGAGAAGATCGTGCCGACCGTCATGTTGATGTCGATGTTGGAGGAGCCGTCGAGCGGATCGATCGCGACGCAGATCTTTGCCGCGCGATCGACGATCTGGGCCTCGCGCATCTCTTCCGAAGCGAGCGCGGCGATCGGCAACGTGCTGAGGCAGCGGCGCAGGATCGCATCCGCCTGCACGTCGAGATCGCGCTGGATGTCGCCGTCGCTGTTGCGCCCCGTCGTCAGGCCGGAGGCGTCCGCGAGATCGCCGGTGGCGATGAGGTCGGCGATCTCGATGGCCGCCGCCGCGATGGCATCGACTGCGTCCGCCACGAGCAGCGCGTGCGGCGCGGTCTCGGAATACCGTTGAAGGTGGTCGTCCAGCCTGAGTTGCCCGGTCATCTGCGTCCATCCCCTTTTCCGGCGCCGCATTCGATTGCCTCCCGCTGGAGGTCGGTGCAGTCCGTCCCGGCATCAGGAGATTGACAGGGGCAGCTTAATAAGGAAAATTTCTATTCATAATGAGCGTCAAAGAATTTTCTTATAATGGCTCCGGCCATGCGGCGGCCCAGCTTCGGCATCTAACGATCCGGCAGCTGCGCTCCCTCGCGGCGCTCTCGGCCAAAGGCAGCGTGACGGCCGCCTCCGGCCATCTCGGGCTGACGCAGCCGGCCGTGACCCAGCAGCTCCGGCAGCTTCAGGACCTCGCCGGCCTGCCGCTGGTGCAGCGGACCGGCGACGGCATGCTGCTGACCGAGGCGGGCAAGGAGGTTTTGGCGCTGGCCGAGCGAGTCGAGGCCGCCATCATGGACTGCCAGGGCGCGCTCGACCTGCTCGCGGGGAGGACCGGCGGCACCGTGCAACTCGGCGCGGTCTCGACCGCGAAATATTTCGTGCCTCATGCGATCGCGGCGTTCTCCAAGCGCTACCCCAAGATCGAGATCAAGCTCACCATCGGCAATCGCGAGGAGATCCGCGAGGCCATGCACGGCTACGACCTCGATTTCGCGGTGATGGGTCGGCCACCGGCCGACGTCACCGTGGATGTCCGCCAGCTCGGGCGCAATCCGCACATCATCGTCGCGCGCAAGGGGCACTGGCTGGAAAAGGATTCCGGCCTCAACCTGACCGATCTCGTGCACGAGACCTTCCTCACCCGCGAGCCCGGCTCGGGCACGCGGACACTGATGGAGGGCATGTTCCAGAAGTCCGATCTCGAGCCGATCATTGGCATGGAGATGAGCAGCAACGAGACCATCAAGCAGGCTGTCATTGCCGGGCTCGGCATCGCCTTCATCTCGGCCCACACGGTGGCGCATGAACTCGCCGAGGGCCGGCTCGTCGTGCTCGACGTCGCGGGCCTGCCGATCGTGCGGCAATGGTACGTGATCCGCCGCAGCGACAAGGTGCTGCTGCCGCCGGCGCAGGCGATGTTCGATTTTCTCGGCTCGGAGGGATCGAACTATCTGCCCGACGTGCCCGAGCTCGGCGGACGATAGTCTGCCCGCGCTCAGCTCATCAGCTTCATGGCGACGGTGGCCGCCAGGATCACGATGATCTGGAGCAGGCGCTCCGTCGTGAAGATGCGGTTGAACGTGGTCATCATTTGCCCCGGCCGACGTGAAGGAGATTTCGATCGGCCCGTTGCTAGCACAGAAGGGCGCGGCGACAACTCCGTAATCGCCCCGTGGGCGATCGCGCCAGCCCCGGGCCGGCTCGCGGCCGCGCGGGCCGTTAACGATCAGGCCGCCAGCGAAGCGGCGTAGTCCGCGCGCGTGGCGAAATAGGCTTCCAGCTCCGACAGCGCGCGCGCTTCCCAATCCTTCGCCTGCTCCAGCAGCGACCAGCTTTGGCCCGGGCGGAATGCAGCGGTCTGGCGATAGAGCGATGCGATGCCGCGATAGCGGCGCACGTTCTCCAGGATGGCTTGACCGTTGATGTGGCCGTTCATGTCCGAAAACTCCCTCGTCACTCCCGGGGGAGAAACTGCGGCCAAATCTTTTTCGAAAAGTTAGCGGCGCGCGGCAAGCGCGCGGATGGTTGCCGGACTGTTGCGCGCACGCAACGCGCTGCGCGGGGCGAGGAGAAACTATTGCGGATTCGTTGCTGCGCTCTCGCCCGGAGACCTCAATCCGCCGCGGCGGACGATCACCATCGTCTCGCGGCAGAGATCGGCAAAGCCGATCAAGAGCACGGCAAGCAGGCAGAACAAGTTGATGGAATCCGCATTCGCGCTGGATAACGGCGTGAACTGGAAGAAGGGCGGAATGAACGCCCACCACACCAAGGGAATGGTGAGCAGCGCGGCGACCACCGCCGCCGGGGCGCCCGCGACGAGGCCGAGCACGAACAGGCTGGGCAGGAACGCGGCGAAATAGAGCTTTGCGCCGAGCGCGACACAGACGCCCTGGACTGCAGCCGACACCACAACAACGACGAATCCGAGCAGAAACGCCCGCCACGACCATGGCCGTACCCGCGGTACGCCAAACAGCCCAGCACGCCTCATCAGTCTCCCCCTGCCGCCCGTTAACCGGGTCCAGTTGCGACCAAAGTACTACAGCCGCGGCAAAACCGCGAGGTGGAAATCGCAGCCGGGCGGGATTGGTAAACGAACCGCATTGCACAATGCCGGACGCCCGAACGGCGACGGGCCTGCTCGTGTCCCGACCGCGCTCCCGGACGTCGCCCCTCTCGGTCCAATCACAACGGCCTCTGGAAGACTGGATCGCCCGGCCCCGCGGGCGATGACACTGAATCTGTGGCTGCAGACACGCCTTCCCGTTCTCGCGGCTTGATCCGCCCGAGCTTTGCTTGATCGCTTCACCCGCTTCGCCAAGAGGGCGCAGGGAAGGCCGGGTGCCGGCGGCACCCGCGGTCCGCTGCGCGAAATGCACACGCAGAAAGGACCGCACAGCAGCATACAGGTGAAGCCCAACACACGGCCTTCCCTGCGCGATGGTCGGACGGCTTATGCCGTGCTCTCCCGGGAGCCGAGTTCGTTCTGGCCTCCCTCGCCGTTCGAATTGGATGATGCCGTCCGCCCGGTTGGGCTCGCGCGCATCTTCGAAAGGCTTGACCGTAGCAACGACGGCCAGGACCACACGGTTTTGCCGTACGCGCATTCGTTGACGCCACAGGGTCTCCCGGCATTGTCGACATGGCCGAGAGAATGTTGGCGCGACGAATAGAACAGCGCCGCTCGTCTGCACGCGGGATACAGGCTCACAGGGACTACCCGCCCTGCCCGCCCCGTCTCGTGCCGAAGCTGCCGCGTCCACCGCAAGCCCGGCTCGCGCATCGTGACGACAACATGATCGCCCCTCAAGGATGAGCCGGGATAGGCGACACATACGCCATTTCCGAATTTCGGTAAAGTGGAATATTTTTGGCGGACCGGATTGACAGAGGGCGACACAGCAATTTGCGGCGTCATTCCGGGGTGTCGCGCAGCGACGAACCATGTGCAACTGTGCAACTGAGAATCCATCGAGCGGCATGTCTTGCGGCGCGATGGATTCCGGGCTCGTTGCTTCGCATCGCCCCGGAATGACGAAGGAGAGATCACCGTTTCGGCGCTACCGGCGAACCATCCGCCATCATGCTCACGCCCTTCCGGTCGACGATCATCCCATAAGCCCGCGGCTGGCGGTGGACGTCGAAATTGAAGGTGGTGCGCTTGTAGGAATTGCAGAGATCGAGATCGCACCTAGCCAGCGCAAGCTCGTCGCCCTTGGTCGTGCATCGCGCGATGATCTCGCCGGAGGGCGCGATGATGCAGCTTCCGCCGATATGGTCGACGCCTTCCTCGACGCCGGCCTTGGCGACGCCGACCACGAAGGTGCCGTTCTGATAGGCGCCGGACTGCATCACCAGATGGTTGTGGAACAGCGAGAGATCGTCATGCTCGGGTGCGGGCGGATTGTGCACCGGCGTGTTGTAGCCGATCATCACCATCTCGACGCCCTGCAGCCCCATCACCCGATAGGTCTCGCTCCAGCGGCGATCATTGCAGATCGCCATGCCCATCACGCCACCGAAGGCATCGGCGACGCCGAAGCCGCTGCCGGGCTCGAAATAGCGCTTTTCCAGATGCTGAAATTTCCGCCACGGTTCATGCTCGGCATGGCCGGGCAGATGGACCTTGCGATATTTCAGGACGATCACGCCGTTCTTGTCGACGAGGATGGACGTGTTGTAGCGCCGGACGATGTCGGCCTCGACCGTCAGCTCGGCATAGCCCAGGCAGAAGCCGATCCCGAGCTCGCGGGCGAGATCGAACAGGGCCTGCGTTTCAGGGCCCGGCATCTTTCGCTCGAAAAAGCTGTCGATCTCCGCCTGATCTTCAAAGTACCAGCGCGGGAAAAATGTCGTCAGCGCGAGCTCGGGATAGACGATCAGATCGCAGCCGCTGGCCTTCGCCACGCGCATCAAGGCCATCAACCGGGCCACAACCTCCGTCCTGCTCTCGGTTCTGGCGATCGGGCCAAGCTGGCCGGCTGCGACAGTCACAAATCTTGCCACGCGTCATTCCTTCATGTGCCGGAGGTTCATTCGGGCCAAAGCCTATCGAGCCATGTTCGAGGCGCACAGGGCCGCCTCGCCCCATCGCCGCGACGGCACAATCAAATTCCGTGCCTGCGGTATCATCTTGCGGCGGCGTGCACTTGCTCACGAAAAGAACCGGGAACTTCGTTGCGAATTTGCAACGGTTCCCCGCGATCTGAAGCCGGACAAAACAAACTCCCATTCCGGCCACGAACCGCTCTCACAAGGCCGTGAGACTATCAGGGGAACGACGATGCGTGCACAACGCGTTTGGAATGTGAATGGGGCGGCCAGCGTCGGGCAGCTTCAATCGAAACTGGACGATCTGAACAAGCGTCTGGGTGAGCTCGAAAGCCAGCATCCGGACAGCTGGAAGCTCGAAGAGCTGAAGTCGAGCGCGCTCAGCCTGTCGCGGGAGATCGACGACATCCGCTGCGCCGAAGCGACGGCGGCGCTGAGCGAGCTGCTGCGGAAGTAGCCGGCTCCACCGATTCGCGCTCCTCGCACAGGAACCAAGATCCACCGCCGCCATTTCCATGCAGAGCATGGAGCATGATCATGACGAGACACCTGACGCGAGCCCATCTCGCGCGCGGCGTGGCTGGCGCGGTGTCCACGCTGGTGCTGTGCGCGGCGGCGGCCTTCACCATCGCGCGCCACTTTGCGTTGTAAGAATTTGGCGTTGTGAAGAATTTGGCGCGGTGAGGGATTTCACATGACGTCCGATCCCGAAGAGCAGGTGAGGCTGCAGGGTTTTGGCGAGATGACGTTGCGCACGGCCGTCGCGACGCTGATGCAGCTCGCGCCGCGCGAACGCTCCGAGGCCGCAATCTTCCGCGTCCGCGACGGCGTGCGCCTTGCGCAAAGCGAAGTCGTGGAGCTCGCATCACACTGGGGCATCGATCCAACGCCCAACGTGCGCTCGCCGCGACTGGTCCCGGAGCAGCATTGGCCGGACATCGTGCGCGGCATGGTGCGCGAGGCCCCGCTGCCGTCGCTGATGGTGGCGTTTCTGGTAGGCGTGCTGGTGGCGCGAAGGTAGCCGCGCCAGAGTGCAACGGGGTCACTTCTGTTCGCTTGCCCGCATCTGCTCGGCGAAAGGACGCAGGGCTTCGGACATGGCGTCGAGGCGTTTCTGCCACTCCGCGCCAGGCATGAAGGCGATCACCGGCTCATCCCCGGGCGAACCGGTCAGGTACTCAGGATGACGCAGGCCCTCGGCTATCCCGGCTTCCAGTTTCTTCACGATGTCGTCCGGAACGCCCTTGGGGACCGCAAAGCCGCGCTCGGCCGTCGTCATGACCGGAAAGCCCACCTCTTCGGCCGTCGGAACGTCGGGCAGCGCTGCAAAGCGCTTCTTCGACAGGATCGCAATGACGCGAAGTGGCCCCTTGTTGGTGCCATGCAACTCGGGAATCTCGCTGACAGTGACCATCCCGACGTCCAGATGCCCACCCAAAAGATCGGTGCGCTGTGCCGCCGTTCCTCTGTAGGAGATTTCGTTGGGCTCAACCTTCGCGACGGCCGCGAGCATGCGAATGGCCAGATGACCGTTCGTGCCGGCGCCGTTGTGACCGAAGCTCACCGACCCCGGCTTGCTGCGAAGCGCGGCAATGATATCAGGCAAATTCTGGAATCTGCTGTCCGCGGGCACCACGATCACGTTCGGATCTTCGACGACCCGTGCGACCAGCCGAATCTCGTCGGTGGTGTATTGGGTCTTGCGGGTCATCGGCAGGAAGTTGTAGCCGGGCACATTGACGACACCGATCGCATAGCCATCGGGCGCCCCGCGCGCGATCGACGCAAACGCGATCTCTCCACCGGCGCCGGGCTTGTTCAGGACGACAAATTTCGCCTTGCCGCCGAGCGAGCGCTCGACAAAGGGAAGCAGCTTGCGCGCCATGACATCGGTGCCGCCGCCCGGCGCGAAGCCAACCACGACCTCGATCGGCTTGTCGTCCGGCCATGCGGCCCATGCCGATCCGGAAGCAGCAAAGCCAAACGCTGCAACGAGTGCGAGGATTTTCTTGTTCATGATTTCCAGCCCTGTTTTTTATTGGTCGATCGTGCTCTCGAACGCGCGATCGACTGTGCGTTCATCTAGCCGTCGGCCTGACCGGAGAGCAACCGGTTATCCCGAACGCAGCTATGCGGTGGGCCGCGGCGGTTCGCGCGGTCATTGCGGTCGCATCAAGGGGATGGCGCTTCGAATTCCATGAGGGCGGCGCGGCGTCCTCTGACCTACCTCGCAAGGCTCGCCGCTCGAGGTCGACCCATGACAAGCCATGCCGACGCAACAGGCCGCCCTGCGGGGGCCAAATCGGCCGTGGACCCGCTCCGAAAATCGTTGCAGAAAGGCGTTCCGAGGCGCCGGCGGCCGGTCTGCCAAGCCTCTGGAAAACGTCAACTTTTGGAAGAATGGTCGGAGTGGCAGGATTCGAACCTGCGACCCCTGCGTCCCGAACGCAGTGCTCTACCGGGCTGAGCCACACTCCGACAAGAAGGCGGCTTATAGCGTCGGGTTTGACGCACCGCAAGCGGCCGAGATGAGGAATTTTGTCCCTGTGAAAACGGGCCTTGAAACGCTGATTTTACCGGCCGGCGAGGCCGGCGCGGAGGCCGCTGCCCGCACCTTGGCCGCCGGCGGGCTGGTCGCGTTTCCGACCGAGACGGTCTACGGGCTCGGAGCGGACGCCGCCAATGCCACGGCAATCGCCCATCTCTACGCCGCCAAGGGGCGGCCGGCGTTCAATCCGCTGATCGCCCATGTCGCCGACCTCGAGGCCGCGCAGCGGATCGGGCGGTTCGATGCTCGCGCGCTGAGCCTGGCGAAGGCGTTCTGGCCGGGGCCGCTGACGCTGGTGGTGCCGAAGACGGAGAACTGCCCGGTGGCGGAGCTCGCCACCGCCGGCCTCGACACCGTCGCGATCCGCATTCCCGCCCATGAGGTGGCGCAGGCGATCCTGCGCGCGTTCGGCGGGGCCGTGGTGGCGCCGTCCGCAAATATCTCCGGCCACGTCTCGCCGACGCTGGCCGCCCATGTCGAGAGCGACTTATCGGGGCGGATCGACCTGATCGTCGACGGCGGGCCGGTCGCGGTCGGAGTCGAATCGACGATTGTCGGCTGCTTCGAGACGGCGATGCTGCTGCGCCCCGGCGGACTGTCGCGCGAGCGGATCGAGGCGGTGCTGGGCGCACGCCTGGCGCGGCCGCCGGTGGAAGCCGAGAGCGACGACAGCCAGCCGCTGGCGCCGGGCATGCTGGCCTCGCATTACGCGCCGCGCGCCCATGTGCGCCTGCGCGCGCAGGAGGTTGCGCCCGATGAGGCGCTGCTGGCGTTCGGGCCTTCGCGCCTGCCCGGCATGGAGACGGCAGCCGCCGTCATGAATCTGTCGCCCAGCGGTGATCTCGATGAAGCCGCCGCCAATCTGTTCGGCTATCTTCGCGAGCTGGATGCCAAGGGGCCGCGGGCGATTGCGGTGATGACGATTCCCGAGGAAGATCTGGGCGAAGCGATCAATGACCGGCTGCGGCGCGCGGCCGTGGTGCGATAAGAGTGGAACACGAGACAATGAACATCAACAAGCCTGCCGCTCCTCCGCTTGCGCCCGAGCTGATCGACCAATTCCGCAAGATCGTCGGCGACCGTCACGCCATCACCGATGCAAACGACATCGAGCCCTACGTCACCGAGGAGCGCAACCTGTTCCACGGGCGCTCGCCGCTGGTGCTGCGCCCGGGCTCGACCGCCGAAGTCTCCGCGATCTGCAAGCTCGCCTCCGCGCACAGGATCGCGCTGGTGCCGCAGGGCGGCAACACCGGGCTCGTCGGCGGGCAGACGCCGCACAATGGCGAGGTCGTGGTGTCGCTGCGCCGGCTCGACAAGATCCGCGAGGTCGACACCGCCTCCAACACCATGACGGTCGAAGCCGGCGTGGTGCTGCAGGTCGCGCAAGCGAAGGCGTCCGACGTGGACCGGCTGTTTCCGCTGTCGCTGGGCGCCGAAGGCAGCTGCACCATTGGCGGCAATCTCTCCACCAATGCCGGCGGCACCGCCGCCCTCGCCTACGGCGTGGCGCGCGAGATGGCGCTGGGCCTGGAGGTCGTGCTCGCCGACGGGCGTGTGCTCAACGTGCTGTCGAAGCTGAAGAAGGACAACACCGGCTACAATCTGCACAATCTCTTCATCGGCGCCGAAGGCACGCTCGGCATCATCACCGCGGCGACACTAAAGCTGTTTCCGAAGCCGCGGGCAATCGAGACCGCCTATGTCGGGCTGAAATCGCCGGCGGCGGCGCTGAAGCTGCTGACGATCGCGCAAGGCGAGGCCGCCAATGCGCTGACGAGCTTCGAGCTGCTCTCGGAGATGGCGGTGGATTTCTCGGTCCGCCACGGCATCGACGTGCGCGATCCGCTGGCGGAGAAGCATCCCTGGTACGTGCTGATGGAACTGTCCTCGCCGGGCGACGATGCCCGCACGCCGCTGGAGACGATCCTGACCCGCGCCATGGAGGAGGAGATCGTCGACGACGCCGTGATCGCGGCCAATCTCACCCAGCGCAACGATTTCTGGAAGCTGCGCGAGGAGATGTCGGCGGCGCAGAAGCCCGAGGGCGGCTCGATCAAGCACGACATCTCGGTGCCGGTCGCCGCGGTGCCCGCCTTCATCGCCGAGGCCAATGCTGCCGTGGTGAAGCTGATCCCCGGCGCACGGCCGGTGCCGTTCGGCCATCTCGGCGACGGCAATCTGCACTACAATGTCAGCCAGCCGATCGGCGCCGACACCGCCGATTACCTGGCGCGCTGGCACGACGTGAACGCGGTGGTGTTCGAGATCGTGCTGCGCATGGGCGGCTCGATCTCCGCCGAGCACGGCATCGGCGTGCTCAAGCGCGACGAGCTGCCCGAGGTGAAGGACAAGACCGCGATCGAGCTGATGCGCGCGATCAAGGCGATGCTCGATCCCTTGGGCATCATGAATCCGGGGAAGGTGCTGTGAGCGCACCGATCTCGCCTGCTCCGCTCGCGGTCGATGCGATCAATGATGCCGATGTCGAGCCCGTGGTTGCCCTATGGCAGCGCTGCGGCCTGACGCGGCCGTGGAACGATCCGCATGCCGACATCGCGCTGGCGCGGCGGCGCGACAACTCCACCGTGCTGGTCGGCCGCGAGGGCGGCGCGATCGTCGCGACCGTCATGGTCGGCCATGACGGCCATCGCGGCTGGGTTTATTACGTCGCGGTCGATCCCGACAGCCGGAAACGCGGCTTCGGCCGCGTCATCATGGCGGCAGCCGAGGACTGGCTGCGCGCGGCCGGCATTTCCAAGCTGCAGCTCCTGGTCCGGCGCGAGAACGCGCAGGCCAATGCGTTCTACGGTTCGCTCGGCTTCGAGCTGTCGACCTCCGTGATGTTCCAGAAGTGGCTGGACGGCCGCGCGACCACGCCAAGCAATTGAGATCAAGCCATGACCATTTCCGACCGCGTCCGCATCAAGGACGTCCGCGTGCTCTCGGACGGCTGGACCACGCTGAAGAAAACCACGTTCGAGTACCGCCGCGCCAACGGTGAATGGCAGACCCAGCACCGCGAGACCTATGAGCGCGACAACGCCGCCGCCGTGCTGCCGTACAATCGCGCGCGGCGCACGGTGATCCTGGTGAAGCAATTCCGCCTGCCCGCCTTCATCCGCGGCTACGAAGACCTCTTGATCGAGGCCGCCGCCGGCGTGCTCGACAACGCCGAGCCCGAGGACCGCATCCGTGCCGAGGCGGAGGAAGAGACCGGCTATCGCCTGCACCACGTCCACAAGGTGTTCGAGGCCTTCATGAGCCCCGGCGCCATCACCGAGAAGCTGCATTTCTTCGTCGCCGAATACGAGCCGGAGATGCGGGTGAGCGACGGCGGCGGCCTCGAGCACGAGGGCGAGGACATCGAGGTGCTGGAGCTCGGCATCGACGAGGCACTGGCGATGATCACTGATGGCCGCATCATCGATGCCAAGGCGATCATGCTGCTGCAATATGTGGCGCTGCACGTGTTCAGGTAGCGCGTGAGCTGCCCTCTTCCCTTCTCCCCTTGTGGGAGAAGGTGGCGCGAAGCGCCGGATGAGGGGTTCTCTCCACTCGTGAGACCGTTCGTGAGGATAGGTACCCCTCACCCGGCTTCGCTTTCGCGAAGCCACCCTCTCCCACAAGGGGAGAGGGTTAGCACCGTTCGCGCCGCATCATCCTCATCTGCAATTCTGTCCTGCGCCGCCGCTCCCCCCGTTGAGCAACCCCAAAACTATCTCTAGTCTGGCTCCAACCAAGAACCAGGAGACGCGCCCATGTCCGCTCCGCGCGACGACGAATTCGGCTTTGCGCCCGACTATGATTCCCCCGTCCCCTACATGCAGCGCACCCGCGATTATTACGCGGCGATCGGCTACACCACGCCGTATCGTTGGGCGCATTACACGTCAGCGCCGTTCCAGCCGCTGAAGAAGCCGCTGGAAAAGTCGCGCGTGACCATCATCACGACCGCGGCACCCTACGATCCCGCCAAGGGCGACCAGGGGCCGGGCGCGGCGTATAATGGAGCTGCGAAGTTCTACCAGGTCTATGACGGCGACACCTCCAAGCAGCACGACCTGCGCATCTCGCATATCGGCTACGACCGCAAGCACACGAGCGCCACCGACAATGGCACCTGGTTCCCGCTGCCGCAGCTGTTGAAGGCGTCGGCCGCCGGCCGCATCGGCGAGGTGAGCCAGCGCTTCTTCGGCGCGCCGACCAACCGCAGCCATCGCGTCACGCTCGACACCGACGCGCCGGAGATCCTGGCGCGCTGCCTTGCCGACAAGGTCGACGCCGCGGTGCTGGTGCCGAACTGCCCGGTCTGCCACCAGACCACCGCGCTGGTGGCGCGGCACCTGGAGGCCAATGGCATTTCGACCGTGATCATGGGCTGCGCCAAAGACATCATCGAGCACGCCGCGGTGCCGCGCTTCTTGTTCTCGGACTTCCCGCTCGGCAATTCCGCCGGCAAGCCGCACGACGTCACCTCGCAGGCACAGACCCTAGAGCTCGCGCTTCAGCTGCTGGAGACCGCGAGCGGCCCGCAGACCACGATGCAGTCGCCGCTGCGCTGGAGCGAGGATGCCTCCTGGAAGCTCGACTACAACAATGTCGCACAGCTTTCGCCGGAAGAGCTGGCCCGCCGCCGCGCCGAGTTCGACAAGCAAAAGGAGATCGCACGCGGCAACCGCGCCGCCTGACGTCCTCCGATAACGACAACAAAGTGGGAGAGCGACGTGACGCGACCGTTCGAGGGCGTGAAGATCCTGGATTTTACGCAAGTGCTCGCCGGGCCCTATGCGAGCTACCAGCTCGCGCTCTTGGGCGCCGACGTCATCAAGGTCGAGCGGCGCGAGGGCGAGGACATGCGCCGCACGCCGCTCTCACGCGAATGGGCCGAGCGCGGGCTGGCGCCGGCGTTCCAGGCCATCAACGGCAACAAGCGCAGCCTGACGCTCGATCTGCAGAAGCCGGAGGCGATCGCGATCGTGAAGAAGCTCGCAGGGACCGTCGACGTCGTCATGGAAAATTTCCGGCCGGGCGTGATGGACAAGCTCGGTATCGGCTACGAGGCGCTATCCGCGATCAATCCAAAGCTGATCTATTGCGCGGTGTCGGGTTTCGGCCAGACCGGCCCGGACCGCCTGCGTCCCGGCTATGACGGCAAGATGCAGGCGCTGTCCGGGATCATGGCGATCACCGGCCATCCGGAGACGGGGCCGACACGCGCCGGCTTTGCGGTGTGCGACGTGCTCTCCGGCGCCACCGCTGCCTTTGGTGTCTCGAGCGCGCTGTACCAGCGCGACCGCACCGGCAAGGGGCAGCTCATCGACGTCTCCATGCTGGAGGCGACGCTGGCGTTTCTGTCGGGCCAGATTGCCGACTGGTCGGTCGCTGGCCATCGCCAGACACTCTCGGGCAATCAGGCGGTGAGCCGCCGGACCACGGCGAATCTGTTCAAATGCGGCGACGGCCACATCCTGCTCGCCGTCAACAACGAGAAGCAGTACCGCGCATTGATGAGCGCGCTCGGCCGCGAGGATACGTTGTCAGATCCGCGCTTTGCCGACTGGTTCTCCCGCAACGAGAATGAGCCGGCGCTGCGCGCCATCATCGAGCAGGCGCTCGCGGCGCGACCGGCGTGCGAATGGGAGACGATTTTGGAAGACGCCGGGGCGCCCTGCGCCAGCATCTGGAAGGTCGAGGAGGTGATCGACCATCCGCAAGTCAAGGCGCGCGGTGCGATCCAGGAGTTGGACACGCCCTATGGACGGCTGCGCTTTGCCGGCAGCGGCTTCAAGCTCGCCCATGGCGGCGGCCGGCTGGACCGGATGGCGCCGGAGCTCGGCGCAGATACCGATGCGGTGCTGGATGAGTTGGGATTCGATACGTCGGAGATCGCGGCGTTGAGGGCACGGGAGGTTGTGTGAAGGCGGCGCCGTACATTCGCTGTCGTCCCGGACAAGCGCCAGCGCCGATCCGAGACCCATAACCACAGGATGGTGTTTGGCGAAGACTCGTGGTTGCCCGCGCGCTCAACAAAGCTTCCTGTGGTTATGGGTCCCGGATCGGCGCGCGCTTGAGGCGCGCTTGTCCGGGACGACAGCGGAGTCAATCGCGCCAGCTTGGCTGGAACATAGGCTAGCTAGAACAACGAGCCCTGCCCGTCATCCGAGGACGCAGCCGCAGCCTTCCGCAGCGCCTTCTTCGGCTTGGCCGCCTCTGCCTCCGCCTCGATCTCCTCCGCACTGATCGGCAACAAGAGCTGCTCGTCGTCATTGGCGACGCGGTTGACGCGGGGCGAGACCGGGTGCCAGGCGAATTCGCCGATGCGGGGCGCGGTCATCAGCGGCAGGATCGCCTCGACCTCGTCGCCCTTGATGTCGAGCCAGCGCTCGAAGTCGCGCGGACTGATGGTGACGGGCACGCGGTCATGCAGCGCGGCAAGATCCTCGCCCGCCGCGGCCGTGACGATCGCGACCGTATCGAGCTCCTCGCCGTTCGGCCCAATCCAGGTCTCGAACAATGCGGCGAAACCAAGCGGCGCACCGTCGGCGCGGTGGATGAAGAAAGGCTGCTTGCGGCCGCCTTCCGACTTCCACTCATAATAGCCGTCGGCCGGTATCAGGCCGCGCCGCCGGCGCATGGCTTTCTTGAACGCCGGCTTCTCCAGCACCGTCTCGGAGCGGGCATTGATCAGGAGCGTAAATCCGCGGGGGTCCTTGACCCAGCTCGGCAGAAGACCCCAGCGCATCAGGCGGAAATGGCGCGCGCCGTTCTCGACCAGCACGACCGGAATCGGTTGTGTCGGTGCGACATTGTACCGGGGCGGGAAGTTCGGCTGCTCGACATAGCCGAACAGTTGCCGCAAAGCCGCGGGGGCCGAAGTTATGACGAAGCGTCCACACATCCCAGGATGTCTATATAGGGTCTGTTCAGGTCCTTTTAACCCCGAACGTTAACACTGCGGCAGATGAGCTCAACGGCCTCCCAACCCGCGCGGACGCATGTACAGACGGGCCCCGAGGCTGAGGCCTGGGCCGAGCGGCTGCGCGTGGCCAATATCAACCCGCGGACCGGACTTGCCACCGACTATCTCAACCATTTCAATGAAGCCGTGATGCTGCTGGAAATGGTTCCGGACATGCCCGAATGCGCTGAAGATTTCCTGACCTGGACGCCGCTGTCCTATGCGGAGCATTTTACGGCGTCGAATTTCAAGGCACGGGATCTGGCGATCGAAGCCTATGAGAAGGCCGATCCTAACGTGCGCGCCCAGTTCGACCACCTCACCGATACGATGACCTCGATCCTGACCGCGGTCGGCTCGGCCATGCGCGAGGTCGAAAAGGACGCGACGCGCATCCGCCTCGCCGAGCAGGCCGCGCTCTGGGTCAAGCCGCTGATCGCGGCCTGCGGCGGCATCATCCATGGCGGGGCGGAAGCCGACGTCGACACCATTATGGCGAACTGAGCCAGGTCCTTTCAGAACAGGTCCTTTCAGAAAATGGCTTCAGTCGTCCAGCCCACGCATCCCCAACTCGCCGTCAGCGCCGCCATTTTCCGCGACAGCAAGGTGCTGCTGACCCGCCGCGCCCGTTCGCCCGCCAAGGGCTTCTATTCGCTGCCCGGGGGCCGGGTCGAATTCGGCGAATTGCTGCACCAGGCGCTGAAGCGCGAGGTCGAGGAGGAAACCGGGCTCGACATCGCGATCGTGGGCCTCGCGGGTTGGCGCGAGGTGCTGCCGGCGGCGGCCGGTGCCGGGCATTATCTGATCATGTCGTTTGCCGCCCGCTGGGTGGCGCGTGAGCCCGTCCTGAACGACGAGCTCGACGACTATCGCTGGATCGCTCCCGACGCCTTGGCCGGCCTTGGCGACCTCAAGCTGACCGGAGGGCTGGAGGAGGTCATCCAGTCCGCCGCCCGGCTGCTCCGGGCCTGACGGCTCGCCTTGCGCCCGCCGTCCCAAGGGGGCATACAGCCGCCGATGTCGATGCGATTTCTGGCCATTTTCGCCCTGATTCTCGCCTGCGCCTCCGTGCCCACGAGGGCCCAGGACGTGGCGGCGCCGTTCGACGCCGATTTGCAGCGGCTGGCCGAGATCCTGGGCGGGCTGCACTATCTGCGCGGCATCTGCGGATCCAACGAGGGCAACAAATGGCGCAACGAGATGCAGGCGCTGATCGATGCCGAAACCCCCGCCGGGGAGCGCCGCACCCGGATGATCGCCGGTTTCAACCGCGGCTATAACGGCTTTCAGCAGACCTATCGAAGCTGCACGCCGGCCGCGACGGTGGCGATTCGCCGCTATATCGAGGAAGGCTCGAAGATCTCGCGGGATCTGACGGCGCGTTACGCGAACTGATTCTTCGTCATTCCGGGGCGCGCGTAGCGCGAGCCCGGAATGACGCCCGCCGGAACCTCGTCGTCGATTTTGTTCACAGCCGTTAACCGTTCTTAAAGATGTGGCCTAGCGGTCGTTAATGCCCGTGCTACACCTCTCGCACAGCGCATCGCCGTGGATCGCGCCCCAGCCCTGATCGAGTTTTATGAGCCAGCCGATTTCCTACGCCCCCGCCCGCGCGCCGCTGCCCGACCACGAGCAGAAGCAGGCCGCACTGAGCTATCTCAACGAGGCCTGGGCCGAGGCGCGCCATGACGGCGTCGATGGCGACTGCCTGGCGCAGGCGAGCCTGTTCGCGGCCTTTGCCGAGCTCGTCGGCACCTATGGCGAGGACGCGGTCGCCAAGTTCGTCGAGGGCTTTCCCGGCCGCATCCGCAACGGCGAATTCTCGGTCACGATCGCGAGACAATAGCCTTCCCCGAAAATGCCCCCGCCACGCGGGCGGGGCCAGTCAACGGATGAATGACTTTGCGAAAGGCCTCGCGAAGTCTGCTGCGTTTATCGCACGGAAGCCGCTTTTGGCGGACAAGCATTAGTCTCGCGGCGGCCGGGAGATGTTCCCGTGGCAATCGGGAACGTGCTCCTCACGGCTCGACCTTGAGTGTCGCTTTCATGTTGGGATGATAGCGGCAGTAATAGTCGATCGTTCCTGCCTTCTTCAAAACCCCCGACACCGACTTCCTTGGCGGCAGCGTCACGTCGAAGTCACCGTTCTTCGCGGTGGCGGTGTGGGCGAAGACATCCTTGTTGATCCAGGTGACGGTATCGCCGACCTTGGCCGATATCTCGGCCGGTGAGATCACGAGATTGTCCATCGTGATCTCGATCGTTGCGGCGCGCGCCGGAACGACCATTGCCGCAAGGACGAGCGCTGCGGCGATCGACAATCGTCGCTCCGGCTTCATGACCTCTCTCCTATTTCAGCTCGGCCGCGACGTGCTCGGCGTGCTGCTGATGGCCCTGGAAGATCTTCAGGCCGGTCTGCAGCAGGCTCTTCAGCTCGGCATTGCCGGCGGACGGAATGAGCTGGGTCTCCAGCGCGCCGTTGACCTGCTTGTGGTAGGCGACTTCGTTGGCGACATAGGCCTTGTCGAACGCCGCGCCGCTCAGCTTGTCGAGCTCGGCCAGCTTGTCGCTCGCCTGCTTGGACAGCGCCTTGCTGGTGTCGTTGTCTTCGGGCGTGACGTTCAGCTTCTTGACCAGCGCGAGCGCCTGCTTGTTGACGGCCTCGTGGTCGCGCAGCATGTCCTGTGCAAACGCCTTGACGTCCTTGCTTTTCGCCTTCTTCTGCGCCTGCTTGGCGGCGTTGATGTCGATGACGCCTGCGGTGTAGGCAATGTGAGCGATCTGCGGATCGGTGGGCTTGTCGGCTGCGCCGGCGCTTTGCAGCAGCGCCGGGCTCGACGACAGAATGGCCACGGCGATCGCCGCGTTGCGTCGGGTGAACATGGCTCGATACTCCTGTGGTGCCGGACCTTGCCCGGCGCGTTGCTTCACAGGGATTGGATGGGAGTTTTGCGCCAACGTTCCCGAAAAATTACAAGCTGACGCCAAGGCGCCTGAGCACGGTCTCCGTCAGGCGCTCGCAGCGCTGTCCGGCGAACGGAAATGCATCCATCACGACGGGGCCGATCTTCTTTTCGACGTTCTCGCGCAGCAGGGTGCGCGCACGATGCAAGCGCGTCTTCACGGTCTCGGGTTTGATGGCGAGCAGCTCGGCCGTCTCCTCCATGCTCATCCCCTCCATCACCCGCGCGATGAAGACCATGCGGAAGGCGTCGGGCAGTTCATCGACCGCGTGTTCGACGACGCGCTGAATCTCGCGTTGAGCCATGGATTTTTCCGGATCGGTTGCGGCGGACGAAAGGGGAAACTGGATGATCTGTGCTTCGAGCGTCGCCTCGGGCAGCGATTCCAGGTCGACCTGCGGCTTCCGACTGCGCAGGCGTCCGAGCGCCTCGTTGATCGCAATGCGCGACAACCAGGTCGACAGCCCGGCTTCACCAAGAAATCCATCGAGATGGGTGAAGGCGCGGATGTAGGTTTCCTGCACCACGTCCTCGCTCTCGCTATCGTTGCGCAAGATGCCGCGGGCGAGCCTGTAGAGCCTGCGGTTGTTGGCCTGCACGATCTCGCGCAGCGCGGCTGCGTCGCGGCGCCGCGCGCGATCGATCAGCTCGGCTTCCGATGTCCTGACGCCGGCTGACGGGCCGGCTGCGGTCCTTGGCATGGCGGGCACCTTGTCTCCCTTGGTTCCGGACATTGGATGCAGGCCGCGGGCAAAGGTTCCCGACTTTTCTTGTCCCGATTGCCACCCTCCCCTGGAGGGGAAGGGTAAGAAGGGTCGCACTAATCCGTCTCGATCGGCAGTGCCGAATCCCTCGCCCATTCGCCCATCGAGGCATCGTAGAGCGTCAGCCTGTCGAAGCCGAGCTGCGTCAGCAGGAACAGGTCGATCGTAGCCGAGATGCCGCCGCCGCAATAGAGAATCACGTTCTTGTCGCGCGTGACGCCCTGGCCTGCGAATTTCGTTTCCGCGTCTGCAAGCGTCGTCAGCGTCTTGTCGGCGTTCACGAGCGTTGCGGCCGATACGTTGACGCTGCCGGGAATACGGCCGGGCCGGCCGTAGCGGCTCCGCTCGAGGCCGCGATGAAACTGCGGACCGAGCGCGTTGACGATGACCGTCGAGGGATCACCGAGCCGCGACATCACCGCGGTCTTGTCGACGAAGAAGCCTTCGCGCGGCGTGGCCCTGAAAGTCGTGGCTGGATACCCTCGCGGTGCGCCTGTCTCGACCGGCCGCCCCTCCTCCTTCCATTTGTCGAAGCCGCCGTCGAGCACACAGGCCTCGACGCCGAGCGAGCGCAGCATCCACCAGAACCGCGTCGACCACATCATGGTGCCGATGCTGTAGAGCACGATGGTCTTGGACGCATCGAGGCCATGGCGGCCGAAGGCCGCCTCCAGCTGCGCCACATCGGGCATCATGAAGAACTGTTGCGACGAGGCGTCGGAGAACTCCCCTTGCAGGTCGAGAAAATCGGCGCCGGGGATGTGACCCGCGGCAAACGTCTTGTCGCCGGCCACGGCACGATAGGGCACATCGCTGCCGGGTGGGACGGGCTCGTTATACGTCGTGCAGTCGTAGAGGCGGAGATTGGGGTCGCCCAGGATGGCGGCGAGCTGTTCGGTGGCGATGAGGGCGGTTGGCCGGGACATGATGGGCTCTCCCAATTTGAGCTCTCGCTTCGTGGCACACTGTCATTGCCCGCAAAAGCGGGCAATCCAGTATTCCAGAGACCGCAGCCGTATCAGCCAAGTGTCGCCGCGGAGTACTGGATGCCCCGGGTCAAGCCGGGGCATGACAGCGGAGCAAGAGGCTTGGCCTATTCCTACGCCTTCAGCGTCTCCAGAAACCGCACCGGCTCGCCTTGCGAAGCCGTCACCAGCTCGCCCTGCCACATCACACGGCGGCCGCGGATGAAGGTGCCGACGGGCCAGCCCGTCACGCGCACCCCGTCATAGGGCGTCCAGCCGGCCTTGGACGCCACCCATTTGTTGGTGATGGTCTCGCTGCGCTTGAGATCGACGATGGTGAAATCGGCGTCGTAGCCGGCGGCGATGCGGCCCTTGCAGGCCATATTGTAGAGACGCGCGGGGCCGGCACTGGTGAGGTCGACGAAGCGCGCCAGAGAGAGCCGGCCGGCGTTGACGTGATCGAGCATCAGCGGCACCAAGGTCTGCACGCCGGTCATGCCGGAGGGCGAAGCCGGATAGGTCTTCTGCTTCTCCTCCAGCGTATGCGGGGCGTGGTCGGAGCCGAGCACGTCGATGATACCCTGCTCGATGCCGCGCCAGATCCCGGCGCGGTGATCGGCGCCGCGCACCGGCGGGGTCATCTGCGCCAGCGTGCCGAGCCGCTCGTAACATTCGGGCGCAACCAGCGTCAGGTGATGCGGCGTCGCCTCGCAGGACGCCACGTCCTTGTGGTCGCGCAGGAACTCGATCTCCTCCTTGGTCGAGATGTGCAGCACGTGGATGCGCTTGCCGGTCTCATGCGCGAGCTTGCCCAGCCGCTGCGTCGCCATCAATGCCGCGGTCTCGTCGCGCCAGACCGGATGCGAGCGCGCATCGCCCTCGATGCGCAGCGACTTGCGCTCGTTGAGGCGATATTCGTCCTCGGCGTGGAACGCAGCGCGGCGGCGGATCACCTGGAAGATGCGGCGCAGGCTTTCGTCGTCCTCCACCAGCAGCGCGCCGGTCGAGGAGCCGATGAATACCTTGACGCCGGCGCAGCCCGGCGCGCGCTCGAGCACCGGCAGGTCCTGCACGTTCTCACGGGTGCCGCCGATGAAGAAGGCGAAATCGCAATGCATGCGGTGATGGGCGCGCTTCACCTTGTCGGTGAAGGTGGCTTCCGTCACGGTCAAGGGCGAAGTGTTCGGCATCTCGAACACCGCGGTGACCCCGCCCATCACGGCGCTGCGGGAGCCAGTCTCGAGGTCTTCCTTCTGCTCCAGCCCCGGCTCGCGGAAATGCACCTGGGTGTCCATCACGCCGGGCAGGATGTGCAGCCCCTTGCAGTCGATCACCTCGGCGGCGGAGCCTTGCGACAACGCGCCGATCTCGGCGATGCGGCCATTCGCGACGCCGATGTCTCGCTGGCCCTCGCCGTCCTGGTTGACCACGGTGCCGCCTTTGAGGATCACGTCGAAACGCTGGGTCATGGCTAAAGGCCCCTCTCATCCCCAAGCGCAGGGCTCGAGGTCTTGTCGTTTATGCCTCGCGGGCTTACGTTCCGGAGCAACATGTCGCAAGAGATTTTCGCATGAAATCAGCGTTTCTTCCCGACCGGGGCGTGGTCAAGGTCGCGGGCGAGGATGCGCGCAACTTCCTCAACGGCCTGGTCACCACCGATCTCGACAGGCTGAAGCCGGGCCTGGGGCGATTCGGCGCGCTGCTGACGCCACAGGGCAAGATCATCGTCGATTTCCTGATCACGGAAGTGCCCGCCGGCCACGGCGGCGGGTTCCTGATCGACTGCCCGAAGGCGCTGGCGGAAACCCTCGCCACCAAGCTGAAATTCTACAAGCTGCGCGCCAAGGTCACGGTGGAAAACCTCGATCTCGGCGTGCTCGCCGCCTGGGATGGCCAGCTCGCGACGCAACCGGACCTCGCCTTCGCCGATCCGCGCAACGGCGAGCTCGGGTATCGCATCCTGGTCCCCGACGATCTCAAGCAGAAGCTGTCCGACCTGATCGGCGCCGAGCTGGTCGATGCCACCGAATACGAGACGCACCGCATCGCGCTCGGCGTGCCGCGCGGCGGGCTCGACTTCATGTACAACGACGCGTTCCCGCACGAGACCAATATGGACCGTCTCGCCGGCGTCGATTTCGACAAGGGCTGCTATGTCGGCCAGGAGGTCGTGTCGCGCATGCAACATCGCGGCACCGCGCGCACCCGCAGCGTCAAGGTGCTGCTCGACGACTTCTCGCCGGAGGCCGGCGTCAGCGTCATGGCCGGCGACAAATCCGTCGGCACGATGGGTTCGTCGGCCAAGGGAATGGGCATCGCGCTGGTGCGCATCGACCGCGTCGCCGACGCGCTCGATGCCGGCCAGCCGCTTACCGCCGGCGGTCTCGCCTTGAAGCTCGCCGAACCCGAAATCGTCCGCATCCCTGCGAAGCAGCCCACCGTATGAGCCGAGCCCCTCGTCTGCATCCCGACGGAAAGACCCGCTGCCCGTGGCCCGGCGACGACCCGCTTTATGTCGCCTATCACGACACCGAATGGGGCGTGCCGGAATATGACGACCGCGCGCTGTACGAGAAGCTGATCCTCGACGGTTTCCAGGCCGGCCTGTCCTGGATTACGATCCTGCGCAAGCGCGACAATTTCCGCAAAGCCTTCGACGATTTTCAGCCGGAGAAGATCGCGCGCTACACGCCCAAGAAGGTGCACGCGCTGATGAACGATGCCGGCATCGTGCGCAACAAGGCCAAGATCGACGGCACCATCCTCAGTGCCAGATCGTATCTCGACATCATGGAGAAAGGTCCGGGCTTCTCGAAGCTGCTGTGGGACTTCATGGACGGCAAGCCCAAGGTCAACCATTTCAAGACCAGCGCGAGCGTGCCGGCCTCGACGCCCTTGTCGGTGCAGATCTCGAAGGAGTTGTCCTCGCGCGGCTTCAAGTTCGTCGGCCCGACCATCGTCTATGCCTTCATGCAGGCGACCGGCATGGTCAACGACCATCTGGTCGACTGCCACTGTCACGCGACCTGCAGCAAGACGCAGCGCAAGCCGCGCCTCAAGGTCAAATGACGGCGAAGAAGACCGCGCGCGACGCGCAGTCCCGGGCCTGGCAGCGCATGCTGTCGGGCCGGCGGCTCGACCTGCTCGATCCCTCCCCGCTCGACGTCGAGATCGCCGATATCGCGCACGGGCTGGCGCGCGTGGCGCGCTGGAACGGCCAGACCGCCGGCGCGCACATCTTCTCCGTGGCGCAGCACACGCTGCTGGTGGAGACGGTGCTGCGGCACGAGATGCCGAACGTCGATCAACGCATGCGGCTCGCCGCGCTGCTGCACGATGCGCCCGAATATGTGATCGGCGACATGATCTCGCCCTTCAAGGCCGTGCTCGACGGCCATTACAAGGCCGTGGAGAAGCGCCTGCTCGGCGCCATTCACATCCGCTTCGGACTGCCCCCGGTCCTGCCGGAGGAGATCACGCAGGCCATCAAGGCCGCCGATCGCGGCGCGGCTTACCTTGAGGCCACCGAGCTTGCGGGCTTCAGCGAAAGCGAGGCGAAGCGCCTGTTCGGCAAGGATCCGGGCCTCTCCGACAGCGTCCGGCGCGACTATCTGACGCCCTGGACCGCGGCGCGAGCCGAGAAGCAGTTTCTGGAGCGGTTTGGCGCGGTGTTTGCGTGAGTATTATTTCGTTGTAGGTGCCGTAAGGGTGGGCAAAGGCGCGCTTGCGCCGTCCCCGCCTCCTTTCGCGTTTGCGACAAAGGTGGTGGGCACGCGTCGCTTTGCCCACCCTACGGCACCGGCTATAATCAGCGGCAAAAAAGGTCCGCCATGATCCACGTCTGTTCCCTCGCCGCGCTTCCCGAAACCGTTCGCCTCACCGGGGCGAGCCATGTGCTGACCGTGATGGCCAATGTCGAGCAGGTGGCGCGGCCGGTCTCGGTGCTGCCGGCCAACCATCTCAAGGTGTCGATGGACGACATCACCGAGGAGATGGACGGTTTCACCGCACCGTCCGAAACGCATATCGATCAGGTGCTGAATTTCGTGCGCGGTTGGGACCGCAGCGCGCCGCTGGTGGTGCATTGCTATGCCGGCATCAGCCGCTCCACCGCGAGCGCGTTTGCCGCGGTGTGCGCGCTCAATCCGAACCGTGACGAACTCGAGATCGCCAGGAAGATCCGCGCGGCCTCGCCGATCGCCTCGCCGAACCGGCGCATCGTCGGCCTCGCCGACCGCGCCCTCGGGCGCAACGGCCGCATGCTGCGCGCGCTCGACGAGATCGGCCCGGGCGCGATGATGGTCGAGGGCCGCCCCTTCGTGATCGAGCTCGAATGACAGCCGCGATATCAGCCGCATGAGCGAGACGCTGCTGACGCCGATCGAGATCGGCCTGACCGCGGCGATCGTCGCGATCGAGGGCCATGAGCCGTTGATCCTCACCGCGCGCGGCGGTGACGGGCTCGCCGGCCTGCCGTTCGGCCCGTTCGACGCGCTCGCGCACCGCACCTTCGAGATCGGCCTGCGCGCCTGGGTCGAGGAGCAGGCCGGCCTGCGGCTCGGCTATGTCGAGCAGCTCTACACCTTTGGCGATCGCGGCCGCCATGCCGAGGCCGGCGATACCGGCGCGCATATGGTGTCGATCGGCTATCTCGCGCTGACGCGCGCGGTGGACGGCGAGCTTGCGGCAAACGCGGCGAGCTTCGCGCCATGGTATCGCTTCTTGCCCTGGGAAGACTGGCGCGAGGAGCCGCCGGCGATCATCGCCCGCGACATCATTCCCGCGCTGACCGAATGGGCCGCGGAGGAGACGCCGGAGACGATCCGCGCGCTGCCGCGCAAGGATCGCGTGCGGTTCTATTTCGGCCTCGACGGGGCCGCCTGGGACGAGGAGCGCGTGCTCGACCGCTACGAGCTCCTGTACGAGGCCGGGCTGGTCGAGGAAGCGCGGCGCGACGGCCGCCCGGCGGCATTGGCCCGCAAGAGGCTTCCTCCGCTCGGGACCTCGATGCGGTTCGACCACCGCCGGATTCTCGCCACGGCGATCGCGCGGCTGCGGGCAAAACTGAAGTATCGTCCTGTCGTCTTTGAACTTTTGCCGCCCGAATTCACACTTACGGAACTGCAGCATACGGTGGAGGCGATCTCCGGCCGGCACCTGCACAAGCAGAACTTCCGCCGCCTGGTCGAAATGGAAGCTCTGGTCGAACCGACCGGCGTGATGTCGACACAGACGGGCGGACGGCCGGCAGCGCTCTACCGCTTCCGCCGCGAGGTGCTCCAGGAGCGGCCTGCGCCGGGCTTGCGCGTGCGCTCCCGGCGCTAAAGCATGATCCGGAAAAGTGCGAAGCGGTTTTCCGGAAAGATCATGCGCAAACAACAACCTAAAGCGCGAGGACGAATCTCATCGCGCTTTAGACTCTGAGATTTGTGCCGCCGGCCCTGCCCCGCCGGTTGCCTGGAGGCTTCATGTTCGACGGCCCGTTCGACACCTTTGCGGTGATCATCGCGATCATCGCCTTCCTGATCGCGATCAAGGCTTCCAGCCAGGCGGCCGAGCTGCGCCGGCGACTGAACGCGCTCGAAGCGATGTTCTACGCGCAGCGGCCGGTCCAGCCGCCGCCGCTGCCCACGCTGGCGCAAGCCGAGGCGCCCGCAACAGCGACCGCCGAGCGACCGCCGCTTGCGCCTGAGGCCGAGCCGGCGCTGCCTCCGCTCGTCACCGAAGAGCTTGCGCCGCCCCCGGTCGAGACCAGCCCACAGGCCGATGCCCCGCCGCCACTGCCTGGGCCCGCTCCCGCATCTGATATTCGAGAACCTGGCTTCGAGGAGCAGCTCGGCACGCGCTGGGTGGTGTGGATCGGCGGCCTTGCGCTCGCGCTCGGCGGCTTCTTCATGGTGCGCTATTCGATCGAGGCCGGCCTGCTCGGCCCCGGCGTGCGCGTGTTCCTGGGCGGCCTGTTCGCGGCGGCGCTGCTGGGGGCGGGCGAATGGACGCGGCGCAAGGAGAGCATCTCCAACATCGCGGCGCTGCCGATCGCCAACATCCCCGCGATCCTCACCGCGGCCGGCACGGCGGTGGCGTTCGCGACCATCTATGCCGCCTATGCGCTCTACGGTTTCCTCGTGCCCGCCACCGCTTTCGTGATGCTCGGCATCGTGGCCATGTGCACGCTCGCCGCCGCGCTGCTGCACGGACCGGCGCTCGCCGGCCTCGGCGTCGTCGGCGCCTTCGTGACGCCGGTCCTCGTCTCCAGCGGCAAGCCGGATTATTGGGCGCTCTACATCTATCTCGCCGTCGTCACCGCCGCGAGCTTCGGCCTCGCCCGCATCCGGCTGTGGCGCTGGCTCGCGGTCACGACGATCGTCTTCGCCGTGCTCTGGCTGTTCCCGGGTCTCGACACCGGGCAGGTCCAGGTCGCGCCGCACGCCTTCCATGTCATCGCGGGCTTCGTGCTCGCCGCCCTCCTCGTGGTCTGCAGCTTCATGTTCGGCCCCGGCATCGAGGACGGCGAGATCGAGCCGGTGTCGTCGAGCTCGCTCGGTGCCTATCTGTTCGGCGCGATGCTGATCGTGCTGTCGAGTGCGCACGCCGATCTGGCGCTGATCGCGTTTGCGCTGCTCGTCGGTGCAACGCTGTTCGTCGCCTGGCGCGCGCCGGCGGCCACCGGCGCGCTCGGTGCGGCTGCCGCCACCGTCTTCATCGTGTTCGCCGAATGGGCGGTGCGCGCCAGTCCGGACATGCTGGTGCTGCCGGGCGGCGCGATGTCAGGCGTCGGGCCGACGGCAATCGACAGCTCCGTGACGCTGCATCTGGTGACGGCCGCGATCTTCGCCGCCGGCTTCGGCATCGCGGGCTTCCTGGCGCAGGGCCGCTCGAACTCGGCAATCATCCCGGTGGTGTGGTCGGCGGCCGGCGTCGCGACGCCGATCGCGATCCTGGTTGCGCTCTATGCGCGCATCGCCCATCTCGACCGCTCGATCCCGTTCGCGATCCTCGCCGTGCTGCTTGCCGCGGCCTTTGGTGCCGCGACGGAAGCCCTCACGCGCCGCGAGAGCCGGCCGGGCACCATGATCTCCACCGCGTTGTTCGCGACCGGCACGCTCGGTGCGCTGGCGCTGGCGCTGACCTTCGCCCTGGAGAAGGGCTGGCTGACGATCGCGCTGGCACTGATGTCGCTCGGCACCGCCTGGATCTCGATGCAGCGGCCGATCCCGTTCCTGCGCTGGCTCGCCGCCATCTTCGCTGGCATCGTCACCGCGCGCATCGCCTATGACCCACGCATCGTCGGCGACGCCGTCGGTACCACGCCGATCTTCAATTGGCTGCTCTGGGGCTACGGCCTGCCGGCGGCCTCGTTCTGGGGCGCGAGCATCTTCCTGCGCCGCCGCGCCGACGATCCGCCGCTGCGCATGGTGGAGACTGCCGCGATCCTGTTCACAGCACTGCTCGCCTTCATGGAGATCCGGCACTTTGCGACCGGCGGCCGCATGACCTCGCCGCCGTCGCTGCTCGAGTTCGCACTGCAGGTCTGTGTCACGCTCGCAATGGCGATCGGGCTGGAGCGCCTGTGGCTGCGCAGCCACAGCATCGTGCACAATATCGGCGCTGTCGTGCTCACGGCGATCGCCGGGCTCATCAGCGTGCTGGGTCTCCTGATCCTGGAGAATCCGCTGCTGTTCACCAGCGTCGATGTCGGCGGCCTCGTGTTCAATTTGCTGCTGCTCGGCTATGCGTTGCCGGCCGTGCTGATGCTGCTGCTCTCTTACGCCGTGGCGGGCCATCGCCCCGTCGCATATGCCAACACGATCGCGGGCGGCGCCCTTGTGTTCGCGCTCGCCTATGTGACGCTGGAGATCCGCCGCTTCTATCACGGCCCGGTCCTGCTCTACGGCGGCACGACGAGCGCCGAGCAATATACCTACTCGATCGGGTGGCTCGCGTTCGGGGTGATGCTGCTTGGCGTCGGCATCCTGGTCAATTCGGAGCGTGCGCGGCTGGCCTCGGCCGCCGTCATCGGGTTGACGATCCTGAAGGCCTTCGCCGTCGACGTCTGGACCTTGACGGGCGTCTACCGCGCGCTGTCGTTCATGTGCCTCGGCGTCGTGCTGGTCGCGATCGGCTGGCTCTACCAGCGCATCCTGTTCCGGCGGCAGGCCGCTCCGCCGCCGGCCCCGCAGGCGACCGCGTAAAGATCAGGCCGCGCGCACCGACTCCAGGAACTGCGCGACCTCGACCTTCAGGCGGGTGCTGTCGGTGGCCAGCGATTTCGCTGCCGAGAGCACTTCGCCCGAGGCAGAGCCGGTTTCGATCGCTCCGCGCTGCACGTCGGTGATGTTGGACGAGACTTCCTGCGTGCCGAGTGCGGCCTGCTGGACGTTGCGCGAGATCTCCTGGGTCGCCGCGCCCTGCTCCTCGACGGCGGCGGCGATGGCCGAGGACACCTCGGACAACCGCTCGATGGTACCGCCGATCTCCTGGATGGCGTTGACGGATTCCTGCGTCGCGGCCTGGATCCCGGCGACTTGCGCGCCAATCTCGCCGGTCGCCTTCGCGGTCTGCTCGGCGAGTGCCTTGACCTCGGAAGCGACGACGGCAAAGCCGCGGCCGGCTTCTCCGGCGCGCGCCGCTTCGATGGTCGCATTCAGCGCCAGCAGGTTGGTCTGGCCCGCGATGGTGTTGATGAGCTCGACGACGTCGCCGATGCGGGAGGCGGCCTGCGACAGCGCGTTGACGCGGTCGTTGGTCCGCGCCGCCTGCTCGACGGCGTCCGCGGCCATCCGCGCCGAATCCTGCACGCGGCGGCTGATCTCGGTGATGGAGGACGACAGCTCCTCCGAGGCCGAGGCGACGGCCTGGACGTTGGTGGAGGCTTCCTCGGACGCGGCCGCAACGACGGTCGCGAGCTCCTTGCCGCGCTGCGCCGTGCCGCTCAGCGTGGCCGCGGAGGCCTCG
Organism: Bradyrhizobium guangxiense; assembly: GCF_004114915.1. Classification (NCBI taxonomy): domain Bacteria; kingdom Pseudomonadati; phylum Pseudomonadota; class Alphaproteobacteria; order Hyphomicrobiales; family Nitrobacteraceae; genus Bradyrhizobium; species Bradyrhizobium guangxiense. The sequence goes on along the minus strand of NZ_CP022219.1, from coordinate 1,399,740 downwards.
AGCTCGGTCGATGCCGACGACACGGTCTCGACGACCTCGCCGATCATGACCTCGAAATTGCGCGTGATGGCATCGACGCGGCGGCCGCGTTCGATCTTGGCTTCGGCGTCGCGGGCGGCCGCCTCGTCGGCGGCCCTCTTGGCGATCAGCGCCTCCTTGAAGATCTGGAGCGCATCCGCCATTGAGCCGATCTCGGTCTTCTCGCCGCGATGCGGCACCTCGGCCGAGAGGTCGCCCTCGCCGAGCGACTGCATCGGACGGATGATCGAGGCGATCCCACGCGACACGTCCCGCACGAGATAATAGGCGGCGCCGATCGCGATCACGACGGCTGCAACGATGATGCCGACCAGCACGCGGAAGATGGTGGCGTAGCTGTCGGCCGCCTGCTTCGTTTCCAGCTCGGCACCCCGGTTATTGAGCTCGATGCCCTTCTGGAGCAGGGGATCGGCGGCCTGGGCCATCTTCGCGACCTTGGTCTGCAGCAGCTCGTTGGCATCGGTCGGGAAGCGGCCGATGCTCTTGCGCGACAGCGCCATCGTCTCCTGCACGCCGGTCAGATATTCCGCCCATGCCTTGCTCCATTGCTCGTAGAGCGAGCGCTCCTCGGCGACCGTGATCAGCGGCTCGTAGACCTTGCGCGTCTTCTCGATGCGCTCACGCAAGCCAGCCAGCCGCTTTTCGGCGGCCTCCTTGCCCTCGGCCGTGTCCTGCATCAGATGCAGACGAAGCGCGACGCGCAGCTCGTTGATGTCGGCACGCATCGAGCCCAGCGCACGCACGCTCGGCAGCCAGCTCTCGGCAATCTCGACGGTATGAGCGTTGATGTTCTGCATGGTGCCGATCGCCATCACGCCGACACCGGCAAGCGAGAGCACGAGGACCGACAGCACGGTCAGCAGCTTGAACACGATCGACAATTTCGACATCACGCAAATCCCGATGAAACCCGCAACGCACAAGTCAGCTGCGCCGCAATCGTCGCGACGGACGAATGGGCGGAGGTCATTCCAACGATGCTGGCTGGTTCTTGTCCCGTAAGATTGCGTCCATAATTGCAAACAGGCGTTAACAGGAAGCTACGTTAAATTACGGAATTCGGCGTCGCCGGCCCTATATGTTCCGCAACCATCTGCTGCGGCATGACCGGCATTGTGCAGCGCCATACCGGCGCGCCGTTCAGGCCGCCCGCACCATCTCCAGAAAGCGCGTGACCTCGCTTTTCAAGCGGTTGCTCTCCTGCGACAGCGACTGTGCGGCCGAATGCACCTGCGCCGAGGCGGCGCCGGTCTCGCCCGCGCCACGCTGGACGTCGCCGATATTCGCCGAGACGTCGGCGGTACCTATCGCGGCATGCTGGATATTGCGGGAGATTTCCTGCGTCGCGGCGCCCTGCTCTTCCACCGCCGCGGCAATGGTCGAGGAAATCTCCGACATCCGCGCGATGGTGTCGCCGATCTCCTTGATTGCGCCGACGGAGTCTTCCGTCGCGGTCTGGATCGCGCCGATGTGCTGGCTGATCTCGCCGGTGGCCTTCGCGGTCTGCTCGGCAAGAGCTTTCACTTCGGTCGCGACCACCGCAAAACCCTTGCCGGCTTCGCCCGCCCGCGCCGCTTCGATCGTCGCGTTGAGCGCCAAAAGGTTGGTCTGCGCGGCAATGGTGTTGATCAGCTCGGCCACGTCGCCAATGCGAGAGGCGGCCTTCGTCAGTTCGGCGACGCGCGCGTTGGTGCGCTCGGCCTGTCCGACGGCGACGTCGGCAACGCGAGCCGATTCCTGCACCTGACGGCTGATCTCCGAGACCGAAGAGGTCAACTCCTCGCTCGCTGATGACACCGACTGCACATTTGCAGAAGCCTCCTCCGAGGCCGCCGCCACGGCGGTGGCGAGGCTGTTGCCGCGCTCGGCGGCCTGCGTCAGCGTGTTGGAGGACGCTTCGAGCTCGGTCGCCGCCGAGGATACGATCTCGATAATCTCGCCGACCGCGCCTTCGAACCCGTCGGCGAGCCGCTGCATGTCGGCCTTGCGCTGCTGCCGGACCCGCGCCTCCGCTTCGGCCTGCTCGGTGCGCAGCCGCTCGGCCTCCGCCATGTTGGTCTTGAAGACCGCAACCGCGCCGGCCATCTCGCCGATCTCATCCTTGCGGCCGAGGCCGGGGATCACGACGGAGGTGTCGCCGTGTGCCAAGCCGGTCATGGAGCGCACCATCGCGATCAGCGCGGTCGAGATCGAGCGGCCGATGAAATAAGACACGCTTCCCACCAGCAGGACGGAGCATCCAAGCGCGACCCACATCCAGAGCTTGATCGAGGCTCGCGTCGACGCTTCAGCCGCCCGCGCCGAGACGTAGCGCTCAGTCACGTTCTTTTCGATCTCCTCGAGGATCGGCTCGATCAGCCGGAATTCCCTGGACATGGCCGTTCCATGCGCGGCGAGGTCTTGCGCGCCGGCGGCCCAGGCTGCGAAGTCAGCCTCGTATTTGGCGAGCTTCTTGGCGATATCGGCCTTGATTGTCGGGAGAATCGTCGATGCTTCGATTTGCTTGGAGAATTCCGCCGCAGTCTTCTTGAGCGCTTCCGCGTATTTCTGGTCGCGGCGCAGCATGAAGTCCTTCTCGTGGCGACGCATCATCAACATGCCGCTGGTGAGCCGGGGGTCGTCGATCTCCTTGAGCTTGGTCTCGATGTCGTGGACCGCGGTGCGCAGCGAGCCTGACAGCCCCAGTGTTTCGTTCAATCCGAGCCTGACTTCGGCCTGCTCGACGGCCGCAAACTCTTTCGCGTGTCTCTCGAACCCGGCGCGGACCTGCGACACTTGCTCGCCAATTCCCGCGTATCCCGCCGCACGCGTTGCGTCGCCGAGGCCGTCGAGATTGCGGATGATGCCGGACGCAAGTTCGGCGTGGCGCTTCGTATAGGCCTGATCCCGACGGAGCTGGAAATCCTTCTCGGCCCGGCGCGCTTCGAGCATCTGCTGGGAAACCCGTTGGTTCAGGTCGGACATCCTGCGCGCGTCTTCAGCAGCATCGCGGGATGTGTCCTGGGAGAGGCTGCCAATCTGGTAGATCGAGCCGAATGCGACGAGCCCGATGAGGCCGAACAGTCCGATCGCCATGACCTTGTGAGTAAGACGAATGGAAATGCCGCTCATGAACTCGCTTCAGCAATTGAAATACAATACGCGAAGGGCGACTCAGCACCCGGGAAATTGCTGCAATCATGACCGCATCGGTTTTCCGGAAAGTTAACCTTGCCCGCAGAGGGCGCTGCACCAAATACGAACGCGCGAGACCGCCGCGCATTCGCGCGCGACGGTTGAAATCTGAACTTCAGAGAGACGTCGCTGTCAGGCGGCTCGCACGCTGCCGAGAAACTTCCCGACCTCGAGCTTGAGACGATTGCTGTCACCCGACAGCATCTGCGCCGCGGACAACACCTGCGAGGAAGCCGAACCGGTCTCGCTCGCGCCGCGTTGCACGTCGGTGATGTTGGACGACACCTGATGTGTGCCTGCCGCCGCCTGCTGCACGTTGCGGGAAATTTCCTGTGTCGCGGCGCCCTGCTCTTCCACCGCAGCCGCGATGGTTGAGGAAATCTCGGACAGCTTCTCGATGGTGTGGCTGATGTCCTTGATGGCGCCAACCGAATGCTCGGTCGCGGTCTGAATGCTGGCGATCTGCTGGCCGATCTCGCCGGTCGCTTTCGCGGTCTGCTCGGCGAGCGCCTTGACTTCGGACGCGACGACGGCAAAGCCGCGGCCCGCCTCGCCGGCGCGCGCGGCCTCGATGGTTGCATTGAGCGCCAGCAGATTGGTCTGGCCGGCGATGGTGTTGATCAGTTCGACGACGTCGCCGATCCGCGCCGCGGCGGCGGACAGCTCGCCGACACGATCGGTTGTGGTGCGGGCCTGGTTTACCGCGTCGCCCGCGACACGGGCGGATTCTTGCACCTGTCGGCTGATCTCGGTGATCGATGACGACAGCTCCTCGGTGGCCGACGCCACCGACTGCACGTTGGTGGACGCCTCCTCGGAGGCGGCGGCAACCATCGTGGTGAGCTCCTGTCCACGCGACGCAGTCGATGTCAGGGTCGACGCGGAAGCTTCCAGTTCGGTTGCAGCCGAGGACACGGTGTCGACGATTTCGCCGATCGCGGCTTCGAAGCCGTCAGCCAGCTTGTGCATCTCGGCCTTGCGCTGCGCGGCCGCAGCCTGATCCTGCCTGATCTTGGCCTCGGCCTCTTCGCGCGCCTTTTGTTCGGATACGATCTTGAATTTCTCGACGGCCGCAGCAACGCCGCCGACCTCGTCCTTGCGGCCGAGCCCGGGCAGCACCACGGAGAAATCGCCGCCGGCGAGCTTGTCCATGGCGACGGTGAGCGCGCGGATCGGCCGGGCGATAGCCACGAACGACATCAGCCAGGAGCCAACGAGGACGAGCATGGCGAGCGCGCCGACCATGATCGCAAGCTGCTCGCTCGATCGCATTTGGGCTGCGGACGCGGCATTCTTCTCTTCAGATTTGCGGCTCCCGTAGTCGGCGATTTGACCGGTCAGGACATCGAGTTGGGCGGCAATCGGCAGGGTCACCTCGCGAGCGATGCGTACAGCGTCTTCATTGAGCTTGGCGGCACGCGACGCACCATCTGCGCCGCTCGCAGCCACTATCTCGCCGCGGACGCCAGAAATCTGCTGCGCGGCCTTTCCATAATCCGCGGCCAGCGATCTCAACTTCTCCATGCGGGGGCGGTTCTCAGCCTCGTGCGACAGGCGCAGCATCCGATCAACCAACAAGCTGATCGATTTCTGCTGTTCCTCCAAACTCTGATTCGCCTTTTGGATATCGGCCTGGCTATTGGCCAGACGAAGGTCTCGTACGGCGAGTTGCATGCGGCGAACAGCGCCCTCGGTCTTCACCGCGTCGCGCGCGATCTGCTGCTGCGCAACCGCGCTTTCTGTGATCTCGCGGACACTGACATTGCCGAGCATCTGGCTCGCGATCATGGCTCCGACCAGGAGCACCCCGAGTGCCGAAGCAATCGCCAGCTTGGTGCCGATTTTCAAGTTCTGAACAAGGCTCAACATGGGCAGTTTCCCCCGAAGGAATGCGCAGCCGAGTCATTGTCGACTGCTCCTAGGCGTTGACTGCGCCCTTGCCCAAAAATTGAGCGCCTCACGTTCCGATTTGGTTAAAGACATCACTCGCAGAAATACGGAACTTTTACGCTAAATGATTGAACGCGAAGAGAAATGATCTCGCCATAGTTGTAAATTACAGCTGGAGGTCGGGTCTAGGGTGTTCTGCATCCGACGGTCTCGCCGACAAGGCTGATGCGAAAGACCGGCTTCTTGTCCTCGTCGAGCAGCTCCATGCACCACTGGGCGTTCGGCTTCAGGCTGCGGGCGATGCCACCGAGCAGATTGGCGCAGACCTCGGTCATCTCCGTCCAGGCGGCTGCGCGATCCTCGAACTCGTACGGCTGGTCGGCGGCGCCGGAATAGCGGCCGGTACTGATGCGGAAGAAGTACAGCGACATCGTTGAACCCTTTTATCGGGCCGCGCCCCCCGGCCGTACGCAAACTGGGGCGCGAACAGCTACCAACGCATGAAGGCCGCCGTCCGTATGACTACGGCGCGGCGGCTTCGTGTTCGATGGCTGTGTTCAACAACAAAGTACGCGGACTGTCCCGCGCCGCGGTCTCACTGGGTCGAACGGCGCAGCTCCAGCGGGGCCTCGTTCTTGGCGGGCTCCGACTTGATCTCCGCCTTCACCGGCTCCAGCCGACTGCTCTCGACACGCGGCGTCTCCACGCGCGCGGCGACCTCGGTGTTCGACGTCCCGATCGAGCCGGTATGCTCCGACCTATGGATCGAGCGCGGCCGCGCCGCAGCGCGCGCCATCAGCATCTGGTTGCCGCCCTGGTGGTGGAAGTCGCAATAGGCGAAGCCCATGCCCGACACCGAGCCGCGGAAGCTGCGATCATCGGTCTTTTCCAGATTGAAGCAGGGCTCGAACGGAATGCCCTTGATCGAGGCGCAGACGTTCTGGCCGCGGATCTGAAGCGTATTGCCGGGCAGGCGGAGATGCTTGACCGGGCCTGCGCCCGAGAACTGCACCGCACCGGCAGCACCGAGATCGTCGAGGATGCGGCCTGCACCGCGGGTGCCGTCGAAACAGGTGAAGGCGAACACTTTGCCAGCCACGAAGCGACGTGCCTCGTCGGCATTCATGCTTCCGGCAATGGCCGGCGCAAACGTTGCTGCCGCCGTGACAGCCCCCAACACAATACGCGCAAGCATGCTCAACTCCGAACCGACCCCCGCAGCGGGCGATGCCTTATCTCTTTACCCGCTGCTTACCATACTAACCATGGCGACATTGAAGCAGCTTGGTTGGTAAAGTCTGAACGCCGTTAGAGAATTTTTACCACGATACGGCCGCGGACCTCACCGGCCAGGATTTTCGCGCCCCATTGAGGAACCTCCTCAAGCGAAATTTCATGAGTGATTTCAGACAGTTTTGCTCTATCGAGATCGGAGGCCAGACGCTGCCAGGCAGCTTTCCGCGGCTCAATCGGGCACATCACCGAATCGATGCCGAGAAGGCACACTCCACGCAAAATGAAGGGCGCGACAGAAGACGGCAGGTCCATACCGGCCGCCAGGCCACAGGCTGCGATGGCTCCGCCGTACTTCGTCATCGACAGCAGATTCGCCAGCGTGGTCGAGCCGACGCTGTCGACGCCGCCCGCCCAGCGCTCCTTCGCCAGCGGCTTGGCCGCCCCCGACAATTCGTTGCGGTCGATGATCTCAGCGGCGCCGATGTGCTTCAGATAGTCGGCCTCCGCGGCGCGGCCGGTCGAGGCGATGACGTGGTAGCCGAGCTTGGAGAGCACGGCGGTGGCGACCGATCCGACGCCGCCGGCCGCGCCCGTGACCACCACGGGGCCGCTCTTCGGCGATAGACCGTGCTTCTCCAGCGCCAGCACCGAGAGCATCGCCGTGAAGCCGGCGGTGCCAATCGCCATAGCATCGCGCGCCGACAGGCCCTGCGGAAGGGCGACCAGCCAGTCGCCCTTCACCCGCGCCTTCTCGGCGTAGGCGCCGAGATGGGTCTCGCCCATGCCCCAGCCGGTACAGACGACCTTGTCGCCAGCCTTCCACTGCGGGTGCGAGGACGTTTCGACCGTGCCGGCGAAATCGATGCCGGCGATCATCGGGAAGCGGCGCACCACCGGCGCCTTGCCGGTGAGCGCAAGGCCGTCCTTGTAGTTCAGCGTCGACCATTCGACCCGGACGGTGACGTCGCCCTCCATCAGCTCGGCTTCATCGAACTGGGTGAGCGCGGCGGTGGTGCCCTTGTCCGCCTTGTCGATCCGGATCGCCTTGAATGTGGCCACGACTGAACTCCCTGACGTGTTTGTCCAGGATGTTTAGCCGATCAGGCAGGCTGCGCAACCGCCCGTGCCACCGGTTTCTCGACGATCGGAAGATTGATCAACGCGGAGAGCACGCCGAACAGGATGGAGAGCCACCAGATCGGGGTGTAGGAACCGAAGCGCTCGAACACGATGCCGCCAAGCCAGACCCCGAGGAAGCCGCCGCCCTGATGGCTGACGAAGGCGAAGCCATAGAGCGTCGCAAGCCAGCGCGTGCCAAACATCAGCGCCACCAGCGCCGAGGTCGGCGGCACCGTGGACAGCCAGGTTAGGCCGGAGATCGCGCCGAATGCGATCGCCGAGAACGGCGTGATCGGGAACGAGATGAAGGCGAGCGTTGCCAGCGCGCGCGTGAAGTAGATGGTCGAGAGGATGTAGCGCTTGGGCAATGAGTTCTGGAGATAGCCGACGCTGAGCGAGCCGATGATGTTGAACAGCCCGATTGCCGCGATCACCCAGCCTCCGGTTTGCGCGGAGATGCCGCGATCGACCAGGAAAGCCGGCAGATGCACGGTAATGAAGGCCAGCTGGAAGCCGCAGGTGAAGAAGCCGAGCACCAGCAGCACGTAGGAGCGGTGGCCGAAGGCTTCGGCAAGCGCCCTGGTGAAGCTCTGCTCATCCGCCGGTGTCGCGTTTGCCGCATGTGCGACCGGCGGCGTCGAGAGCGCCAGCGACAGCGGGATGATCAGCAGCATCAGAAAGCCGAACACCGAGAGCGCCTGCTGCCAGCCGAAATTGTCGATCAGCGCAACGCCGATCGGTGCGAACAGAAACTGCCCGAACGAGCCCGCTGCGGTGCCGGCGCCGAGCGCCAGGCCGCGCTTCTCGGCCGGCAACAGCTTGCTGAAAGCCGATAGCACCAGATTGAACGAACAGCCGGCAAGGCCGAAGCCGACCATCACACCGGCGCCGATGTCGAGCGACAGCGGCGTCGAGGAATAGCGCATCAGCAGCAGGCCGCCGGCATAGAGCAGAGCGCCAACGCACATCACCCGGAACAGGCCGAAGCGATCCGCGACCGCACCGGCGAACGGCTGGCCCAGGCCCCACAACAGATTCTGTACGGCAATCGCGAGGCCGAACACATCGCGGCCCCAGGAGAACTCGTGGCTCATCGGCTGCACGAAGAAGCCGAGCGCCGAGCGCGGACCGAAGCCGAGCATGCCGATCGCGCAACCGCACAGGATGATAACGGCGGGGGGGCGCCAATTGGAGGAACGAGAGGCCGGAGCAAGTTCGCCAGCTGATGTCGACATGGTGTTCCTCGTCTGTCGTTGGCGGACCGAAGCAGCGCCCGCGAACCAGCCGTTTAATGCACTTGCATGAAAACCCCAAGTCAAAAACGGTTGCATTCCATGGGGAGCTACCGCGGGAGCATTGCATTTCGACGTGGCCTCGCCCGACGCGTCAGCCGCGGCTTGACGGAAATGTGTGCGGCAGGGTCTGGCCATCTCTCGCAGTGCATGCTATTTTTAGATTTGCTCATATTGAGTATATCAAGTCCTAGATGAAGCTTGCGCTGGCCTCTCGGCCGGATGATTTGGGGCCCAAATATACTCAGATTGAGCATAATTGACACGCAAGGGAGGCTTCGATGCCGATTGCTGGAATTTACGGCCCCGACGACTTTGCCAACCGGCCGCAAGGCCAAGTCACCGCCTCCCGTGCCGCACCGGCGCGAACGGCACCGAAATTGCCGGCGCCCGCGCTGGAATGGACGCCGGAGGTCGAGCGCGCCACGGCACCCCTCTATGAACGCGTGAAGCACGTGATCCCGCCGATCGAGTGGCCGCTGATGGCGCCGACGATCCGGGCGATCAACGAGCTGAAGCGCGCGCGAGACGCGGTGATCCTCGCACACAACTACCAGGCACCGGAGATCTTCCACTGCGTCGCCGACATCGGCGGCGACTCGCTCCAACTTGCGGTCGAGGCCACAAAGGTGCGGGCCAAGGTCATCGTCCAGTGCGGCGTGCACTTCATGGCCGAGACCTCGAAGCTGCTTAACCCGGACAAGACCGTCCTGATCCCGGACCCGCGCGCCGGCTGTTCGCTGGCCGCCAGCATCACCGGCGCCGACGTTCGCCTGCTCCGCGAGAAATTTCCCGGCATTCCCGTTGTCGCCTATGTCAACACCTCCGCAGAGGTGAAGGCCGAAGTCGACATCTGCTGCACGTCGTCGAACGCTGTGCAGGTGGTCGAGAGCCTGGGCGCTCCAAGCGTGATCTTCCTGCCCGATCGCTATCTCGCCACTTACGTGGCCTCGAAGACCGACGTGAAGATCATCGCCTGGAAGGGCGCCTGCGAGGTGCACGAGCGTTTCAAGGGCGAAGAGCTGCGCGCCTTTCGCGAAGCCGATCCGTCCGTGCAGATCATCGCGCATCCGGAATGTCCGCCTGACGTGCTGGCGGAGGCCGACTTCACCGGCTCGACCGCCCACATGATCAACTGGGTGCGCGAGAAGCGGCCGCGGCGGCTGGTGATGATCACGGAATGCTCGATGGCCGACAATGTCCGGGCCGAGCTGCCTGATGTCGAGATGCTGCGTCCCTGCAATCTCTGCCCGCACATGAAGCGCATCACGCTCGCCAACATTTTGGACAGTCTGCTGACGCTCCGCGAGGAAGTCACGATCGATCCCGCGCTCGCGATGCGAGCGCGGCGCTCGGTTGAGCGGATGATCAATCTGAAGAATTGAAGGCAAACCGCAGCAGAAAACACCATGGCGTATGGGTCCCTGCTTTGGCAGGGACGACAGCGGAGTGAATGGAGAAGACATGACCGACAACATCCACAACCTCGCCCGCACCGACGAGGTCGTCATCGTCGGCGGCGGCCTTGCCGGATTGTTCTGTGCGCTGAAGCTCGCGCCGCGGCCGGTGACCTTGATCTCGGCGGCGCCGCTCGGACAGGGCGCCTCATCGGCATGGGCGCAAGGCGGCATTGCAGCGGCCGTCGCCGAGGGCGACACACCAGAGGCGCATGCCGCCGATACCATCGCGGTCGGCGGCGGCCTCGTCGACGAGGCGGTCGCGCTTGGAATTGCGCGCGAGGCCGCGCCTCGCATTCACGATCTCCTGAGCTATGGCGTCCCCTTCGATCGCGACCTCGAAGGCAGGCTCGCGGTCGGACGCGAAGCGGCACATTCGGCCCGGCGCATCGTCCATGTGCGCGGCGACGGCGCGGGGGCCGCGATCATCGCGGCCTTGACTGAAGCGGTGCGCCGCACGCCGTCGATCCGCGTCATCGAAGGTCTCATCGCCGAGACCCTGTTGACCGAGAACGGTGCCGTCACGGGCCTGCAATTGCGCGAGGCCGGCAACTCATCGGCAAGGCCGCGATTGCTCGCCGCGCGCGCGGTGGTGCTGGCCACCGGCGGCATCGGACACCTCTATGCCATCACGACCAATCCGCTCGAGGCCGTCGGATCGGGCCTTGCGATCGCAGCGCGTGCCGGTGCCGTGATCGCCGACCCCGAATTCGTGCAGTTCCACCCGACCGCCATCATGGCCGGAAGCGACCCGGCACCGCTCGCGACCGAAGCGTTGCGCGGCGAAGGCGCCACGCTGATCAACGGCAACGGCGAACACTTCATGGTGGCGCGCCACCCACTCGCCGAGCTCGCGCCGCGCGACATCGTGGCTCCCGGCGGGTTCGCCGAGATCGCGGCCGGGCGAGGCGCCTTCCTCGATGCGCGCCAGGCGCTGGGCGCGCGCTTCGCCGACAAGTTTCCGACCGTGCATGCAAGCTGCATCGCCGCCGGTATCGATCCGGCAACGCAGCCCATCCCGATCGCGCCGGCTGCGCATTATCACATGGGCGGCATCGCGGTGGACGGCCGCGGCCGCAGCTCGATCGACGGGCTCTGGGCCGGCGGCGAGGTTTCGTCGACCGGCGCACACGGCGCCAACCGGCTCGCCTCGAATTCGCTGCTCGAGGCCGTGGTCTACGCCGCGCGCATCGCTGACGACATCGCCGGCCGTGCGCTCCCCTCGCCTGCCCGCCTTCCCGATGCGGTGGTGACACCGCGCGGTCGTGCACCGGATGCTGCGGCCGTGAAGCGGCTGCGGGCGACGATGAGCGCCTGCGTCGGCGTGGTCCGCGACGATGACGGCCTCGTCGAAGCCGTGCGCAGCTTTGCCGCGCTCGAACGCGAGGCAACGAGCATCACGCTGCGCAACATGGCGACGTCGGCCCTGCTCGTCGCAGCCTCGGCGTGGCGCCGGCGCGAAAGCCGCGGCGCGCATTTCCGCTCCGACCATCCGGCGGACATTTCCGCACCGGCGCGGAGAACGATGACCTCGTTCGCCGCGGTGCGTGAGATAGCCGATGGCTTGAGCCCGTCGCCCCGCGCCGCCCGACCCGTGATCGCCTGATGGAGCCGTTTATGATGACCCCGACCTCACTGCTAAATCCCGACGCCTTTCTCTCGCCGCTCGCAATCGAGGCGGCCGTGCAGCGCGCGCTCGACGAGGATCTCGGCCGCGCCGGCGACATCACTTCGCTTGCGACGATCCCGGACGGGACCAAGGCCGAGGCCGTCCTGGTCGCGCGCCAATCCGGCGTGGTCGCAGGCCTGCCGCTCGCGCTCGCGACGCTGCAACAGCTCTCGCCCGACATCGAGGTGCGCGCGCATGTCCGTGACGCCGCACGCGTTGCCCGTGGACAGCAGGTGCTGACGATCTCGGGCCCCGCGCGCGCCATTCTCACCGCCGAGCGTACCGCATTGAACTTCGTCGGCCGCCTGTCGGGCGTCGCGACGCTGACGGCGGATTATGTCGCTCGCACAGAAGGCACGAAGATGCGCATCTGCTGCACGCGCAAGACCACGCCGGGGCTCAGGGCGCTGGAGAAATACGCGGTGCGCTGCGGTGGCGGCTTCAACCACCGCTTCGGTCTGGACGACGCGATCCTGATCAAGGACAACCACATTGCGGTCGCCGGCGGCGTCGGTGCGGTGCTGACGCGTGCCCGCGCCCATGCCGGCCATCTCGTCAAGATCGAGATCGAGGTGGATACCTTGTCGCAACTGCGCGAGGTGCTCGACAGCGGGCTCGCCGACGCCGTGCTGCTCGACAACATGGACCTTGCAACCCTGCGCGAGGCGGTGAGGCTCAACGGGGGTCGTCTCGCACTGGAGGCATCCGGCGGCGTCACGCTGGAGTCGACCGCCGCGATCGCCGCGACCGGCGTCGATTATGCATCAGCCGGCGCGCTGACGCATTCGGCACCGAATTTCGACTGTGCGCTGGATATCGAGATGTGATGTCTTCGCCTCTCCCCGCGAGCCGGGAGAGGGAGCAGACCTGCGGCATGGTGAGTAAGTAAACCTACCTCCGCTCGGTCGCCCCCAATTCCGCGGAGCTCTTGGCTTCCTGCGCGAGTTCGGCCGAGAGCGCGGCGGTCTGGGCCGGCGTGCCCCAGCTCGGCTCTTCGCTGCCGTCACCCCAGGCGCGCGGGCGGTAGAAGGTGTGCACGCCGGTCCGGTACATCTTCTTCATCTCGGCGACCCAGGACGGGCGCACCCAATAGGCGTGGTAATGGGTGGACTTGCCGACCTCGGGCAGCCAGATCTGGCCGTCGAGCATGGCTTTCGCGATCTTCTTGGCGCGCTCCCACATCTCGGGCTCGCGGATCACGTCGGCATTGTTGTCGCAGGCGAAGGTGAACTGGCAGGCGAGGGGACGGTGCTTGTTCTGATAGACCGCGCCGCACACGGTGTCGGGATATTTGCCTGAGAACACGCGGTTCATCACGACTTGCGCCACCGCGATCTGGCCGCGTACGGCCTCGCCGCGGGATTCGAAATAGACGGCTTCGGCGAGGCACTTCTCGGACTTGGCGCGCGACTTGGTATCGAGCGGGAGCCGCTCCGCCGGCGACCTCGTGCGCTGGTTGTCGACGTTGACCTCGCCCTTCGGCGCAACGCTCTCGCCGCTCTCGATGTCCTTGGCGATTTCCACCGTCGGGGGCGACAGCGAGGCCGTCACCTTCATGTCGGGATCGGGCATCACGATCAGCGGCTCGGCGCCGGGCTGCCAGCTCTCGATGCTTTCCAGATTGCCGCCGAGCGAGGAGCTGCCGAAGAAGAGGTTCGAGGTCTTGACGCTGAAGGGATCGCGCGACGGTGCGGGCGCGGTGGCGGCCCGCTTGAACGCCTCCAGCGGAGCGGTCGCGAGCGCGCGCGCGGCGTCGCTGGCCTGCGGTGCGTTGGTGTATTGCGGCAGCGGTGGCGCGCGCAGCGCTTCCTGCAGCTCGGGATCGAGCGCGGCGGCGGATTCCGGTGACATCGCCTGTGGCAGGGCGACGGTCTTGGCGCCGAACACCGAGCTGTTCGAGGTCGCGGGATCTTCCTGCGCGGGCGGTGCACCCGGCGCCGCCGTATCGGAAGGTGCTGCCGGGGTCATGATCGCGAGGCGGTCACCCTTCATGGAGCGATCGACCTTGGGAAAGTCGGAAGCCTGGTAGCGCGGCGCGGTCTGCAGCGCCGGATTGCGTCTGATCGCGCCGGTGACGTCGTGGCCGTCGAGGCTGGCCAGGCGAACCATCGCGCTCTGCGGAACCGAAGTGCCGATGGGCCGCGAAAAACTGTAGGTCGCGAGCTGGATCGAGGACGCCGCGGAAAACACCTGCTTCTGCCAACGCTCGGCGACGCCGGGTTGGCGCGCCAGCAGAGAGGCAATGTCCTGATAGCCGGTCTCTCTCGGCATCAATGCGAAGATGCAGAGACCGATGCCGAAGGACGCGAACCGCGCGCCCTTCGGATGGTTACGCAACACTGACATCAACACGCTCACGCTACGCTTACGCCAGAAAAACCGAACCGCAGTACGTCCGTGCAATTCGATCTTTATCGTAAGTATCCAATTTAGGTTGCCGGGGCGTTAATCGGCGTTGCGCATGCAGCACACTCAAGCGAACACAGGTGTTTTCACGGAGCGATGACGCGCGTTGGTAAATGCCGCCTCATTCGAAGCGGTAAACAATCGGTCAACGCGAATGGTGAAGGAACTCTTGCACTGACGTATCAATACGGGACGAGTGGTGAGATACCGATGTTGCGACAACAACTGCTGTCATGCCCCGGCTTGACCGGGGGCATCCAGCACGCCGCAGCTTCTCGATTCCATCACGACCGTCTCGGCATACTGGATCGCCCGGTCGAGCCGGGCGATGACAGCGAGTGTGTGGCAGGCGCATCCCCAAGCTCGTCATTGCGAGCGCAGCGAAGCAATGACGGCGTGGAGAGAGTGACGTACAAAATAAAAAGAGGCGGAGCCAAACCCCCGCCTCTCTCAATTCAATCCTGCGCCTCGCCTTACGCCTGGCTTGCGATCTCCTTGCCGAGAGCGGCTTGCGCGGCGGCAAGACGGGCGATCGGCACGCGGTAGGGCGAGCAGGAAACGTAGTCGAGGCCGATATTGTGACAGAAGGCGACGGAGGCGGGATCGCCGCCGTGCTCGCCGCAGATGCCGACCTTGAGCTTCGCCCGCGTCTTGCGGCCGCGCGCGACGCCGATCTTGACGAGCTCACCGACGCCTTCCTGGTCCAGCGCAATGAAGGGATCGACCGACAGGATGCCCTTCGCCAGGTAGGGACCGAGGAAGCTCGCCGCATCGTCGCGGCTGATGCCGTAGGTGGTCTGCGTGAGGTCGTTGGTGCCGAACGAGAAGAACTCAGCCGACTGAGCGATCTCGCCCGCGAGCAGGCAGGCGCGCGGCAGCTCGATCATGGTGCCGACCTGATAGGCCAGCCTGGTGTTGGTTTCGCGCATCACGGCCTGGGCGGTGGAATCGATCCGCGCCTTGACGAGATCGAGCTCGGCCTTGGTCGCGATCAGCGGCACCATCACCTCGAGGCCGACGGCCTTGCCGGTGCGCTTCTCGGCCTCGACCGCCGCCTCGAAGATCGCCCTCGCCTGCATCTCGGCGATCTCCGGATAAGCGATCGCGATACGGCAGCCGCGGAAGCCAAGCATCGGATTGAACTCCGAGAGCTCGCGCGCGCGATCGGCGAGGCGCCGCGGGTCGGTGTTCATGGCACGCGCCACTTCCTCAACCTCGGCATGGGTGTGCGGCAGGAACTCGTGCAGCGGCGGATCGAGCAGACGGATCGTGACCGGCAGGCCCTTCATGATCTCGAACAGCTCGACGAAGTCGGCGCGCTGCATCGGCAGCAGCTTGGCGAGCGCGGCGCGGCGAGACTGTTCGTCCTCGGAGAGGATCATCTCGCGCACCGTACGGATGCGGGTCTCCTCGAAGAACATGTGCTCAGTGCGGCACAGGCCGATGCCTTCTGCGCCGAACTTGATCGCGGTGCGTGCATCGTCGGGCGTGTCGCCGTTGACGCGGACACCGATCTTGCGGACCTGGTCGGCCCAATTCATCAGCGTGCCGAACTCGCCGGACAGCTCCGGCTCGATCATCGGCATGCGGCCAGCGAGCACCTGGCCCAGCGAGCCGTCGATGGTGATGACGTCGCCGGTCTTGAAGGTGCGCGAGCCGATGCTCATGGTGCCACGGCCGTAATCGACGCGGATGGTGCCACAGCCGGAGACGCAGGGCTTGCCCATGCCGCGCGCGACCACCGCCGCGTGCGAGGTCATGCCGCCGCGGGTGGTCAAAATGCCTTCGGCGGCGTGCATGCCGTGGATGTCTTCCGGGCTGGTCTCGATGCGGACCAGGATGACCTTGCGCCCGTCGCCCTGAAGCTTGGCCGCCTCGTCCGAGGAGAACACGATCTCGCCGGACGCCGCGCCCGGCGAAGCCGGCAGGCCGGTCGCGATCACGTCGCGCTTGGCGTTGGGATCGATGGTCGGATGCAGGAGCTGGTCGAGCGAAGCCGGATCGATGCGGGTGACCGCTTCCTTCTTCGAGATCAGGCCTTCATTGGCGAGCTCGACCGCGATGCGCAGCGCCGCTTTCGCGGTGCGCTTGCCGCCGCGGGTCTGGAGCATCCAGAGCTTGCCCTGCTCGACCGTGAACTCCATGTCCTGCATGTCGCGGTAGTGCTTCTCGAGCAGCGTGTAGATTCGCGTCAGCTCCTTGAAGGCTTCCGGCATCGCCGATTCCATCGAGGCCTTGTCGGAGCCCGATTCCTTGCGCGCTTCCTCGGTGATGTCCTGCGGCGTGCGGATGCCCGCCACCACGTCCTCGCCCTGCGCGTTGATCAGGAACTCGCCGTAGAGCTTGCTCTCGCCGGTCGAGGGATTGCGGGTGAAGGCAACGCCGGTGGCCGAGGTCTCGCCCATGTTGCCGAACACCATGGCCTGCACGTTGACCGCGGTGCCCCAGGATTCCGGAATGTCGTGCAGCTTGCGGTAGGTCACCGCGCGCGCGTTCATCCAGGATGAGAACACGGCGCCGATCGCGCCCCAGAGCTGATCATGCGGATCCTGCGGGAAGTCCTTGCCGGTCTCGCGCGCGACCGCGTCCTTGTACTTGCCGACCAGCTCGACCCAGTCGTCGGCGGACAGATCGGTGTCGAGCGTGTAGCCCTGGCTGTCCTTGAAGGTGTCGAGGATTTCCTCGAAGTGATGATGCTCGAAGCCGAGCACCACGTCCGAATACATGGTGATGAAGCGGCGATAGCTGTCATAGGCGAAGCGGCGGTCGCCCGACAGCTCGGCCAGCGCTTCCACGGTCTGGTCGTTGAGGCCGAGATTAAGCACCGTGTCCATCATGCCCGGCATCGAGGCGCGCGCACCCGAGCGCACCGAGACGAGCAGCGGGTTCTTGGCGTCGCCGAAGGTCTTGCCGGTCAACTTGCCGACATAGGCGAGCGCCTTCTCAACCTGCGACTGCAGCTCCTTCGGATAGGATTTGTCGTGGGCGTAGAAATAGGTGCAGACCGAGGTCGGGATGGTGAAGCCCGGAGGCACCGGCAGGCCGAGATTGGCCATCTCGGCGAGGTTCGCCCCCTTGCCGCCGAGCAGGTCGCGCATCTCGGTCCGGCCCTCGGCCTTGCCGTCGCCGAATGTGAACACCCATTTGCCGGCCTTGGCCGCTGCGGGCGCCGCCTTCGCTGGGGCAGCCTTCTTCGCTGCGGGCTTGGCAGCGACCTTCGGTGCAGCCGCCTTGGTCGCTGCCTTTGCCGCCGGCTTCACAGCGGACTTGGCAGCAGATTTGGCGACCGGCTTCGGCGCGCTCTTGGCCAGCGCCTTGCGGGCCGGCGGCGCAGCCTTCGCGGCAGCGGATGGCTTTGATTTCACTAGGATTTTCTTCGGCTTCGAGGCGGCTTTGGCCATAGCTTGCACACAACCTGCGAGAGGAATGGGAAATCGCGGGCCTTACACCATTTTGGGCGGGCCCGCGCAAGTCGGACAGTTCCGAAAAGTGAACGCCTAGAAGCGGAGCCACTTCAGGAGCCCGAGCCCGATCGCGCCGTTGACGATGAGGAAGATCGCGACGATCAAGTTGAGGAGCCGCGGCATGATCAGGATGAGCACGCCCGCAATCAACGATAGGATCGGCGAAATGTGGGCGACGGTGATGTGCATGAACTATCTTTCTGTGGAGGTGAGGCGAATCGCGCGCGGATCATAGCCGGCTGGGTTCCGGGAGTAGAGATGCGCAAGGCGCGCTGGGAGTTCCCTGCCTCACGAAAACTGCCCGAAATTGCCGCGAATGCGGCAGGCCTTTTCCCGGAACATTGGCAGCCGGCCATGCATTGGCAACCAGAACGCGCCCTTGGCGCGTCCGAAGAATCACGTCGAAGGAGTTGTCCATGCGGAACAGGATTCTTGCTCTCGCAGCGCTCGCGGCCGCGATCGGCTCGCCCCTTGCGGCGCAGGCGCAAAGCGATGTCACGATCGGACGTGCCCCCGCCGTGGTCGACAGCGCCGCGACAATCGCCGTCGAACAACGGCCCGCCTTCCGCGAATATGTCGTCGAACAACGGGTGCCGCCCTTCCGCGTTCCGGATCGCGTGGTGGTCGGTGCCACCTTACCTGAGAGCGGCATCACCTATTATGACGTGCCGCAACGTTTCGGCGCCACCACCTATCGCTACACCGTCGTGAACGGGGAGACCGTGCTGGTCGAGCCGCGCTCACGCCGCGTCGTCGAAGTGCTGGACTGAGATCGACCGACTGACAATCGACTAGATGTCCGGCGCGCTCCATCAGACTGGCGCGAGCAGTATTATCGGACATCAGGCCCCGTCCGGTCTTCCCCCCGCCGGGCGGGGCATCTTTTGCTCTGTCATTCCGGGGCGCGCCACTTGGCGCGAGCCCGGAATGAAAGCGGCATTTGCCGCGCGGCCGCGCCTCAATCCTGGATCTTCGAAAAATCCGCCACCGCACGCGTGGCGCTGCGGATCTCGTTGAGGAGCTTCAGGCGGTTCTCGCGCACCTTCGCATCGTCGTCGTTGACGCGGACCTTGTCGAAGAACGCATCGACCGGCGGACGCAGCTTTGCCATCGCACTCATCGCGGCGGCAAAGTCTTCCTTCGCAACGGCGGCGCTGGCTTCCGCCTTGACCTCACCGATCGCCTTCGCCAGCGCCTTCTCCTCAGCGAGGCTGTAGAGCGCGGCATCCGGCGCACCGTCGAACGTGCGCTTGTCCTTCTTCTCCTCGATCGAGAGGATGTTGCTGGCACGCTTGGTGCCGGCAAGCAGGTTCTTGCCGTCGTCGCTGTCGAGGAATTTGCCGAGCGCCTCGACGCGGCGGACGATCATCAGGAGATCGTCCTGGCCGCCGAGCGCAAACACGGCATCAACGAGATCGTGGCGCGCGCCCTGCTCGCGGAGCTGGACCTTGAGGCGATCGGCGAAGAAGGCAAGGAGGTCGCTCGGAAGCTTCGAGGCATCGGCTGGCTTCACCGACAAGCCGGCGAGCGCCGATCCCGCCACCTTCATGAGCGACAGACGCAACGCGTTCTCGGCAATCAACCGGATCACGCCGAGCGCCGCGCGACGCAAAGCATAGGGGTCCTTGCTGCCGGTCGGCTTCTCGTCGATCGCCCAGAAACCGACCAGCGTGTCGATCTTGTCGGCGAGCGCCACGGCAACGCTGACCGGATCGGTCGGCACGCCATCGGCAGGCCCCTGGGGCTTGTAGTGCTCCTCGCAGGCCGCGGCGACGGAGGAATCCTCGCCCTGCGCCAGCGCGTAGTACTTGCCCATCAGGCCCTGCACCTCGGGGAATTCGCCGACGACTTCGGTCAGCAAGTCCGCCTTGGCGAGATGCGCCGCGCGCGTGGCCTTGGCGACATCGGCGCCGACCAGCGGCGCGATCTCGGCGGCGAGGCGCTCTATGCGCTTGATGCGCGCAGCCTGGGTGCCGAGCTTCTCGTGGAACACAATCTGCTCGAACTTCGGCAGCCGCTCCTCGAGCTTGGTCTTGAGGTCCGTCTCGTAGAAGAACTTCGCGTCCGACAGCCGCGCGCGGATCACGCGCTCGTTGCCGGCGACGATGGTCGCACCACCGTCGGTCGCCTCGATATTGGCGACCAGGATGAACTTGCTCGCGAGCTTGCCCGTCTTGTCAGTGCTCTTGGGATCACTCACCACGAAGCACTTCTGGTTGTTGCGGATGGTGGCGCGGATCACTTCGCCCGGCGTCGCCAAGAACTCCGGCTCGAACGAGCCCATCAGCACGACCGGCCATTCGACGAGGCCGGCGACCTCGTCGAGCAGGTTCTGGTCCTCGACCAGCTCGAAGCCTTGCGCGAAGGCGAGCTGCTTGGCGTCGGTGAGGATCGCGTCCTTGCGGCGCTCGGGATCGAGCACGACCTTGGCGTCGAGCAGCTTTGCCTCGTAGTCCTCGAACCGGCGCACGGAGATCGGTGCCGGCGCGAGAAAGCGGTGGCCGTAGGTGGTCTGGCCGGTCGCGATGCCGTCGACCTCGAACTTCACGACATCGGGCTCTTCGGTCTCGAGCCCGAAGGTCGCGGTGATCGCGTGCAACGGCCGCACCCAGTTCAGTGAGCTCGGCTTGCCCGAGCGCGCGCCCCAGCGCATCGATTTCGGCCAGGGGAAGGTGCGGATGATGACGGGCAGGATTTCCGCGAGCACGTCGATCGCGTCGCGGCCCGGCTTCTCGATTAAGCCGATGTAGAAATCACCCTTGGGATCGCGCTGGATTTTTGCTTCATCCAGCGACTTCAATCCCGTCGCCTTCAGGAAGCCCTGCACGGCCGCGTCGGGCGCGCCGACCTTCGGGCCGCGGCGCTCGGTCTTGAGGTCGGGTTGGCGTGCGGGAATGCCGTGCACGGTGAGCGCAAGGCGTCGCGGCGTCGCGAAGGCCTTCGCGCCCTCGTAGACCAGGCCCTCGGCGACCAGCTTGTCGGTGACCAGGCGGCGCAGATCGTCGGCCGCCTTGGCTTGCATGCGCGCCGGGATTTCTTCCGAGAACAGTTCAAGCAAAAGATCGGGCATCAGGCCGCTCCGCCCGCTTCAGTGTGGATCCAGGCCTCGCCGCAGGCTTTTGCCAGTTCGCGGACGCGCAGGATGTAGCTCTGCCGTTCCGTCACCGAGATCACGCCGCGCGCGTCCAGGAGGTTGAAGACGTGACTGGCCTTGATGCACTGATCGTAGGCCGGCAGCGCCATAAAGTGCTGCTTCCTGTTGCCGCCTTCGTGCCAGCCTGCGTCGAGGTACTTTCTGCAGGCCGCTTCCGCCATCTTGAACTGCTCGAACAGCATCGCGGTGTCGGCATGTTCGAAATTGTGGCGCGAGTATTCCTGCTCGGCCTGCAGAAAGACGTCGCCATAGGTGACCTTCTGATCACCCTCACGGCCGTTGAAGTTGAGGTCATAGACGCGATCGACGCCCTGCACGTACATCGCGAGGCGCTCCAGCCCGTAGGTGAGCTCGCCCGCGACCGGGGCGCATTCGAAGCCCGCGACCTGCTGGAAATAGGTGAACTGGCTCACCTCCATACCGTCGCACCAGCATTCCCATCCCAAACCCCAGGCACCCAGTGTCGGGCTCTCCCAGTCGTCCTCGACGAAGCGGATGTCGTGCACGGCGGAATCGATGCCGATCGCGGCGAGCGACTTCAAGTACAGCTCCTGAAGGTTCGGCGGCGACGGCTTCATGATCACCTGGAACTGGTAGTAGTGCTGCATCCGGTTCGGGTTCTCGCCGTAACGGCCATCCTTGGGCCGGCGCGAGGGCTGCACATAGGCGGCGTTCCAGGGCTTGGGCCCAAGCGCGCGCAGCGTGGTCGCCGGATGGAAGGTGCCCGCGCCCATCTCCATGTCGTAGGGCTGCAGGATCACGCAGCCCTGCTCGGCCCAGAACCTCTGGAGCGCGAGGATGAAGCCCTGGAACGAGCGTTCCGGGCGCATATGGGCGGGCAATGAGGCGTCCATCGTCAGATCAGGCTCTCGCGGGGGGTTTGAATCGCGCGGGACCGTATCGACGGCGGGGGTGGGAATCAAGGCAAAGGGGGCGGATTGGCCGTCATTCCGGGGCGTCCGCAGGGCGAGCCCGGAATCCATTGCGCCGCTCGCTCCGTGGTTCGATGGATTCCGGGTTCTCGCTTCGCGAGCCCCGAAATGGCGAATGAGCGTGTGGAGCGGCTAACCCGGCCGGTAAGCCCCGGTCACGGGGTCACGCTTCAGCGTCTGGATATCCCCCATGCGAGCGGCTTCGGTGACGCGCGACAGGCGCATCTCCTCCAGCTCCTGGTTGATCCTGACAGCGGTCTTGTAGGCC
Source organism: Bradyrhizobium guangxiense (assembly GCF_004114915.1). Taxonomy (NCBI): domain Bacteria; kingdom Pseudomonadati; phylum Pseudomonadota; class Alphaproteobacteria; order Hyphomicrobiales; family Nitrobacteraceae; genus Bradyrhizobium; species Bradyrhizobium guangxiense. The sequence goes on along the minus strand of NZ_CP022219.1, from coordinate 1,377,640 downwards.
CAGCGGACCACGGCAAGCCCGCCCAGGACGCCCGCGAATGCAACGAACGGCGGCATCGGTCGATCCTTGTTCAATGCTCAGCCCCCACGGGCATTCTTGCGCAGTCGGAGCCGCGCCGCAATTGGCCCGCCAAGGGACCAAATGGCGCGGGAGGGTGCCGCCTAGAACCCGAATTTCGCCCAAATCGCCCGCGTCTCGACCGCCGAGATCAGCTCGTCCGGCAGGCCGGCCATTGATTCCAGGGCCGAAAGCTGCCCCGCGCCAGGCGATTTCCGCCCCAGAAGGCCGGAGAGAAGTCCGGTCGGCTGCGCGATCACGGGGGTGAGAACCTTGTCGCCATAACGAGCACGAAGAGTTGAGCGGAGATCGCCGATGCTGTCGGCGAGTCCCAGCGCGATCGCGCTGTCCCCCGCCCAGTATTCGCCCGTGAACAGGGTGTCGTCCGCGCCCTTCAGCCGTGCCGCGCGGCTCTCCTTCACCAGCGAAATGAAGATCTGGTGGATCTCGCGCTGAATCGCCTTCAGCTTGGCGACGTCATCCGGATTCTCCGGCAAGAACGGGTCGAGCATCGCCTTGTGCGCGCCGGCCGTGTAGAGGCGCCGCTCGATGCCGAGCCGCCTGATCGCTTCCTGAAAACCAAAGCTGCCGCCGACCACACCGATCGAGCCGAGGATGGAGGAGGGATCACAGATGATCTCGTCGCCGGCACAGGCGATCATGTAGCCGCCGGAGGCCGCGACGTCCTCGACGAACACAAGCACTGGCAGCTTCTTCTCCGCCGCGAGCTGCTTGATGCGGAGGTAGATCTGGCGCGACTGCACCGGCGAGCCGCCGGGCGAATTGATCACCAGCGCCACGGCCTTGGCGTGCCGATAGGAAAACGCGCGCTCGAGCACCCGCGCGACGCCGGCAAGCGTCAGGCCCGGACGCAGCGGCGTCACCGCGCCGATCACACCGGACAGCCGCACCACAGGCACGACCGCCGCGCCGGGCCGAAAGCGCGCCGGAAGGTATTGCATGAGCTTGTCGGCCAGGCCGGAACCCTCACGATCGTTCAATTGTTCGGCCATCGCCTTACCTCTGATTAACCACTTCTTATCACGCGAGTGTCATTGAAAGTGCCTGGAACGTGTTTTGCAGAACCCGCGTTGGGAAGCTGCAATAGGCAGCGGAGGAAACGCCATGAAGATCTATCTGCTGTTGCTGCTGATCGGTGCACTTTTTACGGCAATTCGCTTCACGTCTTCCTCCGAACAGCAGACGGAATCGCTTCCGCAGTAAGCCGTCACGGCTCCGCCAGCGGCAACGTCGCCCTCCCCTCCAGAATATCCCTCACCTCTCTTTTAGGCACGAGTGACTCTTCGTTAAGCACGAGGCCCGGCAGCAACCGTGTCGGGGCCCTGCCGCCTTTGACCGCGCGAACCAGCACGCGGATCGCAGGCCTTCCCGCTTCGCCATGAACCGGCAGGACGACAAGGCTGCCGAAGCCGCATGACAGCGCTGCCATAACGTCGGCGATTCCGTCTGCGCGCCAGATCAGAGTCAGCGCACCGTTCGATCGAAGGATCCGTCGCGCTGCATGCACCCACGCATGCAGCGTCTCCTCGGTCGCGACATGCGCGGTATGGCGGGACGGATCCGGCGAGCCACGATGCCGGGCGGGATCATTGAAGGGCGGGTTCGTCAGCACCACGTCGACGCTATCAGGACCGAGCCCGTGTGCCGCGAACGCCTGTGCATCGGCCGTGACGTCGAGCACGATCGTCTCGGCAGCAATCGTATTGGCGGCGGCATTGGCGCGCGCAAGCCCGGCCAGTTCCGGATCGATCTCGACCAGATCGAGCCTGATTCCCGGAACGCGCCGGGCGAGCGCCAGCCCGGCCGTGCCGATGCCGGCGCCGAAATCGACCACGCGGTCCCCTGCCCGCGCCTGCGTCGCCGCCGCAAGCAGGATGGCATCATGCCCGGCGCGATGGCCGGATCGCTTCTGTTTCAGGCGCAACTGGCCGCCGAGGAAGGCGTCCTCGGTAATGCCTGCGGCCTCACTCATCGCCGCGCAGTTCGTGGCTGAGGCCGGCCTCGGTGAGGAGCTGGCGCGCCTCCTGGGCGTCGTCCTCATGGACGAGGATCCGCCGCGGCAGGATACCCAGCGAGCCTTCGATGATGCTCATGTTCTGGTCCAGCACCAGATGATGGATATTGGCGCCGTCGAGCAGCGCGCCGATCGCCGACACCAGCACCATATCGTTGGTCCGAACCAGTTCACGCAAAACGCAGGCCTCCTGCCTGAAAAGGGGGTAGACGGCAAATGTCAATGGTTCCGCAGCACTTGCCGCATTCACCGCCAGTTTCTATTGTCTTTCCGTCAGAATAGCCCTTCCGGGGCAAATATTGGAGACCGGCGTGGCCGTCATCGTACCTTTCGAAACTCCCGGCGCGTCGATCGAAGAGCTGGTTGCCCTTGTCGCTTCTGACATGGAGCGCGTCAACGCCACAATCCTGTCGCGGACCGGTTCAGACGTGACCATGATCCCGGAAGTTGCCAACCATTTGATCTCCTCCGGGGGCAAGCGGCTGCGGCCGATGCTGACGCTCGCCATGGCCAACCTCGCCGGCTACGCCGGCGACGGCCATATCAAGCTCGCCGCCAGCGTCGAGTTCATGCACACCGCCACCCTGCTCCATGACGACGTGGTCGACGAGAGCGAGATGCGCCGCGGCAAGCTGTCGGCCCGCATGCTCTGGGGCAACGAGGCGAGCGTCCTGGTCGGTGACTTCCTGCTCGGCCAGGCCTTCCGCATGATGGTCGAGGTCGGCTCGCTCCGCGCGCTCGACATCCTCTCTGCGGCCGCCGCCACCATCGCCGAGGGCGAGGTGATGCAGCTCGCCGCCGCCAAGAACACCGCGACCACCGAGGATGAATATCTCGCCGTGATCCGCGGCAAGACCGCCGAGCTGTTCGCAGCCGCCTGCGAGGTCGGGCCTGTCATCGCCAACCGTCCCAAGGCGGAGCAGACCGCCTGCCGCTCGGTCGGCATGAATCTCGGCATCGCCTTCCAACTCGTCGACGACGTGCTCGACTATGGCGGCAAGAGCGCCAAGCTCGGCAAGAACACCGGCGACGACTTCCGCGAGGGCAAGATCACCCTCCCGGTCGTGCTCGCGTTCCGCCGCGGCAACGACACCGAGCGCGCCTTCTGGATCCGGGCACTGGAGCGCGGCGAGATCGGCGACAGCGATCTGGATCACGCCATCGGCCTGATGAACAAGCATCGCGCGCTGGAAGATACGCTGAGCCGCGCCCAGCACTACGGTGCCATGGCCGTCGATGCGCTGGCGCTGTTCCCGTCCTCGCCGATGAAGAGTGCGCTGGAGCAGGTGGTGGCGTTCTGCCTGGCAAGGTCGCACTGAGGGGCGATCGCCCGAAATCTCCGACACTTCCGCACCACTGTTAACCCGTCATCCTGAGGCGCGAGTGGCGCGATGCCAAGCATCGCGGCCGCGAGCCTCGAAGGATGCACGGCCGAGCTGGTGCATCCGGGCCGTCGCCCTTCGAGGGCCGCTGAAGAAGCGGCCACCTCAGGGTGACGGGGTTGGATTGGTACGCTGCATCAACGCAGGTCCCGCAAACCGTCCCTCACACGCCGACGCCCGCCCAGTAACTTGCTTTTTGCAAGTAACTACCCTAACCTTCCCGCATGCAGCCAAAATCTCCCTCCATCCTCGAATGCCCCGTCGGCCGTGCCGTGGAGACGGTCGGCGAATGGTGGAGCATCCTGATCCTGCGGGATGCGTTTCAGGGTGCGACGAAGTTCGACGAATTTGCGCAAAACCTTGGGATTGCGCCGAACATCCTGTCGCGGCGGCTCGCCCATCTCACCGCATCCGGCATGTTCGTCCGCCGCCGCTATCACGAGCGGCCGCCGCGGTACGAATATGTGCTGACGGACAAGGCGCGGGATTTCTTCCCCGTGATCGTGGCCCTGCTCGCCTGGGGCAACAAGCATCTCGCGCCGAAGGGCGCATCCATTCTGCTGGCGAGCCGCGACGACGTCCGCCCGCTCGAGCCCGTCGTGGTCGACGCCACCAGCATGCAGCCGATCACGCTCGCCAATACGGTCGCAATTGCCGGGCCGCGCGCCGGCCGCGGAATGCGTCGGCGCATCGCTTCGCTCAAAGCCATGAACCCGGCCGTAGCGCCGGCCGGAGACTGACATGCGTCGTATCGTCGTGACAGGCATGGGCGCGGTCTCGCCGCTGGCTTGCGGTGTCGAACTGTCCTGGCGCCGGCTCCTCGCCGGCCAGAGCGGGCTGCGTCCGCTGCCGGAATGGGCGCAGGCGCTGCCGGCGCGCATCGCCGGCCGCGTGCCCGACAAGGCCGACGACGCCGAGGGCGGCTTCGACCCGGCGCAGGCTGCCGCGCCAAAAGACCAGCGCAAGATGGACCGCTTCATCCTGTTCGCGCTGCTCGCCACGGCAGAAGCAGTCGCGCAGGCCAGATGGACGCCGCAGGATGCGAGCGCGCTGGAACGCACCGCGACGATCATCGCCTCCGGCGTCGGCGGATTCCCGGCAATGGCGGAGGCGGTGCGCATCACCGAGCAGCGCGGCGTGCGCCGGCTGTCGCCGTTCACGATCCCCTCCTTCCTGGCCAATCTCGCCGCCGGCCACGTCTCGATCAAATACGGCTACAAGGGAGCGTTGGGCACGCCGGTCACGGCCTGCGCGGCGGGCGTGCAGGCCATCGGCGATGCCGCGCGCATGATCCGCGCGGGCGAAGCCGATGTCGCGATCTGCGGCGGCGCGGAGGCCTGCATCGATATCGTCAGCCTCGGCGGCTTCGCCGCGGCCCGCGCGCTGTCGAGCGGCTTCAACGAGGAGCCCGCGCGCGCCTCGCGCCCGTTCGATCGCAATCGCGACGGTTTCGTCATGGGCGAAGGCGCCGGGATACTGGTGATCGAAGAGCTCGAGCACGCGCTGGCGCGGGGCGCCACGCCGATCGCAGAGCTGATCGGATACGGCACGACGGCGGATGCCTATCACATGCCCTCCGGTCCGCCCGACGGCGACGGCGCCCGCCGCGCCATGGAGATTGCGCTTCGGCAAGCGAGCCTTGCGCCGGCGGATCTGCAGCACCTGAACGCACATGCGACCTCGACGCCGGCCGGCGACGAGAGCGAGCTTGGCGCGATCGCCTCGCTGTTCGGCCGCAACCGCAGCATTGCGGTCAGCGCGACCAAATCGGCCACCGGCCACCTGCTCGGCGCCGCCGGCGGCCTCGAGGCGATCTTCACCATCCTGGCGCTACGCGACCAGATCGCGCCGCCGACGCTCAATTTCGAAAACCCCGATGCGGGCGCTGATGGCATCGACATCGTCGCCGGCGCCGCGCGGCCGATGCCGATGCAGCATGCGATCTCGAACGGCTTCGGCTTCGGCGGCGTCAATGCCAGCGTGATCTTCAGCCGCATGGATTGAACGAAGGGCCTTGCAATCGCGATCCGCTGCGCTACGAAAACAGGATGATCGAAACGAATTTCTGGCTATTCCTGGCCGCCGCCTGCCTCATTGCCGCCATTCCCGGCCCCGGCATTTTCTACGTCGCGGCACGCACCTTGTCAGAGGGGCGCGGCAGCGGCTTCGCCTCGACCGCGGGCACGGCGTTGGGCGGGATGGTCCATGTCATGGCCGGCAGTCTCGGTATCTCCGCGATCATCCTGGCGAGCGCCGAACTGTTCACCGCGGTCAAGTTTGTCGGCGCACTCTATCTGGTCTGGCTCGGCATCAAGACCTTTCGCAGCGCCGAACGCACGCTCTCGCTCGAGGGCGACGCCGTCGGCGACAAGCGCGCCTTTCGCGACGGCGTGCTGGTCGAGGCGCTGAACCCGAAGACCGCGGCGTTCTTCCTCGCCTTCATCCCGCAATTCCTCGATCCCGCGGGATCGAGCCCGACGCTGCAATTCATCATGTTGGGCGCGATCTCGGTGACGCTGAACACGCTCGCCGATGTCGTCGTGGTGCTGATGGCCTCCGCGACCCGCACGCACCTGATCGGACGCCCGCGGCTGATGCGGCGCCTCGCCCAGGGCTCCGGCGTCTTCATCGCGGGCCTCGGCCTCTCGCTCGCCTTGGCGCGGCGGCCGGCCAATGGCTAGCGTCCCGCAAGACCGCTTTTATGAATCGCACGACCTGCGGCTGCATTATGCCGACTGGGGCAATGCTGGCGCGCCGGTCGTCGTGCTGGTCCATGGCGGCCGCGACCACTGCCGGAGCTGGGACGTCATCGCGCGGTCGCTGCAACCGCATTTCCACGTCATCGCGCCGGATCTGCGCGGTCATGGCGATTCCGACTGGACCCGCGGCGGCAGCTACGCACTGACCGAATATGTTTACGATCTCGCCCAACTCGTCCGCAGCGTCGCCGCACCTCAGATCACGCTGATTGGCCATTCGATGGGCGGCATGGTGAGCCTGATCTTCTCGGGATCGTTCCCGGAGCTGGTCTCGAAGCTGGTCGTGCTCGACGGCGTCACCATGTTGCCGGACACGCCGAAGCCGCCGGCGCATGAGCGCATCAACAAATGGGTCGGCCAGCTCGACAAGCTGCATGACCGGACGCCGCGCCGCTATGCAACCCTCGAAGACGCCGCGGCGCAGATGGTGCTTCACAACAAGCGCCTCACCCGCGGGCTCGCGCTGCATCTTGCCACGCACGGCGCGCGACAAAACGAGGACGGCAGCTATAGCTGGAAGTTCGATCCCTATCAGCGCGCTTCCGCCCCGCACCGGCTCTGGCCGGACGATCACATCGCGCTGTGGGGCCGTATCGCCTGCCCCACCTTGCTGCTCAATGCCGGCGAAAGTTTTCTGGCGGGCGCGAGGGGAGCGGGGCTCGATCGCTATTTCCGGGAGGCGCGCGTCAAGACCATTGCCGGCGCCGGCCACTGGCTGCAGCACGACAAGCCGGCAGAGGTGTTGGGCGAGATCCGGACGTTTTTGGGTTTGGCCGAGGATGGCAGCGGCTAGCTCGGACGCGTAGCCCGGATGGAGCGCAGCGTAATCCGGGGCCGCATACGCCGAAGCAGCCCGGATTGCGCTACGCTCCATCCGGGCTAAGGCGACGTCCTCGGGGAAATACCTAGCTCAACGTTCCCGCGTGCACCCACCAGCCGGGATGATCGCGCCGGATCTTTTCCGCGGCGGCATGCGCTTCGTTTGCCGCGCCGTAGATCGCAAAGCACGTCGCGCCCGAGCCGGACATGCGGGCGAGCTTGACGCCGGCGGAATCGCGCAAGGCCTCCAGCACCTCGCCGATCACAGGCTCGATGCGCAGCGCAGGCGCTTCCAGATCGTTTGCGACCGTTTCGAGAACGTCGACCCAATCGGCAATCGATCCGCCCGCTTCCGGCCAGGCCGGAGCCTGGAGCACCGCGGTGGCACCGACCAGCAGCTCGCCGTTGCGCAGGCCCAATTCCAGAAACACGTCCTTGGTGGCGACCGGCACGCGCGGATTGACCATCACGCAGGGCATGGTCGGAAGCGCGAGCGGCAGCAGCTGCTCGCCGACGCCGGTCATGTCGCAGGCCCGCGAGACGAGGCACACCGGCACGTCGGCGCCGGTCGCGAGCGCGACCTTCTGCAGCCTCGGATCATCAAGCGAAAGATTGTTGAGGCGCGCCAGGAGCCGCAGCGCCGCCGCGGCGTCGGCCGAGCCGCCGCCAATGCCGGCCGCCACCGGCAGCACCTTGTCGAGCGCGAATGCGCCCAGCTTCAGCCCCGGCACCGCCTCGGCGAGCAGCCTGGCGGCCTTGAACACGAGATTGTCAGACGTATCGCCGCAGGCCGCGGCCAGCGGCCCGGTGGTGGTGAGCTTCAGCTCGCCGCCCGGCTCCAGCGTCAGCCGGTCGGCGCAGTCGGCAAAGGCGACCACGCTTTCGAGATCATGATAGCCGTCGGCACGACGACCCACGACGCGAAGGCTGAGATTGACCTTCGCCCGTCCTTCTTCAATCAACGCCGGCATCGGCGACACGCCCCCAGAACACACTTGTTTGTCGCGCATGATCTTGTCGGAACATTTTCCGGATCATGCGGATCAGCCGCCCTTGCCGTCGTCCTTCTTCTTTTCCGCCTGCGCGGCCGAAGAGTTCGAATTGTCGTCGGCGAGGCCATTGGCGATCTTGGCCTCGATCTTCGGAAGCTCCTCCGGCTCGGGCTTGAGGTCGCGGGCGTGCGACCACTGGAATTTGGCTTCCAGCGTGCGGCCGACGCGCCAATAGGCGTCGCCAAGGTGATCGTTGATGGTGGGATCCTCGGGCTTGAGGTCGATCGCGCGCTCGAGATTCTTCACCGCTTCCTCGTAATTGCCGATGCGGTAATAGGCCCAGCCGAGCGAATCGACGATGTAGCCGTCGTCGGGACGCTGCTCGACGGCGCGCTTGATCATCTTCATGCCTTCGTCGAGGTTCACGCCCTGGTCGATCCAGGAATAGCCGAGATAGTTGAGGACATGCGGCTGGTCGGGCTGCAGCTCGAGCGCCTTCTTCATGTCGGCCTCGGCCTTCGCCCACTGCTTGGAGCGCTCCTCGCAGATGCCGCGATAATAGTACCAGACGCTGTTGGCCTTGTCGTTGCCGGCCGGCAGCGCGTCGATGCCTAGCGAATAGGTCGCGCCGCAATCGCCGAACTTCTTGCGGCCGCGCTCGATGTTGCCGAGCGCCATGATGGCCTCGAGGTCCTTGGCATCCTCCGCGGTGACCCCCTTGAGGATCTTGATCGCCTCGTCGGTGCGATCGGCGGAATCCAGATCGATCGCGAGCTGGATCTGCGCGTTGCGCTTGAGCGGCGAGGTCGCGGGCACGCGCTCATAGACCTTGATCGCCATCTGGGGCCGTTTCACCGACTCATAGAGATCGGCGAGCGAGAGCAGGGCCAGGGGATGGCTGGGCTGGAGGTAGAGCGCGAGTTGGAGATAGACCAACGCAAGATCCTCGCCGCCGCGGCGGGTCAGCGTGGCGCCGATGCCGTAGAGCGCCTCGGCGGCACCGGCCTGAGCGGAATCGACCAGCGGCGGCATCTTCTTGCCGGCCTTGGTGTCGCGCAGGCCTTCCTGAATCAGCGGATGGCGCGCCAGCTTCTTGTCGAACGCCTGGTAGACGGTGGTCGCGGCGGCGGAATCCTTATTGCGCGAGAGCCAGCGCCCATAGGCCTCGGTCACGCGCAGCATGGAATCGTCGAGCTTGTAGGCGCGCTCGAAGCGGGTGCCGGCGTCCTTCTCCTTGCCGGCGAGTTCGAGGATCATGCCGGCGTGGAGATCCTTGAACAGCGGATACCATTCCGGGCCTGCCAGCTTGTCGATGGTGGCGACACCGCCCTTGGCATCGCCGGCGCCATAGGCGGCCCAGCCCGACAGCAGTGTGGCGACGAGGTCGGTGATCGGACCGCGGATCGATTGGTTGATGTTGGTCTGCGCGGCCGCGTACTTCTTTACCTTGAGATCATGCACGCCGACGACGAGGCGCGCGACACGATTGGTCTTGTCGATGGTGAGGATGCGCTCGGCGAGCTTGACCGCCTCGTCGATGTCGCCGTCGGCAACCGACGAGATGAAGGCGCGGTCGAGCAGCTCGTTGTTCTTCGGGTCGCTGCGCAGCGCCGAGCGGTAGAATGCAGCTGCCGAGGCGGCGTCGCGCTCGACGCTGGCGTGGCGGGCGGCGAGATAGCTGCCGGCGGTGGTGAGTGACTTCAGATCGTTTCGGGTCGGAAACTGCGCCGCCGTATCGGAGGGATGATCTGGCGTCTGCGCCAGGACCCTGCCGGGGACGGTCGCGATCGCTGTGCTCAAGAGGGCGATGGCGGCAACAGTCCAGCGGTTGAAACGGTATGAAAGCATCAGGGCTCGCCTTGAGTTGGTAGTGCCTGGGTTTGCAGCAGAGGGCCGTATCGCATGCGAACGCGGCCGGAGGCATCCGGACCCGGAACCATTGGGCCGACAATGCCGCTTTTGGCGCTTCGCCGCAAGGATTCGGACCGGCCGCCCCCTCCGCACGCCCCAAATCGGCCAAGCCCGGTCAGGAGCAGCCCCAAGACGCCGCCACTATGGCCTTATCGTGGCCGCGACCGGTGGCCGCGGCCCCCCTCCTCACGCGAACGTGCACCGGATCACCTTCGCGATCAGGTCCTGTTGCCCGGCCTGCTCTCTTACATCGCCTCGTAGTTCGGGCCGCCACCGCCCTCCGGGGGAACCCAGGTGATGTTACCGTTGGGATCCTTCACGTCGCAGGTTTTGCAATGGACGCAGTTCTGGGCGTTGATCTGGAAGCGCGGGCCAGATCCCTCCTCGATCCACTCGTAGACGCCGGCGGGGCAATAGCGATTCGAAGGACCGGCGAAGACGTCGTGCTCTGAGGTCTTCTGCAGGTTCATGTCCGTGACCTTCAGATGGACCGGCTGGTCCTCCTCGTGGTTGGTATTGGACAGGAACACGGAGGACAGCTTGTCGAACGAGATCTTGCCGTCCGGCTTCGGGTAGTTCTTCGGGGCGTGATTCTTCGCCGCGTCGAGCGTGGCGCGATCGGGCTTGGCATGGGACTGGGTGCCGAACAGCGAGGCGCCGAACAGCGTGTTGCACCACATGTCGAAAATGCCGAGGCCGGCGCCGATGAAGGTGCCGAATTTCGACAAGAGCGGCTTGGCGTTGCGGACGGGATAGAGGTCCTTGCCAACCACGGAATCGCGCCATGCATTCTCGTACTCGACGAGTTCATCATTGGCGCGGCCCGCAGCGAGTGCGGCATTCACGTGCTCGGCGGCGAGCATCCCGGTGCCCATCGCATTGTGCACGCCCTTGATGCGCGGCACATTGACGAAGCCGGCCGCGCAGCCGATCAGCGCGCCGCCGGGGAAGCTGAGTTTCGGCACCGACTGATAGCCGCCCTCGGTGATGGCGCGGGCGCCATAGGCCAGCCGCTTGCCGCCCTCCAGCGTGGTTCGCACCGCGGGATGGTTCTTGACACGCTGGAATTCGTCGAAGGGCGACAGATAGGGATCGTTGTAGTTGAGGTGGACGACGAAGCCGATCGACACGAGGTTCTCGTCGTAATGGTAGAAGAACAGACCACCGCCGGTATCATTCTTTAGCGGCCAACCGACCGCATGCTGGACCAGACCCTTCTGGTGCTTGGCAGGATCGATCTGCCAGACTTCCTTGAGGCCGATGCCGAATTTCGGCGGCTCGCTCTTGGCGTCGAGCGCGTATTTCGCGATGAGCTGCTTGGACAGGCTGCCGCGCGCGCCTTCCGCGAACAGCGTGTACTTGCCGAGCAATTCCATGCCGCGGGTGAAGGAGTCCTTCGGCTTGCCGTCACGTCCGATCCCCATGTCGCCGGTGGCGATACCCCTGACGTTGCCCGCCTCGTCATAGAGCACCTCGGCTGCGGCAAAGCCCGGATAGATCTCGACGCCGAGCGCCTCGGCCTTGCGCGCCAGCCAGCGGCAGACATTGCCGAGGGAGCCGATGTAGCAATGGTGATTGTTCATCAGCGGCGGCATGATGAAGTTCGGCAGCTTGATCGCGCCGGTCTCGGTGAACCAGAAGAAGCGGTCGTCCTTCACCTGGGTCTTGAGCGAGCAATCGGGATCCTCGCGCCAGTCCGGGATCAGCTTGTCGAGGCCGGCCGGATCGATCACCGCTCCGGAGAGAATATGCGCGCCGACCTCGGAACCCTTCTCCACCACGACGACGTTGAGATCGGCGTTGAGCTGCTTCAGCCGGATCGCGGCCGACAGGCCCGAGGGGCCGGCGCCGACGATGACGACGTCGAATTCCATGGATTCGCGCGGGGGAAGTTCTTCGGTGCTCATCTGATCTCAGCCCTTGAGACGGTCCTCGGTCGTTTGCGCACCCTTGTTTCCGATTTTTCCGGGCAGGACAACCTCGGAATCACATTTCGCCGGGATGCAAGGCGCCCCGGAATGATATAATAGTCAGACTTTCCCATGATCCCCGAACCCGCACCCACCGTCCGCGAGCTGCTTTCCTTCTATCTGGAGGCCGGGGTCGACTGCGCGCTGGCGGAGGAACCGATCGACCGCCTGGCGGAATTGGATGCTCCACCACCGGCCCCGCGCGCGGCACCACCGGTCGAGGCGCCCCGTCCGGTGGCTGCGCCCGCGGTGATGCGTGGCGAGGCCGCAGCCCCTCCCGACATCGCCATCGCTTCGGCGCGCGAGGCGGCGCGGACCGCGCCGACGCTGGAGGCGCTGCGGGAGCTCATGCAAAGCTTCGAGGGCTGCGCGCTGAAGCACACGGCGACGCGACTGGTGTTCGCCGACGGCAATCCGCAGGCGCGCATCATGTTCGTCGGCGAAGCGCCGGGCCGCGATGAGGACATCGAGGGCCTGCCCTTCGTCGGGCGCAGCGGCAAGCTGCTCGATCTGATGATCGGAGCCATAGGCCTCAACCGCAGCACCGCCTACATCGCCAACGTGATTCCCTGGCGGCCGCCGGGCAACCGCACACCGACGCCGCAGGAGACACAGATCTGCCTGCCCTTCATCCAGCGCCAGATCGAGCTGGTGAACCCCGACGTGCTGGTGACGCTCGGCAACCCCTCGACACAGACGCTGCTGGGAACGCGCGAGGGCATCATGCGGACCCGCGGGCGCTGGTTCGACTACGACACGGGTGCGCGCACCATCCGCGCGCTGCCGACCTTCCATCCGGCCTATCTCTTGCGCTCGCCGTCCTACAAGCGGCTGGCGTGGCAGGATCTGCGCGCAATCGCGAAGATGTTGGCGGGATAGCGTAACCACACACGTCGTCATTCCGGGGCGCGGCAAAGGCGCGAACCCGGAATCCATTCATCGACCGACTCTGCAGCTCGATGGATTCCGGGCTCTCGCTTCGCGAGCCCCGGAATGACAGCGCATGTCGCTACGTCCCCTTTGGCCGCACGATGGCCCAGCCGATGCGCAGGAGTTGCTGGCGCCCGGTCACCAGCCATTCGAAGGCGCGCGGCACTTCCGGCACGATTCCGGGAAAGCGTTTGAGAATATCCGGCGGCGGGGTGCCGCCGGTATCGGAGGCGCGCCAGACCACGACGCCGCCGGTCTCGCTGAATCTGGTCTGGTTCATCCAGGGCGTACGCGCAGGATCGGCGTCGATGAACAGATGCGGCCGGCCGGAATGCAACGCGATCAGGCTCGCAAGCTGCGTCTCGCCGGCCACCGCGCGCAGACGATGATTGGTGCGGCGGGCAAAGCTCTCGTCGAAGAAGTCCGATATCGCACGCGCCGGCATCGAGGTCGCGATTTCGGCGGTGCCGGTCCAGGGCAGGAACAGGACGCCGAGCACGACGCCGATGGCCGGCGCCACGACGGCCGCGGCCCACACCATCCGGAGCATCCGCGCGCGGCGCATGGCGATGAGATCGCCGGCCGTAACCACCACGGCAAGCCCGGACGTAACCAGTAGAACGCCGGCGCCGCCAACGACTGAGTCGAGCCCGAGCAGGCCGGAGATCAGCACCCCGCCCAGCATCGGCGCGAGCGCGAAGAAATAGACGTAGTTGCGCGCGAGCGGCTCCACCGGCGGCCTAAAGATGACCGGTGGCTCCTCGCCCTTGCCGGCAAATAGGCTGGTGTTGAGAAAGGTCAGCGCCGGAATCGCGGCGGCCCCGAGCACGAGGCCGCCGAGCAGCCAGGCCGCGTGTAGGGCGCGGGCATTCAGCTCCGCGACTTGCGGCAGGGCCGGCATGGCAAGCGTCTCGGCGCGCATCAACCAGACCGCATAAGGCAGCGCCAGCACCGCGACGACGATCAGCGCGAACAGTGGATCGAGCGCACGCAGCGTCCGGCGGCCGGCGGCGGTCGAGATCGCGAAGACGGCGAGCAGCAGCAGCAGGAAGATCGCGGCCGGCGTCGTCAGCAGCAGCAGGCCGGCCTCGATCGACCAGGCGAACCAGGCATTGCCGCGGCGCTGGCCGATGATCTGCCAGGAGTGCAGCAGCAGCAGCGCCCAGAGCGGCCGGGCCAGGACGAGGGGACCGAAGTCGAGCGCCGACGAGGAGAAGGCGAGCGCCGTCATGGTCAGCAGCGCGGCGAGCACCGCGTGCTGCTGGCCGACCACGGCGCGGGAGAGATGATAGAGCGCAATGAAGGTCGCGATCTCGCAGAGCTCGGCCAGCACATAGACGCCGAACATGTGGCCGCCGGCTGCGCGGTAGGCGATGTCGGCGAGCCAGACCGGCAAGGGTGGGCCGAGGTCGGTGCCGACCTGGTATTCGCGTCCGAAAGCCAGCAGCGTCGCGAGGCTGCCGGGCGGGCTGCGGTAGAACACCAGCGCCACCAACAGCCACATCGCGGCCTGCAGCAGCACGGCGATCCAGACGATCAGCCGCGGCCGGGCGCGAATGAGCTCGATGACCAGGGAGGTAAACCGCATGCAACGCCCGAAAGATGCAGCCAACCCGTCCAGCCGGCCCTATTCGCTCACATCTGTTTTGATAATGGGCGCTGCGCGTCGTGGCAATCTCGGTGTGCTCGCTCTCCCCTGCGGTCTCTCTTCTCCCTCTGCTCGCAGGCGGAGAGAGACGACAGAGGAAGGAGAGCGGTTAGAGATTTGCCGAGACGTCGATCTCGACGCCCGTTTCCACCTGCACTTCGGTCACCGAGAACAAATCCTGCACCGGCTCGACCGTCCAGGGCATGTGCTTGGCGCGGGCGGCGACGACGGGGGCGAAGAAGCTGCGGTGGTGGACGGAGGGCCCGAGGCGGTCGAGGGCATCGAGGTGCTCGGGGACGGCGTAGCCCTTGTGCTGCTCGAAGCCATAGCCGGGGCAGTCCTGCGCCAGCGCGCACATCAGGCGGTCACGCGTCACCTTGGCGATGATGGAGGCTGCGGCGATCGACAGCACGATGCCGTCGCCGCCGATTACGGCCTCGCAATCGCATTCGGTGTCGAGCCGGTCGCGGCCGTCGACGAAGACGTGGCGTGGCGCCTCCGGCAGCGCCGCCACGGCGCGCTTCAGCGCCCACAGCGAGGCGCGCAAGATGTTGTCGCGGTCGATTCGCGAGGGTGAGGCGACGGCAACGGAGACCTGCGCGGTCGCGCAGATCTTGTCGAACAGCTTCTCGCGCTCCTCGGCCGTCAGGCGCTTGGAATCATCGATGCCGCGCGGGATGCGGTCGGGGTCGAGAATCACCGCAGCCGCCACCACGGGACCTGCGAGCGGGCCGCGGCCGGCCTCGTCGCAGCCGGCGACCGGCCAGACGCCGCGCTTGATCAGCGCGCGCTCCCGGCGAAAGCTCGGGGCGGCGACGGCAATGATGCCTTTCCGGCCTGCTATCTTGCCCGTCGACGCCTTGGCCTCGTCGGCCTTCGCCGCCTTAACAGGCGCGGGCTTCTTCGCAGCAGCCTTCTTGGGCGCGGCTTTGGCCGGCTTGGTCGCGGACTTATCCCGAATCATGGCCGGGATCGTGCGCAAGCGGCCCCGCCTGCGCAACCGGGAACCCGGCACAATTCCCGCTATTCAGTCTGCCCTACTCCGCCAGGTGCACCCGCCGATCCTCGCCGACGTCGATGCCGGGTGCGACCACGACCTCCCAGGGATGGCCATCGGGGTCAGCGAAATAACCGGAATAGCCGCCGTAATCGGTCTCGTGTGCGGCCTTCACCAGCGCCGCCCCCTTGCCGAGCGCGAACGCCATCACCGCATCGACCTCCTCGCGTGTCCGACAGTTCCAGGCGAGCGTCATCCCGCGAAAGCTCGAAGGCCTCGGCTGGTCCGGCAACGCCGCGTCCGCCGCGAGCTGATCCCAGGGATACAGCGCGAGCACGGGACCACCGGTATCGTAGAATGCGACCGCCTCGCCGGTTACCTTTAGCCGGCGCGAGAACCCGAGCGCGTCGTAAAAAGCGATGCTGGCACGGATATCGCTGACGCCGAGCGTGATGACGGTGAGCCGCGGCACCGGCACGGTGAGTTCCTTGGCCATGCGACGCTTCTTCCACTCCCGATCAGAACAGGCTGAGCTGATCGCCGTTCCGCTTCGGCCGCGCAAAGTGATCCGTCGTCAGCTTCGAGCGCCGCTTGTTCAGCCCCAGCCTGTCGCAGGCAATCTCGAAGCGGCGACCGATGGTCCAGGCCATCGGTCCCGTACCCTTCATCCGCTCGCCCCATTTCGCGTCGTAGTCGCGCCCGCCGCGCATGTCGCGAATCAAGGTGAAGACGTGGCGATAGCGGTCCGGATAGTTCGCCATCAGCCATTCGCGGAAGAGATCGCGCACCTCCAGCGGCAGCCGCAGCAGCACATAAGAGGCTTCCTTGACGCCGGCATGGGCGGCGGCATCGAGAATACGCTCGATCTCGGAATCGTTCAGCGCCGGGATCACGGGCGCGACCATCACGGTGGTGGGAATGCCGGCGTCCGAGAGCTGCTTCAGCGCCTCCAGCCGCTTCGGGGGCGTCGCCGCCCGCGGCTCCATGGTCCGCGCGAGCTTTGGATCGAGCGAGGTGACCGAGATCGCGACCTTGGCGAGATTGCGCTTGGCCATCCGCGCCAGAATGTCGATGTCGCGCACCACCAACGCCGACTTGGTGACGATGCCGACGGGGTGGCCGGCACGCTCCAGCACCTCGAGAATGCCGCGCATGATCTTTCGCTCGCGCTCGATCGGCTGGTAGGGATCGGTGTTGGTGCCGATCGCGATCATCCGCGGCTCGTAGCCGGAGGCTGCGAGCTCCTTCTCGAGCAGCGCCGCCGCCTCGGGTTTTGCAAACAGCTTCGACTCGAAATCGAGCCCCGCTGAGAGGCCGAGAAAGGCGTGGGTTGGCCGGGCAAAGCAATAGACGCAGCCGTGCTCGCAGCCGCGATAGGGATTGATCGAGCGGTCGAAGCCGATGTCGGGAGAATCGTTGCGGGTGATCACCTTGCGCGAGGTGTCGACCCCGACCGTGGTCTTGAACGGCGGCAGCTCTTCCAGGCTCTGCCAGCCGTCGTCGAAGGCGACGCGCGCCTCGGCCTCGTAGCGGCCACTGGCGTTGGAGTGGGCGCCCCGCCCTCGCCTGCGCACACGCTCGATCGCGACGCCAAGTTCCGGAAAGTCAGAGCCCGCACCCGCCGGCTCGGAGGGCGCCTTGACCGGCGGGGGCTTGAGAGCATGAGAGGATGCTGCTGGACTCATGAGGCCAAGATAGCATGCAAAAGGAACAAATCAAGAACACAAACGAAAAATGGAAAAACAACCCATGCAAAGTAGCCGCCCAAAGTTCGGGCGCGGTCCTTTGACCTCTCGCAACATGCCGGTCATCGCGATTTCGTTTGATGCCGGTCGGGGATCAATCGTCCCGGAACAAAGTTGGTGACGATCGCCGGGTGCAGGTCAGCAGGAATATGACAAATCAACAACAATCGGCCTCAGCGAGCGGCGATCTCGAACTCCTCGATCGCTACTGGCGCGCCGCAAACTACCTCTCGGTCGGGCAAATCTACCTGCTCGACAATCCGCTGCTGCGCGAGCCCTTGCGCGCCGAGCACATCAAGCCGCGTTTGCTCGGCCATTGGGGCACAACGCCAGGCCTCAACTTCATCTATGCCCATCTGAACCGCGTTATCCGCGCGCTTGACGTCGACGTGATCTATGTCTGCGGCCCCGGCCATGGCGGGCCAGGCATGGTCGCCAACACTTATCTCGAAGGCAGCTACAGCGAGATCTATCCCGACATCGCGCGCGATGCGGACGGCATGCGCAAGCTGTTCAGGCAATTCTCCTTTCCAGGCGGCATTCCGAGCCACGCGGCGCCGGAAACGCCCGGCTCGATCCACGAAGGCGGCGAGCTCGGCTACGCGCTGGTGCACGCCTATGGCGCGGCACTGGACAATCCTGATTTGATCGTTGCCTGCGTCGTCGGCGACGGCGAAGCCGAGACCGGCCCGCTCGCTGCGTCCTGGCACTCCAACAAGTTCCTGAACCCCGTCCATGACGGCGCGGTGCTGCCGGTCCTGCATTTGAACGGCTACAAGATCGCCAATCCGACCGTGCTCGGACGGATGGGCGATGCGGAAATCCGCGATCTGTTCCGCGGCTTCGGCCACGAGCCGCTGTTCGTCGAGGGTGATGATCCCAAATTGATGCACCAGGCCATGGCGGACGCGCTCGACGTCGCGTTCGCCAGCATCCGCTCGATCCAGCAGCACGCGCGGGACGGACGCAAAAGCGTCGAGCGGCCGCGCTGGCCGATGATCGTGCTGCGCAGCCCGAAGGGCTGGACTGGCCCGAAAGAGGTCGACGGCAAGAAGGTCGAGGGCTTTTGGCGCGCCCATCAGGTCCCCGTCGCAGGCTGCCGCGAAAACCCGGCGCACCGACAAGTGCTCGAAGACTGGATGCGCAGCTACGAGCCGGAAAAGCTGTTCGACGCAGGTGGCGCCCTCGTTCCCGAGCTTCAGGCGCTGGCCCCCGGCGGCAACCGCCGCATGGGCGCCAATCCGCATGCCAATGGCGGCCTGCTCAAGAAGGAGCTGAAGCTGCCGGACTTCCGCAGCTTCGCGGTCGACGTGCGACAGCCCGGCGGCGTCATCGCCGAGGCGACGCGCGAACTCGGCAAATTCCTGCGCGACGTCATCGGTCTCAACGCCAAGGAGCGCAACTTCCGCATCATGGGCCCGGACGAGACCGCGTCAAACCGGTTGGATGCAGTGTTCGAGACGACCGAACGGGTCTGGATGGAGCCGATCGAATCCTATGACGTGCATCTGGCGCAGGACGGCCGTGTCATGGAGGTGCTGAGCGAGCATCTTTGCCAGGGCTGGCTCGAGGGCTATCTGCTCACCGGCAGGCATGGCTTCTTCTCGTGCTACGAGGCCTTCATCCACATCGTGGATTCCATGTTCAACCAGCACGCCAAATGGCTGAAGGTCACGCGTGATCTGCCGTGGCGGCGGCCGATCGCCTCGCTCAATTATCTCCTGACCTCGCATGTCTGGCGTCAGGACCATAACGGCTTCAGCCATCAGGACCCCGGCTTCGTCGACCTCGTCGCCAACAAGAAGGCCGATATCGTCCGCATCTACTTCCCGCCGGATGCCAACACGCTGCTGTGGATCGCCGATCACTGCCTGCGCACCTACAACCGCATCAACGTCATCGTCGCCGGCAAGCAGCCGGCGCCGCAATGGCTCTCGATGCAGGACGCAGCCACGCATTGCGATGCCGGAATCGGCATCTGGACCTGGGCGGGGACAGAGGGGGCAACGGGCGAGCCCGACGTGGTGATGGCCTGCGCCGGCGACGTGCCGACGCTGGAGACGCTCGCCGCCGTCGACTTCTTGCGCAAGGCGCTGCCGGACCTGAAGATCCGCGTCGTCAACGTCGTCGACCTCATGACGCTGCAACCGAAGGAGCAGCATCCGCACGGCCTGTCCGACCGTGACTTCGACAGCCTGTTCACCTCCGACAAGCCCGTCATCTTCGCCTATCACGGCTATCCTTATCTGATCCACCGGCTGACCTATAACCGCACCAACCATGCCGGCATGCATGTGCGCGGCTTTGCCGAGGAAGGCACCACGACGACGCCGTTCGACATGGTCGTGCTCAACGAACTCGACCGCTACCACCTCGCAATCGAGGCGATCGAACGCGTGCCCGGGCTCGCAGCCAGGGCCGCGCAGGCCAAACAGCAATTTCGCGACAAGCTGATCGAGCATTCGCGCTATGTGCGCGAGCATGGCGAGGACATGCCGGAGATCCG
This sequence comes from Bradyrhizobium guangxiense, assembly GCF_004114915.1. NCBI lineage: Bacteria > Pseudomonadati > Pseudomonadota > Alphaproteobacteria > Hyphomicrobiales > Nitrobacteraceae > Bradyrhizobium > Bradyrhizobium guangxiense. The sequence continues at coordinate 1,357,889 of NZ_CP022219.1, read as the reverse complement.
CGACTGGGTCTGGCCCAATAGCTCCTGCGGCAACACGCCGACCGAGGCCGGCGACTAGCATGTCTGACACGGTCCTCGTCCTCAACTCGGGATCGTCGAGCATCAAGTTCGGCCTGTTCGACATCGCGGCGACTGAGCCCAGCCTGCTTTGCAAGGGTCTGCTCGACGAGCACGAGGCAAGACCCCGGCTGGTGGTGAGGAGTCCGGCGGGCGAAGACCTGTTCGAGACGCGAAGAGAGGCGGCGGATGCCGAGGGCGGTCATCTGTTCGCCGACGTGCTCGCCTTCATCGCGGACCGGTTCGGCGAACGCCCATTGCGGGCCGTCGGTCACCGTATCGTCCACGGGGGGCCGGACTATTCAGGTCCGGTCGCGCTGACCGACGAGGTCATCGCGAAGCTCGCGGCATTGACGCCGCTGGCGCCGCTGCACCAGCCGAGGTGCCTCGCGCCAATTCGCGCGCTTGCGGCGATCCGGCCCGCGCTGACGCAGATCGCCTGCTTCGACACCGCCTTCCATCACAGCATGCTCGCGCCCGCCAACCGTTTCGCCATCCCGCGGCGGTATGAAGAGCGCGGCGTCAGGCGCTACGGTTTTCACGGCCTCTCCTTTGAATATGTCGCGGGCCGCCTTGCCGAGCTCGCGCCGCAGCTTGCGTCCAGGCGCACCGTGATCGCGCATCTCGGCAACGGCGCCAGCCTTTGCGCGCTCCGCGATGGCCGCAGCGTCGACACCACGATGGGGCTGACCCCGCTCGACGGCCTCATGATGGGCACGCGCTGCGGCACCATCGATCCCGGCGTGCTGCTCTATCTGCTGCAGCACGAGATGATGTCGGTGGATGAGGTCCAGCACCTGCTCTATCACCAGTCCGGCCTCGTCGGCGTCTCCGGCATCTCCGCCGACATGCGAACGCTGCTGGCGAGCCGCGAGACCGCCGCGCGCGAGGCCGTCGATCTCTTCACTTTCCGTGCGGCCCAGCAAGTCGCGACGATGGCGACGACGCTTGGCGGGCTGGACTGTCTCGTCTTCACCGGCGGTATCGGCGAGCACGCCGGGGAGATCCGCAGCGCGCTCTCCGAGCGGCTCGGCTGGCTCGGCGTGCGCATCGATGCTGCGGCGAATGGCGACGGGCGCGAGCGCATCAACGACGGCAACAGTGCCGTCGACGTCTTCGTCATTCCTACCGACGAAGAGATGACGATTGCGCGCCATTGCGCAGCGCTGATCCGCGGACGCGGCGCCACGTGACATTTTTATGAATGATCTGCCGCAATGATGCGGCCGCGGTTTCGCGGCACAAGGACAGCATCAATTTTCGAGCGGACGGATCATGAAAACCCACATCATCGAAGAGCTCGGACAAGGCGGCATCCTGTTGCCCGCGCTGGTGGCGGAAGGGCTCGCCGCCAACGACCGCATCAAGGTGCGGATGAGCGCACTGCAGGCGGCGGCCCAGCACGCGCAAGAGCCGGGTCGGCCCCCAAGCGACCTTGGAGTCGAGAGCCAGACTGCGGGCATCGCCCCCGCGGGGATCGCAGCACTGATCGGCGGCGCCCGTCTGATCGGACCGGGTCGGCTCACGGCTCCCGAACTCGCGAAGCTGATGCAGGAGATCGCGGACGACGCCGCGACCATGATCCGCGCCGTCGGCGCCGGTGCGGCGAGCGAAGGCGAGAGAGCGCAGGCACGCCTCGACACGATCCGCGCGGCCGGCCTGCTCGCCTCGACAGGCGAGATCGCGCTGTCCCACATCGTGCGTCTGACCGGCGTGGCTGACGCGGGCGGCGACAGCCTGCATCGCCTCGTCATGGATCTGCACAAGCAGCTCAACAGGCTGGCAACGAGCTGCGCGGAAGAAGTGCTCGACGGCGCCCATGTCTTCGGCCTGCACAGCGAGGACCGGCCGGCCGTCGCCGCCTTCATGAAGGGCCTGAACGCGACGCGCGGCCTCAAGTTCAATCATCCCGGCCTCGACACCATGGCCACACGCGCCGACGGCCGGCTGCTGATCCAGAACGACATCGGCACCACGGATGCCCACGTCGTCGTCATCACGGTGAAGAAGAACGCGGTCACGGTCACCTACACCGACGCGCATCTGGCACGCGCGAAGTTCTTCATCTCGCTGTTCGAGACCTTCGAGGCGACCTGGAGCGGACTGGATCGTCACACCGCAGCAGGCCTCGGCGAAGACAATTCCTTCTATCTCGTCACCGGTCAGCTTCAGTCCGGACACGCCGCCGATCGCAACGAATTCCTCGCCGCCCTCGGCGCCGCGCTGGTCTTCCTGATCGACTGGAACAAGGCACGCAAGCTGCTCAGGACCTGGGTTGCCAAGGAGGATGCGGCACGCATCCTGGAATGGGCTGCCCGTCAGCGGATCGGCCATCGCGGCTTCCTCGAGCTCGGCGGCAACGATCTGCTGGGCTCCGCGGTCCGGAACGCCGCCCCCACGCGGATCGGCTTCGGCGAGCGGCTCGACCAGGCGCTCGGACGCAACGCCGCAATCGACTTTCTGAAGGCCTCGCTGCGCGCCTCCACCGAGGCACTGCTCGCGGGCCGCTCGGTCAGGACCGTGCGCGACCAGATCGAAGCCGATCTGATGCGGCACCTGGATCGCGTCGATGGGGCTTTGCTGGCAGTGGTGCTGCGGCAGATCGGTCTCGCCCACGATCTCGTCGCGGCGATTTCGCGCCATATCGCCGCGTTGCGGGCCGGTCAGCCCGCCGACGGCACGCTGCTGACGCAGCGCTGCGGCACGATCGAGCGAAAGGCCGACAGAATCGCATTCGAGAGCCGCAACGAGGTCGACCGGCTCAATGCGCGTCCGCTGATCGGGCAATTGATCGATCGCGCCGAGGAAGCGGTCGACGAGCTGGAGCAGGCCGCGTTCATCGCCTCGCTGATGCCGGAAACAACCGATCCGGCCCTGCTGACGTCGCTGGCCGAGCTCTGCGCGGTGGCAGAGACCGCCACCGAAATCGCCGCGAGCGGCGTCGCCGCTGCGATCGACGTGCCGGAGGGACGGCGCGCCGATTCGGAGGACGCGCTCTCCGCCGTGACCCGCCTGATCGATGCCGAGCACGCCGCCGACAACCGCGAACGTGCGACGACCGCACTGGTCTTCTGCGGCGGCTTCGACGTCGCGACCTCGCTGTCGGTGATCGAGCTCGCCCGCGCCGTCGAGCGCGCCACCGACCGCTTCGCCGCGTTCGGTCATCTGCTCCGCCGCCACATCATGATCGATCTTGCAGCTTGAGGGGACCACCATGCATATCGTGCGTATCGGCGGCGAAGCCTCCGAATTGCGGCCCGCCGAAGAGATCGGCGCCAAGGCCGCCAACCTCGCCCGCATGGCGGCACTGGGCCAGCCGGTGCCGCCGGCCTTCGTGCTCCCGGTCAAGCTCTGCGCCGACATCATCGCCGGCCATGCGCACGCCACACGACAACTGCGCGACGGCTTGGAGGAAGGCATCTCGTTCCTGGAGAGCGCGACCGGAAAGCGCTTTGGCGACCGCCGGCAGCCGCTGCTGGTCTCCGTGCGCTCGGGTGCGGCGCGATCGATGCCGGGCATGCTCGACACCGTTCTGAATGTCGGTTGCACGCTAGGCGCCGTGCATGGCCTGATCCGTGCGACCGGCCGGCCGCGGCTCGCCTGGGATTGCCGGCGCCGCTTCCTGGAGAGCTTTGGCGAGACCGTGCTCGAGCTCGACCAGGCTGCATTTGCCACGCAGATCTCCCAACTCGTCGCAGCCGAATGCGCCGGCAGCGACCGCGAGCTCGACAGCGAAGCGCTCGAGCGGCTCGCCGGCCGCGAGCAGGCGCTGAGCGAGGATCGCGCCGATGGCTCGCTGGAGGATGCGTTCGCGCAGTTGCAGGCGGCAGCCCAGGCTGTTTATCGATCCTGGACGAGCGAGCGCGCGCGAACTTATCGGAGCCTCCAGCGCCTCGAAACGCTGGAGGGGACCGCCGTGACCGTGCAGGCGATGGTCTTCGGCAACGGCGGTCTTGCCTCCGGCGCGGGCGTGGCGTTCTCGCGCGATCCGTCGACGGGCGCGCGGCGCCCGATGATCGACCTCGTGCTCGATGCGCAGGGGGAAGACGTCGTTTCCGGAAGGCGCGCACCCGACACGACCGAGGCGATCGCCCGCGAGTTGCCGAAGCTGGAATCCGAACTTGGCGATATTCTGAGGCAACTCGAGCGCGCGTTCGCCGACGTCCAGGATGTCGAGTTCACGGTCGAGAATGGCAAGCTTTGGATCCTGCAGACCCGGGCGGCCAAGCGCACGCCGCGAGCCGCCGTCAGGATCGCGATCGACTTCGTGCATGAAGGGCTGATCTCGAAAGACGAGGCGCTGGAACGGATGGCGGAGATCGACCTCGCCTCGCTCACGGAAACGCGGCTGGTTTCCGCGGGCGAACCCGCAACGACTGGCATCGGCGCCTCCGGCGGCATTGGTATTGGACGGACGGCGTTCTCGTCCGAAAGCGCGCAGCGCCTGTCGGCCGCGGGCGAGCCGGTCATCCTGCTGCGTCCCGACACCAGCACCGCCGATGTCGCGGGCTTCGCTCTGGCCGCCGGCATCGTCACGACGGTCGGTGCGCGCACCTCGCATGCAGCATTGGTGGCGCGGCAAATGGGCAAGCCCTGCGTGGTTGGCTGCCGTGAGCTGAAGATCGACCCTGCCGGCAGGCAAGCGCAACTCGGCAGTCTCAACCTTGCCGAAGGCGAGTGGATCACGATCGAAGGCGATGCCGGAGCGCTCTATCTCGGACGCTGCGAGACGATCCGGACACGGCCCGAAGCCGAGCTCGCCGAGATCGCCGCCTGGAAGGCGCAATCCGGCCGACATGGCAGGCTCGCCGCCGCGCCTCAGTGAGTGCCGGTCAGGATCTGGAAACAGCCGATCGCGACCTCGATCACGATCAGCACCACCACCGCGACTTCGAGGCGAAGCGAGCGCTGGGTATCGATGATGTCGGTGAGCGCGTTGGCGGTCTCCGACACCGCGGTGAGCTTGCGCTCGAGCGTGTCGAGGCGCTCCTTCAACTCGTACTCGTCCTCCAGACGGGAATAGAGCCGGTCGAGCTCGGGCTTCTCCCAGAGCACGTCGGGCTTCTCGGCAATCGCGACGCGGCCGGCGACGCGCTGCTGCACCAAAAGTGCATTGCCGATCAGTTGCAGGATGCCCCTGCGCCGGCGCGGCGTGCGGCCGTGTTCGGCGAGCTCCCGTGCAAACGGCTCGATCACATCGAAGACTGCGGCGACGCGTCGCTCGTCGCGCGCGAGCGACGTGCTCTTGGCGAGCGCATCCGCAACCAGCAGCAGCCGGTCGTCGGAGAACTTGGCGAGGCAGATCGGCCCGCCAGGCTGGATCGCCTCGGCGGCCTCGTCGTTGCAGAGCTGCGCCTGCGCGATCTCCTCCTCGTAGGGGCTGAGCTCTCCGGTCACGCGTGACTTCAGGTTGTCGATGAGAACCTTCTCCTCCGAAGGGAGCAGCCCGATCAGCACCACGACGCCGTAGCGGAAGATCACGGCAAGACCGGCATGGACGCGGAAAGCGGCCGGGGTGGAAGAAACCAGCGTCCCGATCTCGAGGCCGGAGGCATTGATGCGGTCACCCAGCATCAGCGCCCGGATCCGCAAGCTCGGCGCAGCCTCCTGCTTCGGCGATGCCGGCGCCGCGCCAACGGCGAGTTGATCGGCGGTCATGGGAGCCCTCCACCGGCACCAAAGTCACACATTTCCCGCCCCGAACCTTTCTCGCAAGGCGCATCTTCCCGCCGGACCCGTTGCGGCACCGCCGCAGCGGCGCAGTGAAACCAGGGGTTAATACCCTCGGGACGAGCTTGTGCCGAAACATTCGGCAAGATCGGCAGCCCGCACCTGACACATTTGGCTGCGGTGACCGCCGCGATTTACCATCGGCCCCGAAGCGCCGCCAGAAAGTTGCACTCGGCAACGCTACGGGTTTATGACAGCATCATTGCGAGCTACGCTTCTCCCGAAGTGCAGACCTTGAAGCCACAATCATGCTGAGCGTCATCATTCCGACCGAAGGCGTCGAGCAGACGGCCGTGGCGACTCTGGCCGCGCTCGTCCCCGGCGCCGCTGCCGGCGTCATCCGCGAAGTGCTCCTGGTCGACGGCACCGGCAACGGCGTGATCGAGCGCGTTGCCGACGTCGCGGGCTGCCGTTTCGTCGGCTTCGAGGGCGCCTCGCAGGGCGCTGCGCTCGCGGCCGGCGCGCTCCAGGCCCGTTCGCCGTGGTTGATGTTCTTGCCGGCAGGCGCCGTGCTGGAAACCGGGTGGATCGAGGAGACCAGCCAGTTCATCCAGGCCGTCGCGACCAGCGGACGGGACCGCGCCGCCGTGTTCCGCTATGCCCGCTCGCCTTACGCAGATACCGGATTGCGCGACATCCTCCGGGCCGTGACGCGCAGGCTGATCGGCCCGCTCGGCGATCAGGGGCTTCTGATCGCGCGTGATCATTACGACCGGCTCGGCGGCTACCCGCCGCAGGCCCGCCGTTCCGAAGCGCGGCTGCTCCGGCGGCTCGGCCGCTCGTCCCGGACCCTGCTGCGCAGCCGGATCGTCATGGTCGCTTGAACGTCGCCAGATACTTGCCAAAGTCAATCAATTAATTGACAATGGCAAATATCGAGGTGCTCCATGTCATTTGAAGTTACCGACACCCACATCGCCGCGGTTCGCGCCTTCAACCGTTTCTATACCCGCAAGCTTGGGGTGCTCGACCAGCACCTTGGACAGACCCCGTTTTCGCTCAGCGAGGCGCGGGTGCTCTATGAGCTCGCCCATCGCGACGAGCTGGCGGCCAAGGAGATCGGCAGCGAGCTCGGTCTCGATGCCGGCTATCTCAGCCGCATCGTCCAAAGCTTCGACGAAAAGGGGCTGATCACGCGCAAGCCCCTACCCGCAGATCGCAGGCAATACCAGCTCAGCCTCACCGCCAAAGGCCGCCAGACGTTCGCCAAGCTGAACCTGAGCTCGCAAAATGAGGTCGCCGCGATGCTGGCTCCGCTTTCGGCCAGCGATGCAACGCGGCTCACGCAGGCGATGGCCACCATCGAGTCCGTGCTGGAGCAACGCCGAACCCAGCCCGCTTCTTTCATGCTGCGCAGCCACCGTGTCGGTGACATGGGCTGGATCATCTCCCGCCAGGCCGCCGCCTATGCCGCCGACTACAATTGGGACATCAGCTACGAGGCGCTGGTCGCAGAGATCTGCGCGCAGTTCATCAAGAATTACGACGCCGCACGCGAGCACTGCTGGATCGCGGAAGTCGGCGGCGAGCCGGTCGGCTCGGTCTTCCTGGTCAAGGCCACGGACGAAATCGCCAAGCTGCGCCTGCTGCAGGTGGAGAAGAAAGCGCGGGGGCTCGGCGTCGGCCGCGCGCTGGTCGAGCAATGCATGCAGGGCGCACGCGAGCGGGGCTACAGCAAGATGACGTTGTGGACCCAAAGCATCCTGGTCGCCGCCCGCGGCATCTACAAGAGCGCGGGATTCAAGCTGGTCGCGACCGAACCGCATCACAGCTTCGGTGTCGACCTGGTCGGAGAGACCTGGGAGCTGGATCTGTAACGCTCTCGCAGCGAGCAAGATGCGCATGAATGCGCCCTCGCCCCTCGTGGGAGAGGGCATGTCAACTGGCAGACACAAGCTCGCTTGGGTGAGGGGTACCCACAAGGGGGAGAAGGAAGAGTCTGTGCCTCGATCAGCTAGACGTTATCCGCACCAACGCGCTCACACCGTCGCGCCCTGCGCCTTCGGCCTGCGCAGATGCTCGTCCAGCCGCGGCATGATCTCGACGAAATTGCAGGGGCGCGTGCGGTAGTCGAGCTGGGCGGCGAGGATGCCGTCCCAGCCGTCGCGGCAGGCACCCGGGGAGCCCGGCAGACAGAAGATGTAGGTGGCACCGGCGACGCCGGCGGTGGCGCGGCTCTGAATCGTGGACGCGCCGATCTTGGCATGACTCAGCATGTGGAACGTGATCGAGAAGCCATCCATGCGCTTCTCGAACAGCGGCTCGATCGCCTCCGGCGTGACGTCGCGTCCGGTGAAGCCGGTGCCGCCGGTGGTGATGACGACGTCGACGACGCTATCGGCAATCCAGCGGCGGATCACGGCACGGATCGCCTCGACGTCGTCGGTGACGATCTCGCGCGCGGCGAGACGATGGCCGGCGGCGGTGAGACGATCGACCAGGGTCTGGCCGGACTTGTCATCGCTGAGCGCGCGCGTGTCGGACACGGTGAGCACCGCGATGTTGAGCGGGATGAACTGTTTCGTTTCGTCGATCGAAGCCATCGCCCTGCACCTTCTTTCAACACCCACCGCCGTCATCCCGAGGTGCGCACCTAACGGCAGGCACCTCATGACGACGCCACTACTCCCGGATTCCGAGATGCACAATTGCGCATCATAATTCGTGCTTCGTCCTGGGCATGGCGAGGCCTACAACGCTCCCGCGCCGAACGTGTTGCAGGCCTGGACCGTGCCTTGCTGGTAGCCGGTCATGAACCATTGCTTGCGTTGCGCGGCCGAGCCGTGGGTGAAGGAGTCCGGCACCACGCGCCCCGTGGCCTGGCGCTGCAGCGTGTCGTCGCCGATCGCGCTCGCCGTGGTCAGCGCGGCGTCGATGTCGCCGGGCTCGAGGAAGTTCGGACGCTTCTTCGCCTCGCGATTGACCCAGACGCCGGACAGACAGTCGGCCTGCAGCTCGACCTTGACCTGAAGCGCATTGGCCTCGGCCTTGCTGCCGGCCTGCTGTTGCAGCCGCGTCACGCGCGGGATGATGCCGAGGAGGTTCTGGATGTGATGGCCCGCCTCGTGCGCGATGATGTAGGCGGTGGTGAAATTGCACGCCGACTTGCCGGAGCAGCCGCGAAAGCGCGTCTCGACCTCGCGGAAGAAGCTGGTGTCGAGAAAAATGGTGCGGTCCGGCGGACAATAGAACGGGCCCATCGCCGACTGCGCCATGCCGCAGCGCCCGCCATTGGTGGCGTTGCGGAACAGCACGATCTTCGGGCCGGTATAGGACTGGCCCGAGGCCTGGAAGATCTCGCTCCAGCGGTCGTCGATCTCACCGAGAATGCCGGAGATCATGCTGCCCATCTCGTCGGTCGGCGCGCCGCGCTTGCCGGCCGAGGCCTGGCGATCGGTCTGGTAGGTCGGCGCCTGGCCGCCACCGGTGAGGATCTCGGCGCCGCCGATCAGGATGCGCGGATCGATGCCGAAGGCGTAGCCGACCAGACCGAGGATGATGATCGTGCCGATGCCGAGCCCGCCGCCGCCCATGGGCAGGCCGAACCCGCCGCCTCCGCCGCCGCCAAAGCCACCACCTTCGTCGCGACGATCCTCGATGTCGTCGCTGCGGCGGAAGTCATCGTAACGCATGGCGGCCTTCCCTTTGGGGTCCCTGATTCAGTCTCATCGGTGCGCAAGAACGCGAAAGCTCAACGCGCCACACAGGTAAAATTTCCGTTGCCTTTATCAATATCGTGGCCGGCAAAAATTGCCTAGTGCGGCAGCATGTCGAGGCCAGCAATTTTTTCCGAGGGTCGAGCAATTTTTTCCGAGAGAAATTTGCAGCCTTTTTGCAGCCATGATTGCGTCCGCCGCCTAAGCAAACGCGAAATCTCCCGTAAAATACAGCGAATGCGCGCGACGACATGCGTGCAGAACGCGACGCGAGACCTGCTCAACAAAACGGCGGGTTAAGTCGATTTTTACTTTGCCGCTGCAATGTAGCGGTCAGTCGGTTGTTTGGTCCCGCGTCGCCGACAGCGTCGCCTGAGTCAGAGTTCTTGAGTCATGGTAGAGTCGCGTCGCGGGGCGTCTGCAAGGGCGCCCCGCACAAATTTTGAGTCTCCGTCGCATCGTATCGTCCTCGGCGATTGCGTCGCCGAGATGTCGAAGCTTCAGGCCGGTTCGGTCGATCTCGTGTTCGCCGATCCGCCCTACAATCTCCAGCTCAAGGGCGATCTCAAGCGCCCCGACGAATCCCACGTCGACGCCGTCGACGACGACTGGGACAAGTTCGATTCGTTCTCGGCCTATGACGATTTCACCCGCGCCTGGCTGCTTGCCGCGCGCCGCGCCATGAAGCCGTCGGCGACGATCTGGGTGATCGGCTCCTATCACAACATCTTCCGCGTCGGCGCGATCATGCAGGACCTCGGCTTCTGGCTCCTGAACGACATCGTCTGGCGCAAGTCGAACCCGATGCCGAATTTCCGCGGCCGCCGTTTCACCAACGCGCACGAGACCATGATCTGGGCCGCGCGCGACGAGAAGGCCAAGGGCTACACGTTCAATTACGAGACGCTGAAGGCCGCCAATGAGGACGTGCAGGCGCGGTCCGACTGGCTGATCCCGCTCTGCACCGGCGAGGAGCGCCTCAAGGGCGCCGACGGCAAGAAAGTGCATCCGACGCAGAAGCCGGAAGGCCTGCTGGCGCGCGTGCTGTTGTCGTCGTCGAAGCCGGGCGATCTCGTGATCGATCCGTTCAACGGCACCGGCACCACCGGCGCGGTCGCAAAGCGCCTCGGCCGCTCTTATATCGGCTTCGAGCGCGACAAGACCTACGCCAAGGCCGCCGAAGCGCGCATCGCCAAGGTCGAGCCGCTGCCGGAAGAGAGCCTCGCCCCGTTCATGACCGCGCGGGAAGCGCCGCGGGTCGCATTCTCCGAGCTGATCGAGCGCGGCATGATCATGCCCGGCACGAAGCTGTTCGACGCCAAGAAGAAGCTCGGCGCCCTGGTGCGCGCCGACGGCGCCATCATGTTCGGCGACAAGGTCGGCTCGATCCACCGCATCGGCGCCGTGGCGCAGGGCGCGCAAGCCTGCAACGGCTGGACCTTCTGGCACGTCGAGACCAAGAAGGGCCTCAAGCTGATCGACGAGCTGCGCGCCGAAATCCGCGCCGGCATGGCGGCGGAGTAGTCTCCCGCCGCCATTCCAGGCTCGCGCCAAGAGGCGCGCCCCGGAATGACAGCACTGGTGGTTGAAAGCCGCCACGGCCAGGACTAGATTCGCCCGATCAGCCCCGTCCCGACCGGCCTGCTCCCATGCGACGACAGTCCGAGACATTGCTGCTGGTGCCGCTGCTGCCGATCTTCCTGGTCGGCATGTTTCCGATGTTCCTGATCGCCCTGCTCGGATTCTTCGGCCTCGCGCTGTTCGGCGTGCTTGTGATCTGCGTCGGCCTCGCCTCCAGCAACGAGGCGCACGACAATTTCAATCAGGACGTCATCATTCACGGCTACGCGCGCGGCTCGGAGCGCGCGGCGCGGGCCTCCGACATGCATCTCGCCACCCGGCTCGGGCTGCGCCTTGAAGCGGTCGGCGCGGCGATGGTCCTTACGGCGGCGATCGGCCTTTGTTACGCCGGCTGATCTGCGCAGAGCGCAGATACCGCCCAGCAAACTCGCCGGTTGCTCCCTCCGACGCGGTTCGGCAAGAGAGGCGGCGTGGCAGTGATGCTGCGTTCGCTCTCGGCAAGAAACACTGGGGAGATCTGTGATGCTAAAATTCTACTTCAACGGCTCGCCGAACCCGACCAAGGTCGCGCTTTACCTGGAAGAGGCCGGGCTTGCTTTCGAGCCCGTGAAGATCGACACCCGCAAGGGCGAGCAGTTCACGCCCGAATATCTCAAGATCAATCCGAATGCCAAGGTGCCGGCGATCGACGATGGCGGCACCATCGTGTTCGATTCGAACGCCATTCTGCTCTATCTGGCCGAGAAGACCGGCAAATTTCTCCCCGCCAACCGGGCCGAACTGCTGTCCTGGCTGATGTTCGTGGCAAGCGGCGTCGGCCCCTATTCGGGTCAGGCCGTGCACTTCAAGCATTTTGCGCCGAAGGACCAGAACCACGACTACGCCCATAACCGCTACCAGTACGAGACCGACCGCCACTACAAGATTCTCGACGCTCACCTCAAAGGCCGCCGCTACATGGTCGGCGATGACTATTCGATCGTCGACATGGCGCTGTGGGGCTGGGCGCGGATGCTGCCGTTCAAGCTCGGCGACGACGCCTTTGCGCGCTACCCGAACGTGAAGCGGCTGGTCGACGAGATCTCGGCGCGCCCTGCGGCGGCACGCGCGATCGCGCTGAAGGACAAGTTCACCTTCAAGGCCGAGATGGACGACGAGGCGCGCGCCAACATGTTCAAGCACATGACGACCAAGGTGGCCTGATCACGCCGTGCCGCTCTTCGAGGCCACGCGCTCGCGCGTGGCCTTTTGCGTTTGAGACTTCAGGCCGCGTGGACCGAGTTCAGGAAATTGGCGACCTCGACCTTGAGGCGGTTGCTGTCGGCCGACAGCGAGCGCGCCGCAGACAGCACTTGCGATGAGGCCGATCCGGTTTCGGAGGCGCCGCGCTGCACGTCGCCGATGTTCGACGACACCCTCTGCGTGCCATGCGCCGCCTGCTGGACGTTGCGGGAGATCTCCTGCGTCGCCGCACCTTGCTGCTCCACGGCGGCGGCAACCGTCGACGAGATCTCCGACAGCCGCTCGATGGTGGAGCTGATCTCTCGGATGGCGCCGACCGATTGCTCGGTCGCGGCCTGGATGTTGGAGATCTGCTGGCCGATCTCACCGGTCGCCTTCGCGGTCTGCTCGGCCAGCGCCTTCACCTCGGAGGCAACCACGGCAAAGCCGCGGCCCGCATCGCCGGCGCGCGCCGCCTCGATGGTGGCGTTCAGCGCCAACAAGTTGGTCTGGCCGGCGATAGTGCTGATCAGTTCGACCACGTCCCCGATCCGTGCGGCGGCCTTGGAAAGCTCGCCGACGCGCGCATTGGTCCGGCTCGCCTGACCGACGGCCTCGCCGGCGATCCGGGCGGATTCCTGCACCTGGCGGGCGATCTCGGACACCGAGGAGGAGAGCTCCTCGGTCGCCGAGGCAACCGCCTGGACGTTGGCCGAGGCCTCCTGCGAGGCGCTGGCGACCTCCGTCGAGAGGTCCTGCGCCCGCGAGGCCGTCGTGGTCAGGGTGCCGGCGGAGGCTTCGAGCTCGCTCGATGCCGTCGATACCGTGTTGACGATCTCGCCGACGGCCTGCTCGAACTGATCCGCGAGCCTAGCCATGTCCTGCTTGCGGCTTTCCGCCTGCCGTGCCTCGACCGCGGCCTGCTCGGCGCGCAGGCGCTCGGTCTCGGCCATGTTGTCCTTGAACACCTGGATCGCCTTGGCCATGTCGCCGATCTCGTCGGCCTTGCCGCGGCCGGGGATCTCGACCGCGAGATTGCCGCCGGCAATCAGCCCCATCGCACGCGTCATCGAGGTCAGAGGACCGACGATGCTGCGGGCGATCAGGAAGGCGATGACCAATCCGAACAGGCTGGCAACGCCGCCGGCGATCTCCTGCACGGTCGTCGTGCCGGCGATCACGGCTTCGGCTTGGCTACGCGAGTCCTGATAGTCCTTCTTCAGCGTCGTTTCCGCAGCCTTGAGCTTTCCGATGCTGTCGACGATGAGGGGCGCGAGGTTCTTGTGATAGATCTCGTCGGCCTGAAGCATCGCCGCGGAGGTCGCCTCGAACGCGGATTTGTAGATGCCGAGCGAGGTCTTGACCGGCACGAGCGTGGATCGCAATTCCGTCGCCTGCGGGCTCTTTTCGAGAGCCGCGAGCCGTTGCGCCGCCCTGTCCACACTCGACCGGAAGTTGGCCGGTCCCTGGGTGTCGCGTAGCGCCAGGAAGCGCCAGTTCGCAATCCGAACAAGGAGAATTCTTGATTCGAGGTCGGCGACGAGGGACGCAGTGTCTTCGTCGACGGCTGCGCGTGCCGTATCGACCAGCTTGCCCAGCTTGGCGGCGAGCTCCTCGCCGCTCGGCAGCAGCGTCGCCTTGCCCGTTCTCGCCTCGTTGACGGCGTCGCCGAGATTGTCACGCAGGCGTCGCATCTTGGCGATGTCGTCGATGAGGCCGTTATAGAGCGCTCGCCGCTCCTCGGAGGCCGTTCCCTTCGCACCAACCCGCAACAGCTCGGTCGCGGCGGTTTCCCGCTCCTGCGCCTCCTTCATCGCGGATTCGTTGGCATCGTAGATGTAGCGCAGATTGGCGCGCTGGATTGCCTGAAGATGGGTCGAAATCTCCAGCACCCGCGCTGTGCTGTCGGAGAGTGCGGATTGTCTTGCGACCTGATCCTGGACCTCCCTCAAATTCCAGACGGCAACCACCGCCATCGCGAGACCGACCGCCACGAGGGCCATGAAGCCTGCGTACAGGCGTCCCCTGATCCGCAAACGAAACTTCGGCATTCCCACTGTCCACCAAGATGCATTTCAATTGGAGCGACCGAACGATCCCGGCGATCGTCACCGGCCACCCTGGCAGCCGCACGTCGCGTCGTTGCGACCCACGCTGCACCGCGACACAATGGGGGACACTCGTTAATTGAACCTTCAAATTCTTCGCGCGATTGAGACCGGCCGGCGCGAAATCTGCTGCTTTTATCGGCAGCTATGCAAAGTTCGCGTGCGCATGCGCAACGCCATGCAGAGCGCTGCATGCGAACGCTGATGAGGCGCTGGCCTGCTGCAATTGTCGAGCGCGTGCTCGACCGCTTCGACGCCGGCGGAACCTAAAGGTCCCACCGGCACTGGAAAATCCGGGCAGTCGCGGACCAACCCCCTCGACCTCTATTTCCGGCTTCGGGGCTTGTGCAGCTCGTACATGATCTCCGCCCGGGTCATTCCGCAGTCCAGCAGCTCCCGCTCGGTCATGGCGGCGAGTTGATCTCGGGCTCGGGACCGTGCGCGCACGATACGGACCATCTCGACCAGAGCCTGCCAGGTCCGCATGACCCTCGCCGGCTCGGTCCGGCGCAGCGGGCCTGCGGAGGTGGCGCTCACTCTCCTCAGCTCGCAGCTCCCGCCGGCGCCTGCGGAAAAGGACCGAGCGCCCTCTCGGTCAGGATCGAGTCGCAGTACTCGCGGATCTCCTTGATCTTGCCGTCCTCGAGACGGAACACCAGGCAGTAGTCGTTGTCGTAGCGCACGCCCTCGGGCGTGACGTTGTCGCCCTTGGCTTCCACGACGACGACGTCGCCGTCGGCGATGAAGCGGTGCGCGACCGTGCGCGTGCGGTCGCGCAGGCGGGTGCGCACATAGCCGTGCAGGTCGTTGAGGATCGCCTCCTTGCCCGAAAAGGTACGTGACCAGGAATACTGGCCGGTGACGACCCATTTGGCATCCTCGGCAAGGCTTGCGGTGAACAGGGCGCGATCGCGCGCGGCCGGATCGGGATTGGCGGCGGCGGCGAAGATATCCTGCATCAGTTTCTTGTTGGCGCTCGCGGTCATGGCGGCATCTCCGTTTGGTGAGAACACGGAGATCATCGCCGCCGCAGCATAATTCTTCAAATCGATATGAAATATGATATCTATTCACCTCATGAATTTGAATTCGCTTGACCTCAATTTGCTGAGTGCACTCGACGCGCTGCTGCGCGAGGCCAATGTCAGCCGCGCCGCCATGCGCATCGGCCTATCGCAGCCGGCCACCAGCCACGCCCTGCAGCGCCTGCGCGACATCTTCGGCGACCCGCTGCTGGTGCGCACCGGCGCGCGCATGGAGCTGACGCCGCGGGCGCAGGCCCTGCGCGCGCCGCTCGCTCAGGCGCTCGACCAAGTGCGCGGACTGTTCGTGCCCGACGACTTCGATGCCGCACGCAGCGAGCGGCAATTCCGCCTGATGATGCCGGACCTCGCGGTCGAACTGCTGATGCCGCCCTTGATGGAGAAGGTGACGAAGGCCGCGCCCAACGTGCGCATCGACGTCGTGCCGTGGCGAGGACCTGCGATCTTCCACGCCGAGTTCGCCCGCACCATCGATCTCGTGATCTCGATCGGCAACGCCTTCAAGGGCTTTCACCGGCAATTGCTCTATACCGACAGCGATGCACTGGCGGTCCGGCGCGGCCACCCCATGGCCACGAAGCTGAAGCGGCGCGAGACGTTCCTGGCCCCCCGCCATGTCGGCGTCATCATCCGCGGCCAGCCGGAGGATCTGATCGACACCTGGCTGCGAGCCAAGGGCATCGAGCGGCATATCTCGCTGGTGGTGTCAGGCTATCTCGAAGCGCTGCACGTCGCCGCCCGCACCGACCTCGTCGCCTTCGTGCCGCGCCGGCTGATCGCCGCACTGTCGAAGCAGCTCGGCCTCGTCGCGGTGACGCCGCCGCTCGACGCCGGAATCGACGAGCAGTTCATGTTCCATCCGACCCGGGCGCAGATGGACCCCGGCTCGATCTGGCTGCGGCGGCTGATGCTGGAGACGGGACGGGAATTGGAGCAAGCCAAGCACAAGCTCTCGTAGGGTAGGCAAAGCGACTTGTCCGCCGTAGCTCGAAGAGCGAAGGCGGAAGCGTGCCCACCACCTGTTGCCGCCGGAGAAAGATCGTGGGCACGGCGCTTTCCGCCTTTGCCCTCCCTACGAAGCTCCAATCCAGCGAGTTCTCACGCCTTCTGCGCGGCCATTACCTTTGCCACGGCGGGGCGATCGGACATGCGCTTGAAATGATCCGCGATCTTCGGCGTCGCCTTGATGTCGACGCTGTCGCCTTCGAGCCAGGTCGAGAGCGTGTAGAGATAGGGATCGCAGATCGTGAACTGATCGCCCATCACCCAGGGTCCCCGAAACATCTTCTGCTCGATCAGGCCAAAGCACGCCGCCATGGTCTTCGGAACCATCGCCTTCATGTCGGCGAACGAGCTCTCCTGCGTCGCCCAACGCGCGCCGCGCATCTTGTGGGCATGGTTGATGTGCACGGTCGAGCAGAGATAGGAGTTGAACGACTGCACCTGGGCGAAGTCGAAGGGATCGTCGAGCGGCGCGAGCTTCGCCTTGGGGAAGGTCTGCGCGAGGTAAGCCAGCATTGCCGGCGTCTCGGTGAGCACGCCGCGATCGGTCACCAGCGCCGGCACGCGGCCCTTCGGGTTGATCGCGAGGTAGTCCGGGCTGTTCTGCTGGTTGTCCTTGAAGCTCAGCCGTTCGGCCGTGTAGTCGGCGCCGGCCTCCTCCAGGGTGATGTAGGTGGCGAGCGCGCAGGTGCCGGTGGCGTAGTAGAGCTTGAGCATGTCGGACCTCATGGGGGAAAACCCGAGGTTACCGGTCCTCCGCCGCGCCGTCCATAGACGAGCTGTTCGCAGTTGCCCACGGCCGCCCGGCTGTGCGAAGACGCCGTCAATCGGAGGGGGATTTGTCATGACCGTACTCATCGCCGGTGGCGGCATCGGCGGCCTGACGCTTGCGCTCAGCCTGCACCAGATCGGCGTTCCCGTAAAAGTGTTCGAGAGCGTCGCCGAGCTGAAGCCGCTCGGCGTCGGCATCAACGTGCTGCCGCATGCGGTGCGGGAGCTGATCGAACTCGGGCTCTTGGACAGGCTGGACGCCAGCGGCATGCGGACCCGCGAACTCGCCTATTTCTCCAAGCACGGCAAGCCGATCTGGAGCGAGCCCCGTGGGCTGGAGGCGGGCTACAAATGGCCGCAATTCTCGATCCATCGTGGCACGCTGCAGCAGATCCTGCTCGATACCGCGGTCGAGCGGCTCGGCCGCGAGAATATCTTCACCAGCCACCATCTGACCGGCTGGAGTGAGAACGTAAACGGCATCCGTGCCGATTTCGTCGACAAGGCGACCGGCAAGGCCGCCGGCACCTACGATGGCGCAATCCTGATCGCCGCCGACGGCATCCATTCCGCCGCGCGAGAAAAGCTCTATCCGGGCGAAGGCCCGCCGATCTGGAACGGGCGCATCCTCTGGCGCGGCGTCACGCCGTCCAAGGCCTTCCTGACCGGCCGCACCATGATCATGGCCGGGCACGAGATCCTGAAATTCGTCTGCTATCCGATCTCGAAGGAACCGGACGCTTCAGGCAACCATCTGATCAACTGGGTCGCCGAGCGGCACATGCCGCCGACCTACCAGTGGCGCCGCGAGGACTATAACCGCACCGCGCGGCTGGAGGAGTTCCTGCCCTGGTTCGAGAGCTGGCAGTTCGACTGGCTCGACGTGCCCGGCCTGATCAGGAACTGCCCGCACGCCTATGAATATCCGCTGGTCGACCGCGATCCTGTCTCGCAATGGACCTTCGGCAAGGTCACGCTGATGGGCGATGCTGCGCATCCGATGTATCCGATCGGCTCAAACGGCGCCTCGCAGGCGATCCTCGACGCGCGCGTCATCACCCGCGAGATTCTCGCGCATGGTCCGACGACCGCGGCGCTGCTCGCCTATGAGGCCGAGCGCCGGCCCGCGACCACCGACCTCGTCCTGCTCAACCGCAAGAACGGCCCGGAGCAGGTGATGCAGCTCGTCGAGGAGCGCGCGCCCGACGGGTACAAGATGGTCACCGACGTGCTGTCGCAAAAGGAGCTGGAGGACATCGCCGCGAACTACAAGCGCGTCGCGGGCTTCCAGGTCGAGGCGCTGAATGCGAAGCCGCCGATCGTGAGCAGGGACGCGCGCGCGGTCGGTTGAGTTCGGTTCAATATCTCCAGCGCTCTCGCTCGAAGCGAGATGCGCGTTGATGTGCCCTCGCCCCTTGTGGGAGAGGGCGGCGACGCCGAGAGATGCAGACTCACTCGGGTGAGGGTCTGTCTCCGCGAGTCCAATCGCATTTGAATTTGCGGAGAGATACCCCTCATCCGGCGCTTCGCGCCACCTTCTCCCGCAAGGGGAGAAGGAAGAACAGAGCGATGCTCGCCTTACTTCACCCCCCTCGCCGCCTCCAGCAGCCGCTCGCTCGCGCTCGCTGTCGCCAGCACCGTGCCGTCCTCGGCCATCAGCTTGGCCTCGACAAACGCGATGCTCTTGCCGAGCTGCGTCACCTTCGCTTCGCCGATGATGGTCCCGGGCCTCGCGGGACTGAGGAAATTCACGGTCATGCTGATGGTGGTGGTGTAGAGCCGGCCCTCGCTCATCACCAGCACCGCCGGGCCCATGGTGTCGTCCAGCATGGCCGCGAGCATGCCGCCCTGGATGAACCCCGCCGGATTGCAGAACTGCGGCTTGCCGTCGAAGGCGAGCTTGATCCAACCCTCCTCGGGACCCGCATCGAGCAGGCGCCAGCCCAAGAGCTCGGCACAGGGTGGCCGTTGGAAGTTGTCGAGCGCGGTCTTGACCATGCGAGATCTCCTTTGCCCCACTGTTAGCGCAAGGCTGCTGACAGCCTGCTGTCAGCAGGATGGATCCTAGAGACCCAATCCATGTGCGATGACCTTGCGCATGACGTTGGGCAGCGCTTCACCGGCCAGAGTTGCGATCGGCACCCAGCGCATGCCATCGGGCGCAGGGGTGCGGGCTGGCGCCTTCGCCGTGTAGACCACCAGCTCCAGCGGAAAATGCGTGAAGACGTGGGTGACCACGCCCACCTTGCGCTGCCAGCGCGACAGCCCCTTCAGCTCCGGCGCCTGCTGCTTTGCCCTTGCGTCGTCCTGATCGGCGAGCCAATCCGAGCTCGGCACCTCCGTCATGCCGCCGAGCAGGCCCTTTTCGGGCCTCGAGCGAACGAGCAGCTCGTCGCCACGCGTCACCACGAAGGCGGCGCCGCGCCGCAACGGGCCGCTCTTCTTCGGCCCCTTGCGCGGAAACGTCTCCTGGGTGCCTTGTGCTCGCGCGACGCAATCCTCGTTCAGCGGACAGAGCGAGCAGGCCGGCTTCTTCGGCGTGCAGATCGAGGCGCCGAGATCCATCAGCGCCTGCGCGCTGTCGCCGGCGCGAGAGTCCGCCAGCAGCGTCGCGGCCAGTTGCTGGATCAGCGGCTTGGCTTGCGGCAGCTCCTCTTCCACCGCGAACAGCCGTGACACCACGCGCTCGATATTGCCGTCGACCGGCATGGTGCGGCGGTCGAAGGCGATCGCCGCGATCGCCGCCGCCGTATAGGGCCCGATGCCCGGCAGCGCGCGCAGCCCTTCCTCGGTGTCCGGAAAGATGCCGCCATGCTCCTGCGTCACCGCCACAGCGCAGGCATAGAGGTTGCGCGCGCGCGAGTAGTAGCCGAGCCCTGCCCACATCCGCAGCACGTCGTCGAGCGAGGCCCGCCCCAGCGCCGTGACATCCGGCCAGCGCCCGACGAATTTTTCGAAATACGGGCCGACCGCCTTCACCGTAGTCTGCTGGAGCATGATCTCCGACAGCCAGACGCGGTACGGATCCGACACCTCTCCGGGCGCGGCGCGCCAGGGCAGCCGGCGGCGGTGGCGGTCGTACCATTGCAGGAGTGCGAGCGGGCGCGATAAGTTCTCCGGCTGAGAAGGTTCCGGCTTCGGCTTGCGTACGGATCTGGGGCTCATTCCTCACTGTAGCGGCAATGCGCTGGCCTCTCCACGTCATGCCCGCGCTGGTCGCGGGCATCCACGTCTTTCTTCGCAGGAAGAACGTGGATGGCCGGGACAAGCCGGCCATGATGGGCTCGGGGTCTGTGGCCCGACGTCCAAAGTGCTATAAGGCCCCATGTCCAAATCCGGCCCCATCTTCAAGCCCCGTCCCATCAGCGCAAAACCGCTCGGGATCCTGCTGAACGACGTCTTTGCCGAGGCCTACGCCAAGCAGGGCTTTGCGGCCCGCGAGCTGGTGACACGGTGGGCGCAGATTGCGGGGCCCGAGATCGCGGCCCATGCCGAGCCGTTGAAGATGCAATGGCCGCGGCCGGTGGAGGGGCAGCCGCAGGAGCCGGCGACGCTGGTGCTCCGGGTCGAGGGGCCGATGGCGTTGGAGATCCAGCATTCCGCCGACGTGATCCTGGAGCGGGTCAACCGCTTCTTCGGCTGGAGCGCGGTCGGCAAGCTGGCCTTCCGCCAGGCGCCCTTGTCGCGGCCCCGAGCCCCGAAGCGACCGGGACCGCCAGACCCGAAGGCCGTTGCCAAGGTGGCGGAAGGCCTGACCGACATCGAGGATGAAGAGCTCAAGACGGCGCTGGCGCGGCTCGGGGCCGCCATCAAGCGAAATTGAGCCTCATTCCGCCGCTAATCTGGACCCGCCGCTGTCGCTCGCCATTGCCTCAAACCACGTTTCAAGCTAGCGACAGGCCGCCCGGGAACCTCGGGCGAACCTTGCCAATCCGGGAGCCGACCTTGATCATCCCCCGCCGCGCCTTCACCACGATGCTGTCGCTGACCGGGCTTGCCGCGATCGCCGGGCTCTCGCCGCTCCGGTTGATCTCCGAGGCCATGATCCCTGAAGCAATGGCCCAGTCGGCAGCCGACGTCGCCAAGCCCGTGTCGCTGCCCGACATGGCGCTCGGCCCGAACGACGCCGCCGTCACCATCACCGAATACGCCTCGATGACCTGCCCGCACTGCGCCGCCTTCAACGAGCAGGTGTTCCCGAAGATCAAGAAGGAGTACATCGACACCGGCAAGGTGCGTTACATCTTCCGCGAGTTCCCGCTCGACATCAAAGCCGCGGCCGGCTCGATGCTGTCGCGCTGCATCGCCAAGGACGACGCGCCGAAATACTTTGCCGTCACCGACATGCTGTTCCGTCAGCAGAGCGACTGGGTGATGAAGAACACTACCGAGACCCTGACGCGGATCGGCAAGCAGGCCGGCCTCACCCAGCAGCAGGTCGAAGCCTGCCTGAAGGACCAGGCGCTGCTCGACAAGATCGCCGCCGACCAGAAATACGCCAGCGACGTGCTCAAGGTGGATTCGACGCCGACCTTCTTCATCAACGGCGAGAAGATCAAGGGCGAGGCCTCGTTTGAGGAGTTCGCCAAGAAGATCAATCCGCTGCTGAAGAGCTGATTCGCTCGTCAAGATCCTGATTCGCATCTCGAAAGCCGTAGCTTTCCCGGCGTAAATCCCTTGGGAAAAACGGCTTTCGCCGGTTGCCCTCGCGGCGCACCGCGGCCATTGTCCAGCCGCATGAGGCGCCTCGCGCGACTCGCCCCGGATAGCGACACTGCCTTCCATGGTATTGTCCCGGCAGGGGGATTCGCGCCTGCCAACAGAGATGCGTGCTTATGAAAATCCCCCGCCTGCGCCTTCACGGCTTCAAGTCCTTCGTTGAGCCCACGGACTTCATCATCGAGCCCGGCCTGACCGGCGTGGTCGGACCCAACGGTTGCGGCAAGTCGAATCTCGTCGAAGCGCTGCGCTGGGCGATGGGCGAGACCTCCTACAAATCGCTGCGCGCTGCCGACATGGACGCCGTGATCTTCGCCGGCTCAGGCAACCGTCCCGCGCGCAACCACGCCGAAGTGACGATGACGATCGACAATACCGATCGCACCGCACCGGCAGCGATGAACGACAGCCAGCTGCTCGAAATCTCCCGCCGCATCGAGCGCGAAGCGGGCTCGGTCTACCGCATCAACGGCCGCGACGTGCGCGCCCGCGACGTGCAGATCCTGTTCGCGGACGCCGCCACCGGCGCGCGCTCGCCCGCCCTCGTCCACCAGGGCAAGATCGGCGAGATCATCCAGGCCAAGCCCGAGCAGCGCCGCCGCGTGCTGGAAGACGCCGCCGGCGTCGCCGGCCTGCACGCCCGCCGCCACGAGGCCGAGCTGCGGCTGAAGGCCGCCGAAACCAACCTCACCCGCGTCGAGGACGTGATCGGCCAGCTCTCCGGCCAGATGGAAGGCCTGAAGAAGCAGGCCCGCCAGGCCGTGCGCTATCGCGAGGTCGCGGCCAAGGTCCGCAAGGCCGAGGCGACGCTGTTCCACCTGCGCTGGATCGGCGCCCATGCCGACGTCAACGAATCCGGCCAGACGCATGATCTCGCCGTCCGCGAGATGGCCGAGCGCACCCAGCACCAGGCCGAGGCCGCCCGCATCCAGGCGATCCGCGCCGCGGAGATGCCCGCGCTGCGCGATGCGGAAGCCCGCGCCGCGGCCGGGCTGCAGCGCCTGACCAATGCCCGCGAGCTGCTCGACCGCGAGGAAGAACGCGCCAAGGAGCGCGTCGCCGAGCTTGAGCGCCGCCTCGCCCAGTTCGAAGGCGACATCTCCCGCGCCCAGCAGCAGACCATGGATGCCGACGTCGCGCTGCAGCGGCTCGACACCGAGGACGCCGAGCTGAAGGAAGAGATCAAGTCGCGCGTCGAGAAGCGCTCCGGCGTCGACGAGCGCGTCGCCGAGGCCGAGGCGGTGCTGACCGAGACCGAGCAGCGCTTCGCCGAGCTCACCACCGCGCTCGCCGACCTCACCGCCAAGCGCAACCAGCTTGAAGCCAACGTCCGCACCCACCGCGACAAGCTCGCCCGGCTCGACCAGGAGATCGCCAACGTCGCGGCGGAAGAACAGAAGCTCACCGAGGCGACCGGCGGCTTCGGCGATCTCGACGAGCTGACCGCCGTGGTCGAGACCGCGGAACAGACGCTGGCGGCTTCCGAAGCCGCCGCGCAGGCCAGCGAAGCCGCGCATGTCGCCGCCCGCCAGACGCTGGAATCCTCGCGCTCGCCGCTGGTCGAAGCCGACAAGCGCGTGCAGCGGCTCGAGACCGAGGCGCGCACGATCTCCAAGATCGTCAACGGCGAGACCAAGAATCTGTGGCCGCCGATCATCGACGGCATCACCGTCGACAAGGGTTTTGAAAAGGCGATCGGCGCCGCCCTCGGCGACGATCTCGACGCCCCGATCGATCCATCGGCGCCGATGCGCTGGACCAATGTCGGCCACACCGAAGGCGATCCCGAGTTGCCCGAAGGCGCCGTGCCGCTCGCCAATCATGTGCAGGCGCCGGCCGAGTTGGCACGCCGCCTGGCGCAGATCGGCGTGGTGCCGCGCGAGCGCGGTGCCGAGCTGGTGTCGCAGCTCAAGACCGGACAGCGACTGGTCTCGCCCGAGGGCGACGTCTGGCGCTGGGACGGCTTCGTTGCCGCGGCGCATGCGCCGACCGGTGCCGCGCGGCGCCTCGCCGAGCGCGCCCGTCTCGTCGACATCGAGAACGAGCTGGAGCAGGCCCGCATCGACGCGCAGATCAAGCGCCAAGCGCTGGAGAACGCCGAGTCCGAGCTGCAGATGGCGGCGAGCACCGAAGGCGCCAGCCGCGAAGCCTGGCGCGCCGCGCAGCGCGAGCTGAACGTCGCGCGCGAGCGCCATGCCAATGCCGAGCGCGAGATCAGCCGCCATGCCGCGCGCAAGGCGACGCTGTCGGAAGCGCACAGCCGCCTCGCCGCCGACCGCGCCGAGGCCGAGGCTGCCTACGAATACGCCCAGGCCGGCATCGGCGAGCTGCCCTCGAGCGAGGACACCGAGACCCAGCTCGCCGCCGTCCGCAGCGACATCGAAGGCCACCGCCGCATGGCCGCCCAGGTCCGCGCAGAGGCGCAGGCGCTGGCACGCGAGGCCGAGCTTGCGGACCGCCGCGTGCAGGCGATCCTCGCCGAGCGCACCGAGTGGCAGAACCGCAAGGAAAGCGCGGCCTCCCATATCGACACCATCCAGGCCCGCATCGCCGAGCTCACGATCGAGCGCAGCGAGCTCGAAAACGCGCCGGCCGTGTTCGCCGAGAAGCGCAGCGCGCTGATCACCGAGATCGAATACGCCGAGAACGACCGCCGCATGGCCGCCGACGCGCTCGCCACCGCGGAAAGCGCCATGGCTGAGACCGACCGCGTCGCCAAGCTGACGCTGGAAGCGCTCTCCAGCGCCCGCGAAGCCACCGCGCGCGCCGAGGAACGCATGGAAAGCGCACGGCGCCGTCTGGAAGACATCGAGCGCGAGATCCGCGACATGCTCGAGGTCGAGCCGCAGGCGGTTGCCGGCCTTGCCGAAATCGAGCCCGGCGCGGAGCTGCCGCCGCTGCACGACATCGAGGAAGATCTCGAAAAGATGCGCCGCGACCGCGAGCGCCTCGGCGCCGTCAATCTGCGCGCCGAGGAGGAGCTGCGCGAGGTCGAGACCCAGCATACCGGCCTCGTCACCGAGCGCGACGACCTGGTCGAAGCCATCAAGCGGCTGCGCCAGGGCATCCAGAGCCTCAACAAGGAAGCGCGCGAGCGGCTTTTGACCTCGTTCGAGATCGTCAACAACCACTTCAAGCGCCTGTTCGTCGAGCTGTTCGGCGGCGGCGAGGCCGCGCTGCATCTGATCGAGAGCGACGACCCGCTGGAAGCCGGTCTCGAGATCATCGCAAAACCCCCGGGCAAGAAGCCGCAGACGCTGTCGCTGCTGTCGGGCGGCGAGCAGGCGCTGACCGCGATGGCGCTGATCTTCGCGGTGTTCTTGACCAACCCCTCGCCGATCTGCGTGCTGGACGAAGTCGACGCGCCGCTCGACGACCACAACGTCGAACGGTACTGCAACCTGCTGCACGAGATGACCGGCTCGACCGACACGCGCTTCATCATCATCACGCACAACCCGATCACGATGGCGCGAATGAACCGCCTGTTCGGCGTTACCATGGCCGAGCGCGGCGTCTCGCAGCTGGTGTCGGTGAGCCTGGCCGAGGCCGTGGACATTCTCGACCAGAACGTGGCGTGATAGCTCGGGCGTCATTCCGGGGCTCGCGCAGCGAGAACCCGGAATCTCGCGCTGCAATCTCGAACTTCCGGGCTCGCGACTTCGTCGCGCCCCGGAACGAGGGTGGGCCAGCATGATCTCCCCCCCCCTTCCCGCCGAACTGAAAGCCGCCCTCGACGGCAAGCTGCAGGGCTTCTCCCGCAGCGACGCGGCACAGCGCTCGCAGAAGATCTCGACCACCTATCGCGCCGGCGGCGGCTCCGGCGGGATCAAGTCGGAGGCCGATGCGCTTGCCTATGCGCTCGCGCGCATGCCCGCGACCTACGCGGCCGTCGCCGCGAGCCTGAACGCGCTCGCTGAGATCGTACCAAGCCTCACCCCGGAAACATTGCTCGACGTCGGCGCCGGCCCGGGCACCGCCAGCTGGGCCGCCGCGGAAGCGTTTCCGTCGCTGCAGGATTTCACGCTGCTCGACGCCAATGCCACGCTGAGCCGGCTCGCGCTCGAACTCGCGCGCGACAGCACCCGCCTCGCGAACTGTCGCTATCTGCCGGGCGATGCCGGCGGCAATCTCGCCGAAGTCTCGAAAGCCGATCTCGTCATCGCCAGCTACGTCATCGGCGAGCTCGGCGAGGCCGATCAGCGCAAGCTCGCGGAAGCCATGTGGGCCAAAGCGCGCCACGCGCTGGTCGTGATCGAGCCCGGCACGCCGGCCGGCTACGCGCGCATCCTCGCGCTGCGCCAGCAGCTGATCGCGGCTGGCGCGTTCGTCGCCGCGCCCTGCCCACATGAGAGACCCTGCCCACTCATCGCGCCCGACTGGTGCCACTTCAGCCAGCGCCTGCCGCGCTCGCAAGCGCATCGCCAGATCAAGGGCGCGGAGGTCCCGTTCGAGGACGAGCGCTTCATCTACGCCGCGCTGACCCGCATCCCGCCCGCCACACGCGCCGCGCGCGTTCTGGCGCCACCGGACGTCGGCAAGGCCGAGATCACGGCCAAGCTCTGCACCGAGGATGGTGGCGCACTGACGAAGGTGCCGCGACGCGACAAGGCGGCCTATGCAAGCGCCAGGCGTTGGCGCTGGGGCGACGCCGTCATTGCCGAAAGTTAACCTCGTCTCCCGCTTTCGCCTTGAACTCGGGCGGCTCCCCATTCGACCAAGTCTTACCTTCCCTCTGCGCCGGGCTCTCGCTTCGCGCCAATTTGGTCTACCCTAGAGCCCGTCTTCTTTCCCCTTCAGGAGTTCTCCATGTCGACCGGCTGGATCGTTCTCGGCGTCATCGTCGTTCTCGTGTTCCTGGCGTTCAGTGCCTACAACCGCCTGGTGGCGCTGAGCCAGCGCGTCGGCCAGGCCTTTGCCGATATCGACGTTCAGCTCAAGCAGCGCCACGATCTGGTCCCGAACCTGGTCGAGACCGTCAAGGGCTACGCCTCGCATGAGCGCGGCACGCTGGACGACGTCATCAAGGCGCGCAATTCGGCGATGTCAGCCCAAGGCCCGGCGCAGGTGTCCGCGGCCGAGAACCAGCTGTCGGGCGCGCTCGGCCGGCTGATCGCACTGTCGGAGGCCTACCCGGACCTCAAGGCCAACGCCAATTTCCAGCAGCTCGCATCCGAGCTTTCCGACCTCGAGAACAAGATCGCGGCGAGCCGCCGTTTCTTCAACAACGCGGTCCAGGAATACAACACCGGCATCCAGCAGATGCCCGCCGCGCTGTTCGCCGGCATGTTCGGTTTCACCAGGAAGGACTTCTTCGATCTCGGCGCCAGCCGCACCGAGGTCGAGGCGGCGCCGCAGGTGAAGTTCTGATTGCTTGAGCATGTCCATCATTTCTCTCCGTCATTCCGGGGCGATGCGTAGCATCGAACCCGGAATCTCGAGGTTCCGGGTTCTCGCCTTCGGCGCGCCCCGGAACGACGGACTTTGACAAAGACGCGCCATGGCCGCGTATGGTCTCTACACGCACATCGCCTCGAACAAGTTTCGTTCGATGCTGCTGCTCGGCGGCCTGTTCGCCCTGGTCTACGTGCTGGTCTATGCAGGCGCGCTGGTTGCCGAGGTCGTCATCAACGGCGATGGCACCGTCGCCTTTTATCTGAGCCGGGCCTTCACCGATCTGCTCAAGGCCGCGCCCTTCGCGACGATCGCAGCGACGGCCTGGATCGTGATCGCCTATTTCTTCCACCAGTCCATGATCGATGCCGTGACCGGCGGCCACGACGTCACCCGGCAGGAGGAGCCGCGGCTCTATAATCTGCTCGAGAACCTCTGCATCTCGCGCGGCATCACCATGCCGAAGCTGAAGATCATGGAGAGCCCGGCGCTGAACGCGTTCGCGACCGGCCTCAATCCCCGGCAATATTCCATCACCGTCACCACGGGTCTGCTCGAGGCGCTGAACGACAAGGAAATCGAGGCGGTGCTGGGCCACGAGCTGACCCACATCAAGAACGGTGACGTGCAGCTGATGGTGGTCGCCGTGATCATCGCGGGCGTGGTCGGTTTCTTCGGTGAATTGTTCTTCCGCCTGTTCACGAATTTCAATTGGAGCTCCGGCTCCGGCGGCTCGTGGTCCTCGGGCTCCTCCTCGTCGTCGCGGTCGTCCTCGTCGTCGAGCGACAGCAAGAATTCCGGCGGCGGCGCGGTGATCGTGATCATCATCGCGATCGTGCTGATCGTAGTGGCCTGGCTGCTGTCCCAGGTGGTCAAGCTCGCTTTGTCGCGATCGCGCGAATACCTCGCCGACGCCGGCTCGGTCGAGCTGACGAAGGATCCCGATGCCATGATCTCGGCGCTGCGCAAGATCGAGAATCGCGGCGAGCTGCCCGGTGCGACCTCGGCTGTGATGGAGCTCTGCGTCGACAATCCGCGCGAGGGCTTTGCCGATCTGTTCGCAACCCACCCCTCGGTGCAATCCCGGGTCGATGCACTGGTCAAGTTTGCCGGCGGTCACGATCCGGGCCCGCAGCCGCCGACCGTGGAAACGGACGAGCCCGAGGCGCCAGCCCACCAGCAGGACACCCCACCGCCGCTCCGCCATGGCCCCTGGAACGAGGCCGACGGCCCAGCCGCTCCGCCGCCCGTGCCTGGCCCCTCCGGAACCGCGACCAGCAACCCCGCGGGTAATCCAATCGGTCCCTGGGGCCGCCACTAGGCACGCGATGTGCCGCCATGCGCGGCAGATTTCGCGGCGATTGGGAAAAACTTCGGGAATTGCCGTATCGACATGCCGAGGAATTGAATTCTCCCTTGTTTCTGCCATGTTCGCGCCCAACAGCAGACTCGGGACGTCTTTTGGGACATCGATTTGGGGCCCGGCCGATTGCGACCTCGCGATCGGGGGCGCGCGTTAGGGGACAGCAATGGCAAAGCCGGCAGTGGTTGTGGTGGGCGCGGACAAGGGCGGGGTCGGCAAGACCACGGTATCGCGCACCCTGCTCGATTATTTCTCAGCCAACAACGTGCCGACGCGCGCCTTCGACACGGAGTCGCCGCGCGGAACCCTGAAGCGCTTCCACCCCGACATCACCGAGATCGTCGACATGACGACGACGGCCGATCAGATGAAGATTTTTGACACGCTCAACGCGGTCAGTCCGTCGGTCACCGTCATCGACGTCCGCGCCGGCCTGCTCTCGCCGGCGCTCGCTTCGCTGCGCGATATCGGCTTCCTCGATGCCGCCAAGGCCGGCCAGATCACCTTCGCGGTGTTCCACATCCTCGGACCCTCGATCGCCTCGCTGGAGGAGATCGCGGAGACCGCGGGCTTCATGACCGGCGCAAAATATTTCCTGGTGAAGAACTTCATTAACGACACCCAGTTCTTCCAATGGGACCAGGCGACCTACAATTCCTATTTCCACCGCATCAAGGACGCCACCGAGCTGACCATCCCCAAGCTCAACGAGATGGCCTATGAGCAGGTCGAAGTCTCCTCCGTCCCGTTCCTGAAATTCGTTGCCAACAAGGGCATCAACGACGAGGCCGCCAACTACTCCTTCGTGCTGCGCGGCTATGTCCGGCACTGGCTGGCCAATGTCTGGAGCGAGTTCGACCGCATCCGCCTCACCGATATCGTCGGCTCGAAGCCGGTCACCCGCAACAGCGAAAAATAGTTGCGAAGTGCGGGCTGATACGGCTGGATTGGTCGCCAAGTTCGACTGATATAGCTGTCGATGCCCGCAACGCCCGTCTACATCATCTGCTCGCCCCGCCCGCAGGTCGGCAAGACCCTGCTGGCGCGGCTCTTGAGCGAATTCCTGTTGCTCAAGAACGGCAATGTCGCGGCCTTCGACGTCAATCTGAAGGAGCCGTCGCTGCTCGACTATCTGCCTGCGATCACCGAGACCGCCGACGTGATCGACACCTACGGCAAGATGCAGCTGATGGACCGTGTCATCATCGACGACGGGCTTGCCAAGGTGATCGACCTCGGCTTCCACGCCTTTGACGAGTTCTTCAAGATGACCGAGGAGATCGGCCTGTTAAAGGAGGCGGCACGCCGCCATGTCGCGCCGCAGATCCTGTTCATCGCCGATACCGACCGCGTCTCGGCCCGCGCCCACGAGATGCTGCGCGCCCAGATCCCCCGCATGAACCTGATCACGGTGGACAACGAATATGTCGTGCGCGGCGAGCTGCCGGTCGCGATGGCCGGCGGCCGGCTGTTCCGCCTGCCCGCGCTGCCCGGTTTCCTTAAGACCTATATCGACCGGCTGAACTTCTCCTTCACCGGCTACCTGCGCCAGGAGAAGGACTCCTCCACCGAGCTGCATCAATGGACCCGGCGCAATTACCTCGCCTTCCGCGAGCTCGAGCTCAGCCTGATCTTGCAACGGTCCTGATTTTTTATCCGGGTAATATTGACGCGCGGTGGACCGGCCGCTAAAGCATGATCAGCATCCTCACCCAGCAAGGCCGTCCCGTGACCATCGACCGGAAAGCAGCGATTGCCGCCTACAAGGAGCGCAACACCATCGCCGGCATCTATGTCGTGCGCTGCGCGGCGTCGGGACAGGCCTGGGTCGGCCAAGCGCCCAACCTGGAGACCATCCGGAACCGCATCTGGTTCTCGCTGCGCCAGGGTAGCCACCCCTGCCGCAGCCTCCAGGCCGCTTGGACCGCGCATGGCGAGGCCGGCCTGAGCTTTGGCGAATGCGAGCGTCTGGAGGACGAGGAGAGCGACTACGTCAGAAGCGCGCTCCTGAAGGAGCGCCTGCTGCATTGGCGGGACGAGCTGAAGGCCGAGGGGATCTAAGCCTCTTAGTGCCCCTCGAACGTCATCAGCGTGCGCACCGGCACGTCCATGGCGCGCAGCTTGGCGGCGCCGCCGAGCTCGGGCAGATCGATGATGAAGCAGGCGGCGACCACGTTCGCGCCGATCTGGCGCAACAGCTTCACCGCACCTTCCGCGGTGCCACCGGTGGCGATGAGGTCGTCGACCAGGATGACGCGCTCGCCGGGTTGGATCGCGTCAACATGCATCTCCATCTCGTCGATGCCGTATTCGAGCGAGTAAGCGATCCGCACGGTGGTGTGCGGCAGCTTGCCTTTTTTCCGGATCGGCACGAAGCCGGCGGAGAGCTGGTGCGCCACCGCGCCGCCGATGATGAAGCCCCTCGCCTCCATGCCGGCCACCTTGTCGATCTTGTTGCCGGCCCAGGGATTGACGAGCTCGTCGACCGCGCGGCGGAACGCCCGCGCATCCGCGAGCAAGGTGGTGATGTCGCGGAACATGATGCCCGGCTTGGGATAGTCCGGGATGGTGCGGACGCTCGCCTTGATGTCGTGGTCAAAGGTCATTGGTCATCTCGTTTCGTTGTCATTCCGGGGCAGCTCGAAGAGTCGAGCCCGGAATGACGGGCAATCATGTACTCAATTCGCCCCGGCATCCAGCCGGAACGCATTCTCAACAATGCGCAAGCCGACCTCGTTGCCGAGCGACATCAGGGATTCCGGATGGAATTGCACGCCGGCGACCGGCAGGGTCTTGTGCTCCAGCGCCATCGCGACGCCGTCCTCGGTGCTGGCGGTGACATCGAGCACCTCCGGCATGCTGTCGCGCTCGACGAACAGCGAGTGATAACGCCCGATGACGATCTCGTTCGGCAGATTGCGCATCAGGCGGCCGCCGCGCACCTGCACCCGCGAGGGCCGGCCGTGGGCGGGATGGGTGAGCTGACCGAGCTCGCCGCCGAAATACTCGCCGATCGCCTGCACGCCGAGGCAGACGCCGAACACCGGGAGCTTCTTCTCCAACGCCGCATCGATCGTTGTCTTGATCGCGAAATCCTCGGGCCGCCCGGGGCCCGGCGACAGCACCAGCAAGTCCCACCTCTTCTGCTTGAGCATGGCGAGCGCATGCACATAGCGGACCACGGTGACGCTGGCGCCGACCTGGCGGAAATAGTCGGCGAGCATGTGTACGAAGCTGTCGTCGTGGTCGATCAGCAGCACCTGCTTGCCCGAGCCGGTCGCATCCGGTGCGAAAGTCGACAGCGGCTTCGGCGGATCGCCGCGCAGCGCCTGGAACAGCGCGGCGGCCTTGACCTGGCATTCGCGGTCTTCCGCGGCAGGATCGGAATCGAACAGGCAGGTGGCGCCGACGCGCACCTCGGCGAGCCCATCCTTCATGCGGATGGTGCGGATGGTGAGACCGGTGTTGATGCTGCCGTCGAAATTCACGGCGCCGATCGCCCCCGCATACCAGCGCCGCGGCGAGCGCTCGTGGTCCTCGACGAACTGCATCGCCCACAGCTTGGGCGCGCCCGTGACGGTGACGGCCCAGGCGTGGGTGAGGAAGGCATCGAGCGCGTCGAAGCCGGGGCGCAGCATGCCCTCGACGTGGTCGACGGTGTGGAACAGTTTTGAGTAGGTCTCGATCTGGCGCCGCGCCAGCACCTTGATGGTGCCGGGCACGCAGACGCGCGCCTTGTCGTTGCGGTCGACATCGGTGCACATGTTGAGCTCGAACTCGTCCTTCTCCGAGTTCAGGAGCTGGCGGATCTGCTCGGCATCGCCGATCGCATCGGTGCCGCGGGCGATCGTGCCCGAGATCGGGCAGGTCTCGACGCGGCGGCCGTCCGAGCGCACGAACATCTCCGGCGAAGCGGAGACGAGAAACTCGCCTTCCCCGAGATTCATCAGCGCGCCGTAAGGCGAGGGGTTGATCACGCAGAGGCGCTGGAAGACTTCGGCCGGCGATCGGTCGCAGGGCTCGGCGAACAGCTGTCCGGGCACCGCCTCGAACAGATCACCGCGGGCGAAGGCGGCGCGCGCTGTCTCCACCGTGGCCTGATATTCGCCCGGCGCGTGATCAGCAAAGCCCTGGCGCGGCGTCTTCAGATACGGGCTCTCGGCCGTCTCGCGTGGCAGGCCTTCGGTCGATTTGCCCTTCCAGGCAAAGTCGTAGGACAGCACCACACCGCGGCCGGTGGCGCGGTCATAGGCCAGCAGGCGATCGGGCACGTACAGCACGATGTCGCGCTGGTCCTGCTCGCGCGGGCGCTTCTGCACGAGATCCTCGATCTGGAACACGAGGTCGTAGGCGAAGGCGCCGAACAGGCCGAGCAACCCGTCATCGTTGGCGGAGAAGGCGGCGATGATGTCGCGCACCAGCGACATCACGCTGGCGCGGCGGGGGCGCTGGTCCTCCTCGACCGGCGCATCGCCTCGGATGATGTGGCCGGCAAGGCGCGTTGCGGTCTTCTCGGAGATCACGACGCAGGGCTCGCGCAGCACGTCGCTGAGGAAGGCGATCAGCACCTCTCCGCGCGCGTTCAAAGCTTCCAGCCTGAAATTGACGCCCGTGGTCTCGAGTTTGAGCGGCGGATCGGAGAAGCCGAGGTCAAAACTCTCATAGCGGCCGGGCACGGTCGTTCCGGAGGACAGCACCACGCCGCGGCGGCGATCGAGCAGGTTGATTAGGTCGTCGAGCCGGCTTGCGCCGCCGGTAAACTGCTCGGCCACGCGCGTGATCGCAAGACCCGCGCGGGTCGAATAGTCGCTTCTGGCCGGGAGGGCAAAGACTGTCCTGTTCATGTCGTCCTCTTACGAAACTTGCCGAGGGAACGCCACACAGGACACACGATCAGGCCGCCGCGCTGTGCTGGCGACCTCAGACGATTTGGGAAAGGAAAATCGCACCGGCCACCTCTTTAGGAGGTGCGCCACCAACGACGGGCTGGGCGGGCTGCGGTGCTCATGAACGGATACTCACCATGGCGCGGGGACGGCGTCAAGGGTGGCACCGGTGGCGTAGCCCGGATGGAGCGCAGCGCAATCCGGGATTCGTGCCAAGACGAGACGGCCCCGGATTACGCTTCGCTCCATCCGGGCTACAGGCTGCCGCGACTACCCCAGATGCTTCCTGAAAAACTCCGTCGCCCGGCCCCAGGCGAGCTCGGCGGCCTCGCGGTCGTGCACGGCCTGGCGCTGCTCGTTGACGAAGGCGTGCTCGGCGTCATAGCGGAACAGCTCCAGCGACTTGCCGGCCGCCTTCATGGCCTTCTCGAAGCCATTGACCAACTCCGGCGTGCACCAATCGTCCTTGTTGGCGAAATGGGCCTGCAGCGGGATCTTGACGTCGGCGGGCTTGGCCGCCTGCTCGGGCGGGATGCCGTAGAACACCACGCCGGCCGCGAGCTCCGGGATCTTGGTCGCGCCGATGATAGTGACGGCGCCGCCGAGGCAGAAGCCTGTCAGCCCGACCTTGGCACCGTTGCGCGACAGATATTGCGCGGCGCCGCGCACGGTCTGCGTGGTGGCGTCCATGAAGTCGAGCGAATTCATCTCCTTGTTGGCGCTGTCCGTGTCGTGATACGGCACCACCTTGCCCTTGTAGAGATCGGGCGCCAGCGCATCGAAGCCGGCCAGCGCAAAGCGGTCGCACAGGCCCTTAATCTGGTCCGACAGGCCCCACCATTCCTGAATCACGACCACGCCCGGCGCGTTGCCGCGTGCGGCATTGGCGAGATAGCCCGAGGCGTCCTTGCCGTCCGGGCGCTTGAAGGTGATGGCGGTTCCCATGGTGTCCTCCGGTGAGTTTCTGGGGAGCGGTTGGGGGACATTTTGGCGGGTGAGAGCGAGAGGCGCAATCCACACTCTCGTCATTCCGGGGCGCACGGAGTGCGAACCCGGAATGACGGAGAGTTAGGTCCAACAAAAAAGCCCCCTTGCGGGGGCTTCTTCATTCTCGTCTTGCGCTGCTCAGTGCGAGCTGGCCCAGACCTTCTTCTTGGTGAAGTACATCAGGCCCGCGAAGAGGATCAGAAACACGAAGACCTGGAAGCCGAGGCGCTTGCGCGCTTCCATGTGCGGCTCGGCGGTCCACATCAGGAAGGTGGTGACGTCCTTGGCGTACTGCGCGACCGTGGTCGGCGAGCCATCGTCGTAGGTCACCTGGCCGTCGCTGAGCGGCTTCGGCATCTTGATGGCGTGGCCGGGGAAGTACTTGTTGTAGTACGAGCCCTCCGGAATGGTGACGCCTTCCGGGACCTTGTCCTCAAAGCCCTGCAGCACTGCCGAGACGTAGTCCGGGCCCTGCTCCTGGTACTGGCTGAAGAAGTCGAAGATGAACCACGGGAAGCCGCGCTTGTAGGAACGCGCCTTGGTGATCAGGGACAGGTCGGGCGGCGCCGCGCCGCCGTTCGCCGCACGAGCGGCCTGCTCGTTCGGGAACGGCGAGGGGAAATAATCCGCTGGGCGCCCCGCGCGCTCGAACATGTCGCCCGCATCGTTCGGACCGTCCTTGACCTTGTACTCGGAAGCGAAGGCAGCCGCCTGCGCCACCGAATAGCCGGGGCCGCCGGGCTCCGAGAGATTGCGGAAGGCGACGTAGGACAGGCCGTGGCAGCTGGCGCAGACCTCTTTGTAGACCTTCAGTCCGCGTTGCAGCGCGCCGCGGTCGAACTTACCGAAAGGGCCCGAGAACGACCATTTGTTGCCGGGTGGCTGGTCGCTGCCTTCAGACGCCTTGGCGCTGTCGACCGAGCCCGCGAACAACGAGCCGGCGAGCGCCAGCACGATCGCGGTCGAGACCATCGGCGTCGACCTGCTGCCGGTCTTGGCCAGGACCGCATCCGAGATCGAGTTCGGCACCGGCCGCGGCTTCTCGATGCGCGAGAGCAGCGGCAGCACAATCAGGAAGTAGGCGAAGTAGCAGACCGTCAGGACCCGGCCGGCAACGACGTAGATGCCCTCCGGCGGCTGCGCGCCGAGATAGCCGAGCAGGATGCAGACCACGACGAAGATCCAGAAGAACTGCTTGGCAAGCGGACGATACTTCGACGACCTCGTCTTCGCTGCGTCCAGCCAGGGCAGGAAGCACAGGATGATGATCGCGCCGAACATCGCGATGACGCCCGCAAGCTTGTTCGGGATCGAGCGCAGGATCGCGTAGAACGGCAGGTAATACCATTCCGGCACGATGTGCGGCGGCGTCACGCCCGGGTTCGCCGGAATGTAGTTGTCGGCGTCGCCGAGATAGTTCGGCATGTAGAAGATGAACCAGGCGTAGAGCAGCATGAAGCAGGCGACGCCGAACATGTCCTTGATGGTCGCGTGCGGCGTGAACGGCACCGTGTCCTTTTCCGTCTTCGGCTCGACGCCGTCAGGATTGTTCTGGCCGGCAACGTGCAGCGCCCAGACGTGGAGCACGACGACGCCCGCGATCAGGAACGGCAGCAGATAATGCAGCGAGAAGAAGCGGTTCAGCGTCGGATTGCCGACCGAATAGCCGCCCCAGAGCAGCGTCACGATGCTCTCGCCGAAATAGGGGATGGCGGAGAACAGATTGGTGATGACCGTGGCGCCCCAGAAGCTCATCTGGCCCCACGGCAGCACGTAGCCCATGAAGCCGGTCGCCATCATCAGGAGGTAGATGATGACGCCGAGGATCCACAGCACCTCGCGCGGCTCCTTGTAGGAGCCGTAATAGAGACCGCGCAGCATGTGAACGTAGACCGCGAAGAAGAACATCGACGCGCCGCAGGCGTGCATGTTGCGCAACAGCCAGCCGTAGTTCACGTCACGGACGATCAGCTCGACCGACTTGAAAGCGAGATCGGCATGCGGGGTATAATGCATCGCCAGGATCACGCCGGTCAGGATCTGCATCCCCAGCATGAAGGAGAGGATGGCGCCGAAGGTCCACCAATAGTTCAGGTTACGCGGGGTGGGATAGACGACGAAGGAAGAGTGCATGAGGCCGAGGATCGGCAGGCGCCGCTCGATCCATTGCAGGGCCGGATTGCTCGGCTGGTAGTCGGATGGTCCGCTCATGATGCGATCCTGAGGAAATAGTACGACGAGACGGCGCGAAGCTTCTGATGAAGGTCCGAAGCTCAGCCGATCTGGATTTTGGTGTCGGAAACGAACTGGTACGGCGGCACCGGCAGGTTCGCGGGCGCGGGCCCCTGGCGGATGCGGCCGGACGAATCGTACTGCGAACCATGGCAGGGACAGAAAAACCCGTCGTAGTTGCCTTCATGAGCGATCGGGATGCAGCCGAGATGGGTGCAGATGCCGATCACGACCAGCCATTGCTCGTGGCCGGACTTGACCCGGGCTTCGTCGGTCTGCGGATCGGGCAGGCTCGCCACGTTGACGGCGCGCGCCTCGTCGATCTGCTTCTTGGTGCGGTGGCTGATGTAGATCGGCTTTCCACGCCAGAACACCTTGATGTCCTGGCCTTCGGCGACCGGGCTGAGATCGACCTCGATCGGCGCACCGGCGGCGATGGTCGAGGCGTCAGGATTCATTTGAGAGATGAAGGGCCAGAGCGCGGCCGCGCCCCCTACTGCTGCAGCTGCCCCCGTTGCAACGAATAAGAAATCACGGCGTGTCGGATGGTCCGCCGAAGACGCTGTCGTCACGATTCCAACCCTTTCTTCTTGTGCAACCGGTGGAACCGCTCCAGGGGGCGCCCATGAGGTCCCCGGAAAGGCTGCCGGCGCCCGCGGCCCCCCGCGGCGGCAGAACTTCGCATGTTCACCTCTAAACGGGCGAAACAGCAGTCCAGAATCGTTCTATTGGCACCCTTGCCGGGCGAGCGCAAGCCCGCTATCGGCGCAGGAGCGTGCCATGCACGAATTCCCGGGCAGGCGATGTTTTATTGAGACATTTCCGCCCGCAACCAACCCCGCCGCCCTCGATGCAGATAGCACTTTTCCAGCCCGACATCCCGCAGAACACCGGCACGATTCTCAGGCTGTGCGCCTGCCTCGGACTGGCCGCCCATATCATCGAACCGGCCGGGTTCCCGGTCTCCGACCGCGCGTTCCGCCGGGCGGGAATGGATTACCTCGACCATGTCAGCATCCTCAGGCACGACTCCTGGCTGAGATTCGAGGACTGGCGCGCCGCGCATGGCTATCGCCTGCTGCTGTTCACCACCAAGGGCGCCACCGACTATCGCGATTTCCGTTACCAGACGTCGGACATCCTGCTATTCGGGCGCGAGAGCGCCGGCGTCACCGACGCGGTGGTCGAGGCTGCGGATGCGCGGCTGGTGATCCCGATCAGGGCGGGGCTGCGGTCGCTCAATGTCGCCATGACGGCGGCGATGGCCGCAGGCGAGGCGCTGCGACAGATCCGGAGCCCGCACGTTTGAACAGGTTGAGGAGAGACGATTGAGTTACGCGGTCAAGGAAATCTTCCTGACCCTGCAAGGCGAAGGCGCCCATGCCGGGCGCGCCTCCGTGTTCTGCCGCTTTGCCGGCTGCAACCTCTGGAGCGGACGCGAGGCGGACCGCCTCGAGGCCACTTGCAAGTTCTGCGACACGGATTTCGTCGGAACCGACGGCACGCTCGGCGGCCGCTACGGCTCGGCCGCGGAGCTCGCCGACACCATCGCCGCGCAATGGCGTGCCACCGAAGCCAATCGCTACGTGGTGCTCCCCGGCGGCGAGCCGCTGCTCCAGGTCGACACCGCCCTGATCGAGGCGCTGCACCAGCGCGGCTTCGAGATCGGCGTCGAGACCAACGGCACCATGGCCGCGCCTGACGGCCTCGACTGGATCTGCGTCAGCCCCAAGGGCGGCAGCGAGCTGGTGCTGCGCCAGGGCCACGAGCTGAAGCTGGTCTACCCGCAGGCCCTCGCCGCGCCCGAGACGTTCGAGCACCTCGCCTTCGAGCGCTTCTCGCTGCAGCCCATGGACGGTCCCGAGGTCGTCGAGAACACCGCGCGCGCGATCGACTATTGCCTGCACCACCCGCAATGGCGGCTGAGCGTGCAGACGCACAAATCGCTCGGCATCAGATAGGGCGCGACCGGGAATGAACATGGACGTTACGACGATCGAAGACCGCAAGTCCCGCGCCCGCGCCTGGTTCGAAGCCTTGCGCGACGAGATCTGCGCGAGCTTCGAGCGGCTCGAGGACGACGCGCCGCAAAGTCTCTATCCGGGCGAGGCCGGCCGCTTCAAGCGCACGCCCTGGCAGCGCACCGACCATACCGGCGCGGCCGGCGGCGGCGGGGTGATGTCGATGATGCACGGCCGTCTGTTCGAGAAGGTCGGCGTGCACTGCTCGACGGTGCATGGCGAGTTCGCCCCCGAGTTTCGGACCCAGATCCCCGGCGCCGCGGAGGATCCCAAATTCTGGGCCTCGGGCATCTCGCTGATCGCGCATATGCGCAATCCGAACGTGCCCGCCGTGCACATGAACACGCGCTTCGTCGTCACCACGAAAGCCTGGTTCGGCGGCGGCGCCGACCTCACGCCGGTGCTCGACCGCCGGCGCACGCAGGAGGATGCCGACAGCATCGCCTTCCACGCCGCGATGAAGGAGGCCTGCACCGGTCCGAACGGCGTTGCCGACTACGACAAGTACAAAAAGTGGTGCGACGAGTATTTCTATCTGCCGCACCGGAAAGAAGCGCGCGGCATCGGGGGTATCTTCTACGACTGGCACGACAGCGGCGACTGGGAGGCCGACCTCGCCTTCACCAAGGACGTCGGCCATGCCTTCCTGAAGATCTACCCAGAGATCGTCAGGCGCAATTTCGCCAGCACCTGGACCGCCGCCGACCGCGAGGAGCAATTGATCCGGCGCGGCCGCTATGTCGAATTCAACCTGCTTTATGATCGCGGCACCATCTTCGGGCTCAAGACCGGCGGCAATGTCGACTCGATCCTGTCGTCGATGCCGCCCGAAGTGAAATGGCCGTGACGACGATGAAGTCCGCTTCGAAGCCCCTCCCCCGCGCCATGCTGATCGACATGGACGACACCATCCTGTCGGCCTATGGCCGGCCCGAGATCGCCTGGAACACGATCGCTGCCGAGTTTGCCGAGGAGCTTGCGCCGCTGCCACCGCCGCAAGTCGCAACCGCGGTGCTCGCCTATGCGCGGCAGTTCTGGTCGACCGCGGAGCCGATCTGGCGGATGAAGCTCGGCGAGGCGCGGCGGCTCACCGTGCGCGGCGGCTTCGCCGCGCTCGCCGCCGAGGGCCACCGCGCCCTGCCCGACGATCTCGCCGATCGCATCGCCGACCGCTTCACCACCTACCGCGAGGAAGCGATCTTCGTCTTTCCCGGCGCGCATGACGCGATCGACGCGTTCAGGGCACGCGGCGTCAAGCTCGCGCTGGTCACCAACGGCGCCGCCGAGATGCAGCGCGCCAAGGTCGAGCGCTTCGAGCTGACCCACCGCTTCGACCACATCCAGATCGAGGGCGAGCACGGCTTCGGCAAGCCCGAGGAGCGCGCCTATCTGCACGCGATGGAGGCGCTGGGCGTCACCGCGAAGGACACCTGGATGATCGGCGACAATCTGGAATGGGAAGTGGTGACGCCGCAACGCCTCGGCATCTATTCGATCTGGATCGACGTGCATGGCGACGGCCTGCCTGAAGGCTCGACCGTCAAGCCCGACCGCATCATCCGCTCGCTGACCGAGCTGGTGCCGGCCCGGT
The DNA here is from genome assembly GCF_004114915.1 of Bradyrhizobium guangxiense. Classification (NCBI taxonomy): domain Bacteria; kingdom Pseudomonadati; phylum Pseudomonadota; class Alphaproteobacteria; order Hyphomicrobiales; family Nitrobacteraceae; genus Bradyrhizobium; species Bradyrhizobium guangxiense. The sequence goes on along the minus strand of NZ_CP022219.1, from coordinate 1,317,527 downwards.
CCTGACGGGGCGCCGAACAAAAATATCGGAAAACAACCCCATGCACAGTAGACGGCCGCTGCAAAATCAAAGACTTGCGGATTTCACGAAACGCCTTTGATCCGTCGGGCAAATCAGGGGTAAGATGCCATCGTCGAAACTTGCGATGGCAGGTGTGCGAAAGCGTCGATCGAGACGGTCAGACACCTAGGGACGGCAGCAGCGTCCGCAGTTTCTCGCTCAATTGATCGGCGGTGAATGGCTTGCCGATCGAGGGTGCATTCCTGAACTCTTCCTCAAGTGGAGGTCCGCCGTAGCCCGTGCTGAACAAGAAGGGAATCTTTCGAGCGCGCAAGATGCGAGCAACCGGGAAGACGAACTCTCCGGCCAGGTTCACATCGAGAAGTCCCAGATCGAAAGACGCCGCTGAAGCAAGCTCACAGGCCTTTTTCACGTGAGCAGCCGAGGCGACGACCTCGAATCCCAACTCGTCGAGCATATCCTCGATCATGAGGGCCACCAGCCCTTCATCCTCGACGAGGAGAACCCTGGTGCCCGACGCCTCAGCCATTGGACGCTCCAATCAAAACAGGAAACGTCATGCGGCAGCGAGTGCCTTCAGGCTCGAACACCAGATCGAACTCCCCGGCCAAATCATGCTCGACACACCGCTCCATCAATCGCGTACCAAATCCTCGCCGCTTGGGCGGCGTGACCGGCGGCCCACCCCGCTCTCGCCATTCGCACTCGAGCATGCTTTGCGCCAGCTCGCCACCGGCTATCCGCCAGGTGAGCGACACCGATCCGCCCGGCACGGACAGCGCTCCATATTTCGCGGCGTTGGTCAGCAATTCGTTGAGCACCATAGTAATGCTTAGCGCCGTGCGCGCGTCCAGATCGACGTGTGGCCCGCCGGTCACTACCCGTCCGCCGGAGACGGGAGCAACGATATCTTCGACCAGCTTTTCCAAAGGGGCATCCTGCCAGTTTCGCTTCGTCAGCAGGTCGTGCGCGCGGGCAAGCGCCAACAAACGTCCCATGAATGTCGGTAGAAACTCCTCCAGCCCGGCGGCATGGCGAGCGGTCTGGTTCGCGAGCGACTGCACCGTCGCCAAGGTGTTCTTCACGCGGTGGTTCAGCTCGTCGATGAGGACCTTTTGCGCATTCTCGGCACTCTTCCGTTCGCTGATGTCCACGAGCATGTTGATGGCGCCCACCAACTTGCCCGTCGCGTCGTGGAGCGGCGTCGGATATGGAATGAACGGCACGCGCCGGCCATCTGGGCGCTCGGCGACCGCCTCGGCGCCGCGGACCGGGCGGTCTTCGCGGAGCGCGACAGCCATAGGGCATTCGTTATGCGGGAGGGGCGAACCATCCGGCCGATAGAGTTTCCAGGTCACGCACCATTCATCACCCGGCTGTGGCGTTCTGCCGGCCATCTCAACGGCGGCGCGGTTGTAAAAATCGATACGGCCCTCGGCATCCGTCGTGTAGATCGCCGCCGGCAAGGCCTCGAGGAGATCGCGCATTCGCTGTTCGCGTTCGCGCAGACGATCCTCGAGCTGTTTGGTGGCAGTGACATCCTGGGCGACGCGCACGCCGTACAGAAAGCGGCCTTCTGAATCGCGCACCGACGAGCTGAAGATGTCGAGATGGCGCACAGACCCATCGGGCCGTATTGCACGTTTGCGGATCGTATAATTCTCGACATCGCCACGCACTTGTCGCGCGTAGAGTTCTGCGTCCTCCATACGGTCTTGCGGATCGGTGTAGTCCAAGAAAGTCATTCCGAGCAATTCGGCGCGCGAGCGCCCGGTGATGCGGCAGAGAGCATTATTGACCCGCAAGAGACGACCGGTGTCGTCCGCTTCCGAGATGCCGACGCTGGCGGCCTCATAGGTCGCGGCCAGCCGGGTTTCGCTCGCTTGCCTTGCCTGTTCGGCATCATGCAATTCCGTAACGTCGAGGGTGAAACACCGCGTATTGACGAACTTGCCGTCCACGAAGCGGCTGTTGGACGTGATCAGCACGTGCTTCAGAGAGCCGTCCCGCGCCCGCAACCGCGCAGGGTAGCGATGCAAGGGCATGCCGCATGAAAGGCGCTGAAGGATTTCGCCGATCACGGGTGCGTCCACATGAAATTCCGCGATGTGGCGGCCGACATATTCCTCGGGCTTGTACCCGAGCATATCCAATTCAGCCTTATTGGCGCGCAGGATAATCCCTTCGCCGCTGACGATATGAAGCCCCACCGCACCATTGTCGAAGAAGTCCGACAGATCCTGAGTCTTCTGACGGACTTCCTCTTCGATACGCTTCCGTCCGGTAATGTCGTGGAAGCAATTGATGGCGCCCTGGATGAAACCGGAGTGGTCGCGCAAGGCGCGGATGTTGACCAACGCCGTGAAGCGCGAACCATCCGGCCGCGCCATAAGGACCTCGGCGTTGCGTGTCGGCGTGCCTTCCCGGACGGCGACAGAGATGGGACAGTCGTTTTGGACGAGCGGAGCTCCATCAAGAGAGTAGAGTTGATGCGAACCGCAGAAACGCGCGCTGGCAAGTTCGGGCGCCCGCCCCCACAATTCGACGGCCTCCGTGTTGTAGGCGACGATCAATCCTTCGGCGTCACAGAGGCAGACCGCCCCCGGAATGGCATCGAGCGCGGCTTGCCCGGCCGTGACCAGCGCTTCGAACTCCGTTGGCCGGCGGCGAGCGGAGGCAGGGAACTCTTCGACATTCGACATGATTTAACTCTCGGGCGGAGGGGACGGCCCCATGCGAGCCAACCGTTCGAAAGAGACGCAGGCGGACGCCCTGTTCACGCCGAACCAGCCCCAACGTCACTCGCGACGGATGGTTCCCAAGTACCTGCGTGGCGCACAGTCCAGCTGGACCACTCATCGTCGCTTGGCAGAGGGCGGTGTGAGCTGCACGCGACGGCCCCGCCCTGTCAGCGATCCGAATCCCTGAGTCTGCCGGTGTAACGACCGGCCGTGCCTGCACGTAGATCACCCTGCGGGCAGTTTCGACCCAAGGGAGGGCGTGGCATCGTGGGTGGAGAATTGAGCATACGCAGAGCCGAGGCGAGCGATTACGCTGTCGTTCGCGGTCTTGCGGAAGCGTTGGCGGCCCATATCGAAGAGCCGCCACCGCCTCTGACGCTCGAGCGCTATCTCGCCTTCTATATCTGCGAGCATGCGCCTGTGCACCTCTTTGTCGCGCTGCTGGACAATCGCGTTGTCGGCCTGATCGCCTGGATCCTGACCCACGAGCTCTATAGCGCCCAGGCGGGCATGTACATCAGTGACATCGCGGTGCATGCCGACGCGCGCAGGAAGGGCATCGGCACAGCACTGATGACGAAGGCCAGGGAATGGGCCTCCAACCAGGGCGTCACGAAGCTCGGCTGGGATGTCTGGAAGCACAATGCGTCGGCGATGCAGTTCTACGCGCGCCTGGGCGCGACCGTGGACACCGAGGCCCTGCCGCATCTTCTGCTGCTGACGAACCGCTAGCTTCATCATGACCGCTTGGCGATTGCGGAAGACGCATCGATCGCCCTGATCTGAACAGATGCCGTGGCCCTGCGCTGCGTCACTCCGCCGTCGAAATTTCCTGACATGGCCGGCTGGCGTGATCGACCTGTCATGACCGCTTGCTAGGTTCGCGTCCGGATCGATCACGCGAAAGGACAATCCATGGACTTGAAAGCCGGCGATGTCGTGATGTTGAAATCCGGCGGCCAGCCGCTGACGGTCGCGGAAGTGAAGCAGGACGAGGTGCTCTGCCTCTGGATGGGCATGGAAGGCGACCTGTTCCGCGAGACGCTGCCGCTGGCCGTGCTGGTGCAGGTGGAAGAGGACGATGAGGACGAAGACGAGGAAGACGACGACGAGGAGTGAGCAGGTCTCAGACCGCATCCTGATAACGGGCTCATCGGCGAATGTCGCGAAAGGGCCAGATTGAGGAAAGCTCAACGCGAGGAATTCACGTCCGCTGAACCAGTGGAGCCGCCCTCGACGGGACGAGCCGAAGCTTCGCCGACGAGCAAAGAACAGATATGTGTGCCGCGCGATTCACGGTGGAAATGAGATCAGCTTCGCCGACCAGCTATACCAATTACGGTGGTAGACCCATGATGCGGCAAGCTCGTGTTATCTTTTCGAGGTGCTCCGGCCTATAAAATCTGGCGAGCTTGGGAACGAGTGTGGAGACACACAGAGCCGGCTTCGCTTCCATGAGGCGTGCACTGATCAGCCGGGCTTCCTCGATTCTTCCAGACATTGCGTGGCATGCAGCCAGAATGAATTGCGCGTTTAGATAATTGGGCCGGTCCAGCACAGCTAACTTGGCCCATGATGAGCCGTCCTCGTAACGATCTGTCAGGAAATGAGCAAACGCGATCCCGGTCTGCATCAGAAAAAGAAACGGGTCCATGGGACTTAAGCGCCCGCCGGCATGGAACTGCTTGAGCGCTGCATCTATGTTGCCGCGACGAATGTGTTCCCAGCCGATAGTATATCGTGCGACGGCGAGATTTGGGTCAATCTCATGCGCCCTGACGACGAGGGCCACGCCATCGTCCATCTCGTAGAGTACGGCGGCGATTGCCTGCCCAGCCCTCACGAGTACAGTTGGATCATCCTTGTCGAGCTCAATTGCGCGCCTTGCTAACCGGCGGGTGTCGTTCAGCTCCTGATTCGCGTCGATCGTCCAGCCGAAGATCTTTCGTTGCAGGTAGCAATAGGCACCAAGCGCGTATGCTGCGGCCAATCCGGGATCGATCTCGACGGCAAGCTTGGTCAGCTTGAGTGCCTCAACATTCTGTTCGCGCGTGAATTGGTAGAAGCTCGAAAGTGCACGGAGATAGTAGTCGTACGCCTGAAGATTTTCAGTCGGCTTGCGCTTTGCGCGCTCTATCTCAGCTCGCTCCAATTGAGGAAAGAGTGCGCCAATCACGCTACTCGTCACCTGGTCCTGTAGATCGAAGATGTCGTTAAGCTGGCTGTCGAAGCGGTCCGCCCAAAGATGAGCACCCGTTGTGGCCTCGATCAACTGCCCGGAAATACGAACCCGGTCGCCGGATTTACGCACACTGCCTTCGAGCACGTACCGAACGCCTAGCTCGCGCCCGACCTGCCTGATGTCGATAGCCTTGCCCTTGTAGATGGAAGTGGATTGTCGCGCGATGACGAACAGCGATTTGGACCGTGAAAGGCCGGTGACGATGTCCTCCACCATACCATCGGCGAAATACTCCTGTTCTGGATCGGAGCTCAGGTTTGTGAACGGAAGAACAGCGAGCGACGGCTTGTCCGGAAGCAAGAGGTCAGGCTTAGCCGTCTCCCTTTGGGTGTCGGCTACTGCCATGGTGGGACCGCCGCGTACTTCCTGCACCGTACCGATGAAGCGATAGCCTTTCTTCGGCAGCGTCTTGATCAGGCGCTGCTCCTCCCCGGAATCGCCAATTGCGGATCGAGCGGCATTTAGCCGGGTCGTCAGTGCGGCATCGGACACACACCGCCCGTTCCAAATGGCTGTGATGAGCTCGTCTTTGCCGACGACACGCTCCCTGTTGCGGATGAGATAGTCGAGCAGATCGAAGGTCTGTGGCGCCAAGGCCACGACGCTTGTGTCGCGCGATAGCTCGCGGCGGCCGCAATCCATTTGGTACTGTTCGAAGAGATAGCGCAAGACGCGAAATCCCTTTAGGCGTTCCCGGGCCAGGTCCGGCAACCCTTGAAATTTAAAGAATAAGCCCGCCGTAAGGAAAATGTAAGCGGCACGTCAAGCGTGCTGGACCAGATCTTGGCAGCTTGTCCAGGTGGAAACAAGGCACCCGGAGATGCTGCAATGAGCACGATTTATCAGAGAACGGAGTTGGTCCAGACGGCTGTATGGCAGCGGTGCAATGTCAGCCGTTTCAAGAATTTTTGGATTGCTTTGCAGGAGTGGCGGAAATGGGAGCGGCTGCGGCGCGACCTTTGCAAACTCAGCGATCGGGAATTGATGGATATTGGGATCACGTGGAGCGAGATCGACTACGTGGCCTCGAACCGAAATAGCGACCCCCGAGGCATACGATCGGCCGATTGATGTCAACTGCCAGCAGATGGGCGGTCCGTCGCACGCCAGCCGCATCGTGTCGACATACCGATTTTCCGCGCCTGTCGCAATCACGGTGGCGCCCGGCCCGCGGCTATCAACAGCGAGAGCGGGATCACGCCGGAGCCCAAGGTGCCGCCGAGCAGCACGCCATGGCCGACCGAGGCGGTGGTAAGGCCGCTGTTGCCGATCTTGACCTTTCGGCGGCGGAGCGCGCGGCGCACTGAGCGAGCGCCGGCCATGAGCCAGAAGAGGGCTTGAGCACCTGGTTTCTTTAGAACCCGTGCTTTGGCGAAGCTGCGAATAGAGGTGCCGGGCCACGGAGCTCACCATACCTGCCCATGTCCGGTGCGTTGACTCGTCACAAACGATCTGGTTCCATGAGTTCCATTAGAGGAACAAAGGATTGAATTAGAGGTTTTAAATGAAGAGGGTACTGCTCTGGACGATAATGCTGGCTGCAGGTGCATTCATCAGCTCGGGGGATGTAAGAGCTAATCCTGTACCGATAGCCATAGGTCCCGAATTCTCATTATCGGCAATCGGCGACGGAACATTCTTCCCGACGCACAACCCGGTTGGGACGTTTGTATTCCGCGACACGCCGATTGGGCAATCATCGTTTGCCGGTCTTCTGCCTCCTCCTGGCACCCAAATTGGTTCTGGACAGGGTTGTCTTGGTCCCTTCTGCTGGAACAGCAACTTCGTGCGCTTTCAGCCGACCACCGTCGGCGGCTGGTTTGAACTGGATTTGGTGTTGCCTTTGCTCGTCCCGGATGGAGCTGGCGGCACGCGCGAAACCTCGAGCGGGATCACCTTCTATGGCTCGGTACCAGGCCCCATCGCCGGTGCAGGTCTTCCGGGACTTATCGCAGCGTTCGCATGCTTGATAGCCTGGCACCGACGTCGCGGGTTGAAGGCGCTACCAGCAACGCCATAGTCACCCACCAACAGCCGAAGGCGCGATGACGATTGATCTAAATCTCATCGCGCTTTAGGTGCGGAGGATTGCCCGAACTGGCGACTTCCGCAACGGGCCCTCGGCAGCCGATGTCATGAGAACGACCCGGATCGCGCAAAGACGCGAATGCCGGATCGGGTTCAGGCCATCGACGCCACGAGCTGCCTCGCCGCCGCCGAGATCATCACCAGCCCGCGGTGATCACCGCGACATCGAGGATCGCGGTGTGGATGTGCAGCGGCATCCGTTCGACGAAGGCCTTTGCCAGGAACGCGCCGGGGATCGCGAGGGCGCCGATCAGGAGCGCGAAGGCGAGCACCTGCGCGGTGACGGCGCCGGCGAGGCCGAACACCGAGATCTTGATGAGACCGGTGCCGAGCGAGATCATCGCGTCGGTCGCGATCACGGCGGCGCCTTCGAGGCGGGCGGCCATCAAGAGCGAGAGCAGGATCACGCCGGAGCCCGAGGTGCCGCCGACCAGCACGCCATAGCCGACCGAGCCGGCGGCAAGGCCGCTGTCGCCGATCTTGACCTGTCGGCGGCGGAGCACGCGACGCAAGGGCACGCTCAGGATCAGCATGGTGCCGATCACGAGCGCGGCGCCTGCATTGGTGAGCCGCGTGTAGCCGTAGGCGCCGAGCGCGGTCGTCAGCGCGGCGCAGGCGAGCACGATCAGCGCGCGGCGGCGGTCGGCGTAGCGCAGATAGGCAATCGCGCGGCTGCAATTGGTGAAGATGGCGGAGATCGCGATGATCGGCACCACCGGCTCGGCACCGACCAGCGGCACCAGCACCAGCGGCATCAGGGCGCCGGTGCCGTAGCCGGCGAGACCACCGATGATCGAAGCAAACAACGCCATCGTTGCTACCAGCAGCAGCTGGAAAATCGAGATGTCGGCGAAGCCTGAGACGATGGTCACGGTCTCTCATCGCGGCTGATTCGAGCCGCAGCTTGATCGGCGATGGCAGCAAGTGCGGCCTGCTCTAGCGGAGAATCCGCGGCAAGCCAAGCATCCCCGGCGAGCGTCCACACGTATCCGACTTCAAATTGTTTCAAGCAGGCGGCCGCCGGAGGGAGCGCAGCTTTCAGTCACCCCGAATGCGTCAAAATCGGAAGTTCATCCCCATACGTACGATATCGTAAGCGTTGCTGAATTTGACATTGACGAAGCCGTTGCCGGTCGCCGGGCTCTGCACCGTCAGCTTCACGTTCTGGTGGCCGAGGTCGATGTGCAGGTATTCGGCCTTGATCGTGACGTTCGGGAGCAGCGCGTATTCGAGGCCGCCACCGGCTGTCCAGCCGACTGACGTCTGTGACGATGATCCCGCGAGGCAGGTCGTGAAACCAGGACAGATGATCCTTGTGACGAATCCGCCGTCGACGCTCCAGCCCAGCGGACCAATGATCGAGATGGCAGCCTGTGCCTTCGTTCCACCATAGGCGAGGCCGCCTGTGCCGAAAGCGAGGAGGTGCTCGCTCAACAAGTAGCCGATCCGGCCGCGCAGGGTGCCGTACCAGTCGAGTTGGTGGGAAGAGGCGGCGGAGAGGGTGACGCCGCCCTCATCGGGCGCCTTGAACAAGGTATCGCCCTTGATGTTGGCGTATTGCAGGTCAGCCTCGAAACCGGCGACCCATTTGCGCTCGATCTGCCAATTGTAACCAATTTGTCCGCCACCGTTGAAGCCGGACGCGCGAAGGGATTGCCGGTAGGCGGGGTGGTTCACGGTCGCGTCTTCACTCGCTTGCAGCGAACTCGTCACCAACTCATCGCTGAACACAGTGCCTGCGCCGCCGCCGAGACCCGTCACCGGATCGGCAAAGTAATCGCCGCTGTAGGCCGCGCTCCTGTCTTGCCAACCGTAGCCGGCGTTCACGCCACCGTACCATCCGGTCCAGCTATAGAGTGGGACCGGCTTTGCCTTCACCGGCAGGTCAGCAGCCGATGCCGACGACAGCATCATGCCTGAAGCGACAACAGCGGCCGCGATCAATCTTCTCATGTTTAGAAATTCCCAGCAGGTCCGTCGTTCGGAAAGACTACCGAGCCGCGCTTGGGTCGTCTTGTCCGCGAAGGTGCTGGGCTTGATCGAAACGGTACGGCGCCGGGATCGCTGGCGAATGTGATTTCAGCGCAACGGTCGGCAGCCGAAGGCTTGATCTATCCGGCACTGAACTTGACCTGGAATGCACGGCGGTCCGCTTTTGCATCACATCGGTGGACACGTGGATGGATGCCTTTTACGCGACCTCATGATACCAATGGAACCGGCGCGCGAAAATCATGGACGGATATGCCGAAGGTAGAATTCTCATCGGACCAGCTTCCATCCCACTTGAATGACAAGGCCCGATTCCGCCTGTGGCACGACATATGGATGGAACAACTCGGCAAGGCGGAGATGAAGCACGCCGAGGACAAGCCATTCTACACCGCGTCGAAGAATGTCCTTCTTGGCGAATTGAGCGTCGGCCGGTTTGCCACGACGACGGGACACTACGTGCGCACGCGCAAGCACGTGGCCAATGATCGCGACGATATTCTCGTCGGCTTTTATCGCAGCTCCCAGCCGCAACTATGGACGGTGGGAAACCAGGGGTTTGAGCTGAAACCGGGAAGCGCCGTCGCCTTCAACATCGCCCAACCGGTCTCGAGCTTTACGGACGGCCTCACAGCGTGGAATCTGGCTTCCATACCTCGTGCGCAAATTCTGAAACTTGTTCCGCATGCTGATCATCGCGCGGCCATGTTGCTCGACCCGGCCAACCCGGCGGTACGGCATCTCGAGCGCACCATCAATTTTCTCCTTGAAGCCGATGAAGTCTACGAGGACCCGGAGTTGACGCGGCGCGCCACGGCCATGCTCGGAGACTTGATCGTGTTGGCGCTCGGCGCGCGCGGCGAAGTCGCGGAGATCGCAGCGGAACGCGGCTTGCGCGCCGCGCGGCAGCGCGAACTGATTGCGACTATCGAGAAGCGGTTCACCGAGCCGTCTCTGTCGATCACGACCATCGCGGATGCTCTTAAGCTATCGCGTCGCTACGTGAGCGATTTGCTGCTCGAAAGCGGCGCGACATTCTCCGAGCGCGTACTCGAACTGCGCTTGCAGAAGGCGCGGGCCATGCTGTCGGACGTTCGCTACGACGACACGAAGGTGAGTGACATCGCCTTTGCCTGCGGCTTCAATGAAGTGACTTACTTCAATCGCCGCTTCCGCGATCAGTTCGGCTGCTCACCGACGCAATATCGAATGGGAACGAACCACAGCGATACATGATCGGATTTGCAGTCGGATACCGGCGCGCCGGTTTCGCCAAGTTGGCAAACAACGCCATCAACGCGACCAGCAGCAGCTGGAAAATCGAGATGTCGGCGCAGCCTGAGACGATGGTCACGGTCTCTCATCGCGGCTGATTCGAGCCGCAGCTTGATCGGCGATGGCAGCGAGTGCGGCTTGCTCCAGTGGAAAATCCGCGGCAAGCCAAGCATCCTCGGCGAGCGTCAACACGTGTCCGAGCGCGGGTCCCTCCCCCATGCCGCGTGCGATGAAATCGGCGGCCTTGAGCGGAAATTTCGGCGCAGTCCAGCGCTGCGGCAGCTCGGCGAGCGCGCGCCAGTGCATCGAGGTGACATCGCCGCCATTCCTCGCCCAGCCCAGCAACACGCGATCGTGATAGCGCTCGGCCCGGAGCCGGTAGAGCAACCGCCGTGCATTGGCTTCGTCCTTGGTGGCGAGGCGCCACCAGCGGTGGCCCATCGAATCCAGCGCCTTGGCCTCGGCATTGGACAGCCGCAGGCGCGCGGCGACGCGCTTGGCATCCTCGGTCACGGCGACGGTCAGCGCGGCGAGGCGCCGCGTCGCTTGCGCGGGCAGGCCGAGCTCGCGCTCGATCGCGATCATCGTCGCCAGCGGTCCGGTATAGACGACGCCGCCGGTCAGCGCCTGCAGCAATCCGCCCTCGGCCATGGCGAGCGCGGCCGCGGAGGCGCCCGATGTCACCAGCAGCTTCAGCATCTCCATCCGCACCCGCTCGGCCGAGAGGCTGGCAAGGCCGGCGCGGCCGCGGATGCAGGCGAGATAGCCGTCGCGGTCGGGCTGGCCGGCGCCGAAAGCGGCGTGGATGCGGAAGAAGCGCAGGATGCGCAGATAATCCTCGGCGATGCGCTGATCGGGATCGCCGATGAAGCGCACCCGGCGCGCCTTGGCGTCCGCGATGCCGCCGACATAGTCGTAGACCACACCGCGCGCGTCGACCGAGAGGCCGTTCATGGTGAAGTCGCGACGCTCGGCGTCCTTCACCCAGTCGCGGCCGAACGCGACCTTGGCCTTGCGGCCGAAGGTTTCGGTGTCCTCGCGCAGCGTCGTGACTTCGTAGGGATGGGTGTCGATGACCAGCGTGACGGTGCCGTGATCGATGCCGGTCGGCACGCCCTTGATGCCGGCAGCCTTGGCGCGCCGCATCACCTCCTCCGGCCGCGCCGTGGTCGCGATGTCGATGTCGCCGGGCACAAGACCGAGCAGCGCGTTGCGCACCGCGCCGCCGACCACCCGCGCCTCCTCACCGTCGGCGTTGAGCAGATGCAGGACGCGCGCGGTCCCGCCTGCGGTCAGCCAGGGCGCATCGGCAAGTAATGGCGCAACAAATGGCTCCTGGCTCATCGTGCGGCCCCTATCTTTCCACGCCCGGCACCAGCCTGCCGTTCTCGATATGAGCGGGAACGTACGTCGAATCCGGCGGCGCGCCGGAGTAGTGCGCAAAGCCGATCAGCCCCGCGATGACCAGCACGAGCGCTGCGAGCACGAGGCGCGCGACGACGGTGACCGGCCAGGACGAGCGCGCGAACAAGCCGGACCGCGTGGCGGCCAGGAACAGCGCATAGACGGCAAAGGGAATGAGAAAGATTCCGATCTCGGTCAGAACCGGCCGGATCATGACGAATAGATCCGCTCATACAGCACACGCAGCATTCCGGCGGTGGCGCCCCAGATGTAGCGCTCCGCGAACGGCATCGCGTAGTAGAACCGCTCCATGCCGCGGAATTCCTTGCTGTGCACCTGATGGTTCACCGGGTTCATCAGGAAGGATAGCGGCACCTCGAACGCATCATCAACCTCGGAATGGTTGATGGTGAGCGAGAAGCCCGGCCGGACCTTAGCGACCGTCGGCAGGATGCGGAAGCCGAACGCGGTGCCGTAGAGATCGAGATAGCCGAGCGGTTCGACGAAGTCTCTGGATAGCCCGACCTCCTCCTCGGCCTCGCGGAGCGCCGCGTCGAGCGGCGAGGCATCGGTCGCGTCGATCTTGCCGCCGGGAAAGGCGATCTGGCCGGCATGATCGTTGAGATGCGCCGAGCGCTGCGTCAGCAGGATGGTCGGCTCGGGATGATCGACCACGGCGATCAGGACCGCGGCGGGGCGCACCGGCTGCTCGCGCGCGACGATCTCCAGCATCTTGTCGGTGCCGGGATCGCCCGAGGCCGGGATGATGTTGGGATCGTAGAGGCCGGGCGGGACGTCGAAGCCGAGCTTCGCCTTCGAGCGGGCGAAGAAATCCGCCGCGCCGAGCGGGACCGGATCGGTCGTCAGAATGGGCTTGTTCAAAGCGCGGCCCTCACCTGCTCCGCATCGGCCATGGCGAAGAATTCGCCGGACGATTCGACGCCGAACATCGGCTGGCCATCGACCATCCGCTCCTCGCCCATGTCAACCAGATCGTAATAGAGCGCCCGCGTGACCTTGGCCCAGAGATCGGCGCGAACATGCAGATAGGGCGTCAGCCCGCCGTCCGCGGCCTGCTCGAAGCGCAGCCGGTGCGCGGCATCGCAGGTGACCCAGTCGTCGACATTGGTACGGAAGCGCAGCACGCGCTGCCGGCCCTCACCGTCCGTCTGCATCTCGACCGCCATGAACGGCGCATCGTCGACGCGGATGCCGACCTTCTCCACCGGCGTGACCAGGAAATGCTTGTCGCCCTCGCGCTTGAGGATGGTCGAAAACAGCCGCACCAGCGCGGGACGCCCGATTGGCGTCCCCAAGTAGAACCAAGTACCATCGGAGGCGATTCGGATGTCGAGATCGCCGCAAAACGGCGGATTCCACAGATGCACCGGAGGCAGGCCCTTCCTGGCACCTTCGGCATTTGCTGCACTTTTGGCGGCGGCAGTCAGCCCCTCGAGACCATGATCGGCGCTCTGCCCTTGGTTCGCCATGGTTTGCCCTGACTTTGTCCTTTGGCACGATTGGTGCAGGTCTACGTTGTACTCGGGTGCACGGTTCCACCCCGGATTAGTCCGGTGTGCAAGGTCGCCACTTCGTGATGCCGTACATAACCCGAAGCCGATAAGGTGGGGATAGGTTAATTCAACGAATACATGGCCTTCCTGCAAGTCTAGCATAGGCCCATGATCTGACGCGATGCGATGACATGATGGCCCAAGCAAGCCGCGTGGCGGGCTGAAGGAGCGAACGGATGGCAGAGAGTGTCGAGAAACTGGAGGATGGGATCGTCCGTTCGGCCGAGCAGGTGTCGAGCCAGGTTCGTGCAGCGAAGGATGCGATCGCCTCCATCATCTTCGGCCAGGATCGCGTGATCGAGAACACGCTGGTCACCATCCTCTCCGGCGGCCATGCGCTGCTGATCGGCGTGCCCGGCCTTGCCAAGACCAAGCTGGTCGAGACGCTCGGCGTCACGCTCGGTCTCGATGCCAAGCGCATCCAGTTCACGCCTGACCTGATGCCGTCGGACATTCTTGGCGCCGAGGTGCTGGACGAGAGCACCGCGGGCAAGCGCGCCTTCCGCTTCATTTCGGGTCCGGTGTTCGCGCAGCTGCTGATGGCCGACGAGATCAACCGCGCCTCGCCGCGCACGCAGTCTGCGCTGTTGCAGGCGATGCAGGAGCAGCACATCACCGTCGCCGGCGCGCGCCACGATCTGCCGAAACCCTTCCATGTGCTCGCGACGCAAAACCCGCTGGAGCAGGAAGGCACCTATCCGCTGCCCGAAGCGCAGCTCGACCGCTTCCTGATGGAGATCGACGTCGACTATCCCGATCGCGACGCCGAGCGCCGCATCCTGTTCGAGACCACCGGCGCCGAGGAGACGCTGGCGAAGGGAGCGATGACGGCGGATGCGCTGATCACCGCGCAGCGGCTGATCCGGCGCCTGCCGGTTGGCGATTCCGTGGTCGAGGCGATCCTGTCGCTGGTGCGCTCGGCCCGTCCGGGTCCGGACGCCGGCGAGGCCGGCAAGTTCATCGCCTGGGGCCCGGGTCCGCGCGCCAGCCAATCCCTGATGCTGGCGGTGCGTGCGCGCGCGCTGATCGACGGACGCCTGGCGCCCTCGGTCGATGACGTGCTCGACCTCGCCGAGCCCGTGCTGAAGCACCGCATGGCGCTGACGTTCCAAGCGCGCGCCGAAGGCCGAACGATTCCGGACGTCATCCGGCAATTGAAGACACGGATCGGTTGATGGCAGCGGAGAACGGGCACACAGCGAAGGAGATCATTGCGATCCGACGTGCCGATGGCGAAAGCCGCACGCTCGCAGCTTCGCTGCCGCGCCTGGTGCTAGAAGCCCGCCGCATCGCCGCCAACGTCATCCACGGTCTGCACGGACGGCGCCGCGCCGGCTCCGGCGAGAATTTCTGGCAGTACCGCCGCTTCGTCTCCGGCGAGCCCGCGCAGAACGTCGACTGGCGGCGGTCGGCGCGTGACGACCATCTCTATGTCCGCGAGCTCGAATGGGAAGCCTCGCACACGGTTTGGATCTGGCCGGACCGCTCGCCCTCGATGGCCTTCGCCTCCAAGACCGCGCGCGAATCCAAGCTCGAGCGCACGCTGATCGTCGCCTTTGCGCTGGCCGAGCTGCTGGTCTCTGGCGGCGAACGCGTCGGCATTCCCGGGCTGATGGCGCCGACCGCGAGCCGCAGCGTGATCGACAAGATGGCGCAGGCGATGCTGCATGACGATGCCGACCGCCTCAGCCTGCCGCCGTCCTTCGTGCCCGCGGCGCTGGCCGAGACCATCGTGCTGTCGGATTTCTGGTCGCCGATCGCCGAGATCAGGGCGACGCTCGCAGGGCTCTCCGGCTCCGGCGCGCACGGCACGCTGGTGCAGGTCGTCGATCCCGCCGAAGAATCGTTCCCCTATTCCGGCCGTGTCGAGTTCGTCGAGCCCGAGGGCTTCGGCGTGATCACCGCCGGCCGCGCCGAGAGCTGGGTGCAGGATTACACCGCGCGGCTGGCGCTGCACCGCGACCAGATCCGCGCCGAGACCAACAAGCTCGACTGGCTGTTCACCACGCATGCCACCGACCGCTCCGCTGCCGAGCTCTTGCTGTTCCTGCATGCCGGCATGCAGGTGAGCAAGTCGGGCGCCCGCACCACGACGATCAAGGCGGGGCCGGCCGCATGATGGGACTGCCGCTCGCCTTCACCGAACCGCTGCTCCTGATCGGCCTCGTCAGCCTGCCGGTGCTGTGGTGGCTGTTGCGCGTGATGCCGCCGCGGCCGCGCCGGATCGAGTTTCCGCCGACGCGCCTGTTGTTCGACATCGCGCCGCGCGAGGAGACGCCCTCGCGGACGCCGTGGTGGCTGACCGCGCTGCGCCTGCTCGCCGCGGCGCTGGTGATCTTTGCGGCCGCCGGCCCGATCTGGAATCCGCAAGCAGGCACCGCGGGCAGCAAGGCGCCGCTGATGATCATGTTCGACGACGGCTGGAGCGCGGCATCGCACTGGGACGTCCGGATCAGGGCCGCCGACGAGCTGATTGCCAATGCCGACAATGATCGCCGTGCGATCGCGCTGGTGCCGCTGTCCGAGCCGAACCGCGACATCACCCTGATGCCGGCGGGCGCGGCGCGCGTCGCGCTGCGTCAGCTCGCGCCAAAGCCCTATTCGATCGACCGCGTCGAGACGCTGGCTGCCATCGACCGCTTTCTCAAGGCCAGCGGTGATTGCGAGATCGCCTGGCTGTCCGACGGCGTCGACACCGGCCGCGGCGAGGACTTCGTGGCCGGCCTCGGCAAGACCATCGGCGAGCGCAGCCTGACCGTGTTCGAAGGTGGCACCTCCTCGCCGCTGGCGCTGGTCGCGGCCGAGAACGCCGCCGCCAGGATGACGGTGAAGGTGCTGCGCACCGACAGCGGCATCGCCGTCGGCACCGTGCGCGCGCTGGACCAGAAGGCCTCGCCGATCGGCGAAGCCCGTTATTCGTTCGGTCCGCAGGACAAGGAGACCGACGCGGTGTTCGATCTGCCGGTCGAGCTGCGCAACGACATCACCCGGCTCGAGATCTCGGGCGAGCGCTCTGCCGGTGCGGTGCAGCTGCTCGACAAGCGCTGGCGCCGCCGCGCCATCGGCATCGTCTCGGGCTCGACCAGCGAGACAGCGCAGCCGCTGCTGGCGCCGACCTTCTATCTCACCCGCGCGCTGGCGCCGTTCGCCGACGTCAGGCTCGCCGACAAGGGCTCGCCGCAGCAGGGCATCACGCAATTCCTCGATCAGAAGCTGCCGATGATCATCCTCGCCGATGTCGGCACCATCGCGCCGGAGCTGCGCGAGCGCCTCAATGCCTGGATCGATCAGGGCGGCGTCCTGGTGCGGTTCGCAGGTCCGCGCCTGGCGCAGGCCGAGGACGACCTCGTGCCGGTCAAGCTGCGCAAGGGCGGCCGTACGCTCGGCGGCAGCCTGACCTGGGAGAAGCCGCAGCATCTCGCCTCCTTCGCCGCCGACGGCCCGTTCGCCGGCGTCGTGGTGCCCAAGGACGTCACCGTGAGCCGCCAGGTGCTGGCCGAGCCCGACGCGGTGCTCGCCACCAAGAGCTGGGCCTCGCTGGAGGACGGCACGCCACTCGTCACCGGCGAGCATCGCGGCAAGGGCGTGGTCGGCCTGTTTCACGTCAGCGCCGACATGCGCTGGTCGGATCTGCCGATGTCGGGCATCTTCGTCGAGATGCTGAGGCGCGTGGTCGACATGTCCGGCTACACGTCCAAGCCCGGCGCCGGCGTCGCCAGCGAAGCGACCTCTGAGACGGTGGCGCCGCTGCACATGCTCGACGGTTTTGGCGCCTTCGGCCCGCCGCCGGCGACCGCAAAACCGCTGGCCGCGGATTACCGCGATCGCGCCACCCCAGATCATCCGCCAGGCTTCTATGGCCCGGCTGAAGGACCGCTCGCCGTGAACACACTTGCCAGCGCCGACCGCATCGCGGCCCTCAACACCGCGGGCCTGCGCGCCCGGCACGCCACCTACACCAACGCCGAGCCGCAGGACTTGCGCGGCTGGCTGCTGTCGACGGCGCTCACGCTGTTCCTGATCGACGCCATCATCGTCGCGGTGCTCGGCGGCGGGATCGCCGCGCTGCTGCGCCGCCGCGCCGCGCCCGCCATGATCGTGCTTGGCCTCGTGCTCGCAGGCCTCGTCGCGCTCGCACCGACGCCGTCACGCGCCGACAGCGCCACGGACGATTTCGCGATGCGAGCGACGGCGCAGACCCGCCTCGCCTATGTCGTCACCGGCAATGCCGACGTCGATTCCATCGTCAAAGCGGGGATGAACGGGCTGACGCTGTTCCTGGCGCAGCGCACCGCACTCGAGGCCGGCGATCCCGTGGGGGTTGATCCCGCGCGCGACGAGCTCGCCTTCTTCCCGCTGATCTACTGGCCGATCGTGCCCGGCGCACCCAAGCCGCCGCAGGATGCCATCAACAAGATCGACGCCTACATGAAGCAGGGCGGCACCGTGCTGTTCGACACCCGCGATGCGGTCGAAGCCCCGCCCGGCGCGAACGGCGCCGCGCAGACCCCGGGCATGCAGACGCTGCGCGAGATCCTGTCCTCGCTCGACGTCCCCGAGCTCGAGCCGGTGCCGCGCGAGCACGTGCTGACCAAGACCTTCTATCTGCTGCGCGACTTCCCCGGCCGCTTCGTGACCGGCCAGACCTGGGTCGAGACTCTGCCGCGCGACGAGGACGATGACAGCGCCCAGCGGCCGGCCCGCGGCGGCGACGGCGTCTCGCCGATCATCATCACCTCGAACGACCTCGCCGGCGCCTGGGCCGTGCGGCCCGACGGGCAGGCCATGCTGCCGGTGACCGGCGGCGACACCCGCCAACGCGAATTCGCCTACCGCGCCGGTGCCAACATCGTGATGTACACGCTGACCGGCAACTACAAGGCCGACCAGGTGCACGCACCGGCCCTGATCGAACGGCTGGGGCAATAGAGATGCGCATGACCAGCTTGATTCACACGCTCCGTCATTCCGGGATGGTCCGAAGGACCAGACCCGGAATCTCGAGATTCCGGGTTCGATGCTTCGCATCGCCCCGGAATGACGTTGATAGGTCTGTTTGATGAACTACGGCATCGCATTCACGCCGCTTGTCCCCGCGATCGTGCTGTGGCTCGCGCTCGCCGCGATCATCATCGTCGCGCTCGTGCTGCTGGTGGCGCGTGCACGCGGCGCCGCCGTGCGCGTGGCCGCGCTGGCGCTGTTCCTGCTGGCGCTTTCCAATCCCTCCTTCCCCCGCGAGGATCGCGAGCCCCTCCCCTCGGTCGCCGCCATCGTGGTCGACAAGAGCCCGAGCCAGAATTTCGGCAGCCGCAATCGTGAGGCTGCGCAAGCGCAGGAAGCGCTGGTCGACAGCCTGAAGAAGATCAAGGGGCTGGAGGTGCGCGTCGTCGAGGCCGGGCAGGCCGACGGCGAGACCGACGGCACAAAGCTGTTCAGCGCGCTCGCCTCGGCCCTGTCGGATGTTCCGGTCGACCGCGTCGCCGGCGCGTTCCTGATCACCGACGGCCGCGTCCATGACATTCCGGCGAACGCCGCCGCGCTGGGCTTCCAGGCGCCGGTGCAGGCGCTGATCACCGGCCAGAAGGACGAGCGCGACCGCCGCATCGCGGTCACGGCCGCGCCGCGCTTCGGCATCGTCGGACAGACCCAGACCATCAGCTATCGCCTCGACGACCAGGGCGTCAGCGGCGAGCGCGCCAAGGTCACGGTCCGCAGGGACGGCGAGGTCATCAACGAACGGACACTCTCGAGCGGCCAGAGTGCAAGCGTCGACGTCGACATCAAGCATGCTGGCCCGAACATCGTCGAGATCGAGGCCTCCCCGCTCGAGCGCGAATTGACGCCGGTGAACAACCGCGCCGTCGTCGCTATCGACGGCGTGCGCGACAAGCTGCGCGTGCTGCTGGTCTCGGGTGAGCCGCATTCCGGCGAGCGCACCTGGCGCAATCTCTTGAAGTCCGACGCCAGCGTCGACCTTGTGCATTTCACCATTCTGCGTCCGCCGGAGAAGCAGGACGGCACGCCGATCAACGAATTGTCGCTGATCGCGTTTCCGACCCGCGAGCTGTTCCAGCAGAAGATCAACGAATTCCAGCTGATCATCTTCGACCGCTACGCCCGTCAGGGCGTGCTGCCGATTGCCTATTTCGACAACATCGCGCGCTATGTGCGCGGCGGCGGGGCAGTGCTGGTCTCGGCCGGGCCCGACTACGCCTCCAACACCAGCATCTGGCGCACGCCGCTGGATTCGGTGCTGCCGGCGGAGCCGGTCGGCGTGACGGAAAAGCCGTTCTATGCGCATCTGTCCGACATCGGCAAACGCCATCCGGTCACGCGCGCCCTGGAGGGCTCCGCCAGCGAGCCGCCGCGCTGGAGCCGGTTCTTCCGCACCGTCGACACCCGCAATTCCGCCAACCCGCCGGTGATGACGGGGGCCGACGGCAAGCCGCTTCTGTTCCTGTCGCGCTTCGGCGAGGGCCGGGTCGCGCTTCTGCTGTCCGACCACATCTGGCTGTGGGCACGCGGCTATGAAGGCGGCGGGCCGCATCTCGATCTCTTGCGGCGGATGTCGCACTGGCTGATGAAGCAGCCCGACCTCGACGAGGAGGCGCTGCGCCTGCAGGTGCAGGGCAAGAACCTCGTCGTGGTGCGCCAGACCATGGCAGACAGCGTCCAGCCCGTCAGCGTGACCTCGCCGTCGGGCGTGTCGCAGGATCTGACGTTGAGCGCAGGCGATCCCGGCGAGTGGCGCGGCAGCCTGCCGGCGAACGAGCTCGGCCTGTGGCAAGCCACCGACGGCACGCTGAAGGCATTGATCAATGTCGGCCCGACCAATCCGAAGGAGTTTTCGGAAGTCACTTCCACCGTCGACACTTTGAAGCCCCTGACGCAGGCGACCGGCGGCAACGCGGTACGCGTGGCTGATGGCACCAGCGTCGAGCTGCCGCGCATTCTGCCCGTGCGTTCGGCCAGCGTCTTTGCCGGCGACGGCTGGATGGGCGTGCGGATGCGCGATGCCAGCGTGGTGAAGGGCGTCGGCGTGCTGCCGATCTTTGCCGGCCTGATCGGCCTTCTGCTTCTGCTCGGCGCATTTGCGGCGACGTGGGTGCGCGAGGGGCGGTGATCTGCTGGAATTCGATGGCTCGTTGGCTCGGTCAACCTCTCCCATCGTCGCAGCGATGCAACCTCGTCGCACCTTAGTGGCCGGAACGACACATCGCACGGGGGCGTGCATCCACCCGGCCGCCCACCGTTGACATCCGCCGAGCAATACTGCGATGTTACATTATAACATCGCAGCCGCCGCGGATTGGCGCCTCGCGACGTGGGGGTGGCTTTCCAGATGAAGTGGTTCCGGTCGAATATCAGGCACGGTGCCCGGCTCGCGTTGTTCGCGATGCTGGTGCAGTTCGCGCTGACATTCGGCCATAGCCATTGGTTCGCCCAGGCCTCACCGCTTGCTCAGTCCTCGTTGGAGCAGGCCGATAACACCAAGAGCGTTTCCGCGGTCGACCGCGCCGCCGTCCAGAAGCAATCGCCCTCGGGCCCCGACCGCGAGCATCCAGCCGACGATAATTGCGCGATCTGCGCCGTGGTCGCGATGGCGGGCACGATCCTGTTCGCGACGCCGCCTCTGTTGCAGCTGCCGCAGGCGATTGACCTGCTCTACCGCACCACCGACGCCGAGTTTCTCCATCTGAAATCGGCCGGCACGGCGTTCCAGCCGCGCGCCCCTCCCGCGTCCTGACCTCCAATATCGCTTGATCACGCCCGGGCTCGCTGCACATCGGCGAATGCTTGGGGAGAAGTTGAAGTCGAATTCCGTCGCGCCGCGACGGCAGGCCGCCTCCGATCAGCAAACAATCGTGCGGACGGCGCCTGACTGGAATCAGGACCATGTCATTTCAATTGCGACGCGCGCAGCGTCTTGGCGGAGCAAGCCTGCTCCTGCTCGGTGCCGCCGCGACATCCGCGTTCGCGCAAGAACCGGCCCAAACGCCTGCACAAGACAAATCGTCGACCGAGATCCCCGCCGTCACCGTGACCGCTCCGAGCCCGATCGTGCGCAGGGCGGCGGTGCCGTCCCGCAATTCCGGCCGCGGCATGCGGACCGCGCGCGTGCGCAACCGCGAGCAAACGGCCGAAGCGGCGCCGGCGGCCCCCGTACCCACCACGCCGCAGCAGGGCGTGCTGCCTGTCGTGACCAACCAGTTCGCCACGGTCACAGTCGTGCCGAACGACGAGATCCGCCGCGAGGGCGGCGGTCAGCTCGGCGATATCCTGTTCTCGAAACCGGGCATCACCGGCTCCAGCTTTGCGCCCGGCGCCTCCAGCCGGCCGATCATCCGAGGTCTCGACGTCAATCGCGTCGGCATCGTCGAGAACGGCACCAATTCGGGCGGCGCATCCGATCTCGGCGAGGATCATTTCGTCCCGGTCGATCCGCTCGCAACCAACCAGATCGAGGTCGTGCGTGGACCCGCCGCGCTACGCTACGGCTCGACCTCGATCGGCGGCGTCGTCAGCGCCACCAACAACCGGATTCCGGACGCGCTGCCCTCCTGCGCGCCCTCGTTCCAAAGCTACGGCCTGCCGACCAAGGCTCCGCTTGCGAGCGCAGCGACCTCGCCTTGCGTCACCGCCGAGACCCGCACCGCGTTCTCTTCGGTCGACCGCGGCGTCGAAAGCGGCGTGCTGGTCGACACCGGCGGCGGCAATTTTGCGTTCCACGCCGACGCCTATGGCCGCACGACCTCCGACTACGCCATTCCGGGCTATCCCTATCTAAACGACCAATCGCGCTCCGTGAACGGCCGCCAGCCGAACTCGGCGACGCGTTCGGACGGCGCCTCGATCGGCGGCTCCTATTTCTTCCAGGGCGGCTATATCGGCGCATCGATCACGCAGAACGATTCGCTCTACCACATCCCCGGCATCGACGGCGCCGACCACAACACCCGAATCGACGGCCACCAGACCAAGATCAACGTCAAGGGCGAGTATCATCCCGACGCCGCCGCGATCGACGCGGTCCGCTTCTGGGCCGGCGCCACCGACTACCGTCACAACGAGCTCGGCCTTGCCGATCCCGCCGACCTCAACAGCGACGGCATCAGGCAGACCTTCACCAACAAGGAGCAGGAGATCCGCACCGAGGTGCAGCTGATGCCGTTCAACGCGCGCTTCGCCGAGGTGACGACGGCGCTGGGCTTCCAGGTCGGGCACCAAGAATTGAGCGCGCCGAGCCCCGACAATCCCGGCACGCTGTTCAACGGCCTGTGGGACCCCAACAACAGCACGCGCGTTGCCGGTTACGCCTTCAACGAGTTCAAGTTCACGGAGGCGACGCGGGCGCAGATCGCCGGCCGCATCGAGCATGTCGAGCTGCACGGCACGACGCCGGACTTCCCTGCGGACTATCTGCCCAACGGCGCGCCGCAGGCGGCGATCGCGCGCAATCCGTCCTTCACGCCCAAGAGCGGCAGCATCGGCCTGCTGCAGGACTTGCCGGGCGGCATGGTCGGCAGCATCACCGCGCAATATGTCGAGCGCGCGCCGAAGGCGGCCGAATTGTTCTCCCGCGGCGGCCATGACGCGACCGCGACGTTCGACATCGGCAATCCCAACCTCACCATCGAGACGGCGAAATCGGTCGAGCTCGGCGTGCGCAGGGCGACGGGACCGTTCCGCTTCGAGGCGACCGTCTACTACACGCATTTCGACAATTTCATCTATCGCCGCCTCACCGGCGTGATGTGCGACGACGATTTTGCGTCCTGCGGCAATCCGGGCGCCGAGCTGAACCAGGCGGTGTACTCGCAGCGCAACGCGAACTTCCGCGGCGGCGAATTCCAGTCGCAGCTCGACGTCGGCGCCTTCCAGGGCGGCATCTGGGGCATCGAGAACCAGCTCGACTTCGTCCGCGCCACCTTCTCTGACGGCACCAACGTGCCGCGGATTCCACCCTTGCGGATGGGCGGCGGCGTGTTCTGGCGCGACGACAACTGGCTGATGCGCGTCAACCTGTTGCACGCCTTCGCGCAGAACAACGTCGCCGTGATCGCGGAGACGCCGACGGCGGGCTACAATCTGCTGAAGGCCGAGGTCAGCTACAAGACCAAGCTGGACCGCAACTGGTTCGGTGCTCGCGAGATGATGGCCGGCATCGTCGGCAACAACCTCCTCAACGAGAACATCCGCAACTCGGTGTCCTACACCAAGGACGAGGTCTTGATGCCCGGCATCGGCGTGCGGGCGTTTGCGAACTTCAAGTTCTGAACTATCCGCCGGGGTCTCAGAGGACCTCGGCGCAACGTCATTGCGAGGAGCCCTTGCGACGGAGCAATCCAAGCTGCCGGTGCGGCAAGTTTCTGGATTGCTTCGCTCCGTCCGGGCTACGGCCCGTGCGCGAGCCGCTTCTCGAAGCGCCACTGGTCCATGGGGAACGGCCCCTGCGACGTCTCCGACATCATCACGAAGGTGCCGGCGTTGCCCCAGCCACTCTTCTCGTAGAATCGCGCAGCGCGCATGTTGCCGACCGCACATGCGAGCCACGCCAGCTCCACACCACGCGCGGCGAGGCGGGTCTCGGCGTCGGCGATCAGTGCGGCAGCCCCGCCCGTCCCGTGGGCAGCCGGCGACACGAAGAGCTGGTACAGCTCATCACCCCTGACGACGCACAGACCGAGCGGCGCGCCGGGCGGGCCGACGACGCGAATATCGGCAAGCATGGCTGCGAGACGATCGCGAAAGTTCGCCTGCGTGCGAAGGCGAACCAGCTCGGGCGGCGCAAGATGCGCATGAGCTCCATGCCAGGCATCGTGCCATAGCTGGGCCAGGCGATCGATCTCGGCGGGATCGGCGGGGCGCACCAGCATTGGCCATACTCCATTCGCGGTGCCGTAGCCCGGATCGAGCTACCCGCGCGCCTTGCTCCAGTCGGGACCGACCGGGCCCGACACACCTTCGAAGGCGCCATCGACCAGCTCGAACACCAGGATACGCGCGGCGTCGACCGGGCCGGGCATGGTGACGCGGCCCTTGGGGACCTGCTTGAAGCCGACGCGGCTGTAATAGGGCTCGTCGCCGACCAACAGCACGATGGCGTGGCCCCTTGCTTTCGCGTCCTTCAGCGCGCGCTCCATCAACAGACGGCCGATGCCGCGGTCGCGGAACGGCGGCTCGACCGTCAGCGGCCCGAGCAGCAGCGCCGGCGTGTCGCCGATCAGGATCGGCAATTGCCTGACCGAGCCGACCAGCAGGGTGCCGATGCGCGCGGTGAACGACAATTCGAGCAGATGGTCGACGTGCTCGCGAATCCGGTAGGCGCTGAGCACGAAGCGGCCCGGACCGAAGGTACGTTCGTGCAGCCGTTCGATCGCCTGGGCGTCGCCGGCGGCTTCGGGAAGGATGGTCAGTGAGAGATCGCTCATGTCAATCGCGGGATAGCACCTGAACGCAGCCCGGTCCATCGGGCAACGACGGCGTTCAGCTCCTTTTCAACGCCGGTTGGGACAGATAGGCCAGCATCTTCATCTCCCGCCGTCCCCGTGTGACCGTGTCGAGCACGAGTCCCGACGACACCGACAGCAGGGCCATGATCATCAGGCCCATCGACAGCACGGCGGTGGGCAGGCGCGGCACGAGGCCGGTCTCGATGAAGGTGATCACGATCGGAATCGCAAGAATGATCGAGACGAGCGCCAGCAGGATTCCGATCACCGTGAAGAAGCGCAACGGGCGCTCCGAGCGGTAGAGCTTCAGCATGGTGCCGAGAATGCGAAACCCGTCGCGCCAGGTGTTGAGCTTGGAGAACGAGCCTTCGGGGCGCGCGTAATAGGGGGTCTCGATCTCGGCGACCGGTAGCGACAGCTCCAGCGCATAGACCGCCAGCTCGGTCTCGATCTCGAAGCCGTCGGAGAGGACGGGGAAAGATTTGACGAAGCGGCGTGAGAACACCCGGTAGCCGGACAGAATGTCCTTGAAGGCGTGACCGAAGGTCGAGGCCAGGAAGCCGGTCAGCATGCGATTGCCGGTGCGGTGGCGGAGCCGGTAGGCGGCCTGGACCTGATCGACGCGGAGGCCGACCACCATGTCGAGATGATCGTCCAGCAGCCTGTCGATCATGCGTGGTGCGCTCGGCGCATCGTAAGTGGCATCGCCGTCGACCAGCACATAGACGTCGGCCTCGACGTCGGCGAACATGCGACGCACGACGTGGCCCTTGCCCTGCCGGCGCTCGCTGCGAACGATCGCTCCCGCCTCGCGCGCGACCGCCGCGGTGCGGTCGCGCGAATTGTTGTCGTAGACGTAAATCGTGGCCGAAGGCAGCGCCTTGCGGAAATCGGCAACGACGGTCGCGACCGCCGCTTCCTCGTTGTAGCAGGGCACCAGCACCGCGATGCGAAGTTGCGTTGTGGTCATCGGGGCAGCACTCCGAGGCTTGTCGGCTCGCGCCCGAGAGGCGTGGTCTGCCGGGCGCATCGAGCGGGTTACTAGCACAGACCGCCCTCAGCGCCACGTCGCAATCAGAGGCCGACCATCAAGCACTTCCGCGATCCGCAGCCGCGTACCGAGCGTGGTGTCCTCGGGCAGCGCCGTGGTCGCGAAGAACCCGCATTCGACGATCTCGCGATTGGGCTCGGGCAGGCCGTCCTGCCTGAACTGCCTGACCACGTAGACCGCGACGTGGTCGCGGCGGGAGATGTGGCTGTTGAGGAAGATGCCGTGCAGCGCGGCAGCTCCGGTGACGTCGATGTCACCCTCCTCCTTGAGCTCGCGCCGCATCGCCTGTTCCATGGTCTCGCCATAGTCGACGCCGCCACCGGGCAGGTACCAGCCGCTGAGATAGCTATGCCTGACCAGGAACACCCGATTCTCGGCATCCAGCACCACGGCGCGGACGCCGAGCGTCATGCCGCGGACGATCCGGAAATAGGCGTGGAAGATTCGCCGCAGCAGGGGCTCGCATGCCCGTCGGACCCGGTTCAGACGTTCTCCCATCAGGCTCCCTCGATGCCGCGGTTCAGGCGCTGCTTGCGCAGTCCTCGCGACCTTGCCATTACAGCGGAGCAATAGCGAGGCAATCGCGCCCCATGACTTACAACAGGCTGGCTCCCTTCACGCTCGCCCACCTGTCCGATCCGCACCTGGCGCCCCTGCCGAAGCCGCGGCTGATCGAGCTCGCGGGCAAGCGCGCGTTCGGCTACGTCAACTGGACGCGCAACCGCCACAAGTACCAGCGCCGCGAGGTGCTCGACGCGCTGGTCGCCGACATGAAGGCGCAGGCGCCCGACCACATCGCGGTGACGGGCGATCTCGTCAACCTCGCGCTCGAAGCCGAGTTCGCCCCTGCCCGCGCCTGGCTCGACAGTGTCGGTCCGCCCGACCGCGTCACCACGATTCCCGGCAATCACGACGCCTATGTCCGCGCCACCTCGCATCGCTTCGGCGAGACGTTTGGCCCCTATCTTGCGGGCGACGACGGCCGCATCGGCTTTCCCTCGGTGCGCCGGCGCGGGCCGCTCGCGCTGATCAGCCTGTCGACAGCAGTACCGACCCTGCCGCTGATGGCGACGGGCACGCTCGGGCGCGATCAGCTCGCCGCGCTCGAAGAGGTGCTCGAACGGCTCCCGGCCGAGGACGTCTTCCGCGTGCTGCTGGTGCATCACCCGCTGAAATCCGATGCTCGCCAGAAGCGGATGACAGACGCGGCCGCATTGCTGGCGCTGCTCAAGCGCCATGGCGTCGAGTTGATCCTGCACGGGCATGACCACGTTCATTCGACTGTGTGGTTCGAGGGGCCCAACGGCAACATTCCCGCGCTCGGCGTGCCCTCGGCTTCCGCGCTTGCGCACGGACGCTACCCGGCGGCGGCCTATAACCTGTTCAAGATCGAGAAGGACAATGCCGGCTGGCGCTGCGAGCAGACGGTGCGAAGCCTCGGGGCTGGATTTCAGATCGGGCAGATCAAGCATGTGAGGTTGATTTAGACCCGCTGTCATTCCGGGGCGCACGGCAGCGCGAACCCGGAATCCATCCACCCTCATGTGCCATGGCTCGATGGATTCCGGGGGCATGCTTCGCATGCCCCGGAATGACAGTGATTGTCCTCACCAGCTCCGCAAGGCCGCCACCACGGCAAGCCCGAACAGCGCGGCGGCGCCGAGCAGGAATCCGAACACGAACGGCCACAGGCGCGAGCGGCGCGGCGGCGCGGCGACCGGGGTATGCGGCTCGGGCGGGACCACCATGGCGCGCTCGCGCTCGATCATGCGGCGCGCGACATAGTCGGTAACGGCTTCCACGATCATTGCGGTGTCGTGCGATTCGGCGAGCACGATGCGGCCGAAGCGGGTGTCCTGGACGAAGCGGTACATCCGCTTGTCGCGCCCCATCACGATGTGGGCGACGACGTCGATCCAGAGTCTCGGCGTATCGCCCTGGCTGACGCCGCGGTCGAACAGGTCGATCTGCTCCGGCACCTGTGCGAACAGGGGATCAAGCGCATCGTTGAGGATCTCGAGCCGCGCCACCTCGGCGTCCCTGAGATCGACGACGACGCCGGTCCGGTCGGCGGCCTCGATCCGCGCGCGCAGCAGCGCATCGCGCAGCCGCACCGGGCGCGGCTGGCCGGGATGGATCCCGCTGGTCTCGGGCTCTGACATTGTCGGCCTCGTCCTCGACTTATCCCCATTAACCTATCAGCAACCAAACCTTCCGCAAAGGCCTACAATTCCAGAGACTTACGGCGCCCACAGCCGTTTCACCTGTGCCAAAAACAGACGATCCCACCCAGGCAGCGCCTGGATGGGACCATCCGTCCTTGGACGTCTTCTTAAATGAGGGCGATCAGGCCGAGACGCGCGAGGGCTCTTCCACGATCGAGAAGCGGACGCCGGCCTTGTGGCGGCTCTCTTCCGAGACTTCCTTCCAGCAGTCCTCGGCTTCCTTGCGGGTCTTGAACGGACCTTTGACCTGGGCGGAGCCCTCCACGAGCTTGTGGAAGTTCATCGAGCCGAACTCGCCGCCGATCACCCAGAAATTGCTGCCTTTGGTCATTGTCAGTCTCCTCTCGAATGACGCGATGCGTTAGCCGAACTGGTTCATCGTGTTGTGGGCGCCGCCCGCCTTGAGGGCTGCTTCGCCGGCGAAGTACTCCTTGTGGTCGTCACCGATGTCGGAGCCGGCCATGTTCTGGTGCTTCACGCAGGCGATGCCCTGACGGATCTCGGCGCGCTGGACGTTCTTGACGTAGCCCAGCATGCCCTGCTCGCCGAAATACTCCTTCGCGAGATTGTCGGTCGAGAGCGCCGCCGTGTGATAGGTCGGCAACGTGATCAGGTGATGGAAGATGCCGGCGCGCTTGGCCGAATCCGCCTGGAAGGTACGGATGCGCTCGTCGGCCTCCTTCGCCAGCGGCGTGTCGTCGTACTCCGCCTTCATCAGCTCGGCACGGTTGTACTTGCTGACGTCCTGGCCCGCTTCCTTCATTGCGTCGTAGACCTGCCAACGGAAGTTGAGGGTCCAGTTGAACGACGGCGAGTTGTTGTAGGCGAGCTTGGCGTTCGGCACCACCTTGCGGATGCGGTCGACCATGCTGGCGATCTGCTCGATATGCGGCTTCTCGGTCTCGATCCAGAGCAGGTCGGCGCCGTTCTGCAGCGAGGTGATGCAATCCAGCACGCAGCGGTCTGCACCGGTGCCGGGGCGGAACTGGTAGAGATTGGAGGGCAGCCGCTTCGGACGCATCATCTTGCCGTTGCGGTTGATGATGACGTCGCCGTTCCTGGCGTTCTCCGGCGTCACTTCCTCGCAGTCGAGGAAGCTGTTGTACTGGTCGCCGATGTCGCCGGGCTTGTGGCTGACGGCGATCTGCTGGGTCAGGCCGGCGCCGAGCGAGTCGGTGCGGGTCACGATGATGCCGTCTTCGATGCCGAGCTCGAGGAAGGCATGGCGGCAGGCGCGGATCTTCGCCAGGAAGACCTCGTGCGGCACGGTGACCTTGCCGTCCTGGTGGCCGCACTGCTTCTCGTCCGAGACCTGGTTCTCGATCTGCAGCGCGCAGGCGCCCGCTTCGATCATCTTCTTGGCGAGCAGATAGGTCGCCTCGGCGTTGCCGAAACCGGCGTCGATGTCGGCGATGACGGGGACGACATGGGTCTGGAAGTTGTCGATCTTCGCGATCAGCTCCTGCTCACGGGTCTTGTCGCCTTCCTTGCGCGCCTTGTCGAGCAGGCGGAAGATGTCGTTGAGCTCACGGGAGTCCGCCTGACGCAGGAAGGTGTAGAGCTCCTCGATCAGCGCCGGCACCGAGGTCTTCTCGTGCATCGACTGGTCGGGCAGCGGACCGAACTCAGAGCGCAGCGCCGCGATCATCCAGCCCGAGAGATACAGATAGGTGCGGTCGGTCTTGCCGCCGAAGTGCTTCTTGACCGAGATCAGCTTCTGCTGGGCGATGAAGCCGTGCCAGCACCCCAGCGACTGGGTGTACTTGGTCGGGTCCTTGTCATAGGCGGCCATGTCGGCCCGCATCAGCGCCGCGGTGTAGCGGGCAACGTCGAGGCCGGTCTTGAAGCGGTTCTGCAGGCGCATGCGCGCGACGGCCTCGGCCGACACGCCGTTCCAGGTCGGCTGGGTCTCGAGGAGCGCCTGGGCCGCCTTGACCTCGTCCAGATACGAAGACGGACCCTGGAGGGTGCTGATGCCGCGGGGCTGGTAGTTCATGTGCCTGATCCTTTCGCTGACGATGGCGATGGCTTGCCATCGACATTCTTGACACTGCATTGCGAGATGCGTGTCAGGAGCTAAACGCCAAAACAGAAACTTCGTATAGATGGCTTGTTTTTTATTGGTGATGTCATGTAACATAAGAACATGTAATAGATGTTATTTTGTAAATCTTGTAAAAATATAGGTCAGTAAGACTGTCCTTGATGCAAATGGAGATCTGAAGCCATGGCCGCCGAGTCCGGCAAGAAACTGTTCGTCGGCCCGCGCTTCCGGAGGATCCGGCAGCAATTGGGGCTGTCTCAGACCCAGATCGCCGAGGGGCTCGGGATCTCGCCAAGCTATGTCAACCTGATCGAGCGCAACCAGCGCCCGGTGACCGCGCAGATCCTGCTGCGGCTGGCCGAGACCTATGACCTCGATTTGCGCGACCTCGCCACCGCCGACGAGGATCGATTCTTCGCCGAGCTGAACGAGATCTTCTCCGATCCCCTGTTCCGCCAGATTGATGTTCCCAAGCAGGAGCTGCGCGACCTCGCCGAGCTCTGCCCCGGCGTCACCCATGCGCTGCAGCGGCTCTACGCGGCCTATACCGAGGCCCGGCAGGGCGAGACGCTGGCGGCGGCGCAGATGGCCGACCGCGACGTCGGCACGCGCTTTGAAGCCAATCCGGTCGAGCGCGTGCGCGAGCTGATCGAGGCCAACCGCAACTATTTTCCGGAGCTCGAGCAGGCCGCGGAAACGCTCCGCGACGAGCTGGACGTGCCTGCCGAAGGGCTCTATGCCGCCCTTGCCGCACGGCTGCGCGAAAAGCATTCGATCCAGACCCGCATCATGCCCGTGGACGTGATGCGCGAGACGCTGCGGCGTTTCGACCGTCATCGCCGCCAGCTCTTGATCTCCGAACTGGTCGACCCGCCCGGCCGTGCCTTCCAGCTCGCCTTCCAGCTGGGCCTGGGGGAATGCGCGCAGGCTCTGGAGACCATCATCGGCCGCGCAGGCCCGCTCGACGACGCGCCGCGCCGGCTGTTCCGCATCACGCTCGGCAACTACTTTGCGGCCGCCGTGCTGATGCCCTATGCGGCCTTCCTCGCCGCCGCTGAAGCGCTGAATTACGACATTCACGTGCTGGCGCAGCGCTTCAACTCCGGCTTCGAGCAGGTCTGCCACCGCCTCACCACGCTGCAGCGGCCGAACGCGCGCGGCATTCCGTTCTTCCTCTTGCGCGTCGACAATGCCGGCAACGTGTCGAAGCGCTTCTCCTCCGGCACCTTCCCGTTCTCGAAATTCGGCGGCACATGTCCGTTGTGGAACGTGCATTCGACCTTCGACACGCCGGATCGCCTGCTCAAGCAGGTGATCGAGCTGTCGGACGGCACGCGCTATTTCTCGATCGCGCAGATGGTGCGCCGCCCTATCGCGCCGCACCCGCTGCCGCAACCGCGCTTTGCCATCGGCCTCGGCTGCGAAATCCGCCACGCCGCGCGCCTGACTTACGCCGCCGGCATGGATCTGGAGAAGACCGAAGGCACGCCGATCGGCGTCAATTGCCGCCTCTGCGAGCGCGAAAACTGCGCCCAGCGCGCCGAGCCGCCGATCACGCGCACGCTGATCCTGGACGAGACGACGCGCAGGGTGTCGAGCTTCGCATTCTCGAATGCACGGGAGTTGTGAGGGGCATGTTCTTCCTCTCCCCGCGCGCGGGGAGAGGCGAAGGCAATCCCCCGCCGCTACGCCAACGTATGCACGATCACGGGCCCGGCCGCGGCGCTCGCGTGCCCGGCGAGCAGCGGGCCGAGATCCTGCTCGATCCAGGCGATGGCGCGCTTGTTCGCTTCCTCGGCCTGCTCGAACTTGTCGAAGATCGAGATCGCGGTGACCGTGTCGTCGCCGGCATAGACGACGTAATAGGCGCGGAAACCGTCCACGTCGCTGATGATCGGAACGGCGCCGTCCTTGATGCGGCGCGCCAGTTCCTCCGCGCTCCCGCTTTTCGCCTTGGCCTGACGGATGGCGGCATACATGGCATCCTCCCTTCCGGCTGTCTGGATTGCCGGGCCTTGGGCCCGGAGTGGATGTTACGCCGAAGTGCGCCGCCGATCCATGCTTGGTTAACCCCGCACTAATCCATTGCAGCGATCTGCAACCAGCGGTTAAGCACGCCTCAACATCGGTGCCTTAGTCTTGCCCCACTCACTTTTCGCAAACAACGGTGGCCTATCCTGCCGGGCGAAGTGACATCAGGGGGTTCATCATGCGCATTGCGTTGCTGCTGACCGCAACCATCGTCGGCGCGCTCTTCGCCAGTCCGTCCCAAGCCGGATCGCTCGACGCCGACGCAGCGCAGCCGCTGCCGCCGGGCTTCCAGAGCTACCGCGGCTACATGTTCGACCTGTCGGAGAATTCCGACCGCAAGGACGTCGACAAGCTGACCGACAATCTGAAGCAGCAGATCGATCTCGTCGAAGGCGCCGGCCTCTCGCCGCGCGTGCTGCGCTTCTTCCATACCGTACCGATCGTCGCCAGCGAGCTGGCCTGCCTGGACGAAGGCGCCGCGACCGCATGCTATGGCCGGGTCACGCCGGACATTCGCCGCACTGCCCCGCGGACGCTGACGGTGTGGGACCCGGACAAGCAGCGCTGGACCAATCCGAACGCCGTCGACCTCGCGGTCGATTCGGGGCTCGGCGTGATCATGCTGCGCCCCGACATGATGCGCTACGAGAAGGAGGCCGTGCTGCTGCACGAGCTCCTCCATGCCTATCATGCGCGGCTGCTGCCGGACGGCTACGCCAACAAGGGCGTGATCGCCTACTACGCCCTGGCCAAGTCCAAGGATCAGCTGCCCAAGGAATCCTACGCGCTGAAGAACCCGATGGAGTTCTTCGCCGTGACCGCCAGCATCTTCCTCTCCGGCAAGAGCGAATTCCACGACCCGAAGTCGCGTGAGGCGCTCAAGGAGAAGATGCCGGACTATTACAAATATCTGGTCGGCGTGTTCGGATTCGACCCCGAGCCAGCGGCGTCGAGCGGCCCGGTTGCCTCGCTGAAATAAGCCCTCGCCCCAACGTTCCAAAGAGCCGCGCGACATGCGCGGCTTTTTCTTGTTGTGCGGGCCAGAAGCTGCGGATGACGCCCCGGCGGGAATTGCCAAGACGGGGCTCGATCTGCATAGTCCCGCCCGCATCGATACCGTTTTTCGAAGGGGATAGACTGACATGGCGGACGCCGACCTGGATGTCGTGATCCGGCAACTGGCCAGACAGCTGCATACGGGCCTGATGACCCGCGCCAAGGAGCGGCGGGATCGCTTCAACGGCCTCGCGGCCAAGGCCAAGAGCAAGGAGACCGCCGACCGCTTCAAGATGATGGCCAAGGCCACCCTGGAGCAGGCCACAGCCGCCGCCAAGCGCCTCCAAATGTCCGCCGACAACGTCGCCGACAGCTACGCGCGGTCCATGCGGATTGCCGCCAGCACGCCGATCGCGGTGAAGGTCGAGAAGAAGGCGAAGGACGAGAAGCCGGCGAAGAAGGCCGCCAAGGGCAAGAAGGCGAAAGCGAAAAAGGCGAAGTAAGGCGGGTCGCCCTCACCTTCGCGGCACTGACGCCTGCGTCGGCTCTGCACTCGCGAGCTCGGCGAGCTTGGCGCGCGCAGCTTCGCGGGCGCGGCTGTCCTTGCCGGCAGACAGCGCCAGCGCCGCCTCGAAATCGGCGCGCGCATCGTCGGCCTGGCCACGGGCGAGGAAGGCAAGGCCTCGGTCGAGACGGGCCTCGGCATCCCTGGGATCGAGGCGGACCGCGGTGTTGTAGCTCAGGATGGCGCGATCGATATCGCCAGCGGCGGCGAGCGCGAGACCGCGCTGGTGATAGGGCGCAGCGAGCTTCGGATCATGCGCGATCGCCTCGTCGTAATCGGCAATGGCGAGCTCGAGGTCGCCGTTCTGACGGCGTGCGAGCGCGCGATCGCGATAGAGCGCCGCACGGTTCGGATTGAGGTGAATGGCCTCGTCGAAATCGGCGATCGCCCGCTTGAAGTCGCCATGACGCAGCGCGATCCGCCCGCGTCCCTCATAAGCAAATGCGATCAGCGAGCCGCGCAGGGGCGAGAAACCGATCACGGCCGAGCAGATATCGGGATCGTCCTCGTCACCGCAATTGACGACCATGTGCGTGGACAGGCCGACGAGCACGCACAGGACGATCAGCAATGGTACAGCAGTTCTGGTCATCTTCGACGGCGGCCGGCATTTGGCCGGCCACGCATCCCCTTTCGAAGGAAGTGTCTGGCCGGGTGTTAACACCGGCGCCGTCGATCCTGTGTGCGCCAGGTCACAAAGCCGGACGCAAATCTCCGACGGGTACCGTCAACCCCAGGGACCAGGCGAAGGACCACGCGACGAGCGTCCCCACGGGCTCGCCGGCGGATAGTTCTCATTGGCGCCGACCGATGGTGCGACCCGCGCGCCGAGCTCGGTGGCGAGCTCTCGGAGCGCCGCGATGCGGTTCTGCGTCGAGGGATGGGTCGCGAACAGATTGTCCACGCCATGACCGGACAGCGGATTGATGATGAACATGTGCGCGGTCGCGGGGTTTCGCTCGGCCTCGTAGTTCGGGACCTGATGCGCGGCACCCTCGATCTTCACCAGCGCGGAGGCCAGCCACATCGGTTGTCCCGCGATGCGGGCACCGAGATTGTCCGCGGCATATTCGCGGGTGCGGCTGATCGCCATCTGCACCAGCATGGCGCCGAGCGGAGCGAGGATCATCATCAGGATCGAGCCGACGATGCCGAGACCATTGTTGTTCTCGCGATTGCCGCCGAAGAACATGCCGAACTGCGCCAGCATCGAGATCGCGCCCGCGATGGTCGCAGTGATCGTCATCAGCAGCGTGTCGTGATTCTTGATATGGGCAAGCTCATGCGCGATCACGCCGGCGAGCTCCTCGCGGCTGAGCTGGCGCATCAGGCCGGTGGTGACGGCGACCGCGGCATTTTGCGGGTTTCGTCCGGTCGCGAACGCGTTCGGCTGCGGCTCGTCCATCAGGAACACGCGCGGCATCGGCAGGCCCGCACGGCCTGCAAGCTCGGCGACCAGCCCGACCAGCTCCGGCGCGGTCGAACGGTCGACCTCATGGGCGCCGTACATCGAGAGCACCATGCGGTCGGAGTTCCAGTAGGTGAAAAGATTGGTCGCGGCGGCAATGACGAGCGCGATCATGGCGCCGGAAGCACCGCCGATCAGATAGCCGACGCCCATGAACAGGGCGGTGAGGCCTGCGAGCAGGATTGCGGTACGAAGATAGTTCATGGCCGTCTCCTGGGCCGGCTGCGGCAGGCTGAAGGCGCCAGCAGGCCGGCAGACATGAGGTAGGGATGACCCCGGCCCGGATGCAAGGTTTCAAGGTGCGTCGCGGAGCCGCGGTCAAGCACCGTCATTCCCGGGCGCCCGAAGGGTGAACCCGGAATCTCGAGATTCCGGGTTCGATGCTGCGCATCGCCCCGGAATGACGAGGGGATGGTTTGAGATCGATCATTCCACTAAACTTAGCGGGAATCCCCAGCGTCTCCTCCCCCCGCGGAAACCTCATGCTCCTGACCCGATTTGCGATCGCGGCCGCCACACTTCTTGCCCTCGTCCAGCCCGCCTCCGCCCAGTTCGCGCCGCCTCCCGCCAGGCCTGCGGCCCCAAAGGCCACCACGCCCACGCCGCGCGCCGCCGCGTGCCACAATGGCGCGAGCTTCGATCGCTTCCTCGCCGACGTGAAGCAACAGGCGGTGGCGGCCGGCGTGTCGCAGCGGGCGATCGCGGAGGCTTCGCCCTATCTCGTCTACGACCAGGGCATCGTCAACCGCGACCGCGGCCAACGCGTGTTTGGCCAACTCTTCACCGAATTCGCCGGCCGCATGGCCGCGCCCTATCGCATGCAGAACGGCCAGCAGCACATCAAGCAATATGCGGCGGCGTTCGCGCGCGCCGAGAAGGAATATGGCGTGCCGCCGGCGGTGATCGCCGCGTTCTGGGGACTGGAGAGCGACTTCGGCGCCAACATGGGCAATCTGCCGACACTGAAGTCGCTGGTGTCGCTGGCCTATGATTGCCGCCGCTCGGAGATGTTCGTGAACGAGACCATCGCCGCACTGAAGATTATCGACCGCGGCGATCTCTATCCCGACGAGATGATCGGCTCCTGGGCTGGCGAGCTCGGGCAGACGCAATTCCTGCCTGTGCATTACGTCAACTACGCCGTCGATTACGACGGCGACGGACGGCGCGACCTGTTGCGCTCACCAGCCGACGTGATCGGCTCGACCGCAAACTACATCGCCAACGGATTGAAGTGGCGGCGCGGCGAGCCGTGGCTGGAGGAGATCAAGGTGCCGCCGAACCTGCCGTGGGAGAAGACCGATCTCACAGTGCGCGAGCCGCGCTCGACATGGGCGCAGCTAGGGGTGACCTACCCCGACGGACGGCCGCTACCAAACGACAATCTGCCGGCCTCCGTGCTGCTGCCGATGGGGCGCTTTGGGCCGGCCTTCATCGCCTATGCGAATTTCGCGGCCTACACCGAGTGGAACAACTCGCTGATCTACTCGACCACGGCGGGCTATCTCGCCTCGCGGATTGCGGGCGCGGCGCCCATGCGCAAGCCGGCCCAACCGGTACCGCAGCTGCCGTTCAACGAGCTGAAGGAATTACAGCAGCTCCTGGTGCGCGCCGGCTTCAATGTCGGCAAGATCGACGGCGTGCTGGGCCAGCAGAGCCGGACTGCGGTGAAGGCGATGCAGATCAAGTTCGGCCTGCCTGCCGATTCCTGGCCGACCGCCGAGCTGCTCGCGCGCATGCGTGGCGGCACGGCGCAGGCCCAGCCGGCGGGAGTGGTGCGGTAATAGTCTTTCCGTAGTCATTCCCCGCGAAGGCGGGAATCCAGTACGCCGCGGCCTATCGGCTCGATCACTACTGCCTCGGAGTACTGGATCGCCCGCCTACGCGGACGATGACACCGTAGGTGGGGCACCGTAGAATTTTCGCATCGCACAAGCCGCTTTGCGCGATTGTATTTTTTCATGAGCCTCCCATTTGAGTGGCTCAGGTTTTTTCCTGAGATTTTCTCCATTCACAAGCGAGCATCACATGTCCTTCTACGACGCCGTCGTCCCCGCCTACTTGCAAATGCTGAACAGCATGGTTGGCCTGCTTACCAAGGCCGAGGCGCATTGCGCGGCCAAGAAGATCGACCCGAGCGTGCTGCTCGGCTCCCGCCTCTTCCCGGACATGCTGCCGCTGTCGCGGCAGATCCAGCTCGTCAGCGATTTCGCGACCAAAGGCTGCGCGCGCCTCACGCACAGCGAGGTGCCCTCCAATCCCGACACGGAAAAGACTTTCGAAGAGCTGAAGCAGCGTCTGGCCAGAACCATCGACTACGTGAAGTCGTTCAAGCCCGAGCAGTTCGAGGGCGCCGACACCAAGGACGTCACGTTCCCGAGTGGGCCCGACAAGACCACGACCCTGAAGGGCCAGCAATTCCTGAGTGCGTTCTCGCTGCCGAACTTCTATTTCCACTGCGCCACTGCCCACGGCATCCTGCGCCACAACGGCGTCGAGATCGGCAAGCGCGATTTCATGGGCGTGAACTGATTTACAAAATCGCACGGCCGTGACAGTCGAAATCCACTGTCACGGCCGAAATTGCACATGAATTATGCTACGCGCGACTTGCCGCGTAGCTCGCCTGCATTTCCGTATGGCTCGTCTCTTGCGCTCGATGTCGCGATGCACAAGTGTTTCCTGACCTTTCACCGTTTGGAACATCCCCATGAGCCGTTCGACCAAATTGTTTGAGACCTACAAGCTCGGCCCGATCACGCTGGCCAACCGCCTCGTCAT
This sequence comes from Bradyrhizobium guangxiense, assembly GCF_004114915.1. Lineage (NCBI taxonomy): Bacteria > Pseudomonadati > Pseudomonadota > Alphaproteobacteria > Hyphomicrobiales > Nitrobacteraceae > Bradyrhizobium > Bradyrhizobium guangxiense. Next base: position 1,279,576 of record NZ_CP022219.1, on the reverse strand, counting down.
GGCGCCGCTGACGCGCAACCGCGCCGTTCCCGGCACCTTCGTACCCGGCGCGCTCGCCGCCGACTATTACGGCCAGCGCGCCTCCGCAGGCCTCCTGATCACCGAAGCGAGCCAGGTCTCGCAACAGGGCCAGGGCTATCAGGACACCCCCGGCATCTACTCGAAGGACCAGGTCGCCGGCTGGCGCAAGGTCACCGACAAGGTCCATGAGCGCGGCGGCAAGATCTTCATCCAGCTCTGGCATGTCGGCCGCATCTCGCATGTCGATCTGCAGGCGAACGGAGCGGCCCCGGTGGCGCCGAGCGCAATCCGCGCCAAGGGCAAGACCTTCGTCAACGGCGGCTTCGCCGACGTCTCCGAGCCGCGCGCGCTCGAGCTTTCCGAGATTCCAGGGATCATCGACGATTTCAAGCGTGCCACCAAGAATGCGTTGGAAGCCGGCTTCGACGGCGTCGAGATCCACGGTGCCAACGGCTATCTGCTCGAGCAGTTTGCCAAGGACGGTGCCAACAAGCGCACCGACGCCTATGGCGGCTCGATCGAGAACCGTGCGAAGCTGATGCTGGAGGGCTCCAAGGCCGTTGCCGCCGAGGCCGGGGCCGAGCGGACCGGCATCCGCATCTCGCCGGTGACGCCTGCCAACGACATCTCGGATTCCAACCCGCAGGCCCTGTACGACCACATCGTCGACGGCCTCAGTGCGCTCAAGCTGGTTTATCTCCACGTGGTCGAAGGCGCCACCGGCGGGCCGCGCGACATCGCTCCGTTCGATTATGCGTCCTTGCGCAAGCGCTTCTCCGGCGCCTACGTCGCCAACAACGGCTACGATTTCGACCTCGCCACCAAGGTGCTGGACGCCAACGCGGCCGATCTCATCGCCTTCGGCAAGCCGTTCATCTCCAATCCCGACCTCGTCGAGCGGCTGAAGACCGGCGCAGCGCTGAACGACTGGGACAAGAATACGTTCTACGGCGGCGACGCCAAGGGCTACACGGATTATCCGACGCTGGCAGCCGAGCCGGCGGAGTAGCGGCGCGTCGTCGCTCTATCCTCCGTCATTGCGAGGAGCCCTTGCGACGAAGCAATCCAGACTACATCCGCGGAACGACTCTGGATTGCTTCGCTGCGCTCGCAATGACGTGGGGAGACAGCGCCCACAGGCGCAAAAGTAAAAGGCCGGGATCACTCCCGGCCTTTCGCATTTTGACGACGTTACGCGGTCCTTACTTCGCTTCCGCGCGCTTCGGGGGAGTCGCCGGCCACGACTTGATCAGGGTGTCGTAGTCGACCGTCTCGCCCTTCGGCTTCTCGTTGGCGAGCTTGCGCTGGGGCGCGATGGTGCCGTCCTTCTCGGCCTTCGCGAACCAGTACTCCGGCTTCTCCTTCTTGTGCAGCTTCGGACCGCAGGCGCCCTGCACGCCGGACTTCTCCAGGCGCTCCATCACCGAGTCCTGGGCCGCGGCAAGCGCGTCCATCGCCTGTTGCGGCGTCTTCGCACCGGACGACGCATCGCCGATGTTCTGCCACCACAGCTGCGCGAGCTTCGGATAGTCGGGCACGTTGTTGCCGGTCGGGGTCCACTGCACGCGCGCGGGCGAGCGGTAGAACTCGATCAGGCCGCCGAGCTTCGGCGCACGCTCGGTGAACGACTTGTCCCAGATGTCGGATTCACGGATGAAGGTGAGACCGACATGGCTCTTCTTCAGGCTCACCGACTTGGAGATGATGAACTGGAGATAGAGCCAAGCCGCCTTGCGGCGATCCGCCGGGGTCGACTTCAACAGCGTCACGGAGCCGGCGTCCTGGTAGCCGAGCTTCATGCCTTCCTTCCAGTACGCGCCGTGCGGCGACGGAGCCATACGCCATTTCGGCGTACCGTCCGCGTTCATCACGGCGATGCCCGGCTTCACCATGTCGGCGGTGAAGGCGGTGTACCAGAACATCTGCTGGGCGATGTTGCCCTGGGCAGGCACCGGGCCCGCTTCAGAGAACGTCATGCCCTGGGCCTGCGGCGGCGCATACTTCTTCAGCCACTCCAGGTATTTGGTGATCGAGTAGACCGCGGCCGGACCGTTGGTGTCGCCACCACGTTCCACCGAGGAGCCGACCGGGCGGCAACCTTCCATGCGGATGCCCCATTCGTCGACCGGCAGACCGTTCGGAATGCCCTTGTCACCGTTGCCGGCCATCGAGAGCCAGGCGTCGGTGAAGCGCCATCCGAGCGAGGGGTCCTTCTTGCCATAGTCCATATGGCCGTAGACCTTGACGCCGTTGATCTCCTTGATGTCGTTGGTGAAGAACTCGGCGATGTCCTCATAGGCGGACCAGTTCACGGGCACGCCGAGCTCGTAGCCGTATTTGGCCTTGAACTTGGCCTTGTAGTCGGGGTTGGTGAACCAGTCGTAGCGGAACCAATAGAGGTTGGCGAACTGCTGGTCGGGCAGCTGATAGAGCTTGCCGTCCGGACCGGTCGTGAACGACTTGCCGATGAAGTCGTTGACGTCGAGCATGGGATCGGTGACGTCCTTGCCCTCGCCCGCCATGTAATCCGACAGCACGACCGTCTGGCCGTAGCGGAAGTGCGTGCCGATCAGGTCGGAATCGTTGATCCAGCCGTCATAGACGTTCTTGCCGGACTGCATCTGGGTCTGCAGCTTCTCGACGACGTCACCTTCCTGGATGAGGTCGTGCTTGAGCTTGATGCCGGTGAGCTCGGAGAACGCCTTGGCCAGCGTCTGCGATTCATATTCGTGGGTGGTGATGGTCTCGGAGACGACGTTGATCTCCATGCCCTTGAACGGCTCGGCGGCCTTGGCGAACCACTCCAGCTCCTTCTTCTGGTCTTCCTTCGACAGCGTCGAAGGCTGGAATTCCGCGATCCACTTCTGGATCACGGCGTCGTCGGCGGCGCGGACCGGCGCCGAGACAGCGAACGACACCGCCATGATGGCGGCGGCGCTGGACATGGTCAGAAAATTGCTCTTGGTCAATGGACCTTTCCTTCTCCTAAACTGTCGCATGTTGTTCCTCCGTTGCAGCGACAAACTTTTATACAGGCCCGGGTTTCCCCCCGGATCTGGCCGTCCCTTCGCAAGCTTCAGACCGTGCGGAAAATGAGCACGGCCGTCACCAGCGAAATTCCACTTGCGAGCCACAGGCGCGAGATCTCGACGCCCTCCTCGCCGATCGGCAGCGTTGCGATCGCGTCGGTACCGAACAAGCCGATCCAGAGCAGGTGGATCACCGCAGCTGATATCAGCGAAATGAACAGGCGGTCGCCGCGCGTGGTCGGAATGCGAAGCACGCCGACCCGCTCGGCTTCGGGATAAACGGCTGCGAGCCAGGTCATCACCGCGAGCGTGCAGGCGAGCGCGGCGAAGAAGATCGCCGTCGGCAGCGTCCAGGCCATCCATGCGATGGATTCCATTGATGCCTCCCTAGACGCGACCGAGCGCGAAACCGCTCGCGATGTAGTTGCGGACGAACCAGATCACGAGCGCGCCCGGGATGATGGTGAGCACGCCGGCGGCCGCGAGCAGGCCCCAGTCCATGCCCGAGGCCGACACCGTGCGGGTCATGATCGCCGCGATCGGCTTGGCCGACACCGAGGTCAGCGTGCGCGCCAGCAACAGCTCGACCCAGGAGAACATGAAGCAGAAGAAGGCGGCGACGCCGATCCCACTCGCGATCAGCGGCACCAGGATCTTGATGAAGAAGCGCGGAAACGAATAGCCGTCGAGGAAAGCGGTCTCGTCGATCTCGCGCGGCACGCCGGAGACGAAGCCTTCGAGGATCCAGACCGCCAGCGGTACGTTGAAGATGCAGTGCGCGAGCGCCACCCCCCAGGGCGTATCGAACAGGCCTATCGCCGAATAGAGGTTGAAGAACGGCAGCGCGTAGACCGCGGCCGGCGCCATGCGGTTCGACAGCAGCCAGAAGAACAGGTGCTTGTCGCCGAGGAAGCGGTAGCGCGAGAACGCATAGGCCGCAGGCAGGGCGACCGAGATCGAGATGATGGTGTTGAGGACGACGTATTCCAGAGAATTGATGTAGCCGGAATACCAGCTCTCGTCGGTGAAGATGCGCTTGTAATGCTGCAGCGTCGGCGTGTGCGGCCACAGCGTCATCGTCGAGACGATCTCGCTGTTGGTCTTGAAGCTCATGTTGACGAGCCAGTAGATCGGCAGCAGCAGGAAGATCAGGAACAGCCCCATGATGAGCCGGCGGCCGGGAATCGAATGCATCACGCGGCTCCTTCCTGCGGCTTCCGCTCGGTGCCCGCATTGGTCATGACGGTGTAGAAGATCCAGCAGACGATCAGGATGATGAGGTTGTAGACCAGCGATAGCGCCGCGGCCTTGCCGAGGTCGAACTGGCCGAGCGCGATCTTGACCAGCTCGATCGACACGAAGGTGGTGGAATTGCCGGGTCCACCGCCGGTGACGACGAACGGCTCGGTGTAGATCATGAAGCTGTCCATGAAGCGCAGCAGCACCGCGATCAGGAGCACGCGGTTCATCTTCGGCAGCTGGATCGCCTTGAACACGGCCCAGCGCGAGGCGCCGTCGATCTGCGCGGCCTGGTAATAGGCTTCGGGGATCGACTTCAGGCCGGCGTAGCACAATAGCGCGACGAGGCTGGTCCAGTGCCAGACGTCCATCACGATGACGGTGACCCAGGCATCGATGTCGTTGGAGACGTAATTGTAGTCCAAGCCGGCGGCGTTCAGCACATAGCCGAGCAGGCCGATGTCCGGCCGTCCGAAGATCTGCCAGATGGTGCCGACCACGTTCCACGGAATCAGCAGCGGCAGCGCGAGGATGACGAGGCAGGCCGCCACGGTCCAGCCCTGGCGCGGCATCGACAACGCGACCACGATGCCGAGCGGCACCTCGATCGCGAGGATCACCAGCGAGAAGAACAGGTTGCGACCGAGCGAGGCGAGGAAGCGGCCGCCGAGATCGGTCGAGGGATCGAGCAGCTCCTTGAACCAGCCGACGCCGTTCCAGAAGAACTGGTTGTTGCCGAAGGTGTCCTGCATCGAATAGTTCACCACCGTCATCAGCGGTAGCACCGCAGAGAAGGCGACCACCAGGAACACCGGCAGCACCAGGAACCAGGCTTTTTGGTTGACGGTCTTGTCCATCAGGCGGCTCCCTCCACCAGAAGGCTGTCGGCATAGACGTGGACGTGCGACGGATCGAATTTCAGCCCGGCGTCGCCGTCGGATGACGTGAAGCCCGCCGGCGCGCGCGCCGCGAGCTTGGCATCACCGAGGCGCGTCCGCGCAAAGCGGATGCGGCCGAGATCGTCGATGCGCTCGATCCTCGCGGTGAGCAGGCCCGGCGCAGGCGCCACGATCTCGACGAATTCGGGACGGACGCCGATCTCGATCTTCGCGCCGGCAGGCAGATTGTCGTAAGCGCGGTTGAGCGCGATGACATGGCCGCCAATGCGCGCCTCACGCCCCCTCCCCTCGGCCGGCAGGATGTTCATGCCGGGGGAGCCGATGAAATAACCGACGAAAGTGTGCGCGGGCTTGTCGAACAGCTCGGCCGGGGTGCCGCTCTGCACCACGCGGCCGTCATGCATGACGACGACGGTGTCGGCGAAGGTCAGCGCCTCGGTCTGGTCGTGGGTGACGTAGATCATCGTGAGATCGAGCTCGCGATGCAACGCCTTCAGCTTCGATCGGAGCTGCCATTTCAGCTCGGGGTCAATCACCGTCAGCGGCTCGTCGAACAGCACGGCGGCGACGTCGGAACGGACCAGGCCGCGGCCGAGCGAGATCTTCTGCTTGGCGTCGGCGGTGAGCCGCGTCGCCTTGCGGTTCAGATAGGGCTCGAGATCGAGCAGACGGCCGATCTCGGCGACGCGCTTGTCGATCTCGGCCTTCGCCACGCCGCGGTTCTTCAGCGGAAACGCCAGGTTCTGTCCGACCGTCATGGTGTCGTAGATCACCGGAAACTGGAACACCTGGGCGATGTTGCGCTTCTGGGTTGACAGCGGTGTGATGTCCTTGCCGTCGAACAGGATTTTCCCGCGCGAGGGCGTGATGATGCCGGAGATGACGTTGAGCAGCGTGGTCTTGCCGCAGCCGCTTGGGCCGAGCAGCGCATAGGCTCCCCCCTGCCGCCAGGTCATGGTCACCGGCTTCAGCGCAAAGCTCTCCTGCGGCGCATCATTGCCGCCGTAGGAATGGGCGAGATCGACGAGGTCAATGCGGGCCATGGCGCACCTCCCTCTTTAAGAGCCCGGTGCCGCGACCAAACGGTCGGCAGCATCGAACACGAAGACGTCATTCGGATCGAGCACGGCATCGAGCATCTGGCCGGGCTCGAATTCGTGCACGCCGTGCAGCACCGCCACCCAGTTCGATCCGTCGCGGGTCAGATGCACGAAACTCTCCGAACCGGTGATCTCGGTCACCGTGACAGTGGCGTGGAAGGCGTGGCGGTCGGCCTCGCCATTGGCAAGCGCAAGCTGATGCGCGCGGAAGCCGACGCGGTAGGCGCCGTCGGCCAGCGACGAATACAGGCCGGAGGCCGGCGAAGCCGTGCCGCCGGCATATTGCACGGAGCCATTCTTCTTCTCGATGCCGACGAGGTTGAGCGGCGGATCGGAGAATACCTGGGCGACGCGGAGCGTCTGCGGCCGGCGATAGACATTGGTGGTCTCGCCCATCTGCAGCGCCTGCCCTTCCCACATGCACACCGTGTTGCCGCCGAGCAGCAGCGCCTCGGTCGGCTCGGTGGTGGCATAGACGAAGATCGCGCCCGAGGCCTCGAAAATACGCGGCAGTTCGGCGCGCAGTTCCTCGCGGAGCTTGTAGTCGAGATTGGCGAGCGGCTCGTCGAGCAGCACGAGATCGGCCCCCTTGACCAGCGCGCGTGCGATCGCGGTGCGCTGCTGCTGGCCGCCGGAGAGCTGGAGCGGCGTGCGCTTCAGGAACGGCTCGAGCCGCAGCAGCTTTGCGGCCTCGGCCACGCGCGCCTCGATCTCGTCGCGCGGCTTGCCCTGCACGCGCAGGGGCGAAGCGATGTTCTCATAGACCGTCAGCGAGGGATAGTTGATGAACTGCTGGTAGACCATCGCGACCGAACGCTGGCGCACGTCGGCGCCGGTGACGTCCTTGCCGTTCACCACCACCTTGCCCGTGGTCGGCTTGTCGAGGCCGGCGAGCAACCGCATGATCGAGGTCTTGCCCGACAGCGTGGGCCCGAGCAGCACGTTGAGAGTTCCGCTCTCCAGCGTCAGCGAGACGTCGCGGATGTGCGCGACGCCATCGACGGTCCGGGTCACGTGATCGAGTGTCACGGTCATGAGCGTCCTCCCGCTTCCAGCAGGGGACTTTGCGCCACGGCGTGGGTTCGGATCCAGTCGTCGAGCACGGCGATCTCGTCGGCAGACAGTCGCAGGCCGAGTTTGGAACGGCGCCAGACGACGTCTTCGGCGGTCACGGCCCATTCGTTGGCGATGAGGTACCGGACCTCGCGTTCGGTCAGCGTCGCACCGAAGGGCTGGCCGAGATCGGCGGCCGATTTGGCATCGCCGAGCAGCTTGATGGCCCTCGTGCCATAGGCGCGCGCGAGGCGCCGCGCATGCTCGTGACTGAGGAAGGGATAGCCGCGCTGGAGCTCGGCAATCAGCCCGTCAATGTCGGACACGTTCATGTCTCCGCCGGGCAGCGGCCATTTGCCGGTCCAACCCTCACGCGCCTTTGCGCTGCGCAGATAGGGCGCGAGGCGCTCCAGCGCCTCTTCGGCGAGGCGGCGATAGGTGGTGATCTTGCCGCCATAGATCGACAGCAGCGGCACCCCGCCGGGCGTATCAAGCTCGAACACGTAATCGCGTGTCGCGGCCTTGGCTTCGCTGGCGCCGTCGTCGTAGAGCGGGCGCACGCCGGAATAGGTCCAGACCACGTCCTGCGGCGTCACCGGCTTGGCCAGATATTCGCTTGCCGCCGCGCAGAGATACTGGATCTCCTCGGCCGTCGCCTTCACCTTGGCGGGATCGCCGTCATAGTCGCGGTCGGTGGTGCCGATCAGCGTGAAATCGTCCTGATACGGAATCACGAAGATGATGCGGCCGTCCGCGTTCTGGAACATGTAGGCGCGGTCGTGGTCGTAGAGCTTCCTGACCACGATGTGCGAGCCCTGCACCAGGCGCACCTTGGCCTTCGCATTGACGCCGGCACCGCGGCCGAGCACGTCCTCGACCCAGGGGCCGCCGGCATTGACCAGCGCCCGGGCCTGGATCTGCGAGCGCTCACCGGTCAACGTGTCGATCATGCCGACGGTCCAGAGGCCGCCTGACTGGCGGATCTCGGTGGCACGGGTGCGAGTGCGAATCTCGGCGCCCTTGTCGGCGGCATCGCGCGCGTTGAGCACGACGAGGCGGGCGTCGTCGACGAAACAGTCGGAATATTCGAAGGCGCGGCTGTAGCGATTCGGGATCAGCGGCTTTCCGACCTCGTCACGCGCAAGATCGACCGATCGCGTGGCCGGCAACAGATGGCGGCCGCCAATGTGGTCATAGAGGAAGAGGCCGAGGCGCAGCAGCCAGGCGGGGCGCAGGCCGGCATGATGCGGCAGAACGAAACGCAAGGGGCGGATGATATGGGGCGCGATGCCCCAGAGGATCTCGCGCTCGATCAGCGCCTCGCGGACCAGGCGAAACTCGTAATATTCGAGATAGCGCAGGCCGCCGTGCACCAGCTTGGTCGACCAGGACGACGTCCCGCTCGCCAGATCGTTCATTTCGCACAGGAAAACGCTGTTGCCGCGGCCCACCGCGTCGCGCGCGATGCCGCAGCCGTTAACACCGCCTCCGATGATGGCGAGGTCGAAAATACGCTCCAACAGACGCATCCCCCGACGACCGCCCGTTCCTTCGAGCGGTTACTTTCGTTTTTGATTAGATCACACCAAAAAACGAAAGCAAGATGAAAGAGAGGCGAAAGGAAGTGAAAGAGGAACTTTTTGAGGGGCAAAGGGCCGCGGGAATGAGCAGCATCGACGACCATCCGAGGAGCAGCGGGCCCTTGAATGATACAGCATCCAGAATTATAGTCACATTAGTCATATTGGTTTCCAACTTGCATGGCCGATCGAAACACTGCACCGGACGCGCTTCCTGATGACACTTGGACGCTCGCCAACGCCAAGGCGCGACTGTCGGAGGTGATCGACCGTGCCGAAAACGGCCCGCAGATCATCACCCGACACGGCAAGCCCAGCGCAGTCGTCGTTTCCGCCGAGGAATGGGCCCGCAAGACCGCGCGCAAGGGCACGCTCGCGGAATTCCTGCTGGCCTCACCGCTGCGTGGTGCCGACGTTGAACTTGAGCGCATGCACGACACGCCACGCGACGAGATGCAGTGAATCTTCTGCTCGACACCAACGTGCTGTCGGAAGTTCAGCGGTCCACGCCTTCGCCGAACGTCCTGGCGTGGCTGGATACGATCGATGAGGACCGTGCGTTCATCTGCGTTGCATCGATTGCCGAGCTTCGCCGCGGCGTCGCCTTGCTGGAGGACGGGCGCCGGCGCACCGCGCTGGCCGCCTGGCTTGCCCACGATCTGCCGGCACGGTTTGCCGGACGCGTCCTGCCGATCGATCACGCGGTGGCCGAGCGCTGGGGTGACCTCATGGCACAGAGCCATAGGAGCGGCGTCGCGTTGTCCGTCATGGATGGCTTCTTTGCGGCGACTGCGCTCGTCAACGATCTCACGCTCGTCACACGCAACGTGAAGGATTTTGCGGCCTTCGGCGTCGCGCTGCTCAACCCGTGGGACGACGCTTAGCCGCTATCTCAGCCGCACCACCGGCGCTGCTTCCGGTGCCGCATCCTGCACCTCGGCCGGCGCATCGTCGATATCCGCGCCCTTCGGCAGCGCTTCAACCACCTCGATGCCTTTGCTGTGGCAGATGGTGGCGAGGCGTTCGGGCAGCTCCTGGTCGGTGACGAAGGTCTGGATCTGGGTGATGTGCGCGATGCGCACCGGCGCGCTGCGACGCAGCTTGGTGGAATCGGCGACCAGCATGACGCTGCGGGCATTGGCGATGATCGCCTGCGCCACCTGCACCTCGCGATAGTCGAAGTCGAGCAGCGCGCCCTCTTCATCGATCGCGGACGCGCCGATGATGGCATAGTCCACCTTGAACTGGCCGATCAACTGCGTCGCGGTCGAGCCCACGACGGCGCCGTCGGCGCGTCGAACCGTGCCGCCGGCGACCACGACCTCGATGCGGGGATGACGGTAGAGCAGCATCGCGACGTTGAGATTGTTGGTGATGACGAGCAGATCCTCGTGCGAGGTCAACGCGCTCGCGACCTCCTCCGTCGTGGTGCCAATATTGATGAAGAGCGAGCAGCCGTTCGGGATCAGCGATGCGGCGGCGGCCCCGATGGCCTTCTTCTCGTCCGCGGCGACGAAACGGCGCGCCTCATAGGCGAGGTTCTCGACGCCGGAGGCGATGATGGCCCCGCCATGGATGCGGGTCAGCGAACGCCGCTCGCAGAGGTCATTGAGATCCTTGCGGATGGTCTGCGCGGACACCTCGAAACGGCGCGCGAGCTCCTCGACCATGACACGGCCGGAGGCTCGCGCGATGTTGAGGATCTCGGCTTGGCGATGGGTCAGTCCGGTCACGGTAACGGCCTCAAATCAGAATGATGCATGGTGCGGCGGGTCGCGCGTTCGGTCAATGCGCGCGCCGATCACGGTTAATGGACGAAGGGTCCTCGCCACGTCATTTCCCTACCAAGCCATGACGCTCGCAAGACGTGCGATCAGGCCCGGATCGTCGAAGGCGCTGGCGGAGGCGACCGCGCCCGACGCAACCAGGTCAGCATGGCTGAGACTGGTCCGGATGCCGATGGTCGGAATTCCGGCTGCGGTGGCGGACTGCACACCCGTGCGGGAGTCCTCGAATGCGATCGAGGTCTGCGGCCTCGCGCCGACAAACCGCAGCCCTTCCTGATAGGGCAGCGGATGAGGCTTGCCGTGCGGCAGCTCGGCGCCGATCACGAGCGCTTTGAAGCGATGCGTGATGCCGAGGCCGGAGAGCAGCAGCTCGGCGTTGAGACGCGGTGCATTGGTCACGGCGACCATGGGGATGCCGGCGCTGTCGGCTCGGTCGAGCAGCGCCATCAGACCCGGCAGCGGCCTGATCTGCCCGGCCACCAGCGTGCGAAAGACTTCCTCCTTCTCGTCGAGGATCAGGGCGCGCCGTTCCGGCGCCTCGTGGGACAGAAAGCGCTCGCCGATCGCGACATTGGCGAAGCCTTGCAGCTCCCGGGAGAAGCGCGCGTGGTCGAAGACATGGCCATGCGGACCGAGCACCTGGTTGAAGGCCTTCAGGTGCAACGGGTCGGTGTCGGCGAGCGTGCCGTCGATGTCGAACAGCAACGCCTTGCCCATCGCATCGTGTTTGGCCTCGATCATTTCCGTACTTTCCCAAATGCGCGACGCATCGATGCGAAAGACGTATCAATACAGCCTCGACCGCGCAATGACGCATCCACGCGACACTCGACAAAGCCGCGCGCGGCTGCAACACTCGGCGCAAGATCAAAAAGGAGGAAACGATGACGATCAACCGACGCGATCTGGCTCTCTCGACTCTGGCCGTCTCCGCACTCGCATTCACGACACCGGCGCTGGCGGCCTCAGCAGACGAGGAAGCGGTGGCGAAGAAGGTTGAGGCCTTCCGCCTCGCCCAGATCGCGGCCGACCCGAAGGCGCTTGGGGCTCTGTGCTGGGACGATCTGAGCTACAGTCATTCCAGCGGCAAGGTCGAGGACAAGGCGACTTTCATCGCCAATGCCACCGACGGCAAATCGAAATTCCTGTCGATCGAGTACAAGGACCCGACCATCAAGGTCGTCGGTCCCGCCGCGATCGTGCGCTTCCACTGGCTGGGGGAACAGGAAATGGCCGCCGATGGGAAAAAAGTATCGACCAATCTTCACATCCTGATGAACTGGCAGAAACAGGGCGACGAGTGGAAGCTCTTGTCGCGGGCCGCGACGAAGTTGTGATCGACAGCCTCATTCCGGGACGCGCCGAAAGGCGCGGACCCGGGATCTGTTGGTCGGCAATTTCTGCAGTGGATAGCTTCTCAGGTGCGCAATTGCACACCATAGCTCGCGCGTCGCGTGCTCCGGAAGGACCAGCAGGCGTTACGCCGCCTCCTTCACCTCGCCATTCACCAGCCTGCGCGCAGCACGCTCGGCTTCGCGGGCGTTGCGGAAGAGCTGGCCTTCGAGACGGTTGAATCGGTGGGACGAGGCGAAGAAGCAGTAGCCTCCAGAAGAACGAACAACGATACCTGCGGTCTGCGAATCGACTTCGATGATGTAGCTGTCCGGCATGGTCCGTGGATTCCTCAGTGCGGGCAAATAACGGTGCTCCTGCCTAAAGGTTCCCCAGGCATTTGAGGCCGTTTCCACCCCGAATCGACACGCAATTGAGTACGCCGGGACCTCATCCGTTTTATGACTGGTTCTTGGCGAAGCGGCGACGAAGATGACTTACTCGCGCCGCGTTTGGCGGCGCCCGCCACGCATTCGTGAGATGAGACAGGGCGTGGCGCGCGATTACGTCGCAATCATTGTCGACGAACGAACCGCTTGCGGGCGGCCGTGCTCGTCGATTGAGACGTAAGTGAAGTTGCCGTCGGTGACGAGAAACGGATGCTCCTCCCCGCGACGCAGCGCCCATGCCTCCAGATGCACGGTGAGCGACGTGCGGCCCACGCGCACGAGATTGGCGTAGACCGACACGAGATCGCCGACATAGACCGCCTTGCGAAAATTCATCGCCTCGATCGCGACCGTCACGGTGCGCGACTTCGCGACCTTCGACGCAAACACGCCGCCGCCGACATCCATCTGGCTCAGCAGCCAGCCGCCAAAGATGTCGCCATTCGCATTGGTGTCGGCGGGCATTGCCAGCGTACGGATGCAGAGATCCCCGCTCGGTCCGGTATTGGTTTGCTCGTTCATCCCTCTCTCACTCGAGATTGCTCACTTGAAATTGTCCCAGCCCGGATCGGGCGCGAAGCGCTCGCCGAATCTCTCTGCCAGCGCACGCAGGGTGGATACAATGTTTTCCGCGCCGCGCGTGCGTGCATAGTTCAGCGGACCACCACGGAACGGTGCATAGCCGGTCCCGAAGATCATGGCGCCGTCGACCGCATCGGCGTCGTCCACGATGCCTTCGCGCAAGCAGGCAACGCAGACATTGGACATCGGCAGCACCAGGCGGTCGATCATCTGGTCAGTGACGCGCGGGCCGGTCTCGGGCAGCGGCGCCTTCTCCACCTTGCCATCCTTCCAGGTGTAGAAGCCCTTGCCGGTCTTGCGGCCGAGCTCGCCCTTGGCGACCTTGTCGCGCAACCAGGCCGGCGTCGGAGGCAGCAGGTCACCGAACTTGGTGCGCAGCATGTCACCGACATCGAGGCAGATGTCGAGCCCGACCTGATCGGCGAGCTCGATCGGCCCCATCGGCATGCCGAACTGCTCGGCCGCGGCGTCGATCAGGCGCTGGTCGATTTTCTCGTCCAGCATCACCATGGCTTCCAGCATGTAGGGCGTCAGCGCGCGGTTGACGAGGAAGCCAGGCGAGCTCTTCACGGACAGCGGCAGGCGATCAATCGCGCCGACGAAGGCGAGCGCGTCCTTCAGCACCTGCACATCATTGCCGTCGTGACTGACGACTTCGACCAATTGCAGCCGCGACACCGGATTGAAGAAATGCAGTCCGACCAGCCGCTCCGGTCGCGTCAGGGTCGTGCGCAGGTCCTGCAGCGGAATACTCGACGTGTTGGTCGCAAGGATCGCGCCCGGCTTCATCCGCGGCTCGAGCCCGGCATAGACCTTCTGTTTCAGCTCGAGCTTTTCCGGCACCGCCTCGATGATGAGGTCGGCGTTGCGGACGCCCTCGCCGTCCATGTCCGGAATCAGGCGGTCGAGGGCGTCGCGCACGTCAGTGGGTTTGCGGATAATCTTGCCGTAGAGCTCGGCGGCGCGCTTCACCGCGCCCGCGATCGGGTCGGCCTTCATGTCGGCGAGCGAGACGCGCAGCCCCTGCCCTGCACACCAGGCGGCGATGTCGCCGCCCATGGCGCCGGCGCCGATGACGTGGACATGCTTGACCGCGTTGCCGGAGCCTGCCGCCTTCTTCATCTGCTCGCGCAAGAAGAACACCCGGATCAGGTTCTGCGCGGTCGGCGTCACCATCAACTTGGCGAAGGACGCCTGCTCGGCCTTCAGCATCGCAGCCTTGCTGCCGCCATGGCTCTCCCAGAGGTCGATCAGGGCATAGGGCGCGGGATAATGCTCGCGGGATGCGGCCTTCGCCGCCTCCGAGCGCATGCGCTTGGCCAGCAGCCCGCGCACGGGACCGAGGTTCGCCCCGCGCGTCAGGAGACCCGGGCGCGCCCGCTTCAGGCGGCCGAACATCGCATCCTTCACCGCGCCCCGGACATGGCGTTCCTGGGTAACAGCATCGACGAGGCCGAGCGCCTTGGCGCGGCGCGCATCGATGGTGCGGCCGGTCAGCATCAACGCCATCGACTGGGTCGGATTGACCAGCGCGGTGAAACGCGCGGTGCCGCCGAGGCCGGGATGCAAGCCGAGCATCACCTCGGGGAAGCCGAAGCGCGCGCCATCGATCGCGATGCGCGATTGGCAGGCGAGCGCAACCTCGAGGCCGCCGCCGAGGCAGAAGCCATGGATGACCGCGACCGTCGGCAGCTTGAGCGCTTCCAGATGGTCGACCACGGCGTGCGCGGCGCGGATACGGGTCTCCACCATTTCGGGATCGGACGCGCCACGGAATTCGTTGACGTCGGCGCCGGCGATGAAGCCCGACGGCTTTGCGGAGCGGATCACGAGGCCGGCCGGACGCTCGGTCTCGATCGCCGCAAGCACCGCATCGAACTCCTCCATCACGTCGGCAGATAGCGTGTTGGCGCTTGCATCGGCGCGGTCGAACAGCAGCCAGGCGACGCCGTCTTCATCGCGCGTCAGCTGGAAGTGCCTGTATGGACTGTCCGGCGCGGGCCTGGGCCCGAGCTCGAGGACGCGGTCGGCAAGCGCGGTCATGATCTTGGAATCCATGGTCATACCGCCTCGATCAGCATGGCCCCGCCGAGCCCGCCACCGATGCATTCGGTGGCAACGCCGCGCCGCGTGCCGAGCCGCTTCATCGCATTGACGAGATGCAGCACGATGCGGTTGCCGGAGGTGCCGACGGGGTGGCCAAGCGATATCGCGCCGCCATCCACGTTGAGCTTCTCACGGTCGATCTCGCCGGCCGCGCCGTCGAGACCGAGGATCTCGCGGCAGAATTTCTCGTCGTTCCAGGCCGCAAGACAGCCGAGCACCTGGGTGGCGAAGGCCTCATTCAGCTCCCAGGTCTCGACGTCCTGAACCGTGAGGCCGTTGCGCTGGAGCAGCGGCGTCGCCGACATCACGGGGCCGAGCCCCATGATGCTGGGATCGAGCGCCGCCCAATGGCTGTCGACGATGACCGCCCTCGGCGTGAGCTTGTGCTTTGCCACCGCCGCGTCGGAAGCCAGGATCACCCAGGACGCGCCGTCGGTGATCTGCGAGGAATTGCCGGCCGTGACCTGGCCCCAGGGACGCTCGAACACCGGCTTCAGCTTCGCCAGCGTCTCGGCCGTCGAGTCCGGGCGCACGCCGTCGTCATGGTCGAAGAACTTGCCGTCGCGGGAGAACGCGGTCTCGACCTCGCCCTTGAGAAAGCCCGCGCCTTGCGCATGCGCGAGCCGGCGGTGGCTCTCGGCCGCGTAGGCGTCCGACTGTGCGCGCGTAATGCCGAAGAGATGACCGACGACCTCGGCGGTCTGGCCCATGTTCAGGTCGGTGACGGGGTCGGTCAGCCCGCGTTCGAGCCCGATGATCGGCTTGAGATCGCGCGGACGCAGCTTGAACGCGGCGGCGAGCTGGGCCGCCACGCCCTTGGCGGTGGCGAGGCCGGCGAACCAGCGCACGCCGGAATTCGGCCAGACCAGCGGCGCGTGGCTCAAGGCCTCGGTGCCGCCAGCGAGGATCATGTCGGCATGGCCCTCGCGAATGTAGCGGTAGGCGGTGTCGATCGACTGCATGCCGGAGCCGCAGTTGATCTGCACGGTAAAAGCGACCATATCCTCGCCCATGCCGAGCCGGAGCGCGGCGACGCGAGCCGGGTTCATCTCGTCCGCGATCACATTGACGCAGCCGAGGATGACCTGATCGAAGCTGTCGGGCGCAAATGGCTGGCGCGCCAACAGCGGGCGGCCGCACTGCACGGCGAGATCGACCGGCGTGAACGGTCCGGGTCCAGACCGCGCCTTCAGAAACGGCGTCCGGCTGCCGTCGACGATGAATACCGGTCGCGCCATCAGCCCGCCGCCCTCTGCTCACCGAGTTCCTGGAAGAACTGATGCACATTGACGGTTTTCTTGTAAATCGGCGACAGCGCCTCCGGCGCGAAATCGTCGACCTCGATGACCTCAGTGACGGCCTGGCGGGCCGCGGCAAGCTGCTCGCCTTCGGCCTGCGTGATCACGCCCTTGGCGACCGCATCCTTCCAGTCGCGCAGCTGCGCCGCGCGCATGCGCTTGGCGATGGCCTCCGTGGCCGCGACCAGCTTGAACGCACGTTCCAGCCGAGCGAAGCCGCCATCGTCATCGACATGAGCGAGATCCGGCGTCAGGCGCTCGCGCGCCGCCGAGGGCTCCAGCACGATGGCAGCGCATTGGTGCACGACGCGATCGGACGGACCGAGCATGCGGGCGCCGAACGGCTGCACCACGAGCTTGAGCAAGCCGGCGACAAAGCGGTTGGGCAGATTGGCGAGGAG
Source organism: Bradyrhizobium guangxiense (assembly GCF_004114915.1). NCBI lineage: Bacteria > Pseudomonadati > Pseudomonadota > Alphaproteobacteria > Hyphomicrobiales > Nitrobacteraceae > Bradyrhizobium > Bradyrhizobium guangxiense. The sequence continues at coordinate 1,262,700 of NZ_CP022219.1, read as the reverse complement.
TTCGGCGAACCGGCTCTCGATGGTCCTGAAGCCCGTCGCCATGCACCATTCCAGCGCGGCAAAATCCTCCTTCTGCCGTCCCTCGTCCTGCCAGCGCTTCAGCGCGGCCGACAGCAGATACAGCTCGGACAGGATGTCGCCGAACCGCGCGGACAGCATCTCCTTGCGCTTGAGCGCGCCGCCGAGCGTCAGCAGCGCCATGTCGGCGCAGAGCGCGAACGCCGCGGAGTAGCGCGAGAGCTGGCGGTAGAACGGCGTGGCCTCGCCGGCGTCGGGCGCAAGCGCGAAGGCGCCAAAGGTCCAGCTCCGGCCGAAGGCGCGGAGCAGGGTCCGGAAGCTGTGGCCGACGTGTTTCCAGAACGCCTTGTCGAAGGCGGTGAGCCCACGCTCGCGATCGGTGTCCGCCAGCGCATTCATCTCGTCGAGCAGATAGGGATGGGCGCGGATCGCGCCCTGCCCGAACACGATGAGGTTGCGCGTCAGGATGTTGGCGCCCTCGACCGTGATGCCGACCGGAACGGCGCGATGCAGATTGCCGAGGTAGTTTTGCGGACCGTCGATTACGGCCTTGCCGCCATGGATGTCCATGGCGTCGTCGATCGCGGTGCGCATCCGCTCGGTCGCGTGCAGCTTCATGATGCCGGAGATGACGGCGGGATGGACGCCGGCATTGAGCGCCGCGCAGGTCAGCCGGCGCGCCGCATCGAGCTGATAGGCGGTCGCCACGATGCGCGCGAGCGGCTCCTCGACGCCTTCGAACTTGGAGATCGAGATGCCGAACTGCTCGCGGATGCGGGCATAGGCGCCGGTGGTGCGCGCCGCATAGGCGGCGCCGGCCGCCGACAGCGACGGCAACGAAATGCCGCGGCCGGCGGCGAGCGCCGTCATCAGCATCTTCCAGCCCTGCCCGAGGCGCTCCTTTCCGCCGATGACATAGTCCAGCGGGATGAAGACGTCGCGGCCCCAGTTCGGGCCGTTCTGGAACACCTGCATCGACGGCAGATGGCGCTGGCCGATCTCGACGCCGGGCAGATTGGTCGGGATCAGCGCCACGGTGATGCCGAGCTCTTCCTCGGGGCCGACGAGGTGGTCAGGATCGTAGACCTTGAAGGCAAGGCCCAGCAGCGTCGCGACGGGACCGAGCGTGATGTAGCGCTTGTGCCAGTTCAGCCTCAGGCCGACGACCTCTCGGCCCTCGAAGGTGCCCTTGCAGATGATGCCGCTGTCGACCATCGAGGCGGCATCGGAGCCCGCTTCGGGGCTGGTGAGTCCGAAACAGGGGACGTCGCGGCCATCGGCGAGGCGCGGCAGCCAACGCTCCTGCTGCTCTTTGGTGCCGAAGCGCATCAGGAGCTCCCCTGGCCCGAGCGAGTTCGGCACCATCACGGTGACGGCCGCGGCGATCGAGCGGGTCGAGATCTTGCGCACCACTTCGGAATGGGCGTAGGGCGAGAAGCCGAGGCCGCCGAACTCCTTCGGGATGATCATGCCGAAGAATCTCTCGCGCTTGACGAAGTGCCAAACGTCCTGCGGCAGGTCCCGCCATTCCCAAAAAATCTTCCACTCGTCGAGCATGGCGCAGAGTTCGTCGACGGGACCGCTGAGGAAGGCGCGCTCCTCCTCGGTCAATTGGGCTGGCGCAATTTTCAGCAGCTTCGACCAATCCGGATTGCCGGTGAAGAGATCGGCGTCCCACCAGACGTCCCCGGCCTCCAGCGCCTCGCGCTCGGTGGCGGACATCGCCGGCAGCACGCCGCGCGCCCAGGAGAAGATCGGCTTTGTCAGGGTGTCGCGGCGGAAGCTCATGGCTGACCTCATGCATCGGCGCGGTGACAGGGCATTTTAGCGGAAACTGGCCGGCGAAAGTGAACATCTCGGCGGCAAAAAGAAGCGAATTGACGCGGCCGGGCAGCCGCCCGGGCCATAACGGCCGGGGCGTGGGGACAGTTCCGGGAGCGTTAGGGGACAGCATCTCTGCCGTCATTCCGGGCTCGACGCTACGCGCCGCGCCGGAATGACGATGGGGAGAGGCTGGCCTAATCCGGCCGCACCATCTCGAACATGTTTTCCGGCTTGATCTCGAAATAATCGCCGCGCCGGCCGGCACGGACGATCGGGCGGGCGGCGGCAGTCTGGTAGACGCCGTCCTTGATCATGGCCTTGTCGATGTGCACGGCGACCACCTCTCCCAACGTCAGCCAGGCGTCGGCCTCCTTGCCATCGGCGCCTTTGAGGCGGACGATGTCGGACACCTTGCACTCGAAGGCGACCGGGCTTTCGCCGACCCGCGGCACGTTGACGAGCTTGCCGGGCACGGCGGTAAGGCCCGCAAGCTTGAACTCGTCGACCTCGGGGCCGACATGCGCGGCGGTCGCGTTCATGTGCTTGGCCAAGTCCATCGTGGTGAGATTCCAGACGAACTCCCGGGTCTGCTGCATGTTCGACACCGTGTCCTTCCAGTTGGTGGAGGAGAAGCCGATGATCGGCGGCACGTAGCAGAAGGCGTTGAAGAAGCTGTAGGGCGCGAGATTGACGTGGCCCTTGGCGTCGCGGGAGGAGATCCAGCCGATCGGCCGCGGCGCGATGATGGCGTTGAAGGGATCGTGCTTGAGGCCGTGGCCCTTGGAGGGCTCGTAGAAGTACAGGTCTTTGTCGGTCACGCGCTTGCTTCTCCGCTATCCGTCATTCCGGGGCGATGCGAAGCATCGAACCCGGAATCTCGAGATTCCGGGTTCGGCCCTGCGGGCCGCCCCGGAATGACTGCGGTGCAGCTTATAAAAGGAAACGCGCCCACCTGTCAGTGGCGCGGCGACAGACCCGCGATGACGAAATCGATCATCTGGTCGATGGTCGGGCCCGGCTTGGTCGCACACTGGGCGATCATCTGGGGGTGGAAGAACCGCATCATCGCGGTGCAGGCACATAGCGAGGCGAGCTGGAGGTCGGGCGCCTCGAACTCGCCGGAGGCCACACCTTGCGCGATCATCTGGCCGACCACGCCGGCGATACATTCCATATGGTTGACGCAGACCTGCCAATCCTCCTGCATCGCGATCTCGACCATCTCGTGCAACTTGTTGTCGCCAACATAGCGCTCGGTGTTCATGCGATGGATGGTGGTGAGCAGCTCGCGGAAGCGCGCCGGCACCGGGCCGGGCCGGGTCACGATCCGCTGCGCCTCGAGCTCGACCTCGCCCATGAGCGAGCGGGCCACCGCCTGATGGATCGCCTTCTTCGATTCGAAGAAGCGATAGACATTGGCGGGGCTCATCCGGAGCTCCTTGGCAATGTCTCCGACCGTGGTCTTCTGGTAGCCGATCTGGCGGAACAGCCGCTCGGCCACCTCGAGGATACGATCCCGGGTGTCGCCTTCGATATGTTCCGAAATAAGGGCCATCAGTCAGGACTCGTTCGTCGGTAGTCTTCTCATTTATTCAGCCGCTTCAGCAAGCGGAATTGCGTGCTGGTCATCGCTCCCATGCTGCGGCGCGGCAGGCTGTTCCGGCGTACCGGCCTCGTCCAGGCTCTTCCTGAACCACAGGGCATAGAGGCCCGGCAGATACAGAAGTGTGAGGAAGGTCGCGACGAACAGGCCGCCCATGATGGTGATCGCCATCGGCCCCCAGAAGGCCGAGCGCGACAGCGGGATCATGGCGAGGATGGCGGCCAGCGCCGTCAGCACCACCGGACGGGCGCGGCGGACGGTGGCCTCCACGATCGCCTCCCGCCGGGTCAGCCCGTGGGAGACGTCGGTCTCGATCTGGTCGACCAGGATGACCGTGTTGCGCATGATCATGCCGGCGAGCGCGATCAGGCCGAGCAGCGCCACGAAGCCGAACGGGGCATTGGCGACGTTGAGCCCGAGCGAGGCACCGACGATGCCGAGCGGCGCGGTCAGGAACACCAGGATCAGGCGCGAGAAGCTCTGCAGCTGGATCATCAGCAGCGTCAGCATCACCATGACCATCACCGGGAAGAGGATGAAGATCGAGGCATTGCCCTTGGCGGATTCCTCGAACGCGCCGCCCGCCTCGATGCGGTAGGCCGGCTCGAGGTGATCCCTAATCGGCTTCAGCTTCGGCGTGATCTGGTTGGTGACATCGGGGGCCTGCACGCCGTCGACGACGTCGGAGCGCACGGTGATCGCCATGTCGCGGTTGCGCCGCCACATGATCGGCTCCTCGTGGGCGTACTCGATCTTGGCGATCTGCTGCAGCGGCACGGCGACGCCGTTCTTCGAGGTGATGGTGAGATCACCGACGCCGCCGAGGTCGAGGCGCTCGGACGGGATCGCACGGGCGACCACGCCGACCTTCTCGATGCCGTCGCGCACGGTCGTGACCTGCGAGCCCGAGATCAGCATCGCCAGCGCCTGCGAGACGTCCTGCGGGGTCAGGCCCATGGCGCGGGCGCGGTCCTGGTCGACGACGAGCTTCAGGAAGGGCGACTGCTCGTTCCAGTCGAGCTGGACGTCCTTGACGCTCTTGTTCTGTCGCATGACGTCGCGGACCTGGTAGGCGATCTCGCGCACCTTGTTGGCGTCGGGTCCGATCACGCGGAACTGGACGGGGAAGCCGACGGGGGGACCGAAATTGAAGCGGTCGACGCGCACGCGCGCCTCGGACAGGAAGCCCTCGGCAGCCGCGTTCTCGATCTTGGCCTTGATGCGCTCGCGCGCTTCGACGCCCTTGGCGACGATGACGATCTCAGCGAAGGCCTCGTTCGGCAGCTGCGGATTGAGGCCGAGCCAGAAACGCGGCGAGCCCTGGCCGACATAGGACGTATAGGTCTCGATGTCCTTGTCGTCCTTCAGCAGCGTCTCGGCCTTCTTCACCGCCTTCTCGGTGACGTTGAAGGCGGTGCCCTCCGGCAGGCGGAGCTGGAGGAACAGCTCGGGCCGCTCCGACAGCGGGAAGAACTGCTGCTGGACATGGCCGAAGCCGACGATCGAGGCGACGAAGACGCCGACGGTCGCGGCCACCACGGTGATGCGGTGGCTGACGCACCATTGCACGATGGCGCGCAGGCCCCGGTACATGCGGGTCTCGTAGACCGCGTGCGGATCGTGGTTGTGGTGCGCCTTCATCTCCGGCAGCAGCTTGACGCCGATATAGGGCGTGAAGATCACCGCCACGAACCAGGAGGCGACCAGCGCGATCGCCACGATCCAGAAGATGCTGCCGGCATATTCGCCGACCGCGGAATTGGCAAAGCCGATGGGGAGGAAGCCAGCGGCCGTGACCAGCGTTCCCGTGAGCATCGGAAACGCAGTAGATTCCCAGGCAAACGACGCCGCGCGCATGCGGTCCCAGCCCTGCTCCATCTTCACGACCATCATCTCGACCGCGATGATGGCGTCGTCGACGAGCAGGCCGAGCGCGATGATCAGCGCGCCGAGCGTGATGCGATGCAGGTCGAGCGACATCGTGTTCATGACGATGAAGACGATGCCGAGCACCAAGGGCACCGACAGCGCGACCACGATGCCGGTGCGCCAGCCGAGCGCCAGGAACGAGACGAACAGCACGATGACGAGCGCTTCCATGAAGGAGTGCACGAACTCGCCGACGGCGTGCTCGACCACCTTGGGCTGGTCGGCGATCAGCTTGACGTCGATGCCCTGCGGCACCGACTTCATGAAATCGGCGGTGGCCTTCTCAACTTCCTTGCCGAGCTCGAGAATGTTGGCGCCTTTGGCGGTGACGACGCCGATGCCGATCGCGGCCTTGCCTTCCTGGCGGACGACGAAGCTCGGCGGATCGACATAGCCGTGGGTGACGGCAGCGATATCCCCGAGACGGAACACGCGGCCATTGCTCTCGACCGGCGTTTCGGCCACCGCCTTGGCACCGTCGAGCGCGCCGGTGACGCGCAGCGGCACGCGCTGCGAGGAGGTCTCGACCGTGCCGGCCGGCGTCACGTTGTTTTGCTTGGCGAGCGAATCGAACAGGGCCTGCGGCGTGATGCCGAGCGTGGCGAGCTTAGCGTGGCTGAACTCGACGAAGATGCGCTCGTCCTGATTGCCGTAGACGTCGACCTTGGTGACACCGGGCACCTTCAGCAGGCGCTGGCGGAAACCTTCGGAGACCTTCTTGAGCTGGGCATAATCGGCGCCGTCGCCGGTCATCATATAGAGGATGGAATCGACGTCGGAGAACTCGTCGTTGACGACGGGCCCGAGAATGCCGGACGGCAGCTGGCCCTGCACGTCGACCAGCTTCTTGCGCAGGAGATAGAAGAGGTAAGGCACGTCCTTCGGCGGCGTGTTGTCGCGGAAAGTGACCTGGAGCGCGGCGAAGCCGGGCTTGGAGTAGGTCTGCACCTTCTCGAAATAAGGCAGCTCCTGGATCTTCTTCTCGATGGGATCGGCGACCTGCGCCTGCATCTCCTGCGACGTCGCACCCGGCCACATGACGGAAACGTTCACCGTCTTGACCGTGAAGAACGGGTCCTCGGCGCGACCGAGCTTCTCATAGGAGAAGAAGCCGGCGATGCCGAGGATGACCATCAGGAAGAGCACCAGCGTCGGATGGCTGACGGCCCAGGCCGAAAGGTTGAAGCGCTTCATCGCACTCTCCGAAAGACGATCCAGTTGCAAACAACGACAGCCACTCTATTCAAACCGTCGTCGCGAGGCAGCGAAGCAATCCAGGGGGCTGGGCAGGTTCTGGATCGCTTCGCCGCTTCAGCCTTTGCTTAGGGACAAGGGCCGAAACTCACCTCACACGACGTAACTCGTAAGAACCTCTTAGAAAGACAGTGACGACACGACCCGCACCCGCTGGCCGGGATCGAGCTTCTGCACGCCGAGGGCGACGATCTTGGCGCCCTCCTCCACGCCGCCGGTGATGACCACGTCGTTGCTTTCGTAGGACTTCACCGCCACCGGCTTCAGTGTGAGCGCGCCGTTGTCGTCGACGACGTAGAAGGACGGCTTGCCGCCTTCGTTGAACAGCGCCGACAGCGGCAGCCGCGCGACGCGCTCGGTCGCGGCATCCGACAGCGTCAGCGTCGCAGTCATGCCGAGCGCGACCTTGTCGTCGGCCTCGGGCAACGAGAACTTTGCGAGATAGGTACGCGTGGCGGGATCGGCCGCCGGCGCGATCTCGCGCAGCTTGGCCGTGTATTTCTTGTTTGGCTCGGACCAAAGAGTGACGCTGGCGACGCCCGACTTGGCACGTCCAACCAGCGTCTCAGGGATTGCGACGACCGCTTCCTTCTCGGCAAAGCGGGCGACACGGATCGAGGCCTGGCCCGCGGCAACCACCTGGCCGGGCTCGATCAGCGTTGCGGTGACGACGCCGCGGGCGTCGGCAACGAGCGTCGCGTAGGAAAGGGAATTCTTGCTCAATTCGAGCGCGCGCTCGGCGCGGTTCAGGCGGGCACGGGCTTCGTCCGCGGCGGCACGGCTCGAATCCATCTGCGCGTCCGTGGTCCAGCCCTTGGCCTTGAGGTCCTTGGCGCGCTGTTCGGCGGCGGCGGCCTGGGCCAGCACGCCGGTCGCCGCAGTCTGCTCGGCCAGCGCCTGCTCGGCCTGGAGCTTCAAATCGACCTCGTCGAGGGTGGCGAGCGGCTGGCCGATATCGACGGTCTGGCCGACTTCCACGAGTCGCTTGGCGACCTTGCCGGCGACGCGAAAGCCGAGGTCGCTCTCGATCCGGGGCCTGATGGTGCCGACGAAGCTGCGCTCCGGGGTCTCGGCATCATAATGCGCGGTCGCAACCAGAACCGGCCGCGGCGGCTCGGCCTTTTCAGCAACGGTGTCATTGCACCCAGCCAGGCTAACGGCCATCAGGGCCAGCGACACACCTGCCAACAGCCTGGAATAGCTCGACAAAACCGACCGGACGAACATCGAAGGACACTCCTGCATCTTGAATGAGAGGAATGTCGACTAATCACTGATAAAAGTCAATAATCGTCAGTCATCAGGAAAGCGTGATCGTTGGCCCGCGACGATCGGGAGCGCTACCAGGAAGGTGCGATAGTAAGGTGAGCAAAAGCGGACGTGCCGACCGGCCAGCGTAAGGGAAGAAAGAGTGCGGCACGGCGCGCAGGGGCGCGCCTTTGACCACCCTACAGGCTATTGCCCCTCACCGCCCCCGCTCGGCGAACTCGTGCTTGCTGTCGTGGCCGCCGACGAACACCAGGATGCCGGCCAGCAGCGGCAGCACCGCGAGCACCAGCAGACCGGTCGAGGTCTGGCCCGTGGCTTCCTTGACCCAGCCGATCAGATACGGCCCACCGAAACCGGCGAGGTTGCCGATCGAGTTGATCAGGGCGATGGCACCGGCGGCCGCGGTGCCGGAGAGCCAGGCGGTCGGCAGCGTCCAGAACACGCCGAAGCAGCAGAACACGCCGATCGCCGCGACCGTCAGCACCACCATCGTCATGGTGGGATCGGTGAGATAGGACGAGACGCCGAGCGCGATGGCGGTGAGCAGCAGCGGCGCGCCGACATGCATCACGCGCTCGCGCGTCGCATCCGAATGCCGCGCCCACAGGATCATGGCGATGGTGCCGAACAGATACGGGATCGCCGTGACGAAGCCGGTCTGGGCGTTGGTGAGGCCGAATGCCTTGACGATCTGCGGCAGCCAGAACTGCATGCCATAGAGCGCGCCGACGAAGCCGAAATAGATCAGGCTGAGCGCGATCACCTTCGGTGAAGACAGCGCCTCGCCGAGCGAGAAATGCTTCACCGCCTGCTTGGCCGCGATCTCCGAATCGAGCTTCGCCTTGAGCCAGGCCTTCTGCTCGGCCGAGAGCCAGTCCGCCTTCTCCGGCTTGTCGGTGAGGTAGAACCAGGTGACGACGCCGAGCAGCACCGAGGGGATGCCCTCGATGATGAACAGCCACTGCCAGCCCTTCAGCCCCATCAAGCCGTCGAGCCCGAGCAGCAGGCCCGAGATCGGCGCGCCGATCACCGTCGAGACCGGCACCGCGATGGCAAAGGCCGCGAGGAAGCGCGCGCGATATTCGGCCGGGTACCAGTAGGTGAGATAGAGGATGATGCCGGGGAAGAAACCGGCCTCGGCGACCCCGAGCAGGAAGCGCAGGACGTAGAAGCTGGTGACGCCGCTGACCATCGCCATCAGCGCTGAGATGACGCCCCAGGTCACCATGATGCGGGCGATCCAGCGGCTGGCGCCGAACTTCTCGAGCGCAAGGTTGCTCGGCACCTCGAAGATGAAATAGCCGATGAAGAAGATGCCGGCGCCCCAGGAGAAGATCAGCGGCGTGAACTTCAGCTCCGCGTTCATGGTCAGCGCGGCGAAGCCGAGATTGACGCGGTCGAGATAGGAGAAGAAGTAGGCCAGCACCAGGAAGGGAATCAGGCGCCAGGAGATGGCGCGGATCGTCGACGTTTCGATGTCGCTCTTGGCGTTCTTGGCGCCGCCGGCGGAACCGGCATAGGTGGTGGTCTGGCTCATGACTTCCCCCCGGGGTTGTTGTTTTTTAGGGCTGAGTGGCGGTTTTGAGCATCGCGGGCAAAGAGTCAATGAGCGAGCAATGCACGAGACGCAGCCGGATCAAGCCATTGCGCCGATGCAGAAGGCGATGACCCGCGCCGCCCTCGCGCTGTTCGCGATCGCTTGCGGGCTGTCCTTGCGCTGGTACGGCTTTCCGCTCGGCCTGCCGGCCTTCGTGGTGAAGTATGGCGGTTCGCTGTTGTGGGCCACGATGGTGCTTCTGCTGGTCGGAGTCGTGCTGCCGCGGCTCACGCGGACACAGATTGCCACCGTCGCGGCGATCATCGCCGTCGTCGTGGAATTCTCCCGCCTGGTGCACGCGCCATGGCTCGAAGCATTCCGGCTGACGACGGCCGGCGCGCTGCTGCTCGGGCGCATCTTCTCGCTGTGGAATCTGGTGGCTATGCGGTCGGGATCGTGCTCGGCGCCGCAATCGACAGCATCACATCAGATCGCGCGCAACCAACCGATCGAGTGGCCGATGCTGATCGTCATCGGTGACCACGCTTGTAGCCGAGCACGCTCAGCCCGCAACAGGCCGGCTCGACCCGCGAATGATCAGCTCCGTCGGCACGGCAAGACCGCGGCCGTGCTCGATCTCATCGCCGCGCATCCGCTCCAGCAGCATGGTCGCGGCGTGGCGGCCCATGGCCGCGAGATCCCACGCGATTGCCGTGATCGGCGGCGTGTGCAATTCGGCGAGCTCGGAATCGCTGCCGGCCACGACCGAAATTCCGTCGCCGACGACAAGGCCCATCGTCCGCAGCGCTCGCAGGCAGCCGCCGAGCGTGTCCATCGCCGCAACGAAGAGCGCTGTCGGAGGCTCCGCGAGGCTCATGAGCGAGGCCGTCGCCCGATAGGCGTCCTCGCTCGAGAGCACATCGTCTCGCAACAGCCTCGGATCCAGCGCGATATCCGCCGCCGCATACGCCGCACGAAAGCCCTCGAGGCGGCCTCGCGACGGAAAGGCCTTGAGGTCGCCGACCAGCATGGCGATCCGCCGGTGCCCGAGACCGAGCAGATGGCTCGTCGCCAGACGGGCGCACGCGCGATGATCGGCCGTGACGCGATCGAGCGCATCGATGCGATCGCGGTCGATGAGGAGCACCGGCATCGGCGCGTCCGACAGCGCCGCGCGGACGTCCCGGTGCTGCTCGTCGCTCAGCGTCATCATCACGCCATCCACGCGGCGCCTGCGGAAGGCACGCAGCAAGGCGATCTCGACGTCGGGCCGGTTGGTCGTGCTCGCCAGCAGCAAGGTGTATCCCGCCTCACGCAGGACCGCCTCGGCCTCCTTGATGAACAGGGCAAAGCGCGGGATGTCGAAATCGCGAATGGCGCAGGCCACCAGCCGCGACCGTCCCGCACGCATGCTCTGGGCCGTGACATCGACCTCGTAGCCAAGATGCGCCATTGCCCTTTCGACGCGCTCGCGCAGCTCCCGGGTCACCGCCGGGTGATCGTTGAGCACACGCGATACTGTGCCGACCGCGACACCGGCCTCCCGGGCGACGTCCTTGACCTTCACGGTCGGCGATTGGGGCGCGTGTGATTGCATATGGCATCTTATGAACCGGTTCACTCGTCAGAGCAAGGCGGTGTGCCAGTTCCTGCTGTAAAATTAGCCGATCTGCATCAGAGGCCTTCGAGGATCCAGACATTTATGAACCGGTTCATTGACTCCGCTGCAGAACCCGGCACAATGGCCGTCGGCGGTGAAGCGCCGTGCAAGGAAGCCCCAGCCATGCCGCAGCCCAAGATCGCCTTTGTCGGATTTGGCGAGGCCGCGCGATGCTTTGCATCGCATCTTGCGGCGCAGACGGATGCACCGATGATCGCGTTCTGTCAGGGCAGGACCAACGCGCCGCCCTACTCCGCGGCCTTCCGTGCGATGGCGGCCAGCTGTGGCGTCACGCTGGTCGACCGGCTCGAGGACCTGTCGGACGCGGACGTGATCTTTTCCGCCGTCGTCGTTGCCGTTGCGGCTGAAACAGGTGAGGCCATTTCCAGGATCGTCCGTCCCGGCTGCCTCGTCGTGGACATCAACGCCGCGACCCCGCAGACGAAAAGGCGTGTCGCCGCAGCCGTAGAGGCCCGCGGCGGTCTGTTTGCGGATGCGAACCTGATGGGGTCGGTCGACCTCTACGGTGCTGCGGTCACGCTCTACACGTCCGGCAGCGGCGCCGAGCGCTTCGCGGAAATGTTCACCCCGCTCGGCTTCCGTATCGAGGTCGCGGGCCCCGAAGCCGGAACCGCAGCGGCCGTGAAGATGCTGCGAAGCGTGGTGACAAAAGGCATGGAGGCGCTGCTGGTCGAGGCGCTGACTGCCGCGACACTCGCCGGCGTGCGCGATGAAGCCATGCACGGGCTTTGCACGTCGATGGATGCCACCCCCTTCAGCAAATTCCTCGACATGTGCGTCCGTTCCGACGTGCTGCACGCCGAGCGCCGCGCGGTGGAAATGGACGGCGTAGCCGCAGGCTTGCGGGAATTGGGTTTCGATCCCCTGATGGCCACCGCCACGGCGGCGCGCCTGAAGGTCTCCGCCCGGCTAGGCCTGCGAGACGAATTTGCGCAACGGTCCAGCTATTCGGCCGAGGAGGTGTTGGACCGATATGCGCATGCCGTGGTGGACGGCCTGGGCCAGATCGAAGAGAGACTATAGACGGGCCGTCGAAGTTCACTCCGCCAATTGAAACTGCTCGAAGCGATCGAGCTCTTCCTCGATCACACGCTTGAGGTCCTTGCGGCCAGCGGTCTTCTTGCCCTGCCCGACCCAGGTCCATTTCTGCATCAACAGCTTCTTCGCCTGCCGGTCGGTCTTCAGATCGAGAGCGGCGACGATCTCGTCGCCGACCAGCACGGGCAGCGCGAAGTAGCCGAACTTGCGCTTGGCCTTCGGCACATAGGCTTCGAACAGATGATTGTAGCCGAAGATGAGGTTGGTGCGCTTGCGCTGGATGATGAGAGGGTCGAACGGCGAGAGGATGTGGACGAGATCGGGCGAGACCGCCTCACCGTTCGCCTCGAGCGCCGCCGGCGTCGCCCAATGCTCCTGCTTGCCGGCGCCGTCAATCGCGACAGGCACGAGCTCGCCGCGGCGAACGCGGGAGGCGATCAGGCCGGCCACCGCCTTCTTGCGCGGCGCGTCGAGATGGCAGATGGAATCGAGGCTCACCACACCCTGCGCCCGTAATGCGCGATCGAGCAGATAGGCCGTGATCTCCCCGACCGAGGCAGGCCTCGGCAGCCTGTCCCAGCCGAAATGGCGCGTCATCAGCTCGTAGGTCTTGAGCATGCCCTGCCGCTCGCTGACGGTCACGGCGCCGGTATAGAAGGCGAGCTGAAGCGCCCGCTTCGAGGGCTTGCGGCTCTGCCACAGATGCTCCTTCTCGACGAGCACGTCATCCTCGATGTCGCGGATCGTTAGCGGACCGGCACGCAGCAACCGCATCACCTTGCGCGTGTCGGCAGGCTTCACCGAGGCGAACCATTTGTGCCCCTCGCGCCGATGCGCGCGCATCGCCGGCAGGAACAAGCAGAAGTCGCGCGTCGGCACGTAGGACAGCGCATGGGTCCAGTATTCGAACACGCTCTTGTCGGCGCTCTGGGCCTGGCGCAGATCGGCGCGGCGGTAGGACGGAATGCGGCTGAACAGGATGTGGTGATGGCAGCGCTCGATGACATTGATGGTGTCGATCTGCACATAGCCGAGATGAGCGACCGCATCGGCCACGGCCTGCGCGCCCGCGCCGAACGGGGCGCGCCGATCCAGCCGCTGGGCATGCAGCCAGATCTGCCGGGCCTGTGTCGCGGTGAGCGGGAATGGTTTGGGCGCGCGAGACATTGCGAGGTGGAATGTAGCGAGATTCGCGCCGGGAGAAAGAACCTGAGCAGAACCAAAAAAGAAAAAAGCCGCGCTGCCATCTGCTGACAACGCGGCCGGATCACGCGGCCGAGGCCTACTTCGCCATCATGGCCTTCTGCGATTTCATGTAGTGCATGCAGGCGCTCTTCATCTTGCCATTGCTCATGTCGGCGTTGGCCATGGCCATTTCCTTGTTCGACGCCATCTTGGCCGGCGTGTCGGGCGTGCCACCCATCATCGCGGCGGACTTCATCATGTTGTCCTTGGTGCACCCCATCATCGCAGCGGATGCTGGCGACAGCGGCAGCGTGAAGGCGACAAAGGCAGTGGCGGTGAGCAAGGTCTTCATCGAAACGTCTCCTCCGTAAAACGAAACCGGCGTCATGCCGGCCTTCGCAATTACGTATTCTCTCGCGCCGACGTTTCGTGGAGAAGATAATTTTATTGCTGCGATGCGACGAAGGGAGGCTCAGCGGCCATCCTTCGGCGCCTTGGGCCGGGCCCCGAGGCTTCCGGTGGCGACATCCGGCTCGCAAAAGGCCTTGCCGCGCCCCTCCGCCTGGCAGCGATAGACGTTGCCGGTGAGGCGGTCGACCAGCCACATGTTCTCGTCGGTCGGCCCTTCCAGCCCGACATAGCGGGAGGTCAGCCCCGTGATCAGCGTCGACAGCAGGATCGCCACGGCGATCATGGCTGCACCGATATAGATGGGCATTGAGCTCACGGACACTGTCCGATCCGGCGGGCCACTGCGATAGAACTGATAGTCACGTTGATAATCGCTTGGCCTCGGCACTGGATGGAACTCTGCTCCCTTATTTTTTTGCGGTTGACGGAGGTGGATGCCCTGCTAGGCGCGCATCTGGCCGATTTCTTGTTCACGACCGGGCCGCGCGGCGACGGCTTTGCGACGATCGGTGTGCAGAGGTTTCCGCCAAGCCTATGATTGGCCGCCTTCCCGCGATCGGAGAACGAGCCGCCGCACCTCCGCGTGATTTCAATCACCCGACGGGGCCGCGCCGTTTGAACTCCCGTTGCAGAGAGCGCGACAACTGCCATTGGCGCAAATCGAGCCTGCCCCCGGAGCAGCCGCGAAACGCGCCGGTCCTCCTCCTAAAACGCCGGCGGGAATGCGCTGGGATGGCCCGGAAGCGGCCGTAGCCAACGTGACCAAGATCACATCAAGACCTTTGAACCCGCCCTATGCTTGCAGCATCAAATCGCTATCAGGCGTAACAGCGAGGATACGACAATGACCCGTTTTGATAAGTTCTTTGGGCTGAAGGCGATTACTCTCTCCGCCGCGCTGACGATGACGGCGGGCCTCGCCCTGGCCGGCGACACCAACGTCTCCAGCGGCCAGATCCTGGATGCATTGAAGCCGAAGCCGGCCACCCGCGGCCTGTCCGTCGGTCCGCAGACCGACACCACCGCGCAGGCCAAGGAAGCGACGTTCCTGAATACCGTGCGCAACCGCTCGACCCGGTCGCTCTCGACGGGCGAGCGCGAGCAGATCGCCGAACTCGCCGCGACCAAGCCGAAGATCGACCTGGAGATCCAGTTCGATTACAACTCGGCCGACATCGCCAAGACCTCGGTGCCCTCGGTGCAGGCGCTCGGCAAGGCCCTGTCCGATCCGGCGCTCAAGGGCTCGACCTTCGTAGTCGCCGGCCACACCGACGCGATCGGCGGCGAAGAGTACAATCAGGGGCTCTCCGAGCGGCGCGCCGACACCATCAAGAAGTACCTGGTGCAGAACTACGGCATCAACGGCACGGATCTGGTCACCGTCGGCTACGGCAAGGCCAAGCTGAAGGACACCGCCAACGGCGCCGACCCGATCAACCGCCGCGTCCAGGTCGTGAACATGGATACCAAGACCGCGTCGAAGTGACGCCGAACTGATCGCAACCACAAACACGCCGCCTGCCGCTGCCGGCAGGCGGCGGTGTCATATCCAGCTCTGGAACAGCATCAGCCGGCCGAAGGTCCGCATCGAGACGCCGACGAAGGCCGCCGAGATCGGCAGCATGACCGCAAAGCCGATCGCCGCGACGCCGACATAGGCCCACAGCAGCCAGCGCGGCAGGCCGTCCCGACGCAGCACATAGACCAGCGCGAGCGACGACGCGGTGGCGGCCGGCAGATAGTAGTAGATGAAACCGAGCGTGCGCGGCAGCAATGCCCAGGCGAGCCAGGGGCCGAAATAGAACGCCGCGATCAGGAACGCATCCCAGCGGCGCGCGACGACGAAATCCCGCAGCACGACGGCGAGCGCGACCAGAGCCGGCCACAACACCAGCGGATTGCCGAGGAAGACGACCGCGGAAACGTTGTCATCCGCGGTCTTGTCGAACAGAAACCACACCGGGCGCGCGAGCAGCGGCCAGGACGGCCATGAACTCATATAGGTGTGCCCGGCAATCGCGGTCGTGGTGTTGTCGGCGAAGATCCGGCGCTGCGCCTCGATCAGGTCAGGCAGCGACACTCCGTAGAGCGGAACGAAAGCGGCAAGATAGGCCACGCCAGGCAGGACCGCGAAGCACAGCGCGACATGATGCAGCCTCAAGCCCGGCCAAAGCTCCGGCCGATACCAGTCGTCCGGCCTTGCATCGGCGAACAGTGTGTGCCAGCCCTGCATCAGGCGGATCATCGCAACGATGACGATGCAGACGCCGAGCGGAAAAAGCCCGCTCCATTTGCAGGCGGCGGCGAGGCCGAACAGGCTGCCGGCGAGCGCGAACAACGCCTGCGGCCGCTCTCTTCGAAATCCGTGCATGAAGGCGGCGGTCGCAAGCAGACCGAGGCCGAGCGCAAAGATGTCGAGCATGGCGATGCGCGCCTGCACGTACAGCATCTGGTTGAGGCCAGCGATCAGCGCCGCGGCGACCGCGGGCCCTTGTGCGGAGAACAGCGCGAGGCCGCACAGATAGATCGCGACGATCGCCAATGCGCCGAACAATGTCGCGGGATAGCGCCAGCCAAGCGCATTGTCGCCGAAGGCCGCGATCGAGGCCGCGATCAGCTCCTTGCCCAGCGGCGGATGCATCGGATTGAGCATCGGCTGCGACATCGCCGGCGCCAGCATCTGCCGCGCCGCGGGCACGTAGTGCACCTCGTCGAAGACGAACTTCTCCGGCGTCGTCAGTCCGATCAGCAGCGCCAGATGCGCGATCAGGAAAATCGCGACAGCAATCACTGCGCTTCGCGACATCATCGGAACCGCGGACAATTCGAGCGGCTGCTGGGAGGCTGTTTTGCGTGGCAAATCTGCGTCACCGCGGACAAAAATAGAAGCTTCGTTCTTCATTGAACGCATTCTGCCGCAACTGTCACTAAGCATCACGCACGTCCCGCGCTGCTTGTGATAATTTCGCCACATCGCAAGCATGCGCGATCCGGTACGATCAGGGACACATCGATCGGTTGCGAAATGAATTTGCGTTTCTGGCTTTTCCCCACCCTGTTATCGGCGGCACTCTGCGCCGCGCCCAGCGCAATGGCGCAGACGCGCGTCGGCGAAGCCGTGTTGATCCAGAATGAAGTTGTGCGCGTGGCCGCGACCTCCACGCCGATCAAGGTCGGCGACAGCATGCTGCGCGACGAGACCGTGCGCACCGGCGCCGGCAGCGCGGCACGCTTCGTGATGGCCGACAGCACCAATCTGTCGCTCGGCCCCAGCGCCATTCTGAAGCTCGACCGCACCGTGTTCAACGACGAGCACAGCTATCGCGACGTCGCGATCCGCATGACCACAGGCGCCTTCCGTTTCGTCACCGGACATTCGGAGAAGGCCGCCTACAAGATCACGACGCCGCTCGCGACCATCGGCGTGCGCGGCACCACGCTCGACGTCCTCTCGCAGCGCGGACGCTCCGTCGTCGTGCTTCAGGACGGCGCGGCAAGCGTCTGCACGACGAGCTCGCAATGCGTGCAGCTGACCCAGCCGGGCGACACCGCGATCATCACCTCGACCGGCGGCAAGGTCGGCATCACCAAGACCAACACGCCGCCCTGGAGCTTCGCCGCCAACTGCGCCACAAATGCCGGTCTGTGCGCGGTGAACCAATATGCCGACGCCTCGCCGACCATCACGCCCGCTGTCCACGACGACGGCATGCTGTGCGGGCGCTGACGATGGCGAAGTTCAACTTCCGGCTCTTCCTCACCGGCCTGCTGACCGCGGCCGCTGCGCTCGCGCTTGTCGCGCTCGATGTTCGTCAAGCGGCGGCCCAGGCGGCCTGCGAAATCGAATGCGGCGAGCCGACCCCCTACCCGACCTATTCGCCGTCGCCAACGCCGACCTATTCGCCGTCACCGACACCGACATATTCTCCGTCGCCCAACCCGTCCCCTTCGCCGAGCCCCTCGCCCTCGCCCAGCCCGTACCCGACACCGAGCCCGACGCCGACCGGCGCGGATTCCAGCGGCAATTCGATCGGCGGTCTCGCCAATCAGCGCTTCAACCAGATGATCACCAACCGGGTGCTGGGCACGGTGCTGCTCGGCGTCAACGAGCAGATCAATTGCAGCGACTGCATCAGCGCGTTCGGCTCGGCCGGCTCGTTCTCGGCCGGCATCCACGGCCGCAAGCAGCTCACCAACAATCTGTCGCTGCTCGCCGGCATCGCCTACACGCAATACAACGAGGGCGGCTACAAGATCACGAGCGCGCCGATCGGCGCTTTCGCGCTGCGTTATGACTTCACCGACTGGGGCTCGTCGCGCCCGTTCTTCGACGTCGGAACGATCCTGACGCCGTGGGAGAAGGCGCGCTATACCCGCAGCTACGACACCAGCCTCGGCCCGGTGAGCGTGACGAGCTCGACCAACGCCTCGAACTACGCGGTTTACGGCCGCGCCGGCTGGATCAGCCGCGTGTCACCGCGCGACGAGATCGCAGCCTCGATCGAGGTCTGGCAGCTCTGGCAGCGCGTGTCCGGCTACAGCGACAATGCGGTGGCCTTCAATCCGTTCGACGCCACCATCGCTGATGGCACCGACCGCACCAGCCTCGTCAAGATCGGCGGCCAGTGGACGCATCTCTACGGCAGCAACATCGAGGCCAACATCAATGGCGGCTGGGTGCAGTCGTTTGCCAGCCACAGCGGCATCGTCGCCGCCGTGACCGGACAGGGCATGGTGGTGCCGACCATGGGCAACCAGGGCTGGTTCGAATATGGCGGCCGGCTCGGATTCCGGGTGCAGAAGGGCTGGATCGTGGATCTCTTCGCCAACGGCACGCTGGGCCCGCAACCGGTCGGCAACACCATCCATGGCGGCGTCGGGCTGAGGATCAATTATTAGTCGGCTGGCACGGTCTCGTAGGGTGGGCAAAGCGACAGCGTGCCCACCCTACGATGCTGATCGTGTGGCGAGAGCATCTGCACTACGCCGCCGACTTGCCCTCGAACGCGCGGCGTAGGACGTCGACATCCAGCTTGACCATCTTCATCATCGCCTGCATCGCGCGTGCGGCGGCTGCCTTGTCGGGGCTCGACAGGAACTCCAACATCACCTTCGGCACCACCTGCCAGGCAACGCCCCAGCGATCCCTGAGCCAGCCGCACTGCTCCTCCTTGCCGCCATCGGCCAGGAACGCATTCCAGACGCTGTCGACCTGGGCCTGATCGTCGCAATGGATCATCAGCGAGATCGCGTGGGTGTATTCCATCTTCATGCCGCCGTTGAGCGCGACCAGCGGCTGCCCGGCCACGGTGAACTCGACGACGAGCACGGATCCTTCCTTGCCGGACGGACCATCGGAGACGTTGCGCTGGACGTGCGTGATCGCCGAATTCGGCACGAGCGAGGTGTAGAACTTCGCAGCTTGCTCGGCATCGCCGTTGAACCACATGCAGGGTACGACCTTGGACATCGTGAATGCTCCTTTGAATTTGCTGTTCGGTGACGGCGATCAGGCATTCGCCATGGCGGGCTGCAGAGGGACTGCCGCCATGTCGAGCCAGTTCACACCCCACATATGGCCATCCGGATCCTCGAAGCTGCGGCCGTACATGAAGCTGTATTCGTCCTTGGGACTGGGATCGGCGATCCCGCCCGCCGCCTCGGCCTTGCCGACCATGGCGTCGACCTCGTTACGGCTGTCGGCCGACAGGCAGAACAGCGCCTGGTTCGAGGTCTTGGCATCGGTAATCGGCTTCGGCGTGAACTGGCGGAATTTGTCGTGAGTCGTCAGCATCACGTAGATGGTCTCGGAAAAGACCAAGCAGCTCGCCGTATCGTCGCTGAATTGCGGATTCCGGGTCGCGCCGACCGCCTCGTAAAAGGCGGTCGCACGCCTGAGGTCGGTCACGGGCAGATCGAGGAAGATCATCCTGGGCATCGGAGGCTCCTTGGGGGTTCCGCCCAAGGACGGATGGCCTGGCGGCCATCCGACACGGCTTCCGGAATTTTTTCGGCCTTGCGCTTGCCCGGGTCCGCCGTGTCGACCCCCGTGAGGCCGTCAAACCTACTTCTTCTCGTTGGGGTCCCGATGCACCGGATCGATCCACAGCACGGTTTCGGGCTTCTCGACCGGCTCGATGTCGAGGTTGATCGCCACCGCCTCGCCGTCGCTGCGCACCAGCACGCATTCCAGCACCTCGTCCGGGCTGGCGTTGATCTCCTGATGCGGCACGTACGGCGGGACGAAAATGAAATCGCCGGGGCCGGCCTCCGCGGTGAATTGCAGGCTCTCGCCCCAGCGCATCCGCGCCTTGCCCTTCACGACATAGATGACGCTCTCGAGATGGCCGTGGTGATGCGCGCCGGTCTTGGCGTCGGGCTTGATGCTGACGGTGCCGGCCCACAATTTTTGCGCGCCGACGCGAGCGAAGTTGATGGCGGCGGCACGGTCCATGCCGGCCGTCGACGGCACGTTGGTGTCGAGCTGATTGCCGGGAATGACGCGCACGCCGTCATGTTTCCAGCGATCATCATGATGATCGTGATCATGGTGGGAGTGCGAATGGTCATGACCGGTCATGGGACTTGCTTTCTGTTGGTTCCGTGCGCGGCAAACTAACCCGAAGCGGCGCCCGCGAGCCATACCAATTTCGGAACCCTCGTAGCTGCGGGACGTTGTCTTTGCGAGCAAGATGAAAGGAGAGTTTCATGGGCAGCACGACCGACAAGATCAAGGGCACCGCCAACGAGGCGATCGGCAAGGCCAAACAAGGCGTCGGTGAAGCCACCGGTTCAGACCGCATGAAGGGCGAAGGCGTGGTCCAGGAAGTGAAGGGCAAGGGCCAGCAGGCCATGGGCGATGCCAAGGACGCCGCCAAGGACGCGATCGATCGCGCCGCAGCAGGGGCCAAGCGCGCGGCGGAATGACGCGCGGCAAGTTGAAAAGCAAAAGACCGGCCGAAAGGCCGGTCTTTTTGTTTGAGCCGTCATTCCGGATGGTCCGAAGGACCAGACCCGGAATCTTGAGATTCCGGGTTCGATGCGAACGCATCGCCCCGGAATGACAGTAACTATTTCACCGCGAGCAATTCCACGTCGAACATCAGCGTCGCGTTCGGCGGGATCACGCCGCCGGCGCCGCGCGCGCCGTAGCCGAGCTGCGGCGGGATGATCAGCGTGCGCTTGCCGCCGACCTTCATGGAGGCAACGCCCTCGTCCCACCCGGCGATGACGCGGCCCTTGCCGATCGGGAATTCGAACGGCTCCTTGCGATCGACGGAGCTATCGAATTTCTTGCCCTTCTGGCCGTTCTCGTAAAGCCAGCCGGTATAGTGCATCACGCAGATCTGGCCGGGCTGCGGCGAGGCACCGGTGCCGACGGTGGTATCGATGATCTGCAAGCCTGAAGCTGTGGTCATGGTCTTTCCTGCGGTCTGGGCCGAGGCCGTGGTGGAAACAAAATGCGACACGCCGGCGATCATGGTAATCGCGAGCGCCGACATCAGGGCGAGAAGCGCGCGCTGAAAACGCTGCATAAGGCACCTTCCGTTTGGGGCGGAAGGTGTCTAGCGCAACGCGAGAGAGGTTTCCACCCCTCACGCTTCGATATTTTCCAGCCGGACCGGGAGCTTGCGGATGCGCTGGCCCGTGGCGTGATAGATCGCATTGCAGATCGCCGCATTGGTGCCGACATTGGCGAGCTCGCCGATGCCCTTCGCGCCGACGGGATTGATGTGGTCATCCTGCTCGGACAACAAAATGACCTCGACGTCGGGCACGTCCGCATTCACGGGCACGAGGTAATCGGCGAGATTGTCGTTGACGTAGCGCGCATTGCGTTCGTCGATCTCCGTGGCCTCCAGCAGCGCCGACGACATGCCCCAGATCAGCCCGCCCATCAGCTGGCTGCGCGCGGTACGCGGGTTCATGATGCGGCCCGCAGCGAACGCGCCGACGAGGCGGGGACAGCGGATCTCATGCGTGAAGCGGTTGACGCGGATTTCGACGAATTCCGCACCGAACGCATAGGCGATCTGGTCCTTCATCGCGTGACCGCCCACGAGCCGTACCTGGCCGCTATGCATGGCACGGAAGGAATCCAGCGGCGCGCCTTCCGGCTTCCACTCGCCATATTCCTCGACGACGCCGACACCGAGTGCGTCGAACGCCTTCTGCAGGTCGAGCGGACGGTCCCCCTTCGCCGCCTGCGTGGCCGGTGTCTGGCCGATGCCAACGGTCTCTTTCGCCTTGTCGGTCAGGCTTTGACCCGGCATCTCCGCCTTGAAAAGACGCTGCCGGATCTGATCGCACACCATCATGACGACGGAACAGGTGCTGGCCGTGGAGTTCGAGCCTCCCGCGACGGGCGCCGGCGGCAGATCGCTGTCGCCGATGAAGACGGCAACCTTCTCGAGCGGCACGCCGAGCCTTTCGGCTGCCGTTTGAGCAATGACGGTGTAGGCCCCAGTTCCGATCTCGTGGCCGGCGATCTCGACGCGGGCGCGGCCATCGCGCTGCAGACGTACGCGTGCCGCGGCGGGGCCCATCTGGGTCGGATAGCAGGTGGCCGCACAGCCATAGCCAATCAACCAGTCCCCGTCCGACATCGACCTCGGCTGCGGCGAGCGCTGCGCCCAGCCGAACGCCTTGGCGGCTTCGTCGAAACAGGCCATCAGCGCGCGCGAGGTGTAGGGCTTGCCACCGATGGGCTCGTTGGTGGTGTCGTTGATACGGCGGAGCTCGACCGGATCCATGTTCAGCTTGACCGCGAGCTCGTCCATCGCGCTTTCCAGCGCAAACAGGTACGGCACCTCTGGCGGCGAGCGCATGAAGCCGGGCGTGTTGCGGTCGGCCCGCACGATCGAGACGAGGCTGTCGACATTCGGACAGGCGTAGAGCCGCGTCGTGGTCTTGGTGCCGCCGACGCAATAGGCGTCGGGCCGCGACGACAGCTCGGCGCCCTCATGCCTGAGCGCGACCAGCTTGCCGTCGCGACGCGCACCGAGCTTGATCTCGTGGCGTGTCTCGGCACGATAGGTGGTGATGGTAAAGCCCTGGTCGCGGGTCGGAACCAGCTTGACCGGCCGGTTCAGGCGCCTGGCAATGCTGGCGATGATGGCGGTGCGTGGCGTCATCGAGCCGCGGGAGCCGAAGCCGCCGCCGACATAGGGGTTGACCACGCGCACCTTGTCGGCAGCGATGCCGAGCTGTTCGGCGACGCCATATTTCAGGCCGTAGACGAACTGGCTTGGCTCGTAGATGACGAGCTCGTCGCCCATCCACGCGCAGCTTGTCGAGAACAGCTCCATTGGATTGTGGTGCTGCGTCGGCGTCTCATAGGAGGCGGTCAGCTTGACCTCGGCCTCATCGAACGCCTTGGCGAAATCGCCCACCTTCGGGTCTTCCTTGAACTGTGCATTCTGCCCCTTCGCGGCCGCGCTGGTCGTGCCCGGCGAGTCGAAGCTCGCGCTTGGGGTGGCGGCGGTGTAGCTGACCTTGACGCGGTTGGCGGCCTCGCGCGCCGCCTCGTAGGTTTCGGCGATGACCACCGCGATGATCTGGCCGTCATGGGCGATGTCGGCCGATTTCAGCGGCTGGATCGTCGTGCCCGCATAGCCGCCATTGCTGAAGAGCTTGGAGTCCTTCAGCTTCGGCGCGTTCTCATGGGTGACGATATCGATCACGCCGCGGACGCGCCTTGCGCCCTCGAGATCGAAGCTGTCGATCCGTCCCTTGGCGATCGCGCTGGTGACGAGGAACGCATAGGCGGGGGCGGCGAGCGGCATGTCGGACGCATAGGTCGCGCGTCCCGTCACCTTCACGACCGCATCATAGCGCGGCACAGGCTGACCCATGTTCGTCTTTGGCTCGGGAACAGCAACGGTCATGATCAGACCTCCATCGTTACGGCCTGCTGGAGCGCATGGGCCACGACGCGCTTGCCGAGCGCGATCTTGAAGCTGTTGTGCCGCCGCCCCTTGGCGCCTGCGAAAGCGACAGCGGCAACACGCTGCGCCAGGCCGTCGTCGAATTTCTGTCCTTTCAACAGGGCCTCCGCCTCGCGCGCCCGCCAGGGCACGGTCGCGACACCGCCGAGCGCGACGCGTGCGTCCCGGATCGTGCCGTCCTGCAGGTCGAGCGCGACCGCCGCCGAGGACAGCGCAAACTCATAGGACTGCCGGTCGCGCGCCTTGAGATAAACCGAACGGGGCCAGCGTCCGGAAATGGAGAACGCCGAGATCAGCTCACCTGGCTGCAGCGCGGTCTCGATGTCCGGCGTGCTGCCGGGCGCCTTGTGCAGCTGGGCAAACGGCAGGCTGCGGACCCCGGATTTTCCGGTGATTTCGACCATTGCATCCAGCGCGATCAGCGCCTGCGCGAAATCGCCGGGATAGGTCGCGATGCAGTGGTCGGAGACGCCGAGCACCGCATGCATGCGGTTGACGCCGTCCAGGGCGGCGCAGCCGGAGCCGGGATTGCGCTTGTTGCAATTCTCATAGGACACATCGCGGAAATAGCTGCAACGCGTTCGCTGCATCACGTTGCCGCCGAGCGTCGCCATGTTGCGCAATTGGGCGCTGGCCGCAAGCTTCAGGGAATTGGCGATCACCGGATAGTTGCGCTGGATTTCCTCATGCGCGGCGACATCCGCCATCTTCGCGAGCGCGCCGAGGCGCACACCATCGCTCCTGGGCTCGATCTCCGACCAGCCGCGCGCGAGCGGATTGATGTCGACGATCGCGGCGGGCCGCATCACGTCGAGCTTCATCAGGTCGATCAGCGTGGTACCGCCCGCCAGCGGCTGCGCGAGGGCCTGAGGCAGAGGAATGTTTGCGGCCGCAGCGGCGCCGAGCGCCTGCACGGCCATATCGGGGTCTGTTGCCCTTTGATACGAAAACGGTCGCATGCGCCTAGCCTTTCATGATCTCGGGCGCGGCCTGCTTCACCGCGGCGACGATGTTGGGATAGGCGGCACAGCGGCAGATGTTGCCGCTCATATATTCGCGGATGTCGGCCTCGCTGTTGGCATGGCCCTCCTTGACGCAGCCGACGGCCGACATGATCTGGCCGGGCGTGCAATAGCCGCACTGGAACGCGTCGTTGTCGATGAAGGCCTGCTGCATCGGATGCAGGCGTTCGTCGGTGGCGAGACCTTCGATCGTCGTGATCTCCTGCCCCTCGGCCGCGAGCGCGAGCGTCAGGCACGACACCACGCGCCGATCGCCAATCAGTACCGTGCAGGCGCCACATTGGCCATGGTCGCAACCCTTCTTGCTGCCGGTGAGCTTGAGATGTTCACGCAATGCATCGAGCACCGTGGTGCGCGCATCGATGGACAGGTGCTTCTCCTTGCCGTTGACCCGCAGAGTGACACCGACGGGAAGCGCCGCATCCTGTGCAACCGGCGCCCTGGCCTCCTCTGCAGTCGCGCGCGCCGTGAGCGGGACGAGCGCGCTGCCGGCCGCTCCGGCTAGGAAGGCACGCCGATCGAATGCAGATTGTTTGGAACTTGATGTGCCGGACATCGACGCCTCCGCCGCTGATCTCTCAAAGCAGCGCACGCCTGCACCGCCCATCGCCCCTTAACCTGAAGCAATGAGCTCCGTTCCGAATGAGAAAAGGGCGATGCAGCAAATGCCGCATCGCCCTGCGTCAACTTTTCCTGATTTCGCGCCGGGAACTGGCGCTGCGATCAATAACCCAACGCGCAGCCGTCCTTGCGCGGATCGGAACCGCCGGTGAGCGTGCCCTTGTCCCAATCGATCCAGATTGCCTGGGCGCCGCCGAGCGGACCAACCACGCTGGTGGTCTTGTGGCCGATCTTCTTCAGGCCCTCGACGATTGCAGTCGGCACGTTGTCCTCGAGCTGATACTGGCCCTCGTAGTGCAGGCCGCGCGGCATGTCGATCGCCTCCTGCACGTCGCAGCCGTAATCGAGGATGTTGGTCAGGAGACGGGTCTGGCCGGTCGGCTGGTACTGGCCGCCCATCACCGCAAACGACATCGTGGAACGGCCGCCCTTGGTCAGTAGGCCCGGCATGATCGTGTGCAGCGGCCGCTTGCCGCCTTCGATGCAGTTGGGATGGCCGGGCTGGATGCGGAAGCCGCCAGCGCGGTTCTGGAACAGGACGCCTGTCTTGTTGGAGACGATCGCCGAGCCGAAGGAATGCGCGACCGAATTGATGAACGAGCAGACGTTGCGGTCCTTGTCCACCACCGTGATGTAGATGGTCGAGGGATTCATCGGCGGCGCGACATTGGGCAGGTCGAGCATGCCGTCCATGCGGATCTTGCTGATGTACTCATCGGCAAAACCCTTTTCGAGCATCTCGGCGACGTTGATCTTCATGTGCTCGGGAGAGGCGACATGCATCTCGCGATTCATGTAGGCGATGCGCGCGGCTTCCGCCTCGAGATGGAAGCGCTCGACGCTGACGGGCGCGTATTTGGTCAGGTCGAACCGCGACAGGATGTTGAGCATCAGGAGCGCCGTGACGCCCGGGCCGTTTGGCGGGCACTGCCAGACGTCGTAGCCCTTGTACATGGTGCCGATCGGCGACGTCGTCTCGGTGGTGTGCGCGGCGAAATCATCGAGCGTGTGCAGGCCGCCGATCCCGCGCAGGGTCTCGACCATGTCCTCCGCGATCTCGCCCTTGTAGAAGGCATCGCGCCCGTCCTTGGCGATTGCGCGCAGGGTCTTGCCGAGCTCGACCTGACGGATCACGTCGCCGGCCACCGGCGGCTTGCCGCCCGGTAACAGGTAGCGCACGGTGTTGGTGCCATTCTTCAGCTTCTCGAACTGGTTCTTCCAGTCGAAAGCGATGCGGGGCGCGACGACATAGCCTTCCTCGGCCGCCTTGATCGCGGGCTGGAGCAACCGGTCGAAGCCGAACTTGCCGTGATCGCGCAGGACGGTCGCGAAGGCATCGACCACGCCCGGGATCGACACCGCATGCGCCGAGGTCAGCGGCACCGAGTTGATCTTGCGCTCGAGATACCAGCCGGCATTCGCCGCCTTCGGCGCCCGGCCGGAGCCGTTATAGGCGATGATCTTGCCTTCGCCGCGCGGCTGGACCAGCGCGAAACAGTCGCCGCCGATACCGGTCGATTGCGGCTCGATCACGCCGAGCACGGCCGAGCCTGCCACCGCTGCGTCCACCGCCGTGCCGCCCTCGCGCAGCACCTCGATCGCCGCGAGCGAGGCCAGCGGGTGCGAGGTCGCGACCATCGCGTTGGTGGCGTGGACCGTGGACCTGCCGGGAAAATGGAAGTTTCTCATCGAATCTTTGCTCTCTTGGCCGTGGGCGCGGGTGGCGCGCCATCTCGGAAAAAACCCGGTCTACATGGCACATTCCCGCCCGCCGGGGCAATGCTGGCATACCAAGAAATGGCTGCCATCCGCTGAGCGTATAGACCTTTCGAGACCCGCGGCCATGCGGGTTTTCTGAGCGGCAGTCGCCTGCTAAACGAGCCGCCATGTCTGATCCGAATTCGCCCACCAAGGTCGCCGCCTTCTACCAATTTGCCGCCCTCCCGGATTACCGCGAGCTGCGCGCGCCGCTGCGCTCGTTCTGCGCCGGCCTCGAGCTGAAGGGCAGCGTGCTGCTGGCGCAGGAGGGCATCAACGGCACGCTCGCCGGAGCGCCGGCAGCGATCGACGCCCTTGCCCGTGAGCTGGCGCATGGCGAGGTGTTCGGCGGCAGGCTGAACAATCTCGAATTGAAATTCTCCACTGCCGAGGCGATGCCGTTCGGACGGCTCAAGGTGCGGCTGAAGAAGGAAATCGTCACGCTGGGCGATGCGGCGGCCGATCCAACCCGCCAGGTCGGCACCTATGTCGATGCCAGCGAATGGAACGCGCTGATCTCGGCACCAGATACGCTGTTGCTCGACACCCGCAACGCCTTCGAGGTGGCAATGGGAACGTTCGAAGGCGCGGTCGATCCCGGGATCAGGAGCTTTGGCCAGTTCAAGGATTTTGCCGCAATCGAGCTCGATCCCGCCAAGCACCGCAGGATCGCGATGTTCTGCACCGGCGGCATCCGCTGCGAGAAGGCGAGCGCGCATCTGCTCGCGCGCGGCTTTGCCGAGGTCTATCACCTCAAGGGCGGCATCCTTAGATATCTGGAAGAGGTGCCGGAGGCGCAGAGTCGCTGGCGCGGCGAATGCTTCGTGTTCGACGAGCGCGTCGCGCTCGGCCACGGTTTGCGCGAGCGGAACAAGGACGTGACGCGTGACGAATGAGATCAAGAGTCTGGGCGAGCGCATCGACACGCTGGAGACGCGGCTCGCCTATCAGGACGACACGATCGAGACGCTGAACCAGACCATCACCGCGCAGTGGAAGCAGATCGATCTACTGACGCGGAAAATCGCAGAACTCGGCGAGCGGCTGCGGGAGGCCGAGGCCAATGCGCCTGGTCCCGCCAACGAACCTCCACCGCACTACTGAGCAATCCTACTGGCCGGACGCCTTGGGCAACAGGTTCATGACCTCGCCGGACATCGTCAGGCGGTCGCGGCCCGCGTCCTTGGCGGCGTAGAGCGCGCGGTCGGCAGCTTCGACCAGCGAGGTCACCCCGGCCGTGCGCTCCAGCGCCGGCCGGCAGGTCGCACCGCCCACCGAGACGGTGACGCACCCGGATGCCAGATTGCTGCTGTGAACGAGGCCCGCCGCGTGAATGGCGGCGCGAATCCGCTCGCCGACCAGGGCACAGCCGGTGGCGTCGGTGTTCGGCAGCAGCATGGCGAATTCCTCGCCGCCATAGCGCGCTGCCAGATCGCCGGCGCGCTGCGTCTCGGCCGCGATGATCTTTGCCACAAGGCGCAGGCAGGCATCGCCGGCGGGATGGCCGTATTCGTCGTTATAGGCCTTGAAGTGATCGACATCGATCATCAGCAAAGCGAGGCTGGAGCGGTCGCGATAGGCCCGCGCCCATTCTTCCTTGAGCCGCTCGTCAAAGCGACGGCGGTTGGCAAGGCCGGTGAGGCTATCCTCGATCGCAAGCGTCTCGAGCCTGGTTTCCAGCTTCTTGTGCTCGGTGATGTCGCGCGAGATCGCAACGACGCCGTCGACGCGGCCATTGTCCTTGCGCGTCACCCGCATGGTCGATTCCAGCCAGACTTCGCCGTGCTGGCGGTGCGAGTTGCGGTAGGTGAGGCGCGCCTCGTCGCGCTCGCCGCGCTTCATGGCGTCGACGATCGCCTGGACCTCCGGCAGATCCTCCGGATTGATGCCTGCCAGCGCCGGCGTGCCGATCAATTGGTTGGCTCGCCAGCCGACGACGCGCATGGAGGAAGGTGAGACATAGCGCAGCCGCTCGTCGAGCCCGATGCGGGTCACCATGTCGCTGGAGCCTTCGGCGAGCAGGCGGAAATGCGCCTCCTTCTCGATCAGGGCCGCAGCCATGAGCTGGCCACGCTGCAACTGCCGCACCAGCACGGCGCCGATGACCGCGATCAGCATCACCAGCGCGGCGACATAGAGCATGCGGGAGATGGCCGCGCCGCGCCAGGGCGCGAGCAGCTCCTCCTTGTCCAGCGTGGCGAGCAGAACCAGCGGATAGCGGCCAGAGCGCTTGAAGAAGCTGACCCGCTCGGCGCCGTCCAACGGCGACTTGAAATGATAGGCGCCGCTCGGCCGTTGCAGGCCGGCGTCGCGGAACAGCGGGCCATCGGCGACGCTGCGGCCGACAAACTTGTCGTTGCTGGGATTGCGCGCGATGATCAAGCCGTCGCCATGGACCAGCGCCGCGGAGCTGTTGCGGCCGATCTCGAACTGCTCGTAGAAGTGCGCGAGATAATTGGAGCTGATGGTGGCGAGCACGACGCCCCCGAAGCTGCCGTCCGGCTTGTTGAAGCGGCGCGACAGGGTAACCACCCATTCGCCCTCGAGGAGGCTCTTCACGGGACGGCCGACATGGGCCTCCCGTTTCGGGGAGAGCTGATGATAGCGGAAGAACGCATCGTCGCTGAGCGTCGAGCCGATCGTGCCGGGCGAGGTCAGCCAGTTGCCCTGGTCGTCGATGATGGCGAAGCTGTGGATGCGCGGGACGGCCTTCCTGCGCGCCTCCATGACGTTGCCGAGCTTGGCGACGGTGGTGGGGCCGGTGCCATCCATTTCGAGCCGGCTGACGACGCCGACGACGCCGGAATCCAGGAGATCGAGGCTGTCCTCGGCATGCTGCGTCAGCAAGCGGGCGACATTCGCCATCTCGGTCTCGGCACCTCGGAGCACCGCGTCGCGCGCGGCCCATTCGCGCCAGCCGCTGACGCCGAGAATGGTCGCACAGGTCAGCACGACGAACGCCGCCGCGCGCAGCGGCAGGCGGCTCCATCCGGCTCGTTGGGTAGCAGCGCTCATGCGGCAGAGTTCTCCGATGTCTCGGAACCTCTGCCGCTTCTATTAGTGAACTCTGAAATCGCTACCCGAATAGGGAGCGATCTCTCGGTTTTCCAGTAGTCCTACGGACGCCGCGATCAGCGCATCGCTAACAAGGTGTTAGCAAGGCGATCGGAATCCGCGCCGCGTTCCGCTAGCTGAAGATGGCCTTGACCTTCTCCCAGAGCGAAGGATGCTCGGCATCCGCATCGGCCTTCGAGGGCGTCGGCTGGGCCGCGCTCACGGGATCGGACGCCGGAAAGGTGTCCTTCAGCCCGGCGTCGAGCTTGGAGTGCCGATCGGCGGCGAGCGCCTCGTGCAGATCGTCAGCGTGCTTGTCGTGCGGCGCGGGATTGAATGTCTCAGCCATGATCTCCTCCATCGGCTGGTCAACGCGGCCCGATAGCGCTGGTTCCCCTGTTCCGCTGAGGGCCGAGGCGGTGTATCAGGAGCGATAACCCTGTTCAGGACCGTTCGTGCCCCAATCTGCAAAAATGCCCTTCATCGACGTGCTTTCCGGCCAGCGCCAGAGCATCCCGCCCATGTGGATGATGCGGCAGGCCGGCCGCTATTTGCCAGAATATCGCGAGGGGCGCGCCAAGGCCGGCGGCTTCCTCGATCTCTGCTTCAACCCGGAGCTTGCGGCCGAGGTGACGCTGCAGCCGATCCGCAGGTTCGGCTTCGACGCCGCGATCATCTTCTCGGACATTCTGGTGATCCCGCACGCGCTCGGGCGCTCGGTGCGGTTCGAGGTCGGCGAAGGCCCGCGGCTGGATCCGCTGGACGATCCCGCCAAGGTCGCGACGCTGGCGCGGCACGCCGATTTCGGCAAGCTCGAGCCGGTGTTCGAGGCGCTCAGGCGCGTGCGCGGCGCGCTGGATCCGAAGATCGCGCTGATCGGCTTCTGCGGGGCGCCATGGACGGTCGCGACCTACATGGTCGCCGGCCAGGGCACGCCCGACCAGGCGCCGGCACGGATGCTGGCCTACCGCCATCCGGAGGCGTTCGCGGAGATCATCGACGTGCTGGTCGAGAATTCCATTCAATATCTGCTGGCGCAGCTCGAAGCCGGCGCCAACGCCCTGCAGATCTTCGACACCTGGGCCGGCGTGCTGCCGCCGGCCGAATTTTCGCGCTGGTCGGTCGAGCCGACGCGGCGCATCGTCGAGGGCGTGCGGGCCAAGGTGCCGGATGCCAAGATCATCGGCTTTCCGCGCGGCGCCGGCGCGCTGCTGCCGGGCTATGTCGAGGCGACCGGCGTCAATGCGGTCAGCATCGACTGGACCGCGGAGCCGGCCTTCATCCGCGAGCGCGTGCAGAGCAAGGTCGCCGTGCAGGGCAATCTCGATCCGCTGGTCTTGATCACGGGGGGCGCCGCGCTCGACCGCGCGGTCGACAACGTGCTGGCCAATTTTGCGCAAGGGCGGCTGATCTTCAACCTCGGCCACGGCATCCAGCCGGAGACGCCGATCGCCCATGTCGAACGGATGATCAAGCGGGTGCGGGGTTAATTCGTCCCGCCCCCCGGGAAAAGGGGCGGAAACAGAAAACGCGAAAACAACCCCATGCACAGTAGACAAGTCATTGAAAAGACTGGGCCGGCATGACACGGCTCAGAGGCGCAATTGAAGCGTCGGGCAAAACAGGCGCGGCATCCGCAACAAGCCTCAGCGCGGCCGGCTGCGCTCGATGATCTCGGCGGCGCCCTTCATCAGCAGATCCAGGCCCACCGCCCGGCCGAGTTCGCGAGGGCGATCGGCGGCGCCTTCGCGCGAAGCTTCGATGATGGTGTTGCCGGAAAGATCGAGCACGGATGCGGTAAGCGACATCTGATCGCCGCTGATGGTCGAGAAGCCCGCCACCGGCGAATTGCAGTGGCCGTTCAGCACCCACAAGACCTCGCGCTCGGCATCCGCCGAGGCATGCGCGGCGGGATCGTCGATCGATGACAGGATTTGCCGCGTTTGCCAGTCCTGCGCCGCGCATTCGACCGCGACGATGCCCTGCCCCGCGGCCGGGAGCATCTCGGCCGCGGTGAATTCATAGGCGATGCGGCTCGCAAGACCGACGCGGTCGAGACCCGACCGCGCCATGATT
Source organism: Bradyrhizobium guangxiense (assembly GCF_004114915.1). Taxonomy (NCBI): domain Bacteria; kingdom Pseudomonadati; phylum Pseudomonadota; class Alphaproteobacteria; order Hyphomicrobiales; family Nitrobacteraceae; genus Bradyrhizobium; species Bradyrhizobium guangxiense. The sequence goes on along the minus strand of NZ_CP022219.1, from coordinate 1,230,473 downwards.
AGTGCATCGGCCGGGCCGACGGCGCCGCCCTCCGGCAGGCGCTGCTTCTCGCGATTGTCGAGCTTTCGCACGCGCGTGTCGGCCGCGCCGCGGAAGTGGATCACCTCGACGTCGGGAAACAGCCGCCGCGCATAGGCGGCACGGCGCACCGCGTTAGTGCCGATCTTGAACCCCTTGCCGCCGGACTGGCGCAGCGCCTGCAATGTCACGCCGTCGCGCAGTACCAGCGCATCCCCCGGTGGATCGCGCGACAGCGTGGCGCCGATGACGAGGCCCGGCGTGTCCTCATTGCCGGGCATGTCCTTCAGCGAGTGCATCGCCGCCTGCAACTCGCCCGCAAGCACGGCGGCGCGGATCTGCGCCACGAAAGCGCCGCCCTTGCCGCCATGGGGCAACAGCTTGCTGACCTGGTCGGTGTCACCCGTGGTGTCGAACTTGACGATCTCGACGTCGAGACCGGGGATGGCGGCGGTCAGGCGGCGCGCGATCTCTTCCGTCTGTGCCAGCGCCATCGCGCTCTTGCGGGTGCCGATCTTCAGTCGCGTAGCCAAGCTGTTGTCCTTTCGACGTGCGCGGATTAGCGCGCATCCTGCAATATCATGTCCGAGGCCTTTTCGGCGATCATGATGATTGGCGCGTTGGTGTTCCCCGACACGAGGTCCGGCATGATCGAGCCGTCGACGACGCGGATGCCTTCGAGCCCCCTCACCTTCAGCCGCTGATCGACCACCGCGAGCGCGTCGTTGCCCATACGACAGGTCGAAGTCGGATGGTAGATGGTGCTGCCGCGCTCGCGGCAATATTCCAGGATTTCAGCGTCCGTGGATACCTTCGCGCCGGGATCGTACTCGCTGACCACAAACGGCTTCATCGCCGGTGCATTCAGGATCCTGCGCAATATCTTGATGCCTTCGACATTGGTAGCGCGGTCGGTCTCGGTCGACATGTAGTTAATCCGGATTTCCGGCGGCACGGTCGGGTCCGCGCTCCGGATGCGCAGGGAACCGCGGCTCTCGGGACGGAGCTGGCACACCGACGCCGTGAAGCCGGAGAAGTCGTGCAGCTTCTCGCCCATCTTGTCGGTCGAGAACGGCAGGAAGTGGACCTGGATGTCGGGCGAGGCGAGGCGCGGGCTGGTCTTGAAGAACGCGCCCGCGGTGCCGGCCGCGATCGTCAGCCAGCCTTTCCGGAACAGCGCATAGCGCGCGCCGGCCATGGTGCGGCGGAGCGGATGGTTGACGGTGTCGTTGAGCGTGATCTTCTGCGAGCAGCGCATGACGATGCGGACCTGCATGTGGTCCTGGAGGTCGTTACCGACGCCAGCAGCGTCGAGCACCACGTCGATGCCGTGCTTGCGCAACAGGTCGGCGGGACCGACGCCGGAGAGCTGCAGAAGCTGCGGCGAATTGTAGGCGCCGCTCGACAGCACGATCTCCTTGCGCGCGCGGGCGCGGCGGAGCTGCGCGCCTTGCCGATATTCGACGCCGACGGCGCGGCGGCCCTCGAACAGCACGCGGTGGCCGAGCGCTGACGTCTCGATCTTGAGATTGCCGCGGCTCTTTGCCGGGCCGAGATAGGCAACCGCCGTCGAAGCACGGCGGCCGTTGCGCGTCGTGGTCTGGAACAGGCCGACGCCCTCCTGCGTGGCGCCGTTGAAATCGGGATTGTAGGGCAGACCGGTCTCGACCGCGGCGTCGATGAAGGCTTTCGACAGTGGATCGGTCACGATCATGTTGGAGACCGGCAACGGACCATCCGTGCCGTGATACTGATCCGCACCGCGCGACTGATTCTCGGCCTTCTTGAAATAGGGCAGCACGTCGTCATAGCCCCAGCCGGTGTTGCCGAGCTGGCGCCAGCGATCGTAATCCTCGTGCTGGCCGCGGACATAGAGCAGGCCGTTGATCGAGCTCGAGCCGCCCAGCGTCTTGCCGCGCGGCTGGAACACCTGCCGTCCCTTCAGCTCGGGCTCCGGCTCGGTCTGATACATCCAGTTGACGGACTTCTCCTTGAACAGCTTGCCGTAGCCGAGCGGCACATGGATCCAGATGTTTGAATCCTTTGGACCCGCTTCGAGCAGCAGCACGCTGTGCTTGCCGTTCGCCGACAGCCGATTGGCGAGCACGCAGCCGGCAGAGCCGGCACCGACGATGATGTAGTCGAATTCGGGATCGGACGGTGTGAGAGCGGAGTTTGCGTTCATGCGCTACTGTTCTTCTTGTTGGGGTGGCGTTTCCGGTATCGACCTAGCACAATCATGGGCGCAGGCGCAGCGCCTCGACCAGCGACTTGAACGCACGGGCATATTCCGCGCCCGCTCTTGCGATATCGGCGCGACCGGCGCAGGCGACGGCGGCCTCGGTGACCGCGCCGAGCAGCAGCCGCGCCAGCGGCTCGACCGGTTGCCGCGCGATCAGGCCGGCCTCCATCGCCGCCGACAACGCACGCGGCAGCTTTCCGCCAAAGTGCTGCGCGTCGATCTCGCGCCAGCGCTCCCAGCCGAGCACGGCGGGACCGTCGCGCAGGATGATCTGGCCGGTCGGGCCCTTCGCGGTCGCGGCAAAGTAATGCTGGGTGCCGGCGACCATCGCGGCGAGCACGTCCTTCTCGGCGCGCGCGGCACCGTCGATCTCCACGACGAGGTCTCGCGAGACCTGGTCGAACACGGCCTCGAACACCGCCTCCTTGGTCTTGAAGTGATGATAGACCGCGCCCTTGGCGACGGAAGCGCCTTCGGCGATCTCGTCCATGGTGGTGGCCGCAAAGCCTCGCGTTCCGAACAGGCGGCGTGCCGCCGTAAGGATCGCCTCCGATGTCGCCGCGCGACGCTCCGCCTGTTTCGCCATGGGTCTCGTCTAATCCAGTCGTGCGCAGGCCGCCAGTTGACTTTTCGACTACCGGTCGGTAATTACCGACTGTCAGTCGGTTTTGTCGAGAGGTGCACCATGCCGAGCCGTGAGGTGGTGGAAGCTTTTGCCAGGCGCCTGGAGGACGGAGATTTCGTCGGCGCGATCGAACATTTCTATACGCCCGATGCTGCGACCTACGAGAACAACACCGCCCCCACGGTCGGGCGGGAAAAATTGGTGGCGAAGGAGCGCGGCGTGCTGGCTGCGAGCAAGGAAGTCAAGGCGCTGCGCATCGGTCCCAGCCTGATCGAGGGTGACCATGTCGCGACGCGCTGGACCTTTAGCTTCACCAATGCGGAAGGGGTCACGCGCACGCTGGATGAGATCGCGTGGCAGACCTGGCGGGGCGATAAGCTGGTCGAGGAGCGGTTCTATTACGATCCGAAGCAGCTGGGGCGGTGACCGCATTTCCCTGCAACCTGTCATCGTCCGCCTGGAGCGCAATTGCACATCAGGCGGGCAATGACGGCGAAGCTAACCGCGGAGATTGCTCGGCCATCGCGGATTTGTATCGATTTGTTATCGATACTCTCTCTCGAACACGCAGAAGTGGTTACGGCGGCCGCTGCAGCTAAGGATAATTCATAGTTCGTCAAAGGTTTGCAGCGAATTCTCCCGACCGAGCCGGACAAACGGCTCATGCTGCAGGCTCTGAGATGCGGACTCAAACGACCAACTATGTCGCGCGGCTGCTCGCCGGCGATCTGTCGGCCTTTGGCGGTCCCGTGACGGACGAAGCCATAGCTGGCCATATCCGCGCCGAGCAGATGTCGCTCGTGCTCGGCTATTCGGTCGGCATCATGCTCGCCAATGCCTGCAACGCCATCGTGCTCGCCATCGCGCTTTGGGAGTCGCCGGACAGGATTTTTGCGCTGATCTGGGCCACCGCCGTGGCCAGTGCCGCGATCGCGTTCGGGCTGCAATCCCGCGCCTCGCGCCGCATCACGAAGCCGCAATTCGTCTCGCGCCGCGCCATGCACCGGCTGGTGCGGAATGCCTTCATTCTCGGCGCCGCCTGGGGCATCGTCCCGGTCGCCTTCTTTGCCGATGCTTCGACCGGCGGCCAGCTCGTCATCACCTGCCTGTGCTCGGGCATGCTGGCTGGCGGCGCGCTCGCCTTCGCCACCATCCCGATCGCAGCCATCGCCTTCACGGCTCCGATCTTCGTCGGGATCGCCATCTGCCTCGGCAGAAACGGCGATCTGGCCTTTCTTCTGATCGCCTTTCTCGTCGTGGTCTACGGCAGCGTGCTGCTGCGCGGCGTGTTCGTCAATTCATTCTCGTTCGCGCGCCGCGTGGTGCGGCAGATCGAGGCGGACCGAACGGTGCGGCTGGATCCCCTGACCCACCTTCCCAACCGCGTCGCATTCAACGAGACGCTCGAGGCTGCGTTCAAGCGGCTGGCGTTGTCCGGCGAGGAGTTCGCGGTGCTCCTGCTCGATCTCGACCGTTTCAAGGAGGTCAACGACAAGTTCGGCCATCCGGCCGGGGACGAATTCCTGGTCCAGGTCGCAAGCCGCCTGCAACGCTGCACGCGCGCCGCCGAGCATGTCGCGCGCATCGGCGGCGACGAGTTCGCGCTGGTGATGGCCAATCTGGCGCGTCCCGAAGATGCACTCGAGATCGCCGAACGCTTCGTCGCCGCCTTCACGGAGCCGTTCCGCATCGAGGGCCGCCAGATCGTGGGTGCGACCAGCGTCGGCATCGTGCTGGCACCCCGCGACGGCACCACACCGCTCGACGTGATGAAGAATGCGGACGCGGCGCTCTACGGCGCCAAGAAGGCGGCCCCGGGCACGATCCGTTTCTTCGAGGCGAGCGACGACAGGGTCTCGCGCGACCGCAAGGCGCTGCAATCGGACCTCGAGGGCGCGATCGCGCGCAACGAACTTTTCCTCGTGTTCCAGCCCTTCCTCGATCTCGACCAAAGCCGGATCACCGGCTTCGAGGCGCTGCTGCGCTGGCAACATCCCAAGCGCGGACTGGTGCCGCCGAGCGAATTCATCCCGATTGCGGAAGAGACCGGGCTGATCCAGGAGATCGGCGAATGGGTGATCCGCCGCGCCTGCGCGGCCGTCGCCAGATGGCCCGATGAGATCAGGGTCGCCGTGAATTTCTCCGCGGCGCAGTTTCACAATGCCGGCATTCTCCAGATCATCGTGCAGGCGCTCGCCGATGCGAAGATCGCCCCGCACCGGCTCGAGATCGAGATCACGGAATCGATGCTGCTGTCGAAATACGGCTCGGCCGAGTCGGTCCTGAACGCGCTGCTGCAGCTCGGCGTCACCGTGGCGTTGGACGATTTCGGGACGGGCTTCTCCTCCCTCACCTATTTGCGCAAGCTGCCGTTCAGCCGCATCAAGGTCGACCAGTCCTTCATCCGCGACATGCTGGTGCAGCCGGACTGCGCCGCCATCGTGAAATCGGTGATCTCCCTTGCGCGCGATCTCAACATCGGCGTGGTCGCGGAGGGCGTCGAGACCGCCGACCAGCTCGAATATCTCAGGCAGATCAGTTGCGACGAGGTTCAGGGCTATCTGATCAGCCGCCCGGTGTCGGCCGACGGGGTGATGGCCCTGCTGGAAACGAAGAAGCTGCGGGCGACTTTTGCGGCGTAGGGTTGGTGCCTCCACAAACGTCATGGCCGCGCCTGTCCCGGCCATCCACGCCTCACCGCTTGACATGAAGAGCGTGGATGCCCGGACAAGCCCGGGGCACAACGACCTCTCCCAGCCTCAAACCGCGTCCGCCCGCAGCAGCGTATCCACTGTGATGGTGCCTCGTGCGCGGGAGACGCAGGCGCAGATCTTCTGGTTGCTCTCCTTCTGATGGTCGCTGAAGAAGACGTCGCGATGGTCGATCTCGCCCTCGACCGCCACCACGTCGATGGCGCAGAGACCGCATTCGCCGCGCTTGCAGTCATACATGACGTCGTGGCCGCCGGCGTTGAGCACGTCCAGCATCGAGCGCTCGCGCGGGATTTCGAGCTCGATATCGGAGCCTTTCAAGCGCACGCGAAAGGTCTCGGTCGGCAACGTGCCGCTGGAGCCGAAGGTCTCGTAGCGCAGATCGGGCAGCGGATGGCCGGCACCGATCCAGGCGTGGCGCGCGGCGTCGAGCATGCGCATCGGGCCACAGAACAGGGCTAGCGTGCCCTGCGGCAACGATGCGAACACGGCGTCGAGATCGAGGCGCCGGCCTTCGTCGCCGGCATGAACGACCAGGCGATCACCGAGCATCGCGGCGAGATCGTCGAGATAGGCGGCCTCGCCGCGCGAGCGCACCGCATAATGCAGCCTGACGTCGGCGCCGCGCCGCGCCAGCACCTGCGCGGCACCGAAGATCGGCGTGATGCCGATGCCGCCGGCCACCAGGCAGTAGCTCTCGCGCGCCCAGTCGACCGCGAGCAGCGAGGCAGGCCGGGTGATGTCGAGCCGCGCGCCCGGCTTGAGCTGCCACATGTAGCGCGAGCCACCGCGGGAATCCTCGGCACGGCGCACCGCGATCCGCAAGCCGTGCGGGGAGGCTTCGCCGACCAGCGAATAGGATCGCGTCTCCGGCAAGCCGTCGATGGTCACGCTCACATTGATGTGGCTGCCGACCGGATAGGCCGCGCCGTCGAACTGGTCGGGCCGGATCAGGAATTCGCGAATATCAGGGGCGAGATCGCGCGTCGCGGCGAGCATCGCGGGAATCCAGGTTTCGATGAAGCGCATGGTGACTGCCCTCAGTCGGTTGCGGACTTGATCAGCGCGAGCGCCGGCAAGAGGTCGAGATGGGTGCGGTTGCGCAGCGAAAGCCGCAAATTGCGCACCGCCAGCCGCGCATGCTCGCGCATGATGGCTTCTGCGCGCGCGCCTTCGCGATTTTCGATCGCATCGAGCACGACGCGGTGGTGCTCCTGGGCGATGATCAGGATCTGCTGCGCCTCGGGCAGCGCGGACTGCGCCATCACGAAGCCGCTCGGGGACGCGAACGGCAGCGCCGAGGCGCGGTCGATCTGGCGGATCAGCGGCGGGCTGCGCGAGAGCTCCGTGAGCAGCGCGTGGAAGCGCGCGTTCAGCGCGACATAGGACGAGAACGCTTCGATCGAGATCGGCACCTGGCGCAGCAATTCGTCGATCGCAGCGAGGCACTCCTTCAGCGGCTCGAGTTCGCGCGCGGAGACGCCGCGCTCGGCGGCAAAGCGCGCAGCCAAGCCTTCCAGCGTGCCGCGCAGCTCGATGGAATCGGAGATGTCGCGCTCGGAGAATGCCTTCACCATGAAGCCGCCGGAGGGGATCGCCTCCAGCAGCCCTTCCTCCTCCAGCCGCACCAGCGCCATGCGCACCGGGGTCCGCGAGGCGCCGGTGGTTTCCACCGCCTGCAGCTCGGAGATGCGCTCGCCCGGCCGCAAGGCGCCGGACAGGATCTGGTCGCGCAGCGCGAGCTGCGCCTTCACGGTCTGCGAGACGGAGCGGTCGACCTCACGCTCGGCCATGACCTACTCCGCGGCCTGGAGGCGCGGCGGCGGATTTTCCTTCGCCACCATCCGGTCGATCAGCTTGCGCGACCACATCGCGCCGGCGTCGATGTTGAGGTTGTAGAAGATCCGGTCCGGGTTCTCGTCCATGGCACGCTGCTGCGCTTCGAGGATCAGTTCGTCCTCGCGGAAGATGCCGGAGACGCCCTCGCGGATCTCGGTGGTGATGCGCTGCTCACCGATGCGATAGTTGCGCACGAAGGCCCAGAAGTAGTGACAGGTCTTCTCGGTCTCCGGCGTGATGGTGTTGAGCACGAAGCCGTTGACTCCTTTCGAGCGGTCGCCTTCCGGCGCACCGGTGCCGGCGGGCGCGACGCCGACGTCGATCGCGATGGTGCACGGCGCCTCGAAGCGGATGATCTGCCAGCGGTCGACGAGGCCCGGTTTGCCGAGCTGCTTGGCCCAGAACGGCGGCGGCTCGATGTTGCGCATCCAGCGCGTCACCGTGACCGTCTTCTCGCCATGGGTGACGTCGAACGGCGCCTCCGCGACCGCGTCGTTGCCGATCGAGGAGCCGTGCACGAAGGTCTCGTGGGTGAGGTCCATGAGATTGTCGAGCACGAGGCGATAATCGCAGTTGACGTGGATGGTCTTGCCGTCGCCGGCCCAAGCCGGATCGTGATTCCAGTGCAGGTCGGGGACGAGCGCGGGATCGGCCAGCGCAGGATCGCCCATCCAGAGCCAGATGTAGCGGTGGCGCTCGACCACGGGATAGGAGCGCACGCAGGCCGACGGGTTGATGGTCTCCTGCGAGGGCATGAAGGTGCAGCGCCCCTGCGCGTTGAACTTCAAGCCGTGATAGCCGCAGACGACGGTGTCGCCTTCGAGCCGGCCCTTCGACAGCGGCACCAGGCGGTGCCAGCAGGCATCTTCCAGCGCGGCGACCGAGCCGTCGGCCTTGCGATACATGACGATGTGCTTGCCGCAGATCGTCCGCGGCAGCAGCGCCGGCTTCACCTCGGCATCCCAGGCGGCGGCGTACCAGGCATTCATCGGGAAGGGTTTTGTCATCGGTCTCACCCCCACGGCTTATGTATGCGTTATGTATACAATAGCTGAGAGATGGAAACCTTCAAGGCTAATAATGAGAGTACGTTGATACCATTATCCTTGATAATGTATACAGGACCCAGACGCGCCTTACCCTCTCCTGGAGGGGGGAGGGTCGCTTCGCATGAAGCAAAGCGGAATGCCGAGCGGGGTGGGGTGATCTCTCCACACGGGCACTGCCCAAGAGGAGAGATCACCCCACCCCGCTCGCGCTTACGCGCGATCGACCCTCCCCCTCCAGGGGCCCTCCAGGGGAGGGGCAGTGGCAGCGTCAGGTGCTAACTCCCGAACACCTTCGCCAGCCCCGCCTGGGCTTCCTCCTGAATCCGCTTCAGGTGCTCGGGGCTGCGGAAGCTCTCGGCATAGATCTTGTAGACGTCCTCGGTGCCTGAGGGGCGCGCGGCGAACCAGCCGAAATCGGTCTCGACCTTGATGCCGCCGAACGGCTGGCCGTTGCCGGGCGCTTTGCTCAAGGTGCTGCGAACCGCATCGCCGGCGAGCTCCTTCAGGCCGAGTTGCTCGGGCGTGACGGATTTCAGGATGGTCTTCTGCGGCCCGGTCGCGGCGACGTCGATGCGGGCGTAATGGGGCATGCCGAACTCGGCGGTGAGCTCGCCAAACAGCTGGCTTGGATCGCGGCCGGTCTTGGCCATGATCTCGGCGGCGAGCAGGCCGAGGATGACGCCGTCCTTGTCGGTGGTCCAGACCGTGCCGTCGCGGCGCAGGAACGAGGCCCCTGCACTCTCCTCGCCGCCGAAGCCGAAGCCGCCGGTGAGCAGGCCGTCGACGAACCATTTGAAGCCGACCGGCGTCTCGACCAGCTTGCGGCCGAGCTTGCTGGCGACCCGGTCGATGATCGAGCTCGACACCACGGTCTTGCCGATCGCGGCATCCTTGCTCCAGTTCGGGCGGTGCGCGAACAAATAGGAGATCGCGGTCGCCAGATAATGGTTCGGATTCATCAGGCCGCCGGAGCGCGTCACGATGCCGTGGCGGTCGGCGTCGGTGTCGTTGGCAAAGGCGACGTCGAAGCGGTCGCGCATCCCGATCAGGCTCGCCATCGCATAGGGCGAGGAGCAGTCCATGCGGATCTTGCCGTCCCAGTCCACCGTCATGAAGCGGAAGGTCGGGTCGATCGCCTCGTTCACCACCGTCGCCTTCAGGCCGTAGCGCTCGATGATCGGATGCCAGTAGTGCACGGCGGCGCCGCCGAGCGGATCGATGCCGATATTGATGCCGGCGGACTTGACGAGGTCGAGATCGACGACGTTGCCGAGATCGGCGACGTAGGGCGTGACGAAATCATAAGCGCGGACGTTCGAAGACTTCAGTGCCTTGGCATAGCCCATGCGCTTCACGCCCTTGAGGCCATCGGCGAGATAGGCATTGGCGCGCTTCTCGACCACGCCCGTGACATCGGTATCGGCCGGGCCGCCATGCGGCGGATTGTATTTGTAGCCGCCATCTTCGGGCGGGTTGTGCGAGGGCGTGATGACGACGCCGTCGGCAAGGCCGCTGGTGCGCCCCCTGTTGGAGGTGAGGATCGCGTGCGAGATCACGGGCGTCGGCGTATAGCCGCCGTCCTTGTCGATCATGATCTCGACGCCGTTGGCGGCGAACACCTCGACGGCGCTCGCCAGCGCCGGCTCGGCCAGCGCATGGGTGTCGATGCCGATGAAGAGCGGGCCCGTCAGCCCCTTTTCCCTGCGGTAGTCGCAGATCGCCTGCGTGGTCGCGAGGATGTGGCCTTCGTTGAAGGTGTTCTTGAAGGAGGTGCCGCGATGACCGGAGGTGCCGAACGCCACGCGCTGGGCGGGATCCGCAACATCGGGCCTGCCGGCGAAATAGGCCGTCACCAGCCGCGGAATATTGGTGAGCGCGTCCGGCGAAGCCTGCTTGCCCGCCGCGGGATGAACATCAGCCACTGCAACCCTCCGTGCCTTCAAACGACAGCCCTGAGCTCATTCTGTTCCGATCGAATCGGAACGGAAGCTCTAGATTCTTGTTTCGACGCGTTTTCTCCACGCGAACCGGCATCCGCTTCGCTGGAAAACGCTCTGAAGCACCATACCATCGGCCGGCGCATCGCCAAGCCGATTGGACCGGCGCAAGTGGCCGGCCCGACACACTCCGGTCAAAGTTCAACCGACAACGCACATCCGGCGCAGGATGATCCATGGCGATGACACATGGCGCTGGCACATGGCGCTCTCGTACTTTGGTCCCGGATCTCGGTTGATTCAGGACAAAGACGCTGCCGCGTGGCGTGGGGCACGCTGCTTGCCGTTTGATCAATGAAAGCCGGGATTTGCAGGATCAGCCCGCCGATCTCTTGGCTGATTCCTCGCTGATTGCCTTTGCTGATTGCCTTGGGGGAGTAAACTCAAGATGACTGGACGTTTGATCGTCACGCTCGCGCTGGCCCTGGCCACGTCGTCGTTGGCCCCACGGCCCGCCTCCGCCGAGGGCGATGCCGCCGCGGGCAAGGCCATCTTCCAGCGAACCTGCGAGAACTGCCACGCGGTGGCGATCGGGGTGAATAAGGTCGGCCCAAGCCTCTGGAATGTCGTCGACCGCAAGCCCGCCGCCGTTCCGGACTTCGCCTATTCTGATGCCATGAAGGCCAACAAGGCGGCATGGACGCCAACGGCGCTGGATGCCTACCTCGCCGACCCCCGCGGCGACGTCCACGGCGTCAAGATGTTCTTCAAGGGGCTGCCGAACCCGGCGGATCGGGCCAATGTCATCGCCTATCTCCAGACGTTGAAATGAGCGGCCGCTCAAGCGATGAGACCAGGATGAGTTCGCCGGGTCATGCGGTTCTGACGCACAAACAATATTGGCATGGTCCGGGCGCATTAAGTATGAATCGGCCCACAATTCCAATTCCACGCAGCAATGCGCAGCTTGGCCGACACGCGGCCCCGCCCCTGACCGTGGCAACCGATCCCGCAGATTCGGCCGAGGTCCTGACCGCCGGTTAACTTAAAAAACGCCTTCGGCTTCGGAAAGGCCGGCCGCGCCATTATGATCTCGCCTGCATAATGAGAACCGCGGAGCAGACGTGATGCAGGGGCAGGCCCGGTTGGCTGCCGGTCGAAGCGAACAGAGCGCAGCGCCGTTCGCTCGTTCGCACACGCTCGACGTCCTGCGCGGCCTTGCCATCGCCGGGGTGATGGCGATCCACGTGTCGCAGTCCTTTCCGTCGAATATCCACGCCGTCGATTACGCTTTCATGTGCGGCTGGACCGGCGTCAACGTGTTCTACTTCGTCAGCGCCATGACGATGTGCCTGATGTGGACGCAGCGCAGCGGCGAGACCAACCCGACCCGCAAATTCTATATCCGCCGTGTCTTGCGCATCGCGCCGCTGTTCTGGCTCGCGATCCCGGCCTACCTCGCCATCAGCGGCACCGGGCCGAGCGCCAACGCGCCTGGCGGCATCGGGCCGGTCCAAGTGATCCTGACCGCAACGTTCCTGCACGGCTTCTGGCCGGACAGCGTCAACAGCGTGGTGCCCGGCGACTGGTCGATTGCGGCCGAGATGACCTTCTATCTCGTCTTCCCGCTTCTGATCACCGCGTTCGGGTCGCGCCGTCATCTCTATCTCGCGCTGGCGATCGTGCTGCATCTCGTCAATGTCTGCCTGTTTAAGCCGTGGGCCTTCGCGCTGTTCTCGGCCTATTACGGCCCCGGCCACGAGGCATTCGTCTGGACCACGCTGCATCTCAGCTTCCTGAACCAGCTTCCGGTCTTCCTGATCGGATGCGCGCTGTACTTTGCGCTGCGCGACGGCTTCACCCGGTCCGACGCTGCGATCTACGCCGTCTTCATCGCGCTGTCCTTCATCGCCGATCGCGCCACCGGCTCGCACGAATTCAACTATCTCATGATCAACCTCGTGCTCGGCGCGCTGGTTACGGGTTGCATCAAGCTTGCCATCCGCTTCCAGCCGATCGAGGCGCTCGGCCGCAATTCCTATTCGATGTACCTGTCGCATTTCGCGGTGATCTACGGCCTGCGTCAGCTCTGGCCGCTCGCCGACGGGCTGATCTCGCTGCTCATCGCCTATGTCGTCACCGCCGCGCTGAGCTATCTCGTCGCACGCGTGACATGGCATCTGGTCGAACGGCACGCACAGGATTTGGCGCATCGTCTGACAGCGGCGGGATCGGACAGGTCCCCCCTCCGGCCGCCCCTCGCCGCCACTGTGGCCGGGATGCGCTGAAGCGTCCCCTCCGCTGCGTCCCCGCCGGGGGCGATGCGGCTTGCTTCATGGCCGCCTTCGTATCTACTGTAAAGACTCTTCACGCTGGAGGAGGCGCCATGGAGGTCATACTGCTCGGCACTGGCGGGCCGCGCCCGGACCCGCGCCGCATGGCGACGACCACGCTGATCAGGCTCGGCGACGAAAATATCCTGTTCGACGCAGGCCGCGGCGTCGTGCTGCAGCTCAGCAAGGCCGGCGTTCCGCTCGGCGCGATCAACACGGTGTTTCTCACGCACCATCATTTCGACCACATCGGCGACCTCTACGACGTGATGCTGAATTCATGGATGCACGGACGCAAGGACGCGTTGCGCATCTATGGACCGCCGGATACCGAGCGCCTCGTCAACACGCTGATCACGCAGGTCTACGACAAGGACATCATCTGGCGGGATAAGGGCGAGCCGACCTTCGGCGGCTGGAAGCCTGTCGCAGCAACGGACATTCTACCGGGTCCCGTTCTCGATACCGGACGCTGGAAGATCAGCGCCGAGCTGGTCTCGCATGGCGACGGCCTCGACATGCCGCCGGCCTTCCTGGCGCGATGGATGTGCCTCGGCTATCGCTTCGAAGCGGAGGGCAAAGTCATTGCAATTTCCGGCGACACCGTCCCCTGCCCCGGGCTCGAGCGGCTGGCGCAGGGAGCCGACCTGCTCGTCCAGTGCTGTTTCCTGGCAACGCCGGAAATCAACAACGAGCACCTCCGCCGTCTTGCAAAATTCACGATCGCCTGCGGCGACACGGTCGGCAAGGTGGCAGCCAAGGCCGGCGTCAAGAAGCTCGCGCTGACCCATCACCGGCCGCGCAGCGACGATGCCATGCTGGGCGCGCTGCTCGAGGATATCAGGCGCGACTACTCAGGGCCTGTCGTGCTCGGCGAGGATCTCACCCGGATCGAAGTCTGAGGGCCGCCGCTCAGCAAGCGACGGAATGTGCGCGGAAGGACACCGAGATCAGGACGACCCGACCTCGATCCGGTACGACAAGCGCTCTTCCGCGCCCGCTGCGATGTGCATCAGGCCGGGCTTGTCGCCGAATTCGCCGTCGAAGCCGGCTGGGCTGGCATGACCGCGCCAGGGCTCGATGCAGAGGAACGGCGCGCCGGATGGTTTCGACCAGACGCCGAGCTCGCGAAAGCCGCGCCAGGACATCTTGAGCCAAGGGCCGGTGGACGCGGCATAGCGGACCGCATTGCTCTCGATCCGGTCGAAAATGACGGCGTCGTCGGTGAACAGGGCTTCGGACAAGGCGAGCACCGCGCCTTTGACCGGGCTCGGCTCCGTTACCGGGCGCAGCAATCCGCCATCGAGACGGCGGATGGGAGACGACTCTGCGCTGGCGAAGGTCAGCGCGTAGCTCTCCTTGGCGAGCCCCGGCTGGAGCGGCCAGTTGAACGCGGGATGACCGCCGATCGAAGCCGGCAATGTCTCCTTGCCGGTGTTGGCGATCGTGAGCGTCAGATCAAGGCCGGCATCATCGATGGCATAGCCGGCACTGAGCCGAAATGCGAAGGGATACAGTGCGCGCGTCGCCTCGCTGTCCTCGAGCACCAGCGTGCAGCTTCGCTCGTCGCGCTCGGCCCACGCAAAGCGGTTATCGCGGGCAAAGCCGTGCTGGGTCATCCGGTATGTCTTGCCCCGATGCCGCAATTCGTCCTTGGCGAGGCGTCCGACGATCGGAAACAGCAGCGGCGCATGGCGCTGCCATTCCGGTCCGGCCTGCCAGACGAATTCGGTGATACCATCCTCCAGCGAGCACAGCTCGGCGCCGTGCGCCTTGATGGTTGCGGAGAGCCGGCCACTTCGAAGCGTGTAGGTGTCATCACTCATGCGCGACATCTACACCGCGACCTCATATGCGGCAAGGCAGCGCCAGCCATGCAGGCGGAGTGTCAGCACCGTGCAGAGCTGCGTCATATTTCCGTACCTAAGGGTTGCTCCTTTGCACCGGGTCCACCGCCTGCTTGCAGCGGGCCCGGCGCGGACTCCGATCAACAAGCGTGGTAGCCAATTGAAATTCTTCATCAACGGCCGCTTTCTGTCACAAAAGCTCACCGGCGTTCAGCGCTATGCCGCCGAAATCGTCAAGGCGATCGATGCGCAGCTGGCGTCGGAGCAAGCGCCCGCCTCGCTGCGGAACGCGGATTGGCAGTTGCTGACGCCCGCTGATGCAAGCGAGGAGCTTCAACTCGAACGAATCGAGGTTCGCACCGTCGGCCGCTTGCGCGGGCACGCCTGGGATCAAATCGAGCTGGCGCGCGCCGCTGCGGGCGGCCGCTTGATCAGCCTTGCCAATGCCGGCCCGGTCTTCCATCGCGACCACATTGTCGTAATCCACGACGCACAGGTCTTTCGCAGGCCTGATTTCTTCAGCTGGCGCTATCTGGCGGTTCACCGAACCATGGGCCGGCTGCTCGCCCGGCACGCAAGCATCGCAACCGTATCGGCATTTTCGCGCAAGGAGCTCGCGGAGGTGCTGAGTCTGCCGGCAGATGGAATCCCGGTCTTCCCCAATAGCGCAGAGCACTTCGCCAAGACCAAGCCGGATCCCGGCATCATTGCAAGACTAGGGCTTCAGCCGCAGAAATTCTTCCTCTACGTGGGATCGCGGACCAAGAACAAGAATCTGTCCGTGGCGATCCGCGCCATCCAGCTGCTCGACCGTCCTGACGTTCCCCTGGTGATCGTCGGCGGCGACAACAGCAAGGTATTTCAAGACAATTCGGCAGAAGGCGCCGCCGGCCTGCTGCTGGCCGGGCGTCTGACCGACAGCGAGATCGCAGCGCTCTATGCGCAGGCATCGGCATTCGTGTTTCCCTCGCTCTATGAAGGGTTCGGCGTGCCGCCGCTCGAAGCCATGCTCTTCGGTTGTCCGGTTATAGCCTCGACAGCCGATGCTGTGGTGGAGACGTGTGGTGATGCAGCTGCGTATTTTAGCGCCAGCGATGCCGAAGCGCTGAAGCAACTCATGCTCCAGAGATTGGCAGCGGGCGCCATCTCTGACCAGGAACGCATCCGGCAGCAGGATCGTGTTGCATTCTATTCGTGGAAGAAATCGGCGAAGGCTCTGCTCGATCATCTCGCGGGGCCGGCAAATATCGCCAGCGCAGCTTGAAATTCCACGCAACTCGCCTCTCGCGCGCAATGGTCTTTGCACAAACGTTTTGCAACTGGCTGCCTCCAGCGCAGTTCCATGAAACTTTTGTTTTTCCAATTGCGAAGAAGTTGGCGCAACATCACCACATCCCCGCCCCAATATCGCTACGTATTCGAGGAACTCTGTTTCGCACTCGCGAACACAGAACAGGGATGCACGATGTCCGGCCCTCCGACGCAGCCTTATGCAAGGCAATCGATGAAAGTGCTGCACATCGCCGAGACGATTCGGGGCGGGATCGCGAGCTACCTGAACGAGTTGCATCCGGAGCAACAGGCAAGCTTCGGCGCGGACAACGTGCACTATGTCGTGCCGTCGGATCATCGTCGGGATCTCCCCGCAATCGATGACAATCATATTACGACGTTCGAACGGCCCGGCCGCAGCGTCGCCGGACTGTTCCAGATGCTGCGCGCGAGCATGCAGGCGTTGGATGCCTTCCGTCCAGACCTCGTGCACCTGCATTCCTCTTTCGCAGGCCTCGTGCTCCGCCCCGCACTTGCGGCTCGCCCTGACGGGCCGCGCGTGGTCTATTGTCCGCATGGCTGGGCGTTTTCGCGCCAGACCGGCCGCCTCAGTCATGTGGTGACGAAGGCGGCGGAGAATCTTCTCGCACGGACATCGGACAGAATCATCTGTATCTCCGGCGACGAGTTCAACGAAGCCGTTCGCGCCGGAATTCCTGCCGACCGCCTCACGATCGTTCACAACGGCATCTCGAAGACGCGCTCGCCGCAACCGATCGCGGCGGACTGGACCTCCGAGAAGGTCAAGGTCCTGTTCATCGGGCGCCTGGACCGGCAGAAGGGCTTCGATCTTCTGATCGAAGCAGCGCGCGAGCTCGAAGATGTGCTTGATATCCGCATGATCGGCGCCTCTGTCGTCAGCAAATACGAAGGCCCGAGCGTCCCGTCCAACGTGACCTTGCTGGGCTGGCTCGATCGCCCGACCATCGAGACCCAGCTCGAGGCCGCCGATCTCGTCGTGATTCCGTCACGATGGGAAGCCTTCGGCCTCGTTGCCCTGGAAGCGATGCGCGCGGCCAAACCCATCCTGGCATTCCGCAGCGGGGCATTGCCCGAGATCGTGGTCGACGGCGTCACGGGCGTGCTTTGCGAGCCCGTCGCCGCCCAGCCGCTCGTGGACGGTTTCCGACGGGCGCTCGATTTCGATCTCAAAGTGCTGGGACAGCGCGGCTACGACCGGTTCAAGCAACTGTATGACGTTCAGAAGACGCATGGACAGCTGCAGCAGGTCTATGCCGAGCTGCTGCAGGACGACCGGACGCCGGTCGAGAGGAAGGCAGGGCTGCAATCGGACCTTTCCAAGAATTTCTGATGGCTCAACATGCACGCTTGTCCTCGCAGATGCAGGAGATCGCGATGGCGATGCCATGGCGCGGATTGGGTGTCACCGCGAACGCAACACGCGCGAGCATGATCTAGCCGATGACATTTTCACGCACCTTGGTTCGCGGCAGTTGCCGCCTCGCGATCCTCATCGCATCCAACTTTCTGCCGGTCTCCGTCAGCGCCCAGCAAGCGCAGCCGCTCGATGCACGATTCCTGCTGGGGGTCGGCACGCATCAGGGACTCGGCGGCCCGGTGAGCACGCGCGGCTATGTGCCTTCCGAGAACATCGCTCAGATCAAGCAGCTTGGCTTCAATGCCTTTCGCGATGACTTTCCCTGGTCTGACTTCGAGCTGGGGGGACGCCGGATGGGCTTCACGCCCAGGCTCGGCAGGCTCGAGGCACAAGTCAGGTCCGGCGTCGCACGCCCGCTCCTGATCCTCGCCTTTGGCCATCATCTGGTTCCGAATTCCACGCCGCCGACGACCGACGAGGCGCGGCAGCGGTTCGCCGATTATGCGGCTGCGGCGGCGCAATCGGTTCTGCCGCAGCATCCGCTCTTCGAGCTGTGGAACGAATGGAACCTGGCGGCAAAGAAGGATGCCGCGTTCTCGCCGGAAAACTATCTGGCGCTCGCGCAAGTCGCGCGGCCGGCGGTCAAGCGGGTTGCGCCGAATGCGCCTTTCCTGGTCGGCGCGCTCGGCGACGACCCGGGCTGGACATGGACGGAGAAGATGCTGCGAACCGGCATCCTCCAATATGCCGACGGCGCTTCGATCCATCTCTACAATTTCTGCATGGGTCCAAGCAAACGCACGTCGGCCGAGATCATCGAGCGGCTCACGGCGTTTCACCGCCTCGTCGGCCAAGCGAGCGGAAACCCAGACTTCCCGATCTACGTCACCGAGACGGGCTGGACCACGGCCAGCAACAAATGCGGCGTCAGCGAGGAGGCCCAGGCCGACAACACGGCGCAACTCATCCTGTGGGCGTCGACTGCAGCCCGCTGGCTCAAGGGCATGTGGCTCTACGAGCTCAAGGACAGCGGCAATAATCCATCAGAGCTGGAGCACAATTTCGGGCTCTATCGTTTCGACAATTCGCCCAAGCCGGTCGCCTGCGCGGCCCAGGGCGCCTGGGCTTTCATCCGCTCCAGCCTCAATGCCGAGCGACGCGAGCTTGCCAGCGGCGTCGTGTCGATCAATGCATCGACGGCTTCCGGCGGCAGAATTGCAATCTGGTCCGAGGCTCCGGGCCGACGATACGAAATTCGGCTCAAGGGCGATCAACAAGGCGCAAGTTATGCGATGCCATGCGACCGGACGGCAAGGCCTGCGTCCGGGGCCTGGATCCCCGTTTCGAGCACACCGATCCTGATTGCAGCCAATGACAGTGCCGTTCCCGCCCTGGAGATAAGGCCGGCGCGGTAGACGCGATTTTTTGCAGACATGAGGTTGACGCGATGAAAGTTCTTTTGACGTCCACGCTTTATCCGACGCCTCAGGCACCGAAGATCGTCGGCGGCGCGGAGATCTTCGCTCGTCGTTTCGCCGAAGGCCTGGTGCAACGCGGCGACGAGGTGGAAGTGATCCGGGCCGCATCCTCGCCCGGGCAGGCTCCGGAAACCTGCGACGGCATCGACGTCTATTCCGCGCCGGTGCAGAACATCTATCTGCCCTTCACCGAGCAGAAGAACGTCGCGCTCCGCAGCATCTGGCACGCCGTCGACGATTGGCAGATGCAGGCCCCCCTGATTGCGGAACGCATCCGGGCCTTCAAGCCCGACGTGCTGCACTCCAACAATTTGTCGGGACTCACAACCGCGATCTGGCGCGTCGCCGCCCAGCTCGGCGTTCCCGTGCTGCATACGCTCCACGACTATTACCTGACCTGCCCGCGCTGCTCCCGCTTCGACAAGGGACGATCTTGCGAGCACACTTGCACGAGCTGCGGAATTCTAACCTTTCATCGCAAGCGTGCAACGCATTGGCTCAGCGCCGTGGTCGGCGTGAGCGAGCGCGTCCTGTCGATCCATACCGACATGGGCATGTTCGCAGAGACCCCGATCCGCACCGTGATCCGCAACGCCTCGACCGAGCCGCCGCGCACGCCCTATCCTCGTCCGGTCTGCACCACGGAAGTGACGTTCGGCTTCATCGGCCGCCTCACTGAGGAGAAGGGCATCGACAATCTGATGCGGGCGCTTGCCCGGCTGCCCCGTGACCGGATCCGGATGATGATCGCCGGTCGTGTCAGCGAGGAGGAGCAACGTCGCCTCAGGGCTCTTGCGCCGGATGCGCGGATCGAGTTCATGGGCTTCGTGGTGCCGGACGATTTCTACAGACAGGTCGACGTGGTGGTTGCGCCCTCGATCTGGCACGATCCTGGTCCGCTCGTCGTTGCCGATGCCAAGGCGGCCGGCAGACCGCTGCTCGGAACGCGCTTTGGCGGCATGCCCGAGGTCATCGAGCACGGCGTGACGGGCTGGCTGACCGAAGCCGATCCGCAATCCCTGGCGGACAGCATGCTCGCGGTCGCGTCCGATCCACACAAGATCGACGAGATCAGCCGGCGCCTGATCGCCGACACCAACAAGTGGATCTTCGCCGACGTGCTGTCTTCATACAAGAACCTGTATGAGCAATTGCGCGAACAGCGGATGTCGCGCATGCGCGCTGCCACGGCCGAAGCGCCACAGGGACGGGCCGTCGGCAAGGAGCGCCTCATTCCGCGATGACACGCCTCCTGGCGATGGCGGGTTACGTCTATCAGAGCGCCGCGGCGATCATCCTGATCTTCGCGATCAGCCACCTGTTGCCCGCCGCCGACTACACCAACTTTTCCCTCGCGCTGGCCGCGAGCCAACTGCTCTGCGTCCTGATGTTCGAGTGGCTGCAACTGGCCGGACTGCGCTTTCTGGCCGCGGCCAGGGAGAACGAGGCGGCCCGGCTGAGGTGGTCGCTCTTCGCAGCCGGCCTGTCGAGCGCGGCGGCCCTCGTCGTGGTCGGGAGCTGCGCGTCCCTGGCCAGCGTGCTCCCGACGGGGATCGTCGCGTTGGGCCTGAGCATCTCCGTCCTTCAGGGCCTGACGGATCTCTATTTCCTGTCGGTCCGCCTCTCCGACCGGCTGGGCGTCGCCTCCTCTCTTCTTGCGCTGCGGGCCACCGCCCTCCTGGTCGGAGCCGCCGCGGGAGGAGTGATCTCGGGAACGGCCGAAGCGGCGCTGCTCGGCATTGCGTCGGGGCACGCCCTGGGCCTCCTCGCCGGTCTCATCGCCTATCGCACGCCGATGCAGCGCGTGCCGCTGCAGGCGATGCTGGCCGACTGGAAGGACTTTTCCCGCTACGGCATGCTGGCCGCGGGCGCCTCCGTTATCCATTTGTCGGTGCCGGTGCTGCTCCGTGTCATCGTCATCGGCCGGCTGGGCGCGACGGGCGCCGGCGCGGGATTCTCGATCGCGCTCGACTTCCTGCAACGTCCCTTCTGGGTTCTCAATGCCGCGATCCACACCGTGAGCTATCCCGAGGTGGTCAACGATTTCGAACACGGAGGCAGCGCAAAATCGGTGCAGTCGGCGCGGCGGATGTTCGAATTCATGATCTGCACGACGCTGGTGCTGCTGGGCGGCTTGATCGGATTCATTCCAGACGCGGCCCGGATCCTGGTTCCGCAGGCGAGCCTGGATGGCTTTCTGGAGACGGCGCCAACCGTCGCAGCCTTCTATTTCCTGCACACCCATTTGCAGGCGACGATCGCGGTCGTCCCCCACCTCGAGAAGCTGGCGACCAGGCTCGTCGTCGTCGCCGCCGGCCAGCTCGCCATCGTCGTGTCTTTCTCCCTGATCGCAGTATCGGCCGGTCTGTCGCCGCGAGGCGCGGTCGGTTGCGCTTCGATCGCCACGCTCGCAACCATACTGGTCGCACTCGGTCCGACGCTGCGGTTTGAGGCGTTCCCGCGCTGGCCGTTGGTCGTGCAGGCCCTCGTGGCCGCCATCCTGATCGGATCGCTGGGAACGATGCCGACGGAGCCCGTGACATGGCTCGCCGGCAAGATCGTGATCGCCGCGATTGCAACGGCGGGGATCGGATGGCGCGGGGATTTCTTGATGCTGGCCCGCCGCGGCTGATCCGCCGAACCAGCACTTCTGCCCAGCCAATCGAGTTCCGACAGGGAACTCGCTGCCGCGTCCTCCTCAGGCAAGTGCGCAGCCTGCATCATCTCCGCGCATCTACAACTCTGGCGAGCAAACCAAACGATTTAACCGCCCATGGAAGCGGCATCTGCGAACTTCCCGTGCAGGAAAGCGTGCGAGCTGAACGAGGTGCGCGACATTGATTCTCCGAACGATGGAGAAGCGAGCCGCCTGCACTTCCAAAGAGTCGTTGCATGAATCCGTTTGCGCATACATTCAGCAGCGCAAATCGAGAAAATCTTGAAAGCGCCTTTCTCGCGCCATGCTGCCCCGGCATCGCAGCAATATTCTGCTGCAACGGAGCGAATCTGTTCCTGCACAAGGAACCGCGTGTCGCTCGCGATTTGTAGCTTCGATTTTTATCTGAAATTCACACTCGACAGAGAAGCTTGAACGCAAATCCCTGCGAGCAATTTTGTTCGCGTTGAAACTCGAGTGAACAATGCCTGATCAAACCATCTTGTCGGCCAGCGGCTTCATCAACTCCATCGGCGTCAACACGCACGCCGGCTTCGGGTGGACCGGCTACAACAACCTCGCGCTGATGGCCGACGACCTCGAGTATCTCGGCGTCACCCATCTCCGTGACGCGATGGGGACCAGCCCGGCTGCGCAACCCGTCGTCGAGGGTCTCGCCGCCGCCGGCTACAAGTTCGACTTCCTGGTATCGTCCGCCCTGCCCCAGACGGGCACGACCGGGCTGCAGAACTACATTGCCTCGCTCCAGAAGTTCGCAACGAGCCACCCGGGCAGCATCAGCGCCATCGAAGGGCTCAACGAGGCCAATCACCAGCCCTTCAGCTACAATGGCAGCTCGAGCCTTAGCGCTGCGGCCCAGTTCCAGAGTGCGCTCTATCAGGCCGTTAACGCCAACGCCACGCTGGGCAGCATCCCGGTCTACAATCTGTCATTGGCCTACAACGATCCGCAGGGCTACAGCCAGCTCGGCAACATGTCGGGCTCGGTCGACTACGCCAACGCGCACGCCTATGTCAGCACCAGCCTGACAACCAGCAGCTCGATTGCGGCAACGCTGAGCGCCGTCATGACTGCGGCGCCGGGAAAGCCCGTCGTCATCACGGAAACCGGCTACACCACCCAGGCCAACACTCAATATCTCGGCGTCAACGAGACGGTGCAGGCCAAATCGATCCTCAACACCCTGGTCGATGCCTACAAGGCCGGCGTAAGCGCGACCTATCTGTATGAGCTGTTCGATCGCGACTCGTCCGCTGGCAATACCAATCCCGAGGCCAATTTCGGACTGTTCAATTCCGACGGGACGCCGAAGCTCGCCGCCACCGCCATCCACAATCTGACAACCATCCTGGCCGACGACGGTACGGGCGGCCTGCAGCCGACTAATCCGCTGAACTACACTCTGAGCAACATGCCGGCCACGGGCAACAGCATGGTGCTCGGCAAGAGCAACGGCGCCTACGAGCTCGTCGTATGGGCGGAGCCCAAGCTCTGGAACGATCCCACCGACACCGAGGTGTCCAATGCGGCCCAGACAGTCACGGTGAATCTCGGTGGCGTGCATCATTCGGTGAAGGTGTATGACACGCTGACGGGAACCACGGCGATCGCCAGCTACACCGACGTCAGCACGATCACGATTCCGGTCAGCGATCACCCGCTGATCATCGAGATCGACGCGCCCGCGACCGAACCGACGCCGCCGGACACGAGGACCAGCGTCAGCGGCACCGCTGCCGAGATCGTGCCGCAGCTGTCCGACCTGAGCGAGTCGACGGCGCTGCAGACCATCACGCTGACCGACTCGCACGTGCTGCCGGTCGCCTCGAAGGCGACCATGGACTACATCATCGCCCATTACGGCAGCGCCCTCTCCAAGATCCAGGGCGGCTACTCGTTCTCGGTGACGAACGCGGCCGCGACCTGGAGCAGCACGAAGACCTACAACGCCAGCGGAGCGCTTCTGTCGAAATCGGACACCGGCCTGAATTCGAGCGGGCAGCCGACCTCGACCACCGTCGCCTACACCGACGGCTCCAAGGACCTGATCAGCTATACCGGCGGCGTGAAGACGAAATTCGTTCATGTCGGCACCGACGCAACCAGGACCACCGACACCTACAACACGGCCGGAACCCTTCTGAGCGAAGTCGTGCAGAAGTCCGACGGCTATTACTCCACCACGCTCTACACCAGCGGCGTGAAGACCGCCGCCTACGTCAAGAATGCCGACGGCTCGCAAGACAACTATACCTACGGCATCACCGGCAAGAGCTTCACCACCCAGGTTCAGCACCTCGATGCTTCCGGAAAGGTCACCTCGGTGACCCGCAGCCATGCCGACGGCTCGCTGGACTCGACGCAGGTCTTCAACAGCGACGGCAGCAGCGTGATCACCACCTATAGCGCCACGGGCGTCAAGCTGGTCACGACCACCTATCATGCCGATCACAGCAAGGATGTCTGGACCTACAACATCACGGGCCAGACCTACACGACCGAGCACGACATCTACGATGCGACCGGCTTCCTCACCAGCCTGACGCGCTTGCATGGCGACGGCAGTCTCGCCTTCAAGCTGGTTCAGACCACCGACGGCACCAAGACGACCGATTGGTACAATGCGGCCGGCAGCCTCACCAGCGAGGTGGTCCAGAAGGCCGATGGCTTCACCTCGACCACGCTCTACAGCAACGGCGTCAAGACCAACGCCTATGTGAAGAATGCCGATGGCAGCCAGGACAATTATGCCTACGGCATCACCGGTCAGAGCTACACCACGCTGATCCAGCACGTCGATCCCACGGGTAAGATCACCGCCGTGACCCGCAAGCATGCCGATGGCACGCTCGACTATACCCAGGTCATCAACAGTGACGGCAGCAGCGTCGTCACCAACTACGACGCCGCCGGAACGCGGACGAAGGAAACCGACTATCACGCCGACGGCAGCAAGGACGTCTTCCTCTTCAACATCACCGGCCAGACCTACACGACCGAGCACGACATCTACGATGCGACCGGCTTCCTCACCACGCTGATTCGAAAGCACGCCGACGGCAGCATGGCATTCAAGCTGGTGCAGAGCGCCGACGGGACCAAGACGACGGATTGGTACGATGCCAGCGGCGTACTCACCAGCGAGGTCCTCGAGAAAGCGAGCGGTTACAGCTCGACCACGGTGTACACCAACGGCGTGAAGACCGCGGCTTACATCACCAACGCCGACATGAGCCACGACAACTATAGCTACAACATCACCGGTCAGAGCTATACCACGCAGTACCAGCACCTCGATCCGTCCGGCCAGACCACCGAGGTGATCCGCTGGCATGCCGATAACTCGCTCGACTACACCCAAACCGTCAACAGCGACGGCAGCAGCGTGGTCACCAACTACGATGCGTTAGGCGTCAAGAAGACGGAGACCGACTACCACGCCGATGGGTCGAAGGACGTCTTCCAGTTCAACGTCGTCGGCCAGACCTACACCAACGAGCACGACACCTACGATTCGACCGGATTCCTCACCCACATCGTGCGCACGCACGCCGACGACAGCCTGGCCTTCACGCTGGCGCAGAGCGCCGACGGCACCAAGACCTCCGACTGGTACGACGCCAACGGCGTCATCACCAGCGAGGTCACGACCAAGAGCGACGGCTACAACTCCACGACCGTCTATACGGGCGGCGTGAAGACCGCCGCCTATATCAAGAACGCCGACGGCACCTCGGACAATTGGAACTACAACGTCACCGGGCAGTC
This sequence comes from Bradyrhizobium guangxiense, assembly GCF_004114915.1. Lineage (NCBI taxonomy): Bacteria > Pseudomonadati > Pseudomonadota > Alphaproteobacteria > Hyphomicrobiales > Nitrobacteraceae > Bradyrhizobium > Bradyrhizobium guangxiense. The sequence goes on along the minus strand of NZ_CP022219.1, from coordinate 1,205,278 downwards.
CTACACCACGCAGCATCAGCACCTCGATGCCTCGGGCAAGCTGGTCGAGCTCACCCGGACCCACGCCGACGGCACTCTGGACTATACTCAGGTCATCCATGACGACGGCAGCAAGCTGACCGACATCTACGACAGCGCCGGCAACAAGACCCAGGAGATCGCCAACAACACCGACGGCTCGAAGGACGTCTTCCTGTTCAACTTCAACGGACAGACCGGCACCACGCAGCACGAGAACTACAACAGCGCCAGCGCGCTGCAGTTCTTCGATCAGACCAAGACCGACGGCACCCACAATGTCACGGCCGTCGCCAACGGCGTGACGATCCAGGGCGGGGCCGGCAACGATGTGTTCTCGGCTGCGCCAAGCTCGACCACCATCGCCTACAACCACGGCCAGGATCAGGTCCTCAACTTCCAGGCCGGTGACGCGACGACCCACGACACGATCGCAATCTCGAAGCTGCTGGCTGCGGACTATAGCCACCTGCAAATCACGCAGTCCGGCACCAACGCGCTGATCACGTTCTCGGCCACCGACTCGATCCTGCTGAAGAACGTCTATGTCCCCAGCCTGCCCAGCCACGACTTCGTGTTCGTCTGATCACGGCGGCATCGCTTGGGGGCCGGGACCTCGCAACGTCCCGGCCCCGTTCATTTGTTGGGCGCTTGCCTCCTCGCTGAGCAGAGGCCGACCGCCATCCGCAATTGGATGGCTCCCATGAATTCGGACGGACTGCCGCGATTGCGCCGCATCGGCCGGCGCGGGTGCGAACTTGCGTCACAATTCGTCTCTAGAAGAGAGACGAACCGCGCAAGGACACCGAGGCCCGATGGAAGCCAGTGAAGCAAGACGTTTCGTCGTTCTCGACTTCTACCGCTTCGTCGCCGCGCTCGGGGTCTTCATCTTCCACCTGAAGCTGATCGACACGGGCATTTCGCCGGCCTGGAACGGGTCCTATGGCCTGTTCGTGGACATGTTCTTCATCCTGTCGGGCTTCGTCATCTCCTATTCCTATCCGTCCGACGCGCGTGGCGTGGCCGCCTATTCCCGCTTCATGATCCGGCGTATTGCGCGGATCTATCCGCTGCACCTGCTGAGCCTGCTCATCTTCGTCGTGCTGATCGGCGTCGGCCTGGAGCGCACGGCCCGCTCGACGCCGCTGGATTTCCTGTACAATATTCTGCTGCTGCAGGCCTGGGGCGTCACCGATCACCTCAGCTTCAACTCGCCATCCTGGTCGATCAGCGCCGAGTTCTTCTGCTATCTGGTCTTTCCGCTGTTGATGCTGTTTGCGCGCAAGGTCCAGCCGGTCGTGCTCGGCGTGGTCGTGGCAGCGCTCTACCTGGTCCTCGCCCACGGCCATTTGCCGATCTGGCAGGAACGGTCGCAGATGTATGGCGCCAATTTCGACTACGGGATGCTCCGTGCGCTGCCGAGCTTCCTGAACGGAATCCTGCTCGCCATTCTCTTCCGCATGTCGCATCCCTACCGCCACAAGCGGATGATCTTTGCCGGCATCGGCCTGTTCGGCCTCTCCGTGCTCGTCCTCAACATCTTCGCCAAGCCGGACCTCGCCATCCTGCTGTTCTCCTGCGCCATCCTGCTCACCGCAGTCGGCGAAAGCGCCTTCAAGCAGTTTCCGGGCGCTCGCCTGCTTGGCAGGCTCGGCAACACCTCATATGCGATCTACATGCTGCACGATGCCGTCCTCATCGCCGTGTTCAAGCCGTTGTGGATCTGGCTGGGACTGCGGCCCGATCAGTTTGGCCTCTTCGCCCTGGCGTGCTGTGCGGTCCTGACCGTCATCGCAGACCGCACCTACGCCTATTTCGAGAATCCCGCGCGGCGCCTCATCAATCGCTGGGCCGACACCGGCGTCCCTGCCTCGCGCAAGGTTCAGATGGCCACCGCCGAGACGTCCATGGGTTTCGACACCACCGAGCGGGCAGCCAACTGACCGCCCTGCCGATGAGACAAGAGGTATTCAGGCGACCTTACCGTCGGCCGCCGGCACCCTCCGCATCGCGCTCTCGCCCAGCAGGGGTGCAATGTTGGCGCGGGACGCCTCCATGACGCCCGGCAGCGCCTGACGGACCTGCTGGCGGACGGAGTCGTGCGCACCGAGGAAGTGCAGCAGGAACTTCTGGAAACTGTCACCAACGAGGAACTGCGCCGGCGACAGCAACAGCGACTCGCTGACGTCGAAGTGTGCGAACAGGCCCTGGAACTTATCCTGATAGGTGATCGCAGCGACCGGCGTTCCCTGCCCCAGCGCCGCAATCGCCAGATGCATGCGGCCGGTGATCACGCCGTCGACCAGACCGACGACGGCCTTGATCTCGCCAGCCGATAACGCCTGATCGACATGATGCAGGTGATCGCCGAGCGCGGGCATGAGGCGGTCGGCCAGCGGCCGCAGGCAGTTGTCGTCGGCGATCTCGGGGCGGTAGTCATGCGCCAGCAACAACCAGCTCGCATTGTTCTCGCGCGACAGCCGCTCCATGGCACGTGCCGCGAGCTCTATCATCTGCCGCAGCTTGGCCGGCTCCGGCTTCTTGAACAACATCGGATGGATGTTGAAGACGAAGACCTTGCGACCCTGCTCGCGCTGCCGCGTGATCGCCGCTGCGATCTGCTTCACTGCGGCGGTATCCGCCCGCGGCGTCAGCATGAACGCCGCATCGGCGACCAGATGGGCGCGTTTTCGGGCGAAATCGTCGAATCGCTGCAGCGATATCGCATCGCGCAGGTTCAGGACCACGCCCGGATCCAGCAGTCGGAACACCTCGCGCAGCGCTTTCGCGGGTCGGGAGTTGAAACTGAAGCCGAGCACGCTGACCTTGGCACCGAACGCGGCCATCAGATCGGCAACGAGCAGCATGCGCGCGGCATCCACCGGCGAATAGTAGCCGTCGAGCACATCGGCCCCCAGAACGAGCCCGAAATCGGGCTTGGTAAGCGACAGCTCCTGCGCCACCGTCTCGTAGGAGAACGGCAGCCTCCAGAGCTCGAGCGGCTTGAAGCCCATCGCGCGCACGTCCGCGCTGGCCGCCGCCGTCGCGGTGACGATGTAGACCTCAAGATCCGGATAGGTTCGCTTCAGCTCCCCGGTGGCCGCTTCGATCATGGCCTCATCGCCGCGCGACTGATGGACGCTCCAGGGATCGGAGGGAAGAACGACCAGCCGGCGCGGATTGTTACGCGGCGCGGTGTTGACGCCGACGTCTTTCCGCGCGATCTGCCACCGACGCAGCTCGAGCAGATCGAGCGCCAACTGCGTATTCTTCGCGCTGTTGAGCCAGCCTCGGAGCTGCCTGCGTACGGGTACCGGGATCAATTGCTTCACGACATTCTCCTCGTCTTCATCAAGCGGTCGCACCGCGCTTCACGACGAAATCAATCAAGGAAAGGACCTGCTTCCGCCAGAACAGCAGAATGCCCGTCAGATAGGTCACTCCAAAGCAGGACGACAGCAGTCCAATCCGCAAGTAGGGGTTCATGCCCGGCGTCGCCTCCCGACACAGCACGACCGCGCCGTAGGCCAGCACGATGGCGCAAAGGCAGCCCGCAATGGGACGCAGGAACTGGCCCCAGCTCAAGCCCAGCAGTCGGAGCGCCAGCGCGAAGGTCACGGGCGTTACCACGAGCTGCGAGAACGCGAAGATCGCGGCCAATTGACCGATGTCGCGCGACGGAAGCACGAACATCGCCGGCACGACCGTACAGAATTTGAGGATGTTGAGCCCAAAGACGTAGTTCGGCTTGCCCAGGGCGCCAAAATAGGCGCTGTTGACGAACTGCACCGTCTGCACCGCGCCGATCAGCATCAACGGCCGCATCACGGCTTCGCTGCCGCCCCACTTGGCGCCAAACAGCAGCAACGAGAACTCCGGCGCGATCGCTGCGAGGAGCACGAAGATCGGAGATCCGATCAGCGCGCCGAGACTGACGCTGCGCAGATAGGCACCTGCGATGCGGTCCCGCTCGTGCGCAATCTTGGACAATGCGCTCAGCGCGACGTCCATGACCGCCTGGGTCAGCAACTGCATCAGGATGATATAGACTCTCGCACCGACCGTGTAGATGCCAAGAGCCGCGACGCCATACAGCGACAGGATGATCATGTCGATCGTCCGCACGATGGCGAAGTCCAGCAGCCTGTTCAGCACGACATGGATGCTGTAGCCCGAGAGCTCGCGAAAGCTCCTCAGAGAGTAACCGCGCATCGGCAGCCATCGCGGTTGGCTCCAGAGCCACAAACCGCTGATCGCGCTCTGAACAACCACCTGAATTACGAGGCTAAGGGCGCCAAACCCGGCATAGGCGCAGGCAATGCCAACGACGCCGGACGCGGCAGTTGCCACCATGGTCCTGACTGCAAGCACGCGAAAATCCATCTGGCGCTTGTAGAGCGCCTCCTGGAACAGGGTCGCTGTCCCGATCGGAAGCGAGAGACTGGCGGCGGTGAGCAGCGGCGCGAACCCCTTCACGTCGAGCCAACGCTCGATATGGATCGCGAGCAGCGCAATCAGGACGGCCAGCAGCATTGAGGCTGCGAACGAGCAGAAGAAGGGCAGCGTCACATCGGCGGGCTCGAGCGTCCGCCGCTGGATCAAGGCATCACCGAAGCCGAATTCCGCGATTGAGCTCAACAGCAGCAGGATGAAGGCGACCAGCGCGGCAAGACCGAAATCGGCGGGATTGAGCAGCCGCGCCAGCACGAGGAACAGCACGAACGACAATGCGCGGCCGCCCCAATTTTGGGCGAGCGACCAAAACAACGCCACCACGACCTGATGCTGTTTGCCTCGCATGACGCTCATCAACAATTCGACCCAATTCCGACAGATCTAACCACAATCACGGAGTAGACCATGTGAGACGCAGTGCCGCGACATCGTCCTCTCCGATCACGGCGGAGAACTGAATGCTCGCGACATTACGACGGAGTGATGGCAATCGCATGAGCGCCGTCACGATTAAGATTTAGAGTGGAAGTGAGTTCAAATCGTGGACTACACTCCAATCAACCTTTGCGAAGTGATGCAAAATGGATGCCTTGATAAGTTCGCCCGCTCCGCGTTCTCTCCATCACTCCAAGCGCTTGCGTGTGGCCATCTATGCACCGCATTTTGCGGAATACTCCTACCGGCTCGCATCAGGATTGGCGCATCATTGCGACGTCCGCCTCGTGCTCAACCGCAAGGACGCGAACCAGCAGTGGGAACTTGCCGATATCGCTGTCGAGGCGCCCTTCGAGACCCGGATCCGCAACATGAGCCTGCGCCGTGGCGGCGGCGTGCTCGGCATTCCCGCGTCCTTCCTCGACATAATATCGTTTCGTCCGGACGTGATTCATTGTCACGAAGTTCCAGAGATCTACACGTCACAGTTGATCCAACTTCTCCGCCCACTTGGCATTCCCCTGGTGCTGACGGTTCACGATGCAATTCCGCATTCGGAGGGCGGCTCCGGCACCTCGCCTCGTGAAGATGCTTGGCGCGAGCGCATGCGCGCGGCTGCGTCAGTCGTCACCACGCACGGCGAAAGCTGTATTGCCGATTTTCGCCGCGCTTCGCCCAACTTCAAGGGCCACACGGTTTCCAGCATGCACGGCGTGCTCATGGTTCCGCCGGCTTCGGGCGCGATCGCCACGCCCGAGGCCGCGCGTATTCTGTTCTTTGGACGGATGTGGGCTTACAAAGGCCTCGACGTCTTCATCGATGCGATCGACATGTTGGTCCGGCGCGGTGTCCCGCACGAGGCGATCGTCGCCGGCCGCGGCCCCGAGATGACGCGGCTCGGAGCACGCATGGAGGCGATGCCGACCGTCAAGAGCATCAATGCCTATATTTCGCCCGCGGATACCGGACAGCTGTTTCAATCCGCCACCGTGGTCGCGTTGCCTTATAAGGATGCAACGCAGAGCGGCGTGCTTGCATCCGCCTACGGCAATTGCCGTCCCGTCGTTGCCAGCGCGACTGGCGGCATTCCCGACGTCGTGACAGACGGCGTCAACGGACTTCTGGTGCCTCCCGGCGATGCCACTGCACTGGCCGATGCACTCGAACGCGTGCTGACCTCAAAGCCGCTTGCGGCGACCTTGACCGATGGCGCGCGGCAGACAGCGGCCAGTCTCTTGAACTGGGACCGCATCGCCGAGCAGCTGCTGGGACCCTATCACAAGCTCGCCGGCCGTACCGTGAGCTGACCGCGACCAGCGCGCGGACCGTCAAACCGATTGCCCGATCTTGAGCGGCCGAAAGAACATACCGCGGATCGCACCATCCAACAGGCGCCTCAGCCTCACCTCGATCAACTCATAGCTGATCGCGCTCGCGACCAGTGACATCACCAGCCCGAGTCCGATAAAGGCAGCCCACAGCAGCCAGCGATCGACGCCGGCGGCGACCAGCTTCAGGCCGATCACCTGCAAGGGGAACAGCACGAAGGGATGCACGAGATAAAGGCTGTAGCTGATCTTGCCGACATACTGCAGGGCCGGCGCACTCAGAGCCTTGCCGAGGCCCGACTCCGGAGCAAGCACCATGCCGAACAGCAGGAAGCCGGGAAGGAGCCCCACGAACGGGTGAAACAACACCAGGCTCGCATACATCGCCGCTCCGCAAGCAAGGCCAGCGATCAAGCCGAGGCGCCCGGGAATCGAGATACGAAAGCCCGTCGCACTAAATAGCATGCCGATGCAGAAGAACGCCGTGATCGGCCAATGCAGGAGGCAGGCGATGCCGAGCAGGATCAAGGGCGCGGCCAGCAACTTGCCGCCGATGCGCAGCATCGAAAACGTCGCGGCAAACCAGATGTAGAACGCCCACTCATAGGTCAGCGTCCAGGCATTCTGCTGGGCAATGGGCAGGCCGAGCGCGTCCTGCACGAAGAACAGATTGGCCGCGAAGATCCCGAGATAGCTGGTCAGATCGATCCCACGGAAGAACTTGTAAGCGACGATCGGACCTATCGCGAACAGCGCCAGATGCAGGACGACGAACACCGGCATGATGCGCAGGACGCGATCGAAGAAGAACCGCGGCAGCGACCCGTGCCGCACCAAGCTCGCCGGAATCAGGAAGCCGCTGATCATGAAGAACAGCTCGACACCATGCCCGCCGACGTTGATCACCGACTGCAGCCAGGGCCAGAGCGACGGCAGGAATCCGGGATCCGGCATGTCGTACACGCCGCCCTTCGGCATGTCGTAGAAATGATCCATCAGCACGCTGAGCGCCGCAATGCCGCGAAGCCCCTGGACCGACGGAACGAACGACCCGTCGTAGGCGACGCCCGGCTGGTGCGCAGTCCCGCTCACTCTGCGGCGCCTTGCGTGCTGAGCGCTGGCTCGAGAACCACCTTGTTTCGGCGCGCAGAGCGGAACCTGTGCCCAAAGGCAATACTGGGCTTCTCCACGAAGGCAAACGTCATCCAGCTGACAAGAAGCGATAGCGCCAGGATCACAGCCAGAAAGATCGACCATCCGAGCGGGCCATCGCCGAACCAGACGAGGCGGTGGATGAAGACGATCACGAACGGCGACATCAGATAGACCGAATAGCTGATCACACCGACGAATGCCATCGGACGCCATGCCATCTTCTCGCCGAACACGGCAAAGCCGATGAACACCAGCGCCGCGCAGACATAAGCCGATCCGATCGAGTAGCTGTAGAAAAAGTTCTCGTGATACACGCCTCCGAACCGCCGGTCGGACAGCGCGATGGCGAAGATCGCATATAGAAGGGTGCAGACGGCCACGTGGGTCCATCGCAGCTTTCCGCCGATGACGGTATCGCGAACGATCTTGCCCAGGAACATGGCCGACAGGTTCAACCCGACCTCCATCACCGAGGAAACGGTCCGGTTCTCCACCAGCAGTGCAGCGGTGGTTCCGATTAGCGCGGCTGCGAGAACAATCGTCACCGCTGTGAAGCGCCGGTTCAGCAGCCCCATCGCAAAGAGAATGGTGCATCCAACATAGAACAGCAACTCGATCGCCAACGTCCAGTAGAATACCCAGAGGTTCGGGACGTTGATGAAGGTCTGCAACATCGTCACGTTCGCGGCGACCTGCCCGACCGGATAGATCTTCGACTCCAACAGCTGCATCGTCACCAGCCCGACCACGAGCGAGGTCCAGTAGGCCGGATAGAGCCGGAAGAAGCGGCTGATCGAGAAATCCCGCACGGGCGTGGCGCTGTCCGGAAAGCTGAATGGAATGACGAAGCCGCTGACGAAGAAGAACAGCACGACGCCGAACCGGCCGAAATTCATGTAGTAGCCGAACACGTCGTGAATGGGCCAGTAATAGGCGCCCGTCGGATGCTTTTCGACGATGATCTCGAATACGTGCTGGACCAGGACCGACAACACGGCAATGCCGCGCAGCGTGTCGATGAATGCGAGCCGTTTATGCATCGTTGGTTCTCACCTGCTTCCGCTCGCCGCCGGGACCTCCGGACGGAAGCCTTCCAATGACGGCACCGACGGCCGCATGACGATCGGCACGGCCTCGCCCGCCCGTGCGGAGGCCGCACGGCGCGAAAACACTTCGCTGAAGCTCAATGCGATGATCAGCAGACCGGACGCCGGGCCGTAATTCAGCACCGTGATCGTGAACAAGTTGACGACGAAGATCAGCGTCAGCTTGTAGACGTCGGTTGCTCCAAACGTCGACCGGAACACCATTACCATGAACGCGACAAAGGGGAGCCCGAACATCAGATAGGTCCCGATGTAGAAATTGTCGACTGGCACCCAAAATGGCGCGAGCGGCGAGAACAGCTGCTGCGGATAGTTGAAGCAACCTGCACCACAGCCGGTCACGAGGCCGATGGGCATGAGCTGCGTGAGGTAGACAAACGGCTTTTGCCAACTGTTGTTGATGCGATCGAGGATGCTGAAGAGGGTCGAATGCGGCACCGCGGCGGTCCCGGAAGCGACCACGATCATGAAGAACGGCACGAGGATCGAGGCATACGACCACAGCGCGATAGTTCGGATCGCGGGAAAGCGCGACTTCTCCGGTAGCATCCGCACCAATACCAGCAGGAGAAGATAGAGCACGAGGACGATCATAGTCGTCTTGCTCGTGGTCAGCTTGATGGCATAGATCGCGACGGAACCGAGCAGGAGACACCAGGTGGTGCTCATGCGAATCGACGTGATCGCGAACGAAACCAGGATGAAAAAGGCAGCCATGGTGTTGTCGGCAGCAAAGCCCATCAGGCGCTGGTCGTCGCCGCCATAGGCCCACCACAACCGGCCGGCCTCGCGCACCGCGCCGAAGGACTCGTATTTGTAGCCCACCCAGGGCATCAGGTAGAACTTCGTCAGGAAAACACCGATCACCGACAGGTAGAAGGTCACCGCGATGACCGACAGAAGCTTTTTGTATGAGCCGAGGCTCGAATCGCAAAAGCAGAATCCGACGAACACCGGCAGCATCATCTTGAACGATGAGACCGCTGCGTTGGCCGTACCCAGCATGAAATATCCGAGCACGAGCGACAGCATGATCTGCACCAATACCAGGAGGGCCAGGGTACTGCGATTGCGCAGGATGCAATGGACGAAGAACTGGATGAGACACAGAAGCGCAATGCCGTCGGGCACATACCAGAGCGCGTTCATGTGATAGATGCTGGTGTAATAGCGGATCACGCCGCCGAAGGCGTCGCGGACCAGATAGGCTCCGAGCGCAATCGCCTCGATATTGAGGCTGATCAGCGTGATTTTGGGTCGATGCAGGGCAAGGATCGTCATGTCCGGCTCAGTTCGTCAGCCGCGCCGATCGCGCGGGAGATCGCGCGAAATCCCGACGGCTTCCGAGCAGATTTCGCATCAACCTGCCGCCGGGGATTTCGATGTAGAGATAAGTGAGGTGCGAAACTGCCAGGACCGCGGCCAGCGAGACCACCAAATTCAACGTGGCCGGCAGCCCCGCCCAAACCGAATCCAGTGCGCCGATCCGCCCTGCCCCCACGCCCCGCACGAAATATTCGGCGAGCAATACCACGAGCGCATGCACCATATAGATCGAGTAGGATCGTTTCCCAAGCCAGACCAGCGGCTTGGCCACCAGGATCCGCGGCACTAACAGCGCATCCGGGAACGCCAGCAAGCTGCCAAGGAAGATCGCGAACGTCACGGGAGCGAGGAAGGTCGACGCCGGATTGGTCTCCGCCACGGACACCAGCACGACGCTGGCGATCATGGCGACGAATTGCAGCGCGCCCTGCACGGCAGGACCCGGCTTAGCAGGCAGGCGATCGACGATCCTGACCGTCAGCACTCCCAGGAAAAAGCTCACGAAACAGCGCAGGATGCCGAAGTCGGTCTGAAGGCCAAGGCTCCTCTTGTCGAGCACGAAGATGATGAAGACCAGGCTCCCGACCGCGAGCGCGCCGCAGAGAACGTAGAAGCAGAGCAAGGAGCGCATGCGCTGGGCAAAGAGCACGATCAGGCCAAACACCAGATAGGTGTAGAACTCGACGCTGATGCTCCAACTTGGCGCATTCCAGCTGAGATAGTCGATGAAGCCCATCGAGTGCAGCAAGAGGACGTTGAGAACGAAGGAATAGGCATTGTTCCCCTCGAACGCCGCCGGCGCGGCCACGACGACGCCAGCCATGACCAGGCTGATACGCAGGAGGCGAAACAACAGATTCGCCATCAGCATGACGATGTGCAGCGGATAGACCCGCGCCAGGCGACGGACCATGAACTCGCGCAGCGAGAAGCGCCCGAAATCGCTCTCGACGTAGCTGAGCGACATCACGATGCCGCTGAGGACGAAGAAAAGATCGACCAGCAGCCAGGAGCTTCTGAAGAATGAGCAGTTGATCCACGCATTGTGCGGGAACACCGCGAGGAACGTCGGCATCAGCAGCAGATGGTGAATCACCACCGATGTCGCGGCGATGCCCCGGATGCTGTCGAGCGGCAGGACATGCGCCTTCTCACGATGAACCAACTCCGTCACATCAACATTCCGTAGCTATTGCACCGCAGCAGTGTGTATCAGGACTCGCCCGTGTTCAATCTCTGCGATCGCGGACTCGCGTGCGACGCATGATGATCGACGATAAATTCAACGCTCGCAGTTCATTCGGACATGCGAGCGCCAAGTTCACGCCACTTTTTGCTTGAGCCCGCGCTGCGCCGGCGCGCAAATCAATTCGAGCGCGATGATTGCGAGTATTTGCGTGCAAAGTGTGCGCGAAATCCGGCGCTGGTGCGATCAAGCCAACTGCAAGAACTCTGATTTCCTCTGCGTGTCGCGCCGCAGATAATTTTCTCGCAGGTCGGAACCAATGTCGACGTGGTGACTTGTGTCGCTTTTGCGACGCTTGCACGCGGCGCTTGAACGCGCAAACGCCTCATATGTTTTCACGCTGCAACATTCCTAGGCGCGATCCTGCCGATCTCGCAGGCATTGCATGTCCTCATTTTACAACCGGCCGAAGAGCAGTCCATCTACTGCGTAGTCGTCGATCATCTCCACTCAACTTTTGCGTCGCACAAAATTTGACACAGTTGCCTGACAGGTTTCGCCTGTTCTCCGATTGCAACAGGGAGCAAGGGACACGGATGGGCCGCGGACTAACACGTCGTCATGCAGCAGCACGATGGCTGACGATCGTCTTGGCAGGTTCCGCCTTGATCGTGTCGAGCGTCGATGCCTGCCGCGCTCAGTGTGTCGAATTTTCAGACCGTGCCTCGCAGCTCGAGCTCGACACGTTCGTCAAGTCGCCCTCCTCTCTTCTGGAGCGACTGCGCAATGACAAGGAAAAGCTGAGATACCGGCTCCCGACCCTTATCGCCACCAATCCGTCGGTGTTGCCCTCCGTGCAGACGCTGATTACAGCCTCGGCTTCAACCGATCGTTCGGCCATTGGTGCCGCGCTGAAGATCGCCGAAGGGCGATGCACCTCGACCAAGCCGGACGCCGCGCGCAAGATCAGGGATTTCGCGCAGCGGATCGGCGATCTCAACGTGCAAGCAGGTTATTCCGCCGCGGGAGACGACGGCTCCGGCGCCCCGGCTCAATCGCAAGCCAAGGGCTCGGCGCAACCGTCCCGCGGCGGGGCCCTGCTCGAGGGCGAATGGAAGACCAAGCTGGCCAACCCATTCAAGCCCGTTCCCCTTCCGAATTGATCAGCGATCCTCAAAGGCAGCGAAGCAGAACATGTATCAGCCCAGAGAACATTTCCAGTCGGGACACCGATTCGGCATCGAGTTCGGCGGAGCCGTCCTCAGCTTCGAACGCGTGGCCGACGTCCTGCGCCGCCAATGGCCGATCGTCGCGGCATGCACCGGCGCGTCGCTGGCCCTGGTGATCGTCTATCTGGTCCTGGCGCAACCGATGTACACGGCGAATGCCCGTATCATGATGGATACGCGTCAGACACAGGTTCTGGACAAGGACAGCAACACCAGCAGCGCCCTCATCGACACCGGCTACGTCGACAGCCAGGTCGAGGTCATCAACTCGGACGACCTGATCTTGTCGGTCGTCCGTCGACTGAAGCTGACGGAGGACCCGGAGTTCAACGGCTCGAACCCCGGCCTGCTCTCCATCATCCTCGGCAAGGTGACGGCGCTGTTCAGCTCCAGCGAGCCTGCGAGCCAGGACCGAATCGAACATGCGGTGGTGGAGCAGGTTCAGAAGAACCTGAGGACGGAGCGCGTCCTGACGACCTATGTTCTGTCGCTCAACTATCGCGCGCGGACGCCGGACAAGGCCGCCAAGATCGCCAACGCCATCGCCAATGCCTATCTCGTCGGCGCCCTGGAAGCCAAATACCAGTCCACCAAGCGGGCCACCGAGTGGCTTCAACAGCGCAGCATCGAACTGAGCGAGCAGGCGACGGCCAGCGACCGCGCCGTGCAGACCTTCAAGGCCGAGCACAACATCGTCGGGACCAGCCGCGGCCTGATGTCCGAGCAGCAATTGTCGGACCTGAACACGCAGCTGGTTCAAGCGCGGGCAGCAACGGCCGAGGCCAAGGCCCGTCTCGACCGGATCACCGCGATCTCGGAACAGGACGTCGCGCAATCGACGGTGACCGACGCTCTCAACAACTCGGTCATCACGCGCCTGCGCGCCCAATATCTCGATCTCGCCGCGCAATATGCAGACCTGTCGAGGCGCTACGGCAAAACCCATGGCGCGGCGGTCAACCTCGCCAACAAGATGCAGGAGCTCCGCAAGAACATTGCCGACGAGCTTCACCGGATCGGGGACGCCTATAGCAGCGACTATGAAATCGCCAAGAGTCGAGAGGCTTCCCTGGAGACGAATGTGAAGGAGCTGGTCGCCCAGGCCGGTCATACCGGGCAGGCGGAAGTCAAACTCCGGGATCTGGAGAGCGCCGCCGACACCTATCGCAACCTCTACAACAACTTCCTGGAAAAACTGCAAAGCGCCACCCAGAACCAGAGCTTCCCGCTGAGCGAGGCGCGCCTCATCAGCACCGCCACCAACCCGGATCGCAAGAGTTCGCCGCGCACTGTTCTGGCGCTGGTGGGCGGCCTTGTGGGCGGCCTCTGCCTCGGCTTTGGCGTCGCATTCGGGCGTGAACTGCTCAGCGACGTCTTGCGGACCCCTGGCGAGGTCGAAGATGAGCTCGGCGTCAAGTGTCTCGGCGTTCTGCCCGACATTCGCCCGTCGACGACGACCGGCGCGCTGCTTTCGACGTCATCCAAGACCAGCCCGGCCGATCTGTCCCGCTACGTCGTCGATCATCCATTCTCGCGGTTTGCCGAGACGCTGCGCAACATCAAGGTGTCGATCGACGTTGCGCGCCTGACCCGCGAGATCAAGGTGATCGGCATCGTGTCTTCGCTTCCCAAGGAAGGAAAGACGACGGTGGCGGCGAACTTCGCCCAGTTGATTGCCCTCACCGGCCATCGCGTCGTCCTGATTGACGGCGATCTGCACACGCGCTCGCTCACCCGGGTGCTCGCTCCGAACGCCAAGACGGGACTGGTGGAAGCCCTCAACGACCCTGCGAGCCTCGGCTACCATGTGCAGCGAAGCAAGGAGACGGGTCTGGATTTCCTGCCCTCCGTCGTCGCGTCCCGAATGGTCAATTCGGCCGACATCGTCGGCTCGAAGGCGATGGCCGAACTGCTCAAGGTGCTGAGGGAGCACTACGAGTACATCGTGATCGACCTCGCCCCGGTGATGCCGGTGGCGGACGCAAAGGCCGTCAGCCTCCTGATCGACGCCATGGTCTACGTGATCGAATGGGGACAGACGACACGAAGCGCTCTTCAGGAGTCGGTTTCCGGGTCGGAAATCCTCCAGAAGAAGCTGCTTGGCGCCGTGCTCAACCGCGCCAACCCGAAGATGCTCAAGCGCATCGAGGCGTACAAGGGCAAGCACCACAACAGCTACTACGTCGAGCACGCATAGAACAGCGATGCCGGCGGCGCTTGCCCGCCGGCATGTTCCCATGTTCCATCCGTCGACTGAGCGCGCAGCGCGACCGCGAACGACGGGAGAGCGAAGCCTTACAGCGAGAGAGGCTCGTCGGCCTCGCGGGAGCGCGACCCCGAGGCGCTGTTGAGCCAAGACCCCCTCAAATCGTCTCAGATCCCGCCTCTCCACTGAGATTGCGACGAGCTTGCGACAGCGAGCCGGCGCGAACACGCCCGCTGCGCATCGTCCGTATTCATCCGGAATCAACAAAACGCGATCATTGCCGTAGCCAAGAGGGTATCGATTGACGGAAGCCGTTGCGGCCGGCCAAGGGTACGGTGCCGTTCGATCCGCCCCCCGCAAGTCCGTTCCAGGCACCTTCCCTTCTGGGGCCTCCCGGGCTAACGTAAGCCCATACTTTTGGCGTTTCTCGGTAGGTCCAAATGGTCGTCGTTTTGGTTGTTTTGGGCATCTGGGTGTTGCTCAACATCCTGTTCGTGGTGATTGTGGTTCCTCCCCGAAAACCGCGACGGAAAACCAGCTCGCCGGCCAGGACCCTGTCGGCGGCCTCTATCGATCCCAGCCCAGGACAACTCGAGCAGGAAAGGCCTTTTTCGCTTCGCCACGTGGTTGCTTCGATCGCGATGGGGGCGTTTTTTGTCCTCGTTCCCCCACTGCTCGCGCTGCGCGATGCGATCGTTCGCCTGTTCAGGAAATCGATGCACTACGACCGCTGAAGCGCGACGAGACGAGGAACAGTCGTTACCGCGGATCTTTCCCTGGCAGGCCAGGTAACCACTTTCCTTCGACGATGCTCCAGCGACGATCGCGCCGCAGACCCCAGGTTCCCGCCCGAACGGCTGCGCCGGTGGAGGTGTGCAACGGCTCTTGCCGCGCGCGCGACAAGCGTGGAACCCAGATCGACGTGAGGCGCTAGAACGCCCCCCGGATCCCGGCTCGCCCTAGTATGCCTCCTGAAAGATGACGGCCGACGCCGTGCGCGCCAGAATCTTCAGGTCGAGCCAGATGCTCCAGTTGCCGACGTACCAAACGTCGTATTCCACGCGCTTTTCCATTAGATCGATCGTCGGCGTCTCGCCGCGAAAGCCATTGACCTGTGCCCAGCCAGTCAGGCCCGGTTTCACGTGATGACGATAGATGTAATTGCGGATGAGTTCGTCATAGTAATTATCGTGCGCCAGCGCGTGCGGACGCGGGCCGACCAAAGACATATCGCCGCGTAGTACGTTCCAGAGCTGGGGCAGTTCGTCGATGCTCGTCATGCGAAGGAAGCGCCCAAACCTGGTCACGCGCGCATCGCCCTTCGTGGCTTGAGTCACCGTGTGTCCGTTCTCGCTAACGGTCATCGTTCGAAACTTCCAGATCTCGAACGGCTTGCCATTGCACCCGCGGCGCCACTGGCGGAAGATGATCGTCCCCCGAGAATCCAGCTTGATCAGAACGCAAACGGTCAACAGCAAGGGCGCCAGAACGATCAAGCCGAACAGCGCAAGCCCGATGTCGAGACAGCGCTTCTGCAATCGCTCGAACACGGTCAGCGGGGGTCGCTGAAGCTCGATTGCAACGGTGCCGCTGACGGGCAGGAAAGGACGCGAGACCAGGTCCGCGATCGGACCGTCGGGAAGCAGGCGCACCGGCTGGGACACTGCACGCAAGTGCTTGCCGAGCTTCTGCAGCACCGGCAGCTCGCTCCAGTCGACGGCCAGAAGATATTCATCGATGTCCGCCACGCGAGCCTCGCGGATCACATCGCGAATCTGTGTCTCCCAGTGATTCCCGCCGCCATCGCCGCTCAACACGAAGTGGCGCACCACGTCGAAGCCATTTTTGCGGAGGTCCTTGAACCGGCTCGAGGTGAAGTCGAGCGGCTTCAGGCTGAGCAGGACGACTTTCCGATCGACCAAGCGTCCTTTCGCAAAGCTCGAGCCCAGGGCGTACTGCCAGGCAAAGCGAACGCTCATCAGCCCGATGCCACCGACGCCTGCGAAAATGATGACGGTGCCGCGAGACAGGTTATCCGTTGATTTCAGCAGGAATGCAGCAACGGCGAGAACCGTCAACGCGGCCGACCAGATCATGACGCCCTTGCGCAACTGCCAGACGAGCCTCAACAGACGATGCGTGTCGTAGATACCCTGGAAGTACCCCATCGTGACGAATGCCAGACCAACGATCGTTCCAGGACCCAGCGAGGCCGGTTCAAGCGGCAACCCGAAAGAAGCGCTGTATAGGAAAGATGCGACGACATAGCAGATCAACACCACCAGGAAATCGGCGGCGATGATGAAGACCTGAAACGGTCTTTGAAGAACCGTGCCGCGCGCGAGAGAGACGGAGTAGACGTCCTCGGTACCGTAAGTTGCAACAGCCATTCGAACCTCTATCGGCGGGCACGCATGACGCTCATCGCGATGCAGATGATTTGCGGCTTTCGCAGTGGAGGGGGTTAACCGATCGCAGCGATATTGTGGCGCGGCATGAGATTTTTTTGCAGCGCAGAGCTGCTCAAAACTCTCGAACGACTTGCATGCCGCGCACGCATAATGTCTTCATGACGCTGACATCAAGATCGGCGCAGCGCTTCGATTTACATCCGTTTCGCCGATATTTTACGCATCGAGGAACAATCGTTCGGTTCCACTCCCTCGATGCGTGCATTCGCATCACATATGAGTAGTCATGAGCGTTGCTTCGTTGCTTCTTTCGTCGCGATCGATGACATTCGTGCTTGATGGCTCCGCATCGTTAGGATCATGCAACAACTCACACGCGCAATCTCATCACTTCGCTATCGAAGCCGAGCGGACTGGGTTCAAATCCCTGCAGCATGGTCCGGTGCGAGGCACGTCAAGGGCCGTTGCGAGGACCTGAACGTCGTCCCGCGCGCTCCCTCGTGTCATCATGATCCCCTGTCGCCGATTGCATCGCTCTCAACGGATGAAGCGATTTTGAGCACGTGCAAACAATGATGCCGCTTTTTCGATCGCGTCCACCGAAGCGGAAGCCCACGCTGCCGGACGGGGTCCGCATCTACGCCATCTCCGACATACACGGGTGCACCCTTTTGCTCGAGCCGATGCTGCGGGTGATCGATGCCGATCTCGCCCGGAGCAAGCCACGGCATGCGATCGAGGTGTTTTTGGGCGACTACATCGACCGCGGGCCCGATGCCCGATCGACCCTCGACGTTCTGGTGAAGCGCAGCCGGCGGGCCAACACCGTGTTCTTAAAGGGAAATCACGAGGCTCTCTTGGCCACGGCGCTGCGCAGCCCCGACTTGCTGGACGATTGGCTCCGCGTGGGTGGAGCCCAAACACTGACGTCCTATGGCGTTTCACTGTCTCATCCGACACCCGAGCAAGAGGAGCGAGTCGCTTTACTGCGCCAATTCGCCCGCGTCTTGCCGCCGGATCATGTCGAGTTCCTGCGCAACCTGCGGCCATCGTTCACCTGCGGGGATTTCTTCTTCGTGCACGCCGGCATACGACCAGGCGTGCCTTTATCCGAGCAGCGAGAGACCGACCTGTTGTGGATCCGCGAAGAATTCCTCCAGAGTGATGAACGCTTCAGCAAATACATCGTGCACGGCCATACTCCAGTGCGCAACGCGCAGTTGCTGTCGAACCGAGCCAATATCGACACGGGCGCTTATGCGACAGGCAATCTTACGCTGATGAGCATCCAGGGCACGAGCATGCTCGCGGTTTGAACCGCACCGCCACGACGACAAAGTTCCCGCCGGCGAGAACAACGTCGTAAGCAAGTCGATTGTGTGTCACGCTTTGTCGCTGTCGCTGATTGCAGCCAAGAAGAAGCCACATTGCTCAATCGTTCGCCACCGCTGAGGCGAATGCTCTTGTCAGCGCGTTGCATGGAGGCCACAAGCGCCGCAGTTTCGCGCGAACGAAACCCGACAAGAGTGACTCGATGACAGGATGATTGCTACGTTCGTCGCAGTCCCCGTAAACAGCGTGAGGTTATTGTGGTCACCGAGTCAGGAAGATCAATTGCGACTGTCGTTCGTCACCATACAGTACTGATCTTCGTCGCAGTGACGATGACCGGATGCGCCGGGTTCATCCCGATGGACGCGCCCGACTCCGCTTCGGTCCACGAGAACGCCGCGATCGTCACGGAGCCGTCAGCGCCGCTTCCCTATGTCCTGATGCCCATCAACGCCACCGTGATGCAGGCCACCAACACGATCACCAATGCGACCGGCATGTCGTTCGCATCCGTGCCCGGAGGCCATCGCGACGCGCCGATCAGTATCGGTGACATTCTGACCGTCACAGTCTTCGAGGCGCAAGCAGGTGGATTGTTCATTCCTGGCGAAGCAGGCGTCAGGTCGGGCAATTTCGTCGACATACCGCGACAGCAGGTCGATCAGACCGGCAGCATCAATATTCCTTTCGCGGACACGATCAAAGTCGCGGGATTAACGCCGCGCGCGGTTTCCGCGATCATCCGCGATCGACTTAAGGAGCGCGCAATCGAGCCACAGGTCGTTGTGGCGGTCGCGGAGCAGCGCGGAAATCAGGTCAGCGTGCTTGGCGAGGCCAATTCACCCTCGCGCTTCCCGATCGACCCGGGCGGGCTTCGGCTGTTGGCGGCAATCGCCAGAGCGGGAGGGCCGAAATATCCCGACTACGAGGTCACCGTCACGCTGAAGCGCGCCGGGAAGACGTACAGCCAATACCTCGCCGCCATCGTTCGACGACCGCCCGAAGACATCTTGCTGGCGCCTGGCGATGTGATCTTCCTGACGCGCGTTCCGCGCGTGTTCATGGCGTTCGGATCGACACCTACCCCCGGCTCCATCGGCGGAACGAACAACCGTCGCTTCACGTTCGAGAACTACGATATGTCACTCGCGGAAGCGCTTGCGAAAGCGGGCGGCCTCGACGGAAGCCGTGCCAACTCAAAGTCTGTGTTCGTCTACCGGTTCGAGCCGAAGCAATTGTTGGAAAACGTTGGTCTCGAGGTCAGAGGCTTTCCGACGGCGCTGGTGCCTGCCGTCTACAAGTTCGACATGAGCAAGCCTGATGGCTGGTTCCAGGCGGATTCGTTCAGAGTGCGCGATCACGATGTGATTTCGGTCGCCGAGTCGCCTTCGACTGAATTCATCAAGCTCATGGCGCCGCTGGATGCCGCGACAGCCAACGCGGCGAACATCAACTCCATCGTGAACTCGAAGTGACCCTCTTGTGACCCTCTTGCTTGGCGCAGATCCGAGTGAGGGCATTGCAAGCTCCAGCATGCCGAACGCGGACCCGGCGCGGCGCCGACGGCGCCGGTCCTGAACTCCCTCGTCAAATGGAGCAGGCACAAGGACATATTGAGCCATGCACGTTGAGCCATGCACGAGAAGTCTCGGCGACACCGTCTCGAAGAGAGCGGACCGTGCCGCCCGGCCTCCACTTGCAAGGAAAATTTTGCCATATGACTTAAGGCAACGTTAGCCCGACGAGCCTACCGTCACGGAGCCATTTGGAGTGCTCCCGTGACGATGCTCGTAGCCGGTACTGTACTGATAGGCCTCGCCCTGGGGCTCCGGTACCCGGTGTTCATTCTCATCCCGGGCATCGCCTTGGGTGGAATCGTCGTCAGTGCGACGACATCACACTCCCTGTCGTCCGTATTGATATTTGTCGTCCTGCTGCAGCTTAGCTATCTGGCAGGGGCGCTACTCAGGGCTTTTCCCGCGGAAGTTGCCGGCCAGCAGGCGAGTGCGCTTCCCGGTCACAACGCTGGCTGAGCCGCAGCTGGCACTATGCCCCCGCGTCGTCAGCGCGGGACTTGTAGTCAGGAAACCGGCTTTGCATCGCGGCCCTGACGAACCTGAAATGAGCGATTGCGGAGCCCAACTCCTTCAGCCGCCTTTGGCCATTGACGATTTCCGCGTCGAATAGATCCTGGTGATGACTGTCCAGCGGTTCGCGGTACAGATATTCGTCGTCATCGTTTCCCAGCGTCACGGCTGGCCGCGCCAGGACCTCCTCGACCCGCCGACTTAAGCCGGCGCGCTCGCGCTCGGCTGCCGCGATCGCATCGTCGATGGCGACCATGATCGCTGCAACCCGGCGTTGATCTTGCTCTGAGTCACGCTTGGCCGAGCGCACCCGAAATGTCGTCGATCCCGCTCGGCGAAAAAGACGCTGATCGCGAGCCTTCGCAAAGAGCTGAAACATGCACGGAGGTCTCGTTTGAGGTCGGCAGGCGGGAGGATGGCGCGGCCATAGTTAACGAAGCTTTAAAGCTACGAATGCACTGGCTTGATCTCCGCTATCCAGCTCTCAGGAGCTTCAGGGCGAGCACCGGTGCGCGCCCCCCGAAATAGGACAGATCGACGTGCCCATCACCGCCGCGCGATGGCTGTGACTGGGCGCCGGCGTCTCTACTTGCGTGTTCGCCCTTCAATCGCAGTGAAGCTGGCGACCGTACCGATAACAAGACCTACCGTCACTGAAATAAGTGCGATTCCCATACGTCCGGGCTGACGCGCCGTCGCTGAAAATCGTGGTGTTTCCGTATTGCCGAGCACTACTGCCGTCGCTGTTGTATGTCGTTGTCCCGTACTGCTCAGATATCGTCCCGTCGTTCCAGTAGGTGGTCTGCCCATAGCGCCGTGCCGCGACCCCGTTGTCGCAGATGATTTTGCCGCCGCCCACGAACTGGCAATTCTCGGCCTTCGCGACCGGCCCAAAGAGTACAATCGCGCTGCACAGTAATATTGAACGCAACATAATCGCTTCTCTTCAATTGTGGTTCGGCCGAAATGGAAACCACTCTGGGCGCTTCCCGTTCCACGATCGCTCGGCTTTGAATCGTTATGAAGGCGGCCCAGCGAGGGCGGAATCCGAAAGCTTCGCACGCGTCAAAGATCGGCCTCTGTCGCTAGTCGCATGCGGTTCGCCAATGGGGCACAGTGCGATATCATCTACCTGCGCCGCGCGCCGGCCTGCATGGCGCATAGAACGTGCCGTTGCTGGCGACCACCCGCTCCATGCATTGCCTTGGATCGACGATCTCTCCACCAATCCGGAAGAAGTAGGTTTGCGCCTTCAAGACTAGCACATAATTGCCCGCCGGAAGATCCAGCGCAGGATCCTCGCTTCGAAGTTCGTACATCTCCGGAGAGCCCGCGACCGGACTGACCTGGAAAGCGTAAGAGAAGTTGCGGATGACCCAGACGTCGTCATCGTCATTCAACTTCTTACCGGCGGCTGCGGTTGAAAATTCACGGGAGATCTTGGCCACGACGCGAACCTCGGCAGCCTCCGGAATGCTGTTCACGGCTTCGCGCCGAAACACGACGAACTTGACGTGTCCACTCGGCAAAGCAGGCTGATCCGGCACCTTGAACGTCGGGGAGAAAGCGATCCTTATGTCTGGCGCCTTTCCGGGTAGCAACTGCAGTTTGACTGTCGGACGATCCTCCTCATCGAGTGCGTACACCCCATATTCGCTGGGAAGGGCGCGTGCAGGCTTCGTTGCCACAGTCGGCGCCGTCGTAAGAGCCGTGGTCGGGGGCGCTGACGGGATCGGGATCGTAATCGTGGCGGAAGGACCTCCTTCCTGCAAAGCCTGCTCGATCGGCTTGCCGGAACTGGAGATCAGGCTGACCAGGTGATCTCGTTCAAACAAGAGCAGTCCTGCAGCCGCGAGCGCGAGCAGCACCGTCACCCTGCGCTTCGTCACCCATTCGAAGCGAGGGCGGACGTGAGTGCCCTCCTCGAAAAGCACGATCTCTCTGGCGCGCGGCGCGGGAGCACTCTCTGGGCCGGGAGCTCCGCCAAAGTCGGGCGCTTTCGTAAGCTGCGGAGGGGGTAGACTTGGAGCGCCCGGATCTTGCCGAGAGAATTGCTCTACGCCATTGATCGCGGCTTCCAGGGCAGCTTGCATGCGGCGGACGTCGGCCGCATCTGTGTGGGTAAACTGCTCCTGAAGCTTATGGCGGGCGAGATCGTAGACGACCTGCCGCATGTATTCGGGGTCGCCTTTCACGGTTTCGAGGATGCGCGCGATCACAAGCGCAAATTGGACTTCCGTGGACGTCGCATCGCTTGGATTTGGATCGCTCGGAAGTAGCTCTGCCGGACTCATGATTGCATCGTCCGATTCGGGCTCAGTGGCTCCTATTCGATATGCAACAATGCGGAAAAGCCAGCAAGTGATAGCTTCGGCCCCTCAAAGCAGCGCAGGAGAAGCTCCTCAGAGGCTTCTCCGCCGACGCAAAACTGGGGCAAACCTGGGCCCCGTCGCGGCTGCAAAAGCGGGGCTCGGGACGATCATTGCCGCGGAATGGCTGACGCGGTCGTTAACGGGGCTCCGCCCACCGATATCGGCCCCATCGGTCCTCGTTCTGGCGCTCGCTTCTTGAGCGGCCTTGCAACTGCCGAGGGACGGCTGGAAATTGGGGCGGGCCCCTCCGAACCGGCGGGGGGTATTGAGGCCGACATGCTCGACGATTGCTGGACCTGCCGCTCGAGCGATACTTCCAAAGCGGCCATTCGTGAGATCAGCGCAGACATCTGGTCCGAGAGCCGTTTCATCTCGGCGCGCTGGTCGGCAATCTGCCGTTTGAGCTCGTCGGTCTCATTGGCCTCCTTTAGCTGAAGGCTCATGAGGCTCAGGGGAGGCTTATCATCTGGCGCCGCCGCCGGCGGCCTCGCTGGCGCCGCCGATTGAAGCGGCTCGTCGTAACTGCTCGCCACACAGGTACCAATTGCTCCGGCGACGAACAGACCGGCCACCGAGACCACGACCGAGCGAGCTCGCCGCGTCCGTTGTTGGATCATCAAGTGATGATCCAAGTGAAAGGCCTGATCCAATGGGTTCATAATCGCCGTACCTAGACTGCTTCAGCCCAATTCGCAATGGCCCCAAAAAAGGCGCCCCGGGGCTGCGTTGGTGTGACGAACGAAGGCGGCCTCGATACCACAAACTCCGCCGGGGAGTGCCAGTCCGGCACTGTAAGGAAACGATATCAACAGATAACCGTCCCCTGGCGGGTCCTATCCAGAGAACCCAGCGCTCAGGAAACGCGCGTTCGGCAGCCCGGCGGCGTTGGCCAGGGACGACAAGCCAAGCTGCATCCGGCGTCCCCTGGCTCTGCCCAGCCGTTCTTGCGCAATTTTGCGCCGGATTTATTGAGCCGTACGCCGCCAAGACGGTCACGCGAGGCATGGCTTGATCTCGCGCATCCAGCGGAAGTCACTTCATCATCCATCGTGGCGGCGAACTCCTGACGTCGAGCGCAAACAGCGCTGAGACTTCTGGATTGTACGGCCACCACCGGGGTGCATCATATTTTGCGACCAGCATGATCTGAGCCTCGGTCAGATCAGCAGGCGAAACAGCGCCTGAAGCAGACTCGATGTACTCATAAAACGGACAGGTGAAAGCATTCGCCGAAGCTGGCCGCACTAGAGCAGCCGGTCCCCGGGAAGGAAACATCAACGATGTCATCGAATCCTTCGTCATGCTGAACCGCTTCGTCCGAAGCGAAATGACCTTGCAGCCAACCGAAAGGTTGTTGATTCTGAACAATCCACTTTGATTGCGGGCCAGGAATACCCCCTCGAGCGGCGAAGCGGGCGGCGGGGTTTGGGCCGAAATGACCAGTTGAGTGGGCCACGGCGGCCCTCCTGCGAAATAGTGGACTGAGGCAACGAAGCCGACAAGAACGGCCATGACAGCGACAGCCCCGCCGATGAGGAGCCACTCCTCCCCGATCTGCCAGCCCGTCACTACGCCTCGTGATTGCCCGAAAACGACCTTGCGGTTTTCCATCGTCAGGCCGGCCCGACGATACGCCAAGGCAAGCTGGCGCCTCTTCTGCTGCAGGAGCCTGCGCAAATCGGGCGGATTTGACCGTTTGCTCGGAGCGTCAAGACCAAGTTCTACAACAACCGGATATTCGCGATCGGCTCCGCGCTTCGGATTTTCACGCCTCAATTTTCTGAAGGGAGAAATCATACCCGGTACGCCGACTACGCTCATATTCATGACGCTTAAATGGCTAGCAGCCTATATTCCCAGGCCTGAGGCGTCTATCCCACTCTGACGCGTGTGGCGCGCTCAGCAGCAGGACCGGCTTTGCGGCGCCCCAACGAAAATGCGCAGTCGGCCCGGCCGAAGTAGGTGCGCGCCCCATCGCCACACCCCTGGCACGCCTTTCGGACGAAAGGTGCGCTTGCCAAGACTTCCGCGTGCCACCTGGAAGCGCCAGAGCCCTGTGGTCGGACGACGCATCGCTCATGTAAATTCGAATAAATCATGGCGAATCAGCAGGGCATGAATCATGATGAGAGAAGCCTCAATCGTGGAAATCATTCATCAAAGGCGCATTACAAATGAAGACGGTCCTGGCAGCGGCAACAGCGATTTTTCTGGTCGGCACTAGCTCCAGCCACGCAACGATCCTTAAGGACACGATCGGAGGAGATACCTATGGAGCCAGCTCAGGATGGGGGGTTCAAAATGTGGGGTCTAGCCCTTCCACGCAGTCAATCGGGCTAGGTTTTTTCGCGGGGACCTCGACTCAGGTCAACGGCATCGAGGCCTTTATCGGCCCCCAGCCGGGCTCGGCTCTTACGACGTTTACCCTGGGTATCATGGCAGACAATGGATCTGGCATTCCCACAGGGACATTCCTGTACCAGACAAACCTGGCGGCAGACAGCGCACATCCGGTTCTGCTGAACAATCTCAATTGGTCGATTGGTGCCGGCAGCTATTTCCTGGTCGCGATTGCTGATTTCGCAACATTGAACAGCTGGCAATTCAATACGACGCAAACAGGACCGTTTGCGTACACAGCTGGAGATCCAAACGGCAATTGGCTAGCAGCCAACAACTATCTTCCCGAAGCCATCATCTCGACAGAGAACATCTCTGCCGTGCCGCTCGGCAACCCGACTCTCCCTTCGATGGTTCTGGGTGGCCTGATGATGGGCTGGATTGCCAGCCGGCGGAGGGCGCAACGGACCCAAGCTCCGGGTCGGTCGGCATAGATCTTCGATCCTCCCTTATCCCGCCCAAACTCGTTTGGGCGGCAGCCGGCTTGATGTTGCAGGCCAGCGATTCAAACTCATCCTATTTCCAAGATGACGTCGCGCGGCCCGCGGAGATTCACCGCGGCCGTCGGGCGGCAGAGCGCGCGTGCTGATTTAAACGGGCACGACGCTACTGGCGCCCTTGCAATTGGCCGACAAGCGCTGACAGCGCTTGCTGCACGTAGCCGCCGCCAGGGTCCGAGGTATCCACGTATACTGAAGCGACGAAGCGCGTCGCCCACAAAGCAAAAGCCACGGAGCTGTCGCTCCGCGGCCCTTGAGGGATTTCCAGACTTTACAAAGGTCCGTACTTAGATTGCCTGCTTCCGCCGACGGCGCGCGAGTGCGAGAAGACCACCGCATGCCGCGACCAGACCGGGCAGACCGGCACCGACGATCGGCCCCGGGACTGCCGAGACGCGAATGGTACCCGTCTGACTTTGAACGCCAGTCGCAGTGATATCAAATTCGCCAGTGAGTGAATAACCCAACGCCGCGAACGCGCTGGTGACCGAAGAAGCCGTCCCAAGCAGAGGCGGGAAAAGTGCCGAGCCCAGGAGCGTGCCGGGGGCAAACGGCGTACCCAAGTAGGTGGATTCACCCACCGTCAGACCCGAGCCCTGAGCATTGGACGTAAACTGGCTCGTGAAGGTCTGTGATCCACCCGGCGTGAAACCCGTACCGACGAAGTAAAGCTTCAGCAGATCCGTGCTCGGCGCCGTATGGCTATCGATAGCGGTGGCCGTAAAGAGGTCGGTTCCGGCGGCCGGCTGCACGGCACCACCAAGGATGTTCACGTTGAAATTACCGAGCGCGCCGAAGAAAGCGAAGCCACTTGCAGACGGATCAGCATCCAGCAAGGGGTTGATCGTCGCTCCACCATCAAGGCTATAAAAACCGAAAATGGTGGCAGCCTTCGCTTCACTCTGAGCGACCAGCGCAAGCGCACCGAGCGCAGCAACCGAGCATAGAAACTTCTTAAACATAGTGGAAAGCCCTCCGTAAAATTACTACTTCCATGGGTAACAAACTCTTAATGCGGCGCTGCGTCAACACCCATTTTTTGGACAAACTCGACTCCAAATTGAAAATTTAACAAAACAGCTGGATTTTCAATAAGTTATTTAAATCGCGAATTTCAATCGAAGAATAGGAATAACTGCTGGACGCGCCACCCGAACAGACGAAAGCGTCACTACGGGAGAGATAGCCGGACCAGCAACGATTCCCAGGCTTGCAGCGACCGTCCTCGCCCAGCGTGCTCATCGATCATCTTGCGTGCATTTTGCCCCATCAGGCGGCGCTGTTCTGCGTTTTCATGCAGCGAAAGAATAGCGTCCGCCATTCCGCGCCCATCCCCTTTGGCAACAGCGATTCCACACGCATATCGCTGAACAAGTCCTGCAATCTCTCCCTTCAAATCGCCCACTGCAATGGTCGGCCGCGCAGCCGCGGCGATCCCGTAGAACTTGCTTGGAACGATCAAGCCTTCCAGGCGGGGCTCAAGCGACAACCAATGGACGTCCGGCAAGCATAATGATTGCTTTAATTGCTCCCGGGGTTGGTAGGATTTAAAACAGAAAGCGCTCGCCAGCCCTCGGAGCTCAACCTCTCGCGCGAGATCCTTGACCTGATGCCCCCCTCCGATCATCAGGAAAACAACTTCTGGATGGTCACGCAGCAGCTCGGCAGCCGCGAGCATGGTCTCGTAATCGTGAGCGCGGCCGAGATTGCCGGAATATCCGACGACGAACTTATCCTGCAGCTTCCATTCCGATTTCAAAGGATTGTCCGAATCCGCCACCTCCGTGATCGCGGAATCGTCGCACCAGTTCGGAATGCAGAAGACCCTTTCAGGCTGAACGTTCTTCGACACGAGCAGCGCCCGCATCCGCTCGCCGACAACAACGTTCGCGGCAGCGGAACGCAACGAAAGGTCGCGCAACTTCGCGATCAGCCAGCTGATCGGACCGCGCAGAAACGGCACTCCGAGCTCGGTCGCGACTTCCGGATAGACATCCTGCAACCAGTTGACGAGAGACGCACGCTTCCCCCTCGCGACCAGCGCAGCCGGTACGGAAAGGAGCGGCGGATCGGTCTTCACCACGACGACGTCCCCGGCTTCGACCAGCCTCCAGAGCATCGCAAGTGCCGACCAATAGAACGAGAGATAATCGAGCAGACGGCCGAACAGACCGGCCCTGCCAAAACCGGTCGAGGAGACGCGATGTACGTGCACGCCTCGGATGACCTCTTCGGAGCGGAGACGAGCACCAGGGTTGTCGTACGCCTGTCCACTGGTAATGACGTGGACGCTTCTCCCCCTGCCCGTCAGGTGCCATGTGAGATCGCTGAGAATTTGGCTGGTAGCGGAGTGGTCGGGAAAGAAAAATCGATTGATGAAAAATATCTTGCTCATGTCACGCGCCGCGATGGACCTCACGGACTGTACATCGCTTAAACGACTCGCGCATGGCGTTGGCTCTCCTTAACATTAATGCGTCCGCATCAGGCCATGACCAATCGGCTCCCGGCAGTTGCCCGACCGCTCACGTTCCCTTGGCAGGGCAAGATTCAGCCACGCTGAGCGTCAGCATAGGCCTCCGCCGTGAGCCGCGCCACGCGATCCCAGCTGCAAGCCTCTCGCCAGTCGGCCGCAGCATCGAAATCGGGTTTCACTGCGAGCGCCAATTCGAGCTGTTTGCCCAGATCGGTTTCCGGGGTTGAGAACCGCAACACGTAGGGCGTGGGTTCGCCAAGATCCACGGACGTCAACCGCTTCGGCAACACGATGGGAATGCCGTATGAGCGCGCCAAGCACGCCGCTCCTGAGGTGAGGATTTCGCGATAGTTGAAAATGACGAGCGAGGCGGCGCTGAGCCAAAGGCGCAGCTGCTCCTCGGACAGCCATTCAAATGCGGGGATGATGTTCGGCGCCCCGCCGATCAGGTTCACCAGATGATGCCCATACGCCTCGGTCCGCGGTTTTCCGGCGATCGCGAGGCGAAGTGGCATGTCGCTCTGCTTCCACCACCGGATGATCTCTTCATAGGACTTGTATTCGTCCACCGCGCCGAACATGAGCGCGAAAGGAGCCGAGCCAATGCCCAGAGCCCGGATGGCCTCATCCCGGGGGATCGGTGCGCCCAAAGTCCCGGATAGATCTCCATGCGGAATGACGCGAATCTTCGACTCCTCGGCGCCCAGTTCCGCAACGAGCCTCGATCTTGCCGCCGCAGAATGGGCAAAGATGATGCCCGCTCGTCTCACGACGTAGCGCGCGTTGACTTTTGCCGAAAGCTGAAAGAGTCGGGTGTGACGGCTATGGGGCAGCAGGTTGTGCGCGGTATAGGCAAGAAGCTTGTTCTGACACGCCAGCTCCAGGTCGACCGGGAAACGCGCGTGCCGGCACCACTCCAGCTTGGCTTTGGCACGGGAAAAGTAGGCTTCGGGCCAATGGAGATGGAATATATCTGCCGAGCTCTTCCTCACGGAGCGAGCAAGAGGGAATACACGTTTGTAATTTTGCAGAAAATCGACCGAAACCGATTGCCGCTCCAGGGCTTGGGCTAGTAAATCCTGATACGGATTGCCCGCCCTCCAGTCAGGAGCAATTAAAACCTTCATTGATCAATGGATGGGCTTCCGCGCGCCCCGCAGCGATTAAACAGGAATTATCAGCCAGAATTCCCAGCCTCAAACGCAGAGTATCTTTGCGGGAGTCATGGGTCAACCGGGAAGTCCCGACCCATCACATGCGAGCCGCGGAGTCGGCACGAACGCGGAATTCGTTGGCTTGAGCCTGCCCGGCCTCGTTGGCGCCTGGCTGGAGCCTGACGACCATCGAGCTTGCATTCTCACCGGTCTCGCTGGGCGCGCCTTCAGACTTGAAGGGGACAAAATGCCGCTCCCCGCTCGCCGCGATGCCAGCACTCTTTGCAACGCGGGCGGCGCGTGCAGCTCGACGACGGCGTGCAGATAACCAAGCCCGCACTGCGTAACCCGACGCCGCGCCAACAATCGCACCCAAAGCAAATTCAATCATTAGATTCCAGTTTCGACAGCCGAGGATACTGGGTTTTGTCGCGACACTTGCGATTTTTCCTCTGCCTCTAGATAAACCGAACAAAGGTGGCCGAATTGGGTTTCAACGAGGCTTCTCAATGCTCCAATCCAAGCTTGTAATCTCCCCGCTTTGCACCCCAGCGCCAAGTCACGATGCGGTGTAGAGCCGGAGGAACCCAGCAATAAACCGACTTGCTCGCAGAATATGTTCGAACCTGGCAGCGTCCGGTTCACACAAACGACGTGTCACCATCCTACACTTGGGAGTTGTTGATACTGTCTCGCCTGAAGGGAACCGTTAGCGTATCGGAACCAAGAAAAGCTCTGCCTCAATTGCCACACTCGCCGGTAACGTTACCTGCTAACGGAAACATTTCATCCGAGTTGCAGGCCGCGACGATTAATTGAATATTTTTGCAATGTCGAACTCGCACGATTATCCGTTAGCTGTTGCCACTGATATCCCCCTGTGCAGTCCGGGGCGCGAACGCCAATGGGCCAAGATTCGCGAAATCACGGAAGCTCTTCGGATCGCGGGATTTGAAAGCCTCGATCAGCAGGCTGCGGCCCTCGGCCTCAGCCGGAGTACGACTTGGTCGATCCTCAGCGGACAGCACAAGAATTCAGGTCTGTCGACCGGCACGATCGCCCGGATACTCAGCAACGAGCAAGTTCCGGCGCCGGTTCGCAAGAGGCTCCAGGAATACGTGGAGGAGAAGGCGCAAGGGCTCTACGGCGACAACCCGATCAGGGTCGAACAATTCAAGGAACGCCTAGCGAGACTCCAGTCTTAGAATCGAGGCACTGGAGCCGGCGGCCATCGCCCAGCATCTAGGCATCGATCGGGACGAGTTCTCTTGAGCGCCTGCAACGGCGCACCGATGCTACCAAGCCTGATAATAGCCCCATCCCGTATATGCACCCCAATACGGCGCCCCGCCATGCGGCCCGTAGGCTCCATAAAGCGAGCAGGCATCGCGAATCCTGCACTTGGGGTAGCGAACCCGGATATATTCCCGGCTGGTATAGACGCGCTCGTGATGGCGGCAGTCAGGATCAGCGCATTCCCGAACGACCGATCGGGCCGGGACTGGAGCATCCGCAGCAGCGACCGGCCCCACGGGCGAAGCCAAGGCGGGAATTGCAAGCATTGCCAGCAGACAAATGACGCGTCTCACGGGACCCTCCTGACGTCGCAAATGCACGGCCGATTCGCCGAGTACGACCGGTCGGCTATCCTGGATAGCACAAGCTGCCATTTATACTGTCGTGCAATATTTTTTGGACGCCAAGTGTGCCTTGGCAGCCACACTGTCCCGACAGCGAGGTCAGTCGTCGGGGAGCTTGGGCTGCACCGGCCTTGCGCGGATTCCCAGAACGGTGGCGACCGGACGCCAACCTCCGACCAAAGTGCCAGATCGAAGCCCCCTGGCGTTCGGACCCACCGCAAGGGTGCTGGAATGGCCGCCGTCCAGCATCATTCCGGTCCAACCGCCTCGTTCAGCCAATTTGGCCAACAACAAATGGGGCGACATATTCTCGGCCACGGCAAGGAACAGGCGTCGGCCACCCTGATCAAGCGCGACGGCAGTCCGGGCGTCCGGCATGGCGCTCCCGGTCCTTACGCGCCCTTCCCGGAGGTCGATCCCTTGTCCGCCGATCGCCCACCGCGCACGCGCAAGGTCCACGGCCGGTGGAGGCTTCGACAGCGTAAACCAAGGGGCCAGCCGGTCGTCAAAGGCGAGAAGGTAGGTGTGTTCCCAGAGGTGGTTGACGACATGGTCTGCGACCACTGTCTCGACACTTCGCGCCATATCACCGGCCAGCTGCAGGTAACCAAGCGACCGCGATGTGAAGAGACTGGCGTTGACCGCGAAGGCAAGGTGCTGCTCTCGGACGACGCTTGATACGTACGCCAGCCGATATTCCCAGCCGGATTGGACCGCATGGAGATCCAGCGGCGTCACAAACAACTCGATCCCAGGCGTTGAAAGGTCAATTTGAACGAAGTGAACGAGACCTCCCCCTTCCGGCCCGACCGCGACTCTCTCCGCCACGTAGCGAACGCCTGTGAATGCCTCAATCCACTCACCGTCCGCGACGAACATCTGAGGCGAGGCAGGGCAGCCGCCAACAAGGCAAATCGCGGCGATTGTCAGAAGTCTTCGAAAAACCATTGATTGCGGTGGTGGCTGGATCAGGCCTGGCGTGGCAGAAATGCCACAGCAACCAAAACATGCCTGTCAGCAAGTTAGGTTAACCGTTTATTCCAGGCTTTGCATGCTATTCATTCCTACGAATTTTGAACCGTGTGTTTTTGGGGATGAGAGAGTTGAGACCTGCGGCAATTGCGGCAACATTGTTGCTCGTTCCGGCTCTGGGCGGATGCGCGCTTTTGCCGGCATCCGGTCCGTCCGAGATAGCGGTGAGGGATGCGTCTTACGTTGATCCCGACAGCCTTCCCCATGCCTTCGTCAAAGTCACACCGCAGGTCGTCTCCGTGTTGGCCTCGTCCGCCCCTCGGCTGACCAAGTTCGCCACGCAGAAGCGTCCCAAGGATCTTCGCTTCGGTATTGGCGACACTGTGTCCGTCACCATCTTCGAAGCGAGCACCGGCGGTCTCTTCATTCCCGCAGAAGCAGGTGTGCGTCCGGGCAATTTCATCACGATCCCCACCCAATCGGTCGATACACGCGGAAACATTTCCATTCCGTACGCGGGCAACATCAGGGCATTGGGAAGAACCAAGGAAGAGGTGCAGCAGGCTATCGTCGAGGCGCTCAAGAATCGCGCAATCGACCCGCAGGTTGTCGTCTCGACGGTCGACCAGCAAACCTCACTGGTTACGATGGTGGGCGAGGTTGGACGTCCGGGCCGCGTGCCGATCACTGCCACACCGGAGCGCGTGCTGGACTATATCGCTCGCTCCGGGGGCACGCAGGGTCCCGCGTCCGAGATGTGGATCATGCTCGAGCGCAGTGGCAGCCGTGCGACTGCACCGCTCGGTGCTCTGATCTACGAACCGGCCAATAACGTCTATGTCCATGCCAACGATACGCTGTTCCTGTATCGCGAGCCTCAGACCTTCCTGGCGTTCGGCGCTCTGGGTCGGCAGCAACAGGTTCCGTTTGGTGCGTGGCGCCTGTCCCTGGCAGAAGCCGTGTCAAAATCTGGTGGTCTGTTGGACGGTCAGGCCAATCCGGCCTCAGTGTTCCTCTATCGCGGCGAGCCGTGCGAAGTTGCCAGCGCAATGGGCATAGATTGCGCGCAATATCCCGGGCCACTCGTGCCGGTCATCTACAATATCAACTTCCGGGATCCCTCCAGCTTCTTCCTGGCGACGAAGTTCGAGATGCGTAACAAGGACGTGCTTTACGTCACGAATTCGGCCTCGGTCGAGGTCGGAAAGTTCGTGGCCTTCCTCCACACCCTCAACTCGGCTGTGCAGGATCCGATGTCGACGGTCACGCAGGGCTATGCCCTGAGGAACCTGATCAACGGCTCAGCTTCGAGCACGATCATTTCTACGCCTTCGACGTCGACACCGTGACGAGAGCAACAATCAAAGCTGTGGCCGCTCAGTGCCACAGCTTTGAACCTGGGGTGTAGCAGCGCGGTTCTTGGTCGAGCAACGCCGATCAGCGCCCCGATCCTGCGATCACTGCCGCATACGTTTTTGTCCGGGGGGATTTACTGCGATGCTCGGAGAGGGAATGCGCCGCTCTACGCGCGGCCATTCCGGCGATCACCTGAATCACCTCACCGTCGCGACCAGGCTCTTTGGAGCACCGACCGAGACTTTCCGTTGCTGCTCTTTGGTCCACCTTTCGTAGAGCCATAACGAATAGAATACCCTTGCGCCTTCCCACCCATTCAGGAAGTCGTTCCAGGCTTTCCGGAGCAGCTTTGGATCGAGGTGGTTCAATACTGTCGAACGAGAGGAAAAGAGCTCGTCCTCCACCTGTTCGCGAAGAGGCCCAGTCATCCATTCCTGCAGCGGGATGGGAAAGCCCTTCTTCACGAGCGGAACATGCCTGTCGGGAAATCTCTGCTTCAGCAAACGTCTCAGTATTCTCTTGCCGGGTCCGGAACGCGGCAACTTCAATTCGGAAGGAACCCGCGCCGCGAGTCGCGCAACTTCGACATCGAGGAAAGGAGCACGCAGCTCGATGCTCGCGCCCATGCTCATCTTGTCGGCCTTTTGCAGCAACGATTCCGGCAGCTGCCATTCCATGTCGAATGCGAGAAGGCTGCTGAGACGGTCCGGGTAATGGCGGAACATCTGCTCGGATATTGCCACCGAGCGATTGAACAGCAAGCTGCGCTGAACTCTGCTGTGCCCGCGCGGCTGTCGGGCGTCACCAGGGAAACCCTCTGAGCGCAGATTGACGAATTCCTGGCCGCTGGACGAATGCACTCGCGCCAGCAGCCTCTGCCAGCGCGAGGTCTCCCAGGGTGAACTGGCGCTGGGCAGGACGCGCGCGAGCATCCGCAGCGACTCGGAACGATCCAGGGTCGACATCGCCCCAAGATATCGCCCTTCATACCCTGCAAAGAGTTCGTCACTTCCCTCGCCAGACAACAGGACCTTGACGTGGTTGCGGGCAAGCTCGCAAAGAAGCAGGACAGCAAAGCACGCCGGGTCCCCGATCGGCTCGCCGAGATGGCGCAGCACCCTATCCAGGTTCTCGACAAAATGACGCTCGTTCAGCTTCAACGCGTGGTGCCGCGACTTCGACTGTCGGGCAACCAGCTCTGCGCCGTTGAGCTCGCTATCGCTGCTGTCAAATCCCACCGAAAAGGTGCTGATGCTTCCGCCGACGATCTCCTGCGCGTAGTTGAGGATGGCGAAGCTGTCCAAGCCACTGCTCAGCAGCACGCCAACGGGGACGTCTGCGCGCAAATGCATCGAAATGCTTTCGCCAAGCACCGTATCCAGCTGCGCGATGGCGGCGCGCTCGTCCACCAGGTCAGCCACTGATCCTTGGCCGAATTGCCAGTAGCGCGAGATCTTCAGCTCACAGCTGTCCAGCGAGAACTGCGCGCAGCAACCGGCGGGCAGTTTCAGGATGTTGCGGTAATGAGTCCTTGGCGGAGGCAACGACAACCAGCATGTATAGTCCAGGAAGGCCTCGCGATCGATTGCAAGATCAACCCAGGGCACCGCACGCAACGCGCTTATTTCGCTGGCGAACGCGAGTTTCCCGTGCTGTTTCGTGTAGTAGAGCGGTTTTTGTCCAAAATGATCTCGCGCAAGAAGGAGGGTCCCGTTTCGCAGGTCGAAGATGCAGAATGCGAACATGCCGCGCAGATGCTGCACCATGTCCTGCCCATACTCCTCATAGAGGTGGACGAGCACCTCGGTATCCGACCGGGTTCGAAAGATGTGGCCCCGCCCTTCTAAGCTGCGGGTCAGTTCCTTGTAATTGTAGATCTCGCCATTGAACACGACACCAACGTCATGGGCCTCGTTCCAGATCGGTTGGTCCCCGCTCTGAAGATCGATGATCGACAACCTGCGCATGCCGATTGCGAACGCCCGCTCTGGGCAGAGGAAAGCCCCCTCCCCGTCAGGGCCGCGATGATAGATCTGGTCCAGCATCGCGCTCAGCAATTCAGGCGCGACCGAGCCCGACCTGTCGACTAGTCCGGCGATTCCGCACATTCAATTTCTTCCCGACTCTGAATTCGGCTTTGCCGGCGGGCGTTTCGCCGGCGCAGCACTACAATTGTTTGGTTTTCTCGTATTCGATCGAACGCAGTACCTGCCGTTGATGATCGTTGAGGCATTCCCATCGACAGCATCATCCTCGTACTGCGTGTGCCTCATTTATGATGAGCTGAAAACAAAAGGGGCATCGTCCGGCCGAGTGGCAGGGAGCAGCCGGTACGGGCGCCCAATCTTGCCATTTATTCCTTACACGAGCCTGTCACCAGAGGTGCTCCTCGATGAGCCATCTTAACGTTTTCAGAAGACGGAGCCATGCCTTAGACCAGGCGACATTTCGGCGCGCCGGCAACCTCGGCGCGACTCTCGCCCGCCGAGCATCGCTGTCTCGAAATCAACTATTGACATACCTGTCGATTTAAAGAACAACTTAAATCGAAATTAAATGGTGAAATGTCAATGAAGGTTAAAGCCCTGATCGGCGGCGCGGCGCTTTCCGTTCTGCTGGCCCACAACGCGGAAGCGAGCCTGATCTACTCGGCCCCGGCGGCAACCGGGCCGATCGCAACCAATCAGACTTATTCGTTGACGTTCAACTCGTCGCCCGTGGCGGCCGGCCTGTCGTTTGTCATCGACGGTTACACCAGCCTGGATGGTCAGAACTTCTATGAGGACGACTTCTCGCTGAAGCTGAACAACGTTTTGATCTTTTCCGGCACTTTCAATCTCGGTGGCGGTAGCAATAGCGGCTCGCAGTCCAATATCTACTACAATCCCTTCGGCGCGACATTCACCAATCTGACCGGAAACGGCACCGGCATCGGCTGGAATGGGGGCCAGGAGGCACTGAGTTTCACAGGCCTTCCCTTGATTGCCGGCCTGAACACACTCACCTTTGGCTACACGAGCCTCGGCTCCGGCCATGCCGGATTTCAAGGGCTCCGCGACGAGGGTTGGGGAATCGAGAAGGTTGCCGTCACCGCAGTTCCAGGCCCAACGGTCGGCGCAGGCGCCGCCAGCTTTGCTTTTGCCGCGTGCCTGTTCGGATGGCTCGTGAACCGGCGCAGCCGCCGGTTTGCTTGAGACGCTCCG
The DNA here is from genome assembly GCF_004114915.1 of Bradyrhizobium guangxiense. Classification (NCBI taxonomy): domain Bacteria; kingdom Pseudomonadati; phylum Pseudomonadota; class Alphaproteobacteria; order Hyphomicrobiales; family Nitrobacteraceae; genus Bradyrhizobium; species Bradyrhizobium guangxiense. The sequence continues at coordinate 1,168,931 of NZ_CP022219.1, read as the reverse complement.
CCAGGAGCAAAGTCGGCCCGACGGAGGCTTTCTCCCCACGAGGTGATGGCCTCGTGCAGCGCGGGCCCCATGGATCTCTCTTAGGTGAAGCGGCGTAACTCCATAGCCGCGGGGTTTCGGCAGCCAACGAGCGAGGGGATAATAGAGCTTGCGATCGGCGGCCTATGTCCGATGGGCGGTCGCGCTGCGCGAGCTTAGATTCTTGCTCGCCCCCCGGCTGGCTTTCCGCTGGCGGTCCCCCCGGGGAGAATCCCCCCGACCGCGCGACACTATCCGCAGTTTCGTTTCACGGGGCGTGGACAGAAGAGCCGCAGCAGCGCAGGATCAATGGACGGCTAACCCCGATGCCTGTAAGCGACGCTGGCGCAGAAATACGCCACAGAATCCCGCCATCACGACGAGAAGCCCCGGTAGACCGGCGCCCACAACCGGGCCGGGGACGCTGACCACGCGCTGAAACACGTCATTCGCACACGTCATTGCCCAAGACATGGCAAACGTGTCGCCGAGGGTGTGCTGATCGTTGATGTAATAGGTGATCGTGGAGCCGCTCACGACCGACCAGCTTCCACCGTACAGCGCCTTTTGCCCGGCGTCGGGCGTAAATTGCACTGCCTGGCCTTGTCGGAAATAATAACCATTGTTGCCAGAGTACGGCGCAGTCACCGGATCACCATACGCATTCGACATGATGATCTTTCCGTCCAGGGTCTTGTAGTACTGCGCGACGTGCGTGGTCTTGTAGTCGACCTCCTGTTGCACGGCACCGATCTGGTACAGCCCGCCCGTGCCAGGCGTCGCCGACGTCACGAAGGCCCAGGTCCAGTCGTTGGGCTGGTAGTAGTCATTTGCGTAATGACCGGCGGCGGTGCCGATCGGCGAATAGTTCGCAACACTTGTGAAGAACAGCGAGCCGTAGGTCGTTCCCAACGCCGCAGAGGTTCCGGGCGCACCCGCATAGCCGGTGTGCAGGACGATCTTCAGCGTGTTTCCGCCATTGGTCCGCGAAACGTCAACATAGGAGACGTTGAAAGTGCTGCTCGAGCCGATGACGTCCTTGTTGGAGACGTTCTGGGTGTCGATTCCACCCCAATAGTTGTCGCCATAGGACCCCGCGGCTGCGGGACTACTCAAAAATACCAAAGCCAAAACTGAAAAAATGCGACCAGTCCACATTCAAGTCTTCCACGCAGTGCAATACATGGTTACGGAACTCTAAATTGCGGCGAGGGTCAACCGCTATTTATTGGATTCAGGCTTTATTAAATTCAGTATGTATTCGGATCGGGGGCCGCACCGGGCCTTCGGCTGGCCACTTGGCGCAAAATTTGCTGGACCGGGACGGCAAATTTGGCGAGCGCTTTAAACCCAGCGTCACGTTAGAGTTAACAAAGGATCCTAGAGATTTAAGTTGCCCGGGCCGGGCCCAGACCTTAATACTTCGTTATCTGAGGTCCGGGGAAAACCTGTTGCAGATGTGCCACAGAGCGGCAACAATTTAAAGTTTTATCCAGTTTTTTGCGATTTAAATCGCAATGTAATACCGAGAATTTAACATGATTGTTCCTTCCCCCAGCTCAAGATCGCGCAACAGGATCATCGTTTCGTCGTGGGACCTGGTTTGGGCGACGGCCTCACCCCCTCTTGCCCTGTTCGTTCGGGACGGCGCGGCGCCATTCCACGGCGACTGGGCGGTCGCGGTCTATTATTGCTTGTTCGCCTCAGCCTTTGCGCTGATGAGCTTCTTCGCCCTCCGCATCCAGGACGGGCTGCTACGCAATTTCTCCGTCCAGGAATTCCTCTCCATCCTCGAGGCGGTGCTGTTCACGGAACTGATGACCTGCGGCGTTCTGTTCTCGCTCACGCGCATGGACGGCATTCCGCGCTCGATGCCTCTGATCCATGCCGCGTTGCTCGGTGCAGGGTTGATCGGTGGCCGGCTGTTCTTTCGCGTCATATTGCCGGACAGCGCACATGAACACCAAACCAAGCGAGAGCGCATCGTCGTTATTGGCGCGTCGCGCTTTGCCTTCCACTTCATCCAGATGCTGCGCGCCTATGCGCCGCCCAGCCATCCCGTCATCGCCGTGCTCGATCAGAATCCCAAAATGGTGGGACGCGCGGTAGCAGACGTCCAGGTCATGGGGATGCCGCACGAGCTCGACGCCATCGTTACGGAGTTCGCAATTCACGGCATCCATGTCGACCGGGTCGTGGTGGCTGGCGAGGCAAGTCAGCTCGGCGAAGCGACCAGCCTGGAGATCGAGCGCGTCTGTCAGGAGCGGCAGATTTTGCTGCAGTATCTGCCTCGTCTGGTCGGCATCACCGAATCCAGGGAGCCGGAACTCGCAACCGCAAGCGAACACGCGCAGCGGCCGCTCTCCTCCTATTTCTGGCTGAAGCGCTGGATCGACGTCTTGGGCGCGTTCGCGCTCATGGTCATTCTTTCGCCGGTCGCCGTGATCGCGGGTTTTCTGGTCCTGCTCGACGTGGGCGCTCCGGTTCTGTTCTGGCAAGAGCGGCTCCGCTGGGAGGGGGGCCCGTTCCTGATCTACAAGTTCAGGACATTGCGCGCGCCCTTTGATGCGGACGGCGAGCGGCTGGAAGCGAGCCGCGAGCCCTCGGCCATCGGGCGCTTCTTGCGCGCCACACGGCTCGACGAGCTGCCGCAATTGCTGAACGTGCTGCTCGGAGACATGTCGTTGATCGGCCCGCGCCCGCTGCTGCCGGAAGACCAGCCCGGGAACCTCGCCGACCGTCTGTCGGTCCGGCCCGGACTGACCGGCTGGGCGCAGGTCAACGGCGGCAAGCTCGTCAGCAAGGAGGAAAAGGAAGCGTTCGACACCTGGTACGTGCGCAACGCGAGCCTCCGTGTTGACATCTACATCGCGCTGCTCACCTTGAAGATCGTGATGACCAACCAATATGCCGGGCAGGAAGCAACGGCAGATACGGAGCAGGTCCGCCAGAAGGGCGTGGACATTCTGACCTCAGCTCAGCGGAAGATCGCATCCTAAGGTCCTTGCCCTCATGACGCCCCCGTCACTTCTGGAAGGTAATCCTGCATGAAGCCCCGTATTCTCGTGACCGGCGGAGCCGGGTTCATCGGCTCGCATCTGTGCCGCCGCCTGCTCGAGCGCGGCCACGAAGTGTTATGCGTCGACAATTTCTATACCGGGTCGAAGCAGAACATCATTCCCCTGCTCGACAATCCGCGTTTCGAGCTGATGCGGCACGACATCTGCTTTCCGCTCTATGTCGAGGTGGACGACATCTACAATCTGGCCTGCCCGGCCTCGCCCATCCACTATCAGTTCGATCCGGTGCAGACGACCAAGGTGAGCGTCAACGGCGCCATCAACATGCTCGGGCTGGCCAAGCGCGTGAAGGCGAAGATTCTTCAGGCCTCCACGTCGGAGGTCTATGGTGATCCGACCGTTCATCCCCAGCCCGAGGAATATTGGGGCAACGTCAACCCGATCGGGATCCGGTCCTGCTATGACGAAGGCAAGCGCTGCGCCGAGACCCTGTTCTTCGACTACCGCCGTCAGCACAATCTGCGCATCAAGGTCGCCCGCATCTTCAACACCTACGGGCCCGGAATGCATCCGAACGACGGCCGGGTGGTGTCCAACTTCATCGTTCAGGCGCTGCAGGGCCAGGACATCACCATCTACGGCGAAGGCGACCAGACCAGGTCGTTCTGCTATGTCGACGACCTCGTCGACGGCCTGATGAGACTGATGAACAGCCCCGACGACATCACCGGGCCGATCAATCTCGGCAATCCCGTGGAGTTCAGCATCCTCGAGCTCGCGAAGGTCGTGATCGAGCTGACCAATTCCCGCTCGAAGATCGACAAGCGCCCGCTTCCGCAGGACGACCCGAAGCAGCGCAAGCCGAATATTACAAAGGCGAAGGAGATCCTGGACTGGGAGCCGCGCGTTCAGCTCCGCGACGGCATTCGCAAGACGATCGAATATTTCGACGACCTGCTCAAGAAGTCCGCTTGAGCCGGTCCGGTCGGCGGCAGGCCGCTTGCCGTTCTCCGCGCAAGTTCGCAGCGACACAGACGGCGAGCGCATCGCGTGGCCTCGCCGGGACTTGTTAAGGTAAAGGGGGGGTAGCCAGCGCCAGCAGCGCCGCCGGCAGTTCTGACGGGCGTCGTGACTGGTTGACGAAGTCTTCAGACCGGCGGCCCTGATTTCCGGATCGTCAACCTAATTCCTGCCATCGGAACTTTGCCTCAAACTGCGTTCGCCGAATTAACTTGAAACGAGGGCACGGTTCCTACGCTTGGTTCCGGAAAGCAACGCAACCGCAAATCCTTCCTGCAAGAGATAGGACGATAGAGGCAGCCATGCGAAGAACTTTGGTTCAAGTCCGCAACGGAGTGATGGTGCTGAGCGCGCTCATGGCCTCCGCGGCACAGGCCCAGACAACCGCGCCGTTGGCCACGACAACGACGACCACGACGACCACCTCAACGACGAGCCCCAGCACCAGCACGAGCACCACGACCAGCTCGCCGAGCACGACGACCCAGCTCGTCGTCAGCAAGGACATCGTGAAGGATTTCTACGCGATCTGCGACGGCAAGACCGATGCCGCCCCCGCCTTCGCCGCTTTCAACAAATGGGCCGTGACGCAGACGGCCATGGTTCAGCTCACGATCCCGAGCGGAAGCGTTTGTGCGTTTACCAGCAATGCGGGTCTATGGTGGGCCAAGGGGATCAAGAATCTGCTGGTCGTTGGATATGGCGCCACGATCACGAACAATGGCGGCAGCGTTCCTGGCTTCTTCCTTGGGGGACGGGGTCAGATAGCCGACAATCGCCATAGCGCGCGACTTGTGACGGTCGCGGCAGGATCTTCAAAGGTGCAATTGCTGACGCCAGCTCAGGCTTCCATATTCACCGTTGGAAGCTACGCCCTTATCACCGGATTCGACCTCCAAGGGATTTGGCAAGCACCGTATGGTTATCCCTCGAATCCGCACTGGTTCGAATACGTCAAGGTGATCTCGGTGGACGCTAGTGCAGGCACTGTAACGCTCGCGGCGCCCCTAAAGAATACCTACAAGTCGACTTGGCCGAACTACAACTCTGGAAGCCAGTTTGAAGTCGATGCCGGTGGACCAGCGACCTTGTATGCGCTTGATCCGTCCTGGGACACTCAAGTGGAGTATCGGGGCCTGACCATTTCGCAGGATAAGTTTCAGACTTACGCCAACGGACGCAGCGTTACTTATCGCGATGTGAAGTTTACTGGCTACAATTGCGGCGTGCCCACGCAGAATTATCTTTGGCAAGCTATCAATACAGACATGTCGAATTGCAATCTGGAGGTCGACAAGCTGATCACCTCCATGGTGATGAACAACGTTATAATTAACCAGCTGAAATTCCAGAGTTCCTCGACAGACCTTGTCACCATATCTGGTTCGACTATCAAGACCCAGCTGACCGGAACTCCCAAGAAGGCTGTGATCTCAGACACGAAGATCGCTGACTTCCGGCCAGGCGCCTACGCTTACGGACGCTCCGATGAGGTGATCTGCACCAATTGCACGATCGGGAGCTTCAATCCCGCGGGAGTGTTCGAAACCGGTTTTGGAAGCAATCCGGTGCAGGTCAGTTACGCCATGTCAAACGGCGTCATCTCGTTTCCCAATGGAACGACAGTTTTGGGAGCAACCAACAATGGCGCAGGAAAGGTCCGGCTGACGGTCGCCTCGACTGCGGGGTTTGCCTCTAATGACCGCGTAAATATCTCCAGCATAGCTGGCACATATGAGGCAAATGGCGGCAATAAGCTCATCAGCGTTATCGACGCTACACATCTTGATCTTCCAGAGATCTCGTTTGTGAATGCCTACAAGTCAGGTGGTGTTGTTGGCCTGTACGCGCCGCGCTGGGCTGTTCCCGGTACAAATCTCCTTTGGGTTGGCGCACACGGTTCGGGCCCGATCTTCAAGGTGCTAGACGTTACGCAGGATCAGAACTTCAGCTACATCAAGACCGACTTTCCTGGGAGCTTCCCGGCCTACGCAGGCGCGAAGCTCGCGATCCGCGTGCATCCCGCGCCCAAGTTTACTTGCAACAACTGCTCTGGGAGCGCTGATGTGGTCGATCTGAACAATGCGCCCGCCGGCGCTCCGCTCTACTCTTACTCCAAGCGTACATATTCGGCCCTCACTGGCACGATCGCGGCGCCGAGGGTCCCTTTGTGGGGCGCCTTGAAGTCCGCCAAATTCAACGTGACTACTCCCTACTCGGGAGCTGGAGCCCTTCAGTTTCAGCTCTCACAGTTCAATAACTGGCCGATGATGAGCAGCCCAACTACGGTCTCGAACTTCGGCCCTGGCATTAATATGGCTGTTGCGGGAGAACGCACACTGACTTTGACCGGTATCACGGGCATGCAGTCTCTGGACAAACTTGGAGTTCCGCCAAATCCAGGCACCCTGCTCGGTCCCTCAAATAGCGGGCCGACCTTCAGCGCAGCGACACAAAGTTCCGCTCAGATAACGGTAGAGCTAATGACTGATCAGCACATCAGCCAATAAGTTAAGCGCCAACGATCCTCCAATCCTGCTCCCCATTGAGCTCTCTCTCGAGAGCTTCGTGGGGAGCTGTTTTTCTTTGAGGAATCCCTCCGCGCCGAGGGAAGCTCCGGCGCGCTTCTTCGAATTCTTGCTCTATCCGGCTGACGCATTCAGCGATAGTTTTCGGGATGTATCGCAGCGTATAATCTCGTCCCGGAGCTTTCTCGCAAACCGGGCGCAGCCTTCTTTCAAGCTGTTCCGAAGCATCACAATAGGTATTTCCCTTCGCCATCAACAGAGCAACAGACAATAGAAGCCTTGAGGAAACTTTCATGAAGAATGCCATTAGTGAAATCGTCAGGTTGCCGATCAACTGGCATCCGCTCGGTGGATTCGATCAACGTACCGCCGAAGCGATCGTACGAATTTGCGCCGATCGCGACATTTCTGAATCGGTTGAGACAGGCGCAGGTAAATCCACTCTTCTGTTCTCACATCTGTCGCGACATCATACCGTGTTTGCCCTCAATGAAGGCGATAGCTTGGCAATGCCCCTCAGCTCTCCGCTCCTCCGCAAAGAGGCGGTGACGGTGGTAGAGGGACCGAGTCAGCACACCTTGCCAAAGCATCAATTCAAGCGACTACAACTTGCCTTGATCGACGGGCCGCACGCTTATCCCTTTCCAGAATTGGAATATTACTACATCTACCCACACCTAGATCCTGGCGCAGTGCTCATTATTGATGATATTGACATCCCAACGATCAACAACATGTACCAAATTCTTCGGGTTGACCGAATGTATCGCGAAATTGCGACAGTCGGGAAGGCAGCCTTCTTGGAGAGAACGGAACTCCCTTTATTAGATCCCATTTCTGGATGGTGGGCTCTTCAAGACTACAATAATAAAAAGCGCGTTGTAGACCGCTCGATATCCGCCTATGTACGGCGAGCCGCGCACACCCTCAGACGTTCCACCCCTGCTCCCATCCGGAAGCTCGTTCGCACTTTCGTCAACTAGCACGTCGGATCGAGATTTAAGACGCGCGATAGTCGAGACTCTTCATCTGAGGCGCGATCCAACATCTAAGATGCTCCGGACACAGCGTAACGACGCTTCCAAGATGATTTGCCTCGACTCGAATCATATCTCACCCGAGTTGCCTCGCTCACGATCCCGGAAGCTTCATTGAAACCCACATACGGCATAAGCACGTCGATCATTTCAAAAAATCCAGGTCCGTAGATAAACATGCACGCTAGACAGCGGCAAGTCGCTGCTCAATGAACTCCCGAGCGATCTTGCCAATCTCTCCCCAGCGGTGGCGCTCCCGGTAGGCGCGATACCCAGCGCTGGCCATCTCAGCATATCTCTTCGATCGCAGCGCAGCTGCTATGCGCTGCGCATACTCGCTAGCCGAAGCCGATAACGGCAATACGATTCCGGTTTCGCCTGTCGCAACAATCTCCGAGATTCCGCCCACATCGCTCACGACCGGCACACATCCGACGGACATAGCCTCGATCGCAGGCATACAGTAGACATCGCCGCGCGTCGGAAAGATAAAGAAATGGGCTTTGCGCAAGGCGCTTTCGAACGTGACCAGCTGTTTTGCATCAAGCTTGTCGATCGGGCCGAGGATATTGACATAACCCTGCGCATTTTCAGGCAGCGGATGATGGCTTCCAATTGTATCTAGTTTGGCGGGAATTCCCATTCTGTTCAATTCGACGGTTGCCTCTATGGCAAGGTCCAGGCCTTTGCGCTTGTAGTCAAAGCCTATGAATATCAATTGGGTGAAATCTTGCTCTCGCGCCGCAAGGACGGTCGGGATGTCGGCGCTCCGCTCCTCTCCGGGAATGTTCAATCCGAATCCCGTAACTTTCTGCTTCGCCGGATCCGCTCCATACTGAGCAACGGCGGTGTTCATGGCAAAATGAGAGGCCCACAATGCCCCGTCCGCTTTTTCGATCGCTCGCCTTTGAACATAGTGCTCGAAATGCTTCCGTTCGTCCGATTGGACCATCGTCGAACTATACGAAAGCGACACAAGATTCTGATAAGTCGCGTCCGTCCAGAAGAAAACAGGAAGGCTCCCCTGATAGAAGCTGATGTCAAAATGATTCGGACAAACGATTGCGTCGGCTTCTGCGTGATAGGGATGTGCCTCGATGGCTCTGCCGATCTCTTGCAGCAGCTTTCTTCGGGCCCGAACAGGATCCTTCGGCAACAGGATTCGCGTCAGTTTGCGCACGACGCGTGATGCAAGATGAGGGCGCGAGGCCTGAAGAATTGGACAAGCGCGATGAACGTTACAACCAGCGCTCCTCAGTGCCTCGAGCTTAAAATGATCAATTCCGTTTCCGCGCTTGAAATCTGAAACTTCATAGGAGGCTACGTACAGTATCTTCATTTTGCCACCAAGCAAAGAAAGTTACGAGGAGCGCTTAGCAAATGATCGTGAAACTGGTTCGAAGCTAACTATGTTGCCTTCATAGCCAACGTCGGAACGCAGCATTCGACAGTATAGACCTAAGTACGCTCCGACATCGAGAACGACATTGACGTCGGTCTCGGCAAAAAACTCCCGAAGGTGATGCACAAGAGGAAGAGCCGGAGGATGCCTAATTATATCAAAGCCAGCCTGTCTCAGACCTTGCTTCACAACATGCATCAAGACCATGGTTCTAGTCCTCCCATTGCCGCGAGACGCAGAGACCAGAAACGAGAACCGTGGAGTTTATTTCGGAACGGCTACCGATGCGACAGCTGGCTCAGTCAAAGTCATGCTCCGAATAATCTTGCGCCCGACGGCGATAAACCGATCTTCTATCCCCCACTTCGTGAACTTGGCTATCCAATAGGTCACACCGATCGCAAGCGATAGCGAACCAAGATAAACCAGAGACGGAGGAACTGCTAAGCGCGAGCAAAGCTCAATGAGAAATCCAGTTACCCACCACGCAAACACGAAGTGGAAGATGTACATCGAATATGAAACTTCCCCGATCTTTGCGATCACTCCTCGTTCTCTGAAGATGCGCTTGGCCATCATGAACAAGAGAGCAAAGCTTAGGCCGGCCAATGAGGGCGACAACATCGCACCGATGTGGCCCGGCCAATTTAAGCAGGCAAAAGATGCGACGCCAAACAGCACCATCAGAATCGCGTCCCAAGCCAGCGACGCAGCGCGCGGCTTCGAGAAATAGAGCAGCATGCCAATGAGGAAGACGGGCAACTGGTTTAGGATCGAATAGTAGAGAAAACTATTGTTCGCGATTCCGCTTCGCTTGAGTACGTAAACGATCGTCAATTGCACCAGACAGTTGACCAAGACGGCGGCAGCAATGGCGAGCCAGGGAAACTTCGGCCAATCCTGGAATCTTTTGTACATCAAGAAAAGCAATGGAAAGGCTACGTAAAAGAGCATTTCGGTCGCAATCGACCAGCCACCATGCACAATGCTGTTGTTTGCGGCGGGAACAAGCCCATGCACGAAGGCAACGTTGCTGGCGATATTGACCGCCGAGTAATCAGCAAGGCGATTGGTCCCGCCGAAATTCGCTTGCACGTAGGCGACGCCAACGTAGAGCGCGATCCCAATATAGTACAAAGGAGCAATTCTGAAGTAACGGCGGATATAGAAATTCCTGGAGGGCTCACCAGGCCGAGAATCCATCGAGCGGCAAAGTGTGTATGCCGAAGCAACGAAGAAGAGTTGAACTCCCATTTGACCAAAGCCAGAGACCAATTGAAGCGTAGGAAAATCTCGAAAATTCTGACCATGATGGACGCAAATCACCATGAGAATGGCAATTCCACGCAATGCGTCAACAAATGAAAGCTTCTCGGAATCCATACAAAAAAACCTGCAATATTAATCCAGTATACTTCTCTAAATCACCGCCGCAAGGGCGACGGAACGTAGGCAGCGGCACGCGGCTGCGATCTAACCCCGCTCCGAAGCCGCGCGATCTCCGATCTTCTTCGCCGGCACGCCCGCGACGATCGTGGCGGCCGGCACGTTCTCTGTCACAACGGCTCCGGCCGCAACCACGGCTCCTTCGCCCAACTCGACGCCGGGGCCGACGAATCCACGCGCCGCCACCCAACATTCGTCTGCGATGCGGATCGGCGAGGCCCTGAATGGAAACGTGATGTCGCGGTGGTCATGGGTGCCGGCGCAGAGATAGGCGTCCTGCGAGATCACGGAATGCGACCCGATCGATATCTCGGCCACCGAATAGAGAGTTGCGTTGTCGCCGATCCAGACATGATCGCCGATCGTCACGTTCCAGGGATAGGTCACCCTGACCCCCGGACGAATGAGAACCCGCTTTCCGATCTTGGCGCCGAACAGGACCAGCGCGAAGCGCCGCCAGGCAAACAGGAATTGTGGCGTCGGAAGCACGAGAAGCGACTGGAACAGCCACCAGAGCTGGGCGCGCCAGGCCTCGCGGCCACGTGCCGTCCCGGTAAAGCGGGACAGATCCTGAAATCGGTTCGCCCTCACGGCAATCGCCTCCTCACCGGCTCTCCGAGATAACCCGATCATAACAAGCGAGCAGCTCGCGGATGGCCCTCGGCCAGGTCAATCGCTCGCGCGCATAGGCGGCGCCCTGTGCTGCCATCCTGGCGCGCGCCGCATCATCACCCAGGATCTCCGCGACCGCGCGCGGCAGCATTGCGTCGACCTCGCGCTCGTCCACGACGAGGCCCGCTCCGGCCTCCTCCACATAGGGCCAGGTGTTCACCTTGTCCGTCACGATAACAGGCACGCCCATCTGCATCGCCTCCGCGACGGTGATTGCGAAATTCTCCTGCCGCGAGGGCAGCAGGAAGAGCTCCGCCGCGGCGTAGGAAGCCCACTTCAAATCGCCATCGAGGCGGCCGGCGAACAGCACGTTGTCGTCAAGCGACAGCTCCCTCACCCTCTGCCTGAGCTCGTCGACATAGCCGGCATCTCCATCGCCGGCGACCACGAGTAGAAGGTTCGGGACCGTCTGCCGAAGCGAATGAAGGCAGCCTAGGATACGATCCAATCCCTTCTTCGGATGGAGCCTGCCCAAAAACAGCAAGATCCGCTTTCCTGCCACTTGAGGAAACTGCGCCACGAACCGCGCCTGCAATTGGCTTTTCGACGCCGTGCTTGCATTGGCGCCGAGCGGAACGAGCTCGCCTGCCGGCAGCGGCAAGCCCGCCAGCTTTGCCAGACGTTCCTCCTCGGGGGTGGTGTAGATGATCCGAGCCGCACGGGCGATATTGTGCTTCTCGAAAATGTGCAGATAGATCGATTTCTTCAGCGCCTTGACCGATAGCGAATAGGGATCGAGCATTCCGTGCGGCATGAGCACGTAAGGCCGGCCGAGCCGGGCGCAGGCCTGGCGGGCCGAGACGTTCAGCGGACTCCAGAGCGTATGCACATGGACGATATCGGCCTCGCGAACTTGGGCCTCGATCGTTCCCGATCGCGCCCGTCCGATCCCAGGAAGTGTCTCGCGCGGGCTCAGGAAACTCGTAGGAGCAAGCTGCTCGAGCCGCTTCAGCAGCTCGCGCTCGTCACCCCTGCAGTAGCCCGGCGTCGAGAGGATGCGCGACCGATGCCCCAGCTCGTTCGCCTCCTTGACGAAATTCTCGACCACGACCGGCGGCCCGCCGGCGCTCGGATGCATGTAGGGAATGACATGGAGAATGTTGTAGGGCATCGAAACTGATGGAGGGGCAAACTATTCGGTCTGAACACTTTTGGATTTTGGAAGCCAGTATCTTCCCATGAGCCATAACGCGAGTGTCGGCAGCATGAAGGGAACCATGGTCAGCAAGCTGCGCATCCCCATGGCCGCAGCAAGGAAACCCGAGGCATACAAGACCTGGGAAAATGATGAGTCGACCTGACGACCTGTCCGATTCCACCATCCCGCAGCGGCGCCGAACGCAAGGCCCGCGATGAGGACGCCGAGAAAGCCCCAGGCCATGTAGGCTTCGCCCACAAACGTGCAGGCGAGCGTCGTCACGCCATCATTTATGCCGAGCGCCGCCTCGATGCTGGTGCTCAGGCCTTCCGGCTTTCCTTCCCAAAGCGCACGGGGAATCGGCTTGATGATGGCTTGATAGGGAATCTCCAGGCCGAGATACGGAACTGCGTCGGGGAAGACATTGGTCAGGTTGGATATATTGACAAGGTTGTGGTCGATATAGAGCGTATCGTAGTGACGCTCCTCAGAGGCAATCGCAGTCACACCGCCGGCAGAGCGAAACTCGAGCATCAGCGTGCTTGCGAACAGTAGCAGGCCAGCGACCGGTACTCCAACCTTCAACACCTGGCTAAGCTTCAGATCAGGTTTGGTCAGGGCATACGCGCCGAACATGGAGATGACGTAGGTCCCGAGCACGTTTCTCGTCCCCGACGCGAATGCATAATAGAACGTAAGTGCAAGCACGGCAAATACGATCACCTTCTGCACGATTGAGAATCGTTCCGCGCGCGCGAGCATCAGTCCCGCGATCGGCGGCAGCAGATAGATCAGCAAATTGAGCTCGTAGAGCAAGCTATAGGCGTTGCCAAACTTGCCGCGGCCCCACGATTGCGAAAACCTCGGCCGCGACATCTGCTCGATCATCTCGATCGGGTCGAAATTGACCGCGAGAAAGATATGCAAATAGCCAACGACAAAGGCGAAGATGAACAGCCCAAACAGGTAGATTGGCTTCAGATCGAGCGGGGCACTCGAACTCGCCTGTTGCGGGATAAGATGACGGCCGACGGCGAGTCCGAAGAAGCCGAGCAGGACAATCGTGGCGCCGCGGGTGGCGGCTTCGACACTCACCACGCCATTGACGTCAGGCTGCGGAAAAAGAAACTCCAGCAGGGTGAGCCCGTACAGCACCCAGAGCATCAGATTGTCGGTGCGGATCAGAGCCCGCACACCCTGGACCGCTTCCATCGCCGTGCTCAGCGCGAGCGCAAGTCCGACGCCGATCGCCGCGGTCTTGAACAGCGACTCCGCGTCCTCCGAAGGCAGCGCGAGCCAGGTCACCGCGAGCCCGGCGACCAGGATCAACGTCGGCGCATTTGCATTTTTTTGGCCGGCCTGCACTGCCCCAGCCGTGATCGGTGCTGACGTCATGAACACCTCGCCGCTTCCCCGGCATAGAGCCTTTCATAACCCGCCGCCATCGCGGTGTCCGAGAATTGCTGGGTAACCATAACACGCCCGGCTTTTCCGATCTCGCCAAGCTCCTGCGGATGGGCGATGAAATGCTCCAGGCGCTCGTCACGGTCGTAGAATATGGCATTGCCGGCGTGCAGGAACGGCAGTTCCGCCGCGACGGTGGCGGAGACCGCGGAGGGCAGCCCCATGCTCATGGCCTCGATCAGGGCAAATGGCAGCCCTTCGTACTCGGCGGTATGCAGGAAGAGGTCGGCTGCCGCCAGATAGGGCCGCACCTCCGACTTCCAGCCGGCGCACCGGATCGCCTGCCCCAGGCCCTCGCGCTCGACCGCCGCTTTCCATTCCCCGGCCAGCTCGCCGTCTCCGATCCAGACGAAGCGGAGATGGTCGTGCTTCCGGCACAGCTTGCGCGCAACCTCCAGGAACGTGAACGGGTTCTTCTGCGCGACCAGGCGGCCAAGGCCGACGACGAGAAACTGGTCGTCAGCGACGCCAAGCTCCGCGCGCGCCGCCTGCCTCATTGCTTGCTGGCGGTCGAGGTCGACCAGCGGCACCCCGTTGAAGATCGTCTCCGTCCTCGCGTCAGGCCCGAGAAAGGCGGACAGCTCCTTGCGGCGCACGTCCTGCACGGCGGCGAATGCGCCCTTGAACTTCCGCAACTCGAACGCGGCCACCATGTCGCGCAGCAGAGCACCACGCGCCCGCAGATACCGCGCGGTCTGGGTGAGGTGGACGGTGCACACGGACGGCAACCCGCTGATGCGCGCTGCGCGCAGCAGATCGAGCCCATCTTCCAAATTCTGCTTGTTGATGTGAACGACGTCCGGCGCGAGCGCGCGCCACTGCCTGGCGATCGCGTTAGTCTGCTTCGCATTGAACAGCGTCGCGAGCGAGCGTGACCGATGATCATAGGTGTTGACGTAGTCCGCCCGGATCACTTGCGAGAACTCCGCGCATTGCGACGCAAGCTCGTCCATCCGGCGATGCGTTGGCATCCACGTCATGATCGAATGGCCACGGGCCGCCAGCGCACGACCGAGATAGAGGAGAAAGATCTCGCCGCCACCGCGCGAACCCGATCCGCTGCTCACCAAGAGTATCTTCATGAATTCGTCCAGGCCCGCCTTCTACGACCGATCGTTCCCGCTTCGCGCCAAGCTGTCGAACACGCGGACCCACTTTGCGGCGCCGGCTTCGGGGGTCAGGTCGCGAGACGTTTCCCGCGCGTTCCTGCTCCACTCGTCGAGCACCGCCGGCCTTTCCGCCACCTGCCGAAGCGCAGCCGCAAGGCTGTCGACGTCTCCCGCCTTGACCAGAAGGCCGTTGACGCCCGGCTTCACCAGATCCATCGCCGCCCCCACATTGTCGGAGCAGATCACCGGGATCCCTGTGGCCAGCGCCTGGTTGACGACGACACCCCAGCCGTCATGCCGGCTCGGCAGCACGAACACGTCGTTGCCGGCGAAGAACTCGGGCAGCCGCCCGGGAGGTTGAAAACCGAGATAGTCGATGCGGCTTTTGGTCTTCGCATCGACCTGGCGCAGCATCTCGGGAAGCTCAGCTTCCCGGCCGACGAGACGCAGCGTGGCGTCATGTCCTGACAGCACCAGGCGGTCGAAAGCTGCGAGCAGGACATCGAGCCCCTTGCGCGCGATCATCTGCCCACAGAACAGAAATGTCAGCGGACCTTCCGGCCGCTTGGGCCGCTCGATGCGATGAAATTCCTCGATGTCGCAATGATAGGGAATGTTGAAGGTCTGTTGATGCGGAAACTGGTCCTGGTAGATGCGCCTGGCAACTTCGCCGATGCCGACGATCGCTGCGGCCGTCGAGATCGGACTCATCAAATGGCGCTGGACCAATCCCTTCGCCCCAGTGTGGGCACGAGGGCGTTCCCCCCAGAAAATCCAGCGAGAGCGCTTGAGCCGCGCGCGCATCAGCCACTGACCGGTCAGAGAGGTGTAACTGCTGAGAACGACGAAGTCGGCGTCCGCAAGGTCGGGGAGCCGCCAGTTGACATGGGCGCGCACCGGCCCAATCGGATACCACGACCCCGGCAAGATGTGCTCGTAACGCGCGAGGTCGACGGCCGGCCACGGTGAATCAGGAGAACCGGCCTCCATGTAATACACGTTCAGATCGATTTCGCGCCGCTTTGCCAACGCCGCGAAAAGGTCTCGCTGATATGGCGATGGAACGATCGTAACGAAGGCCACCTTGTGCGCAACGGCGTTCGCACGCTCTGGCGCGCTCGGTTCGCGGCGATCGCTCACTGCGGGTTCAATCGATGAGCTCATTCCATCTCTTCCCGACACTGTCCAAGGAAAACTGAGCGTCGACCGAGGAGGCGTTCGACATTCTCCTCAATTCGGCTGGCTGCCTGAGTAGTTTCGTCAACGCCGCCGCAATGGCGTCAGCAGACACTTCCGGTAGAAGCAACCCATTCCGCCCATCCTGAACCACATCGCCGCAGAACTTTGATGCAATGATGGGCAGATGCCAGCCTTGAGCCTCGAGCTGGGTCAGCCCAAATCCATCCGACAAGGTCGGGAAGATCATCAGGTCGGCATATTCATAATGCCCCGCAGTCTCGCCGTGGGGCACGTGGCCTATCCATTTGATCCGTGGATCGCGCAGAAGGTCCTGGGGAATCTCAAGCTGGATTGGCCCCACGAATGTAAACTCGATCGGCTCGTCCTTCAGCTTGTTGATCGCCTCCAGGAGCGGCCCGATCCCCTTCCTCAAGTTGACCTGCCCGAGAAAGAGGACCCGCATGGGACGCGCCTGCGAGAACTGCTCCGGATAGGACCGCTGGGACGGCGCCCGCGAGGCCTCGTAGGCAAGCGGAATGCAGGCGATCTTCGACCCCTCGATCCCCTCTTCCAGCAGCGCCTGCTCGGACCATCTCGAATTGACCACGATGCGATCGGCAAGCTCGCATTCCTCGCGCCAGCACTGCCAGTACGCCTCGGGCGGCGGCTGCCAACCATGAGACAGGCCAGACGCTTGATGAAGCTTTTGAAGAATGCGTTGCTCCGGCGGACCAGGGTCGATCTGCGCCAGCACCGTCCGCCACCCTTGGGGACGAGCCCACCGGAAGATGTCTCTCGCGGCATAGCTGTACGCCATGACCACTCCGGGACCTTCGCGTGGCTTCCGAAGCCCCGACAACACCTGCACGACGTAGGCTTGGAATCTCTCATTCCTCGCGATCATCAGGTCCCAGCCGCCCCGGCGCCGCGCTTTGGCGGTTAGTTCGAACGCCACGCTCGCCCAGTTGGAGGCGCTGACCGGTGCGTCGGCCAGTTCGGGATTGAAGCGGGAGGCCGCGCCTGCGCCAACGAGGTGGCGTAGAATGGATCCAGGCGGGATCCACAGGTCGGTTATCAAGCGGGCGAGATGCCCACCTCGGTGATGCAGCCGTGGAATTGCGTAATGCTCGCGTCCGCCGAGTTGGCAGCAGACCCATTTCGCACTGCTCACATCCAATATCCTACAGGCCCAGCTATGATCCGTTAACCGAACCCTGCATTGTGGGCTTTGGATCGCGGGAGATTAATCTGAAAAAGCGAGATAGAACATCAGGATCAACCGGGTCTCTATATTGCCGAAACCGATAGCAGTCTAGCGGAATAGCCAGGAAACCGGCGATGATTCCTCGGAAGCGGCGACGACTTGCCAGAAACCTTACTCTGTTTGCGACTTGCAGGACGCCCCAACCAAGGCGCGATGCCGGGTAGTGCAGGAACGCGTAGAGCCCGAGATTGGTGATGCTGGCGGCCGTGATCACCGCGGAGCTGTGGTGCTTGAGGTCCGTGTCGTGAAATACGCGCAGCGCCCCCACCTGGCAGATGCGCTGTCGTGCAGCGAAGAGCTGTAAGCTGACGTCCGTCTCCTCGACACCGTAGGCTACGGGCCGCGGCAGGTATCCACGGATCTTTCGATAGGCCTCGACCCGGATTGCGAATCCACAGCCCACAAAGCTAGGCCGGTCGTACATCCAATCCGACAGTCCGGGCATTTCTTCGTTTCGGTGCCAGATCTGAGCGGCCAGCAGCGCGACATCCTCGTTCTGTCCGAACAGCCGCTCGACCTCGGAGAAGAACTGTTCGTCGATCGGATAGGAATCGTCATCAAAGCTCACCGCAAAGGGCGTATCGCAAGCCATCAGGGCCCGATGGCGCCCACCTCCGGGCCCGAGTCTCGTATTCGAACTCAACACGACAACGTCCGGGAACAGACTGCTGATTTCTGCGAGCGCATTGTCGGCGGGGGCATCGAGATGGACGATGATCTTGGCTGGCAACGGTCGGCAGAGCGCAATGCGCTCGAGCACCTTGATGATCGCGGTCCCCCGACCATAGGTCGGTATGATGACGGATACGGGTACCCTGCCCTCCTGGCCGCCAGCCATTGCTCACCGTCCCGCCTGCGGTATGGACCTGGCAGGAACGCCGGCGACGACCTCACTCTCGCTCACCGATCGCGTGACGACGGCACCCGCACCAATGACCGCGTTTGCGCCGATCTGCACGCCCTTCAGGATGATCGCACCAGCGCCTATCCATACGTTCTGCCCGATCGTCACGGGCTGACTGACCAGCGGCTGATCTGCAAGACGCCTGTCTTTGCCGACGGCGTGATCATGGTCGGTAATGTAGCAGAACGGACCTATCATGCAGTCATCCCCGACTTCGATCCGATCGGACGCGTCAAACATCGTATAGCGATTGACGTAGGTCCGCGCGCCAATATGAATTTTGGGCTGCTGTCCTCTATCGCCACTGTTGAGCAGGATCACGCCATCGTCCAACGCAACACCGTCGGAAAGAACGAGATCCCAGGGATTTCTGGGTACGCTGACCCGCCGTATCCAGCAGTGATTTCCAATTTGCGCTCCGAGCAACCGGAGCCGAGCAATGCGCAGGCGCATCGCTATCGCCCCTGGGTAGCGCATGATCCTGTTGGCGAACTCCTCCCTGATGCTCACGCCTCGACCCATCCAAATACGCCCAGCATCTCAGGCTGCCAAGACACGCCTGTAAAAGGCTGCCGTCCGCTCCGCGATGATCGGCCAATCGAAGCTCTTCGCGCGGATCCCGCCGACCCGTCCGATGCGCGCCGCCAAATCTCGGTCTCCGTGCAGCGACAGGATGGCTTCAACCAGGGCATCCGCCGAACCCGGAGGAACCAGGGTCCCGGCCTCACCGACGTACTCTCTTATGCCGCCGACATCTTCACTGACAATCGGCAGCTCGCAAGCCATTGCTTCCAGGATGGCGTTGTTGGCGGTTGCCGCCTGCAAGGTCATCAAGAGACACGATGAAGAGCTGTACAGCCGGCGAAGATCCGAGTCGGACACACCGCTAAGAAGTCTGACGTTCGCAAGCCCCTCGAGTTCTCGCGTCTTGTCGGGCGAGGCAACCACCACGAACGAAATTTCCGGACGAACGCTGCCGATGATCCTTATGACGTCCCTCAGCAGGTCGAAGCGGCGACGATAGCTTCCGACGGAAAGGACCGTGAACTGCTCACTGGTCGCGACCTCTGAACGATGAAAATAGCTCAGATCGATACCGTGAGGAATGACCTCAATCTTCTCGTTGTCGACGCCGCGGTTCAGGAAGAATTCGCGTTGCGTTTCGCTCATCAAGATGATGCCATCGAGGCTTCTCAGCCGGTTCGCGCGAAGAGTGTCAGGCAACGTATCGGTACATGCATGAAAGGTGGCGCACACCTTCGGCCGGCGCATGGAGGGCAGACGGTCGATAACCCCCCAATCACGCTCCCCCCAGAGGAAGTGCACGAGGCCCTCAAATCCGGTTTGACATTGAAGCCACGCCCGAAGCTCCGGCTCCACCGAACTGAAGCGATACCAGCTTGAACCCGTAAATTGATTGATCCAGCGCTGGGCCGCACGTTCGACGACAGTCCTCGGCTCCCGCCGGCGGTTTCTGAGCAAAGCTGCATGCGGCACATGCTTTGCGAGCTGCGTATAGCCGGAATAAGCTCCTTGAACATCGCTGTCAGTCGCGAGGAGCAGATATGGATAGTCCTTGTGCCTATCTCTATCAGGTGCTGCTTGCCCCGACATCAGGTGGTTCGGCTCCAAATACCGTTCCTGAGCATATGGCCAACGGCCTCGGCAGCCCGAAAACCAAATGCGTGAAAGACAAATCGATATCCGAGCGGTGCGGCTCGGCCGCGCGGCGAGAACCACCAGTCGGTCGCGAAAATCTGACGGATCAGGCCGACAGAACGCGCTCTATCATAAGCCCAGGCGCTACGCGCTATCTCAAAGCGCGCGAGATTGATGGCGAACAAGCGGCTGGAAGTTAGTTTACCCCGGCTTCGGAGAAAGTCTTCGAGTTGCTGCTCGATCATCAGCCGGCGGGTGTGGACCAGTCCGATGTCGCGCTTGCAGAGGGTTTGGTCGCTCCACTGGCGATACACCGCGCCGCTGTTCGCGCTAAAAGCAAATCGCTTGCCTCCCATGAGCAAACGCAAATACAGTTCATGCTCCTGACAGCACGGCTGCTTCGGATCCCATCCGCCGACATCCAGGATCGCAGCTTTGCGCCAAAGCGGCGCACCGGTCTGCGGCAACTTCCAACTGGCCAGAAGTGACCAATAGTCCAATGGTTCGGGTATCTCCATGACCTCTCGGCGAGCGCCATCGGACGAATAGTACTCCCAGATCGCAGGCCCGATAAGCACATCAACATCCGCCAGAGTCTGAATAAACCTGGCTTGGTTTTCTATCTTATCCGGCAGGAGATAATCGTCGGCATCGAGGTACTGGACCCACTCACCTTGCGCGAGTTCGAGTAGCCGATTTCGCGTTTGATTCCCGCCCCGATTAGGCCCCCGCTCGCATCGGATACGATCACCGTAGGACTGAACGACATCGAAGCTGCCGTCCGTAGAGCCGTCATCGACAACGATGACCTCGACGTTCGGCCAAGTTTGAGCCAGCGCGCTGTCGATTGCCTGACCGATCCATTGTCGCGCATTGTAGCAGGGTATGAGGATCGAAACGAGCATCAGACACTGCTCCTCTGGGACAATGCCGTCGTCATGTCGACCGTCGCCGGGTCCGCCGTCAACGGCGCCGGCTTCATATCGAGGAGGCCTTGCTTGACGAGGCGAAGCATTCCTTCGCTGTACATCAGATGTCGCACGGCACCCACGTAATGGCGGAATGGCCGATCGCCGAGGCCCGGGGTGAGGTAGACTTGATAGTCTTGCGGCAACAGCTCCACGCCGTAGCGCGAGCTCAACAGGGCAAACAGCGTCTGCTCGATCCGCCATGGATGGCCGTCCATGATGCCATCCAGTCCGAGACACTCCTCAATCCAGTCCAGCCGCATCGAGTCGGGATGGACGACGCCAAATCCGGAGTTGATCTCTTCTGTGACTTCGAAACCGAGGCGTTCCTTCACGATCCTCCAGTCAAGCGAATATGACGTTTCGACATCCCGATTGAATGTATTGCGAAGATAGGCTGGATCTTCAGCGCGGTTCAGAAAGACCGACGGTTCACGAAAGAACAGGAGATCGCTGTCGAAGAGCAGCATCCTCGGCGATCGCAGACTCATCTTGAAATCGAACAGCTTGAGAGCCAATGCATTCGATTGCCGAAACGCCTCGCACCTCGGATAGCCACGGAGGAAATCTCGCGCCTGGCGATCGGCATCGGCGCGAAGCAAGATGCGGGCGGCCGGGAAATGCTTCTTGATCGCCTCCAGTCCTTCTGGCGGGACCGAGCCGTCTTCATGGACGCAAAGCGCGTAGCGGCGACCGCTGATGAAATAGAAGGACTTCAAGGTCCAAATCAGGTTGATCCAATCCTGCGCTGACGTCAGGACATGAATCTCGTACCGTGAGTCGCTCGTGTCGGCGACCGGTGCCGTATTCAGGATCCGGGGCCGCACGTGATCGCGAGCATAGGCGACGCGAAATCCGCGACCGTACTTTTGGCGAAGACGCAGAAGAACGGCTCCGATGCTCACAACTTGCCTCCAAGGACGGTGTTCGAGAACAAAGGCTTCACCGATTCTGTCAATCGAGTTCTGAAAGGCCGCGCGAGCAAAACACTCGGGTGGGACAATGCATAGCCGGCCAGCCTGGCCCTTCGGCGCGCGGGGAGCTCGTTGGAAGCGATCGAATCGCGAACGCGTGGAAGGAATTCCGCGTGATACATCCATTCAGCGCGAAGGCGGATCTGCTCTCTTCTTCCGATGGGAGTGCTCTTCGAGAACAGATAGGGTCGCACGACACCGAGGAGTTCGTCCGCTGTACGTTCGGGCTGCGTGGACTTTTGCAGCGGATGAAGGCGGAAGGCTGCCAAGCGATCGCCTATGAATCCAGCCTTTCCGCCGGCAGCAAAGATCCGGGCCCAATAGTCGTAGTCCATCACCCAGTGGAGATCTTCGCGGAAAGAACCGATCCTCTCGGTCACACGACGAGTCCAGAAGACTTCCGGCTGAACGAAATTTCGCCCGCCCCACCAGACTGCCCACAAGTCCAGGCACTGTTCGAGGCTGCCGATGTCGCCTTGCTGCAATCTGACCAGCTTCCCTACATGATCGACGATCTCACATTGGCCGTGGATGAGATCGCAATCGGGATAGTCGAGCCAGTAACGCGCGACCTTCTCGAACGCCCCGGGCAGATAGTAATCATCGCTATTGATATAGGCGATGATGTCGCCGGTGGCCTTCGACAGACCCTTGTTGATCGCATGTGTTTGGCCGCGATCGGGTTCACTCACCCAGTGGGCAAGGCGGTCGCTATAGCGCTTGATGATGGAAACCGTCTCGTCCGTGCTGCCGCCATCGATCACGATGTATTCAAGGTTGGGGTAACCCTGCTCAAGCACTGAGCGGATTGTCTGCTCAATGAAAGACCCTTGATTGAAGGACGGCGTAATGATCGAGATTTTTGGAAGCATCCCCTAGCCCTCTCAGGAGATCATACCGGTTGGCCGCGACCACTCCAGGATGGGAGCAATCTGACCGGGCCTGGTCCCCTCGATAGTGTCCCACAATGGGGATTTCCCATGGCGCAACCGGACCTGAAATTGAATCACCGCATCTTCCTTGACCAGCCAAACCACGTTGTGAATGCTGAGCCGAGGGCTGACGTAAAAGGTCCCTTCATTCAGCAGGCCACTCGGAATCCTACAACGCCAGACGTTTTGCCCCACGTGAGGCTCGAGCCAGTCCTGCCGCTGCGCATCGGTTTGGTAGGTGCGGAAAATCGTACTTCCTTCGGAGTCGAAAAGATCGAACCCCACGCAAAACGTTCCGGCGGGAACGTCCGAGACGGTAAACTCGAGCTCGATGTTGATGTCCCCATCACTCTCGAAGATGCTGGAGGGTAGACCGTCGTCCCGCAACAAACGAACAGCGGCCAGCGCTACGCCATCTCGTTGCGGCGCCTTGTCGATGGGCCACTCTCTTACGCCAGTTTCGGTCTGGCTGTCGGAGAGATAGCTCGCAACCACCTCCCGCGCCGAACCTTGCCGAGTGACACGCCCCCCTTCCAGCAGCAGGACCCGATCGCACAGCGACTGCACGGCCTGCATGTTGTGGCTGACGAAGAGCACCGTCCTGTGGTCCTTCGTTGCGACCGACTGCATCTTCCCGAGACACTTCTTTTGGAATTCGGCATCGCCAACCGCCAGCACTTCGTCGACGATCAGGATCTCAGGTTCGAGGTGCGCTGCGATCGAGAACGCCAGCCGAACGTACATGCCGCTGCTGTATCGCTTGACCGGCGTATCCAAGAACCGCTCGACTCCCGCGAATGCGACAATTTCGTCGAACCGGGCACGGATTTCGGCCCGGCTCATGCCGAGGATGGCGCCGTTCAGAAAGATGTTCTCGCGTCCACTGAGTTCCGGATGAAACCCGGTACCGACCTCGAGCAGGCTAGCGACCCTGCCTCTGATGGTGGCCCTTCCGGCATCGGGCTCCGTGATCCGGCTCAGTATCTTCAGCAGCGTGGATTTTCCCGCCCCGTTTCGTCCGATGAGACCGAGCACTTCGCCCGCGCCGACGTCGAACCGAACGTCGCGGAGCGCCCAGTACTCCTCAAGAGTGTCGCCCTGGATGATCTGGCGCCCGGAGAACAGATCAGCAGTATTCCGCGCCAATGACCGAAATTGACCAACGATCGCGTCGCGCAGCAGATAGTTGGACGAGCTCTGTCGATGCCCCAGCCAATAGCGCTTCGATAACCCTTCTACCGATATGGCAACGTCACGCATCTACCAATCTCAAATCTGGTCGGCAAACTCGCGCTCGGTGGAGCGGAATTTCCAAACCCCAAGGACGACCAAGCCCAACGCAGCCACGACGCCAATGGCGAGAGTGGAAGCTTCGGGCGCCGGCGCCCCCTCGATCAAGCACCATCTGAAGCCATCGATAACGGCAACCATCGGATTGAGCGCGTACAGAACGCGCCAGTCACTGGGGACGGCGGCCGTGCTGAAGCCAACCGGCGAGATATAGAGGCCCAGCTGTACCAGAAACGGGATCACATGCCGGAAATCCCTGTACTTAACGTTAAGTGCCGCGAAAAAGAGTCCCGAACCCAGGCTCAGGGCGAAAGCCAGCATGAAAAACAACGGCAAGTAGACAATGTGCCAGCCCGGAGCCACGCGATAGAACACCATCAGAATCGCGAGCAGGACGATCCCGATCATGAAGTCGACGAACGCCGTAACGACACTGGCGAACGGGATAATGACGCGTGGAAAATACACTTTGCTCACCAACGCGGAATTCTGCACGACGCTATTCGCTGCCTCAGCGACGGACGAGGAGAAGAACGTCCACGGCAGCATTCCCACGAAAACCATGAGCGGGTATGGGACAGCGACACCGGACGGAAGCTGAGCAATACGGCCGAACACGATCGTGAATATGAGCATCGTCAGCAACGGCCGGATGACTGCCCAGGCAACTCCGATGACCGTCTGCTTGTAGCGAACCGATATGTCACGACGTGCAAGGACGATGAATAGTTCCCGGTAGCTCCACAGGTGCTGCCAGTACCGCCGGTCGATTCCGCCCGGCTCGATCGTTATGCTGTTCTTGTCCTGCGGGGCATCTATCAGGCGATGACCGTCCGGGGCGTTGTCTACGAGTGCCATGAGCTCATTGGGCCCTGTTCAGGGCGACTTAGAAGTTGTTCGGCGACCGCCACTACAGATCGTGGTGGAGTTCATCAGACAAGGTCCGCTGCTGCCGCGGAACACATTCTCCCATCCGTGCCGTTGACCGACGGAAGCAGCAGGAGGTCATGAGCATGCAGCTCACGTATTTTGCTTTGTCGGAGTGATCAGGCCGAAAGCTCGGCCCGTCCGTTCGCAGGCGCGTTGCCCGGCACAGTCCCGTAGGAGTAGCCATAGTACATCCCGCCATACGTATCGTACCGTCCCATCGCTTCCACGTCGACTTTGTTCAGAACGATACCGGCGGTCCGCTCGTACACACCGGGCGCATGTCGCAGGGCGTACTGAACCGCGTCGATCTTGGTTTGCCCCCACTCAACCACCAGAAGGTAGGAGTCCAGAAGCTGCGAGGCGGCGCGCACGTCGGTCGCAGCCAACAGCGGCGGAAGATCAACGATGACGTAGTCAAAGACCTTTCGAAGAGCAGAGAATAAGGTCGCGGCCTCGGGAGAGGCAAGGAACTCGCTTGGAGAGATTGCGGCTCTCGCAGCACCCGGCAGGAACGACAGATTTGTCGCCGGATCCGTCCAAATCAGCTCCTGGAAATTGGAATGACCATGGATCGCATCGACCACCCCGAGCTTCGCGTCCGGGGACAAGGCTCGCGACAGAGACGGATTGCGAAGATCACAATCGACCAGGATGACCTGCTGCCCTCCCTGAGCAATCACGGTTGCGAGGGCAGCTGCAAGCGACGACTTGCCTTCGCCGGGAAACGCGGAAGTCACGCCCAGCACCCGACGCGACTCGGATTGTCCCTCCAGCTCCAGGTTCAGCCTGATCATCCGGACCGATTCCGCAAGGATCGAATCGGGAGCCTGCTGGACCGTCCGCATCAGCCGAGAGGTCTTGTGTATCCGGCTCACCATCGTGTTGCGGATCACCTCCGCGACAGTTGCGCTGGTGCGGGCCTGCAATGCACGAGTCCGCGGGTCGTTCAAGATTCCGAGCATGGCACGGTCTGTCAGAACCGGAACAAGGCTCAGACATTGCAGCGACAGCGCACTCTGCACCTGCTCCTTGGTACGGAAGCCTCGATCCATCAACTCGCGGAGCGCGCCAAAACCCACACCGATCCCAGCCCCGGCCAACAGGGTGGTCAACCAGATCATGCCCCGCTTGGGGCCGGTTTGATAGACCGCCGCGGGAGAGATCGCCCGCGCTTCCGTGACAGGCAACGTCTGTTGCTGAACCGCCTCCGTATGACGTTGCAGGAAGTTGTCATAGAGGCGCCGATAGCTTTGCGCGGTGGCTTCCAGGTTGAACAATGTAATTTGCGCCTGGTTCACGCCCTTTGATTGCGCGATGACGTCCGAAAGCGTCTTCTCCGCCGTCGCCTGCCGCTGGCTGGCGATCTCGTATTCGCTTTTCAGTGACTCCCGAATTCGGACCAATTCGCTCATCATCGAGCGCCGGATATCCCTGATCTGCTTTTGCAGATTGATAACCGCAACATGGTTCTTTCCATACTGGGCCGACCACGCCATTTCGCGGTTCACAAGGTCGAGGTACTGCTTGCGCAGCTGCCCGATAATGGAGTTCTGCATCGCGTCGCTGGTGGTCTCATCGGCCGCCGCAATGGTCTCGTCGAAACCGGTATCCGCATTGGATTGACCGGATTTGATGACTGCATCGATCCGGTTCAGGCGGGCTTGGATGTCGGAAGCAGCCGCCTTGCTCGTCGCGAGCTTGGCCGTCGCATCCATCATCTCTTGATCGTTGACCAATTTTCCGCCGGCCGCAACGATATTGTTCTTGGACTTGAACTCCAGGACCGCACGCTCAGCGTTGGCCGCGTCTTCGCGCAGCACCTGCAATCGTTCCAGCAGCCAATCGCTGGCGCGGCGATTGGCCTGGTACTTCGCGGTCAGCTGATCGTAGATATACGCGTCCACCATCGTGTTCGCGACCTTCACTGCTTGATCCGGATTCCGCGAACGAAACTCGACCCGCAGCATGTTGCTAAGGCCGACCCGCTTGACGTCGATGCGGCGCGTGAAGGCGCCCTGCGCCTCACCAATGCGTTCCGCTTCGCTCCTCGGCCGGTCAGATTCTGCGAGGCCGGCCGCAATCAGCGCTCCGCCAAGTCCAATTTTCTTCAAACCCGCCGTCACGCCGAAATACTCGAGCATGGATGCGAAGACGCCAGGATCCTCTCGCAGAAATTCAGGGTCATCGGCAAGGCGAAGCTGCTTGACCACATAAGCAGCAACGCCCTGGGACTTCAGCACACCGATCTGGTTCTCAACCCAGGAGGGATCTCGCGATGCGTCGGGGACGAGTGAATTGGGAAACAGCTGGGTCACCCGGGGATCGACCATGATGGTCGACGAGGAGGTGTATGACGGCTTGGCGAAGAAATGATTGATTGCGCCGAACGGAAGAGCGGCACCAACACAAATTGAGATGATCATCCATCGGCGCCGCAGGAATCCGATGACGGTGTCGACCTTCTGGGCAAAACTTGGCGCTGCCGCAGCAGGGTGTGTGGGCGATCCTGAAGTCGAACGCATTGGCACAATTTCGTTCACAGCAAGTTCCCAAAGCTAAAGTTAAAAGGGCACTGTTGCAATTTAGCAACAGGTAATATTTCTTTAAATATACCGCGCTGCCGCATGGAAAGCGACATTTATCTGGCAATCAAGTTAATTCACGCCGACGGCGGCGTCCGATCGGCCGCCGCCAGTTCATCCCAGGGCAAGAGGGATGCATTGCAGCTCTTTGGGGAAATAATCGCGTATACTGCCCTCTCGGTCGAGCTTATTCCAAGTTCTCGCAAAACCCGCCCCCAGAGGAAGTCCGAGACGGTACGCAACGTGGGCTGTTCGTCGTAGATTTTGCCGCGATACAGGACGAGCACTTCGTCGCCGGGGGAGGCCTGACGTCGCACCAGGTCTCGGTCCCAACCCATCGCAGGCGATCGGACCGCAAGGATGCGGCAAACACCCGTGGATGCAACAATCGAAGCCTGGCCCTCTGCGGCGTGTTCCACGACCGAGACTCTGAAGTGCTGACGGGTGAGAAAATCAGCCAGTCTCGATTGTGCCGCTGTCGTTGGGTTTTCGCTGGAGGTCGCCGGCTTGAGCAACAACTTGAAGCCGAGCGTCGATATCAAGGCTGCCCCCAGCAGAAGCTTAAATCCGCGCGAATATTTCACGTCTGGCTCCGATAAGGCTGAACGTGACCATCAATATCAGCATGACGGTATTGGTCACGAGATCACCCCACTGATTATGGATCGCGGTGTACCAGGACTGCCCTAAACCCATCAGGCTGATGCGCGTCACATTGACTGCAACGACGGAGAGACAGGCGAGGCCGGACCAGAGCAGGTCAATTCTTGACCATGAATGCCGAACCCATTGCGAAATGCTGATCCAGCAGAGAAACGCCAGCGACATGTTTGCCAGCGATGAACAGGGCGCCAATACGATCATGTAGCCGGAGCCGTCTACAAAACGCACCATGTTTCCGGCTCGCGAGGAGTCCAGCATGGTTGCGACCAGCAGCGCATCGATATCCAAGATGGTCTTGGCGAACATCTGAAACAGCAGGCGGCTCCAGAACATCGGAACAGCGAGCGCGAATAGAATGATGGCGCCTCGCACCCGATCGGGATTGTCCGAGGCGAACAGCACGATGTAGACGCTGAGACCCGTCACAGCGATCCAACTCAACGGATAGATCGGAAGCGCCACCAGGATCAGGAAAACCGCAGCCAGCGCGACGTCCCATTTTCTGATCTGCTGCATCCCAAGCCCCTGTCGGGCGCTGGAGAACATCATCGACAGACCCGCAAAGCAGGCAAAGAACACAATAGCGTTGATGTCGATGCTCAATGCGGACGCCAACGCGCTATCGGCATGAATGGCCTGGATGAAGCGGCCCAACAGTCCGTTGGCGCAAGCAACGACGTAAAGGGCACAAAACAGCTCGTCGCGCTGCAGGCTGAGCCAGGCCGGCCTCCCCTCGGCTCGGCTTGCAGTTAACGAAGATTGGACAACTTCTATTGACACTGAAGGCTCCCCGCCCCTTGTATAAACTGCTTCAAAAGACATGTAGAACAATGATTTCTTCTGTGGTTTTGGAGTAGCACAAAACCATCGGCATCTGCCAAACACTATTATGTAAAACGATTAATCTGGCCGCCGAAAGCGTGAAATTATGACCTTTTTAGGCGGTCATTTTGAGGGTTCCCCAATGCGGCGCGCTCGTTCCCTGTTAATGGCCCTCCTGGTGCCGCTCCTCGCGACGGCCTGCGGCCGGCCGGAGTCAAAAGCCGACACTTTAAAGGACCTGCTAGCAGCGGGCGAAAATGCCCGCATTAACAACCAGTTCGACGTAGCGGAAAAGAACCTGAGGGCTGCTTTGCGGCAGAGCCCATCCCAGCCGGAAGCCATCCGTGGACTGGCTCTGCTCTACAGTGAGCAAGGCCAGTGGCCCGTTGCAGTTCCGTTCCTGAAGCAGGCCGCCGAACTGAAGCCGGACGACGCAGAAATTCAAACGAAGCTCGGCCTCGCGCATCTTCTGACCCGTGAGTTCAAGGCCGCCAGGGAGGTCGCGACAAAGGCGCTCGACCTGGCGCCCAAGCAGGAGGACGCAGCGATTCTGCTTGCCGATAGCGGCGACACCAGCAATGCCATCAACGACATTCGGGGCATTCTGGATGAGCTGACGACGAAGAACGGCGACCAGGCGGGGTACCATGTCGCGCGAGGCGTGCTCGAGGCCCGTCAAGGCAATGACAGCGCGGCCGAACAGCAATTCCAGGAGGCGCTCCGCCTTGATCCGAAATCCTCTGGCGCGCTGACGGCCATGGCCACGCTTAACTGGAAGCGAAAAGATTTGACGGCTGCCGAGACCGCGTATCGCGCAGCAACGGAGCTCGAGCCGCCGCGATATGCTGCCACCATCCGCTATGCTGACTTCCTGATTGCCACGAACAATCTGGATCGTGCGCGCGAGGTACTGCAGAAACTAAACGAAAGATCTCCGTCATATCTGCCGCCCCGCGTGGTACTGATGAAGTTGGCATGCTCTGCCAAGCAGGATGATGCGTGCGTTAGCCGCGTCCAGAACGTGCTGTCGCAGGATCCCATCAATTTCGATGCATTGTTGATCAGCGGAAATATCAGCCTCGAAAAGAACGATCCAACGGCCGCAATAAGATCGTTCGACCAGGCGCTCAAGCTTAGCGGCCAAAGCCCTCAACTCTTGTATAGCCTCTCGCGTGCGTATTTGATGGTCGCGCGCACCGTCGACTCGGTAAATGCCCGCAAGTACGTTGACAGCTCCGAGGGCCTGCTCACATCCGCCCTTCAGCTTGCACCCAACTTCGATCAGGCAGCCCTTCTTCTCGCCGATTTGAAGATTCGCAAGGGTAGCGGAGCCTCTGCCGTCGATCTCCTCACCCCCCTGATCGCCCGGCAACCAAGCCCGGAGGCATATAACTTGCTCGCTGCTGCTTATCTGTCGCAGCAAAATACTGACAGTGCGCTCGAGGTATACCAGCGGATGGCCGGACTGTTTCCGAAAAACCCGCTTCCGCATCAAGCGATGGGTGCGATCTATGTCGCCAAGGGACAAGCAGCAGAGGCCCGGCAAAGCTTCGAGAAGAGCTTGTCGATCTCGCCCGATTTCGGGCCGGCAACGGAAGCGCTGGTCACCCTCGATGTACAATCCGGAAATTTCGATGCAGCGCTGGCGCGCGTAAAGCAACAGCTCGACAAGCACCCTGCCGAGGCCCAGTGGTGGGGCTTGTCCGGAAAGGTGAAGCTTGAAAAGCGCGACTATGACGGTGCCGAACAGGATTTGGCCAAGGCGCTCGAGATCGATCCTGATCTGGAGCTAGCCCAGCTGCTTCTCGGACGAACTTATATCGCCGCGAACAAGCCTGAGATGGCGATCAAGAAGCTCACGGAGATTACGACCCGAAAGAAGACCGTGGCTCCGCTCATCCTCCTGGCCAGTCTCCAGGAGCAGCAGAAAAATGTCCAGGCTGCGCGAGAGACCTATGAGTCGGTGCTGACGGTGGCGCCCACCAATGCGATGGCGTTGAATAATCTGGCCGTCATTTACTCCAACCAGGGTGACCTGGAGAAGGCATCGGACCTGGCCAAGAAGGCCCAGGATGCAGCTCCGAGCGACTCCAGGATCGGCGACACGTTGGGTTGGATCCTGTACAAGAAGCACCAGTACCGCGAGGCGTTATCGCTGCTGCGTGACAGCGCGTCCAAGAACCAGAACGATCCAGATATCCAGTTTCATTATGGAATGGCCGCGTACGCTACCGGCGACGAGAGTGCTGCCGCCGCTGCTTTTGGAAAAGTAGCGCAGTCCGGCGTCGATACGCCGTTACGATCGGAGAGCCAGCGCCGTATGGATTTTCTGTCGCTGGGAAGCGGCGGCGCCATGCCGGATGAATCTCGGATCAAGAGCTTCCTGAAGGACTATCCGGACGATCCCGTCGCACTCAGGCGGCTGAGCGAGCTCGCCGCGAAAAGGGCGGACGCCGATGGCGCGATCCAGGGATACGAGAAGCTGCTTGCAATGTATCCCGAGTTCGCACCTGCTGCGCGAGAGTTGGCGCTGCTGTATGCCGGCAAGACAGGCAACAATCCGAAGGCTTTGGAAGTGGCCTTGAAAGCGCGGCAGAGTTATCCGAGTGACCCTGAGGTTGGACGGGCGGTTGGCATTCTTCAATTTAAGGCGGAGAACTATCCTCGCGCGGTCGAGCTCCTGAAGGAGGTTGTCAGCAAGCGCCCTGAGGACGCAACTGCGTACTATTTCCTCGGGAAGAGCTATCACGAGCTCAAAGACCGGCCGCAATGCAAATCTGCTCTCGAGCGATCCATCGCTCTCAACGTTGAGCCACAATTCGCAGAATCCGCTAAATCCGGGCTTGCCGATTGCACGGAGCCGTCACAATAGCACGGTCTTCGCGGTGCATGTTCGGCCGCTCGCCTCTTTCAGATTTCCCAGGCGAGCGGCTGACCCACCACCGTGCCGCATGATTGCAAAGGTCGGCGCGCACCAGCGTGCGCGTTACCGCGAGGTCTCGATCTCAAGAAGTTCGCGGGGGCCGCCGGGCCGAGCGTCATCGAAAACGCCAATAGCCAGACGTCCGGTTTTCCAAGCCATGCAGTCGAGATTGGTCCGGCCAGCGGTCAGAAGGGGGCCCGAGGGGTTCGCGTCATGTCCGTGCACAACGTGACGTTGGCCATGGCCCTGCTCGACCTGGGGCTGGTAGCGCTTCCACAGGAGAATGCGCTCTGATTGCGCTTCCAGCGGTTGATCGGGGTCCACTCCGGCGTGCACGAAGACTCGGTGCTGATCCACATGGATCCGAGGTAGTTGCGCGATGAACTGCAGGTGAACCGCAGGCAACCGTCTCAGGTCGGCCGGGTTTACCGGGTCGAGGCCATACGAAGCAAGCGTCTGAGCGCCGCCGTTCTGCATCCACCATTGATGTTTTGCTTGGCCGAGGCAGGCCGCCAGCATCATCACCTCGTGATTGCCCTTCAGGGCAATCAGGCGAGGATGGCGATCCGGCCAGTTCATGATGAACTCAAGTACTTCGGCGCTCTGCGGGCCGCGGTCGACGTAGTCCCCCAATGTGACGATTTTTGCTTGCCGCCCCCTCGAATGGTCGATGATCCGACCCACGGCCAGTTTGAGCAGATCTGCGCGGCCGTGGATATCCGGGATCGCATATGTAAATTCAACACCAGCCACTGCTGCACCGTACCGTGATCAAACGTCGCTCCAATTGGAGCACAACGAACGAGGCGCTGGACGGCAGTTCCATCAGGCCCAACCCCGTCAAGGCCTATAGCATCCGCCCCGGGGGTCATAGGCCTAGTCCGCCGTGGAGCTTAGATTCCAAGCTGAATGTTAATTTATAGGCAGCTGTGGCATACTCGATCATCGAGGCCGGCGAGATTAACCCAACCGATCGACAGTTCCGCCGCCGCCAAGGAGATTATTCCAATCTATTTCAATGTCGCTTTGAGATGAAGTAAGAGTGAGAGGTCGACCTTTTACGTCGTGGACCACAATACAAGACCAATTCTCTATCGGATGTGTATTAGACATGCATACGGCTTCCAAACGTGTTGCGCTGATCACCGGGGTTACAGGACAAGACGGTGCCTATCTGGCCGAGTATCTCCTGGGGCTCGGTTATACCGTTCATGGCGTGAAGCGGCGCTCGTCCTCGTTCAATACGGCGAGGGTCGACCATCTGTATCGTGATCCTCACGACGAAGACGTGCCCTTCCTCATGCACTATGGCGACATGACGGATTCGACGAACCTGATCCGTCTCATACAACAGATCCGACCGACGGAGATCTATAACCTCGCGGCTCAGAGCCATGTCGGGGTGAGTTTCGAGAGTCCGGAATACACCGCCAACGCGGATGCGGTCGGAGTCCTGCGTATCTTGGAGGCTATCCGCATTCTCGGAATGGAGAAGGAGACGCGCTTCTATCAAGCGTCCACTTCCGAGCTATTTGGACTTGTGCAGGAAATCCCTCAAAAAGAGACTACTCCGTTTTATCCGCGTTCTCCCTACGGTGTCGCCAAGCTTTACGGTTACTGGATCACGGTGAACTACCGCGAAGCGTACGGCATGTTCGCCTCCAATGGCATTCTGTTCAATCACGAAAGCCCGCTTCGCGGAGAGACGTTCGTAACACGCAAGATCACTCGCGCCGTCGCGAGAATTGAGGTCGGCTTGGAGGATACGCTTTATCTCGGAAACCTCGATGCACAGCGTGATTGGGGACACGCGAAGGACTACATCGAGGGCATGCACCTCATTCTGCAAGCAGATCGACCTGACGACTTTGTTCTTGCAACCGGCGAAATGCACTCCGTGCGAGAATTCGTCGCCGCTTCCTTTGCAGAAGTGGACCGCCGGATCGAATGGCAGGGGAAGGGAATCGACGAGGTCGGCATCGACAGGAAAACGGGCAAGGTCCTCGTGAAGATCGATCCGACCTATTTCCGGCCGACAGAAGTCGAGCTCCTTATCGGCGATGCTTCCAAAGCACGGCAGATCCTTGGATGGAGTCCGAAAAGAAAATTTGCCGAGTTGGTCTCCGAAATGGTCGGAAGCGATCTGGCCGCGGCGAAGCGGGAGGTTGCCAATGGCCGAAACGCGGTTTGAGCTGAGGGGAAAGTCGGTCTTTGTCGCCGGCCATCGCGGCATGGTCGGCTCTGCACTCGTTCGGCGTTTGGCGTCCGAAGGAGTTCAACTCCTGACGACAACACGAAGCGAACTCGACCTCCGCGACCAAGCTTCCGTATTCGCGTGGTTCTCTGCCAATCGTCCGCAGGTCGTCTTCTTGGCCGCAGCGAAAGTCGGCGGGATCGTCGCCAACAACACGCTCCGTGCAGAATTTCTCTATGACAATTTGGCGATCATGAGCAACATCGTCCACGCCGCTCACGTGAATGGCGTAGAGAAGCTGATGTTTCTAGGGTCTTCCTGTATCTACCCCAGGCTGGCTCCTCAACCCATCGAGGAAAGCGCGATCCTGACGGGCCCTCTGGAGCCTACGAATGAACCATATGCGATCGCAAAGATCGCGGGCATCAAGATGGTCGAGGCTTATCGTCATCAGTACGGCGCCGACTTCATCAACGTGATGCCAACCAACCTCTACGGACCTGGAGACAACTACCATCCCGAATACAGCCATGTCGTGGCGGCCCTGATCCGCCGCTTTCATGAAGCCAAGCTCTCGGGCGCGGACCAGGTCGTGGTGTGGGGCACGGGGATGCCGCGGCGGGAGTTCCTTTATGTCGACGATCTTGCGGATGCATGCATCCACATCATGAAGATCTATTCTGGTTCGGATCTGATCAACATTGGCACCGGACAGGATATCACCATCGGCGAGTTTGCTCGGCTGATTGCGGAAGTGGTGGGCTATCGTGGACAGATCGTCTTCGATACGACGCGTCCGGACGGCACTCCGCGCAAGCTGCTGGATGTGACACGCCTGGAGAAGCTCGGTTGGCGTGCTCGAACTTCGCTGACGCATGGCATTCGCCTGGCTTATCAAGCATTCCAGGAGGAGACAGCGGCTCGGGCAAGCTGACGCTGCTGGCGACACTCCGCGCGCCAGCCTCCCTTCCGAGCCCTTGCAGTTTGCCAGGATGGCTTACTATGACGCTCCCGTCGCGAAACTAGCCGGCCAGCTCCGCATGCCGTGGTCTCGGATTACACAGCTTTTTGCAGCCCTCTTGGGCCTGACAGCCGGCTATGGCCCGGCAATGGCGCAAATGGCGGAAGACACCCTTCCGCCGTTTGCGATCAACATTCACCGGACACCGAAGCAGGATTGGCGGGGCTACGGCATCTATCTTGGCAGGGGGGATTTTTTGACTGCCGCACACGTTGCGGGCCAAGCCTGGTTGACGAAGCCGCGGGTCGTGATCGAGGGTCGGGAATACCCAACTACGATGGTCAAGGAAGGCACTTTCGAGGGGACGGATCTCACTCTTCTTTCGGTCGAGGAAGCTCTCCTGCCGATGCGATTGGCCCTGCGCAGAATGCGGCTGTGCGCCGCCGTTCCGGCGCCGGGGGAAGACGTCGTGACACTCGTCCCGGAGAGGATCGAGCATTCGCGCATATTTCCTCCGCAGATGATCCCCGAATCGGCACGGCGCTTCAGGACGGCCATAGCGGATGTGGCTCAGACCGGGAATTCCGGCGCAGGGGTGTTCGACCTTCGGCGTCACTGCTTGGTCGGGATCATGAGCCGCAAGATCTCCGAGGTCCGTCGGGAAAGGCTGACCGGCAAGAACGATAGCCGGGACATCGCGAAATACTTCGTCCCTGCACCTGACATCGGGGCCTTTCTGCCTCCTGGCGTGCTGGGCGGGTCAGATCGATAGAGGTGTTTAATTACCTCCATCGGCGATCCGTCAACAGGCGGGTAGGTATCTAAAAGACCGGCACATTCATTGCAGGAAGCCCATGCATTGCAGGAAGTCATGCAATTGCGTTCACTCGACCGTGAGCGAACCACGGCAAGGCTTCTCGGTACCAACGTTCATTAAACGGCGAGGACAGATCCATGCAGCGCTCAAAGCCAATCAAGACAAGTCTTGGGCCCTCTCCCGATTCCACACGGGAAAGCCTGGATGTCGCTTACGCTCAGATCGTCAGGCTGCGGCAGGAGATCGTCGAAGCCCAAGCTGCGTTGAAGCCCGAGGCGATCAGCCAGTCAGCACCGAAAGAACTCCGGACCTGATGCCGCGGGGCGCGGGGGCTTCTTCTCCAGACACCGAGCACCGCAGTCCGCGCTGAATCGGCCCGATCGGGAGCAGCGTGTATTAGCTTGACCCGTTAGCCCATGACGCCCGCGTGGTGCGTGCGTCCGAACTTGCCTTCTTTACGTCCTTTCCGCTCGGTCCCAATGAATAGACGTTGTACTCGCCCTGATCAGTGACGGCGTATTGATACGGCCGGCCCCAGGGATCCAGCAGGGTCTTGGCATTCTTCAGATACGGACCATTCCAGCGGGGCGCCTCCGGGGGTGCCTCGACCAACGCCCTCAAGCCGACGTTGATGCTCGGATATGCACCATTTTCCATATAGTACATTTCAAGGGCGGTGTTGATATTCTCGATCTGCAATTGAGCAGACTGAGCTTTCGCCTTTCCGAAATATCCCATCAATTGCGGCGTCGCGACGGCCGTGAGGATGGCGATGACCCCCATGACCACCAACAACTCGAGCAGAGTGTATCCCGCATCGGCGCGGCCCCGCCTCAAGCGAGCCCTCCCAGTCAGCCCCTGTCTATTCCGAACGATCTCCAACACGATCCCGCCTCCGAATTTGTCTACTGTTCATTTTGGACCCAATCCTGATGCGAAGTTGTCTCCAAAGACTTGACGTCCTCAGGCCGACCAATTCGGCGGTGAATTTCGCGTAACTCAATCAGCTAAAATTTAGTGCAAGGCTCGGATTCCAGACCAGGCGCCTGTCCAGGCTTCGGTAGTGCTATTGGAGCGTTAATTGAGAATGCCGTCTCTCTGTGGATATTACGTTCGAAGCGATACACTTCGCTCTGTCCTCATGACGACACCGACGGCACGCTCATGCTGCTGTCTATCGTAGCCGCCGCGACCATTCTCTGCTCGATATCTTGATCTTTGCAGTGTCAAAGCTCTCTGTCGGCGCGCTCCCACCCTTCCCTTCAAATCGGGCGCAACGCGCGCAGTTAACCTCAATGTCGATGTCAAGCTTAACCGCACGTTTCTGTTGTAGTTGGAGGACCATTCAATAAGTTCCCCCGCTATTGAATTCGCGGCCGATCGCTGACCACCCAATCGTCCGACATTGCCATGAACAGCAACTCGGAAAATAGCGTGGTCACATGCGTCTCTTTGTTGGATTAGACCTGCGTCAAGCCGCGCATGAAAAGGACGATTTTGATGGCGGTGGCAAAGAAGCGGTCGAGGGTAAAGCCAGGCGATCCGAGGCAGCATAACGGCTCGCTGCAGGCTTTGATCGCGGAGGGTATTTCACTCCGCGAGATGGTCGCAAAGGCCGAACTCCAAGCTCTCAATCGCAAGATGCAGAAAGCGATCTCCGCCGAGGCAGCGACCGCCCGCCGGCCGAAGGATTGATTCCTGAACGAATTGACAGGATCTGCGTATCCTGCCGACGGTGTCTGCCAAACCAATATGCCACGCGCGTCGGGTTTCAATAATGGAACACAGGTCCGGAGCTCGGCTTTCTCTTCACCCGAGCGCAACTAAATTGTAAACTTGATCGAGAGCATTTAGGCTGGCTCTCAATTTTTCAACGAACGTTGCTGATCAATACAAATTTTCAGGAGAGCTAAAGGTGACACTTCGGCGACACAATTCTGCTCGTTGCGGCCGTCAACCCACACGAAAATCTTTACAAGCCCGCTACGCCGAAGTCCTGAGGTTGCGAGAGGCAATTGATCGAACCCAGGCCAAGCTCGTCCGAATGACCGAAGCCGGCCGACGTACAGCAAAGTAAGCTTTCGCCCGGCAACTCAGTCGCAACGGCGGATTGTGCGCCATCGCACCCCAAGGCTGGTCCGCACCGGCCGTCGTAAATCATAGCAAATTGCACCGACGGCCCATCGGCCGTAAGTCGCATACTCGCCATATCCGAACGGATAATCATATCCATCATCCAATGGATTGGCGGTGAACGCATCTTGCACGACAGCTGGCCAGGGAGCGCGGACCGGCGGGCCGACAAGAACGCCCGGACCATAGTAGAACGGCATCTGCGCCTTTGCAGGGAAGGAGCATAATAGGCCAGCCGCGACAATCGCTAGCGAGGAAGCCAATCGCATGGTGTAAATCCGGTCCGATAGACAGCGTCTGAGCAAACGGAGATCGCTTGTTCTATCTTGCCGGCTTGCCGCCATACAGCAGAGTTGCTGCCGCTGGTTAATCGCAACTGGTCATCCAACCGCAAATTGGCTGGATGAAAGGGACTAGACGCTTCCGAAAGCCCAAAGCTTATCGAAATTCCAGGTCAGCCAGATACCGGCTGCGAGATGCGGGCCAAACGGAATGGCCGGCCGGCCGCCAACCTCGTATCGTTCGGCACCGGAGAGCAGGATGGCCGCAAGCGCCGAGCCAACAGCAATCAGAATTGCTCCCGGCAAGGCTGCGAAACCAATCCAAAGGCTCGCGGCACTGACGAATTTCACGTCACCAAACCCAAACCCGTCATATCCGCGCAACCAGCGGAAGGTGCTTCGAAAGGCGGCAACCGCAACGAAGACCGCAGCCGCTTCGAAGACGCCGATATACACCGCGGCGCCATGCGCGAACGCATATTCTGCCACTCCACCGGCGGCGAGCGCCAGGTTGAAGCTATCCGGGATGATTCCGAAACGCGCGTCGATCGCGCAGACCGCCATCAAGACCACGAGCAAGTAAAGTCCGGAACACAGCGCTTCTGGCTCGATCGCGCCGGAAAACAAACTCGCAACGAGCCAAATCGAACCGCCGACCAGAGACCAAGCCACAAGGGCGTCGTGCCGTCGCGCCCGACGGAATGTCAGGCCATCCGCGAGGAAGCGGCCAACGCGCCTGGCGATCTTGGGCAAGGCGCAGTTCACTTTGATGCCACGCTCCGCTTCAGCGCAAGCGTCTGGCCTTGGCCTTCGAGCGTGACCTGTTCAGGTTTCACCTCGATAAGTCGCCAGCCGTCGATTTCCCCATTGACCTGGATCCAGCGGCCCATCGGATTTTGGGCTGACGTGATGAATGCTTTTTGCAGCGATCCGCTGATCAGGACGCCTCTGAGAACGATGTTCGAATCCAGTGCTGCAACGGCCGGGCTAACGGTCGGAGACGCAGCATCCGCCGACGCGTCTACAACCGCAATCGGCGCTTGCCGCATCCGCGCGAAGACAGGACGCGCGGTGACATGATCGTAGGCCTTCTTCCCACGCGCTTCGCTCGTCGAAACCGTGGAGGAGCCGGCCCCCAGCGAGGTCGAGGGTATCATTACCGACACCTTCAAGGCGAGGATTGCGGCGATGGTCGCGATCCCGGTCAGCACGATCGACACCCGCAACCCGGTCATGAGATAGCGCGACGCCGGCGGGAGCTCCGCAAACGCTTCCCGCGACGGCAGGATCGCCTCGATGGGCGCGGCAAGGCTCCGCGCTCGCGGAAAACTCCGCGACCAGATCGTTGCCAGCTGGACGCGCCTGCTTTGCCGAACTTCCCCGGTCATTGCCTTGTCCTCGTTCCAGCGAGGTCGGCAGCGCGTTGATCCTCCTTCATTCCCGGCGGCTTGCCACGAAGATCCTGCATGACGCCTTCCACCTTGAACTCCGCCCGAAGCATGGTTGCGTCGCCGTCACTGGCCGGCCTCAAAGAAGCGTCGGTGATGAATAGAAATGGAGATTGATCCTCAATTTCGGCTATCACGTCGCGCACAATTCCGAGCGATCCCTCAAACTGCAATCCAACTGCAACCGTCCTGGATTGCGCGACACGACCGCCCTGCAATCCGCGAAGCCCGAGCACATGCGCACCCCTGGCGGTCGCCATGGCTTGCAGCCTCGCTTGCAGATCGGCACTGACGACGCGTTCCTCATCGCCAGCCATGAAGGGTTGCGCGCTCTGGGCGCCGCGCTGCTCCATCACCTGTGCTCCGCGGGTGATGCGCTGGAGATACGCCAACTGCGCGACGCTGTCCTGGATCTCGTCGTTTCGAGTCGAGAAATGAGAAAGCACCGGCCCGACGAACAGAAGAGCCAAGAGCATCAGACCGACCACATTGAAGGCCAGGAACGCTCTCCCACGCACCTGCCTGCCAAACCACCCCATCATTGCTCCGCCTTCCATACGGGCTCGGTTGGCCGTGCCAGTAAGCTGTTGCGCAAACGGAACTTGATGCTGAACCGGTCCTTACCCTCATTTGCATCAGGAACGATGGCGGCGATCAGGGTCGCTCCTGAAAACATCGGCGACTGGTCAAGAATTCTCACAAGATGCGCCGCCTGCGAAGAGTAGCCGGATATGGTCACCTGCCCCTGATTCATTCTCAGCTCTGTCAGGAATGTATCGTCTGGCAGAACGCGGGACAGTTCGTCCCAAACGGCCAGGAAGCCACCGTCCGCTTTCAGCGCGTAGAGCCGAATCCTTTGGCTGGACTGGCTCTTCCCCTCCTGCAGGCTTGCCTTGGCTTCCAGGAGTTCGGTATCCAGCTCGGCTGCCAGGCCGGCTTGGTACCATTCGAAGATCATGAGACCCAAAACCGCTGCCGCGAACAGCGTTAGCCACAGAGACTTGATGGCGCGAACGGCCTCCGGCGCACCCGCCGCCGCATCAGGTCGGATCTGAACCACAGAGACGAGCTGACCAGCATCAGTCCTGACAGCCAGAAAGTCGATCTCTTCCATCGCAACCGCCATGGGAGCGATGGCCGCTGTCGCCCGCTCTCGCGCGATGATCCAGTGGCAATGGGGGACGGTCCCGTCGCGAGACGCATTGGGGATCGGGCAGGCTGCATGCCAGACGTCCGTGAGCCGAAAGGGCGTTCGGCGGACAATCTCCTGATCAAGTATTTGAGGCAGCGAAGCGAGAGCCTCGCCGGGAACGTTCAGATTTCGCCGCAAGAACAGATCTTCAGGAAGAACGGCAGCGAGCAGAACCTGATCGCGTCGGAGGCCGAGTTGCGCGAGCCATTCGAGCAGCGCGGAGCTGTCAAAAGCAGCCGAGGGGAACTGCTGCCGAACCGTCCGCCCGTCCTGGTCCAGATCGCATGTGACGGCATCGTCACCACGCGACACAAAACACGTCGGCCGGGCCTTGCGGTTGAGCAAAGGGCGCCACCTGGGCGGGATGGCCGTGCGAAACTCGGCCATCCACCAATGCGTGAACTGGCGCCAGCCAAGCGCAAGAGTCTCCCGATCAAGAGGACGGATTTCCGAAAGGCCGATCATCGCGCGCATTGTTCCTTGCAGGAGCCCAGCTCAGCTCGACAAGCATATTTACTAAATCTTTACGAAGAGTAACGAACCGTTCCGGCCTGCCGGTTGCTCAACCTTGCCGAAGGGCAACCACGGCCCGGGGACCGCTTGTTCGCCCGTCTTCGAAGTCGACCATGATGGAGACCAGGCTTGGCAAGCTTTGCGAATTCCACTCGGTCTGCCAGACGGCCTGCCCCGACGCACTGAAATACCCGAAGTGAACGGCGCGAACGCCGCGTAAAACCACCACCGTCGAAATCGGCGATTTGCCCTGTTTCGGGCCTTCCGGGCGGCGGGCAATCTTGAGCACAAGCTCCCCGCCGACGCGCCTTAGATCCACCCCGTAGGCGCCGCCACGAAGCGCACGCCCTTCGCTCAGCGCGACAAAGCGGATCTTCTCCTCACCGCCTTCGAACACCGCGGAATTCTTCTCGTCGATAGGATAGGGCAGCGCCGAAGCCAGCAGATTCAGAAGGCTTTGGATCGCCGCATCAGCTCTTGCATCATTTCCGTTGGTTTGATCGGAATCGAATGCACGGCGGCCGATCGACAGCCCTCCCATGATGCAGCCGGCAAGCAGAGCAAGGATCGCCATCGATACGAGCAGCTCGACCAGGGTCAGCCCCTGCTCGGCCGCGCGAGAGCGCATGGGGCGCCGCGGTCCGCGCTTTCCGACGAGTCCCATCATGGCGCAATCCGAGGCGCAATTTTCAGGGCAGATAGCCTCTCCTCGCGTCCATCCGGCGAGCTAACCATGACTTCGACCCAAACGGGAATGATGGCACTATCGGCCTCCTTGGCCACCCTGCCTTTCCGTTGCTCGCCTTCGATCGTTGCGCGAGTCACAGTCTCTCGCCACATGAACTGGCCAACTTGGCCTTGTTGCTGACCGATCACGAGCTTCGACGTGATCCCGGCCGCTTCCAAACGCGACTGCGCAATGCGATTCATGACTCTGCTATTGCGGGCCTGCGTGTCGGAACGCATGGCGACAGCGATCCCGACCAATATGGTCCCCATTCCCAGCGCCAGAACTGCAAAGGCAATGACGATTTCGATCAAGGCAAATCCGTCGCGACCGCCGCTCCTCGCTGGACCGATCCGAGGGTAAGCAAATCGGCCCATCATCGACCCAGGACCGGCTGGCCAGTAAACCAATTCACCGCAATCCGCCGGGTGTGGCCCTGATAGCTCAGCAGAATGTCTCCGCCGCTGGACTGACCGTCCGGAAAGAAGCGGAGCGCGCCCGTGTCGCCGCGGCGTTCTATTTCCGCAATCGTCACTGCGATGCTCATCCCTTTCGGCAATTTGTGCATCGCATTCAGATAGCCGAATTCCGCATTCACCGGATCGATCGCAACGACGACGTCTGTGTTGGCGGCCATCGCTCGAGACCGCGCGAGCTGGAACGTGGCAGCCATCGATCGAGCCGTCCCTTCGACGCGGGCCACGGCATTCCGTGGCCGCGCCATGACCGCTGACGCGAGGATAAGCGCCATGATCCCAAGAACCACGAGGAGCTCAATCAATGTGAACCCTGCGGATGAGCTTGACCGAAGCCTCATTGGATCGCCAGATTGTTGATCGAGAGCACGGCGCTCATCACCTGCATGATGAGCGCGCCCACAGCGCCGCCGATGACAAGCGTAAGAACCGGAGTCAACA
This sequence comes from Bradyrhizobium guangxiense, assembly GCF_004114915.1. Taxonomy (NCBI): domain Bacteria; kingdom Pseudomonadati; phylum Pseudomonadota; class Alphaproteobacteria; order Hyphomicrobiales; family Nitrobacteraceae; genus Bradyrhizobium; species Bradyrhizobium guangxiense. The sequence continues at coordinate 1,125,804 of NZ_CP022219.1, read as the reverse complement.
GACTGACCATCTGCTCAATCCGACGCTGCAGTTCTCCGTCGAGAGTGGTCGCAATCCGGATCAGCATGCGCGCGAGTTGCCCGGACTGCTCTCCCACCGCGATGAGTTGCAGCGCCGCCGGTGGCAGAAGATCCGTGCCGGCGAACGCCTGGTTCAATGACACGCCTTCTGGCACGCGAGCGATTGCGTCGGCATAACCTGCATTCATGTAGCGATTGGCGATCAGCGACCTGGCTATCTGCAGCGCAGTCATGAGCGGCACTCGCGCATCGAGTAGCGTGCCAAGCGAGCGTGCAAAGAGGCCGGCCTCCCGCATCTGAAGCAGTCGACCGAAAACGGGAGCCCTGGACTTTATGCGATCAAGCTTCAGCGCCAAACTTGCGCTCTTCCTGATTTTGTACCAGAGCATTGCGCAGAGCGCCGCCCCTCCCAACAGACAAACCGTCAACGGCAACCAGTAATCCGGAATGCTGGCCAGGACTCCGAGAATTCCCGGCAGCGGCAAACCGGCATCTGCAAAGATCGGCGACAGGTTGGGGATGAGCACGAAGACGATCACCGCGACGGAGGCGAGTGACATGAGAAGGAGGATGGCGGGATAGACCAGCGAAGATCTGATCTTGTTGCGGATCTCCAGGCGCTTCGTGAGCATGTCGCCAATCTGCCCCAAGACTTCGCCGGTGCGTCCGCTGGCCTCCCCTGCGCCCACGATCGCCACGTAATCCTGCGGGAAGATCGCCGGCCGGTGACGCATGGCCTCAGAAAGCTGAGCACCGCCCAGGATCTCCTGCAGCAGATCGGTGGCCAGGCGAGAGCGCTTGGGCGACGTACCCGGCCCGGCCAACACCCGAAACGATACATCGAGCGGCAAGCCCGAATTGACCAGCGCCGCCATTTCAACGGTGAAAGCCGTCAACTCGCTCAGACCCAACTGGTTCGATCGCACCAGTTCCCGGCGCCAAATCGGCTGGCTTTTCTGGGGTGCTGAAGCTGGCACCTCGTCACCAGCCTCGGATAGGGAAGTCTCGAATGGCGTGAGCCCGGCGGTATAAAGGGCGTCGATCGCCGCATCGATTCCCTCAGCCGCGATCGTCCCCGCCGTGACGACTCCCTGAGCCGTATAGGCTCGATATCGATAGGTCGCCATCGCAGTGCTCCTTCATGTCGTGCGGGTGACGCGAAGCACTTCGTCCAAGGTCGTTTCCCCAGCGGCGACCTTCATCAGTCCGTTCTCGTAGAGGCTCACGAATCCGGCAGCCCTTGCCAGGTTTTCGAGCGCCAGCTGATCGCCACTTCTTCGGCCGATCGCCTGTCGTACATCGTCGTTGACGACGAGCAACTCGGAGACGGTTGTTCGGCCGTTATAGCCCGTGCCACCACAGGCCTCGCATCCAACCGCCTCGCGGCTATCGGACCAATCCACCACCATGCCATCGGGGGGCGCGATGGTCAGCCTGGCCGGGATACCGCCGTGATCGACGTGCCGACGCGAGCAATGTCGACACAAGCGGCGCACCAGGCGCTGTGCCATCACTCCCGAGACTGTCGAAGCAAGCAGGTAACGCTCGAGCCCGATGTCTATGAGGCGCGTGATCGCTGCGAGGGCTCCGTTGGTATGCAGGGTGGAAAACACGAGATGACCAGTCAGAGCCGCCTGGACGGCGATACGCGCGGTCTCGACGTCGCGGATCTCGCCGACCATGATAACGTCAGGGTCCTGACGCAGGATCGCGCGCAGGGCCGACGGAAAATCAAGTCCGATCTGCGGTTGAACCTGAATTTGATTGATGCCGGCAAGCTGGTATTCGATCGGATCTTCGACCGTAAAGACCTTCAGCTCCGGACGGTTGAGGTGCTTCAGTGCAGTGTACAAGGTCGTCGTCTTGCCGCTGCCGGTTGGCCCCGTCACCAGGATAAGCCCATTCGGAAGCGCCATCAGTCGATGAAGATTCTCCTCCGTCGCTTTGTCCAAGCCGAGTTTCGGGAATTCGAGTTCGACGCGACTGCGGTCGAGAATTCGCAATACGAGGCTCTCGCCGAATGCGGTTGGTATCGTCGATACACGAATATCGACCTCGGTCCCTCGAACCGCGGTCTTTATCCGACCGTCCTGCGGCAGTCGTCGCTCCGCGATATCCAGCCTGGCCATGATCTTGATACGCGTCGTCAAGGCAGCTCGAAGTGTTGTCGGTACAGATCGCTCGGGCCGGAGGAAGCCATCAAGACGGATGCGAATTGCGACTTCGTCGCGCCCAGGCTCGACGTGAACGTCCGAAGCACCCCGCTCGACAGCGCGCGATATGATCTGGTTCACCAATCGTATGATCGGCGCCTCATTCGCGATATCGCGCAGCCGTTCAACGTCCGGCTCATTTCCCTCGTTGCCGCCGATCGCCGTTAGCTGCTCATCGTCAGCCTGAGATGCTGGCTCCTGGTCCTGATAGACGTTCCGGAAAGCGCGTTCGATGTCGGCAGGCGCAATTACGGCGAGGTCGACGCGAATGCCCAACATGTAGGAGATCGAACGACGCGCCTCGTCGTCGAATGGATCCACGACGGCCAGCAACAAGGACTCTCTGCCGAGCGCAACGGGAAGGGAGCGGCTCGTCTTGAGAAACGTCAATCCCAGCCGTTCGGCCAGGACCGGCCGCGCCGGGATGTCGCCGGGCCCGACCACGGGCAACCCGCAGTAGGATGCATAGGCGCTGCACAGGTCGACCTCGGACACCAAGCCGAGCTTCACCAGAACGGAGTCGATACGTTCCGAAGCCGCCTCCGCCGCTCGCCTGGCTCGCGCCACCGCGCTCCTGTCGAGAATTCCTTCGGCGACGAGGTGGCCGGTAAACGCTTCCGCGAAGTTCGGATCTTTGGGGGGCGGCCCCACCCCGCTGTCCTCGGGCAGACGCGCATGCCGCAGCAATTCCTGAACACTGGACGGCATCGCGTGCTCGTGGACCTGACCTGTGAGAAATACCGGGGAATCCTAGAGCGGTTTGGTTAACACATGCTGTTTGACGGATCGTTTGCCATTTGTGTCTAGTTTGGCCGAACCCGATCTGCGAGCCTGGCAAACTGCTCGAAATGGACGACATTCCCCGCAAAATCCCCCCTGGGTCGTTGCTATATAGCCGTCAGCGCGGCTTCGCCCTGGTGACCGTGATCTGGGGCTTGGGATTGATCCTCCTGCTCGGAGGAACGCTCGTTGTCGGCGCGAAATATCGCAGCAAGATCGCGAGCGCGGGCACTTCGGTCGCCAGGGCATCGGCGGCGGCCGAGAGTGCAATCAATCTGGCTATTGCGGCAACATTGATGCCGGAAGGAAGGACAAGGTTTCCATTGCAATGCAGGATGCCGGGCGGCGAACGCGCTTTCGTCACGGTGGAGGAGGAGATCGGCAAGGTCGATCTGAACGCTGCATCCAAACCCATTCTGGAACGGTTGTTCGCTGCGCTCGCAAGCGACAAGGCCCTCGGCGAGAGAATAGCCGGAGAAATCCTGAGAGCCAGGAGCACCGTGCCGAGCACCACGCCAAGGCTTGGCACAGAGGCGGGGATTCCACCACCGTCCACCACGAACGGCAAGCAGGGTCCTCGACCCGGATTCGCCAGCATCATGGAACTGGATCAGATGGCCGGCATGTCGCCCGGGCTGTTCCGGAAGGCATTGCCGTTCGTCACCGTTGCATCGGGCCGCACTGCTCCTGCGGGCGAAGCGGCCTCTCCCGCCCTGATCGAGGCGCTTGGGCTGAGCCCTCCGCCTGCTCAACCTCGCCGGATCTTGGCATCAGGCAATGTCACTATACGCGCGGATGTGACGTTGAGTGATGGGTCCAGACAAGTCCGTGAAGCGCTGATCGACTTCGAGGGTGGAGCCGGGCTGCCCTACGCGATACGCGAGTGGCGACTAGGCACTGCGACCCTATCGCCAACGCAGCAGCGACGGCTGCCGCCCTGCGTGAGAATCTGACATCGGGCCTAGCCCTTCGAATTCAGGACGACCGGCGGGCGAGACGCACGTGCCGATTCCTCGAGGCGCTCGCGCTCCGCGGCAACGGCAGGACCCGGGTCAATGACCGTGCAGCCTTTGGTGCGCTGAAGGTCCGTCAATGCATCCAAGCGCTTCCGCTCGTCGAGCAGTTGCTTAGGAGCATCGAGGGGAAATCGTTCCGAGTCGTAGCCCGCGAGCGGACCGACAGCGAGCCAGTATTCGAAACGCGCCGCACGCCTCACCGAGTACCGAAACGATGCGGCAATTGCGTTGCATGACATCGATTCGTCGACCGGCAGCACCATGTACGGAGAGGGCGGAGCAAAGCTGTAGTAACCCGTCGCACAGCCCCCGAGGGTGCACACCAGGACGGGGAACAGGGCTAGGCGCAACGCGGTGCTCACGGGACCACCAGCCGTTGCGCCGTATTGGCGAAAGTGCGCTCCCGGGTCGACGTATGAGGCATATAGACATGCATCTTCCGCCGGTATTCCTCCGTAACGAGACGGCTTTCCGTCGGATCCCGCACGACCTTCGGTGTGATGAGGATGACAAGCTCGGTCTTCTGGACCGAGTTGCCTCTGTTCGCAAAGAAAGCTCCCAGGCCAGGAATGTCGCCAACGATGGGAATCTGCGTGCTCGTCCTGTTAGACTGATCCTGGATCATGCCGCCGAGCGCGAGGACCTCACCGTCGTTCACGACGACGGTCGTCTTCACGCGCCGTTGCTGGATGGTCGGCGAATCGATGTTGGAAGTGGTCGTCTTCACGACGCTGCTGACTTCCTGCTCGATGTCCAACTGAACTCGACCGCTTTCATTGATCCTGGGGGTTCCCGCCAGGATCACGCCGGTATCCTGCATCGTGATCGAATTCACGATCGCCGTGTTGGCGGTGACCGTGCTGGTGGCCGTCTGCGTGGTGATCGGCACCTGATCGCCGATTTGCAGTCGGGCGGTCTTGTTGTCGAGCACCATCAGCGAGGGCGTTGAGATCACGTTAACATGGGTAAGAGCGTCCAGCGCGCTGAGGGTGGCCGCGATGCTCGCGGTATTCACAGCGTAGTTGAATCCCGGAAACGCCGCCGCGACTCCTCCCGCAAGGGCGCTGGAGAACGTGGCGGTTGGCTTCCCCTGCTTCGCGAGCTGCCATTGCAATCCGAATTGCAGATTGTCGTTCAACGTCACTTCGGCGATCACCGCTTCGATGAGCACCTGGCTCGCAACGACATCGAGACCCTGAACGACGCGCAGTACGCGCTGATAGTCCCGGTCGTTGGCCATGATCAGCAGGGAATTCTTGGCTTCGTCGGCCACGATCTTGAGAACGGGCTCCCCCTTCGAATCCGCACTGCCGCTGTCTTCGGACGGCTCTGCCGCAAGGCTGTCGGGATCCATATCTGCCTGGCGAGAATTGGACTGCGTGTCACCCCCTCGTCCAAATCCACCGGGCCCGGCCGAGTCCGCCGCGGTCGCGACACCGTTCGGCTTTTTCATGTCGCCCAGCAGACTGACCTGCTTCGAACGCGGGGATACGCTCCTGGTCGACGAGCGCACCACCTTCATCTCGCTGGAGAACATGGATTGGAGGACCGCCGCAAGCTCTGCAGCCGTTCGATTCTGCACCTGGTAAATGTGCAGCTGAGGCTCAGTTCCGCTTGCACGGGAGTCCAGCCGTCGGATCCAAGACTGCGCGCGAGGGAGATAACTTGGATGGGACGTTATGACCAGAATTGCGCCGAGCCGATTGTTCGCGACAAACTTCACGCGCCCCTTCAGCGGCCCTTCCTTGTCGGACGAAAAGACCGCCTTGAGTTCGTCCACCATTTTTTCAGGCTGGGAGGCCTTTACCGGGACAACCGCAAACGACATTCCCTTCATCACGTCGACATCGAAGATCGCAATGGAGTCGAGCATGTTGTCGATTTCGGAAGGCGTGCCCTTCAAGGCCAGAATGTTACGCGCGTCGTCGGCCTGAACTATCGCTCCCTTGGGCACCATCGGCTCAAGCACACGAGCGACCTCCGTTGCGGCCACATATTTCAGTTGAACGACTCGGACTCCACTGCCCGGACTTGCTCCATCGCCTCCTCCACGGACGGTGGCCACGATGCCAGTGGCGGCTTGGTCGGTCGGGACGATTCGGTAGACGCCCCGGCTCTGCACCAGTGTTGCTCCGGCGGGTGCCAGCGCTGCTTGAAACAATTCCAGCGCTTCCGCCTTCGTGACCGGCTTCGTCGTCTCGACCGAGATCACACCGTCTACGCGCGGATCAAGGACGTAGTTCACGCCGATCAGATCTCCGAGGACGGTTTTTGCCGCTTGCTGCAAAGGGACGCCCGCGAGATTGAGCACGACGGTACCATTAGCCGCTCCCGCTGCCGGCTTCTCGGGCGAAGCACCGATCATTTGGCCGTTACCGCCCTCTGACGTCGGAACCGCCCGCGACGACCGTGATGGCAACGGGACCGCGCCTGTCGTGGCGGGATCGGTCGCTTGGGCGTAAGATTCGAGTGATACCGGCTGCGATGACAATTTCGGTCGCGCGTCGACGGTGAGACCCACGGCACCCGGCGAACTGCAACCAGAAACAGCTATGGCCGCCATGACGCAGGCGGCCATACTCAAACTAAGGCTGCGGCTAGCCGGCAAAGAAAAGGCTCCAACATCAAATAGGTATTAATCTGCGTAAACAAGCGGTAAATCATTAAGGTTAAGCAAACGTAAACCTGCAGTCGCCGCAAATTGCGGCCTGCCTCATCTGCCCTTCGCTGAGTCACACTTGTGAAGCGCCACCGAATGAACGTCGGGAGGCGACCGGCCAAACCCGCCGAATGCGAGGGCTACGGAACATTCGTAGCTCTCGGCGGTGGCGCGCGAGCATCGCAACTCGCTTGTCTTTATTCTGCGGTCAGTGCTGCAGCCTGAATCGCTGAGCTTTCGCTCCGTCGCGCGGTATCACAAGCAGGCGCCATACGGCCGAGCGCATTGCCGGTTGGACTCGGCGCTCCGACCCGGTGCTCCTGCCGCAGGGCCCCGCGAGCAGAACGCAGACGAGCCCCTCGAATCGGTCGCTCTATTGATCTTCCTTACGAGCCACAACTGACTTCGGCCAAACAGGCAGCAAGGTCTTACTTACGCCACCAAGCACCAACTTTGTTCTGGCTTAGGCCCGGCGCCGTCGAGACGTACCTTCTCCCGTCTCTTGATTTGCAATGACAAACTCGTCGATCGAGTGGCCGGTTCTCAATGCGGCAGTCAGCCACCGTGGCTGCTTTCCTCGACCGGACCAGGTTTGGGATGGCTCATTGGGATTACGGTACTTCGGATAGACCCGAGGATACTTGCGCCGCTCCCTCGAAGCACCTTCCGCAGGCTCCCCTAAGCCGGTTTCTTTTTCGCCGCGAAGTTGGGCCAGGCGCTTTTCGAGCTCACGTTTTTCAGAAGTCAGGCGCACTGACAGTATTTGCCCAATCTCCTCGTGGAGCGCCCACATCTCGTCAAGCGGCATCGCCTCAAGGTCGATCTTCTTGTGCATCGCAACCTTATCGCTCATAACCGACCGCATCTCACGGTACGATTCGCCCACCCCTTTTTAATTTCTGCCAGCGGTCTTAAATCCAAGTCAAGCGGCAAAAAAGGGTCAGAAAATCGCACAAAAAATGGATAGCGTCGTAACACATTGAGCTTACGACATATTTCGCAAAAGCGGATTAGTCTGAAAATCCCAGCAATATTTTGAGCTATTGCCTCCGTCATGGTGGCCTCGTGCAACCCCCAGGTGGGGGGAGCCCTCGTCACGCGCTAAACGTCACGGTCCCCTTGCGAGCATGGCTTCGGCCCAGCGCTGCATCGCTGCCTCCCCGGCTCCCAGGCCTGATCGTTCCACTCGCCCACGATTTCCAAAGGCGCCGAACAGGCCGTCGATTCAGATAGACGCCTTGCGCTCAAGAATGCTGAAGTTGTCACGCCGCTCAGTACGGCTGGCCACCACCCAACGTTTCCAACTGTTATCGTGCTTGGCGTAGAGCTCCAGCCAGCGCAGGTCCTCGTCAGCCGGTTCGAGATCATTTTGCTTAGCTGCATCGGCCCTGGCCCCGAGACGACCTACCTGCCGGCTGTCCAGGCGTTGGAACTCGAGCGTCTCCTCATGGGTCAGCCCGATCAGGACGTGGCGTCCCATTCCATCGACGACATATCGACGCGGTGCGTTGCTGCTCAAGCGGCGCTCCTCTCTTGCCTTCGGTGGTTCGTCCAGTGCGGCGTGTGGCGCCCGATAAAGTACTACGGCACGAAAGCAATCAGCAGATAATGGACTCGCGCTTCCGATCACGGCGACACCGCGAGCAATCAGTTCAGCTAAAATCGTCCCAGCGTAGCTGCCGGAGCCCGAACAACAATCAGCTCAATTCAACGTAACCATATATGGTTACCCACCGCTCTTTGCGGTCGGGCCGCGCATCATGGTGGAGCTGATTGGCAAGGCCGTTCGCGACGCATCGGCGCGATCGTCATCATCGGTGAGTCCCTGCAAAGCTGATCGCGCGCTGCGACGCTGTGTAAGCGGCGCAGCTCTCACCAAGCCGTACGACTACGGAGTGATCGCATAGAGTTGCAAGTAAGGTTGAGCAGTTAGCTTAATCCGCAGTCTTTGTTGCGCAGTTTCCAGGATCCTCTATTCCTCTCGTCACCGGCCTCCCCCAAGGTCGGCCCCACCCAAGCAAAGCCGTCGAGCGACATGGGTCCGCTTGGCGGCTTTGCCGTTCTGTCGGCAAGAGGATCTTTTCGGTTATGGCGCGCAAGCCCTGGTCGTTCAAGGAGGACCGCAAGCTCATGGAGCTGGCGAAGTCTTCTGCTTCGCTGGAAGATGCGGCCAAGCAGCTGGGACGATCGCCCGACGCAATCAAGCGCATGGCCTTGAGGCTTGGCCTGTCGCTCAAGTCGAAGAGCAGGAAGAAGGGCTAGACCATCCCGCAGATGCCTCGAGCGTTCGATGTCCGCTTGTGGCCGATGCCTGGTTCCTTCGATGCACTGCTCTTCGAGTGGCCGATCTATGACCCTTGGCGCCTGAGGTTCGCCTGCTCAATCGCTGTACCTCCGGACATTAGGCGATGCGTATTGCGTAACGCTGCGATCGCATCATCGAGATCGAATTCGGTTCTGCGGATCGTCTCGATGAACCGAGCCATCAGCGCCGCGTTCAGCTTGACGCGGGTGTTACCATCGCGGCTCTTGCGGCGATCGAGCGACAGATTCAACGCCTGAAGCCGGGCTTCGGAGGCGGTGCAATCATAGAGCGCCGCAAGTTCGTCATAAGTCATCCAGATCTGAGGCATGTTATTCCACCACGGTTGTTCAGCCTCAGCCTAGGTTTCATGTCTAAAGGCTTTGTTGTGCGATGCCCAGGCGGCTCAGTTCCGCTGCGATAGCGTGAACGCAAGACTAAGATGCGGGAGGCTTGGAAGGTGCGGGGAAATGGCGCGACCGCGAACGGCTGTCGAGGCCCTTGGGCAATTTGTCGTTGAGCTTCACGACGGCGCCTCGAGGCTCCGCCGCCGGCGCATCTTCCTGGCAGTAGATCAGCGTCACCTCGAACACCACGTCGGGCGCTTGCTTGGCCTTGCCGGAGCAGGTCGCCAGCGCACCGCTGCACACGCCCGCGAGCTCGACCTCGACCTCGTCCAGACCGAACACGGTGGGCGGGCCGTCGGCATACCGCCGCGTGGTCAGGACTGCCGTGAAGTTCTCGTCGTCGGCGAACTGATAGGAGCCGCCATAGGTGAAGAAGCTGTCGCTGCCGGAAATCCGTCCGTCCGCCAGATGCACGACGCCCGTGCCCTGGGCGACCGGCGTCCTGAACCAGGCTGCGTATTTGCCGTCTCTCATGGAACTATCCGCCGTAGAATTCGCTGGTATTTGCAACCAACGCTCGGGCGCGACAATAACCAAAGTGGCAAGCATTCCGCCACGGTTAACGTCCTGCAAAGCCAACCCGTCAAATTGCCGCCGCACGAGGCGGCGCCGTCAGAACAATTCGATGCCGTCGTCCGCGGTCTCGACCGCCTCGACCCGTTGCGTGGCGGCGATCGACTTAAGTCCGAGCGTTTGCAGGACCTCGCGATGAACGTCCCGCTCGCGTTCCATGGTGTAGCGCGCGAAGAGATCGTCGAGGATCGCCTGATCCTGCGCTTCCGGCTGTAGCCGCTGCGCGCCCGCGCTCGCAGTCTCGAGTCGCGCGGCGACCGCAGGCAAGGCCGCCGAGCTTTCCCCGAGCGCGGTCATCAGGCCTTGGGCCGAATTCATCAACCTCTCGAACTCCGCACCTTCGTTCACGAGCCGGCTCATCAGCTTCCCCAGCCGTTCATTGCCGGCCTCGACCTCGCGTAGCGCCAGAAGGATTTGCGGCTCGAGCTTGGCAAGCTGCGTGGGATCACCCTGCACGCGGAGCTCCTTCAGCTCCTTGGCCGAGCGCTCGATGCCGTCGAGCACGGGTCTAAGGCGGCCGGCACCGGCCGAGACCTGGTCGGCGGTCGCCTTCAGCTCGTTGGCGATCACGACGAAAGCGCTGCCGCGGTTGCCGAGATGACTTGCCTTGAGGCCCGCATTCATCCCGATCAGCGTGATGTCGACCGTCGCCTCCGCAAGTCCGGCGATCGCTTGGCGAAATTTCGCCAGCGTGTCCTCGACGATCGCGAGCGCCTCGTCGACGGATCGGCCCGCGCTCTCGCAGGTGGCGATCAGGCTCGACGCATGCGCCAGCGTCTGCTTGATGCGCGTCAGGAACGACGAGCCGTCCTCCTCGCCGCCGAACAGCGTACGGCCGTGGCCGGTGACGCTGCCTGCATCGCGCAGGATGGCGGTCAGCGCAGCGACGATCTGGCCGACGTCGCCGCCGAACTCACGCTGGGCATCCCTGAGTTGGGCCGCCTGCAACCGGCAAATCGCACGCGCGCCGTGATCGCTCGAGACCGGTTCGGGAACGATGCTCGGCGCGGATTCCGACGCAAGGGCGAGGCCGTGGGACACGTGTTCGAGACGCTGACGCGTGCTGTCGCCTGCCTGCAGCGAGATGATCGCGCTGCCCACCGCCCCGGCGATCTTCCCGGTGCTGGAGCTGGCACGGTCGGCCAGATGACTGCTCCTGCTGCGCTGATCGCGCAGGCCCGAATAGGCCGCGCCAAGTTCGGCGCTCTCCGACGTCAATTGAGCCCTGTAACGGCTTTCGAACTCCTTCTGCCGGCCGGAGGCGGTGGCGACCGCATCGGACAGGCGCTGCTGGTCCCGCGCGCAGCCTTCGATCGAGCGTTGCACGGCCCGGCCGAGATCATAGGCTTCCTGCGTGAAGGCGAGGAAGCCCTCGCGGTCGCCGTCGAGCGAGGCCGCCTCGATCCGCGCGCTGCGCGCGATGATGGTGATCATCTGGATGTGCTTGAACAGCGGCTTGAGGAGCGAGGACGCCTCCGTCGTGCTCTTGCCGATGGTCTCCAGCAGGGCGGTCTCGGCCGGCAACGCCTGCGCCAGCTCGCTGAGACGCACGGCGATCTCCTGCAGCGCCGTCGCAGCGCCCTCGATCTCGGCGCCGGAGAGTTCACCTGAGAGCGTCGCGAGTCCCTGGTTCAGCTCCTTGAAGATCAGGTGGCCGCGTCCGAGCTCGTGACCGACGCGCGCGAAGACGTCCTCGATGCGTGAGGAGACGTCGTCGATTGCGGCGGTCGCCTCGGCGAGCGTATCGGCCGGAACGAAGGACATGGCCATCAACCCGCCACCGCCGGATGCCCGGCCTGATACCAGAGCATGATCTCGCGCGGGATGTGGTGCAGCGAAACGACCTTCTCGACACCACCATGGGCGACAGCTTCCTTGGGCATGCCGAACACCACGCAGCTCTCTTCGTCTTGCGCCCGCGTCGCGGCGCCGAGCTTGCGCATCTCCAGCATCCCGCGCGCGCCATCATCGCCCATGCCGGTCATGATGACGCCGAGCGCGTTGGCGCCGGCATGTTGGGCCGCCGAGCGGAACAATACATCGACGGACGGGCGATGCCGCGACACCGGCGGACCATCCTTGATCGCGATCTGGTAGCGCAGACCGATGCGCTGGAGCAGCATGTGCCGGGCGCCGGGCGCGATGTAGGCGCAGCCCGGCAGCACCGGCTCGCCGTCCTCGGCCTCTTTGACCCTGATCTGGCAGACGCCGTCGAGACGCCTGGCAAAGGCTGCGGTGAAGCCTGCCGGCATGTGCTGAACGATGAGAAGCGGCGGACAATGGGCCGGCAGCATCTCCAGCACGTCGTTGAGCGCTTCCGTGCCGCCCGTGGAGGCACCGATGCAAACGATGCCTTCCGTTGTCGGCCGGACCTTGCCCTGCACCGGCGGCGGGATGATGGCGTCGGCGGTCAGCTTCTTCTCGATGGCGCGACGTTCCGCGCGTGGGCGCACCCGCGCCCGCGCAGCCGATTTCACTGCCTCGCGCAGCCGGGTCGAGCATTCGAGCAGCGCCTGGCGCGTGTCGATCTTCGGCTTCGGCACGATGTCGACCGCACCGGCCTCGAACGCCTCGAACATCACATTAGAGCCCTCCTCGGTCAGCGAGGAGCAGATGATCACCGGAATCGGATGCTGCGCCATGATCTTGCGCAGGAAGGTCATGCCGTCCATGCGCGGCATTTCGAGATCGAGAATGATGACATTGGGTAACTCCTTCTCGAGCCGGCGGGCCGCGACGAAGGGATCGGAGGCGGTCGCCATCACCTCGATATCAGGATCTTCTGAAAGGATCGTCTGAAGGATTTGGCGCACCGACGCCGAATCGTCCACGATCAGCACGCGAACTTTCCCCCTCGGCATCGTGGTTGCGCTCCGGCTAGACCTGGAAGATGGTTGGCTGAATCTGCTTCAGCCCAGGGACGGCACTGTGAATCATCGATTCCGAATGCCCGACCAGCAGATAGCCGCCCGGACGCAAATGCCCGCACAATTGCTCGACCACCTTGCGCTGGGTCTCGCGCTCGAAATAGATCAGGACGTTGCGGCAGAAGATGATGTCGACGTCACGATCGACGGGATAGGACTTGTCCATGAGGTTCATCCTCATGAAGTGTGTCATCCGCCGTAACTCGGGTACGATTCGCACTTCTCCGCGCGACTTGTCCCGCGACGACGAAAAATATCGCTTCACGAATGGCTCCGGCACCGGGGCGAGCACGTCGCGGGCATAGATCGCCGTCCTGGCGAGGCGCAGCACCGCCGTCGAGATGTCGGTGCCGAGGATGCGATACTGGAAGCGCGAGCCGCTTCGCGCCATGTCGTCCAGCACCATTGCGGTCGTGTAGGCCTCCATGCCAGTGGAGCTCGCCGAGCTCCAGATCTTCAGGTTCGCGTTCTCGCGTCCGTGCGACTTGAGCAGGGAGGGGACCGCGACGTCCCTCATGAAGGTGAAGTGCTGCGGCTCCCGAAAGAAAACGGTCTTATTGGTCGTCACCACATCGATGAGATGAGTGAGCTCGGTCTCGAAATGATCCGCCTCGAACAGGTTCTCGACATATTCATTGAGGTCGGAGAAGCTCAGCGCGCGCACGCGCTTGTGCAGCCGCCCCTCCAGCATCAGCCGCTTGCCCTGCGGCAGCTTGATGCCGACCTGGCTTTCGATCAATTCAGCGATGGTCCGGAAGTGGCGGTCGGACAGATGCACGGCCGTGTCCTGTATGGCAGGCATCATGGACGACGGCCCTCATCCGGGATGGCCGCCTGCACTGAATGTCGGACCATCCTGGCCATGTTGAATCCCGCGCGTTCACGTAACCACTGAAAGCGAACCCGTCCACGCCGCGTGAACCGGTCCGCGGGCAGCCCTTCCCGGGTCCTAGCGCTGGAAATCGGCGTCCCGATCATCCTCGCCATCGTTCATGTCGAAGGCAAAACCACCGCCGCCGACGACCTTTGCGGAGCGCACCGGCTTGGCCTGCGCCTTCTTGGCCGGACGCTCGGCCGCCGCCATGGACGCCGCCTTGGCGCGCAGCTGGTTGACCGCCCGGTCGATCGGTGCGGCCGCCTGGCTCTTTGTGCCCTGTTCGATGCGGAAATAGGCAATCGTGGACTGCAGCTGTTCGGCCTGCGAGGCAAGCTCCTCCGAGGTCGAGGACACCTGCTCGGACGCGCTGGCGTTCTGCTGGCCGACCTTGTCGAGCTGCTGGATCGCTTGGTTGATCTGCGCCGAGCCGACGTCCTGCTCGCGGCAAGCCGCGGTGATCTCCTCGACGAGCTCGGCCGTCTTCTTGATATCGGGAACCAGCTTGGCGAGCATCGAGCCGGCCTCCTGCGCCACCTTGACGGTGTCGGCCGAGAGCGTGCCAATCTCGGCCGCGGCCGCCTGGCTGCGCTCGGCGAGCTTGCGCACCTCGGAGGCGACCACCGCAAAGCCCTTGCCGTGCTCGCCGGCGCGCGCGGCTTCGACCGCCGCGTTGAGCGCGAGCAGGTCGGTCTGGCGCGCGATCTCTTGCACGATCGTGATCTTCTCGGCGATGGTCTGCATCGCGTTGACGGCCCGGCCCACGGCTGCGCCGGAGGCTTCCGCATCCTTGGCGGACTGCGACGCGATCTTCTCGGTCTGGCTCGCGTTGTCCGCGTTCTGTTTCACGTTGGAAGCCATCTCCTCCATCGAGGAGGAGGCTTCCTCGGCAGACGAAGCCTGCTCGGTCGCGCCCTGCGACAGCTGCTCGGCGCTGGCGGAGAGCTCCTGGCTGCCGGCGGAGACGTTCTGCGCCGCGGTCAAGGCTTCAGACACGATCTGGCGAAGCTTCTCGACCATGCGTTCGAGCGCGAGGCCCAGCGTGTCCTTGTCCGACAACGGCTTGGCCTCGACCGTGAGATTGCCTTGCGCGATCTCGTTGGCGACGGCAGCCGTCGCGTTGAGATTTGCCGTCATCGCATTCAGGGATTTGACGAGATCGCCGATCTCGTCGTTGCTGGACGCATCGATCTTGTGGCTGAGATCGCCGATCGCGACGGCATCCGCCAGGTCGACCGCCCTTGCCAGGGACCGGCTGATATTGATCGAGATCCAGACCGCGCCGACCGCCGCAACGACCAGCGAGACCACGACCAGAACGATGAGGATCAGCTGAGCGCGTCGGCTGTCCTCCTGGGACTGCGCGGCCTGCTCGGCCATCTGCCTCTTCGTATTCACGACATAGGCGCTCATCGCCTCCGTCGCATCCGCGACCACCTTGCGCCCATCTCCCATCGAGCGCTCGGTCGCCTTCGCCTTGTCCGTCTTTGCCAGCCTGATCGTCTCTTCCTGATAGGCGTTCATCCTGGCGTAAGCACCCGCGAAGTTATCGAGCAGCTTCTTGCCGCCCTCGCTGGCGAGAGCGTAGACCTCGTCCCTGATCTTGGTTGCCTCCTCGCGGAGCTTGACGGCCTGGGCGGCGAATTCATCGGCTTCGGCTGGCGTTCCGAGAATTGCGTTCTTTTCCGCCCTGAGCTGCTGCCAGATAATCTTTTCGACCTCGGCGGCCTTCTCCATGCGTTTGGCACGAAGCACCATGGACTCCGCGGTTGCCGCCATGTCGGACAGCTTCGTGTAGCTTACGACGCCTGCGATGATGAAAAGAAGAATGACAACGCCGAAGGCGCTGGCAAGCTTGGCTTTGACGGTGAATCTCATGTCAGTCTCGTTGGTTCGAAGTAGGGGTGCTTACGCGGGACCACGCTTCACTCTTGCAAACTCAGGCGGCGCGAGGCGCGTCCGCGCCGGCATCGCGCCCTTCCGGGATCTTGTCGTTCGCCATCAGCTTGGCGAGGTCGAAAATGACGACGAACTTTTCGCCCTTACGGCCGATGCCGGAGGCATAATCGGATTGCCATTTGCCGCCGACCTCGGGGATGGGCTCGATCGCCTGCTCGTCGATGTCGGTGACCTCGAACACACAGTCGGCGACGAAGCCGACGCCGACCAGGCGGTCCTTCATCGGCACGTCGAGGATGATGATGCGGGTGGCTTCGGTGGCCGGCACACTCGGCAGGCCGAGCTTGGTCCGGAGGTCGACAATCGGATAGCCGCTGCCGCGCACGTCGATCATGCCGAGCAGGAAGTTCGGGGCGTGCGGAAGCCGCGAGATCGGCCGCATGTCGAGGATCTCACGGACATTGCGGATGCTGATGCCGAACGTCTCGCCGGCGAGCCCGAGCGTCAGATATTGCGAGGTTGCGGCCATGGTGCTTTCCACTCGATCAGGTGTTAGCGCTGGAATTCGGCGTCGCGATCGTCGGCGGCATCATCCATGTCGAAGGCGAAGCCGCCTCCGCCGGCGACTTTCAGGGAACGTGCCGGCTTGGGCGCGGGCTTCCTGACGCCGTGATCGGCCGCCGCCATCTTCGCCGCCTTGGCGCGGAGCTGGCCGACGGCGTGCTCGAGCTCGGGCGCGGCTACCTTCCCATTGCGCCCGCCCTGCTCGATCCGGAAGAAGGAGATCGTCGATTGCAGCTGCTCTGCCTGCGAGGCGAGCTCTTCCGAGGTCGAGGACACCTGCTCGGAGGCGCTGGCGTTCTGCTGACCGACCTTGTCGAGTTGCTGGATTGCCTGATTGATCTGGGCCGCACCGACGTCCTGCTCGCGGCACGCCGCGGTAATCTCCTGAACGAGGTCGGCGGTTTTCTTGATGTCGGGCACAAGCTTGGAGAGCATGCCGCCCGCTTCTTGGGCGACCTTCACGGTCTCAACCGAGAGTGTGCCGATTTCGGCGGCGGCCGCCTGGCTGCGCTCGGCCAGTTTGCGCACCTCGGAAGCGACGACGGCAAAGCCCTTGCCATGCTCGCCGGCGCGCGCGGCCTCGACCGCAGCGTTCAGGGCAAGCAGATCGGTCTGGCGCGCGATCTCCTGCACGATTGTGATCTTTTCGGCGATGGTCTGCATGGCCTGAACCGCACGGCCGACTGCGGCGCCGCTGGCTTCGGCATCCTTGGCCGATTGCGCCGCGATTTCCTCGGTCTGGTTGGCGTTGTCGGCATTCTGCTTCACATTGGAGGCCATCTCCTCCATCGACGAGGAAGCTTCCTCCGCGGACGAGGCCTGCTCGGTCGCACCCTGCGAGAGCTGCTCCGCGCTTGCGGAGAGCTCTTGGCTGCCGGCGGAGACGTTTTGCGCTGCAGTCAGGGCTTCGGAAACGATCTGGCGGAGCCGCTCCACCATGGTTTCGAGCGCGATGCCGAGCTTGTCCTTGTCGGAGATGCGCTTGGCTGTCACGGTGAGATTGCCGCGAGCGATCTCGTTGGCGACCTCGGCGTTGCCATTGAGGCTCGCGATCATGCGCTCGAGCGCGATGCCGAGCGTGTCCTTGTCCGACAAGCGCTTGGCCTGGACGTTCAGATTGCCCTGCGCGACTTCGTTGGCAATCGCGGCCGTTCCGTTCAGGTTCGCGGTCATGGCATTGAGTGCCTTCACCAGATCGCCGACCTCGTCGTTGCTCTTGACCTCGATGGTCTGGCTGAGATCGCCGATTGCGACCGCGTTTGCCAAGCCGACGGCCTTCGTCAACGCGCGGCTGATGCTCAGCGCCATCAGGGTCGCGGCGGCGGCACCGATGATCAAGGATGCAAGGAGGATGCTGATGAGCATGATCTGGGCACGGCTGCTATCCGCCCTCGACTGTTCTGCCCGATCGTCCATGAGCTTCTTGAGGAAACCGACATAGTCCTCGAGGGCCTTCGACGCTTCGGCCACCGCCTTGCGAACCGGCCCGGTCGATTGCTCCAAGGCCTTGGTCTTGTCGGATCGGGCGAATTTGAGCGAGTCGTCCTGAGCGGCATTCACGTTGGCGTAAAGCGGCGAGAACCTGTCGAGCAGCTTCTTTCCGGTCTCCGTCGCCGTCGCGTAAATGTCATCCCTGGTCTTGAGCAGCTCCTCGCGAATCTTGCGAACCTCGGTCGTGTAGCGGTCAACGTCGCTCTCCGACTGCGACAGGATGGCGTTCTTCTCCGCACGGATCTGCAGCAGGAGAAGCCTCTGCAATTCGTCGGCCTTGCTCGATCGCCCGGCGGCCCCGATGATGACCTCGGTCGTGCTCGCCATCTCGCTGAGCTTCAGATAGGCGACGGTGCCTGCGATCATGGAGAGCACGAGAACCGCACCAAAGGCGGCGGCGAGCTTTGCTTTGACGGTGAGGCGCATAAGTCAAGACCTTCGGGGTTTGGCCCGGTTTGATGTTGGGAAATCGAGCGACATCACCTGCTGCGCTCGTCCAGCAACAACATTCAGCGTTGAAACTCGGCGTCGCGGTCGTCTTCGCCGTCATGCATATCGAAGGCAAAGCCACCGCCGCCGGCGACTTTCATCGCACGTGCCGGTTTGCGGGCGGGCGCCGGCTTCTTCGTGCCGCGATCTGCTGCTGCCATGTGCGCAGCCTTGGCGCGGAGCTGACCGACGGCACGGTCGATCGGCTCGGGCGCCGCCCTCTCCCTGCGCGTGCCTTCCTCGATCCGGAAAAACGCGATGGTGGACTGGAGCTGCTCGGCCTGAGAGGCGAGCTCCTCCGAGGTCGAGGAAACCTGCTCGGACGCGCTGGCGTTCTGCTGGCCGACCTTGTCGAGCTGCTGGATCGCTTGGTTGATCTGGGCCGATCCGACATCCTGCTCGCGGCAGGCCGCTGTGATCTCCTGCACCAGTTCGGCGGTCTTCTTGATGTCGGGCACAAGCTTGGACAGCATGTCTCCCGCTTCCTGTGCCACCTTCACGGTTTCAGTCGACAGCGTGCCGATGTCGGCCGCAGCGGCCTGGCTGCGCTCGGCGAGCTTGCGCACCTCGGAGGCGACCACCGCAAAACCCTTGCCATGCTCGCCGGCGCGGGCCGCTTCCACCGCCGCGTTGAGCGCGAGCAGGTCGGTCTGGCGCGCGATCTCCTGCACGATCGTGATCTTCTCGGCGATGGTCTGCATCGCTTCGACGGCACGACCGACTGCAACACCGCTGGCTTCTGCGTCCTTGGCCGATTGCGCCGCAATCTTCTCGGTCTGGTTGGCGTTGTCGGCGTTCTGTTTCACGTTGGAGGCCATCTCCTCCATCGAAGAGGAAGCTTCCTCCGCCGACGAGGCCTGCTCGGTCGCGCCCTGCGACAGCTGCTCGGCGCTGGCGGACAGTTCCTGGCTCCCCGCGGAGACGTTCTGCGCCGCCGTGATCGCTTCGGCGACGATCTGCCGGAGCTTTTCCACCATCGCGTTCAACGATCTGACGAGATCTCCGATCTCGTCGTTGCTCGCCGTGGGAATGGTCCGGCTGAGATCGCCCTCCGCGACCGCGCCCGCGAGGTCAACCGCCCTTCCGAGCGATCGACTGATCGAAAGGGAAATCCAGAGCGCAGCCCCGATCGCAACCGCCAGCGAGACGCCGATCAGCGTCATCAACAAGAATTGGGCTTGGTGTCCCTCTGCCTTGGACTGGACAGCCTGCTCAGCCATCTGCTTCTTGGTGTTGACGACATAGGCGCCCATGGCTTCCATCGCATCCGCGACGACCTTGCGGCCGTCACCCATCGAGCGCTCGGTAGCCTTCGGCTTGTCCGTCTTCGCCAGCCTGATCGTCTCTTCCTGATAGGTATTCATCTTGGAATACGAGGTCGCGAAGCTGTCGAGCAACTTCTTGCCGGCCTCGCTCGCCAAGGCGTAGACCTCATCCCTGGTCTTCGTCGCCTCATCGCGAAGCTTGGCCGCTTCGGCGGCAAACTGCTCGGCCTGGGCCTCCGTACCGAGGATGGAGTTCTTCTCGGCGCGGAGCTGCTGCAGAATGTTCTTTTCGATCTGCGTTGCCTTTTCCATCCGCGTTGCACGCAGGACCATGCTGTCAGCGGTCGCCATCATGTCGCTGAGCTTCATGTAGGCGACACCGCCCGCGACCGCGGACAGAACGATGACCAAGCCGAACGCACTGGCAAGCTTTGCCTTGACGGTGAATCTCATTTCCAGCCCCTACCTCGGTCTCGCCCGAGACCACATTTCAATTCAGGATGCGTTCCATGTTCGGAACGATGACGAACTCTTCACGCCACTTCGCAATGAAGCGGATAAATTCCGGCTTCCAGTGCATGCCGACACGGGGCGTCTGCTGCACATCGGTCTGCGATATCTCCGTGACTTCGTAGACCTTGTCGGCGGTGACGCCGACCAGTACGGGCTCACCGTCGATCTCGAGCTCGATGACCACGATGCGCGTGTCGGCCGAGTTGTCGAGCTGCGGCATGCCGAAGCGAATCCGTAGATCGGCGAGCGGAATGACGTTGCCGCGCACGTTGATCACGCTGGGGACGAAGGCGCGCGCGCCTGCCACCATGGTGACGGGGACGGGATCTATGATCTCGCGCACGAGACCGGCGTCGAGTGCAAATTTCTCCTCGCCGAGGCCAATCATCACGACCTGCATTGCGCCGGATCGATGCTGGCCCGCCAAATCCTGGTTCATCACGCCGCCTCGTTGATGTGCTGCTTTTCGACCTTAGACTGAGCCAATGCGACGAGCTGCGCGACGTCGAGGATCAGCGCTGCCGTGCCGTCACCAAGGATCGTTGCGCCGGAGAAGATCGTGACATCGGAGTGCAGCTTCGAGAGCGACTTGATCACAGTCTGGTGGTTGCCGATGATCTGGTCGGCAACGAGACCGACGTGGGTCTCGCCGGTCGAGATGATGATCGTCTTCTGGTGCCGGTCGGGCGCTCCGGATGCGGCCATGAGCTCGCGCAATCGGAGGAAGGGCACGAGATTGCCGCGCACATTGAGGAAATTGCGGCCGCGGGAGCGTTCGTCGTCGGCCGTCAGCTCGATGCATTCCTCGACCGCAGACAGTGGAATGATGTAGCGGCCCTCGCCGACGCGGATCAACAGCCCTTCGATGATCGCGAGCGTGAGCGGCAGGCGCAGCGTCACGGGGGTGCCTTGGCCCGATCTGGTCGACAGGTCGATCGAGCCGCGCATATTCTCGATGGTGCGCTTGACGACGTCCATGCCGACGCCGCGGCCGGACAATGCCGAGATGGTCTGCGCGGTCGAGAAGCCGGGGTGGAACAGGAACTGGTGGATCTCGTGATCGGTGAGCACGGCGCCGGCCGCGATCAGCCCCTGCTCTTCCGCTTTCGCACGGATGCGCGCGGTGTTGAGACCGCCGCCATTGTCCTTCACGGTGACGAGCACTTGCGCGCCGGAGTGGACGGCGGCGAGTTCGATCCGGCCCTGCTCGGTCTTGCCATTCGCGGCGCGCGTGGCCGTGTCCTCGATGCCGTGGTCGATGGCGTTGCGGATCAGATGCACCAGGGGATCGGCCAGGCACTCGATCATGGTCTTGTCGAGCTCGGTGTCCTCGCCAGTGGTGACGAATTCTACGGGCTTCGACAGATCCCGCGACAGGTCGTGCACGAGGCGGCGGAAGCGGCCGAACAGCGAGCCGATCGGCACCATGCGCGCGCCCATGGTGGTGTCGCGCAAGGACGAGGCGAGACGTTCGATTTCCTCGGCGATCACCTTGATCGAGAGGTCCGAGCCGGACGAAGCGAGCTGGGTCAGGCGCGCCTGCGCGATGACGAGCTCGCCGACGCGGTCCATCAGCTCGTCGAGGCGTTCGGCCTGGACGCGAACAGTGGCAATGCCGCGCTCTTGCTTGGCCTCCTCGCGGCGCGCAGGTGCCGCCTCGCGCTTGATCTCGGCTTTCGGTTCGGTTGCAGTTTCGGCCCTGGGCTCGGCTTTTGCAGCCGACTGCTCGGCAACGGGCATGGGAGCGGCCTCGACCACCGGTGCAGCCGTCTCAGCGACGACCGGCTCCTCGTCGAGCAGTTGGAACAGCGGGGCGGGCGCGGGCGCTTCGACATGTTCCAAGGGCAAGAGCGTCAACTTCATCTCGTCCTGGACGAACATGAAGACGTCGTCGATCGCGTCCTTGTCGCAGGCCGCGTGCAGCTTGACGTCCCATTTCAGGTAGCAGTCTTCCGGCTCCAACTCGTCGAGGAACGGGATGCCGTCGGTGACAGGCACCACGAAGCAAGGACCAAGCTTGCAGAGATCCTCCAGCAGGTCGAGCGGGTTCGAGCCGTTGCGCAGGATGTGGGATTCGAATTCCAGATACAGGTGCCAGCCGGCCTGCTTGCTCGCGCTGGGGGCCAGCGGAGGCGCCGCGATCTCGGCAACCGGAGCGCCGGGCTGGTCGGCCGAGACGAAGCGCTTGAGGTCGTCGAGGATGGCCTCGCCGATGATATCGTCGGTCGACTGAGAATCTTCGATCAGCGCGCGGATGTAGTCCTTGGCAGCGAGGGCAACCGAGATCAGCTCCTGCGTCGGCTTGATCTCGCCCTTGCGGACACGGTCGAAGGCGGTCTCGAATTCGTGGGTGAAGGAGGCGACCTTGTCGAAGCCGAACATAGCGCCTGAACCCTTGATCGTATGCAGCGCACGGAAGGCGGAATCGACCAGCTCGCGGTCGTCGGGACGCTGACCGAGGTCAAGCAGGGCTCCTTCAAGAACTTCGAAGAGCTCGGCGGCTTCCTGACGAAAGATCTCGGTCGGATCCATCGCACTCATGCGCGCACCAGCTTTCCGACCACGGCGAGCAGCTGCTCAGGCTTGAAGGGCTTGGTGATCCAGCCGGTCGCGCCCGCGCTCTTGGCTTCCTGCTTCACCGCATCATTGGATTCGGTGGTCAGGAACACGATCGGCATGCCCACTGCGCTGGGCAGCTTGCGCAGGGCCCGGATCAGCTCGAGCCCGTTCATGACGGGCATGTTGAGGTCGGTGATGACGAGGTCGAGCTTGCCGGCTTGCGCCTTGGCGAGCCCCTGTGCGCCGTCGCCGGCCTCGATCACGTTGTGACCGGCCGGCTCGAGCACGACCTTGATCATCTGCCGGATGCTGGGGGAATCGTCGACGGTGAGAATCGTGGCCATCAGGTGCCATCTTTCTTTTGCGGGAAATGCTGATCGAGCACCGCCTCGCTTGCGAAGCCGGCGCGACGAAGTGTGTTGCGCAGAGACTGGGAGAATGATGTGAGCACCACCGGGCGGCCTTGCGCCTCACCGGTCTTGGCGGTCGACAGCAGAAGCTGGATCGAGGTCACATCAGCCTTGTCGACGCTCGAACAATCGATTTCGAGCCGCTCCTGGCGCCCGAACGCCTCGCGAATGAGCTCATAGACGCTGCGAATGGCCGCGATGCTGCAATCGGCGGGCAACCGCAACGACCACTTCGGCTCCATGGGATTGAGCTCCATCGCTGCACCCGCCTTTGTAAAAATTCCGATACTCGTTTGACGCGAATCGAGTGAGCAAACCCCTAACGCGGGCATCCGTACAACTACGGGTCACATTCTCCCGGAATTCGCGCAGTCGCGTGCAGGCGCCCACAGCCTGAAATCTCACCCGCGACGTGGTGGCCGACCGCAGCGCATTTGCTTCGCGTTAAATTCGCTCGGGTTATGCGTGGAGCCCGTGCCTTTGCCAGCGAAGAGAGCCCCGGCCGCCGATGCTGACCCAAGCGCTGCTGGTTGATGACAGCCGATCCGTCCTCAACTTCCTGAAACGTCACATCGAGGCCGAAGGCCTGGTCGAAGCCACCGCCTTCCTCGATCCCGTGGAAGCGCTGACCTGCGCCCGCGAGCGCGTCTTCGACCTCGTGCTGGTCGACTACGAGATGCCGCATATGGACGGCATCAGCTTCATCCGCGTCTTCCGCACCCTGCCCGGCTGTGCCGACATCCCGATCGCGATGATCACCTCGCGACAGACCGACGACGTCAAGATGAAAGCGCTGCAGGCCGGTGCAACCGATTTCCTGCCCAAGGCGCCGCAAAGCGTCGAGATGACGGTGCGTCTGCAGAATTTGATTCAGCTTGGTGCAGCCGTGCGCAAGCTCAGCGATCGTGCCGCACATCTGGCCAGTGAAGTCGCGGCAGCAACGCGAAAGCTCGGCGAGCGCGAGGAGGAGATCATCCTGCGGCTCCCGCTCGCGGTCGAATACCGCGACAACGACACCGGCGAGCACACGCTGCGGGTCGCCCGCTACAGCCGCATCATCGCCGAGCAGCTCGGCCTGCCGCCCCGGCTCTGCCGCGACATCTATCTTGCCGCGCCGCTGCACGATGTCGGCAAGGTCGCCATCCCCGACGATATCCTGCTCAAGCCCGGCAAGCTGACCGACCAGGAGATGGCGGTGATCCGGACCCATGCGACGATCGGCGAGCGGATCCTGGCGGATTCCAGCTGCGAGCTGATCCAGCTCGGTGCGCAAATTGCCGCAGGACATCACGAGCGCTGGGACGGCGCGGGCTATCCCAATGGCCTCAGGGCCGATGAGATTCCGGTCGCAGCGCGCGTGGTCGCGGTCGCCGATGTGTTCGATGCCCTGACGACGCGGCGTCCCTACAAAGAGCCGATGCCGCTCGAGGTGGCGCGCAACTACCTGGCCGAGAACAAGGGCCGGCAGTTCGACCCCGCTTGCGTCGAGGCCTTCTTGTCGCGCTGGGACGAGGTCATCGAGATAGCCGCCGGTCAGCGGGCGACGCCTTTTCAGAAGACCGAGGCCCCTCTCGTTCCCGCCATGGAGAGCGCAGCGGAGAAGCGTCCGGTCGAGGACCGCCCAGTCCCGGCCGCCTGACTCGTCATTTTCCGCCAACACCTTGCCACTGCTTGATCTTTCTCAGGTCGCCGGTTTGAACCTGTTCCTGCTAAAGTGGCACCAATATTGAAGAGTGATTCTGGTCACACTTGCCTGGATGCTCCGCTGCTAAGCATCGGACCGGGATTGGGGGACCGGCACAGCATCGGTCGAACTGAGTGAGATTATCCATGAGAAGCCTGATCGGCGCCGCTGTCGGCGCGTTTTGTGTTGCGGCTCCCGCTTTGGCCGAGACGCCCGCCGCCATCGTCGAGGATGTCCAAGGCAAGGTCGACGGCGTCGAGTTCATGGACTATGTCGCGCCGGGCAAGATCATCAAGCTCGGACCCAAGGCCAGCATCACGCTCAGCTATCTCAAATCCTGCCTGCGCGAGACGATCAGCGAAGGCGTCGTGCTGGTCGGCGCCGAGCAAAGCACCGTGCAGCTCGGCGACGTGCAGCGTGCCAAGGTGCCCTGTGACACCAAGGCAGCGCAGCTCTCCGAGCGCGAAGCGAACCAGAGCGCCGCCACCACGTTCCGGACCATGCGATCCGATACCAAGGGCGCTCCATCCAAGCTGCCGACGATCTATGGCGTCGCGCCCCTGATCCAGGCCAAGACCGGCAGCACGCTTGTGATCGAGCGCACCGACGGCAAAGAGCCCACGATCAGCGTCGCGCTCAAGAGCGAGGTCATGACCCGCGGCAAGTTCTACGATTTCGCCAAGGCCGGGAAGTCGCTGACCCCGGGCGGCAGCTATCTCGCGAGCCTCGGCAGCAAGCGTTACACCTTCCAGGTCGACGCCAGTGCCACCTCGTCGCCGACCCCGATCATCGGCCGCCTGCTGCGGCTCGAATAAGCGGACTCGAATAAGCGGAATTGGCGACGGGGCGATGCGGCGGATCGGGGGACGGGACATTGTTGCAGCCGCTTTGATTGCGCTCGTTGCGGGCGCAGTCTGCACGTCCCCGCCGCTGCAGACGCTGCAAGGCCTCTCGCTCGACATCCTCACGGCGCTGCGCGGCAAGCTCATTGGCGATCGCCGCGATCCCGCGACATCCCCGGTCGTTGTCGTAGCGATCGACGGGGAGACCTACGAGACGCCGCCCTTCCGGGGATCGCCGACCCAGACCTGGACACGCGAGATCGGCCGAGTGCTCGGCAGCATCACCGAGGGCGGCGCCAAGGTGATCGGCTTCGACGTCATCTTCAAGAATTCGATCGAGCAGTCGGAGATTCCCTTTGGCGACACAGCCGTGGGCGGCCGCATGAAAGGATTCGATCGAGATTATCTGATCGCGCTGCGGCAAATCTCCGATAGCGGCAAACTGGTGCTCGGCGAAATCCTGAGCAACGACCATCCGGAAGTACCCTACCGCGCGCAGCAAGTCGCCGTGCGCAACGCCGTCCGGGCGCTCAATGTCCACACCGACCACGACGACGTCATCCGGCGGATGCCGCTGAGCTTTGCCATCGAGGGGCGGCCGGTCCCCGCGATGGCGGTCGAGCTCGCTGCACGCGCGGCCGGCGCAAAGCCGGAGATTGCGTCTTCCGGCGCAACCGAATTGTCCGGCTACGCGATCCCGAGTGCGGTGCCGAATACAATGACGCTCAACTTTCGAGGGCTGGGACGCGACATCCCGACCTTCTCCTTCGTCGATCTGCGCGCCTGCGTCGAGAAAGGAGACGCCGACTTCTTCCGCCGTGCTTTCGACGGCAAGGTCGTGCTGCTCGGCACGGTCCTGAATTTCGAGGACCGCAAACTCACCTCGATGCGCCTGTCCGGCGGCTACGACGGCACGCCGGCCGCACGATGCGCCCTGCCCGCGCCGGCCAGCGCGCCGCAAAAAGCCCGCAGCGACGTCGCGGGCGTGTTCGTCCACGCCACTGCGGTCCGAAACCTGGTGGAGCATGACGCCGTAGCCGAGCTCGGCTTTCCGACGCGGACCATTCTCACGATCGTGTTCGCCGCCATCATCGCCTGCGCAGCCTCCATCTTCGCGCCGACCGGTGCATTCACCGCCTGGCTCGTCCTCACGGCTGTCTACACCGCCGTAGCCGTTGGCGCCTTCCTTCATGCCCGGGCGCCGCCGCTGGCCGAACCTGCGCTCGCGAGCCTTATGGCACTCGCATCGATGATCGGCTACCGCTTCGTGCTAGCCGACCGCGACGAGCGCTTCCTGCGCAAGAGCTTTGCCCTCTACCTCGCGCCCGAGGTCATCGAAACCATGGTCGCCTCCGGCAAGATGCCGGCGCTCGGCGGCGAGATGCGCAACGTCACCATGTTCTTCTCCGACCTCAGCGGCTTCTCGTCCATTGCCGAGACCATGACACCAGGCGAGCTGGTGACGCTGATGAACGAATATCTGTCCGCCATGACCGACATCATCGAAAACCATGGCGGCTATGTCGACAAATATATCGGCGATTCCATCGTCGCGATGTTCGGCGCGCCGGCCGACGACCCCGCACACGCACGCAACGCGGTGCACGCCGCGCTGAAGTGCCACGAGAAACTGGCGGAGCTCAACGCTCACAACCCCGCCTTCACCGGCCACGGCCTGTCCCACCGCATCGGGCTGAACAGCGGCGAAGCCGTGGTCGGCAATATCGGCTCCCGCCGCCGCTTCAACTACACCGTCATGAGCGACACCGTGAACCTCGCCTCGCGGCTCGAGGGCGCCAACAAATATTACGGCACCGCGATCATGGCCTCCGAAACGACGATGGCGCAGACCGGCGATACCTTCGCCTGGCGCGAGCTCGACGCAATCAGGGTGCTGGGCCGCGGCGAGGCCATCAGGGTGTTCGAGCCGTTGGCGGAGAGGGGCGCGGAGAGCGCCGATCGGGCGAAGGCGACTGCTGCGTATGCGGAGGGGCTCGCCCGCTGGCGCGCGCGGGATTTTGCCAAGGCGGCCAATGCATTCGGGCAGATGGCGGAGACCGACCCGCCGTCAGCGCTGTTTGCGAAACGCGCGAAAGGGTTCAGCGCCAATCCGCCGCCGGCGGATTGGACACCTGTGAATACGCTGGAAGGGAAGTAGCGGCCGCCTAAAACGGCAGTCCCACGTAATTCTCCGCGAGCAGGCGCTGCGCCGTCTCCGACGAAAGCAGATAGTCCAACTCGGTCTGCTGAAGCCGATCCTCATATTCGATCCGGTCGGGGAAGCGGTGCAGCAGCATCGTCATCCACCAGGAGAAGCGCTGCGCCTTCCAGATCCGAGCGAGTGCCTTGGCGGAATAGCCTGCAAGGCCGGAATCATCGCCGCGTTGATAATGCGCCAGCATGGCGTGATAGAGATAATAGATGTCGGACGCGGCACTGTTCAGCCCACGCGCGCCTGTCGGCGGCACGATGTGAGCGGCATCGCCGGCGAGGAACAGCCGGCCATAGCTCATCGGCTCGGCGACGAAGCTGCGCAGCGGCGCGATGCTCTTCTCGATCGACGGCCCCGTGATCAGGCGGCCGGCAACTTCGACCGGCAGACGGCGCTTCAGCTCGGCCCAGAACGCATCGTCGCTCCAGTCCTCGACCTTGTCGGTGAGCGGCACCTGGATGTAGTAGCGGCTGAGCACCTGCGACCGCAGCGAACAGAGCGCAAAGCCGCGCTCGTGCTTCACATAGATCAGTTCGGGCGACACCGGCCTGGTGCGCGACAGCACGCCGAGCCACCCGAACGGATAGACCTTTTCATATTCGCGCAGCACGTCCTTCGGGATCGACTTGCGGCTGACACCGTGAAAGCCGTCGGCGCCGACGACGTAGTCGCAATCGACGCGGACGCTCTCGCCGTTGGTGCGATAGGTCACGTAGGGCCGGTCCGACGTCAGATCATGCGGCGCCACGTCCTCGGCATTGTGCACGACCTTGCCGCCGAGACGATCGCGTGCCTCGTAGAGATCGCGCGTCAGCTCGGTCTGGCCGTAGACCAGCACCGAATTGCCGCCGGAATGCTTGTGCAGGTCGATCTTGGAGAGCACCCCGTCATGGGCGATCTCGAACCCGCGGTGAATCTCGCCCTCGCGGTCCATCCGCTCGCCGCACTGCGCCTCGCGCATCAACTTGGCGAAGCCGTGCTCGAGCACGCCGGCGCGGATACGGGCGAGCACATGGTCGCGGCTGTATTTCTCCAGGACGACCGTGTCGATGCCCTTGAGATGAAGGAGCTGGGACAACAGCAGCCCGGACGGCCCGCCGCCAATGATACAGACCTGAACTTTCATTTTTGCGTCCTCCCACCGGCAATTTTTTGCAGATTTGGCGCTGCAGACCGATGGAGGGTTTCGCCATTATCTTGTACTATTCGAACATGAGAGACACCACCCCGGCGATCCGGATCTATAACCTGTTCGGCGAGGCAGGCGACTTGCCCGATGTTGTGCATTGCGAGACCATTGCGTCCCGCTCGGTGCTGCACGACTGGACCCTGGCCGTGCACCGCCACGCCCGGCTGCATCAGGTGCTTCTGATCGAGCGCGGTGGCGGCGAGGCGACACTCGACGGGCGGGTGGTGCCCTTGAGGCCGATGCAGATCGTCAACGTGCCCGTCGGCCACGTCCACGGCTTCCGCTTCGTGCCCGATACGCAAGGCTGGGTGCTGACCATCGCCGCGGAAATTCTGGACGAGGCGCTGCTCGCCGCCGAGGGCCTGCGCGGTGCGCTGTCGCGCTCGGCCGTGGTGCGCGGCACGCCGCAGATCCGCGCCACCATGAAGCAGATCTTTGCCGAACATGCCGCTCGCGATTTCGGCCGCGCGCATGTGCTGCGCGCGTTGTCGTCCGCCATGATCGGGCTGGTGGCGCGCGCGCTAACGAGCGAGAGCGGTGGCGGCAGTACGGTTGAATCCAGTCTGTTCCGCCGCTTCGAGGCGCTGCTGGAGCAGCACCATCTGGAACGTTGGAGCGTCGCGGACTATGCCGAAGCGCTGGCGGTCACGCCGACGCATCTCAACCGGATCACGCGGGCGGCGACCGGTGATACCGCTTCCCACCTCATCCTCAACCGGCTGGTCCGCGAGGCGCGCCGCAATCTCGTCTACACCAATTTGCCGGTCTCGACGATCGCCTATGCGCTCGGCTTCGAGGATCCCGCCTATTTCAGCCGGGTCTATGCCGCAGCCACGGGCTTGTCGCCGCGCGCATTCCGCGCGCAGCTTCATGGCGAAGAGGCGTGAGGCCTCACACGTCGAAGAACACCGTCTCCTCCGGGCCCTGCAGATTGATCGTGAAGGAGTACACGATCTTGCCGGCACGCTCGGTGCGCTTTGCGATCAGGGTCGAGCGGCGCGACGGCTGCTCGATCAAGTTGAGCACGGGGTCGGCGGCGTTGGCAGCTTCTTCGTCCGAGAAATAGAGCCGCGTGTTGAGGCCGATGTTGATGCCGCGCGCGACGATCCAGACGTTCACGTGCGGCGCGCATTTGCGACCCGCTTTGTCGGTGATCGCGCCCGGCTTGATGGTCTCGAAGGTGACGAGGCCGCTCTCGAAGTCGGAGCCGGCGCGACCCCAGCCGCGAAACTCCTCGTTCAGCGCGCCGGCCGAACGATCGGCCGGATGGTTGTAGCGGCCGTTCGCATTGGCCTGCCAGATCTCCAGCAGCACGTCGCGCAGCGGCGTACCGGTGCCGTCGAGCACCTTGCCTTCCAGCGTGATGCGTTCGCCTTCGGTGTTCGGCGTCACCAGCACGTTGGAAAAGTTCTTCTCGAAGATGTCGAAGCCGGCCATCGCCGGGATCAGTCCGATATGGACGTAGGGCCCGGCGGTCTGCGAGGCGGTTTCCTTGAGATAGGTGAGCGGTTGCGGCATGCTCAATTCCCCGCGGTGCGATTTTCAAAATAGGTGGAGCGCTGGCCGCGCAGCACGATGTCGAAGCGGTAGGCGAGCGAGTCGAACGGCGTCGAGGCGTTGAGGTCGAGCGGCGCCACGAGGCGGTCGAGCGCATCCTTGTCCGGAATCGTCGTCAGGATCGGGCAGACCGGGATCAGGGGGTCACCCTCGAAATACATCTGCGTGATCAGCCGCTGCGCAAAGCCCGAGCCGAACACCGAGAAGTGGATGTGGGCGGGACGCCAGCTGTTGACATAGTTGCGCCAGGGATAGGGCCCCGGCTTCACGGTGCGGAAATAATAGTAGCCGGTCTCGTCCGTCAGCGCGCGGCCGCAGCCGCCGAAATTCGGGTCGATCGGCGCCAGATAGGTGTCTTTCTTGTGCCGATAGCGGCCACCGGCATTGGCCTGCCAGAACTCGACCAGCGTGTTCGGCACGCCGCGGCCGGTCTCGTCGACCACGCGGCCATGGACGACGATGCGCTCGCCGATCGGATCGCCGTCCTTGGCGTAGTTACGGATCAGGTCGTTGTCGAGCGGGCCGAGATCGTTGTGGCCGAACACCGGTCCCGTGATCTCCGAAATCGAGTTCTCCAGCGACAGCAGCGCCTGCCGCGGCGAGCGCAGCACCGAGGATTTGTAGCCGGGCGCGTGTGCGGGCGGATGGATGGAGCGGTCGCGCTGGAAGAAGCCGCCATCGCCAAGCGGCGGGGTCAGGGGCTCGGGACGGTTGAGGCGGGGATCCCGCAAGGCTGGCGCCTGGGCATTCATCGTGTCTCTCCCTGGGGCGCCCGGTTCGGACGCGCGGCTTATCGGGAGATCATGGGCCGGCCTATTCCCCGGATAAATAGATCGATTATAATATATTGCATGAATGAAATCGATCATTTGGCGCTCGACGGCCACGCCCTCGAACTGTTCCTTGCCGTGCTCGAGGAGGGATCGGTCACCGCGGCGGCCACGCGGCTCGGCCTGACGCAATCGGCGGTCAGCCACGGGCTGAACAAGCTGCGGCGGATCGCCGGCGATCCGCTGTTCGCGAAATCCGGCCGCGGCATCGTCGCCACCGCGCATGCCCAGGCGCTTGCCGGAAAGGCCCGGGCTCTGATCGACGAGATGCGGAGCTTTGCCGGGGGCGTCACGTTCGAACCGGCCCGCGCGCAGCTGTCGCTGACGATCGCCGCCAACGATTTCCAGCGCGATCTGCTGCTGCCGCGGTTCTTCGCTCATGTCGCTGCACAAGTGCAGGACCTGAAGCTGCGTGTGATCCCGTCGCAGTCGCCCTCGCCGGCGATGCTGCGCGAAAACCGCTGCGACATCCTGATCACGCCGCTGCCGCCCTCTGGCGTCGACATCGTCCAGAAGCGGCTCTTGAGCGATCATTACGTCTGCTACTTCGATCCCAAGATGCGTAGCGCTCCGACCGGCCGCGGCGCCTATCTCGCGGCACGTCATGTCACTGTTGTCTACACCGACAATGAGCGCCTCGACTTCGACCGCCGGCTGGCGGCCAACGGACTGCACCGCGACATTGCGATCTCGGTGCCGAGCTTCTCGGGCGTGCCGTCCTTCCTTCGCGGCTCGCAGATGCTGGCCAGCATGCCGAGCCTGCTGGCGTCCGGGGTCATGCGCGGTTTCGCGCAAACGCGGATTCCGCTGGCGCCCCGCCCCCGGACGCTGGCCGAGCTGCCGATGTTCATGGTCTGGCACCAGCGCTATCAGAAAGACCCAGCTCATCGTTGGGTCAGAAGCCAGCTCGAGACGGTGGCAGCGACGGCCGCCAAGTCCTGATGTCCGCCAGGTCCTGATATCAAAGTCCTGATATCAGTCCTGATATCAGGTGCCGCCCTCCGCAAGACTGCCCTTCGCAAACCCACTGGTTGCGCAGGGGGAGCCACGCTAAAATACGCCTATGACAGTGACCGACATTGCGAGCCGGACCTACAATCACAGCTGGCGGCTGGATCCCATCATCCGCAGCCTGCTCGATACTGATTTCTACAAGCTGTTGATGTTACAGATGATTCGGGAAGACTACCCGGATCAGCAGGTGACCTTCTCGGTCATCAACCGTTCGCGCCATGTGCGGCTCGCCGACATCATCGACGAGGGTGAGCTGCGCGCCCAGCTCGACCATGCCCGCACCATCCGCTTCAGCAAGAAAGAGCTGATCTGGCTGGCCGGTAACACTTTCTACGGCAAGACCCACATGTTCTCGGCGGACTTCATCCGCTGGCTGGCTGAATTCCGTCTTCCCGAATATGAGCTGCGCAAGGTCGAAGGCCAATATGAATTGCATTTCCACGGACCGTGGACGCACACCACGATGTGGGAGATCCCGGCTCTGGCAATCCTCAACGAGCTGCGCTCGCGCGCCGCGATGAAGGGCCGCGGCAGATTCGAGCTCGACGTGCTCTATGCCCGCGCCAAGGCGAAGCTCTGGACCAAGGTGGAGCGTCTTCGCAAGCTGGAGAATCTGCGCCTGTCCGACTTCGGCACCCGCCGCCGCCACGGCTTTCTCTGGCAGCGCTGGTGCGTGGAGGCCGTGAAAGAGGGTCTCGGCTCGTCCTTTATCGGCACGTCCAACGTGCTGCTGGCGATGGACAACGATCTCGAAGCCATCGGCACCAATGCGCATGAACTGCCGATGGTCGCGGCCGCGCTCGCCAAGGACGACGAGGAATTGCGCTGGGCGCCCTATCGCATCCTCGACCAGTGGCGCCAGACCTATGGCGGCAACCTCTTGATCGCACTGCCCGACGCCTTCGGCACCAAAGCGTTCCTGCGCGATGCGCCGGAATGGGTCGCCGACTGGACCGGCTTCCGGCCCGACAGCGCGCCTCCGGTCCAGGCCGGCGAGGAGATCATTGCCTGGTGGCAGAAGAAGGGTCGCAATCCCAGGGACAAGCTGCTCGTCTTTTCCGACGCGATGGATGTCGGCTCGATCGAGGAGACCTACCATCACTTCACCGGCCGGGTGCGGCTCTCCTTCGGCTGGGGCACCAACCTCACCAATGATTTCGTCGGCTGCACGCCGGACGGCTCGTTCAATCTCGATCCGATCTCGCTGGTCTGCAAGGTGTCGTCGGTGGACGGCCGTCCCGCCGTCAAGCTCTCCGACAATCCGGAGAAGGCGACCGGCATGCCCTCGGAGATCGACCGTTACCTGCGCGTGTTCGGCGATGCCGGCCGCGTGCGAAAGCCGGTGCTGGTCTAGCAATCCTCTAGATCGGGTAAATCGCATGCGACGAATGCGCGGCATTGGTGCGCCGATGCTGCTCCAGTTTCTCTTCGTCGGTATTTGAAGCGATCTGCGGTCATCCGCTTCACAACGCCTTCACCCTGCGACGTGGTCCCCGCATTTTCAGGTCGAGTTAAGCAACCTTCGCCTCTACTTGGTGTTGCAGACGCAACGCTCCGCTGGGGTCGTTGATCGATTTGGGGAACGCAGAGTGTTTCGCAGAACTGCCACGTCGATGGAGGGACGCAGTTTCCTTCACGTCATCAAGCTCGTCTCGCCTTTCGTGATGGTCGTCATGCTCCAGGCGGCGATCGCGGGATTCAGTCTCGAGGTGATGTCGTCGGTTCGCGCCTATGTCGCGGGCGAAGCGTTGTGGTCGCGCTCGCAGAAGAACGCCGTCTATTTCCTCAATCTCTATCTGCATTCGGGCGATGCCAGCCGGTTCGCGCAATACCAGGCCTCGCTCGCCGTTCCCATTGGCGATGAGTTCGCGCGCTGGGCGCTTGAGCACGATCCGGTCGACGTCGAGGCGGCGCGCATCGGCTTCCTGCAAGGTGGCAATCATCCCGATGACGTTCCGGGATTGATCTGGCTGTTTCGCTACTTCAACCGCGTCAGCTTCCTGCAGGAAGCGATCCGCGAGTGGGCCGCCACAGACCCCATGCTGCTGGAGCTGAGCGTCTTCGGCGAGGTCATCCGGTCCGAATGGGAGAACGGCCCCGTTCAGGACGCAAGCCGCCTGCAAATCCTGTCGTCGCGTCTCTCCGAGCTCAACGCCCAGTTCACGGTTCATGCCAACCGGTTCTCGACCGTCCTCGGTGAAGGCTCCCGCGCCATCAAGCTGACCCTGACCGGCATCAACATCGTCACCGCCGTCACGCTGGTCCTGCTCCTGATCTGGCATACGAGACGATTGGTGCTGCAGCGACGCGCCTTCGAAGACGCCCTGCATGCCGAGAAGGAACGCCTGGCGTGGCAGGCATCGCACGACTGGCTGACCGGCCTCTCCAACCGCCGTGCCTTCGAGGCGCGCCTGCAAACCGAGCTGGCCGATGCCGCGACGGGCTCGCTCGGCCTGATCCTGATCGACCTCGATCAGTTCAAGAGCGTGAACGACAGCTGCGGTCATCTTGCCGGCGACCGGCTGCTCTGCCAGGTCTCGCGTCTCCTGCAACGAGACCGGCGCCCACACGATTTGGTGGCGCGCCTGGGCGGCGACGAATTCGGCCTGATCCTGCCGCAATGCTCACCTGCGAACGCGGTCGATATCGCCGAACGGCTGCGAGGATCACTCGAGCTGTTCAACTTCAGCTGGGACGATCGCTGCTTTGCGGCGACCGCCAGCATCGGCGTCGCCTGCATCGCCGACGGCACCACCACGCTCGAGGACGCGATGCGACGCGCAGATGCCGCCTGCTATCGCGCCAAGGAAAAGGGACGCAACCGCGTTCAGGTCGACGGCGGAAGACCTGATATCGTCGTCGTTGCAGCTCGGCCGCGCGAAGCTGCACGAGCCTGAGGCCCGATCACCGTGAACGCGGAATCCCGAGACCGGCGAGATGTGCGTCGAGGAATTGCTCGACCTGCTGACGCAGCATCTGCGGCGGCACGGCCACCATGCGCTCCTCGAGACCGAGCGAGATGATGCCGTGGACGGCAGAGAACAAGGTGCGCGACAGCAGCGCGATCTTCACGTCATCTGCGTCCGGCAATAGCCGCACCAGGGGCGCATGCATCAACGCGAAAGCATCCATCACCATCTGCAGGATGTCGTCGGGATAAGGACGGTCGTCCTCCATCCGATGCTCGAACAGCGACCGCAGCAGATTGGCGTGCTTGGCGAAGAATTCGAGATAGGTCTCGGCAAGCCCGTAGAGCTGGCGGACAGGGTCTTCGGCCGGAACCCCGCGAAGCCGGGCCGTGAGGGCCTGAACGGTCTCCCGATTGACGGTCAGGATCACGCCGTCGAAGTCGCCGAACTCGTTATAGACGCTGCCAACGGAACAGCCGGCGGCCTCCGCAACGTCCCGAACCTTCAACGATCTCAAGCCCTTAGTTGCGATAATGCCGCGGGCTATCTCCAGGATCTGGAGCCGCCGCCGCAATTTTTTTTGGTCTTGCAGTGATTCGTCTTGAACATTGTTCATTTTCAAGCTACTCATATGAACATTGTTCAAATTAGCCCGGAGCCCTGCAAAATGCAAACCCTCGCTGTTGATATCGCCGCCACGTTCATCGACGACGCCGCGGCCCTCGTGACCGGCTTTGGCCGGGCCCTGCTGCGGTTCGCCATGGCACCGATCAATCGCATCGCCAACGCCTGTGACGTCGCTGGCGTGCTCGCGGAACGTCGGGCGGCCTTCCGGATGTGGCGGGCCAGCCGCGATCGTGCACGTCTCGAAGGCCACAGGTTCAGCGTTCTTGGCCGCTTCTCGCCCTTTCGCCATCTCTCCCATCTCACCTGAGATGAGCGCGGCCGTGCGCGTCGAGGACGACCCGAATTCCGGCTCTGGTCGCAACGAAGGACTCACCATGTCCGGACATTCGCGGTCGATCTCGCTGGCCTCCATGTGGCCGCTCAGGTTTTCATATCGCCTCGGCCAGATCCGGGTCAGCGCGGCTGACGCGACCGAGACCAGATATTTGCGAACCTAACCAGACCAATTGGAGACCAACAGGATCGGAGGAACCGAGGGGACAGAGCAGGCCAGCAACTTCGATGCTGCGCAATCGTTCGCCCCATGCGCTTCCGGTCGTGACGTTTCACAGACAACGTAACAACCTCAGGCTGCTTTTCCAAAACAGGAATAGTCATGATCAGGGAATTGATGTCGTCACGCCGCTTTGCGCCGCTGTTCTGGGCGCAGTTTTTCTCGGCGCTCAATGACAACGTGCTCAAGAACGCGCTTGTCATTATCTTGCTTTACAGTGCCGCAACCGGCCACGGCGATGCGCTGGTGACGGTGGCTGGCGCCGTCTTCATTTTCCCCTATTTCATCCTGTCCGGGCTCGGCGGCCAGCTCGCCGACAAATACGTCAAATCCGTCGTCGCGCGGCGGCTCAAATTCGCCGAGATCTTCGCAGCCTGCTTTGCCGCAGCCGGCTTCTTCCTGCATTCGGTGCCGCTGTTGTTCGCGGCGCTCGCGCTGTTCGGCACCATCGCCGCCCTGTTCGGGCCCGTGAAATACGCCATGCTGCCGGACCAGCTCGAGCTCGGCGAGCTCGCGACCGGCAACGCGCTGGTCGAAGGCGCGACCTTCATGGCCATCCTGCTCGGCACCGTCGCCGGTGGCCAGTTCGTGGCGGGCTCGGCGCATATGGGCTGGGGCGCATCGGCCGTGGTCGTGCTCGCTCTGCTTTCCTGGGCGTTCGCGTCCCGCATCCCGCAGACGACGCCTTCCGCGCCTGAGCTGCCCGTCGACGCCAATCCCTGGACCTCCACGGTGAGCCTGCTCAGGACGCTGCACGCCGACCATCGCCTCTGGGACGGCACCGTGATCGTCTCCTGGTTCTGGCTGGTCGGCGCCATCGTGCTGTCACTGCTGCCGGCGCTGGTCAAGGATGTCGTCGGCGGCACCGAGGGCGTGGTGACGCTGTGCCTTGCGATCTTCGCGATCGGCATCGCGATCGGCTCGCTGTTCGCTGCCAGCCTGAGCCACGTTCGTCCGAACCTCGCGCTGGTGCCGATCGGCGCCATCATTATGGGCTGCGCCGGCCTCGATCTCGCCTGGGCGATCGCCGTGACCGCCAAGGGCCAGGACATCGCCGCGCTCGACTTCGCAACCTCGTTCGCCGGCTTGCGCATGCTGGTCGATTTCGTCGCCTTCGCATTCGGCGGCGGGCTGTTCGTCGTTCCGTCCTTTGCCGCGGTCCAGGCCTGGTCGGCGGCGTCCGAGCGCGCCCGCATCATTGCGGCCGGCAACGTGCTGCAGGCCGCCTTCATGGTGGTCGGTTCGCTGTTCGTCGCGCTGCTGCAGGCCGCTGGCCTCCATGTCGGCTGGATCTTCTTCGGTCTCGGCGTCGCCAGCTTCGGCGCGGTCTGGTTTGTCCTGACCAAGTGGGGCAAGGAAGGCGTGCGCGATTTCGGCGCGCTGCTGTTCCGCGCTCTGTTCCGCACCGAGGTGCGCGGCCTGGAAAATCTGCCGCCTCCAGGCACGCGGATGCTGATCGCGCCCAACCATGTCAGCCTGATCGACGGCCCGCTGCTGCACGCCGTGCTGCCGATCGACGCGAGCTTCGCGGTGGATACCGGCATCGCCAAGGCCTGGTGGGCAAAGCCGTTCCTGCGCATCGTCAAGCACTACACCATGGACCCGACCAAGCCGCTGGCCGCGCGCGACCTGATCAAGCTCGTTGCCGCGGGGGAGCCGGTGGTGATCTTTCCGGAGGGACGCATTACCGTCTCCGGCTCGCTGATGAAGGTCTATGACGGCACCGCGATGATCGCGGATAAAGCCGACGCCGTGGTCGTGCCGGTCCGTATCGAAGGCGCGCAGCGCTCGCATCTCAGCTATCTCAACTCCAGCCAGATCAAGCGCTCGTGGTTTCCGCGGGTGACGGTCACCATCCTGCCGCCAATCAAGCTTCCGGTCGACCAGGCGCTGAAGGGCAAGGCACGCCGCAATGCCGCCGGGGCCGCGCTCCAGGACGTGATGATCGACGCTCTGGTGAAGAACGCTATGCTCGATCACTCGCTGTTCGAGGCGCTCGGACATGCCTATCGCGATCGCGATACCGGCAAGGTCATCATCGAGGACGCGCTCGGCACCAAGCTGACCTATCGCAAGCTGATCCTCGGCGCGCAGGTCTTGAGCCGCAAGCTCGAGACCGGCACCGGCGTCGGCGAGAATGTCGGCGTGCTGTTGCCGAATTCGGCGGGCGTCGCCGTCGTCTTCATGGCGCTGCAGAACATCGGCCGCGTCCCGGCGATGCTCAACTTCTCGGCGGGCCCGGTCAACGTGCTCGCCGCCATGAAAGCCGCGCAGGTCGGGACCGTGCTGACCTCGAAAGCCTTTATCGAGAAGGGCAAGCTCGACAAGCTGATGGCTGCGATCTCGGCCGAGGCGCGTGTCATCTATCTCGAGGACGTCCGTGCTTCGATCAGTATGGCCGACAAGATCAGGGGCCTGCTCGCCGGCACGACGCCCCGCATTGTGCGCCAGGCTAACGATCCCGCCGTCGTGCTGTTCACGTCCGGCTCGGAAGGAACGCCGAAGGGCGTGGTGCTGTCCCACCGCAACATCCTCGCCAATGCGGCGCAGGCGCTGGCACGGGTCGATGCCAACGCCAATGACAAGGTGTTCAACGTGCTGCCGGTGTTCCACTCCTTCGGGCTGACCGGCGGCATGATGATGCCGATGCTCGCGGGCATTCCGATCTACATGTATCCCTCGCCGCTGCACTACCGGATCGTGCCGGAGCTGATCTACCAGACCGGCGCCACCATCCTGTTCGGCACCGATACGTTCCTCACCGGCTATGCACGGTCGGCGCATGCCTACGACTTCCGCACCCTGCGCCTCGTCATCGCCGGCGCCGAGGCGGTCAAGGATCGGACACGCCAGGTCTTCATGGAGCGCTACGGCATCCGCATCCTCGAAGGCTACGGCGTCACCGAAACGGCGCCGGTGCTGGCGATGAACACGCCGATGGCCAACCGTCCCGGCACCGTCGGCCGCCTCTCGCCGCTGATGGAAAGCCGACTCGATCCGGTCCCCGGCATCGAGGAAGGTGGGCGTCTGTCCGTACGCGGCCCGAACGTGATGCTCGGTTACCTCAGGGCCGAAAATCCCGGCGTGCTCGAAAAGCTTCCCGAAGGCTGGCACGATACCGGCGACATCGTGGCGATCGACGCTGCCGGCTTCATCACCATCAAGGGCCGCGCCAAGCGCTTTGCCAAGATTGCAGGCGAAATGGTCTCGCTGTCCGCAGTCGAAGCCATCGCGACGGCGCTGTGGCCGCAGGCCGCCTCGGTCGCCGTCTCGATCCCCGACCAGCGCAAGGGCGAACGCATCGTGCTGCTGACGACGGAGAAGACTGCCGAGCGCAGCGCGATGCAGGGACAGGCCAAGTCCATTGGCGCGTCCGAGCTGACCGTTCCCGCCACGATCATGGTGGTCGACAAGGTGCCGCTGCTCGGCACCGGCAAGACCGACTATGTCACGGCAACGACGATGGCGCGCGAGCAGGCCTCCGCGCCGGAGCGCGAGGTGGCTTGACCCCAGCCCATGGCTGTTCATTGGCGGATGTCCAGTGCGACGGCTCTTCCTGCACCGACTCTCCGATATCCCTCAAGAGCCGGCCTCACTACGCCGCTCCTGCGCGTAACGCACCAACGCGGCGAAGCGATAGATGCCGTGCACGAACTTGCCGTACGGCATGGTGATGAACAGCGCGAACACCGCCCCAAGGTGCAGCGCCAATAGCGGCCCCATGGCAGCGGTCTCGCGCAACAGCAGAAGCAGCATGCCGGTGAGCCCAGTCAGCAACAGCATGGCGATGAAACCGACATCCATGCCGTAGCGGGCCTCGTCGAGCAGCGCCGGATCGCGGCGCATCTTGGCCGTGAACAGGCCGATCGGGCCAACAATCAGTCCGACGCCGCCGAGCGTACCCAGCACCACCGGCAGATCCCACCATGGATATGGCGCCTCGCGGCCGAGCAGATAGTGATACAGCGTGGCGACCGAGGTCGCCGCAAAGCACAGAATGAAGCCGTAGAAGGTCAGGTGATGATACAGCTTGCGTCGGTCGGTCGGCTTGTCGTCTTCGTTATAGCAACCGACGCCGCCGCCATGCAGATAGCGCAGCTCGCCGGCGTCGCGGATGGCCTGGAAGATCGAGCCACCGTCGGCGCGGCCGGTGATCGTTGGACCGATGTCGCGCCAGAACGCGCGCACGCTCATCACCAGCGCGAGGACGGCATAAAGGAAGGCGGCGCCGAACAATGCGGCCATCGCGTTGTGCGGCATCAGCTTGTAGAAGGCGCCGGGGCCGGTGTGCATGCCAAACAGCGCGCTGCGATCGTTGAAGGCGGCGAAACCCAGGATGAAGGCGGCCATGCTGAGCGCGGCGATGATGCTGATGACAAGGCCGTTGTGCGCAAAGGCGCCGGACAGCGCACCCGGCCAGGCATAGGTTGCATAGGACTCGGCGCGCGCAACCGCGAGCGTCTTGGGAACGTTAACGTTGAACTCGTGCGGCGGCGAGAACTGGCAGTCGACATAGCAGGCGCCGCAGGCATGACAGAGATTGGCGAGATAGTTGAGATCGCCGTCGGAGAAGGCGCGGCGCATCTCCATGGCGGGAAAGACCGCGCAAAGTCCCTCGCAGTAGCGGCAGGGATTGCAGACCGTCATCAGACGGTCGGCCTCGTCGAGAATTCTGGTTCCATGCATGGCGTTACTTCGTCAGGCCTTTGCCCTCGAGCCATTTCTGGATCAGGGCTGCGACCTCAAGGTTGTTCTTGTCCATCATCACCATATGCGAATTGCCCTTGATGCCGGCCTGCGGGAGATCGACAACGTCGACGCTGCCGCCGGCTGCCTTGACGGCGTCCGCAAAGGCGACGCCGTTGGCGCGGATCTTGGGCCAGCGCGAATCGCGCTCGATATAGTCGCCGTAGATGATCAGGGTCGGGATGTTCTTCAGCACATCGGCCTTGGCGGGATCGCCAAGGCCGGCCGGCTCGATCGCGATCAGCGCCTTCACCTTGTCCGGTCGGGCTTGCGCAACCTTGAAGCCGAAGCTGCCGGCCTGGCTGTGGAACAGGACCACCGAGGGGCCAACGCGGTCGATCTCGGCGATATAGGCGGCGATGGTCGCATCATCCGTCGTGGTCCAGCGCGGCACGTTCTGCTTGACGAAGTTCTCGTAACCCTCGACTGGAAACTGGTTGCCTGGCAGTACCTTGCGCTTGGCGGGATCGGGATCGTAAGAGTTCGGTCCGTCGCCGATACGGAAACGCTCGAACGGATTGGCCGTGGTGAGGAAGACCGGCTCGCCCTTGAAGATATCAGGGGATTGCGCCCAGCCTGCGCGGCCGCGCTCAACTGCGTCGGAATTGTAGACCGCCCATCCCTTGCGCAGGAAATAGTTCAGCCAACCTTCGCGTCCATCGGGCGTGGTCTCGTAGGTGACGCCGGTCAGCCCGCCGCCGTGCCACATCAGCAGCGGATAGGCGCCCTTCTCGTTCGCCGGCAGGAAATACTGCACGTACATCTGCTCGACCTGATACGTCCCGTTGGGATCGACCTTGGCCGGCACGCCGCCGGGCGTGAACACGACCTCCTTCACTGGCTTGCCGGAGATTTCGACAAGACGCCCGCCGACGTGGAACGAGCCCATGTCGCGCAGGTTGATCGGCTCGGCAGCGCAGGCCTCACCGGCGATCAATAGAGCGGCGATCGAAGCGATGGCAATGCGTGACATGGTTTCTCCCGTTCGTTTCTTTTCTTCGCCTAGTTCTTGGCGTGGCGCGCCGCTTCCCGTCCCGCGATCCGTCCGAACACGCTGCCGATGGTCATGCCCATGCCGGCAGCATAGCCCTTGCCGAGCACGTTGCCGGCCATGATCTCGCCGGCCGCGAACATGTTGGCCGACAGCTTGCCGCCAGCCATCAGCATCCGCGCCTCCTTGTCCACGCGCGTGCCGAGATAGGTGAAGGTGATGCCAGGCCGCACCGGATAGGCGAGATAGGGGGGCGTCTCGATCTTGCGCGCCCAGTGCGTCTTGGGCGGCGTGATGCCCTCGGTCACGCAGTCATCCAGAATGGTGTGGTCGAAAGTGCCGGGACGCACCGCCGCGTTGAAATCGGTGATGGTCTTCTCCAGCGCGGCCGGATCGAGCTCCAGCTTGGCTGCGAGCTCGGCCACCGTTTGGCCGGCGATCGGCGGGGACAGCGTCGGCATGAAGCTGGTGACGACGGGAGAATCGAAGATGATGTAGGCGATCTGATCCGGTTGCGCCGCGACCAGCCGGCCCCAGATCGCGTAACGCTTCGGCCAGATGTCCTCCCCCTCGTCGTAGAAGCGCTGGGCGTGCTTGTTGACGACGATGCCGAACACGACGGAGTCGTGCCGCGTGATGATACCGCCGTCGAATTTCGGCGCACGAGCGTCGATCGCGACCGCATGGCACTGGGTGGGATCGCCGACCTCCTGCACGCCCTTGTCAAGCAGCATCTTCAGGATCGAGCCGCGATTATACGGCGTGCCGCGAATCAGGAAGTTGTCCGCGGCCTCACCCCAATATTGCTTCAGCCATTCGATGTTGGCCTCGAACCCGCCCGCCGCGGCGACCAGGGAGGTGGCGCGGATCTCGGTCTCGCCCTTGATCGGCCGCTTGAGGCGCGCGGCCAGGAACATGCCGTCCTCGATCACGAGGTCGGTGACCTCGGCGTCGTATTCGACGTCGACGCCGAGCCGCTCGGCGGTGAGATAGAGCGCGTTCAGCATCGCGCGGCCGCCGCCGAGGAAGAACGAATTTGTGCGACCAAGGCTCAACGTGCCGCCGAGCGAGGGTTGCCAGCGCACGCCCTGCTCCACGATCCAGTTCAGGATGTCCTTCGACTCGCGGATCATGTGGCGGGCGAGCACCTCATCGGTCTGCCCGCCGGTGACGCGCAGCAGATCTTCCCAAAACTCCTCCTCGGTGTAGGGACCGGTCAGGATTTCGGTCGCGGCGTCATGGGCGCAGCGCATGTTGCGGGTGTGCCGGGTGTTGCCGCCGCGATAGAACTTTGGCGCGCCTTCGAGCACGAGCACCGAGGCGCCGACGCGCCGCGCCGCGATCGCCGCGCACAGCGCCGCATTGCCGCCTCCGATCACCAGCACGTCGTATTTGCTGCTCATGCGGTTTGCCCGGTGCGACGAGAGTGGAGACATTCTGCCCGCCGGCGGCTTCGGAACGACCCGGCCGGCATTGCGTACTTTTGTATACAAAGATATACAACAAGGGCGCAAGTGGCATCTCTGCATGGGCAGGATGCGTCT
Organism: Bradyrhizobium guangxiense; assembly: GCF_004114915.1. Taxonomy (NCBI): domain Bacteria; kingdom Pseudomonadati; phylum Pseudomonadota; class Alphaproteobacteria; order Hyphomicrobiales; family Nitrobacteraceae; genus Bradyrhizobium; species Bradyrhizobium guangxiense. The sequence goes on along the minus strand of NZ_CP022219.1, from coordinate 1,082,145 downwards.
CGCGCTTCGAGGACCGATATGGCCAGACGCCCGGCAAAGGCAGGCGGATCGATCGCGCGCGGCGGCGGCGTTGCGCTCGGCGAGGCGGTGTTTCGCTCTCTCTGCGAGGCGCTGCAGGCCGGCAGCTACCGCGCCGGCGACCGCCTGCGCGAGGAGGAGGTCGCCCAGCGGCTCAAGGTCAGCCGCACGCCGGTTCGTGAGGCGCTGGGCCGACTCGCCGCGCGCGGCTTCGTCGAGCCCGCCGGCGGCCGCGGGCTGATCGTGCGCAATCTCGACATCTCCGAGGTGCTCGAGCTCTATGCCATGCGCGAGATCATGGAAGGCGCCGCGGCGCGCCTGGCCGCCGGGCACGCTTCGCCGCCGGAGGTCGACGCACTCAGGGATATCGAGCAGGCCTTCGTCGAGGCCTCCGCGACCGATGCCACCGAGATGGCGAGGCTCAACCGCGGCTTCCACGAGGCGATCTGCCGCGCCGCGCGCAACCGTTACCTCGACAATGCCTCCCGCGAATTGCAGGACTGGATCGCCCTGCTCGGTCCGACCACCTTCACCGTGACCGGCCGTCCTTCGACTAGCCACGAGGAGCATCAGGCCATCATCGAGGCGATCGCCGCGCACGACGGCGACAAGGCCGAGCAGCTCGCGCGCGCCCATATCCGCGAGGCGCTGCGCTGCCGCCTCAAGCTGCTGCAGAAGCAGTAGCCTATCGTCTTGCCCGGCGCGGAGGACGCGCATCGTCGGCCGCGGCGGCCGGCACGGCATCGAGAGGTTCCGTCGGGCCGCCCAGCGCGCGCGTCAGCCGGATGGCAGCCTTCAACAGCAGCGACGTCATCACCTTGATGTTGTCGCGCGTGAACCGCGGCTTGGGCCCCGAGAGCGACAAGGCGCCGACGCATTTGCCACCGGGACCGAACACCGGGCAGGCAAGCCCGGCGCAATCGGGATCGCGCTCGCCAAACGACATGGCAATGCAGTCCTTGCGAATTTCGTCATAGCCCTCGCCTTTTTCGCCGTCGAAAGCGAGGATGACCCGGCCGGCTGCACCGCGGTCCAGCGGCAGCAGCATGCCGGCCTCGACCCGGTCGAGCGTCGAGTGCTGGGAATCGACGCGAAAGACGCACAGCCGGCGCTTGGCATCGTGCCGCACGTGGAACGAGGGGCTTTCGGTCCCGTCGGCCGCGAGCTGGCGCAGCAGCGGCATCACCCGATCATGCAGATTGTTGCTGCGCTGGTAGACCGCGCCGAGCCGGAACGGCGTCGGACCGAGATGATAGCGGCCGTCGGCGAACTGCACGAGATAGCCGAACTCCTGCAGCGACGTCATCAGCCGCAGCAGTGTGCTTTTGTACATCTTGGTCCGCCGGGCGAGCTCGGCCAGCGTCATCGGCTCCGACGCGTCCTCGAAGGCCGCCAAAATGCTGAGAGCACGATCGACGGCTGCGACGCCGGGCGAAGGCATGTCGTCTCCTATTGGGGAAATCCGGAGGGATCGATGAGCTTTGCGATGACGGGAAAATACGCATCGCCCATGCCCTTGTCGATCGTCTCCTGGAAGATCTCCCGCATCAGCGCCGCGCCGCGCAGGCTCAGCCCGGCCTGCGCGCTCAGCTCCAGCGCGTAGGAGAGATCCTTCATTGCATATTCGGTCGAGAAGGCGCGCAGCGGAAACTCCTTGGCGACGATCGCCTTCATGCCGTGGTTGCGCAAGGCAAAGCTGTCCGCAGAGCCCTTGGACAGCGTCTCCAGCAGCAGCTTCGGCTCGACGCCGCTGTGCTTGGCGAGCGCGACGGCCTCCGCGAGCGCGTTGACGGTCTCGAACAGCACCATGTTGTTGAGGATCTTCGTCCCCTGCCCCGCGCCGGTCCCGCCACAGAGCGTGACATCGGTGGCGAAATGCCGGATCAGCGGCTCGACGGCGGCGAACTCCGCAGGCGTCGCGCCGACCATGACGCTGAGCGTGCCGTCCTGCGCCGCCTGGCGGGTGCGTGCGATCGGTGCATCGATCCAGAGCGCGCCCTTGGCGGCGAGCTGCTTGGCGAACGCCCGTGTCTGGCCGACATCGGAGGTGCCGAGATCGATCACGGCCTGGCCGCTCTTGATCACCGGCAGGATGCCGTCGAAGACGGCCATCACGTGCCTGGCGCTGGGCAGGCAGAGGAAGATCGTCTCTGCGCCGGCAACGACGTCCCCGATCGACCTTGCCGCGGTCGCACCGTCAGCCACGATCCGCGCCAGCGGCTCGGCGGCAAGGTCGAACGCAAGCACCGTTCGTCCGCTCTTGCGTAACAGATTGCGACAGATCGGCTCGCCCATGACGCCGAGACCGATGAACCCAATCGAATCAGACATTCCGTACTCTCCCTGGAAATCCCTTGGCCGGGCGGACCACCGGGCCGCCCGGCCGGCGCGGTTACTTGACCAGCGGGCAGCCGCCTTCGCTCATCGGCCGGAACACCTCTTCGCCCGGCTTGGAGCTGACAATCCGGTAGTAGTCGAACTTGTACTTGGATTCCTCCGGCTTCTTCACCTGCACCAGATACATGGTGTGCAGCACGCGCCCGTCGGGGCGGATCGCGACATCCTTGTTGTACATGTCGTTGACTTTCAGCTCGTGCATCTTGGCGGCGACGGCCGTCGCGTCGGTGGTGCCGGCTGCCTTCACGGCGGCGAGGGAATGATGGACGCCGCTATAGACGCCGGCCTGCACCATGCTCGCGACCTTGCCGTCCATCAGGCCGGCGTAACGCTTCGACCAGGCACGGGTCTGCTCGTTGAGGTCCCAGTAGAACGAGGTCGTCACCTGCAGGCCCTGGGTAACCTTGAGGCCGAGCGAATTCACATCGGTGATGAAGACGAGAAGACCGGCGAGCTTCTGGCCACCCTCGACGATGCCGAACTCACCGGCCTGCTTGATCGCGGTCTGCACATCCGCGCCTGATGTCGCGAGGCCGACGACGTCGGCCTTCGAGCCTTGCGCCTGCAACAGGAACGAGGCGAAATCGGCGGTGCCGAGCGGATGCGCGGCCGAGCCGATCACCTTGCCGCCGGCGGCCTCGATGAACTTGGTGGCATCGCGCTGAAGCGCGTGGCCGAACGCGTAGTCGGCGGTCACGAAGTACCAGGTCTTGCCGCCGGCGCGCGTGATCGCATCGCTGGTCAGTTTCGACAGCGCATAGGTGTCGTAGTTGAAATGAAAGCTGACCGGCGAGCAGGATTTTCCGGTGAAATCGGATGAGCCGGGTCCCGAGATGACGAAGATCTTGTTCTTCTGCTTGGCGACTTCGAGGATGGCAAATCCGGCCGAGGACGCCGCGCCGTCCGCGATCATGTCGACGCCCTCATTGTCGAACCATTTGCGCGCGGTGGCCGAAGCGATATCAGGCTTGTTCTGGTGGTCGGCCGAGATGATCTCGATCTTCTTGCCGAGCAACTCGTTGCCGAAATCTTCCGCGGCGAGCTTCGCCGCTGCGACCGAACCGCGCCCGCCATTGTCCGCGAACACGCCGGACTGGTCGTTGAGCACGCCGATCCTGATGACGTTGTCGGCCGCAGCTGCAGCACTCGCTTGTACGGCCAGAATAGCCGCCATCATCCAACGCAACTTCATAACACACGCCTCCCGTTTACAACTTTTGCTTATCGAGGATGTCTTGCAGCACCGGCGCGATATAGCGGCGGAACTGGTCTGGGTTTTCGCTCATGGGAAAATGGCCGAGCCGCTCCATCACGGTCGCCTTTGCGCCGGGGATGCCGGCAGCGGTGCGCAGCGTATCCTCCGGCGTACAGGAGAAATCGTATTCGCCGGTCAGGAGGTAGAGCGGGCACTGGTTGACGTCGATGTTGCCGGTGCGTCCGCGCAGGTCGCCATCGACGCGATAGAAATAGAGGTCGCCCTTAAAGATGCCGGGGCCACCCTGCCTGTAGCCCCACAGCGTCTCATCGCGCGCGGCCTCCGGTCCACCAGGCGCGATCAAGCCCGACACCAGGGCGGCGCAGACCTCACCGCCGTGAACGTCTGGCCGGTTCAGCCAGGCCGTGTCGTACCAGGGCTGCTGGAAGTCCGCCGCCTCGAGCCCGATCAGGGCGCGGAATTCGCGCGCGTGCTCGATGGCGAGATTGAGCACGATACGGCCACCGATCGAGCAGCCCATCACCACCGGCCGCTCCAGCCCCAGCGCGCTGCAGAACGCGCGAATCGTCGTGGTGTAGCTCGCCGTGGTCAGCCGGTATTCGCTGCCATATCGGCTATCCGGTGGATTGGACTTGCCGTGCCAGGGCATGTCGAAAGCGATGACGCGGAAATGTTTGGTGAACTCGTCATCCACGAGCAGATGACGCCATTGCCGCGCGTCGGAGCCGGCGGTGTGGAGGCAGACCAATGGAATGCCGCTGCCGTTCTCCTCGAAATAGATCCGGTTGATCTCGCCATCGATGTCGGCATGCACGTAGCGTCCGACGATCGGCTCGACATAACCGTTCATGACGCACCTCCAAAGCCGCTCCGCCGGGGCAGAGCCAGCAGATCCTTGAAATACTGAAGATGCGTCATGAAGGGGTGCAGATCGCCTTCGAGGGTCGCCTGCCCGCGCTTGGTCAGCGCCAGGAGATCGTGCCAGCCCGCCGGCGGCATCTTCTGCCAATGGGCGGCGAACGCGGCTGGCGTTGCGCGATAGGCGAAACGCCAGGAACGCATCAACACTGGGGCCGGCGTCATGTCCACGATCCGTCCGGCGCGGATTGCGACGTGAAATGGCTGCGTGCTCGGGCCCAGCAGGCAGTCGACATCGAGCCAGCGGCCGCGGGCGGCGAGAATCTCGTCGCGGGCCAGCAATTCGGGAATCGTCTGGAAAGTCGCGATGACGGCCTCCGGTGTGAATGGCACCGGCGGGCCGTCGGTTTGACCGACGCGTTCGGATTCCATCGTTTTCGCTCTCCCATGGCTTGTTCTGTCTGACAGAACAATATTCTATTTCTTACACACTTCTATACAGGGCTGGCGAGCGAACTCAAGTGCACGGCACTCATGGGGTCACGCCGTGCCGGGAGGTGGCCGGGCACTGGAGCCTTGAGGCTTGGCGCGGCGGCGGCGCGGCTCGGACTTCAGGCTTCGAAGATGCGCGCGAGCAGCCAATGCCCACCCAGCAGGCCGATCACCGCGGACAGCGTGTAGACCAGTCCCGCCGCCCTCACCGGCTCGGATCGATCCTTTGCACTCAGTTGATCGGCCAGATGGAGGATCGGCAGCGCGACCGCGATAATCGCGACCTGTCCGATCTCGACGCCGATGTTGAAAGCGACGAGTGACGGAACCACCGCGTTCGGGGACAGGCCGACCTCGCGAAGCGCACCGGCGAAGCCGAAGCCATGGACCAGTCCGAACAGGAAAGCCACGCGCCAGCGCCTGTCGACGTCACGCGAAAAGAAATTCTCGGCCGCCACGAACACGATCGAGGCCGCGATCGCAGGCTCCACGACGCGGCTCGGGATCACGAGGAGATCCAGCGCAGCTAGCGACAAAGTGAAAGAATGGGCGACCGTGAAGGCCGTCACGATCTTGACGACGGGAATGAGCCGTCTCGCCCACAGCACCACGGCAAGCAGAAATGCGATGTGGTCGTAACCGAGAAAGATGTGCTCGACGCCGGTGACGAGATAGCGCCACATGGTCGAGAACAGCGATGGCGGCGCTGCCGAGAGTATGACGGTCGTCATCTCGGCATCGAGCAAGGCCTGCATCTCGGACTTGCCCTGCGCGATCAGCACCACCTGGCGCGCAGCCTTGTCTCTCTCGGTCAGCACGGTGGAGCGGTAAACGATGCTCCCGGCGGCATCCGCGCAGGTGAAGCTGTTACGATAGACGATGCCGTCCCCATCAGGCAGGATCGCCGCATCGTTCGGCCGGCAGGCCGCACCCCCACCCGTCACGGCCAAATGCCTGTCGAAATAGGCCAGGATTGCAGCCCTGGCCGCTTCGACCGCGGCCGGATCCACCGCGTCCTGCCTGGCGTCATAGACCTTCGTGCCGATCAGGCGATCGACGTCGCTGCCCTTCAATCCGAGCTCAACGCTCACCGTGCGGTCGGGGGTCAGCGCCACGCGCACGGTGACGAGGTTGATTTGATGCGCCTCAGCCGGCAGGCAGATTGCGAGCAGGACCAGGAGCCGCCACCAGTGCGGCCGCCTCATGATCCCGCTCCATTGCCGTCACGCCAGCACATCCGCGACGGCCGCTTTCACGACGTCCCGCACGTCGGTGGGGCTCAGCCGAACCTGCAGGCCGCGCTGGCCGCCATTGAGATAGACCAGATCATGCGCCAGCGCGCTCTGCTCGATCACGGTGCCGACCCGCTTGCGCTGCCCGAACGGGCTGATGCCGCCGACCTTGTAGCCGGTAACGCGCTCGGCTTCGGGCGGCTTCATCATCTGCGCCGACTTGCCGCCGACGGCAGCGGCGAGCTTCTTCATCGAGACTTCCTGGTCGGAGGGAACGACGACGCAGACCGGCTTGCTGTCCACCAGCGCCATCAGCGTCTTGAGGACACGCGCCGGATCCTCACCAAGCGCGGCCGCGGCCTGAAGGCCGATGCTCTCGGCGTCGGGATCGTAGTCGTAGGCATGGACGGTGAAGGCAACACCGGCGGCTGTGAGTGCCCGGGTGGCCGGGGTGACTTTGGACATGGACGGTATTTACCACCGTCATGGCGCGGAGCGAAGCGACGAAGCAATCCAGAATCCCCGGTGAGGCAGTCTGGATTGCTTCGCTCGCAATGGCAGCTTGGCGGCTATGCCCCGCCAAACTCTCGGCGTCATCGCCCGGCTTGACCGGGGGATCCAGTATTCCACAGGCCAGCATTGGAGAGCTCGCTCTCACAGCATCCGCCGCGGCGTACTGGATGCCCCGGTCAAGCCGGGGCATGACAGCCCTTGCTGCGACGAGTCTCGTGCCGGATGGCAACAGCGGAGTGTGGGAGCGCCATGCCGCCGAACTCCGCTGAGAGGAGCCCTACTCCGCCGCGTCCCGCATCTCCGCACGCTCGGCCCGTACGGCGCAGAACTTGAACTCCGGGATCTTGCCGAACGGGTCGAGCGCCGGGTTGGTCAGCAGGTTGGCCGCCGCCTCCGCGTAGCAGAACGGCATGAACACCATGTTCTCGGGCACGTCGCGGTCGGAGCGGACCTTGACCTCGACGGCGCCGCGGCGGGTCTCCAGGCGGATGAAATCGCCCGGCGCGAGCTTCTTCTTGTGCATGTCCTTCGGCGACATGAAGGCGACCGCCTCCGGCTCGATCTGGTCCAGCACCTGCGCGCGGCGCGTCATCGAGCCGGTGTGCCAATGCTCCAGCACGCGGCCGGTCGAGAGCACCATCGGATATTCGTCGTCCGGAATCTCGTCCGGCGGAATGACCTTCGCCGGCACGATCTTGCCGCGGCCGCTCGCGGTCGGGAAGCCCGTGGTGAAGATGATCTCGTTGCCGGGTTTGTTCGGATCGTCGGCTGGATAGGTGACGGCGCCTTCGCGCCCCAGCCGCTCCCAGCTGATGTTCTTCAGCGACGGCATCAGCTCTGCCATCTCCGTATAGACGTCGCCGGGACCGGCATAATTCCACGGCAGGCCCATGCGCTTGCCGATCTCCTGAATGATCCAGAGATCCTGCCGCGCATCGCCCGGCGGCTTGATCACCTGGCGGGCCAGCTGCACGCGGCGATCGGTATTGGTGAACGAGCCCTCCTTCTCCGCGAAGGCCGATGCCGGCAGGATGACGTCGGCGTGGAACGCGGTCTCGGTGACGAAGAGATCCTGCACCACCAGGTGATCCAGCATGGCGAGCGCTTCGCGGGCATGCTGGAGATCGGGATCGGACATCGCGGGGTTCTCACCCTCGATATACATGCCCTTGATCTCGCCGGCATGGATCGCGTTCATGATCTCGACCACGGTCAGGCCGCGAACGGGATCGAGATCCTGCTGCCAGAGCTTTTCGAAGCTGCCGCGCAAATCATCGCGCCCCACCGGCTGATAATCCGGCAGGAACATCGGGATCAGGCCGGCGTCGGACGCGCCTTGCACATTGTTCTGGCCGCGCAGCGGATGCAGACCGGTGCCGGGACGGCCAACCTGACCGGTGATCAGCGCGAGCGCAATCAGGCAGCGGGCATTGTCGGTGCCGTGGACGTGCTGGCTGATGCCCATGCCCCAGAAGATGATCGACGATTTTGCCCGCGCATAGGTGCGCGCCACCTCGCGCAGCGTCTGCGCGGGGATGCCACAAATCGCCTCCATCTTCTCCGGCGTGAACTCCTTGATCTTCTCCTTGAGGTCCTCGAAGCCCTCGGTGTAGCCGGCGATATACTGGTCGTCGGTGAGGCCCTCGGTGATGATCGTGTTGATCATCGCATTCAGCATCGCGACGTCGGAGCCGGGCTTGAACTGCAGATGCTTGGTCGCGTGGCGCGACAGCGTCTGCCGGCGCGGATCCATCACGAACAGCTTGGCGCCGTTCTGCTTGACGGCGTTCTTGATGAAGGTCGCCGCGACCGGGTGGTTCACGGTCGGGTTGGCGCCGATCACGATGATGACCTCGGCGTCCATCGCGGCCGAGAACGGTGCCGACACCGCGCCCGAGCTCAGGCCTTCGAACAGCGCCGCCACCGACGAAGCGTGGCACAGACGGGTGCAGTGATCGACGTTGTTGGAGCCGAAGCCGGTGCGCACCAGCTTCTGGAACAGATAGGCCTCCTCGTTCGAGCCCTTGGCCGAGCCGAAGCCGGCCAGCGCCTTCACGCCTTTCTCGTCGCGGATCTTGACGAGACCGTTGGCGGCGATGTCGAGCGCTTCCTCCCAACTCGCCTCGCGGAAATGGGTGAAGGGATTGGCCGGATCGACCTGGTCGTTGGCGTCCTTCTTCGCATTGGGCAGCCGCACCAGCGGCTTTGTCAGGCGATGCGGATGGTGGATGTAGTCGAAGCCGAAGCGGCCCTTCACGCAAAGACGGTTGTGATTGGCGGGGCCGTCGCGGCCCTCGGCATAGATCACCTTCTCGTCCTTGACCTCATAGGTGACCTGGCAACCGACGCCGCAGAACGGGCAGAGCGAGTCCACCTTCCTGTCGGCATAGGTGACGCGGGTCTGCTTGTCGTCCAGCATCACGGCCGGCATCAGCGCACCGGTCGGGCAGGCCTGCACGCATTCGCCGCAGGCGACGCAGGTGGACTCGCCCATGGGATCGTCGAAGTCGAACACGATCTTCGAACCATGATTGCGATAAGCCATGCCGATGACGTCGTTGACCTGGACCTCGCGGCAGGCACGCACGCACAGGCCGCACTGGATGCAGGCATCGAGATTGACGCGCATCGCCGGATGGCTGGCATCGGTGGCCCAGCGCTCGGCGGCCGGGAAGCGGCTCTCGGTGACGCCCGTGGTCTCGGCCCAGTGCCAGAATTTCGAATCCGGATCGTGCGAGGTCTCGCGCGCCGGCTGATCGGCGACCAGCAGCTCCATCACCATTTTCTGCGCCGCAGTCGCACGGGCGCTTTCGGTCTTGACCTTCATGCCGACCGACGGTGTGCGCTTGCACGAGGCCGCCAGCACGCGCTCGCCCTCGATCTCGACCATGCAGGCGCGGCAATTGCCGTCGGGGCGATAGTCGGGCGCCGGCGAATAGCACAGATGCGGGATGTCGCGGCCTTGCCGTTTTGCGACTTGCCAGATCGTCTCGCCGGGATTGGCCTCGACCTGCTTGCCGTCGAGTTCGAACGTAATCTTCGTCATTCGGCCGCTTCCTTGAACTCGTCAGGGAAATATTTGATCACGGAGGACAGCGGATTCGATGCCGCCTGTCCGAGCCCGCAGATCGAGGCGTCGCGCATCGCCTGGCTCAATTCTTCCAGCAATGCCCGGTTCCAGACCGGCTTCTGCATCAGCAACGCCGCCTTCTGGGTTCCGACCCGACACGGCGTGCACTGGCCGCAGCTCTCGTCCTCGAAGAACTTCATCAGGTTCAATGCGGCCGCGCGCACGCTGTCCTTTTGCGACAGGACCACGACCGCGGCCGAGCCGATGAAGCAGCCGTATTTCTCGAGCGTGCCGAAATCGAGCGGGATGTCATCCATCGAGGCGGGCAGGATGCCGCCGGACGCACCGCCCGGAAGATAGGCGTAGAACTGATGGCCGTCGGCCATGCCGCCGCAATATTCGTCGATCAATTCGCGAATGGTGATACCGGCGGGAGCCAGCTTCATGCCGGGATTCTTGACGCGGCCCGAGACCGAGAAGCTGCGCAGGCCATGACGGTCGTGGCGACCGTTGCCCTTCCACCAGTCGGCGCCCTTCTCGACGATGTCGCGCACCCACCACAGCGTCTCGATGTTGTTGATCAGCGTCGGCAGGCCGAACAGGCCGACCTGGAACGGGTAAGGCGGTTTGTGCCGGGGCAGTCCGCGCTTGCCCTCGATGCTTTCGAGCAGCGAGGATTCCTCGCCGCAGATATAGGCACCGGCGCCGCGGCGCATGTGCAGCGTCGGACCGCCCGGCGGGAGCTTTGCGATCTCGCGCTCGAGGATCTCGCGCGAGGCCGGATATTCGTCACGCAGATAGATGTAGACGTCGGAGGCCTGCACCACATGTGCGCCGATCAGCATGCCCTCGATGAAGCGATGCGGATCGCTTTCGAGATAGACACGGTCCTTGAACGTGCCGGGCTCGCCCTCGTCGCCATTGATGGCCATCAGCCGCGGGCCGGGCTCGCCGAGCACGGCGCGCCATTTGCGCCCCGTGGGGAAGCCGGCGCCGCCAAGGCCGCGCAGCGAGGCGTCGTCGAGCGCCTTCAGCAGATCGTCCGTGGACAATTCGCCCGAACGCAGGCGGCCCAGCAGCTTGTAGCCGCCGCCGGCGACATAGGCGTTGTAGCCGATATGGTCGGGCAGATGGGCGTGAGTGTCACCGGCTTTCGCGGCCGCCATGACGTTGGCGACGGTCGCGCGGTCGATGAAATTGTGCCCGACCTCGGCTGCCGGGGCTGTGTCGCAGCGGCCGACGCAGGGCGCCCGCACGACGCGGATGCCGGGTCCCGACGCGCTCTGCAAATCCTCGAGCAGCTTCTCGCCGCCGAGCATCGCGCAGGTGAGCGAGTCGCAGACCCGGATCGTCAACGGGGCGATATCCGGCTCGCCCTCCTTCACCACGTCGAAATGCGCGTAGAACGTCGCCGTCTCGAACACTTCCGCGAAGGCAAGCTTCATCTCGTCGGCCAGCGCGGCGAGATGCGCGGCCGAGATCTGGTGATATTTGTCCTGGATCAGGTGCAGATATTCGATCAAGAGATCACGCCGCCGCGGCTTGTCGCCGAGCAGCTGCTCGATCTCGTGCGCCGCGGTGGGATCGACCTGCCGCCCCTTGGGCGTGGCCTTGGCGCGCCGGCGCCCTTCGCCGGGATGCTCGAACGGGCGGACCTTGTGCACGTCGTGGCTCATCGATTCGTCTCGATCTCGTCTTTTAGAACGGCTCCAGTTCTAGCCTCTGGCATGCCAGATGCCAAGCAAATTATCGTGCTCGCGGAAACAGTTAAGCGCCGTCCAAGAGCAGCCGAGGGAGCAGCCCTGGATCGCTGCTGCCCCGGGCGCGGGCCTGACGTTGGTTCAACGCGCCAATTGATAGAGCGAAGCCTGAATTGATCCAGAGATCAATAAAGGCTTCCTATGCTGCGATAGCGAAATCGTATCGAGCTTCAGCTCCGAGGCTGCAGATACCCTCCACGCCCCGGCGCTGACAGGTCAGCTCTTGCCCATGCACTCCTCGATATAGAACCAGCGATCGTCGCCCGCGAGGCCCTTGGCCTTCACGTCCTTGCGGCACTCCTTAAGCTTCGGCTTGTTGGCGCTCCACTTGGCCTTCATGTCCTTGAGCTTCTGCGCGGTCAGCTTGATCTTGCCGGGCTTGGCCTCGGTCATCGCGGCGGGCGGCGTTGCGGCCGGTGGCGCCGCGGTCTGTGCGGATGCGGATTGCAGCGCGCCGATGATGAGCAGCATGGCGGCGGCACAAGCGAGTTTACGAACCATCGAATTTCCCCGAGTAATCTTGAGACAATTGAATGAGCAGCGGGAGCGCGCATGGTGCGCTCCCGCTCGCGATGAATGTGCGATCAGAAGATCTTGACCGCGCTCTCCAGCGTCTTCCAGACGCCCCAGGCGAGCGGCACGCCGACGAAGGCCCAGAACAACGCCGCCTTGGCGTCGAGCCCGCCCTTGCCGATGCCGAACGAGCCGTGCTGGATCGACGCCTCGCTCTTGGCGCTGGCCGCCTGCAATCTGGCGACCTCCTCGTGGCTCATGTTCCACTTCGGATCCACCGGCTTGATCATGTAGTTGCAGATCAGACCGGCGATCAGCATGGCGCACAGGATGTACATCGTCGTGTTGTAGAGCTGGTCGCGGGGCACGCCGGCGGCGAGCTGGAACTCGCGGATGTAGTTGACCACCACGGGACCGATGATGCCGGCCGTCGACCAGGCCGTCAGCAGGCGGCCGTGGATGGCGCCGACGAACTGGGTTCCGAACATGTCGGCAAGATAGGCCGGCACCGTGGCGAAACCGCCGCCATACATCGACAGGATGATGCCGAAGCCGAGCACGAACAGCAGCTTCGAGCCCATCGCCGCGAAGGTGGGGGCCAGCGCGTAGAGTGCGATGCCGAGGATGAAGAACGTGTAGTAGGTGTTCTTGCGACCCATCAGGTCCGACATCGAGGCCCAGAAGAACCGGCCGCCGATATTGAACAGCGACAGCAGGCCGGCAAATCCGGCGGCGATCGCCGCGATCGCAGCCTTCTGCTCGACCGAAAGCTGGCTGAAGGTCAGGTCCGGATGGCCGATCAGCTTGCCGGCGAAGATCTCCTGGAGCATGGGCGAGGCCATGCCGATCACACCGATCCCCGCCGAGACGTTCAAGCAGAGCACCCACCAGATCAGCCAGAATTGCGGCGTCTTGTGCGCGTTTTTGAGGTGCACATGGTGCTCGGTGATCATCGACTTCTTCTCGCTCGGCGGCGTCCAGCCGTCGGGCTGCCAGCCGGGGGGCGTCACCCGATACGAAAAGGCGCCGATCGTCATGAAGATGAAGTAGATCACCCCCATCACGACGAAGGTCTGCCACACGCCGACGTCGCTCGTGCTCTTGAAGTAATTGATCAAGAGATTGGCGAGCGGCGCACCGATCATCGCCCCACCGCCAAAGCCCATGATGGCCATGCCCGTCGCCATGCCGCGGCGATCGGGAAACCATTTGATCAGCGTCGACACCGGCGAGATGTAGCCGAGGCCGAGGCCGACGCCGCCGATGACGCCGGCCCCGAGCCACATGATCCAGAGTTGGTGGATATAGACTCCGAAAGCCCCGATCAGGAGGCCGCCGCCCCAGCAAAGCGCGGCAACGAAGCCGGCCTTGCGCGGTCCGGCACGCTCGAGCCAGCCGCCCCAAATCGCGGCAGAGACACCGAGCAGGACGAAGAACAACGTGTACATCCAGCCGAGACTTGCGACCTTCCAGTCGCAAGTCGTGGTGAAGAGCTCCTGCCACAGCGAGATGTCGGGGCAGGCCTTGCTCTGCGAGATGCCGATCGCGCGCGACAGCGGCAGCCAGAACACCGAGAACCCGTAGGCCATGCCGATGCAGAGATGGATGCACAGCGCAGCCGGCGGCACCAGCCAGCGATTGAAACCGGCCTTCGCGATCGTGCGTTCACGATCCAGCAAGCCGGAAGCACCAAGCGGTGCATAAACGGTTTCGGCAGTCGTCATAAGCATTACCTCCCACGCGCGGCCTTGCCGGCACATCAGTTTGAGACCGGTCCTGCGCGTGCTTGGCAGCCGCGCATGACAGGTCGGATTTCATGCCGAAGTGGAATCATCCGGTGCGCATCGCCTCGTATGCGCCGAGCAAGCAACTGACCGCGGGCGATGTCCCTTCGCTCCGCAAACAGCGTTGCCGTGACGGCTATCGCGCCCTCATCCCCCTCAACACCCTGTCTCGAGGTGAGCAACGCGCGTGCCAGAAGTCGCATCGTGACGATTCAACGACTTCCCGCAGTGCAATGTGCTGCGTCGGACAGAATGTCCCAGATCCCGGGACAAAATGTCCAATCAGGTGGCTTCCGGCAGCCACACCGTGAACGTGCTCCCGGAACCGAGTTGGCTTTCGGCCGTGATCTGCCCGCCCTGGCGCTTGATCAGCGTCTGGCTGATGGAGAGGCCGAGTCCGGTCCCTTGCCGCCGCTTCGTGGTGTAGAAGGGATCGAATATCTTCTCGATCACCTCGGTGCTCATGCCAATGCCGGTGTCGGCGACCTCGATGACGACGCCTTGACGGCCCTCGCGCTCGGCATCGAAGGAACGGAGCGTCAGGGTTCCGCCGTCCGGCATGGCGTGGATCGCGTTGACGATGAGATTGACCAGGACCTGCTGCAGCTCGTTGCGGTTCATCAGCACGAGGCGGTTGGCGCGGTCGTCCCTGACCACGGCGATATCGGTCTTGTTCAGGAGATGCTGCACCAGCGGCAGGCAGTCGGAGATCACGCTTGCCGGCGCATGGCGCTCGACATAGCCGGCATATTCCTCCGGCCGCGCAAACTGCAGCAGCTTGGTCACGATCTGGCTGATGCGGTGGATCTGTTCGTCGAGCAGGCGAAACTCGACCTTCGCCTTGTCGGCATCGGCTCCGAACACGCTGCGGATGACGTCGAGATTGCCCTGCATCACCGCGATCGGATTGTTGATCTCGTGCGCGACACCGGCAGTGATCTCGCCAATTGCAGCCAGCTTCTCGGACATGATGAGTTGCTTGGTCGTTGCCTCGAGCTTGAGATTGGCGTGCTCGAGGTCGCGGGTGCGCTCCAGCACGCGGGCGTTCAGCTCCTCGTTCCATTCCCGGAGCTGTCGGTCGCGCTCCTGGATCTGGTCGAGCAAGCTGTCGAGATGAACCGCGACGCGGCCGATCTCGTCACCCAACACCGGCATCTTGGTGCGGGCGGACAGGTTGCCGCGCTCCACCTCGGTGATCGTCGCGGTAACGCGCTCCAGCGGCATGAAGATGGAGGTCGCCCAGCGCAGGAAGATCGGAACGGTCGCGGCGGTGATCGCGATGAACGCTGCGATGATGATCACCAATGTCTGGTATTTGGCCTCGCTGAACGGCTTCTCCAGAAAGCCGACATAGAGCATGCCGACCCGCTTGCCGTAGCTGTCGACCAGCGGCTCGTAGGCGGAGATGTACCAGTCGTTGACCACGAAAGCGCTGTCGAGCCAGGTGTGCCCCTCGCCCAGCACGGCCGAGCGCACCGCCGCCGACACGCGCGTGCCAAGCGCGCGCCTTCCCTCGAACAGACGGACATTGGTCGATATCCGCACGTCGTCCAGGAACAGCGTCGCGGTGCCCTGGCTGCCCTCCGGCAGGCTCGCGGCGCGATAGACGAGATCGTTGATCGTGTCGATGAATTCGAGATTCTGGTTGAGCAGCGTGCCGCCGACCAGCGCAGCGGCGCCGCCGTCAGGCAGCATCGCCCTGCTCGCCGCATGCACGACCATGCCGCGCGTCTCCGTGCTGCGGTCGGTCGGCACCGCGTTCGGGGTCGGCACGAGATCCAGTCGCGCGCGCTCGGCCAGCGCCGGCGAAATGGCGGCGAGCTCATCATTGCCGAAAATATCGACGCCCGTTGCAGAGACCTGGCCTGACAGCGCCGACGCGATGATCGGCCAGTCGCTCCGCGGCTGATGTTGCAGCGGCGGCGACGAGGCCAGGACGTCGCCGCGACTGTTGGTCAAATACAGGAAATCGAGACCGATTTCCTTGCGGGTCTCGTCGAGCAGATCCCGCAGGGAGCCGTGCGCATCAGGCGCCAGCACCTCGTGGAAGCGGGCCGACAGGCTGAGCGCCCGGACCTGGACGCCGGTCTTTTCCAGGATGCGGGCCAGATATTGGTGGGCGATGGTGAGATCGCCGTTCACCTTGGAGATCAGGGTCGCGTCGAATTTCGCGTTCCAGCGATAGATCGCAACGCCGAGCAGGAGCGGCAGGATGACCAGCATCGGCAGCAGAGCGATCGCGAGCAGCCGGAAGCGGACGGAGCGTCCCCGCACCGGCTCCTCGCTGCGGCCGGCAGCATCAGACATCCCACAACGCGCATTTGCGGTCGATGGTCTTGCGCGAGATACCGAGGCGCCGAGCCGCCTCCTCGCGATTGCCATTGACCTCCTTCAGCACGCCGAGAATGTGACGGCGCTCGAGCTCAGCGAGACTGTCGGCAGGCGCCGACTGGCCGTCATTGCGGGGACCGGCGAAGTCGTCGGGAAAGGCGCCGAGGATCAGCGTGCGCTCGATCAGATTACGCAGCTCGCGCACATTGCCCGGCCAGTCGTAGCTCGCGAGCGCCGTGCGCACCGAGGCATCGATCGGCACCGGCGGCATGCCGAGCTGAGCCGACAGCTTGCTCATGAAGATGGCGGCAAGCTCCTGCACGTCGTCGCCGCGATCCTTCAGAAGAGGCAGATGAATCTGCATCACGTTGAGCCGGTAGAACAGATCGGCTCCGAAGCGGCCCTTCTCGACCTCCTTCTGAAGCTCGGCATTGGTCGCGAACACGAAGCGCAGGTCCACCGGAACTTCGCGCTCGGAGCCGACCGGGCGGACGCGGCGATCCTCAAGCACGCGGAGCAGCTTGCTCTGCATCGGCGGCGGCAGCTCCCCGATCTCGTCGAGGAACAGCGTGCCGCCATGCGCATACAGGAACAGGCCTTCGCGCCCGGAATCGGCGCCGGTGAAGGCGCCCTTGATGTGTCCGAACAGCTCGGCCTCGATCATCTCGGGCGGGATCGCCGCGCAATTCACGGGCACGAAGGGCTTGTCGGCACGGTCGGACAGCGAGTGGATCGAGCGCGCCGCCACTTCCTTGCCGGTGCCGGATGCACCGGTGAGGAGAACCGAGGTCGGCAGGCACGCGACGCGCGCGATGGTCTCGCGCACGCGCAGCGTCGCTGCCGACTGCCCGATCAGATTGTCGCGCAGGAAGGTGCGGTCGGACGAGGCACGCAAGGCATAGCGCAGGACGTAATTCTCGCGCTGGAGGCGGACACGATCGAGGCATCGTGCCACCGCGTTGAGGATCTGGTTGGAGCGGAACGGCTTGAGCACGAAATCGGCCGCACCGGCGCGCAGGGCCTGGATCGCGGTGTCGAGGTCGGCATAGGCGGTGATCAGGATGGCGTCGGCGAAAAAGCCGACGGCGCGCTGCTCGGCGAGCCAATCGACGCCGTTCTTGCCGGGCATGATGTTGTCGAGAATGACGACGTCGTAGCGGTTGGAATCGAGCTTGCGCGAGGCCTGGTCGGTATCGGCCGCCTCGTCCACCAGCTTGCAGCGCGGCGCAAGCGTGCGCACCAGGAAATTCCGCATGCCCGGCTCGTCGTCGACGATCAGGATGGAGGCCTGCGCCAGCACGCCGAACTCCGGCCCTGCAGCCGTCTTGCCGAGCTTGACGGCAGGCTCGCGCCCCACAGCGGGACCTGCGCCTGCGCTTGCCCTCGGTGTTGAGAGTGTCATGCCCGACGTCTTAGGTTTGAGATCATCCACCGCAATAGTCGGCGCCTTTCGCATTGCAGCGAAACTCCGGCCGTCCCCCCGTGGGGGCAGCATAGTCAAACGTTACCGCCGTGAACATTCGCCTTTCTACGGGGCGTCGCTCTTTTCGACCAGGAACACGATGCGCGCCTCGTTGCGCTCGGTGATCTCGACCTTGTCGCCGGTCTCGCGAATCAGGTTCGGAATGTCAATCACCGACAAGGGATCGGTGCAGTGAACCTCGAGCTGATCGCCCGGCTGCAGAGGCTTGAGCGCCTTGCGCGTCTTGAGGGCGGGCAGCGGGCATTTCAGTCCGGTGAGATCGAGCGTCGTTCTGGTCATGAACGCAACATGGCGGGAGCAGGCGATGGCGTCAACGCAGAGTCTTTAGAGCAGACCGGCGTAGGACAGGAAGCTTACCTGCTGCCCAGGCTCGACCGCCGTGACACTCTCGACGAGTTCGACCAAGCCGTCGGTCTCGACCAGCGAGGACAACAGCCCCGCTCCCTCGCGCGGAAACTTGATCGCCTCGAGCCCGCCGTCCTGCGCGCGTCGCAGCGAAGCTCGCACATATTCACGCCGGCCCGCCTTCTTCTTGTAAGTAAACGCGGCACGTAACGGGATGGGCGTCAACGGCTCCGGCAGGCCGCCCACCAGCGCCAACACCGTCGGCCGCACCACATGGACGAACGTGACGAAACTTGCAACGGGATTGCCGGGCAATCCGATCAGCGGCGTGCCGTCGATGATACCCATCGCCACGGGCCGGCCGGGCTTGATCGCCACCCGCCATAGCACCAGCGAGCCGATGCTCTCGACCGCCGCCTTGACGTGGTCTTCCTCGCCGGTCGAAACCCCGCCGGTGGTCAGGATCAGGTCGTGCCGGCCTGCAACCTGCTTCAGGCCATTCGCAAGCGACGTCCGCTCGTCGCGCAGAATGCCGAGATCGCTGACCTCGCAACCGAGCCGGCGAAGCATCGCCATCAGCATGAAACGGTTGGAATCGAACAGCTGCGAGGCCGCCCGTGGCTCGCCAGGGGAAGCCAGCTCGTCGCCGGTCGAGAACACGGCAACGCGAATGCGTCTGACCACATCAAGCCGAGTCAGCCCGAAGGCCGCGGCGAGCGCGACGTGCTGCGGCCGCAAGCGCTGACCGGCGCGCAGCGCGACATGTCCTTGGGGAATGTCCTCGCCTGCAGGCCGGACATTGGCGCCAGCCTTCAGCCCGGGCGGCAGCACGATCTTGCCGGTCTCGTCGACGCGGACATCTTCCTGCATGAAGACGGTCTCCGCGCCGGGCGGCATCGGCGCGCCCGTGAAGATGCGCGCGGTGTGACCAGGTTTGATCGGTGCCTGTGCAAGCCCACCGGCTTGAATGCGGCCGTCAAGCGGGAACGCCTGCCCCACGCTAACAGGAAGATCGGCGGTGCGTACGGCGTAGCCGTCGACGGCCGAGTTGGTGAAGGGCGGCAACGGCAGCGGCGCGGCGACGTCGCGCGCCAGCACGCGCCCGTCTGCGTCGATGAGCGCCACCGTTTCCAGATCGACGATCGCATTGACGCGCGTCGTGATGAGACCAACGGCCTCGTCGACCGACATCATCGGGCCGCCGAAGGCAAAGCAATCGTCCGAGAGTTGCGCCATGGTGCCTCGTCAGCGTATCGCGGCGCTCTTCGCCACCGCCTCCTCGACCGGCATCGCCGCGCGCAGCAGCAATTCCGCAGCAGCCGCGATATCGTCGAGATGGACGGTCGGTAGCCCTGTGTCAATGGTGGTGTCGGTCGCGATTCCCGCGATCCCGGGATCGTCGGGAAACAGCAGCGGCTTGCCGTTCGCGGCGCGATGCACCTCGATCTTGCGATGCGGCTCGCGCTTGAAACCCTCGACTATGACGAGATCGACCGCGGACAGCTTGCCCAATAGTTCCGGCAATTTGGGCTCGGCAGCGCCACGCAGTTCGTGCATCAGGGCCCAGCGGTTTGACGACGCAACCAACACTTCGGCCGCACCGGCCTCGCGATGGCGCCAGGAATCCTTGCCGGGCACGTCGACATCGAACTGGTGATGCGCATGCTTGATGACCGAGACGCGCAGGCCCTGCGCGTTGAAATGCGGGATCAGCCGCGTCAACAGCGTGGTCTTGCCCGCACCACTCCAGCCTGCAAGGCCGATGACTTTCATTCCAGCTCTCTTTTCCAGCAACCGGCGCTCGGCGACGGAACCACCGTCCTCCCCGTCATCGCGAGCCACCGGGTCCGCGCGTAGCGCGGCCCGATGACAGGCTCCGCGAAGCAATCCAGACTGCCGCCGCCGAAAGATTCTGGAGTGCTTCGCTGCGCTCGCAATAACGAGTGGAGGCATTTTGCCCATTCCCGATCATGCTTATATCGGCTTTAGCGGAATGTCATGCTAACGTCGCGGCCATGATGAAGATCGACAAGACTCCGGTGCCTTTGATCATCCCCAATCCGGACGACCCGCGCCTGACCCAGAGCGTGGCCGGGACCGACCAGACCGGCGCCAGGGTCGAGATCAAGGTGCCGATGGAGCGGCCGCTGACACTCTACCTGAATGCGCAGGAGATCGTCACCATGATGACGATCGGCGACTATCCGGAATATCTGGCGCTCGGCTACCTGCTGAACCAGAACATGCTGAAATATAACGACGTGGTCACCGAGGTCGAATATGACGACGATCTCCAGGTCGTCGTCGTGCGCACCGAGCACAACACCAATTTCGAGGCCAAGCTGAAGAAGCGCACGCAGACCTCGGGCTGCGCCCAGGGCACTGCCTTCGGCGACCTGCTGGAGGCGGTCGAGAGCGTCGCGTTGCCGAAGGCGGAGCTGCGCACCTCCTGGCTTTATCAGATGACGCAGACCATCAACACCATGCCGTCCCTGTATCTGGAAGCCGGCGCGATTCATGGCTGCGTGCTGTGCAGGGAAGGCGCCCCGCTCTGCTACCCCGAGGACGTCGGCCGCCACAACGCCGTCGACAAGATCGCCGGCTGGATGTACCGCCACGGCGTCGATGCCTCCGACAAGATCCTCTACACCACGGGACGCCTCACCTCGGAAATGGTCATCAAGACGGTGCGCATGGGCATTCCGATTCTGGTGTCGCGCTCGGGCTTCACCGCCTGGGGGGTCGATCTCGCGAGGCAGGTCGGTCTGACGCTGATCGGCCGCACCCGCGGCAAACGCTTCATCGCGCTCGCCGGCGAGGAGCGGATTGTCTACGACCAGAACCTCGCTTACGTCGAGGAGGAATCGGCCAAGCACAAGCGCAAGGGTGAAGCTGGTGACGACTGACATTCCGCTGACGGGCATTCCATCAACCCTTGGCGTGCTGCTCGCCGGAGGCCTGGCGCGGCGCATGGGCGGCGGCGACAAGCCGATGCGCAGCATCGGCGGCCGCACCATTCTGGAGCGCGTGATCGCGCGCCTGAAACCTCAATGCAGCGGGTTGATCCTCAATGCGAACGGCGATCCCGCGCGTTTCGCCACGTTCGGCTTGCAGGTCGTCGCCGACGACGTACCCGGCTTTCCCGGCCCTCTCGCCGGCATCCTTGCCGCGCTGGACTGGACCGCGGCGAACCGGCCGGAGGTCGAATGGGTGCTCAGTGCCGCCGGCGACTGCCCGTTCCTGCCACGCGATCTGGTTGCCTGCCTGCACGACGCTCGCGGGCGTGAGAACGCGCAGCTCGCGGTCGCCGCATCAGGCGACCAATCGCATCCGGTCATCGGCCTGTGGCGCGTCGCCTTGCGTGGCGAGTTGCGCCACGCGCTCGTCGTCGAAGACCTCCGCAAGATCGACCGCTGGACCGCGCGCTATCCGCTCGCGACGGTGACCTGGCCAACCGAGCCGCTCGATCCGTTCTTCAATGCCAACACGATCGAGGACATCGCCGAAGCCGAGCGGCTGGCGGCGCTGGATGATGCGGCCTGAGGCGTTGTCTCGCGTTCTTCCCAACCCGCGTCGTGCGCGCTTTCCGCGTCGCCAACGCCGCGTCCTCGTCCGCCCCTACGCGGGTCGGAAGCCCGCTCGCTTCAACGCTGCACGCACCTCGTCCGAGCCGAGCGCGTCGAGAAACGCCCTCACCGCCGGCCGGTCCTTGCGTGCCGTCACCAGTGCGAAATCATAATGCTCTTCCGCGAGCGGAATGAAACCGAGACCGACTGTAAGGGCGACCGGTGCAATGGTCATGCCCCAATCGGCGCGGTGCTGTGCGACGGCCGCCGCGACTGCGTTGTGCGAGCGCGGCTGGTTCCAATAGCCTTCCGGCCGCGCACCGCCTAGCAAGCGATCGATCAGGATGCGCGTGCCGGCGCCCTGGTTGCGGTTGACCATGATGCAGGCGGGATCAGCGAGCGCGGCGGCGACGGCCTCCTTCGCACCGATGCCCTCGAAACGCCTGTCGCCCTTGCGATAGACGATGCCCTGCATCCGCCGCCAGCCCGACACGAGTTCGAGCCCCTCGGCGAGATAGGGCAAGTTGTAGGTCTCGGTCTTGTCGTCGAACAGATGGATCGGCGCGACATCGCATTCGCCGCGCCTTGCGGCCGCGAGTCCGCCGAGGCTGCCGACGGCGATCGAGCGCACGGTCAGACCGGCATGCGCGAGCCGTGCGGTGACGAGATCGAGGCCGGTGCAATGGCTGCCGACGATGACGAGATCGGGCACACGCACATGCGGCGTGAACAGAGTTACCTCGGCTTCCGTTCCGGCCGGCATCTGGTCGGCGAGCGCGTCGATACGCAGGAAGCCGTCGGCTTGCGCGAAGGACGTGATCGCACCGGAACCCTTGCCGGAAGGATAGGCGATCAGGCCCTTCTTGCCCTCGACCAGCGAGACCATCACGAACTCGGTGCGACCGAGCTCGGATGCGATGCGCACCGGCACGGTCGCGCTCACCTTGGCATCCGAGCGCGGCGGCAGACCGGCCAGCTTGCGCAGCACCGGCACGATCATGTCGTGGAAGGTGAACATGGCCGAGGTCGGAAAGCCCGGCAGTATCACCACGGGCTTGCCGTCGCACACCGCAAGGCACAGCGGCTTGCCGGGCTTCAGCGCAACGCCGTGCGCGATGATGCCGGGCGCGCCGAGCCGGCCGATGATGCGATGGGACAGGTCGCCCGCGCCTTTCGACGTGCCGCCTGACAGCACCAGCATGTCGGCATCCGCAAGCGCGCTGCGCATGGCAGCTTCGAGCTTGGCTTCATCGTCGGCAATGGCACCGAGGAAGACCGCCTCGCCGCCGTTTTCATCGATCGCAGCCGCGACGATGGCTCCGTTGGTATCGTAGATCGCGGCTGGCGGAAGAGCTCCGCCGGGCTGAACCAGTTCGTCACCGGTGGAGATCACGGCCACGCGCGGCTTGCGCGTCACGTTGACCTCGGCAATGCCGCAAGCCGCCAGCATGCCAATCTCGCGCGAGCCGATGACGGTGCCGGCGCGGAGCAGCGCCTCGCCGCGCGCAATGTCGGAGCCGGCGTAGGACACGAACTGACCGGGCGAGACGGCGCGGCGGACCTCGATCGCATCGGGGCCGGCCGGCTGGGTATGCTCGACCATGACCACGGCATCCGCGCCGCGCGGCAGCGGGCCGCCGGTGGCGATCGGCGTTGCGGTTCCCGCCGCCACTTGCAGCCTCGGCGCAATGCCGCAGTGAATGGTTTCACCGTTCAGCGCGAGGCGTATGGCGGCACCTTCCCCGGCCGCCGCAAGGTCGGCCGAACGCACGGCAAAGCCGTCGACATTGGAACGGTCGAACGGGGGAACGTCGATCGGCGCCGTGATGTCTTCGGCGAGCACTGCGCCGAGCGCGGCACCGAGCTTGCGCGTATCGGACGGAAGCGCACGCGGGAACAGTGCCGCCTCGAAGCGCGCCAGAGCCTCCTCGCGCGACAGAATCTTGAGGAACTGCTCCTGCTCGAGCGCGCTGCGGTCTGGTGATTTCGGGATCATCGTCATGCCAGGACCCATATCACGCCCGCATCAGATGGGCATCGACCGGCCTACCTGCCGCAAATCCCTCGTCACTGGCAGGAATGAGCAGCCATGCGTCCGCACGGGCGATTGCCTGAAGCGGCCATTCGCCTACGGCAAGCGGCATCCAGGCGCGATGTTCCTCGGCCAGCAAAGCGATCTCGGTGATGCCGACACTGGATGCGATTTTTCGCGCGAGCGGCAGCGACACTTTTGGGCGCGGCCGACGCGCCGAGCGGCGATCGACGAGCGGCAGCACGAGCGCGAGCCACGCCGCAAGCGCGGCATCAGGCGAGCCAGGCAAGGCGACGACGGGAACCTGCCCGAGCCGGCCGATCGCGGCGGTCCGTCCAGGCCGGAGCGCAAGGCCGTGTGCGGTCACCTCGCCGCACTGGGCCAGGGCCATGACAGCGGCATCGCGGCGACCGACGCCGCTCCCGCCGACCGTCAGCAGGAGATCACAAGAGGACGCATCGAGCGCCTCGGCAATCGAGGTCTGATCGCGCGCACCGGCTTCGCGCATGTCCACGCCCAGTCCCGCGGCACGCGCAAGACCGGCGATCATATCCATCGTTGCCGTTGCACCCGGCACATTGACGATGCGCAGACGGGGCCGCCGTACGCCGAGACTTTGCAAACCCGCAACGCGCGCAAGCAGCAGATCCGCCGCACCGACCGGACAGCCTTCGGCGCCGGCAGGCGTGCGTTCTGCGATGTCGCTGCCGGCGCGCCGAACGCCCTGCCCCGGCACGCCTTCCGCCAAGACCTGCACGAGCGGACCGGACAGTTCCACCGCATCGGCATCGAGCACACAATCGCATCCCGCCGGCATCGCCTCGCCGGCCTCGACCCACGCCGGCTCTTGCGCCAGAGCCAGCGGCGCATAAGAGGACGCGCCGACGAGGTCATGGGCGCTCAGTGCCCAACCGTCTGCGGCCGCAATGTCGCGCGGCGGATGTGCCGCAAGCAATGGAGTGCCCGCGGCGATGCAGCCGATCGCTTCCGCCGGGGGCACCTCCGCCGGCGCAACGGGATCAACGCCTCGCAGCAACGCGGCGAGCGCGGTGTCGAGCGGCGTCAGCGAGGGCGGCAGGCGCTGGGTCATGCGCCATGATGGACCATGCATCGCCCGCTTTGGCAACCGCCGGAGATGCCGGCCTTCAACCGCCCGACCTGTCTGAATTCGGGAAGAACAACTGCTGCCCGTCGACCTTGTAGCCGGCGATCGCCGTCTGCCCTTCCGGCGAGGTGAGCCAGTCGATGAAGGTCTGCGCGAGATCCTTCTTCACGTTCGGAAACTTCTCGGGATTCACCAGCATCACGCCGTACTGATTGAGCAGCCGCCGGTCGCCTTCGACCACGACGTCGAGATCGCCGCGATCCCGAAACGAGATCCAGCTGCCGCGATCCGACAGCACGTAGGCATTGGCGGCGCGCGCGGCGTCGAGGGCCGAGGCCATGCCCTGCCCGGCCTCGCGGTACCAGGCGCCCTTGGCGGCGGCGATGTCGATGCCGGCGACGATCCACAGCGCGAGCTCCGCGGCGTGCGTGCCCGACCGATCGCCGCGCGTCACGAACGGCGCGCCCTTGGCTTCGATCGCCTTCAGCGCCGTCGCGATGTCCTTGCCTTTCACGGCGGCGGGATCGCTCTTCGGTCCGATCAGCACGTAGTCATTGTACATCACGTCGAACCGCTTCACGCCGAACCCGTCGGCGACGAACTTCTCCTCCTGCGGCCGCGCGTGCATCAGCACGACATCCGCCTCGCCCCTTCGCGGCCCGTTGAGCACCTCGTCGGCGCGGCGCGCGATCACCGTCACCTCGATGCCGGTCCTGTCGCGGAAGACCGGCAGCAGGTAGTCGAGCAGGCCGGACTCCTGCGTCGACGTGGTCGTTGCCAGCACGATCGCGCGGTCCTCCGCGGACGACGCCGCAGCGCTCGCGATGAGGCTGCAGACAAGCGCGAATGCAACGGACAGGCGGCCCATGATCGGGGTTCCCTTGGCTATGACGTGATCATGATGCTGACCGATTGCGCCGCGCTCGTGACGCGACTGCTTTTTGCGCACGTCACCCGGGAAATTTCGGCAACGCGCCGAACGATTCAGGATCGTTCACCAAAGCAGAAATCGCGCGCGCGGATGTGTTGCAAAGCAGCGAGATGATCGGGCATGGTTCCCGCGGACACCAATTGAAAATGCAGAATTCCACCTGCGTCGAACGTCAAAAAGAAGCAAGAATTTGCATAGGAATGCAGGATGGAATTCCTGACGACCAGCGAAGCCGCCGACTATCTTCGGCTCGGCGAACGCAAGCTCTACGAACTCGTCACCACCGGCGCGATCCCTTGTACCAAGGTGACCGGGAAGTGGCTCTTCCCGCGGCACGAGCTCGATCTCTGGGTGCTGTCGGGCCTCGCGCGTCCAGCCGGCATGCTGATCGCGGAGCCGCCGCCGGTCGTGGGTGGCAGCCACGACGAGCTCCTGGATTGGGCCTTGCGCGAATCCGGCTCTGGCCTGGGCTCGATGAGCGAGGGCAGCGTGCGCGGGCTCGAGCGGCTGCAGCGCAACGAGGTGATGGCGGCGGCGGTGCACTTCCACGGCCTGGATGCGTCCGACGATCTCGCTGGCGACGCCAGTATCGAAGCGCTGCGTGCCGCTCCCGACCTGCATGATGCGGTGCTGGTCGCGTTCGCGCGCCGCGAACAGGGCCTCGTGCTGCCGCAGGGCAATCCGAAGCACCTGCACGGCCTGAGCGACGTGCTCGCGCTCGGCGCCAAGATGGCGATGCGGCAACAGGGCACGGGCGCGCAGATGCTGCTCGACGTGCTGCTCAAGCGCGCCGGTGCCTCGACGCGGGATCTGCGCCAGGTCGCAACGCCGTGCCTGACCGGTCCGGACCTCGCCGAACTGGTCCGCGCCGGCCAGGCCGATTGCGGGATCGCGACGCGCGCCACCGCGCGCTCGGCGGGTCTCGATTTCGTACCGCTGATCTGGGAGAACTTTGACCTCGCGATGCGGCAGCGCAGCTATTTCCGCCCAGCCATGCAGGCCCTGATCCGGTTTCTCGCCGAAAGGCGGCTGCGCCAGCGCGCCGAGGAGCTGACCGGCTACGATCCCTCGCCCGCAGGCCAGATCCGCTACGCAGCCTGACATTGACGCCCGCCCCCAAATAGTTGCAAAAGAAACCAATTCAGCCGGGGCACACCCCGGGGGCAACACCGGCCAACGAGCCGGATCAGGGGAGGACAGGCGTGAATCCAACGAGATTTGGACTACCGGTCGCAGCCGCCTTGGTGGCGACGCTGATGTCGAGCCCGGCATCGGCGCAGGTTTCCGACGACGTCGTCAAGATTGGCGTGCTCACCGACATGAACGGCCCGGCCTCCGCGCCGACCGGCCAGGGTTCGGTGACGGCGGCGCAGATGGCGATCGACGATTTCGGCGGCACCGTGCTCGGCAAGCCGATCAGCGTCGTGGTCGGCGACCACCAGCTCAAGGCAGACATCGGCGCCTCGCTCGCGCGACGCTGGTTCGACGTCGACCAGGTCGATCTGATCGTCGACGTGCCGGTCTCGGCGGTCGGGCTTGCGGTGCAGAACATCGCCAACGAGAAGAAGCGGCTGTTCATCACCCACTCCACCGGCACCGCGGACTTCCACGGCAAGTTCTGCTCGCCTTACGCGATCCAGTGGGTGTTCGACACCCGCGCGCTCGCGGTCGGCACTGCGGATGCGGTGGTCAAGCGCGGCGGCGACAGCTGGTTCTTCATCACCGACGACTACGCCTTCGGCCATTCGCTGGAGCGCGACGCCTCCGCTGTCGTCACCGCCAATGGCGGCAAGGTGCTGGGCTCGGTGCGGCCCCCGCTGGCAACGCCGGATCTCTCCTCCTTCGTGCTGCAGGCGCAGGCCTCCAAGGCCAAGATCATCGGCATTGCCGCCGGTCCCCCCAACAACATGAACGAGATCAAGACCGGCTCGGAGTTCGGCGTGTTCAAGGGCGGCCAGCAGATGGCGGCGCTGCTGGCGCTGATCACCGACATCCACGGCCTCGGCCTGCAGGCGGCGCAGGGCCTGCTCCTGACGACGTCGTTCTATTGGGACATGGACGACAAGACCCGCGAATGGTCGAAGCGCTACTTCGCCAAGATGAACAAGATGCCCTCGATGTGGCAGGCCGGCGTCTATTCCAGCGTGATGCACTATCTCAACGCCATCAAGGAGACCGGCACCGACGACCCGCTCAAGGTCGCCGCCAAGATGCGCGAGAAGCCGATCGAGGATTTCTTCGCCCGCAACGGCAAACTGCGCGAGGACAATCTGATGGTGCACGACCTCTGGCTGGTGCAGGTGAAGACGCCGGAGGAGAGCAAATATCCGTGGGACTATTACAAGATCCTCACGACGATCTCGGGCGACAAGGCGTTCGGGCCGCCGGACCCGGCGTGTGCCATGGTGAAGAAGTGACGATCGCTTGAGGCGATCGTCATCCCGGGGCGGCGCGAAGCACCGAACTACGGTGCGCAATTGCGCACCTGAGGATCTCGAGATTCCGGGTTCGGTCCTGCGGACCGCCCCGGAATGACGGTCGACTAAGCGGCCGTCATTTCACCACCCCGATCTCGCGAAAATATTTCATCACGCCGGGATGGATCAGCTCCGGCCTCGGCGCCGCGGCGAGCGTGTTCGACGCGGTGGTCTCGCAGGCCTGGGCGAGCTTCCTGCAGAAGGTCGCTTCGAGGCCGTGCAGCGTCTTCGCCAGGCGATAGGCGACGTCGTCGGACAGATCCTCGCGCGTCAGCACAAAGCTCCACGACCCCAGCGACGCGATCGGCGCGTCCTGCTTCGGATAGCTGCCCGCCGGCACCAGCAGCGGCTTCAGGAAGGAATGCTTGGCGCGGATGCGCGTCATCTCTTCGACATCAGGTGCGATGAAGCGGGCGCCCGAGGCGCTCGATGCCACCGCGGCAAAGCCGGGCCAGCCGATGCCGGCGCCCCAGAGCGCGGCCACCCGGCCATCCTCGACCATCGCAGGGCCGTCGCCGGCGCGGTCGAGATAGACGGCCTTGAAATCCTCGTCCTGCTTCAGGCCGAGTCCATCCAGCACATAACGCGCCAGGATCGGCAGGCCCGAGCCCTTGGCGCCGAACGCGACGGGCTGTCCGACCAGATCGCGGATCGTCCTGTAGGGACTGTCCGCGCGCACCACGAACATGCCGGGATTGGAATAGATCGCGGTGAGGATCTTCAGCCGCACCGGCGTTCGCCCGATGCCGGCGAAGGCCTCATAGGCCGGCTCGCCCGCGACCAGCGCGAGATCGAGCTCGCCCTTCTCCAGAAGCGGGATGTTCTCGTTGCTGCCCTTGGTGTTGCGGGGCGCGATGGCGATTTGCGGATCGGCCGCGTTCATCACCTCGGCGAAGGCGTTGCCATAGAGCGGAAAGCCGCCGCCGGGCGTTGCGGTGCCAAGACTGATTGCAAGACCAATGGTATGGCTCGTGGTCGGAATGGCGTTGCCTCCGGTTTGAGCTGCGGCGGGGCCGCCAAGCACGACTGCCGCAAGAACGATGATCGCGAATCTCATGGTCATTTCCGCCGGGCCTGCGTCAACACCGACTTGCGGCGATGTAGGCAGGGCGCCGATTTTGTGAAAGCATGCCCCTCAACCACAATAGAACAATGGGAGGTGTCATGTTGCGAATTTTGCGTCACGGTGTTTTCGGGCTCGCGGTCCTCATAGGTCTTTTCAGCGCCACGCCTCCGGCCTCTGCCGCCTATCCCGACCGCCCCGTGCACTGGCTGATCGGCTTTGCCGCTGGCGGGCCGGTCGACATCGTGGCGCGGATCATGGCGCAGTGGCTGTCGGACCGTCTCGGCCAGCAATTCATCGTCGAGAACCGCACCGGTTCCGGCGGCAACATCGCCGCCGCCGCCGCGATCAACTCACCGCCCGACGGCTACACGCTGCTGTTCGTCGCGCCCAACAACGCGATCTCGACCTCGCTCTACAAGAAGCTGCCGTTCGACTTTTTGCGCGACACCACCCCGGTGGCCAGCATCATGCAGCTCACCAACATGCTCGTCGTCTCCAACGCGTTCCCGGCCAAGACGGTCCAGGAGTTCGTCGACTATTGCAAGGCCAATCCCGGCAAGATCTCCTTTGCCTCCTCCGGCAACGGCACCTCGGTGCACATGTCGGCGGAGCTGTTCAAGGTGATGACGAAGTGCGACATGGTGCACGTGCCCTATCGCGGCTCGGCGATCGCATTCCCCGACATCATCTCCAACAAGGTGCAGCTGATCTTCGACAATCTGCCCTCCGCACTGGAGCAGGTGAAAGGCGGCAATGTCCGCGCGCTGGGCGTGACCTCGCCGCAGCGCTGGCCGAGCGTACCTGACGTGCCCGCAATCGCCGAGACCGTGCCGGGCTTCGAATCGGTCGGCTTTTACGGCATCTCCGCGCCGAAGGGGACGCCGGGCGAGGTGATCGAGGTCCTCAACAAGGCCGTCGGCGAAGCGCTGAAGGATCCCAAGCTGGTGGCGCGTCTCACTGAGGTCGGCGGCCTCCCCAAGCCGATGACGCCGGCCGAGTTCGGCAAGCTCGTCGCCGACGAAACCGAGAAGTGGCGCAAGGTGGTGGAGTTCGCCGGGGTGTCGGTGGATTAGCGGAGCGTGGCGGTCCGCCGCAAGTCTGAGATGGGGCTCGGGAGGGCCCCCCCCAAACCAAAAAGTCGCAAAACAACCCCATGCACAGTAGACGCGGCCAATGATATCAATGGGTTACGGGACCCGAAAACCGGGCCTCTGCAGGTCCACGGCTTCCCAAGGCGGTTTGCTTCGTCGGGCAAAACAGGGGTATACAGGCATCATCGGAAATTTCGGGTATTCGAAAACGACCCGCGCTGCCGCGCCGGCGTTCCCGTCCGCCCGGGCCAGCATTGCACCCCCGCCTCCATCCCTGTAAACGAACCGCGCACCGTTGCCGGCCGCATTCCCGCGAGCTGACTCGCGGCGGGGCCTGTAGCTCAATGGTTAGAGCCGGCCGCTCATAACGGTCTGGTTGCAGGTTCGAGTCCTGCCGGGCCCACCAGTCTCTGCCCGCCTCAGGACCAGCTCGATCGTGTCCCGGGTCTTGCCGATATGCGCAGTCATGGCAGCGACTGCCCGGTCGGTGTCGCGTGCCAGCGCCTCCTCCATCAGTTCCCAATGTTCGCGCGCGGCGGCGCGATTGCCGCGGTCGGTCTTGCGCGCCAGGTCGAGATAGTGCTCATTATGGGCGAACAACAGCTCGCGGATGCGCAGCATCCAGGCGCTGTCGCAGGCCTGGGCGAGCGTGGCGTGGAAATCGCCATGGGCCACGATCCAGGTCGGCGAAAAGCTGCCGTCCGCGGCTGCGATCGGAGTGACCGCCAACCGATGCTGTCCGGCCGAGAGCTCCGTATGTTGCAGATAACGGAGCCGTCGTCAGCGCGGCCATCAGGGAGGAGCCGAATGCGGAGCGCCATTGCAGCTGCAGGGCTGTGCGTCGTGTGGTCCGCTCTCGCAGCACCGGCTGTCGCCGAAGACCAGCCCGGCATCACCTCCACCGAGATTCGCATCGGACAGACCATGCCCTATAGCGGGCCGGTGTCCGCTTTCGGCGTCCTCGGTAAGGGCGAAGTCGCATATTTCAAGATGGTCAACGACCGCGGCGGCATCAACGGCCGCAAAGTCAACCTGCTCTCGCTCGACGACAGCTACGTGCCACCCAAGACCGTGGAGCAGACGCGCCGGCTGGTCGAGAGCGACGACGTCTCGTTCATCTTCTCGACGATGGGGACCGCGCATAACACGGCAATCGCCAAATATCTGCAGGGCAAGAAGGTGCCCCAGCTGTTCGTCGCCTCGGGGGCCTCGAAGTTCGGTGATCCCGCGCAGTTTCCTCTG
Organism: Bradyrhizobium guangxiense; assembly: GCF_004114915.1. Lineage (NCBI taxonomy): Bacteria > Pseudomonadati > Pseudomonadota > Alphaproteobacteria > Hyphomicrobiales > Nitrobacteraceae > Bradyrhizobium > Bradyrhizobium guangxiense. The sequence continues at coordinate 1,050,623 of NZ_CP022219.1, read as the reverse complement.
GCGCTGATGGGCGTGATGGCACCGTTCCGCAACGAGGCGCGCATATATGCGCGCTATGCGCTGCAGAAGAAGTCCGACGCCACCTTCGCCGTGCTGGCGCAGAACGACGATTTCGGCCGCGACTACCTCGCCGGCCTCAAGGACGTGCTTGGCGATCGATTCGACGTCGCCGTCACGGCGGCGACCTACGAGACGACCGAGCCGACGATTGATTCCCAGATCGTGAAGCTCAAATCGACTGGCGCGGATGCGCTCGTGATCGCCGCGACGCCGAAATTCGCTGCGCAGGCAATCCGCAAGACTTTCGAGATCAACTGGCGACCGATGACGTTCCTGACCAATGTATCGGTATGGATGTCCTCGGTGATGGAGCCCGCCGGGCTCGACGCCAGCACCGGCATCATCTCCAGCGCCTATGTCAAGGATCCGCTCGATCCCACATGGGCGGACGATCTCGGCGTCAAGGGATGGCGCGACTACATGGCGAGGTACGCGCCTGACGGCGACATCCGCGATTCCAACTACGTCAACGGCTACAACAACGGCATGGTGCTGGAGCACGTTCTGAAAGCGGCGGGGAACGATCTGAGCCGCGAGAACATCCTGCGGCAGGCACTATCGATCAAAGATCTGGAGTTGCCGATGCTGCTGCCCGGCATCAAAGTTAATACCGGCGAGAGTGATCATCTGCCGGTCGAGCAGCTGCAGTTCATGCGCTTCACGGGCAAGCAGTGGGAGCGCTTCGGCGAGGTGCTCTCGACCAAGTAGCGCCACTTGGAATTGCGTGACCGTGAACTAACCTTTCATTGCATTTCCGACGCCCGCGGCCGAAGTGCGCTGTCACTTTCATGCCGCGTCTTGTCGTCCCCCGGCTAGAAGAAAAGACCTGCTCCCGCATTCTCCACAGCCCTCCGGAACACGTGGACAAGCCTAGCCCTGCCGTTTGCGAATCCCTGCTCCGTGCTAACGCCCGGAACGATTTAGCGGGGGCACGGATTCGTCCCGCAGGAGTGATCTTTCATGCTGATGACCAGGGAAAGACGGCCGGCGATCCGCACCTTGCGAGGATGGGCCATCCACGTGCTGCAGGAGGCCGGCGCGATTTGCGAATGCGAGGAGCATGGCTGGGCCAGGGATCGTGCCGACCCGCACGCTCGGAAACGCGCGATCGAGATTGGGCGCCGGGATCCTCCGGACGGCGTCTCCGCCGATCAGGCCGTCGCGGAGATCAACGATGTCCTCGATTCGATCGGCGAGACGTGTCCGGAGTGCCCTGACGAGGATCTTTGACGCCCGCGGCGAGGAGCTTCGCGTACCAGGCGGCATAAGGCGTGTTCTTTGCCATGTGACGATTGAAGTCCGGCGCGCCGTCTTTCCACCAGACCGGGCCGCGCTCGCCCAGCGCGCGCTTGGCCTGGTCCACCGCGCGATGCGCAGCCACTTCCGCGTCCGGGTCGTTTTCCGCCTTGGCGTCGCGGACCGCGCGCCTTGCCGCCATCAGCCGCTTTACCAGCGCCGCACGCTCATCCTCTGCGAGATCGGGCCTCGCCATCCGCCACAGACGTCCGCGGACGACGAAGTATCGTCCGTCCGGCGTGACCGGATGTTTCACGCTCAAGCCGATTTCCGTCGCGCTCCGGTGGCCGGCTTCTTCGCGGACGTCTCCTTGGCGGCGGCCTTCTTGCCGGCGATCGGCATCAGCATCTCCTTCTGGCCGGCCGCGGCCTTCCTCGGCTTCTTGGCCGGCTTGTCCGCCTTCGCGGGCGTGGCCTCCTGCCTAACTTCCTTTCTGGCCTCCTTGCCGACGCTGCGCCGCAGCGCCTCCATGAGGTCGACGACGTTCTCGCCCTTCGGCCGCTCCTTCGGCCGGATCACCTTGCCGGCGCGCTTTTCGTTGATCAGCTCGATCAGCGCGGTCTCGTAATGATCCTCGAACTTCTCCGGCTCGAAGCGGCCGGCCTTCTGGTTGACGATGTGCCGGGCGAGATCAAGCATGTCCTTGGTGACCTTCACGTCCTGGATGTCGTCAAAGTAGTCCTGCTCGCTGCGCACCTCGTAGGGGTAGCGCAACAGGGTGCCGACGAGGCCCTTGTCCATCGGCTCCAGCGCGATGATGTGCTCGCGGTTGGTCAGCACCACGCGCCCGATCGCGACCTTGTCCATCTCGCGGATGGTTTCTCGGATCACCGCGAAGGCGTCGTGGCCGACCTTGCCGTCGGGCCGGATGTAATAGGGGCGGATCAGATAGCGCGGATCGATGTCCGACCTGGCGACGAACTCGTCGATCTCGATGGTGCGCGTGGACTCCAGCGCGATCTCCTCGAGCTCTTCCTTGGACACCTCGATGTACTGGCCCTTGTCCAGCTCGTAGCCCTTGACGATGTCCTCGTTCGGCACCTCGTCGCCGGTCTCGGCGTCCACCTTCAGGTACTTCACACGGTGGCCGGTCTGCCGGTTGAGCTGATTGAACGAGATCTTCTCGCTCTCAGACGTGGCCGGATAGAGCGCCACGGGGCAGGTGACGAGGGACAGTCTCAGGAAGCCTTTCCAATTGGCGCGCGGGGCCATTTACGCAGAACTCCGGTTCGAGGCGGCTCGGATTCAAGACGAACGGCCGGCCCAGGTTCCGACATGAGCTGTGCAGAAAACGGCGAAACATCCGCGATCCCTATGCATCAGGCCCCGCCAGGCCCGGTTGGGCCGACAACCATTCCGTGCATACCCCGCACGCATGTGCGGCGATGCGAAGGGCGAAAAATCGTCATGGCTCTCCTCCTTGTCTGAGGAGAGTTCGAAGTCCGAGAGCAGACCTGTTGACTGCGTCAGCATCGCTCCCTCACCGCCCTCGTCCCCGCCCGCGCACACAACGCCTGAACCTTCGCCCGGCTTGTGCAGACAAATGACGGCAGGGTTTGTATGGGTGTGTGCGATGTCTGATCGTCCCGAGACCCGACTTGCGCAGGCGTTGGACGCGGTGCAGCGCGAGCAAGCCAGCCAATTGGCAGAAGCGCGGCGTCGGCGGGAAGAGCGTCAGCGCGCCTTTGAATTGTGGGCCACAGGGTCGCCCGTGCGCGATATCTCCGCGACCGAAGCACGGCTGTTGAATACCTTGCAAACCACCGAGCACGATATCGAAAGCTTGCGCGTGGAGATCGAGCAGTCCAAGGATGCTCTCCAGTCTCTTCTCCACGGCTCGGACGCAGCTTCCGATGATTCAAAGGCCGCGGCTCGGAGTGGGAGTTCTCGTCGCGTCACCAGACAGAGGCGCGCGACGACAGCTGGAAACAGGGCCTGACTGCATGAGCCTCACCGGCATTCTTCCTGCTGCTCGCAGCCAAACTCGGAAAAGGCGCACCGCGCGATAGCCAAGGCTGATGTTTTCTGTGACGCCGTTCGATGCAATCGAGATCACGATCGGCTTTGCGGCCGGGTTCGTGGTTGGCTTCCTGACCCGGCACCTGATTTCATGGCGCAGAAGGCGCAGAGAACGCCTGCGAAGGGGTCTACGATAAAGCTCGCCATTGGATCGTCAGGGCGAACGCAAAGGCCATCCAGACACAAATCATCGCGCTCGCGTCGTCGTGCTGGGCGAGTCAAACTTCAAACGGCCATCGAGGCAAGCTTCGCTGCCCTCACCGAGGGCAGCGAAGTGATGCTTTGTCGATTTAAATCAGGCGATGGCTTCTTTGCGGCGCATGCGGCGCCAACCGAGCAGGCCGCTCACCAGCATCACGAGTCCTGGCAGACCTGCCCCAACGACTGGGCCGGGAACAGGGTTTACGACGATGGGTCCGGTGAAGCTCCCCGCGCTGACCCGCTCCTCAAGGGAGAAATAGGCTGAAGCGAGATTGGCCAAGCCGCCCGTGAACAGGACGTCGCCGCTTTGGTAGGGGAATGAGTAGTTGGCGAAACTGGTGCCTGGTCCTTCGTAGCCCGTCGGCCCGGTGGCAGCGGGGAGAAAGTTGGCAATTCCGTCACCATCGAAACCGAAGATGTCGGTATTGGCGGTCAGGTGAATCGAACCGACAGTGCTGCCACTGAGGTTCGTCACGTTGATCAGAGTATCTTCAATTCCATCGTATATTGGACTCCCTCCAGAACTACCTACCGTCACGACATTGCCCGGGAGCAGCGTGATTTCGATACATCCGCTCGCGGTATTAACTGGCGTCCCCGGTGTTGCTGGACACGTTGCATTCGCGGCCCCTGCAAGAGCTGTAAAGCTCCCACCAACAATAAGGCCCAATAAATATTTCAATTTCATTTGGCCATCTCCATTAAAATAAATGGGGATCTGGATTTCGTTACTCATTTCCAATAAAGTCAAGTTTCATTTTCAGGACCACCAGTCCCCGCGGCTTTTCTAATGCGCCGCAGAAGTTATTTGCAGTTGGACTTTGACAGAATGTACTCCGTTGGAGTCACGAGATGTTTTCCAATTCTGCTGCGAAATTTCTCGCAATAGTTGCAGCTCTTGCGATGGGCGCGTTAACAGCGCCCGGCGGCGCAAATGCCGCCGACAATCAACTCCTTCTCAATGCCGACGAGGCCTATCGCAAGGATGATCTCGCCCTTGCAGAAAAACTCTACAGGCAAATCCTTCAGACCAAGCCCGACGACGTCGCGGCCACGCGTCAACTGGCCTACATCAACTATGCTCAGGGTCGCTTCGCGTTGGCTTACATCGGATTGAAGGATGCGCTTGCACGAGAGCCTTCCAATCTGGATGTGAAAACCAAATTCGCACAAATGGTGCTGGCGAGCGGAGACCGGATCGAAGCGCGCAAGCTTGCTTCACAAATCTTGCAAGCCGACCAGAAAAATGACGAGGCGATGATCCTGCTCGCGCGGACCACGCGAGATTTTAACGATGCCCAAGCCGTCGAAGATGAACTTCGTTCGCTCGCTCCGCAGTCAAATCGCTCCTACGGATATTATATCGCCCTCAGCGAACTTGCCGTGCGCAAGAACGATCTCGCCTCGGCCGAAGATCATCTTCTCGTCGCCAGGGATCTCGCCCCAAAATCAGCCGAACCATACGCAGCGTTGGGGAACATCTATCTCAAGCGCCAAGAGCTGCAAAAGGCCCGCGACAATTTTGCGACCGCTTCCCAACTCGCATCCTCCCGCTCTAATCTGCTCTTGAGCTTGGCCGAGTTTGCGATCACGACAAAGCAATACTCGGAAGCCGAAGCCGAACTGAAGAGAATCGCACAAAAGATTCCCGATCACCTTCCGTCTCGCGTCCTGATCATGAAGCTCGCCTGCGCGCGCGGCGAAGGCGACGCGTGTGCCGAGAACATCAAGCTCGTCCTGTCACAGGACGCAACGAGTTACGACGGCCTTGTCGCGGACGGCATCCAGAATATGAGGATTAATCCAGAAAAGGCGGTTCGCGAGTTCGAGGCGTTGAGTTCTGTGTACGTTGGCGATGCCGATGTGCAATACAAGGCGGCCCTTGCACATCTGGCCTTCGCCAAGACCTCCGACCCCGTTAAGAGCGGAGAAGCGCGCGGACAAGCCGAGAAGCGGCTGATTCAGGCGCTCAAGATCAATCCCAATCTGAAGGACGCGACTCTGTTGCTCGCGCAACTGTACCTGGACCGGGGCGCGGCCAAATCGGCCATCACATTGCTGGAAGGTTATACGGCTGACAATCCCGACTCACCCGACGCATTTCGCTTGCTTGCAAACGCCTATTCGAAGAACGACGAAACGTCCAAGGCCATCCAAACGTATCAAAAGCTGGCCACTGACCATCCTTCCGACCCACAGCCATTGTTCCTGCTGGGCCTCGCGGTCGAGAAACAGGACATTGATCGTGCATACGCGTCCTATCAACGATCTCTCGAAATATCGCCGGGCTACGTTCCAGCGCTCGAAAAGCTCACAAACCTCGACCTGGCGAAGCATGACACGTCAAGAGCTCTGGACCGCGTGAAAGGCGCGATCGAGAAAAACCAGGAGACCCCGGAATTACTGGCGTTGCTGGGCAAGGCTTATCTCGCTCAACGGGACTATCCGTCCGCGCAGGCTGCACTGAGGCGAGCCGTCGATGCAGCTCCGAATCTCGGTCCGGCCTATCTCCTGCTGGCACGCGCTTTCAGCGAAAGCGGCGACAGCGCCTCCGCGATCGCGACCCTTCGGATTGCAACGAGCAAAGCCGATGTCAAGCTTCCTGCCCTGATGCAGCTTGCGCGCGTCTACGAGACGACGTCGGATTTTGACGCAGCACGTCTCACATATGAAAGCGCGTTGCGCGAAGCTGCTGAATACCCGGCGGCGCTGGTGCGCCTTGCGAATCTACAGCTCGATGTCTTCCACCAGACGGACGCTGCCTACGCCTATGCCAAACGTGCATTTGAAAGGGCGCCAAAAGATCCTCATGTCTTGAGAAGCTACGGCCGCGCATCGGTCGGGCGGGGAGATTATGGTTCCGGGATAAAGTTGCTCGAAGAAGCTCTCGCTCTCAGTCCCGACGACATCGAGACTCTGTATCACCTGGCTCAGGCCCGCTACGATATCGGCGACCGCAAGAGTGCGGAAGATGCGTACGCCAGGCTTGTCCGTTCCGATACACCCCAGGCCATCTTAGGCGTAGCCCGGGAGAGGCTTGAAGTCCTGTCCTCGAATTCGGCCAGTTTCCTTGCCGCCTATTTGAAAGATCATCCTGATGATGCTTTCGCCCTGATGGAACTCGCCAGCAATCAGGAACGAGCGAATGATCGAACAGCCGCCCGGGGCAATTTTGAGAAACTCATCGCAGCGCACCCGCAGTTTCGCCCGGCCTATCGGGCCTTGGCTCTGAACGTCGGGGACGACCCTGCCGATCTCGATCGGGCCAAGCCGATCGCTGCAAAAGCCTCGGAGTTTTTCCCAGAAGACAACGACCTGATCAAGCTGAACGGAATTTTGTCTTATCGCAAGGGCGCCTATGTCGAGGCTGCCCGGCTTCTTCAACCTTTGGCGGCGAAGTCGTCAGACCCTGAGCTGCTCTATTATTATGGGCAGTCCCTGCTAGCAACAAAACAATGGGCGGCCTGCAAGGCAACGTTCGAAGCGGCAGGTCGAGTCGACTCGAAGTTTTCGGGCCGGATCAAATCGGCAGTTGCGGAATGCTCACGCGCGCTGGATAGGTTGGCGGATGAAAAAACCAGGTCACAGCCAACGGGAGCGAAGTGTTCGGAGCCGACATTTACCTTGAGCGTTGGCAGCGGCGGGGTGTCTGCCCCGGGCTGCTCACAATAGTTTGACGGCCAGTCGATATCATCGATCCCGGATCGCCTCGTTGGGATCGGGAGGTATCCGATTTGGCTGCGCCGGCCTTCGTGCGCAGGACGCAGTCGCTGCCGGCGATGTTGCGAGGAGCAACCAACAGGCACAACGAAAGTCAAACACATTCGCACCCGCCTCCGGCCAAGGACCCGCGCCGCTCTGCATGAGCCAAGTCGCCGGTGCGATCGACATCAGGAAGCTCGGCAAGTTCAACCGGAGCCATCGCATCACGGGGGATCATGCAATCAGCGAATTCCCTGAAAAACCGCCGGCTCCAACTCAGCATTCCGATGGCAGCTGACATAGTGCTGCGGCGCAATTGCGTCCAGCGCCGGCAGGCGCTGCCGGCACACATCGAGAGCCGACGGACACCGTTGCGCAAAGCGGCAGCCTGGAGGCGGATCCACCGGGCTCGGCGGGTCACCCTTCACCAGGTAGCGGCGTTTCAATTCGTCGCGCATGGCACCGGGCGGCGCCGCGGCCGCGATCAGCGACCACGTATAGGGATGACGCGGCGCGGTGAAGATATCTGCCGCCGGGGCCTGCTCGACGATCTTGCCGAGATACATGACCGCGACCTCATCGCAGAATTGCTGGATCACGCCGAGATCGTGCGAGATGAAGATGTAGGTCAAGCCGCGTTCGCGCTGCAGCCGCTTCAGGAGATTGAGAATCTGCGCCTGGATCGCGACGTCGAGCGCGGACACCGCCTCGTCGCAGACGATCAGGTCGGGCTCGGGCGCGAGAGCGCGCGCGATACAGAGCCGCTGGCGCTGGCCGCCAGAGAATTGATGCGGAAACAGATCGGCGGCCTGCGGCGGCAATCCAACCTCGGCCAGTAGTTTCCGCACCCGCTCGTCACGCTCGCTGCGCGTGCCGATCCCGAGCAGATCGAGCGGCTCCCGGATCTGCTCGCCGGCACGCCGGCGCGGATTGAGGGCCGAGAACGGGTCTTGGAACACGATCTGCAGGTGACGCCTGACGTCGCGCAGCGACTTGCCCGTCAGCTCGGCAATATCCCTGTCGCCAAACACGCCCTGCCCCGACGTCACCGGGACCAGCCGCATCACCGCTTGCGCGGTTGTCGATTTGCCGGAACCGCTTTCCCCGACGATGCCGAACGTCGTGCCGCGGCGGACGCGGAAACTGATGCCGTCGACGGCATGCACGAAGGACCGCTTGCCGCCCTTGCGACCGGCCGGGAAGTGCACGACGAGATCGTTGACATCGAGCAGATAGTCCGGCGCCCCCTCGGGGCGAACCGCATGCAGGGGCGTCATGCCGCGATCTCCGCCTTGCGCCAACACGAGACGGCATGACCGGCTTCGATCGTTTCAAGTGCGGGCTGTGCGCGCGCGCGGCAGATCTCGGCGGCCTGCGCACACCGCGCCAGGAACGCGCAATCCGCACCGCGCGCGCCCAGCGGCGGCACCATGCCCGGGATTTCGCCGAGATCGAACCACGGCTCCGGCGCCTGTCCGAGCTTCAGATGCGGCACGCAGTTCAGAAGTCCTCGCGTATAGGGATGAAGCGGCCGCGCCACGATGCCCGCTGACGTCGCGGCCTCGATGCAGCGGCCGGCATAGAGCACGAGAACATCATCGGCGAGCTCCGCCACCGCGCCGAGATCGTGGGTGATGAGCAGGATCGCCGTTCCGGTCTCCTGCTGGAGCTGCGCCAGGAGATCGAAGATCTGCGCCTGCACGGTGACGTCGAGCGCCGTGGTCGGCTCGTCTGCGATCAGGAGCTTCGGACGGCCCGCAAGCGCCATTGCGATCATCACGCGCTGGCGCATCCCTCCCGAGAGCTGATGCGGGTAGGCATCGACGCGCTGTTCCGGCGCTGGAATCTGCACCGCGCGCAACAGTGCGATGACCTGCTCCCGGACCGCGGAAGCGCCGTGGTTTCGATGCCAGCGCAGCACCTCGCCGATCTGGTCGCCGACCGTGAACAGCGGGTTGAGCGCCGTCATCGGCTCCTGGAAGATCATCGACATGCCGTTGCCGCGCAGGCCGCGGATCTCCCTCGCGGACAAGGACAGGATATCCCTGCCCTCCAGCAGGATACGGCCGGAGGTGATGACGAAGTCCTCCGGCAGCAGCCGCATCAGGGCAAGCGCGGTCATGCTTTTGCCGCAGCCGGACTCGCCCACCAGCGCCAGCGTCTTTGCCGGCGCGACCGTGAACGACAAATTCTCGATGACAGGCACCAGGCGGCCGGCCTCATTGCGCATGCTGACATTGAGATTGTCGACCTCGAGTAGCGCACTCATCACGACCTCCGCCGCAGGCGCGGGTTGATGGCGTCGTTGATCCCGTCGCCGACAAGGCTGATCGCGAGCACCGCCAGGAAGATCGCCGCCCCCGGAAACATCACCGCCCACCAGGCATCGAGAATGTAGTTGCGGTTCTGCCCGAGCATGAGACCCCAGCTCATCACGTTGGGATCGCCGAGCCCGAGAAAGCTGAGGCCGCCCTCGAACAGGATGGCGACGCCGATGGCGAGCGTCGCCGAGACGATCACGGCCGGCAGGGCGTTCGGCAGCAGCACACGCAGCATCAGATGCGCATTGCTGGCGCCGGCCGCCCGCGAGGCCTTGACGAAATCGAGATCGCGCAGCCGCATGAACTCGGCCCGCGTCAGCCGCGCCACCGACGTCCAGCTCACCGCGCCGATCGACAGCGTAATGGTCGAAAGCTTCGGCCCGAACAGCGTGACGAGCACCATGGCAAACAAGAGCGGCGGCAGGATCTGGAAGAATTCGGTGATCTTCACCAGCACGGCATCGATGGCGCCGCCGAAATAACCGCCGAATGCGCCGACCACGAGACCGATCGCAATGGTGATCAGGGCGGCGACCGCGCCGACCGCAAGCGTCGCGCGGCCGCCATGGATCAGCCCGGCCAGGACGTCGCGCCCAAGATAATCGGTGCCGAGCAAGGCGTCTGCATCGGGCGACGAGAAAGGCGCACCGACGAGATCGAGCGGGTCGACCGGATGGAGCAGCGGTCCGATCAGCGTCCCCAAGATGATCAAGACCAGCAGGCAGGCCCCGGCCATGCCGGATGGGCTCTTCAGGAACTGCCGCAACGCGGCGCGCCAGGGTGAGGCCGCGCTGATCGTCGGCAGCTCGACCGGCAAGGCGACGGTCGGCGTGGATGCATCCATTGTTGTCATCGCCGCGCCGTCCGAATGCGCGGATCGATCAAGCGGTAGACGATGTCGGTCAGGATGTTTGCGGTCATCACCATCAGCGCGGAAAAGAACAGCACGGCCATCAGGGTCGGATAGTCGCGACGCAGGATCGAATCGAACACCAGCCGTCCCATGCCCGGCCAGCTGAACACGGTCTCGACCAGCACCGCGCCCGCAAACAGGTTGCCGAATTGATGCCCTGCGACGGTAACGATCGGGATCAGGGTGTTACGCAGCGCATGCTTGCCGATCACGATCCATTCCGGAAGCCCCTTGGCGCGCGCAGTCCGCACGTAGTCGGCCGACAGCGCGTCGATCATGTTGACACGCGCGAGCCGGCTATACTGCGCGATGAAGACCAGCGCCAGCGTCAGCGACGGCAGCACCAGATGCTGCGCCACATCGAGCACATAGGCAAAGCCCCGCTTCGGGTGCACGACATCGGCCATCCCGACCACGGGCAGGATCGGCCACACAGAGCCGAACAGGAGCAGCAGCATGAGGCCGGTCCAGAAGATCGGCGCCGCATAGCCTGCGAGCGAGAACACGGTGACGGCGTGGCTGAACATCCCATTCGGCCGCCGCGCGCTGACGACACCGAGCAAGGTGCCGATCGCGAGCGCACTCACCAGCGCGCATAGCGCGAGATAGAGCGTCGCCGGCAGGCGCATGAGGATCAGCCCGAGCACCGGTTCGTTGAAATAGTAGGAGTAGCCGAAGTCGCCGGCTGCGACGTTGCGCAGATAGATGGCAAGCTGCTCGGTCAGACTGTGGTCGAGTCCATATTTGGCACGCAGCGCCGCGATGACGTCAGCCGACGCGCCCCCCATCTCCCCGGCGATCACCTGCACGGGATCGCCGGGCGCAAGATGGATCAGGCAGAAGTTCAGGACCAGCACCGCAAGCAGAAGCGCTGCGGCGTTGACGATCTGCCTCGCCAGATGGGCGGCTAGTGCCATGGTGCTGTGGGACTCCTCGACAATCTGGGCCCGCTGTGGGCCGGCCGCTCAGGTCTTGAAACTCAGGTCTTGGCAACTCAGGTCTTGGCAACTCAGGTCTTGGGCGGCGTCGCCCAGTACATTTCGTCGAGCGGCGCCATCATGCCCCAGATCGAAGTCGGAAGCCCGCCGAGCCCTTTGCTGAAGGCATTGTAGTACGGGGTCACGTTGATGAAATAGATCGGCACGTCCTGCACGACGATCTTCTGGAATTCGGAATAGAGCGCCTTGCGCTTCTCCGGCGAAGTCTCGACCGCGGCGGCCTGCAGCAGTTCGTCGACCTTCGGATTGCTGTATTGCTGGGTGTTCGACCAGATGATGCCCTTGCGGATATTGGATGAGAGATAGGTCCGGTTCACGCCGATGACGGGATCGCCCCAATTGTAGACGGTATCCATGGTCAGATCGAAATCATAGTTCGAGACGCGCTGGGCCCAGGTCGGAAAGTCGGGCGCCGCCCGGACCTCCAGGTTGATGCCGACGCGCTTCAACTGCGAGCGGAGATATTCGGCGACGTTGCGCTGCTGCTCGTCCCCGCCGGGGATGTAGTCGATGGTGAGCGCAAAGCGCGAGCCGTCGGCACCCTTCGGATATCCTGCAGCGTCCAGCAGCGCCGCCGACTTGGCATAGTCGACCTTGAACGGCTCGACACCAGCTTCCGCGAGCGGCGAATCGGGCGCGATCGGCCCGAGCGACGGCGCGGCCTTGCCGCCCATCAGCTTGCTGACGATGAAGTCGCGATTGGCGGCATAGGCGATGGCCTGGCGCACCCGAAGATCGTCGAGCGGTTTCTTTTTGGTGTTGAAGGCGAGCCAATTGAGCGGGCCGACACCGGCAAAGCCCTTGTCGGTGACGGTGACGTTCGGCGCCTTCTGCAGCCGGTCGATGTCGCGCACACCGGCAACGAATGGCAGCGCCTGGACATCGCCGCGTTCCATCGAGACCAGCGCGGCGTTCTGATCCGACACCAGTCGGACGACGATCCTGTCGAGCTTGGGCCGGCCGGCGAGGAAGAACTTGTCGAACTTCTCCAGCGTATAATACTCGCCCTGCTTGTATTCGATCAGCTTGAACGGACCGGAGCCGATCGGCTTCAGATTGGCCGGGTGCGTCTTCAGATCCTGGCCGTCGCCATAGATATGCTTGGGCAGAATCGGCATCAGCGCCGGCGACATCGCCAGCAGCAGCGACGGAGCGGGATGCGTCAAGCGGATAACCGCCGTTGCCGGATCGGGCGCCTCGACCTTGTCGACTGCCGCCAACATGGTCTGGAACGGATGGTTGGCCTTGATCGCCATGATCGAAAACGCGACGTCCTCGGAGGTCACGGGGTGACCGTCGTGGAACACCGCATCCTTGACGAGGTGCAGGGTCACCGAGAGTCCATCCGGCGCGACCTCCCAGGATTGCGCGAGATAGGGTTGCGGCTTCCAGCTCTCGTCATAGCGGAGCGGGCTTGCGAAGATCTGGGCCGTCGGCAGCGCGGTCGCCATGCCCGACTGGACCGCGCCGTTGAAGTGACGCGGCACCTGGGTGGTGGCGATGACGAGCGTGCTATTGCTTCCCGATTGCGCATGCACAGAAGGCGATGCGACGGCGGCCGCAACAAGACCAAGGGCTCCCAGCACAAAAGTCCGTCTGATCAACATGGCTCTCTCTCGCTTTCCTCAATCATGGGCCCGGCGATGCCGGGCCGTTCACCCGCTCGCAAAGATTCTCGGCAGCGCCGTCATGCCGCAAGGGGCGCGACCAGCGCGCCGTCCAGGATGGCATCCAGCTCGCCGTCCGCCGGCAGATCGGCGGTGCCGACGCCAACCAGGGTGATCGCGTCCGTGATCTGCTCATTGCTTACGTCCGGCGGCAGCAACGTCCAGCTCCGCGACACCATTTGAAGGATTTGCGGCTGCACCTCGCCGTCGATCCGGCACGGGCCCTTCAGCCGCAGCAATTGCGGCGGCAACGCCCCCACCGCCGCGGCGAGGCGATTGCGGTCGAAGCTGCCGTTGCGACGATAGGTCCAGCGCCGGAACTCGGCCTCATGATCGATCCCCTCACCGACGGGATCGGCGCGGAAGCGCGCGGCAGGCCGGCACCCGAACATCGCGAGGTCGGGAACGGCGTCCGGCGACACCAACTCGATCCGAACATCCGGCCGAACCAGATGAATCGCCGCACGCGCGGCCTCGAGCTGCGTATCGGTCACCAGATCCCGCTTGCTGAGCAACGCAACGTCGCATCGCGCGAATTGATTGCGGACGGTCTCGCCGACCTGCCGGTCATCGACCAGCGTTGCGATCCGGCTGGCATCCGCCAGAACGACGACGCCATCGAGCCGGAGCGCCGGCTCGACCAGCGCGATCTCGGCAATGCGCCAGGGGTCACCGACGCCAGAGGCCTCGATCACGATGCGGTCGAACCGTCCGGTCTCGTCAAGCAGCCGGCCTAGCGTGTCGAGAAATCCCGACCCGATGCTGCAGCAGACGCAGCCGTTGGCGAGCGACATGGTGGTGCCGTCGTGACTTTTGATCAACGCGGCGTCGATGTTGACCTCGCCGAAATCGTTCACGAGCACCGCGCAACGCGTGCGCCCGCTGGCCAGAAGACGATTGAGCAGTGTCGTCTTGCCGGCGCCGAGAACCCCGCCGATCACCGTCAGGGGGATGGGCGCTGACTGCGTCATGCGCGCGGCGCCTTCCTGACTTGGCCGCCGACGACGGTGCCCCAGACCGGAACGTCCTTCAGCGCCTCCGGCGCGATGGCGAGCGGGTCGTCCTCGAGCACGGCGAAATCGGCGTATTTGCCGCACTCGATGCTGCCGACCAGATCGTCGAGCTTGAGCGTATAGGCGGCACCGATCGTGATCGCGGCGAGCGCCTGCTCGACGCTCAAGGCTTCGGTCTCGTGGCCGAGCCTGCGGCCGGAGGACGAGACGCGGTTGACCGCGCACCAGGCGGTGAACAGCGGCGACAGCGGTGTCACCGGCGCATCGGAATGGATCGAGAACGGCACGCCGACCCGCAACGCAGTGCCGGTCGCGTCGAGCTGCCCGGCTCGCTCCGGTCCCATCGTCAGCGCATAGTGGGCGTCCCCCCAGTAGAACACATGGTTGGCGAACAGGTTGACGCAGACGCCCAGCGCCTTCATGCGCCGAAACTGGGCAGCATCGGCCATCTGGCAGTGCTGCAGCGTATGGCGATGATCCGGCCGCGGCGTCGCGACCAGCGCCTTCTCGACCGCATCGAGCGCGAGTTCGGTGGCCTCGTCGCCATTGGTGTGGATGTGAAGCTGAATGCCGGCCCTGTGATAGAGATCGACCAGCCGGGGCAGTTCCTCCGGCGCGATGTACCAGAGGCCGTTCGCCGCACCATTGTGATAACCGGGCCAGCGCAATCGCGCCGTGAAGCCCTGGATCGAGCCGTCGACGACCAGCTTGACGATGCCATAGTGGAGCTTGTCGTTGCCGCCTTCGCGGAGCGCTGCGATCTTCGCGATCGCCTGCTCCGGCGTGTGCGAAACCGATGCGAGCGCCGGCACCAGCCGCACGCCGAAATCGGGTGAGCGCGTCGCCGTCGCATAGAGCTCGATGGTGGGATCAGTCAAATCGTTGTGCAGATCGGTGATCGTGGTCACGCCCTGCACGCAGGCGGACGCCGCGTAGCGCGTCACGTCGTCAAGCGTAATTCCAGAGGAGAGCGGGTTGCCGAGCACGCGGAACACGCGAAAGCGCGCCGCAATGCCCTGCAATTCGCCGCTCGCCAGTCCGTCGGTGCCAGCGACGACGCCGGAAATATCGGTCGCGCGAAGCAGCTCGGCGCGCTCGAGCACGAGCGTGTTGACGTTGCTGATGTGGAAGCTCGCATGGATCACCATGACCGGGCGCGTGGTCGACACGCGATCGAGATCCTGCCGGGTCAGCATATAGCTGCCGATGTGAAGTGGATCGAAGCCCCAGGCGAACAACGGCGCCTTGGGATCGGCCATTTTCGACTCCGCCTCGCGCAGCCGCGCGACGATCGCATCCACGTCGCGGACGCCCGAAACGACTTTTCCTTCGGGCGAGCGGCGGTCGAAGGCGCCGACATAAGGCAGCGACCACATCATCCCCTCCATGATGTGGCTGTGGCCTTCAACGAAGCCGGGCAGCAGCACCTTGTCACAAAAGCGATCGTCGATCATTCCACCCGGCGCAAATTGCGCAATCTCGGCTTCGCTGCCCACCGCGACGACGCGCCCATCGCAGACGGCCACATGCGTCGCCACGGGACGCGACGGGTTCATGGTCACGATCTTGCGGGCTGAATAGACGACGGTATCCGGACTCACCTCGAACTCCCAAGCGCGTATCCGCAGACCCTGGGGCGTCAGCTGGGTCCAGGCCAGCGCCAGATGCCATGCACAAATGGAGCCAGCCTATGCGCCGCTGTCGCATCGATGCTACTATGGCGCGGATTTTGCTTCACTTTCCAGCATCCGCAAACATCGTGGTCCGGGATTTCAATGGGAAAATTTGCTCCACTGCTCCGATCCGAAGCCGCGGGAGAGGCCGCTCCGCTGAACGACTTCCTGTTCTGGGGCTCGTTGTTCCAGGGGCTGGACCGGCGCGGAAGCTTCCTGCAATTGCAGATCCGCCAGATGATCGTGACCGCGATCGAGGACGGGCGGCTGCCGCTCGGCGTGCGCATGCCGTCCAGCCGCGATCTCGCAGCGCTGTTGAAGGTCTCGCGGAATACGATCGTGATCGCCTATGAGCAGCTCGTCGACCAGACCTTCCTGGTCTCGCGCGAGCGCAGCGGCTATTTCGTCGCCGGCCTGCCCAAGCAGATCGGAGAAGCGAGGCAGCCGGCCACGGAGGTCTACAGCCGCCGCTGGACCGAACGTTTCGCGCTGCAGCCCTCCGCCTTTCGCAACATCGTCAAGCCCCTCGACTGGCAAACCTATCCCTACCCCTTCATCTTCGGCCAGTTCGATCCCAGCCTGTTTCCGACCAACGACTGGCGCGAAAGCGCGCGCGCCGCGCTGAGCGTGCCCGAGATCAACAACTGGGCGCGCGACATGATCGACGGCGATGATCCCGCGCTGATCGAGCAATTGCAGCGGCAGGTGCTGCCACGCCGGGGCATCCGCGCCCGGCCCGACGAGATCATGATCACGATCGGCGCGCAGCATGCCCTTTATCTGATCGCCAAGCTGTTCGTGCGGCCGTCGACGGAAGTCGGCATGGAAGATCCGGGCTATCCGGACGCGCGCAACATCTTCGGCATGATGACCTCGCATGTGACGCCGCTGCGCGTCGATGGCGAAGGCCTCGTCCCCGACGACGCCTTCGCGCGCTGCGCGCTCGCCTATGTCACGGCGAGCCATCAGTGCCCCACCGCGGCGGCGATGTCGCGCGAACGCCGCGAGGAGATCCTGAAGGTGGCGAAGGAGCGCGACATCGTCCTGATCGAGGATGACTACGAGAGCGAGCTGATCCCGGAGGTCAGCGCGCTGCCGCCGCTGATGAGCCTCGATCGCAATCAGAGCGTGCTCTATGTCGGCAGCCTGTCCAAGGCGTTGGCACCCGGCCTGCGGCTCGGCTACGTCGTCGCGCCAGCCCCGGTCATCCGCGAGCTGCGTGCCCTGCGCCGCCTGATGTTGCGCCATCCGCCGCTGAACAATCAGCGCGTCGCGGCACTCTTCATCGGCCTCGGTCACTACCGCTCCCACCTGCAGCAGGTCGGCCGCGTGCTGCTGGAGCGCGCCAGGCTGCTCGACGAGCTGCTGCCGCAGGCACTTCCTATGTGCCGTTGGTCGCGTGGACCGGGCAGCACCAGCTACTGGATCACCTGTCCCGGGGGCACCGACACGACGAAGCTGGCGGAGGCCGCGCGCGCCGAGGGCGTCGTCATCGAACCAGGCGACGTATTCGCGATGAACCCCGATGCGACGCGGCATTGCTTCCGTCTCGGCTTCTCGTCGATCCGGACCGACCGGATTGCCGCAGGCATCGCCAAGCTCGGCGAGGTCCTTGCGCGGAACGGCTAGAGCAGATCGCTCAAGCCCTTGAGCGCGCTGCCGAGCGCGACTGCGGCGAGGCTGACGATCGAGACGCGGCGATGCAGCGCGTCGCTGCCGCGATGAAAGCCGATATCTCCGAGCCAAGTGCCAAGCAGCATGATCGGCACGCCAAGCACGGTCAGCACGAGCGTGCCGAGGTCCAACAGACCGAGCATCGCGGTGCTGACCAGCGCGGCAATCGACGAGACCAGGAAGAACACCATCATCGATGACCGCGCCGCGACCCGGCTGAACGGACCCGACGCGTAATAGACGATGACAGGCGGCCCCGGCATCGCCGCCAGGCCGTTGAAGAGGCCGGCGCCCAGGCCAACCAGCGTCGTGATGCCCCGCGACGGCGCGGTGGCAAGGCGGAAGCCGCCATTGATCACAACCACCACTGCACCGACGGTGATCAGCGCGATGCAAAGACGCGCGACCGGTGCGGAGACGACGCTCAGGACCAGCGCACCGACCGGCGAGCCGAGGACGCCGCCGACGATCAGCCACCGCAATGACAGCCAATCGCAGACGCGCGAGGCGCGCGGAAAGTCACTCAATCCGATCAGGAGCTGAAGACAGACTGCGACCGGCACCGATTGCGTCGGCGGCATGAACAGCCCGAGCAGCGGCACCGCCATCAGCGCAAAGCCGAAGCCGGTGAAACCTCGCACCAGGGCCGCCGCAAAGATCGACACCGCCGCAGTCGACACGATGGCCGGCGTGGGCAGCGCCGACGCGGCGACATCGCGGATCGCGACAACCATCTCCTGCATGGTCATCGTCAAAGCGTCGGGCGCTGGAGGCCGCGGCCAGGATCGGTCATCCCCCGCAATCAGCAAGTCGGGCGCCGGCACGAAAGGGCCAGCCACCCCTCCCTCGCCATGCCAGGTCTGGCCACAGAGCTCGCCCGGTCTGGTTCTAGGGCCTCCGCCCGGACACGTGGCAAATGCCTCGAGCGCCGCAAGAGTGCGGCGGGCGCGGGGGACGCGCCGGAACAGGCGCGAGGATACCACCATGCCCGACATCGATCGCGCGAGGCGCGAGCTTCTGGACACCCTGTTCGCTGCGTTCAACCGGCACGATGGCGCCGGGGTGATGGCCTGCATGACCGAGGACATCGTGTTCGACGCGGCCGCCGGGCCCGACATTTGCGGCCGGCGCATCACCGGCAGCGCGGATGTCCGCGCCGCCTTCGAGGCGACCTGGACCAGCATGCCCGATGTGAGCTGGCAGTGCACGCGGCACGCGGTGTTCGGCGATCGCGCCATCTCCGAATGGATCTTCCGCGCGACCGCGCCGGACGGCCGCCGGATCGAGGCAGAGGGTTGCGATCTGTTCGGCTTCCGGGGCGACAAGATCTGCACCAAGAGCGCCTTCCGCAAGGACCGGCCGCCGCAATCCGCTGCCGATCGGAGTGCCGCACGATGAATGTGCATGCAGCGCTTCCATCCGCGGCCTACGATCCGCACTATGACCCGCTGGTCTCCGAGGGTCCCGGTCGCAACCGCCAATATGCCCCGACCTACTGGATCGCGTCTGCCGGCACGCCGCCGGAGGACGATGGGCCGATCGTGGCCGACACGGCTGCCGATGTTGCAATCATCGGCTCCGGGTATACGGGCCTTGCCTGCGCGATCTTCCTCGCGCGCGAATACGGCATCAAGGCCGTCATCCTCGAAGCCAATCGCGTCGCCTGGGGCTGCAGCACCCGCAATGGCGGCCAGGCGCAGAACGCCTCCGGTCGGTTGACGCGCTCACAATGGATTAAGCGCTGGGGCCTCGACGTCGCGCGCCGCATGCATGCCGAGGTCACCGAAGGGTTCGAGACCTTCGAGGAGCTGGTGCGAACGAGCCCGATCGATTGCGAACCGCAGCGTGGCGGACATCTCTACGTCGCCCATCGCCAGCGCAATCTCGAGACGATCGCGGCCGAGTCGAAGGTGCTCAACGACGTCTTCGGCTATGCCACGCGCGTGGTATCGCGCCAGGAGCTCCGCCACGACTTCGTGGACGAAGCGGAAGCGGTCGGCGCGGTGCATGAGCCGCTCGGCACCGGCGTCCATCCGGCCAAGCTCGCATTCGGCTATTTGCGCATGGCGCGCGAGCTCGGGGTGCGCGTGCACACCGCGAGCCCGGTGCTGGGTATCGAGCAGCGCGATGGCGCGTTTGTTCTGCGCACGCCCGGCGGAACCGTGAAGGCCAACAGCGTGGGAATTGCGACCGGCGCCTATACCTCGCTCGGCCTGACGTCGGCGCTTACCGGACGGTGCATGCCGATCCTGTCCAATTCGCTGGTGACCCGGCCGCTGGCGCGTGCCGAGATCGACGCCACAGGCTTCCGCACCAGGCAGGTGATCACCGATACCCGCACCTTGCGCTTCTACTACCGCCTGCTGCCCGACAACCGGGTGCAGATCGGGAGCCGGAGCGCGATCACCGGCGCGGATGCAGCCGGCGACCACCATCTGCAGCTCCTGATCCACGGTCTCCATCGCAAGTTCCCGCCGCTCAAGGGCATTGAGATCGACTACTCCTGGTGGGGCTGGGTCGATGTCAGCCATGACATGATGCCCCGCATCTTCCGTCCCGATCCCAAGCAGAAACTCGTCTATGCGCTCGGTTATGGCGGCAATGGCGTATCCTACTCGGCGCAGGCCGGGCGTCGCATGGCGCAGATGCTCGCCGGCAAGACGTTCCCAGGACAGGACCTTCCGATCTTCACCTCGCCATTGCCGACGCATCCCTTCGCACCGTTCCGCCGGATCGGCCAGCGCATGCTCTACCGCTGGTACCATCTGCGCGACGAGGCGCGCTGAGCCGCTCTGGTCCGCCACAGCTCATTCGGCGAGGTCACTTCGGTTCGGCGGCGGACCAGGCAGAAGACCGAGCGCCAGCGGTTTCGCGAGGGCGCCGGACGCGCCGGCAGGGCCTTGAAAGATCCGCGCTGTGCGCTCGCGTTGACGAAGATCAAGCCGGTTCCGGCTCGCTCGTACAGACTGACCGGCAGATCGCGCCGGCGTTGTCTATCATGATCCCGCCGGCGGCCCCAATCAGTCGATGCTGGTGACAATGTTGAACCTTCAGCGCACCGGTCCGATGGGCGGCATAAGCCCAATGTATGTGCGCGACCTAAAGTCCATAGGAAGGCGGTATCGGCTGCGAATGAGCTCGTTCTCGCATCAGATGGAGTGACCAAGAGATACCCGCTGCCATGGCCGACGGGCTGGTGGCGCGTGTGGGACGGCGGCACATGGTATTACTACCTCGGCGACAACCGGATCACGATGTCGAGCAAACCGCCGCCGTCCAATACCGAGCCGCCCGCCAAGACAAAGGTACACAACACCGGCACATGGGCTCGCACCTCGCCGCGATCGCTCGTGGTCACTTGGAAGCAGGTCGCCGGCGCGCCAAAGAAGTGCGAGGAAACGTTCTGGAATGCTGTTGACGAGTGCGAGCGAATGGACGCGACGTCGAATTTGTACTCCCCGCTGGTGGCGACGCGGTTCCGGGCTCCATGAAATGGGTTGGCCGCTGCGCCGCGGCTGCATGTCGATCGGTGTGACGCGTGGTGTCAGGCGTGCGGATCGATCATCTTGGCAGGGAGCTTGGTCCTGGCTGGGTTGGCCAACCGGCCGGCACGCGTGGGGATCAGAAAAGGGGTTGTCATGCTATAGGCGGCATATTCGGGAAAAGCCTGCCGCAGGATCCGCTCTTCGTTGATCATCCGTCGGCACTGAATCATCACGATCACGATGGCGACGAGGACGGCAAGCGGTGAAAGGACCTGGAGTGTCATGCCGACGAGGGCTATTCCCTCGCAGAGATAGAGAGGATGCCGGACGATCCGATAAGGCCCCTTCGTCACAAGGCGCCTAGCCTCTGCTTGAATGCTGAAGGATCTCCCTAACCAGCGGAGCACCACGATCGAAAGCGAGGTACCCACCAGGATCAACGTCGTGGACAAAGCCAACCAGATCGGGCCGAGCTCTGCCTTCGGAAGAAATGCGAGGACGATGCTCAAAAAGGTGCCCAGCAAAGCTGAGACCCGCGTCTCGATGCCCTGCGATTTCATGATCGGCGCTAGCCGGGTGATGGTTGTCAGCGCGACGAGGCCGAGGAACAGGATGTTGGCAATTCTGGCGGCAACGACAAGCCAGCCGTGGAGATCGTCCGGCGGAAGCAGATGAGGGACGTTGGCGGCAGCCATAAGAGCAGATCCGCCATACACGATCACAACAACTGCCCTGGCGGTCCAATCCAGCCAGGAATTGACGCCGCGCCCGGCAATCTCCTTTCGGGCCATTATCGCCGGGTCGCGTTTGGCGTCAGTCACGGGGTCATCTCGCCTGTCCGAAACCTGCCTCATCAAAGGGCAGGCTGGCGGGGAGGTCAATTGGCCGGCCAGCCAAGCGGCCGTCATGTCCCTGTTGGTTCCACAGCCTGATCACGGCATCGCCATTGAACCCGCTGCTGTCGTGGCAAGACAAACGATGGAATAAGACCATCAAGAAGTGGTGCCGGCATGCATTTGCACCGATCTGGGACATTGCGCCGTATTCTGTTTTTTGTCGCTGCGCTGATCATCTGTCACCCGGCATGGGCTGCGAATCGTGTCGCGCTCGTCATCGGAAACTCGGCCTACAAGAACGCCGCCCTGCTTGCCAACCCGGCCAATGATGCTGCGATCGTCGAGGAGACGCTAAAGAAAGCAGGCTTCGACGTTGTCCAGACCCGCACGGATCTCCAGGCTATCGAGATGCGGCGTGTGTTGCGCGATTTTGCCGACACGGCGCGCGACTCGGATGTCGCTGTCGTCTACTACGCGGGCCACGGTATCGAGCTGGAAGGTACGAACTACCTGATCCCGACGGACGCGACGCTCGAGCGCGATACAGATGTCTACGACGAAGCCTTTTCGCTCGAGCGAGTACTGCTGGCGATCGAGCCGGCACGGCAGCTGCGGCTGGGGATCCTCGATGCTTGCCGCAACAATCCATTCGCCGACAAGATGAAGCGCACGGTCGGCTCGCGGGCTGTTAGCAGGGGACTCGCCAGAATCGAACCGGCGACCTCGAACACGCTGGTTGCCTTCGCCGCCAAGGCCGGCTCGACGGCGTCCGACGGTGGCAGCAAGAACAGTCCCTATGCCTCGGCGCTGGTGAAATATATCGCCACTCCCGGTATGGACCTGCGCAGGGTGTTCGGCTTCGTCCGTGACGACGTCATGAAGGCGACTGGCAACAAGCAGGAGCCCTATGTCTACGGCACGCTTGGTGGCGACGACGTGCCGCTTGTGCCGGCACCGGCCAAGGAAGCGGGCAAGGAAGCGGCCGCCGCGGCGCCTCAACCGGCTCCGCCACCGCCGCCTGCAACTCCACCGGTCTCGGCGCGTGCCGAGATTCGGCAGGACTACGAGCTAGCGCTGCAGATCGGCAACAAGGATGCGCTGAACTACTTCCTTGCCCAGTATCCTGACGGCTACTACGCAAATCTGGCCAAGCTGCAGCTCGCCAAGATCGATGCGGAGGACAAGCGCGCCGCAGCAGCCGAGAAGGCACGCCAGGCCGAGCAGGAGCAGGCGCGACTCCTTAACCAGGGTGCCCAGCAGACGCAATTGGCCAAAGCTGCCTCGGAGTTGAAAGCGGCGCAGGACGCCCGTGTGGAGGCGGAGAAGGCCAAAGAGGCCGCGCAACAATTGGCCGCGCAGGCCGAGCAGCGGCGCCGGGAGGCTGAAATAGCAGCCGCCGCGAAATTGGGCGCTCAGAACCCGTCGCAAGATGCCAACCCGAACCCGGACACAAAACTGGCGGCGCGGTCGGCGCCACAGACGCCCGCGCCGGCACCGCCGCTCACTCCGCCGTCCAAAGCCGAGCTTGCAAAATCGGTGCAAGCCGAGTTGCGCAGAGTCGGTTGCTTTAGCGGACCGGCCGATGGCGACTGGGACACGGCCTCGCGACGTGCGCTTGAGTCGTACAACAAGAATGCCGGCACCACGCTCGATGCCAAGGCCGCGAGCCCCGAGGCCCTCGAGGCGATCAAGCTCAAATCGGCGCGGGTTTGCCCGCTAGCTTGCAAATCCGGTCAGAGACGCGACGGAGATCAGTGCGTCAAGATCACCTGCGCCGCGGGCTACTTCCTGAATGACGACAATGAGTGCGAGAAGCGCAAGGCCCGTCCGACACCATCTGCAAGGCTCGAGCGTCGGAACAGGGACCGCGAAGAGGCGCCGGAACGGCCTGCGAGGGCGCCAAAGGCCGAGGCGAGCGCCGGCGGAGGCGGCGGTGGTGGCGGTGGTGGTGGCGGCATAGGCTTCATTCCGTTCTTCCTGCCTTGAGGATGCACGGTCGCGGTCGGGGCAACGTTCGGTTTGCACCAGGGCGAGGTCGCCGGCCACAGCAAGAACAAAGTCGTCGGTTCGGCGTTAACCCCGCGCTATGGCACCGTTTCGCGGAGGTCTCATGATGGACAGCCAGGATCGGACGGCTTTGGTCGTATCTGCTGTCGCTTTGGCCATCGCCCTTGTGGTTGCATCCATGGTCACGATGGAACGCGTCAACACGCGCACGGCCAGCAACGACACGCCTCCCGGCACGACCGGGCTTGCCAAGCCGCACCCACCGTTAGACCGCGCGGCCGGCGAACCGATACAGACAGTAGGAACCTCGTCTCATGTGAGGCAGCGCCCCTGACGGGACACCAGCCGGGAGGTCGAACCTCGATCTCGCCAGACAGAAGTGTTCGGCGCTCCGCGAATGGGTGAAAATGACGCGCCCGTTTCTGGCCTGTGATCGGTCGACCGTCGATGCAGCGATACTTGCTGGGTTTGCGAAAAACGGCGGCGGCGACATTCCTCCGACAGGATGAGGCGAGGGCCTGACCTATATGCTATCCTCCCGGCACCCAACATCGGAGACGGCCCATGCCAACCAGCGTCAAGCAAATGCTCGAAGCCGCCAACGCGGCAGTCCCCAAGATCACCTCGGACGAGGCGGCCGACATGATCAGACGCGGTAACACGCTGGTCCTCGACGTACGCGACGCACCGGAGGTCGCCGCCAGCGGCAAGATCGCAGGGGCCGTGCATGTCTCGCGCGGGATGCTGGAGTTTCGCGCGGACCCGGAGTCGCCCTATTACGACAAGGCGTTCGACAAGAGCAAGACCGTCATCCTCTACTGCGCCTCCGGCGGCCGGTCGGCACTGGCCGGCAAGGTGCTGAAGGATATGGGCTACGAGAAGGTCTACAACGTCGGCGGCTTCAAGGACTGGACGGGGGCCGTCGAGAAGTAGGAAGAACAAGCGTCGAGGATCCAGCTTGCTGGAGCTTGCGCATTGCGGATGACGATCGGGAGATCGATCTTGGGTGACGAGCAGGAAGCTCGTACCGCACTCCCGATCGACGCGTCGCATCTGATCAAAGACGGATCGGCCGAGGCGGTATCGGCCGACTTCGTGCCGAGCTTGCCGGTCAGCTCGTCCGCCAAGACGAGAGCCGGACTCATGGCAATGGCTCTGGTTATCGCGCCATCCGGATTTCAGATTGTGCCAAGGTCAACGCCCTGCCTTGAAAAATCCACGCTGTGCGCTCGCGTTGACGAAGATCAAGCCGGTTCCGGCTCGCTCGTAGAGACTGCCCGGCAGATCGCGCCGGCGACGGCAGCAACGGAGGGCATGGAAATGGCACACAAACAGGTCCTGTTTCACTCGGCGGCTCGTGAAAAAGTCTTGCGCGGCGCGTCCCTTCTCGCCGATGCCGTACGCGTCACACTCGGGCCGAAGTCGAAATCGGTCCTGATCCAGAAGTCGTGGGGCGCACCGATCGTCTGCAACGATGGTGTCACCATTGCCAAGGAGTTCGATCTGAAGGACGCCGAGGAGAACCTCGGCGCTCAGGTGCTGCGGCAGGCCGCTGAGAAGACCGGCGATGTCGTCGGCGACGGCACCAGCACGTCGACCATCCTTGCCCACGCCATCCTCTCGGACGGGGTTCGGAACGTGGTCGCCGGAGCAAGCGCGATCGACCTCAAACGCGGTCTGGACCGCGGGACACAGGCCGCCGTCGCCGCCTTGCACGCCATGGCGAAGCCGGTCAAGACCAGGGCGGAGAAGGTTCAGGTCGCCACGATTTCAGCGCACAACGACGTCTCCATCGGCGAGCTGGTGGCGGATGCAATCGAGAAGGTCGGCGGCGATGGCGTCATCTCGGTGGAGGAATCCAAGACGACCGAGACCCTCCTGGACGTCGTCGAAGGCATGAAGTTCGACCGCGGCTTTCTCTCGCCCTATTTCGTCACGGATGCCGACCGGATGGAAGCCGTGCTGCAAGACCCCTATGTGTTGCTGTGCGATCACAAGATCGGCGCTCTGCGCGATCTGGTTCCCCTGCTTGAGCAGGTTGCCAAGAGCGGCCGGTCGCTTCTGATCATCGCCGAGGACATCGAGGGCGAAGCGCTGGCGACGCTCATCGTCAATCAGCTTCGCGGCGTGCTCAAGGCCTGCGCTGTCAAGGCGCCCGGCTTTGGCGAGCGCCGCAAGGCGATGCTGGAGGATATTGCCATCCTCACAGGCGCGCAGGTGATCTCGCAGGAGATCGGCCTGAAACTGGAAAGTGCCACTTTGCAACAGCTCGGTCGCGCGGCGCGCGTGGTTGCCGACAAGGAGAACACCACCCTGATCGGAAGTGGCGGCGATCGAGCCCGTATCGATGCAAGGTTGGCCCAGATCCGCACCGAGATCGAGAAGACGACCAGCGATTACGACCGCGAGAAGCTCGAGGAGCGCCTCGCCAAGCTATCGGGCGGGGTTGCCGTGATCCGGGTGGGAGCACCGACTGAGGCCGAGATGAAGGCGAAGAAGGAAGCGCTCGATGACGCAATCAGCTCGACGAAGGCGGCGGTGGCCGAAGGCATCGTCCCGGGCGGCGGGCTTGCCCTGCTCCGCACGGTCGCGGCCGTGGCCAAGGAGGAGACTGCCTGCGAGGGCGACGAGCGAACGGGCCTCCAGATCCTGAAGCGGGCGCTGGAGGCACCCGCGCGTCAGATCGCCGAAAATTCCGCAACCGATGGCGGTGTCGTGGTCGCGCGGATGCTCGGCAGCGAGGGCAGTTTTGGCTTCGATGCCGCGCGGAAGGTCTATGTCGACCTCGTCGAGGCTGGCATCGTCGACCCCGTGAAGGTCGTACGGACCGCGCTTGAAAATGCGGTTTCCGTCGCGAGCGTGCTTCTTCTGACGGAGGCCACGATGACGGAAATTCCGGAGCCGAAGCGCGAGCGGTTGCCCGAACCCGACATGGCGATGTAGCCGCGGCGCGTCCCCCCCGCAAGCGCGGGCATCTGCCCGCAGGCGAGCAACTTTGCGCCAGCGGATGGGAATGATCCCTGCACCGGATGCAACAATGCCCTACCGCTCGAACAGAGATCTCCCCGCAAGCGTACGCCACCATTTGCCGCCTCATGCCCTCGACATCTATCGGGAAGCATTCAACCACGCCTTTGCGTCCCATGCCGGAGACCTCCGACAGGAGGAGATCGCACACCGCACGGCCTGGGCCGCCGTCAAACGTTCATTTGTGAAGCTCGGCGACCAATGGGAGCCAAGACGGCCAAATTCATGAGCGCGCCTATGCTCGTGCGGGGACGCCGTGCGGCGACCGGCAAACGTCTACGAAACTGCCCCAATCTTGGTCAATGCGGTCATTCGGATTTTGGACGCGGTGCTTCTGGATTTGAGCGAAATCAACCAGCGCGCGACGGCCATGACTATCCTTTGCGGCGACCAGATGGTCACCTCGAAGGAGACAACGATCATGGCAACCGAGACCAAATTACCTGTCACCAAACCCTCCACTGCACCTGCCGTCGCGGGCGAAGCATGGCAGCCGTTCCAGGCACTGAGGAACGAGATCGACCAGATCTTCGACGACTTTGGCAACGGCTTCTGGAAGCGGCCGTTCCGCTCGCTCGCACGGCTGGAGCGCGATCTGTCCAAGAACTTCAACGCGCCGGCCGTCGACGTCGCCGAAGGCGACAAGGCCTACGAGATCACGGCGGAGCTTCCCGGCCTCGACGAGAAGAACATCGAGGTCAAGCTCGTCAACGGTGGCCTCTCCATCCGAGGCGAGAAGAAGGAAGAGACCGAAGAGAAGAAGAAAGACTATTACGTTTCGGAGCGCCGCTACGGCTCCTTCGAGCGCTATTTCGCGCTGCCGGACGGGGTCAATGCCGATAAGATCGAGGCGACGTTCAAGAACGGCGTGCTCAAGGTCGTGCTGCCGAAGACCGAAGAAGCTCAGAAGCCGGTCAAGACCATCGATGTGAAGGCCGCCTGAAAGCCCATCGAGGCGAGGCTGCGGCAGACGCAGCCTTGCCTCGCTCGCGACGCTCGCCAAGACGGCTCACGATGATCTCCGCTTCGTCGTGGAATCGCTGAAGCACATGCATACCGCTAGCTGAACGCCGGCCGCTCGAGCCCCCGTTGCTCGGATGCCCCGTTTGCGTTCCCATTGCCACGGCAGCGCTGATCACCGCGCTGTTCGGGTCGCGCCAACGCGGTATGTGAGGGTGCGCGGCTCGTCCTTCTCCCGTCCGGCTCCGGACATCTCCTTAGGTGATGCCCCCAAATTTCCGTCCGGCAATTTATCCGTTAGTAAAGTTCTGCGAGCACGCGCCGGCAAGGGGCCTGCAATGAACCACTCGATCTACACCGCGGACAAGGCAACACATCTGAAGGTGGTGGTCGCTGGATTGCTTGCCGGCATCGCCATCGTCACGATCTCGCTGGCGGTCCACCTCGCCCAACCCGAAATGGATGCGCGGAAGGCGACGACCCTGGCGGTTCATAAGGCTCATCCAGCTCACGCGCTGACCAGGATGGCGCAGCGTTAGTCGGGAAAGGGCTGTTGGGAGGATATTCAGATGACAAGCGAAGCAATCAAGGC
The DNA here is from genome assembly GCF_004114915.1 of Bradyrhizobium guangxiense. Taxonomy (NCBI): domain Bacteria; kingdom Pseudomonadati; phylum Pseudomonadota; class Alphaproteobacteria; order Hyphomicrobiales; family Nitrobacteraceae; genus Bradyrhizobium; species Bradyrhizobium guangxiense. The sequence continues at coordinate 1,022,179 of NZ_CP022219.1, read as the reverse complement.
GCTGATGATATTCGCGATGTATGGCATCCTCGAGCTCGCACTTTATTTTTCGGCGAGCGCAAGGCCGGCCAAGCAACCGGTCCGGTCGAGCGCCGGCCGGACCGTCAATCCCGATCTGACCGGCCGCGGGTCGGAAGATTAGGTCGGCCCGCTCGGCCGCCGGCGCGGATGCTGCGTCGTCAAGAGGCCGGCGTCACAATGGTTCGTCATCCAGTGTCGAGGGCTCCGCCTGCAGCGACACGAAGTCCCCGCCGCCGTAATCATCCTCCGGATCAGGACAGGTCGGCTGAAGACAGAGGCGGTCATCGACCCCCCGGACGCCTGACGCGTTCTCGCAAGCCACGATAGCCGCCCGATGTGCGTTGTCGCCCTTGACGACGCCTCGCAGCGTGACCACCCCGTCCCTGACGCTGACGTTAAGACCAATGGGCTGCCAAGGCATCCGCGCCATCGCCGCGAGCACCGAACGACGGATCTGATTGTCGTCATCCGAGTAACCGGGGGCGCCGGTCAGCGGTCTGGCAACCGCGGACAAGAAGTCGGACCGGGTGATGATGCCGACCATGCGGTCATCGCGCATGACCGGGACGTGGTTCAGGCCCCGGCGCTCCATCAGGTCGGCAATCTCCTCCAGCGGCGTATCTTCCCTGATCGTCGCCGGATCAGGCGTCATCACCTGCTCCACCTTGCGCCCATGCTCCTTCACGAACTCACGCGCGATCCGGTCCGCGCCGAGCAGGACCGTCAGCAGCCGGTTGCGGGTATGCTCCGTTTCGAGCTCGGCCCGCCTCAGGAAGTCGCTTTCGCAGATGATGCCGACCAGCTTTCCCGCCGAATCCGTGACCGGCAGTCCGCTGATGTGGTGAGCCAGCATCACCTTGATGGCATCGGCGATCGGGGCCTCGGGCCGAATGGCTATCACCCGGCGGGACATGATCTGGTGCGCGCGCATGTGTTGGACTCCAAAGAGAGTTCACGGGTAATTGCCGCCCCAGATCGGGTCTTGATCGAGATCAACGCCCGGCCGGGATCGAGTGCCATGCTGCAATCAAATTTGGGACACCGGCATGCGCCTGTCAGCGCCGTTCATCGCCGCGATCTTTGCGGCAGTCGCAGCATCGAGCGCGGGAGCGCCTGCGCAGCCCACACCCATCGACGTCTCCCTCTCCGATCTGATGACCCGGGTGCAGCTCCAGCATGCCAAGCTGTGGTTTGCAGGCAAGCTCAGCAATTGGGGGCTGGCGAGTTACGAGATCCAACACATCGACGATGCCCTTGAACGGACGAGCAAGCTAATGCCCGATCCTGCACGGATCGTTGCTGCCAAGGTTCAGCTCCAGGCCGTACGGCAAGCGGTGCAGCAAAAAGACGTGCCTGCGTTCACCAAAGCGTATTCGGCGCTGACGAACGAATGCAACAGTTGCCATCGGGCCAGCGGGTTCGCCTCAATCACAATCCAGGTACCGGTTCGGCCGCCGGTCGCCAACCAATTGTTCGTCGATCAGATCACCGAAGGCCGGGCACAGGCCCATGCGTCATGTGGACCATGCCATGTGGTGGAGGATGCCTCCAGGGAATCGCCGGCGTCCCGTCCGCCGGCGCCGAGCTTCCTGGAGATCATCGATCGCCCCTCGTTCTCCGCCGATGACATCAGGCAGTTCCTGACGTCAAGCCATCGCAGGCTCGGCCCCGGCCAAGCCATGCCCAACCCGCGGCTGGCGGAATACCAGATCGACGCGATCGTGGCGTATCTCGAAACCTTGAAGGCTCGCCCGCCGCGTTAGGATGCGGCCTGCTCCATCACTTCCGCTGCCGCTCAGACGGTTGATCTCGGTCAAGCCGCGATCGGCAAAGCGCAGCATTGTGGACCTATCACAATCCGAACTGCGTCATCGCATCCCAAGGCAGGCACATGACAACCACAGACGGAGCCGCTCGCCCACCTCACACGCACGCGCCGGCAGCGAAGACGTTCCTGTGGGGTGTCTCGACCTCGAGCTTCCAGATCGAGGGCGGCGCCCATTCGGACGGCCGCGGCGACAGCATCTGGGACGATTATTGCCGGCAGCAGGGCCGCATCAAGAACGGCGATACGGGCGATGTCGCCTGCGATCATTATCATCTCTTCCGCGAAGACATCGCGTTGATGCGCGAGATCGGCGTCGACGCGTACCGCTTCTCCATCTCCTGGCCGCGCGTCCTGCCGCAAGGACGCGGCGCCGCGAACGAGGCGGGCCTTGATTTCTACGACAGGCTCGTCGATGCATTGCTGGCTGCCGGCATCGAGCCCTGGATTTGCCTCTATCACTGGGATCTGCCGCAGGCGCTGCAGGATCTTGGAGGCTGGCAGAACCGGGACATTGCCGGCTGGTTTGCCGACTATGCCGCGCTCATGGCCCGACGCCTCGGCAACCGTGTCAAGCGGTTCGCCACGTTCAACGAACCATGCGTATTCACGCTGTTCGGATATGGTCTCGGCTGGAATGCGCCCGGCATTGCCGACAAGGGCGCTCTGCACCGGGCCATCCATCACGTCAACCTCAGCCATGGGCGCGCCATCGACGTGCTACGCCAATCGGTGCCGGAGGCATCGCTCGGCGCCATTCACAACCGGCAGCCTTGTTATCCCGCCACGCCAAGTGAGGAAGATGCGGCGGCGACACGACGCTTCGCGCCCTACTGGAACGACGCATTCCCTTATCCGCAACACTTTGCCTACTACCCGCCGGAACTGGCCGCGGCGATCGAGCCATATGTCAAGCCCGGCGACATGGCGCAGATCGCGCGGCCGGTCGACTGGTTCGGGCTCAACCATTACTCACCGCACTACATCAGGGCTGAGAGCAACGCGATCGGCGCCGGCTTCGGCGCACCGCCAGCCGAGGTACGACGGACCTCGATCGGCTGGCCCATCATTCCCGACGCGTTCCGCGACACGCTGCTGGACATCGACCGCCGTTTCCGCCTGCCGATCTACGTGCTGGAGAACGGCACCGCCGCGGACGACAAGCCGGACGAGACCGGCCGTGTTCAGGACACCGCCCGAATTGCCTATCTCGACGCCTATACACGGGCGATGCAGGAGGCGATCCGGGCCGGGGCCAACGTCAAGGGCTATTTCGTCTGGTCGCTGCTCGACAATTTCGAGTGGGCGTCGGGCTATTCGCAACGCTTTGGTCTCGTTCATGTCGACTTTGCCACGCAGAAGCGAACGCCGAAGGCATCGGCACGCTGGTATTCAGATCTCATTCGAGGCGCGCGCAGGACGGAGATTACGGCAGACCGTGCGGAGTTCGAGAACCTGACGGAACGGCCTGGCGCGATGACCGCGCCCATGGCCGCCGGCTAGGCTGATGACCGCGATCCTCACGATCACGGCCAACCCGGCGGTCGACGTGTCGACATCGGTGGACAGGATCGTTCCCGTCGCCAAGCTGCGCGGCATCGGCCAGCGTCGCGACCCCGGCGGCGGCGGCATCAATGTTGCGCGCGTCGTCAAGCGCCTCGGCGGCAATGCCACCGCGCTGTTTCCGGTGGGCGGCCTGACCGGCGACCTGCTGCGGCAATTGCTCGATCGCGAGGGCGTCGAAAGCCTGACCTTTCCGATCGCGGGCGAGCCCCGCCAGGACTTCTTCGTCAGCGAGATCAGCACGGGCCAGCCCTATCGCTTCATCCTGCCGGGGCCACCTCTCGCCGACAGCGAATGGCAGAGATGCCTTGCAATGCTGTCGGCAATCGAGCCGTTTCCCCGCTTCGTGGTGGCGAGCGGAAGCTTGCCGGGCGGCGTGCCCGACGATTTCTATGCGAGGGTCGCAAGCATCGTTAGACGACGCGGAGCCAGGATGATCCTCGACACGTCCGGTCCGGCCCTCGTGGCTGCGGTGGCGGAGGGGGTCGAGCTGGTAAAGCCGAACCTGCGGGAGATGCGGGAGCTGGTCGGCCGCGAGCCATCCGATGCCGCCGAATGGGAAGCTGCCGCCCGAACATTGGTGCGCAGCGGCAAGGCGGCGACGGTCGCCCTCACGATGGGACATCTCGGCGCCGCGCTGGTGACGAGCGACCGGGTCCTGCGCGCGAGGCCTCTTGCAATCACGCCGGTCAGCGCCGTCGGCGCCGGCGACAGCTTTCTCGGCGCGCTGGTTCACGGGCTGGCATCTGGAGCCGGTCTGGAGCACTGCTTCCGACAGGCCGTCGCCGCCGGCGCCGCGGCTCTGCTCAATCCAGGCACCGAACTGTGCCGGCCGGACGACGTCAAACGTCTCGCCGCGCAGGTCACCCTCACTACGGCAATTTGACCGGGTCAACCTGACGCGCCTGGGACTCCGGCTGCAGCGGCGAGGCCTGCCGGTTGAGACGGTCGAGCGACAGCAGGAGGCCGCCAACCCGTTCCAGCGACGACACCCAATCGGCGATGCGCCCGTAATTGTCGACAACCCAGTTGAACGAGGCCTGCACCAGCGTGAACGCCGCCGCGGCTTGCGTAAGCTCGCCCAGCGTCATGGCCCCCGCGAGAAATTTCGGCGCGCAGAGCACCAGGCCGATGATCGGCGCCAGCAGCGAGTTGCCGTGCGACACGATGGTCGTCCGCATCAATTGCCAGCACAGGCGGCGCCACTGATGGATGGTGGCCCGGACAGCGCTGCGAAGATCACGGCAGACTTCCGGCCGTTGCCCTTGGGGTGCGACCCCCTCCCCGATGTCGCGGAGCTGGTGCGCCGCCGTGATCAATTCCGCCTCGGCCTGGTTCTTGATCTGGACCAGCCGGGTCAGGGGCGCCCCGACCAGCGTCATTGCCGTCGTGACGATGCCCGAATAGACCGCCACGCCAATGACAAGGTAGCCCGGAAGCCGGACCGAATGGCTTCCCACGGGCAACGCGATGTCGCCGCCAACGGTCCAGAGAACCTGAATGAAGATGATGGCGCTGAGCAGCGAGGAAACCAGTCCAAGCGCAAGATCGATGGGCGCATCCGTTGCGATCCTGACGTCCTCGGCGATCCTGTATTCGGGTATCTGCCGCTCGCTCTGCACGGCCGCAAGGCGGGCGTAGCGGTCATCTTCGATCCAATAGTCTATCACTTTGCCGGTCAGCCATTCCCGCCACTGTCTCTGCGCCGTCATGCGGCCCCAGACCGAGGTGACGGCGAGTGCAATGCTTCCGATGCACAATGGGACGAGCAGGAATGCCTGCCCTGTCAGGCGCGCGGGGTCGCGGCTCTCCAGTGCATCGAAGAAATCGCGATTCCAATAGTTGAAGCGAAATTGCACGTAGAGCTGCAGGACGACGACGAGGACCAACAACGCACATAGCGCCCATACGGCCCAAGCCTGCGCGCCCCGCCAGAAACCGGAGGCGGCCTGCCAAAATCGCGCCCTCTCCCGCAAAGAGGCGTTCTGCTCTGGTTCGGTCATCATCGACGTTCATTGCTAAGGCGGGCATGTGCCGCACACTTGATCTTTCGCAAACCGATGGTGCGAAGATGCCGGAAGATGCTCGCGCTCAGGCTACTTTTGCAGTGCGGGAGAATGCGCGTGGACACGTCAACCTACATTCGCTGGTTCAGGGACATAGGTCTTGCCGACGTGCCGCTGGTCGGAGGCAAGACAGCTTCGCTGGGCGAACTTTATTCGGCGCTGACGCCCCAGGGCGTCAAGGTCCCGAACGGCTTTGCGCTGACCGCAGCGGCGTATCGGGACGCCCTGACCGAGGCTGGCGCGTGGGACAAGCTCAAGCCGCTTCTCGCCGGCATCGACAAGCGACGGATCGCCGATCTTGCGCGTCGTGCCGCCGCTGCCCGCGCGATCGTCTACGTGGCGACCGACCGCGAAGATCTCCGTCGTCAGGCCGCGCAGGCGTATCGGCAGCTGGAGCGGGAATACGGATGCAATGTCGCGGTGGCGGTCCGTAGCTCCGCCACGGCCGAAGACCTGCCGACCGCAAGTTTTGCCGGACAGCACGACAGCTTCCTCAACATCCGTGGCGCCGACGGGCTGATGGAGGCCTGCCGCCGCTGCTTTGCCTCGCTGTTCACGGATCGTGCGATCTCCTATCGGATCGACAACGGTTTCGATCATTTCAAGGTCGCGCTGTCGGTTGCGGTCATGAAGATGGTCCGCTCGGACCTTGCGGCCAGTGGCGTCATCTTCACGCTCGACACGGAGAGCGGGTTTCGAGACGTCGTATTCGTGACCGGAGCGTACGGGCTGGGAGACAATGTCGTACAGGGTATCGTGGACCCCGACGAGTTCTACGTCCACAAGCCGACCTTCGACGCCGGCTTCCGGGCGGTTCTGTCGCGCCGTCTGGGATCGAAGGCCAAGCGAATGGTCTATGGCCGCGGGCACAACGCCACCCGGAACGTGGCAACGCAGGCCAACGAACGCCGCCGGTTCTGCATCGATGACACCGAAGTCTTGACGCTGGCCGAATGTGCGCTTCTCGTCGAGAGGCACTATTCGCAGAAGTCGGGCAAGCCGACCCCGATGGACGTGGAATGGGCCAAGGACGGCAGAGACGGCTCGCTCTACATCATCCAGGCCCGCCCTGAGACGGTCGCCTCCCGCCGCACACCGGAGGCATTGGAAAGCTATACGCTGAAATCGTCCGGAAAAGCGTTGGCCGAGGGCCGCGCCGTCGGCGAAAAGATCGCGGCAGGACGCATCCGACTGATCAGAAACGAGCGGGAGCTCCGGAAATTCCGTCCAGGCGAGGTGCTGGTCGCGACGGCGACGAGCCCGGACTGGGAGCCGGTCATGAAGCTCGCTGCGGCGATCGTGACCGATCATGGCGGCCGGCCCTGCCATGCCGCCATCATCGCACGCGAGCTCGGCGTGCCCGCCGTGGTTGGAACCGGCAGCTTCAGCAAGAGAGCGAAGACCGGCACGGCGGTGACGGTGTCCTGCGCCGAAGGCGATATCGGCCACGTGTTCGAGGGGACGCTGCCTTACGAGGTCGAGCAGATTTCAACCGAAGACCTTCGAAAGCCCCGCACCGAGATCATGGTGAACCTCGGCAATCCCGAGATCGCATTCAAGAGCGCGTCCTTGCCGAGCGACGGCGTTGGTCTTGCCCGCATGGAGTTCATCATCAACCAGCATGTCGGGATCCACCCCATGGCGCTTGCCTGTCCCGACAAGGTGACTTCGGCGCGCGATCGGCAGAAGATCAAGCTGCTGACCGCACGCCACAAGCAACCTTCCGAGTTCTTTGTCGAGCGACTTTCGGAGGGCGTCGGCACCATCGCCGCCGCGTTCTATCCCCGGCCGGTGATCGTGCGCCTGTCCGATTTCAAGACCAATGAATATGCCAACCTGCTCGGCGGCGCCGGTTTCGAACCCCGCGAGGAAAATCCGATGCTCGGCTTCCGAGGCGCCGCGCGCTACGCGCACCCCGCCTATGCGAAGGGCTTTGCGCTGGAATGCGCGGCCCTGAAGCGCGTGCGCGAGGCGATGGGACTTACCAATCTCAAAATCATGATTCCGTTCTGCCGGCGTGTCGAGGAAGCGCGCAAGGTCATTGAAGCCATGGCCACTCATGGGCTGAAACGAGGCGACAACGGCCTGCAGATCTTCATGATGTGCGAGATACCGAACAACGTCATCCTGATCGACCAGTTCGCGCAATTGTTCGACGGCTTCTCCATCGGTTCCAACGATCTCACCCAGCTCACGCTCGGCGTCGACCGGGACTCCGAGATCGTCGCATTCGACTTCGACGAGCGCGACCCCGGCATGCTGCAAATGCTGTCGATGGCTGTGCTGGGCGCCAAGCGAAACCGCCGCCACGTCGGGATCTGCGGCGAGGCGCCGGCAAATTATCCGGAGATCGCGAAGTTCCTGGCTGAACTCGGCATCGACTCGATCAGCGTCAATCCGTCGAGTGTGTTGCGGACCATCGAGATCGTCCGCACTGCCGAGCGCGACAGCGCCGGAGCCCGACGGGCAGCGGGCTAGAGCATGATCCGGAAAAGTGCGACGCGGTTTTCCGGAAAGATCATGCGCAAACAAGGCGCGATGACGATTCGTCCAAATCTCATCGCGCTTTAGGGGTGCTTGGTTCGACGATGCAGATCGAGCGCCTCTCGCACCTCATCATCCTCGAGGGCATCCCTGATGGCGCGATCGGCCTGCCCAGATTCTTGTTTTGACGCGTTTTCTTCACGCGAACCAGTGTCCACTTCGCTCGAAAACGCTCTAGCGTCCAAGACCGGCTTGCCGCGTTCAGGTGCGCCGACCTCGCTTGTTTGCTTCGCCACGCCCGCCTGCGCCGCCTGACCATCCTTGGCCATTGCACATCCTCCCGTCGCGTCGACGTCAATGCGACATCAGAAGACAGACCGGAGCCTGATGCAGCAGGCTCTGCGTCATGCCGCCGAAAATCCATTCCCCCAGCCGGCTATGTCCATATCCGCCGGTGACGATGAGGTCGGCCCCGACGTCGGCGGCCAGCCGGACGAGATAGCCCGCGTCGGGCTCCGCCGTATGCACGCGCACCTCGTGCTGGCAATTGACGCCGTGGCGCTGGAGATATCCGGCCACGTCCCGCACCCGATCATGCGCCGCATCCTGTTCGGTCGCAGTGCAGATTTCGGCGATCGTGACTTGCGAAGCCCGCGTCAGAAACGGCAGCGCATCGCGAACGGCCAGTCGCGCCTCGCGGGCATCCTTCCAGCCGACCACGATCCGATCGCCCGACAATCTGGTGACGCCGACCGGCACCGAAAGGAGCGGACGGCCCAGCCGCAACATGGCTCCGGCCGCATCGAGGTAATGAGAGGATTTGGCCTTCAGCTGACTGCGCCGCACCACGACGAGGTCCGCCGCCCTGGACTGCTCGACCAGGAACTCGGTCGGAAAGTCGATCGCCCAACGCCATTCGACCTTCTCGCGCGGCAGGCGAACGATCCGCCTGAACCACGCCTCCTTGGCCACAAGAGTTGCCCGGATGCGTTCGAGATCCTCCGCGGTGGTCTGCTCGATGATCACGCCTTCGGCGACGAACGGAGGCTCTATCGCGACCGCCGAGATGCCGAGCAGAGCTGCCCCAAAGCCGTCCGCGATGCCTTCGGCGACGGCGATCTGCCCTTCGTCCTGCTGCTGGGAATCGACATAGACCATGACGCTGGCAAGAGACATAGCTTCGCTCCTTGGCTCGGATGGCCGTTTATCCCGCGTTTCCGAGCCACGCCGTTGACGCAAATCAAGCGCCCCACGGCTGTACCTTGTCGCCTTCGTTACCGGGGAAGAGCGCCATCGGTCCATCGCCGAAGGCGTGATCGGGGGTCATATCATTCGGACAGCCGCTATTTGCCTGAGGGAAAAATGTCCTCGCAGCTGGGGCTCCCTTTGATCCCGATCAAGCCGATCGGCGGCAGAGAGTGCATGATTTTGATCATCATGGAGGTTTGTCATGCAAGCACAGGACGTGATGATTGCACCGGTGGTGACCGTCGGCGCGGATGCGACCGTTCGCCATGTCGCCAAGATCCTGCTCGAGCGCCACATCAGCGCAGTGCCTGTCGTCGATGCGGACAACAACATCCTCGGGATCGTAACCGAAGGCGACCTCCTGCATCGAAGCGAATCCGGAACCGAGCGCCAATATGCCTGGTGGCTTCGCCTCTTGGCCGGCGACGCGCAAATGGCGAACGACTACGTCAAATCGCATGCGGTCAAGGTCAAGGATATCATGACGCGCGAGGTCGTCACTGCCAGTCCAGAGACGCCGCTAAGCGACATCGCGATGCTGCTTGAGAACCGCCAGATCAAAACTGTGCCCATCGTCAACAGGCAGGGTCAACTCGTCGGGATCGTCAGCCGGGCCAATCTGCTGCAGGCCGTCGCAAGCGCCAGGCCCAAGCTGGAGATTTCGCTTCCGGACGCGACAATCAGGAAGAAATTCCTCGATGAGATCAAGAATCAACCCTGGGCCCACACGTTCAACCTGAACGCGACCGTCAAAGACGGCGTCATCGACCTCTGGGGCTTCGCGCCATCCGTGGCAGAACGCACGGCCATCCGCGTAGCGGCCGAGGCGATCCCGGGCGTAGTTCTGGTGAATGATCATTTGCTCGAGACCCCGGCTTTCGTTTACTGACGCGGTCCGGATTACGAGTTCACGCTTCGGGGCATTCCCCGACCGGTGCGATCTGCTTGCGAAACAGAACGGCCGAATCTGCAAAGCTCGCGACACATCGATGACTGCGGGCGAAATTGCGCAGGCGTCCCCGTGCGGCATCATTCAATCCGAACAAGCGCTCATAATCAACGCGGTCGATCCGGACGAGCGCCCCGTTCTGCAACGTGGCCAACCGGTTCTCCAAATCGGGTAGGGTAAACTTGCCGCGCACCAACCCTCGCCGCGGACGACCGACGCGCTCGTCGGCTTCGGCCTCCGTTCGGAAGCGATCCAGCGCCTGGCGCACCTCCTGCCTGAGAACCCCGGCCGGTGCAAGAACCGCAGCGACCAGATCCACGGTCTGCTCAACGGCCGGATTCGCGACGTCGGCTTCCAAGATTTCTTGGGTAAGCGCCTTGGTGGCTTCTGCGGACTGGCTGAGGCGATATGCTGCCCATTGCGCGAGCAATGCCACCGCACGGCTGCGGGCTCTGAACTTCAAGTCTTCTCCGGCGATGAACTCGGTCTCGAATGCGCTCTTGTGCTTGTCGAACGAAGTCATATCTGTTGCTCCAGCGCGACGGCGTTCAAGGCTAACCCGATAGCCTCAATCCCGGTTGATGCAGGTCAAACACTCCTCTGATCCTGAGAGGTATCCGTGCGGTTCTCAGGCCCGCGCCCGCCACAGCGTCGCGGCTAGCAACAGGTAGGCCGCGCACGTCCACAGCGCCTGCCAGTTCGCCGGCCCTTCGTTGAAGCTCACATAGATCGCCGCTCCGACAAACAGACCGGCAAACAGCGACTCCGCCATGGGACGGCTTCCCTTGTCCAGCGGATTGAGCAGCGCCACCGCTGCGAAAGGCACCGCCGCCATGGTGAGCGCGGCAAAGGGAAAATCGATATTACGGGGATCAAATACGAGCGCGACCGCGGTCGCCGCACCGATCACGGCGGTCGCCGTCAAGGCTAGTCCGTAAAGGCTCATCCATATCGATTCGGTCCGGTAGCCCTTCGGGCCGAACAATTGCTGGAAACTTGGCGGCGGGCGGCCCGACATCACGGCGTGGGCGCCGAGCAGCGGGGACATCGTCGCTGCCGCCAGCAGAGCGCTCCACAAGAGCCAACCACCCACGCCGACACTCTCAAAGAATACCTTTTGGGCAGCCACTCCAAACAGGATTCCGGCGGTGGTTGCCACTATTCCGACCGCGAACCAGGAAGCCAGACTGGATGCCCTGGGTCTACGACGCAAGGTCAACCAAGCCGCACCGAAGGCAAATGCGGACAGCGCAAGTCCACTGCACATTTGCAGCTTCCAGAGCGGGTGATTGCTGACGGCGATGCCCGGAGGATATTTCAACGTGCGCCGCTCGCCTTCGAACAGGCCCCATGACCCGCCCACGGTGCCCTCGATGTCTCGTTTCCAGGATTCGTCGTAGGCCTCAAACAGGTTGACGCGGAAATTCTCGCGCCGAGCAAGACCGAGAACCTCCGAGACCACACGTGCCTGATTGATAGGTGAAGGCAGTGCCGATTCCCGCATCCGTCCCTGGCTTGGCCAACCGATCTCTCCGATCAGGATTTCCTTGCCCGGAAACGCGGACGCGATCTCTCGACGAATTTTGTCGGCATGCGCGGCGGCGGACTCTGCCGGGATTGGTACATTCTCCCAATATGGCAGGATATGGATCGTGACGAAATCGACGGCCTCATAGAGTTCACGATTGGCCAGCCAGAACTCCCAGACGTCGGCATAGGTGACGGGGACGCTGACCTGCGCCTTGACCGAGCGGATCGTCGCTATCAGATCCGATACCGTTATATCCTTGCGTAACAATGTCTCGTTGCCGACGACCAGTGCGATGATGGTCTCGGGATAATCCCTGGCGAGGCGTATCGCGGTTGATATTTGTGTCTGATTCTTCTGCTGATCCTTGTCGAGAAAGATTCCCTGGATCACTTTCAGCCCTGCCCTGGATGCAAGCTCGGGGATCTGATCGAGGCCGAGATCGGTCGCATAGATGCGGATGCAGTTGGATATCTTCGCAAGCTGCGCAAGGTCTTCCGCGATCTGCTCACGCGATACCTGGGTGGCGGGCGAAAGCGACGTCTGGTGGTTGCGGAATGGGGCGTATGAGATGCATTGGACCTTGTCGCTTGGATCGATCGGCGCGCGCGCCAGATTGACTGGCATTCCCAACCAGCTCCAGACTGCAGCGATAACGCCGAGCGATATCAGCAAGAGCATCAGCGGAACGTAGAGCGAATAGATGCGGCCGGCGCGTAACATCGCTTACACCTGCGCCTGCGGGGAAAGCATGAGAATCGTGCAACTGGATTCGTTCATTGACTCTCCCGAACCGAGCCCGGAATTGGCCACGCTTCTACAACTCGTTGATCAAGATCAACTCCTCAGCCATCCATGGATCGCCGAGCATTGACCGTCAACTGTCAACAGCGTCTGCTATGCTCAGTGAACCTGCCCGGCTTCCACCTCGCCGTCTTGACTTGCGTCAAGTGATGGGCTCAAGGCACGTCACGCTGCAGAACGGACAGCGATGTGGTACCGCATCGCCGACCGCCGGGTCGCTGCAACCCGCTTCCGCATGGTGCCGGATCCCGAAGCGCCCTCTGCGATCTCAGCGCACGAATGGACCATCTGCGCCTTTCGTCTGCGAGCCGGTGCGCCTACTCGAACGACGTCATCTGCCGACGGCGCAGCTCGGACGGGCTGTGCCCGAATTTCCTGCGAAACACCGTGCTGAAATGCGACGAGCTGCTGAACCCCAGCCGATAGGCGATTTCAGTCACCGACAGCGCGCGCAACTCCGGGCGCATCAGCGCGTCGTAGCAACGCTGCAGGCGGCGGTTCAAGATCCATTCGGACACCGACATCTCGGTCGACCGAAACAGATAATGCAGATGCCGGAGCGAGACGCCGTTGCTCCTGGCAATCTTCTCCAGCGACAGGTCAGGTTCGGTCAGGTGCTCCTCGATCCAGGCCTTGACGGAGCGCAGGCGTGCCTTCCGCGCCGTCGCATCCTCCGAGAACTCGTCCTTGTCGCCCATGTCGAGCGCGAGCGCCAGAACGTCCATCAGTTCATGACCGAGCCGAGCTCGTGCAGCCTCCTCCAGGCTTGATGCCTCCGATGCCAGCAGCGCGCAGAATTCGGCGGCGATCCGCCCCAAGCCCCGCCCGGTCGCGATCGTCGCCGCGAACGGCATCTTTCCTTCGGCGAAGCGCGACGAAAACTCCTTGCGCGGGATCTCCAAGTACAACGACCGGAAGCGGTCCGAGCACTCCAGATCGTAGGCCTCGGAGGCCGAGAAAATCGCGCCGGTGCCCGGGCTGGTCGCCAGCGTCTGGCCGGCCTGGAGCACGTCCATGCTGCCCTGTTGCAGAAACTGGACGTAGTAGCAGTCCTTGTCGAGCTTGGCGATGTGCCGCTCGCGCCGCGATATCCGCTGCTCCGACAAGAAGACGTCGCTCATCGTGACCGGGCCAAATTGCGCCTCGCGGATAAAGCCCTGATAGTCGGCGGGCTTCATCGCGTTCACGTCGACATGGACATAGTGGTCGCAGATGGCATCTTGCCAGGCCGCAAAGCGCTTGGCTGGGTCCAGCTCCTCGGTCGTAAACACCAGATCCATCGGCGGCCCGTTGCAGCGAGGTTTGGCTGTGCAGCGCACAAAAATCCGTTGGCGTCGATCTTAGGTTCCCGGCAGCGCCGCGCAAGGCACTTTGCGCGCCAACGCAAAAGGTTTGCGCGTTGACGCAAGCCACGTCGAGGTCTGTCGCCTATCAAGCCCAAAACAACTCGTGGGACGGGGGGAGGCAAGCGCGCGCCGAGACGGCGATCCCGAGACGCGCGCGGTGCCGATTCCTAGGGGATGGCAAGCGATGAAGCGCGTTCGGATCAGCCAACAGGAAATCGTGTTTGCGGTCTTCGCTGCACTCTTCCTGAGCTTCTCGGTCTTCCTGCAGGGCTTTCTCTCCGCCGACAACATGCTGACATTGCTGCAGAACGTGGCAGTGCTGGGCATCCTCGGCCTGGGCATGGCGATCGTCGTGATCGGCCGCGGCATCGATCTGTCGCTGATCGCTGCCCTCGCGGTCCCCGGCGGCCTCGTGCTGCAGATGGTGCAAAACGGACACTCGCTGCCGGCTTCGTTGCTTTCGGCCGGCCTGCTGGCGATCGCGATCGGTCTCGTCAACGGCTGGCTCATCGCCTATGCGGAAGTGCCGCCTCTGTTCGCGACGCTGGCGACCGGCCTGTTCGTCGCCGGTCTCGGCCAGGCCGCCCTCTTCCAGCTCGACGTCGTGCAATGGAGCGACGGCATGGCCGGCTTCGAGCGGCTCGGCCAGGGCAGCATTCTCGGCATTCCCACGTCGATCGTCATGTTCGCAATCGCCTGCGTCGTGGTTTTCGTGCTGCTGCGTAAGACGCGCTGGGGCGCCTACATCTACGCGATCGGCGACAACCCGTTCGCGGCGCGCGTCACCGGCATCCCGTCGCGGCCCATCATCGTGCTGCAATATGTCCTTGCGGCGCTGATCGGCTGCTTTGCCGGCCTCGTGATGGCGGCGTCCGTCAACTCCATGCCGACCCGCATCTTCAACTCGACGCTGATCTACGACGTCATTCTCGTCGTCGTGCTCGGCGGGATCGGCCTGTCCGGCGGACGCGGCGGGGTCGTCAACGTCATCATCGGCACGCTGCTGATCGGAACGATGCTGAACGGAATGACGATCCTGAACATTCCCTATGCCGGCCAGAACCTCATCAAGGGCCTCGTGCTCCTGATCGCGGTCATCACCGACACGTTCCTCAATCCACGCAACGAAGAAACGGCCCAACAGGGCGACATCTGATCTGCCCAAGGGAATACGTCTGAGAATACGCGCATCCAACAAGGAGGAAGACAATGGCCTGCATCCATAAGTTCGCGCTCGGAAGTATCGCCGCATTGGCGCTTTCAGCCGGAGCGGTCCCGGCCCTCGCCCAACAGGGGCTCGACGAGCCGTTTCAGAAGACCTTCCGGGAAGCACTTGCCGGCAAGACCGTCGCCTATGTGCCGGTCGCGATGAACTTCGACCTGACCGAAGGCTGGTACGCCGGCCTCAAGAAGGAGCTCGAGCCGTTCGGCGTCAAGTTCGTCATTCGTGATCCCAACTGGAATACCAATGCGGGCGCGCAGGCCGTCACCTCGCTGATCTCGGAGAAGCCGGCGGTGATGGTGATCCACAACCCGGACGTCCAGACCTACGCCAAGCTGCTGCAGCGCGCCGAGAACGAGGGCATCTACGTCATCCAGATCAACATGGGCTCGGCCTATCGCAGCTCGGCCTTCGTCGGCGCCAACTGGATCGAGATCGGCGAGCGCCAGACCGAGGGCGTGGTGAAGGCCTGCCAGGGCAAGTCGAACAAGATCGCCATCATCCAGGGCGCGCTCTCCGCGGCCGCCAGCGCCTATACGCTCAAGGGCGTCGAGAACGTTCTCGCCAAGCATCCCGAGATCAAGGTCGTCTCCAGCCAGGCCGCCGATTGGGATGCGGCCAAGGCCAAGGCGATCACCCAGACGGTGCTGAAGCAGAACCCTGACCTCTGCGGCATCGTCGGCTTCTGGGACGGCATGGACATCGGCACCGCCGCCGCGATCAAGGAAGCCGGCCTGACCGGCAAGGTGTTCCTGGCCACCTCAGGCGGCGGCGAGCGCAAGGGCGCGTGCGAGCTCGTGAAGAACGGCTCGTTCGATCTCAACATGAGCTACGACGTGCCGACACAGGCGGCGCAGATGGCCGGCACCATCAAATGGCTGTTGTCGTCAGGTGCCAAGCCGGGCTCGGTCAAGGGCTCCGAATACACCACGCTGATTCCGATCACCAAGGAGAATGCCGACAGCCAAATGGCGTGCTGGAATCTCTCTGACCTCAAGAAGTGATCGCGTTCGACGACGCGCGTTCCGCCCCTTCAGGAGCGGAACGCGCAACCTTGCTCATGGAATCAGCGGAAGGCAGATGCGCGAGACACTGACCAGGCTACGATATCGCTACTGGCCGGACCATCTTCTCGGCGAGATCCTGTCCAAACGATGGACCGAAACCGCCATCCCGGTGATCCTGCTGCTGATCGTCGGTTTCGCGCTCAGCCGCTCACTCGAGCACTTCCTCTCCCCCTCGAGCCTCGCCGACACCGCGCGGCAGGCCGGCGAGATCGGCTTCATCGGCCTCGGCATGGCGCTGGTCGTCATCGTCGGCGGCATCGATCTGTCGGTCGGATCGATCTTCGCACTGACCGACTTCTGCGCGCTCTACCTGCTCGACGTGCTCAATTGGCCGGTCCCCGCCGTGGTGGTGGTCACCATGATCGTCGGCGGGCTGCTCGGCGCGGTGAACGGCGTGCTGATCGGGTATCTCAGGCTGCGCGCCTTCATCACCACCCTGATCACGCTGATCATCTACCGCTCGGCCTACGACCTGCTGATCCAGCGTTATTCCAACGCCATCGCGTCGGCCTTCCCCGACATTCCGTCATGGGACTTCATCGGCGGAGGAACCGTGCTCGGCATCCCCAGCGTCGCGCTGGTCTACATCGCCGTCGCGGTCTTCGGTCACGTCTTCCTGACGCGGCTGCGACCCGGCTGGCACATCACTGCCATCGGCGGATCGCGGCGCTCGGCCTACAATTCCGGCATCCCCGTCCGCCGCACCATCGCGCTCTGCTATGTGGCGAGCGGCGTGCTGACCAGCATCGGGGCGCTGTTCTTCGCGGCACGGCTCCGCACCGTCGGCGGCGATATCGGCGTCGGCCTCGAGGTGATCGTGCTGACGGCGACGGTGCTTGGCGGCATCACGCTCGGCGGCGGCAAGGGCTCGGTCGTCAAATCCATGGTCGGCGTGCTCATCGTTCTTCTCGTTACCAACGGCCTGACCGCCATGAATGCGCGCGGCGGTGTCAACCGCATGGCGCTGGCGTCGATCCTGCTGGTGGCTGCGATGGTCGACATCCGCTGGCAGAAGAACCGTACCCGCATCATCAGCAAGGTCTATGTCGCCCCGACCTACCATGCGCTGCCGCCACCGCCGCCGACCGAAATCGGCAAGGGTGGGCCGTTCGAGCAGAACGACAAGCTGCGTGACGTCGCGCTGATCGGGCTCGGCCGCATCGAGGCGCCCGAGGACGTCATTCTCGACCGCAACGACGTGCTCTACGCGGGATCGCGGCACGGCGACATCATGCGCTTCTTCCCGCCCGATTACGAGCGGATGGAAGTGTTCGCGCATATCGGCGGCCAGCCGCTCGGCATGGCGTTCGACCGGCAGGATAATCTCTATGTCTGTATCGGCGGCATGGGCCTCTATCGCATCAAGCCCGACGGCACCGTGGAGAAGGCCACCGACGAGACCAACCGCAGCATCTACTCCGTGAACGACGACAGCCGCCTGCGGCTTGCCGACGACTTGGACATCACCGACGACGGGCTGATCTTCTTCTCCGAGGCCACCGTCCGCTACGAGATGGACGAGTGGCCGGTCGACGGGCTGGAAGCACGCGGCAACGGCCGCATCATCTGCTACGACACCAAGACCGGCACGACCCATACCGCGCTGCGCGGCCTCAAATTCCCGAACGGCGTCGCAGTCGCCAGCGACGGACAATCCATCCTGTTCGCGGAGACGTTCGGCTGCTCGATCAAGCGCTATTGGTTCGCAGGTCCAAAAAAGGACGCCGTCGAAACCGTCATGGACAATCTGCCGGGCTACCCCGACAATATCAACCTCGCCTCGGACGGAAATTACTGGCTGGCGCTGGTCGGCATGCGCAGCCCCTCGCTCGACCTCGCCTGGAAAATGCCGGGCTTCCGCCGGCGCATGGCCAAGCGAGTGCCGGTCGACGAATGGCTGTTCCCGAACATCAATACGGGCTGCGTCGTCAAGTTCAACGAGCAGGGCAAGATCCTGGAATCGTTCTGGGACCTTAGGGGTCTCAACCATCCCATGATCACCTCGATGCGCGAGCACCGCGGCTATCTCTATCTCGGCGGCATCGCCAACAACCGGATCGGCCGCTTCAAGCTCGACAATGCCGATCCGAACTTCGTGCAGTACGACAAGCGCTGGGGGAAATCGTCGTGATCGCCGCCATCAGCGAATTCGCCAACCGTTTCCTCGGCCGCGGCGAGGCGGCCATCACCGTTCCGTCGTTCGACGGGGCGTTGAAGCCCAACCAGGCGCTCGAGCAGGCGGAGATCCTGCTCGCATGCGAAGCGCCGGAGGATCTCGCCACCGACGGCAGCTCGCTGCTCCTTGCCGACGGGGTGCGGCTGACACGTCTGAGCGAACATTCGGCGGCGACGGTGCGCAGCTTCGAGCGGCCGATCTCCGCGCTGGCGTCCTTGCCGGGCGGAGGGCTTGCCGTCGCGCTCGGCGGCACGGAGATTCGGCTCTACGATGACGTCGCGGCCGCGACGCCCGCGCGCGTATTTGCGCAAGGCCTGCACGCCGTCAATGCGCTCGCTGCCGCGCCCGACGGGACGCTGATCGCAACCGATGGATCATCGTTGCGCGGGGTCGACGACTGGGCGCGCGATCTGATGGAGCTTGGCAAGAGCGGCCGCGTGCTGCGGCTCGATCCGAAGTCCGGCGCGGTCACGCAGCTCGCCGGCGGATTGGGCTACGCGTTCGGCGCCACCGCGCGCAACGGCAGCGTGCTCGTCAGCGAAAGCTGGCGGCATCGCGTGATCTCGATCTCGGCGGACGGAACCCGCAACGACGTGCTGCGGCACCTGCCCGTCTACCCGTCCCGGCTTTCGCCGGCGCGCGGCGGCGGCTTCTGGCTTACCGCCTTCACCGCGCGCACCCAGCTCGTCGAGTTC
Source organism: Bradyrhizobium guangxiense (assembly GCF_004114915.1). NCBI lineage: Bacteria > Pseudomonadati > Pseudomonadota > Alphaproteobacteria > Hyphomicrobiales > Nitrobacteraceae > Bradyrhizobium > Bradyrhizobium guangxiense. The sequence continues at coordinate 1,003,185 of NZ_CP022219.1, read as the reverse complement.
GTGCTGCGCGAGCCGGCTTATCGCCGCCGCATGATCGCGGAGATCGACCCGGAGTTCTGGGTCGCGCCGCGCCTGCGCTCCGGCAACTCCTTCAAGGAGCCGCTGCAGGGCGCGCACATCAAGACCATGGGCGTGATGAAGCCCTGGGCGCCGCCGCGATCATACGGCCTCGTGATCCGGCTCGGGGCTGACGGCCAGCCGCGCTACTCGCTCCACAGCCGTGCAGATGGCGTCAACCACGGCATCGTGGCCGCGGTCGAATTCGGAGGCGACCTCGTGATGATCGCAAAGGGACCCGGGCGCGTCATCAAGTTGCCGCTGGCAGCCCTTGAAACAGCGCTTGGAACCGTCCTTGGCGAGGAGGCCCGCGCATGAACGACCTCGTCCTGTCCCTGTCGAAGGCAACCAAGCTCTACGCCGGTGTGCCAGCCATCGACGGCGTCGATTTCGACCTTCGACGCGGCGAGATCCACGCATTGGTCGGAGAAAATGGCGCGGGAAAATCGACGCTGACGAAAGTCATGGCCGGTGTCGTGACGCTGACGTCAGGCGGGATGAGCGTCGACGGCGTCGAGGTCACCCCGAGGACGCCGCTGGAGGCGCGCAACCTCGGGATCGCCATGGTGTTCCAGGAGAACAGCCTGGTGCCGACCATGACGGTGGCGCAGAACCTGTTTCTCGGCCAGGAGAAGTTCTACAACCGCCTGCGCGGCATCTACATCGCGGCCCAGCAATTCCTGCAATCGCTCAATTTCGACGTGACACCGACGGCGACGGTCGGCGCCCTCGGCGCGGCCAAGAAGCAAATGGTCGAGATCGCACGCGCGGTCCTGCACAAGGCGAAGGTGATCATCTTCGACGAGCCGACGGCGACGCTGACGCCGGAGGAGAAGAAGTATTTCTTCGATCTGGTCAAAGACCTCAAGAGACGCGGGGTCTCCATCATCTTCATCTCGCACGCCCTCGAGGAAGCGCTGCTGCTCGCCGACCGCATCACCGTGCTGCGCGACGGCAGGCACGTCGTGACCGACGACGCCTCAAAGTTCGATCGGGCGCGCATCGTCCAGGCGATGGTGGGACGGGATCTCTCCAACACGCTCTACGGCGCGCGCAAGGCGCAGGTCCGCCCCTCGGGCAAGCGGGTGCTGACGGTGCAGAACCTGAAGATGGCGCCGATGGTGAAGAACAATTCGCTGTCGGTGTTTGCAGGCCAGATCACCGGCGTGTTCGGTCTGGTCGGCGCCGGACGCACCGAGACGTTCAAGATCGTAGCAGGCGTCATGAAGCGCGACTTCTTCCACGGCGGCGAGGTGATCCTCGACGAAAAGCCGGTGCGCTACCGCGTGCCCGCGCCGGCCGTGCAGGCGGGCATCGCCTACGTGACCGAGGATCGCAAGGTCGAAGGGTTCTTCGAGACCGCATCGATTGCACGCAATATCTATCTCGGCCTGCTCGCCAAGTTTCCCAGGGGACGCGCCTGGCTGTCACGGCGTGAAAGCACGGCGACCGGAAAGTCCTGGATCGAGCGCCTCAAGGTGCGCGCCATCGGCGACGAGGCCAAGGTCGTCGAGTTGTCCGGCGGCAACCAGCAGAAGGTCGTGATCGCGAAATCGCTGGTCCAGGATCCGGAGCTGATCATATTCGACGAACCGACGCGGGGCGTCGATGTCGGAGCCATCGTCGAGATTCACGAGCTGATCAATTCGCTGGCCGACAAAGGCAAGGCGGTGGTCGTGATCTCCTCCTACCTGCCCGAGATCATGGCGCTGTCGGACCGCATCCTGGTTTGCAGGCAAGGCAAGGTTGTCGAGGAATTTTCGGCGCTGGAAGCGACCGAGGAAGCCATCATGTACGCTGCGATCCATTGAGCGCTCCACCCCGCGGCGTGGAGACGGGCTGCTCGCTTCGTTCGTTCAGCAGCTTGCCGGTCGTGCTGTTGACGAAATGCAGCGACATGCAGGCCGGGCACCTCACGACGATATAGCTGTCCGCCGGCTCGCAACTCACGGGCTGCTCGTCGTCGATACGATGCTGGACGTTCATGCCGGTGCGCGGGCACCTGAATAGGATCTGGCGCTGCATGCCCCTCTACATGCGCCCGAACCGCCGCCGGCGAAATTGCGGACGATTCCTTACGGGCCTTCCCTATAGTTTGCGATGGGTCAATTCGGATGGCCTGCCGCCCCCTATGCTCAACAGAGGATCGGGCGTGACATCGCTCCGGTGCCGAACGAAGCGGAGCCCGGGCTCCTAGGCACTCCCGGGCGTCGCTGCGAAGACAGGGTTCAGCCGACCGCGATCTGGGAGCCGGCTCGGACGAGCGGCTTCGCCTACGGGTTCGACGGAACGAAGGCGGGTACCGCGGGTTGAGTGGCACAGCCCTGGACAGAACAAAGCAATCGGCCCCGGTACTCTCCGGAAACCGGGGCTGATTGACATCGACTGACCGGCTCGACACGGCCGTCCGGCGAATGACCCGCCGCCGGCCACGGGCTACCATCGGGACCGCCTCGACCAGGAGAGCAGCCATCATGATGTCCGCCGACCTCAAAGATCTGACCGAAGTGGTGCGCTACGCGCTCGAGACGACGCGCGCAACCACGGTCTGTCCTTTCCACAACAAGGTGATCATCCGCGTGGGTGACGACGCTGCCGAGAGCCATGCTTACGAACGCGCCAAGCGAATCCTCAAGAGCGACGGCGCAACCTTCGAGGCAGATGCTCTCAGGGCAGAAATTGGCCATCAGCTCGCGACCGCCGCGGACGGGCGGTGCCCGACATGCGACCGGACCGATCCGGCCCGCTGAAGACCCGCGGCGCCCCTTTCGGCGTTCAGGACACCGCTCGCAGGGATGCGTTGTTGCTTTGCCTGGAGGGCACGAGGCTTCGAGGCCGCCCGATCAGATATCCCTGCATCTCGTCGCAGCCTTCCTGGATCAGGAGCGACATTTGCGTGTCGGTCTCGATGCCTTCCGCGAGGACCGGCACCCCAAGCCCGTGGGCGAGGCCGATCACGGCCCGTACGATGGCCAGCGATCGCTCGCTCTGGCCGAGCGAGGCAACGAAGGACCGATCGATCTTGATGCGGTCGAGCGGAAACGCTTCGAGGTACGACAGCGACGAGTATCCCGTTCCGAAATCGTCGAGTGCAATCAGGATGCCGAGCGCCTTGAGCGACTGCATCGTCCGCTTGGCGCGCGGCAAATCCTCGATCAGGACGCCCTCGGTGATTTCGAGTTCGAGACGCGTGGCTGCAAGCCCGCTGTCCCGCAGCGCCCGGCGGACCTGCCCGTCGAGGTTTTCCCGGCGAAACTGCGCCGCAGAGACGTTGACCGCTACCCGGAGCGGCTGATCCCATGAGGCCGCTTCCCTGCACGCCTCCATCAGGACCCAATCGTCGATCAGCGCGATGGAGCCGCTTTGCTCCGCAATCGGAATGAACTCGCCCGGAGGAATGGTGCCGCGCACTGGATGCCGCCAGCGCACCAGGGCCTCATAGGCCATGAGCGTGCCGTCGCGGTGCTGCTGCGGCTGGTACTCCAGATAGAGCTCACCGCGCTCGACAGCGTTGCGCAAATCGTGCTCCAGCGCGCGGCGGTCCCGCAGCTGCTGGTCCATTGCGCTGGTGAACAGGCGGATGGCTCCCCTGCCCTCGTGCTTGGCGCGATACAGCGCGGCATCCGCATTCGCCAGCAGTGAAACGGAATTGTCGGCGTCCCTCGGATACAGCGCGACGCCGACGCAGAGATCGATCTTCAGCGCATGGCCGTCAACCTCGATCGGTCGCTCGAATTGAGCCCGCATCCTGGTGGCGAGCAGCTCTGCTGTTGCCGCCAGCGGCAAGCGATCGGTGATGCCGATGAATTCGTCGCCGCCGACGCGCGCCACGTAGGATCCTTGCGCGGCCTCCTGCAGACGCCTCGAGGCCTCGCGCAGCACGGCGTCACCGACGGCATGGCCGAAACGGTCGTTGATCTCCTTGAAATGATCGAGATCGACGCAGAGCACGGCAAACCCGCTATCGGTGATCTCCGCCCGTTCGATTGCCGCACCGAGGTACTCGTCCAAGGCAGCCCGGTTGGGCAGTTCCGTGAGGGCGTCGTGACAGGCCAGATAGCTCACCCGCTGCTGCGCCCGATTGCGTTCCGTTACGTCGAACGCGACGCAGACATGGGCGGACCGCCCCTCATAGACCAGCGGTCTGGATTCGATCACGACCTCGATCGCCTCGCCCTCGGCGGTCCTGTGCAATTCGCAGTCACGTTCGGCTCCCGCCTGCTGCTCGCCATAGGCGAGTTCCTTTTCCGACATCGCGAGGAGATCCTGGCGGGAATAGCCGTAGTGCCGGCACATCGCACCGTTCACGGAGATGAGTCGACGCGTCTTCGCATCGACCACCCACATCGGAAGCGGGTTCTCTTCGAACAACAGGCGGAAAGAGGCTTCCCGGCGCTTGAGATCGGTGATGTCGATCCTGACCCCGATGCTACCTCCGTCGCTGGTGCGTCTTTCCTCGACGCGAACCCAGCGGTCATCCGCCAGATGCTGCTCGTGCGAATGATAGGGCAGCGCATGGTGGGCCAGGCGCTCGGTGAGCCACGCCTCCTCGCACCCCGCGGCGTCCGGGTACTGCCCCGCGGCCAATCCGGTTCGAAGAATGGTTTCGAACGGCGTGCCGGCCGCAAGGGCATCCCTGCTGGCGGTGTAGAACTCGGCATATTGATCGTTCCAGAGCACCAGACGATCGTCCTTGTCGAAGACGGCGAGACCTTCGGGGACCACATCGAGAGCTTCGGTCAGATGGCTGTGAGCGGCGCGCGCGGCGGCTTCAGCCTGCTCCGCCGCGATCTTGGCTTCCGCAAGCGCCATCTCGGTTCGATGGCGCTCGGTGATGTCCTCGTGGGTCGCGACCCAGCCCTTCCCCTCCATCGGGCGGTGCCGGATCCGCACGATCCGCCCGTTGGTCAATTCCACGGTCGTATCCGAGTTCTCGGCGGACACCGGAGCGGTGTTGCGCCAAGCCAGGTAGTCCTGCTTCGACATCTTCGGTGCGCTGCCGACCGAATATCTGAGCTCGACGATGTCGCCCAGCTTCATGCCCGGCCGGACCAGTTTCGGATCCAGATCGTAGACTTCGAGATATTGCCGGTTGCAGACGATCAGGCGTTGATCGTCATCGAAGAAGCAAAGGCCCTGGGACATGTTGTTGAGCGCCCTGTCGAAGCGCTCTGCGAATGCGGTCGCGGTCTGCTCTGCGGCCCGCGCGCGATCGCCTTCCCGGGCCAGCCGTTCGTGAGTCTCGACCAGCTTCACGAAGGAGCGGAAATTGGTGTTGATCATCCGGGCGAGCAGGACGAGCAGCGCCAGCAGATTGATCCCGACCGAGACCAGCATCCCGTCGCCGGAGAGCAGCAGGAGCGTCGCGATCGGTGCGCCGGCAATCAGCATCGTCAGCCGGGACGCCGGCGGCAAGCTGCCGAGGCAGTAAGCGGTCCCGACGCAGCCCATGAAAAGCAGCAGCGCGATCGGCGCGCGCAGCCCGGCATCGACTGCCATGAACAGCGCAAGAACCCAGATCACGAAGCTGGAGCAGATCACCACGGTGGCCAGGCGAGCCCTTGCAAGCTCTCGGTGGGCCTCCTCGGCGGTGAATTCGACCTTCTTCAGTCGGAGCCATTGCGCCAACCGAAACAAACAAATTGCGAGGAGAGCGGCCGGCAAGGCAAATCTCAGCCACCCCGAGACCGTGTCGGGGAGCACCAGGCCGACGCTGATGCTGTCGACCAGAAGCACGGCGTAAAGAACCGGCACCTGCTCGCGGAGCACGCGGAACTGCTCGACGAGCAGCGAGCGACCAATCGGATCGGTCGTGTCACCGATCGCAAAAGCGTCACGAACCCGCGCGAAGAAGCCCATCGAGATTGTCCCAGCCCTCTCAGAGGTTAGGACAAAGAGGCGAAGGACCCGTAAAGGCGCTTGGTGTCTCCGGCCTTAACGGCGCTGCTGCGAATGCGAAGAAGCCAGTCTTGTCAACGAGTTCGCCGCGACGCCGGCTGCCGTCTCAAGAGCGATCAGGTTCCATCGCCCCTGTTCCACAATCCAATCAACCCTCAACCCGGTACAGCCGCCATCGCTCCGGCACGCCCTTGAGCTGATGCATGCCGTGATCCCTGAAGCGGATCTCGGACCGCGTCACCAGGTCCCTGACCGCGCTCGAGACCAGGACTTCGCCGGCGCGCGCCTTGGCCGCGACCCGCGTGCCGATGTGGAACGCGAGACCAACCATCTCGCCTCCGCTCACACTATACTCGCCCGCATGCAGCCCGACCCTGATGTCGAGCCCCAGCGTGCGCACGGCTTTTTGGATCGCGGTCGCGCAACGGATGCCGGAAGCCGGCGCCTTGAATGTCGCGAGCACGCCGTCTCCCGTGGTCACCACTTCCTTGCCGCGGGAACTCTTCAGCTCCTTGCGTACGGCGGCGTAGTAATGGCCCATGATCTTGGTCCAGCGCGCGTCGCCGAGCTTGGCGGCCTTTTCGGTGGAGCGGACGATATCGACGATCAGGATGGTCGCGAGAGCTTGCTTAAGTCCGGCGTCGACGACCGCGGCTCGACGCCGCAGCACGATCGGTCCGGTCATCGGCTCGTAACGATGGCTGCGCCGCCGCGCAATCGCGGCCTTGGTGTAGTCCTGGGCGCGCTGCATCGTGCCGCAACGAACCGTCTTCTCCTGCGGCAACCGCGACCAGTAGACTTTGCGCCCATCGCCGGCGCCCTGGACCTCTACCGCGCCCCACTTCAGGAAAACCGCCGAGCCCACGCGCCTGACACACCACGCCTTCGACGTGTATCCCGATACGTTGGACTGATGGACCCCGATGCGGAGGAATTTTGGCATGTACGTGCGGCCAATCGAAGGACCATGGGCGAAGGCAGCGCAAAGGGTAGTTGCACATTTTCGCGTTGGCAACAGAGGAACCGCGGTGTCCTCGCTGAGCAATGGCTCGCCGCCGATGCGAATCTCTTCGATCATCCCTGTCGGGTCGTCGCAATCGTCAGACGGATTCCGGTCGCGGTCAGAGCCACTCCCGTGACGAGAGAGGCATTGATCGGCTCATTCAGCGCCCACGCGGAAATCAGCAGCCCGACGCTGGGCGTCGCCAGCAGCGCCATCGACATGGTGCTTGCAGCGAAGCGACGCCCCGCCTCGACCACGGCCCAGTAGGCGAACGCGGTTGCGACCGGCGCCACGTAGACAAGCGTGGCCGCGCCAAGCGGCGATACTGCTGGCGTCGCTCCCTCGACAGCGATCGCGGTGGGAAGCAGCAGCACTGCCGCGATCAGCATCTGCCAGGGTGCCAAGCTCAACGCCGAAGAAGAGAAGCGATGTCCTCGTACGGTCACAATGGTGACGGCCCAGGCCGTGGCGGCTCCCATCAGCATGGCGTAGGCCAGAGTCTGGCTGCCGATGACGGCAAAGGACGGTGAGGCGATCACGGCAGTTCCTGCACATCCGATCAACACGCCCGCCGCCATCTTCGGGCCCAGATCTTCGCCAAGCCGCCAGGCCGCAAGCGGCGCCACCACGATGGGCGTGGAAAAGGCCAGCACAGACGCGCGCCCCGGCGGCAGGATCGTCAGGGCGAGACCGGTCAGCGCCGAATACGCCGCCATCTGAAGCGCACCCGAAATAACGACCACGGGGATATCAGCGGGCGACGGCAGCGCAAGCCCACCCCGCGCAATCAGGACTCCGAACAGGATGAGCGCCGCGATCGCATAGCGGAGGCAGCCATACCAGATCGGCGGGATCTGGCCGACACCAATCTTGATGACCGGCCAACTCACAGCCCAGATCATCACCAGCGACAGCAACAACAGCCAGTCGCGCGGCCTCGGATTGGCGGCTGGGGCGGATGCGGCGGGTGGCGCGCTAGAATTTTTCACGTGATGGCCGCAGGTCGAGCTCGTGGGTCCAGGCGCTACGGACCTGCCGGTGCAACTGATAATAGCTCTCCGCGATCGCCGCCGGCTGAAGCAGCGCCTCCGAGGGATCGTGCTCCTGCGCGATCATGCCGTCGAGGATGACGTGCGCGACGTGAATGTTCTTCGGACCCAGCTCGCGAGCCATCGACTGTGCCAGCGCTCGCAGGGCGAATTTCGGAGAGGCAAAGGCGGCAAATCCGCCGCCGCCCCGCATCGATCCGGTGGCACCCGAGAAAATGATCGTCCCGCCTCCGCTGTCCAGCATGGATGCTGCAGCGGCTCGGCCGACCAAGAATCCGGCAAAGCAACCCGTGCGCCAGGCCTGCTCGAATAGCACCGGGGAGATGTCGAGGATTCCTCCCCGATCCCAGATGCCGACATTGAAGACGACCAGGGATGGTTGTCCAAGTTCGTTCCCGATACGGGCAAACACGTCATTGACCTGCTCCGCGATCGTTGCATCGCAGGAGTAACGGCGAACCAGATCGCGGTGGGGCTCACCTGCGCCGCCGCTGCGCGAGATCGCAGCGACGTGCATGCCCTCGTGCGCAAAGCGCGCAACGAGCGCATTGCCCAATCCGGGACCCGCGCCAACAACGACCGCAACCTCATGTGAGCTCACGTCCGAACCTCCAGATTTCAGTTGGTCTCACTTGGATTTGACGTAACGAACGAATCCGATCACGTCCTCGGCGACGAGCCGTCCAATCGCGCCGCTGGAATAGACCGCCGTGATCACCCTTCCGCCTGGGTCGAGAACGAAGCCGGTGGATTGCAGATAGCGTGGGCTGTCGTTGACGTAGGCGCCAGTCATTGCTGCGATGCGGTCCGCATCGACGCGATAGCCGACCGGGAAATTCAGCCGGTGCTTTTCCACCAGCGCGCTTGCATCGATCCTGTCGTCGACGGACATGGCGACAACCCTGACGCCGAGCTCATCGAGCTTCTCCTTCGCTCGGGCAAAGGCCGCAAGCTGCGCGTTGCAATACGGGCACCAGGACCCGCGATACATCAAGACCACGCCGTAATGACCGGCCAGGTGGGGCGCGACGGAGACAGTGCCGTCGGCGACCGTTTCGATCGTTATGGCCGGAAAGGCATCACCATTGTCGAGACGAGACATTCTTGTCCTCTTCAAGAACTGGACTATTTAGTCCAATTACTTGCCTGCCTACTTCCTGTCAAGTACGGTGAATGCCATGAACAAAAACGTGACTGCATTGCCCAAAGCTGCGTTGTCTAATACTGCGTTGCCGAAGACGGCACGTGGTGCGGCAACACGCGCACGCATCGTCGATGCCGCAACGCAGCTCGTGCGCGCGCGGGGCGCCGCGAACACGACGATCGATGCAGTGATCGAGGCCAGCAAAGCGAGCAAATCGCAGGTCTACCACTATTTCGCCGACAAGGACGAGCTCGTGCTGGCGGTGATCCAGCGACAGGCCGAGTGCGTGCTCGGAACGCACGAGGGGCTGTTGCGAAAGCTCAATTCCCTCGCCGGACTTCGCCGATGGCGCGATGCCGTGGTCGAGCTGACGGACCAGACCAATTGCGCAGGCGGCTGCCCGCTGGGCTCGCTGGCTGCCGAACTCTCCGAGACGCCGCGCACGCGCGCGGCGCTGGCGGAGAGCTTTGCGCGCTGGGCAAGCTATTTCGAAGCGGCATTCGCAAGAATGCAGTCACGGGCGGCGAGAGCGCCTGCCAGCGATTTGAAGGAGCTTTCAGAAGCGATGCTCGCCAGCTTGCAAGGAGGTCTGTTGCTCGCACAAACCTTGCGTTCGACACGGCCGCTGGAGCTGGCCCTGGACATGGCGATCGATCACGTCGCGGCGCGACTTGGGCTTTAGCTTCATCGGTGCGTCAGGCGCTGCCGCTTTAGCCGTGATAGGCAAATAGCTCGATCGGGTCGCTGAAGCCACGCACCTCGTGCTTGCCGACATGCTCCAGCTCGAACTTCGGCTGCACCAGCTCCGCGAAGTCGCGTGACAGCAGCACTGTTCGTCCCAGCTGCTTGGTGAGAGCTTCAAGGCGCGAGGCCATGTTGACGGCGGGACCGATCACGGTGAAGTCGAGCCGGCTGGCCGATCCGATGTTGCCGTACATGACGTCGCCGACATGGACACCGATGCCGTAGTTGAGGGGCGCACGACCCGTGCCACTGTTGCGCTGGTTCAGGGCGGCCATGGCCTGCCGGGCCTCCGTCACGGCATGGAGCAGCTTTGCGCAAGCGTCCGGTTGGCTGAGCGGGAAGATGGCGAGCAGGCCGTCGCCGATGAACTTCAGGATTTCACCGCCGTGCCGCGCGATCGGCTCCGACATCGCGTCGAAATAGTCGTTGAGCAGGTCGATGACGTCGTCGCGCGGCCAATTGTCGGAAATCTTCGTGAAATCCCGCAAGTCGCAGATCATGATCGCGGCGCGCACGGTCGTGCCGCTGCCGCGCCTGGTGGCGCCGGCCAGGATCATCTCGCCGGCGTGCGAGCCGACATAGGTTTCCAGCAGCGTGCGCGCCAGCCGGTTCTTGACCCGGATCTCGCTGACCAGGGCCAGCACCGGCATCAGCTTCTTCAGGCTGGCGACATGCGCATCCTTGAAACCGCCGGGCCGATCGGTCGCGAAAGTGACGATGTGCCGTTTGCCGAGCGTATGATAGAGCGGCCAGGCGACGTAGTCGGTGAGGCCCCTGGTCCGCAGCTCGTCATAGAGCGCGTGCTTGCGGCCGAGGGATGGGTCCTGGTAGAGCCGCTCGCGCACCTCGACGGCGCCGTCATTGATCTCGCTGGCGGAGCTGCCGATATATTCGGACCGCTCGCGAACGTCGTAGTCGACCAGCGCAATCTCCGCCTCGCGCATGCCGTCGGACCACATCATGCGGGCCCCCAGCCACTGCGGATGATTGATCAGGATGTGAAGCGTCGCGCGCTTGACCGGAACGCCGGCCTGCTGCAGGCGGATGCACATCTGCGCGAAGATGTTGTCGATGAAGCGCTCGTCGCGCGTGCCGTTGGTCAGCCAATCGACGACGCCGTCGGCTAGTGTGGGGGCATTGTTCTCTGGTGCGTTCATATCCTGCCCCTCAAGCTGTGGTCTGCATCAGGGCAGATATCGTGCCCCGGCTCCGCCGCGTCAACCTGGCCAGTTGCCCGGATTGTACGCATCGCACTGTCGTCGCCGCCTAGCCGAGGAGCCGGATCGAGCCCAGCACCACCGGGCCGGACACGAGCACGAGCTGCGAGGGCTCGGTCAATTCGACCTTCAGCGTGCCTTTCGCAGGAATGGCAAAATCCTCATCGCCGAGCCTAACGCGGCCATCGCCGCGCGGTGCGTAAACCAGGTGCGTGCCGGCGGCGAGCCACCTGTCGCCGGGCTCCCGAAGCGCGAGGAGATCGATCTCCGCGGCATCGCGCCGCGCCATCAAGTTGACGCCCTCCACGGGCCCCGCCTCGAGCTCAGTCACGATCTCGAGCTCGCCGGTGAAGCGCACCGTCGTAAAAGGTTCACGTTCGTCGAACTCCTGCGTGGGCGACTTCAACACCAATCCCCGCCCACCGACGACCATCTGCAGGCGATCGATGCCGGGCATGTAGGAGAACGGGCCAGGCGCCACGATCGGCGTAGAGGCGAAGCGCCACAGCAGGCTGTTCCAATCCTTCGACGGCGCATCGGCCCGATGAGCGTCGGCGATATCGGTGAAGATGCCGCCGCCGTTCTTCCACGGCGAGCGGGTATAGTCTTCAGATTTGAGCAATGTTGCCTTCATTACGATCCTCGATGCGATGCGGGTGCAGCGGAGCGCGTTCGCGCGCGTTCAAGAACGGCGCGGCCTGCTCGCGCACCACGTCCAGATGCGTGAACAGCGAGACGTGGCCGCCGTCGGCAAGCGCCAGCAGCTTCGCCTGCGGAATGGCCCGGCAGACGTTCTCGGCGTGCGAGAACGGCACGACATTGTCGGCGCGGCCGTGCACGACGAGCGTCGGCGCCGAGATCGATCCCGCCGGCAATTGTTCCAGCGCGGCAAACTGCGCGATGTCGTTGACGGTCCCGGGAAGGCGGGCGGACAGATGCTCGAACGCGCTCGATTGCAGTGCGCGCAAGAGCGGACCGGCCGCCGGATGGCGCAATGTTCGTTCGCGCATGGCATCATCGGGAATGGCGCGGCGCGCACCGGCTTGCGGATTCCGTTCGGCCTGCCACTTCAGGACGCGAGGCAGACCGGGAAGGCGCGCAAGGTGGCGCATCATGCGAAGGCGCGCGGCGATCTCGGGTGGCGTTTGCAGCCGTCCCGTGCAGGCCGATACCAGCACGAGCGAGCGGCAGCGCGAGGGGTGCCGAGCGGCAAATTGCAGCGCCGAGGGACCACCGGCGGACACCGCGACAACCGCCACGCTCGCAATCCCGAGCGCGTCGAGCAGCGCCGCATGGACATCAGCCTGTTCGTCGGGCGATGCGCCAACCGCGAGACGCGAGCCGAGATAGCCCGGGCGGGACACGGCCACCCCCCGCTTGTCTCCGAGCGTCGTGGCGAGGGCGCGCGCCAGCAGCCATGACTGGTCGTAGCCACCCATGCCGCCATGGATGGCCAGGATGGTGGGCCCCTCGCCGGCGATTGCGCATTGGACTGCCCCGCGGGAGGTCTGCACCGAGACCGGAGCGGGGCCGGCGAGCGGCAATGCGTCCAGATTTGCAGTCATGCCGCAGCTTCCGGTCGTTCGGCTGCGCTGGCCTTGAGCTGTCGCAGAAGCGCGGCCGCCTCCGTCGGCGGCTGCCGCTCGATCCTGCGATACTCTCTCCCATCAGCCGTGCGGGAGACCAGGCCGTGATCGCACAGCGCGCGGCGGAGCAAGGCATCGTCGGCGAAAGCGTGCTGACTGTTCAACAGCGCCTTGACCTGCGCCTCGGCGAGACTGCGTCGCGGCGGGAAGCCGGCCCACAACACCCAGAGGCTGAGCTGCTGCAAATTGTGGCGGGGCGGCCAACGAAGCAGCCTGCCATACACGTCGAAATGACGCGCCGCGCGTTGCACGCGCTTCAGATCAACCGCATCTTTTCGTGGCGCCGGCATGCCGAGAGCATCCACGGACTTGCCGACCGCACCAGCGCGGAAATGCTGATAGTTTTTGTGTCCCGCCGCACGCGCAAGAATATTGAGCAGTTCGACGTGGCTCGGTGGCGACGTCCGCTCCAGAAGCTGGGCGCGCACGGATTTCGCGAGCGCGGAGATGTCGCCCGCAACAAAGGCAATGGGAGTTCTGGCCATGACCAATCCTCGATGTGCCGATCCGGATAGGATTGTCGGAGGTCACCGGCTTACGACGCGGCACGAGGTTTGGTGTCGGTTCGATTGAGCCTTGCAGGTTTAGCTTCCCTCGCGGGACGGTGACGCCTGGGTGAACTGCAGACCCACGCAATCCTTACTATAGACGCCCGGCGGGCTCAAGGGCCTGATGTGCGACGCGGCTGTCGTGATGGGAGCCCAACGCGTCCCGGCCTCCGCCGCCACTATTTCGTCGCCAGGGCCGCCACGGGTCGCCAGGCGACGTCGGGCGCGGCTGCGGCGAGCTGCCGGCAGCGGTCGCGCATCAGCTCGGCGGGACGATCGTGGCCGCACCAATTCAACACGGCCTCGAAATCGGCCAGCGCATCGGCGAACCGCCGCGCGCGATAGCGGGCAAGACCGCGCGCGTAGTCCGCGATCCAGCCCATCGCCTCGCCGCCGACGGCGTCTCCGTCCGCCATCCCGATCAGTTCGTGGACGGAAAGCCCTTCTTCCCGTCCGTAGACCGCGATGCTGTCGATCTCGCGCGTGATGACGGCGCCGCGCGCCAGGCGCTCGGTCGTCTCGCCGATCAGGATCTGCGTGCCGTAGGATTTGTTGGCGCCTTCGAGCCGGCTGGCGACGTTCACGGCATCGCCGATCACGGTGTAGTTCAGCCGCAGCTCCGAGCCGATATTGCCGACCAGCATGCGGCCCGAATTGATGCCGATCCGGATCTGAAGCGGCTGGCCGAGATCGTCGACCAGGCCGGACTCTTCCACGGCCCTGCGACAGGCGAGTGCGGCGCGGCAGCAGCGCGCGGCATGATCGTCCTGCGGCTGCGGCGCGCCCCAGAATGCCATCACGGCGTCGCCGATGAACTTGTCGATGGTGCCGCCATTGGCGACGATGATCTCCGAGGTGACGTCGAGGTAGCGCGAGAGCAGCGGCACCACGCGATCTCCGAGCCGCTCGGACAGTCCGGTGAAGCCGGCAATGTCGATGAACATTACGCTGAGCTCCTGGACATTGCCGCCGGGCCTTGCCTCGACGCCCTGACGCAGCAGGCCGCGCACGAGATCGGCCGGGATGAACTTGCGGAATGCGGACAAGCCGGCCGCCATCTCGGCGATCGCACCGGACAGGCTCGCGATCTCCTTGAGCCGCGACGGATGGCGGCGGACCTGCTCCAGCGCGAAGGCTTCGACATGACGAAGCTCGCCGACGACGCGCGACAGCGGCGCAGCGATGACCGACCGCGCCAGCATCGCCGAGGCCAGCGCGGCGAGCACGGCGCCAATGGCAAGTCCGAGGATCAAGCGCCGCAGCGTCGTCTCCACCGGCCCGAGAAACTCGGCCTCGGGAATCACGGTCGCGAGCGACCAGCCCGGAAACGGCAGCGGCGTCAGCGCCACCTCATAGGCCGCACCGCCAGACGTCAGCCGGCTTCGCCAGGCCTCCTTGCGGCCGGCCTCGTCCGCCTTGTCGAGTGCTGCGCGCGCCAGCGGCAGCAGCGTCGTGTCGCCGCGCGCCGGATGGAGCTCGTCGGCATCGCTGTCCGGCGCCGCCACGAGCTCGCCGCTGCCATCGACGATGAAAGCGGTGCCGGTGCGCCCGACCTCGAGCTGCGAGAGGAAGCGCGCGAGCCTCGTGTATTCGATGATGACGGCCAAGACGCCTTGCCGTTCCTGGTAGACGTCGATCGGCCCCGCAAAGGCGATCGACGGCCGCTCGCCGGTCGCGTGGTCCATCACCCTGAACCATTGCGGCTCGTCCGCGGGCAGCCCGGCCTTGAACCAGGCCTGGTCGGCGACGCGGAACGAGGTCGGCTCGAAGCGGCGATTGGCGAATTCGATGTCGCCGGGCACTACGTCATATTCATCGACGCGGCGCTGGCCTGGATGATCCGTCAGCGAAATCTCCATCATCTCGAGGCGACGGTCGCCGAGCTTGTGCGCGGCGAAGAAGGAGCCGTCGGGCCAGCCGAAGGCGACCCAGGAGATGGTCGCCTGCGACTGCAGTTGCGAGAGAAAGACGAACTCGCGCTTGTCGGCCTCGCGGGTGTCGAGCACATTCTGGAGGAACAGCGTGCGGATCGCGGTATGCGCGGCGCGCGCTTCGTCGACGATAGCCGAGACCTCCTTGCGCACTGCCGCCACGATCTGCTCGTTAATGGTCGAGGCGAGCTGCCGGCTGGGCGCCTCCGCGGTGCGCCACCAGAGCAGGCTGGAGAGCGCAGCCGTCAGCAGGATCGCCGCCAGGACCAGCGCGGACACCGCGAGGCGGATGCTGACCGTCATCCTTGCAATCGCATGAAGCCGTCGTTCGGGAGCAACCTTCATCGCTGTCTTCGCCTGCCGGTCCCCCGAGCCACTGTCATGCTCTACGTTGCCGGCGCTTCCCCGTTACGTCTGGCAGGAAAAGGATACCTGCCGCCAATGCCCGGTCGCTACCGTCTCGATAGACCTTAGGCATTGGCCTTGAGCCGACGCTTGCCCGCTAATGTCGGCTCAAGCGCACCGGCCGTGCGCTCGATCCAATCGGTCTCACGGAATCGTGAGCAGCCTTCTGTAACGCGGGCTGCGCGCGCAGCGAAGGAGACCATGCGCCGTCGTCTGTCAGGCGACGCCATCTCGAACAGGAGAATTTCGATGTCTGCCAAACATGCCGTTACCTCGCTCGTCCTCGCCGGCGCCGTATCGACCGCGCTGGCGACTCTCGCCGCCGCCGGCCCGCTGACCAAGGCCGAGGCCGAGGCTGCTGTCGCCGCCAAGAAGGAGAAGTGCTTCGGCGTCGCGCTGAAGGGCCAGAACGATTGCGCAGCGGGACCGGGCACGACCTGCCAGGGCACCTCGACCGTCGACTTCCAGGGCAACGCCTGGAAATTCGTGCAGGGCGGCACCTGCACCAGCATCGAGCTGCCGGGCGGCAAGAAGGGCTCGCTCAAGCCGGTCTGACGGCCGGCGCGAGGTCGCCCGCAAGCCCGAACGGAGCAGCACGATGACCACGGTGATGAAACCGATCCGACCAGCAGCCATGCCGCTTCGTTTCGCAACTCCCATCGGCGGCGTCGCCGGGACGAGCTTCAAGCCCGAGCATCTCCCTGCCATCATCGAAGCCGGATCTCGGCGTGGCTTCTTCGAGGTCCACGCCGAGAACTACATGGGCGACGGAGGTCCGCCGCATCGCGCGCTGGAGGCCATCCGCCGCGACCATCCGCTCTCGCTGCATGGCGTCTGCATGTCGATCGGCGGCCCCCGGCCGCTCGACAAGACGCATCTGGCGCGCTTTCGCGGCCTGGTCGCGCGCTATCAGCCCGCGCTGGTCTCCGAGCATCTCGCCTGGTCGACCCATGAGACCAGCTTCTTCAACGATCTGTTGCCGCTGCCCTATACCGAAGCGACGCTGGCTTATGTCTGCGACCACATCGACCAGGTGCAGGAAGCGATCCGCCGTCCGCTGCTCCTGGAAAACCCCTCGACCTACGTCGCCTTCCGCGAGTCCTCGATGCGCGAGACCGAGTTCATCCGTGCCGTTGCCGAGCGCACCGGCTGCGGGCTGCTGCTCGACGTCAACAATGTGTTCGTCTCCGCCACCAATCACGGTTTTTCGGCGCTGGATTATCTCGCGGATTTCCCGTTGTCGCGTGTCGGGGAGATTCACCTTGCCGGCCATGCCGAGCAGGCCGACGACGAAGGCGACCTGCTGCTGATCGACAGCCATGACGGTCCGGTCGCGGATGCCGTCTGGAAGCTCTATGAGATCGTCATCGGGCGCCGCGGCGCGGTGCCGACGCTGATCGAATGGGACAGCAACATTCCGGACTGGCCGGTGCTGCAAGCGGAAGCCGCTGCAGCACAGGCGATCCTCGACCGTCATCAGTCCACAGCAATGGCGGGAGGGCGCCATGCGGCCTGAGCCCGGCCTGTCCTTCGCCGCGTCGTTCGCGCCGGCGCTGCTGGATCCGGCGTGCGAAACGCCTGCGGTCGTGACCGGCCCGAACGGCAAGGCCGCCGGCCGGCGCTACGACGTCTACCGCAACAACGTCACGGTCAGCCTGATCGACGCGCTGGCTGCGGTCTATCCGGCGGTGCAGCGCATCACCGGCACTGAGTTCTTCCGCGCCATGGCGCGCTTCCATGTGCGCAGCAATCCGCCGACCTCGCCGCTGCTGTTCGAGTATGGCCGCGATTTTCCGGAGTTCATCGAAGCCTATGAGCATGCGCGAGATATGCCCTGGCTCGCCGACGTCGCGCGCGTCGAACGGGCCTGGCTCGATGCCTATCACGCCGCCGACGCGGTGCCGCTGTCGCCGGCCCGACTCGCGGCGGTGACACCCGATCGTCTGGCCGATCTGGTGCTCGTTCCACACCCGGCCGCGCGATGCCTGCGCTCGCCTTACGCGGCCGTGACGATCTTTGCCGCCAACCGCGACACTGCGTCGGTGCCGCGCATCGATGCTTCCACGCGCGAGGATGCCCTGATTACACGGCCCGAGCTCGACGTCACCGTGCACCGCCTTCGGCCCGGCGGAGCGGTGTTCGCAAGAAGCCTGATCTCGGGGCGGCCGCTCGGCGAGGCCGCGGCGGCAGCGCTCGAGGCTGCGCCCGACTTCGACATTGCCGCGAACATCGCCGGGTTGATCGAAGCCGGCGCCTTCATCTCGCTCGCCAGCGGAGACCCATCATGATCACGGACCAACACATGACCAACGACAGCAGCCTGCCGTCGCCTTGGCTGCTCGTCGACAGGGCCAACCGCCTGATCCAGACGCTTGCCACGCCTTCGCTCGTCCAGCTCGTGCTCCGCCTCGCGCTGGCGGTGCCGTTCTGGCGCTCGGGCCTGCTCAAATGGGGCGGCTTCCTCAGGCTCAACGACACCGCCGTGACACTGTTCAGCGACGAGTTCATGCTGCATCTGCCGGGCGGGCCCTATCACTTTCCAGCGCCGACGGTGATGGCGTTCCTGTCGGGTTCCGGCGAGATCATGTTTCCGATCCTGCTGGTGCTCGGACTGGGCACCCGGCTGGCTGCGCTCGGGCTGCTCTTCATGACTGTCATCGTCGAGCTCACGGTGCCCGACGGCTGGCCGATCCATCTCACCTGGGCGGCGATGGCGCTCGGCATCATGGCAGGCGGTCCCGGCAACATCTCGCTCGATCATCTGCTCTGTCGCGTGCGATCGCCCGCGCGATAGCGTCTTACATTCCGCTGAGACCGCTATCGACCGCGAGCGTCTGCGCGGTGACGTAGACGCTTTCATCCGACAGGAAGAACAGCACAGCATAAGCAATCTCCCACGCCGTGGCCTGGCGGCCGAACGGGACATGGCCCTTGCCGCGGTTGGGACGGCCGGCGCCGGCTTCGCGGCCATTCGGCGTGTCGACGAGGCCGGGATAGACGAGATTGGCGCGGATGCCGCGGCGCGCGCCGAGATGGGCGATGTTGCGCATCAAGCCGCCGAGCGCGGCTTTCGAGGAATCGTACACCGCCATCTGCGATCCCGCCTTCAGCGCCGCGATCGAGGAGATGAAGACGATGGCGCCGCCATTGTCGAACTTCGGCAGAGCGGCCCGGCAGCACAGCATGGGACCGCGGACATTGACGTCGTAGATCCTGTTCCATTCCTCGGTACTGACGTTATCAAGTCCAGTCTTGCCGAACGTGCCAATGTTCAGCACCATGCCGTCGAGGCCACCCATGGCGCGGTGCGCTTCGTCGACCATGCGCGTCACGTCGGCCTCGGAGGTGACGTCGGCGGCAATCGCGAAAGCCTCGCCGCCTTCGTCGACGATGCGCTTTATCGTCTGTTCAGCGGAGCTTCGGTTGAGATCGGCGACCGCGACCCTCGCACCCTCGCGGGCGCACAGAATGCTCATGGCCCGACCATTGCCGATCGGATCGGTCGCTGCGTCGAACACGCGCTGGCCGCCGCCGACGATGAGGATACGGCGCCCCTTCAGCCGCCCCCTGCCCGGCGCTTCGCCCAACGACTCCGCGCTCGGCGGACGGACATAGCGTTCCGGCTTGCTTTCGATCTCCGACATCTCCGGCCGCCTCACTTCCTGCCGCCGTCATAGACCGTCATGCCGGCGGCGGGATCGAGATCGGTCTCGGTCGCTTCCGTCAGGCGCGCCATCATCATGTAGAAACCGAGCGCGACGATGGCCTCAACGATCTCCTGGTCGCTGAAATGGCGACGCATGGCAGCAAAGGTCGCCTCGCTCACACGGACGTTCTCGACCACCTCGCGGCCGAACTTCAGCAGCGCGCGCTCGGCTGCGCTTAAGCCGGCCGCGTCGTAGTCGGAGCGCTCGACGGCATCGACCTGCGACTGCGTGCAGCCGACGCCGAGTGCGATCGGCACGTGCTGGCGCCATTCATAGGCGCCGCCCTCCAGTTGCGCGGCCTGGAGGATCAGAAGCTCGCGGTTGACCGCGCTGAGCTTCTGCTTGTGCAGGATCGAATTGCCGAGCCGCATCGCCGGGATCATGTTGGCCTCGGCATGGGCCATCATGCGGAAGATGTTGAGCTTGACCGGCATGCGGTCGAACGAGGCGCGGATGTCGCCGCTCGTCGTCTCCGGATCAATCAGGGGCAGCCTTGCCACGGTTCTCTCCCTTGGGCTTTCGTTTCTTGTTGTCGGTATCGTTGCCTGCCGCGATCAGCGACAGGAAGAAGGCGAGATAGCGTTCGATCGCCTCGATCACCTTCGGCCGCGGCGACGGCGTCGCACCCATGACGTAATGCTCGAGCCGGATATAGATGAGCCCTGCCGCGAACAGCCGCGCCGTCTCGCGCGGATCCCGCGTCGACACCAGGCCGGCGAGCGCAAAGCCGCGGAAATAGTCCGTCATCAGGCTCTGCTCGCGCGCGTAGAAATGGTCGGCGAACTTGGCGCGGATGCCGGGCACGCGGTTGCGCTCGGCCGTGATGACCTTCTGGAACTGATGCTCGCGCGGATCGGACCATTGCTCGACGAGGTCGAGCGCGAACTGGCGGCAGAACGCGGCGGGCTGGCGCGCGAGCTGCTTGTAGCGCGGCTCCTCCAGCCGGCTCGCCGAGCTCGCCGGGCCGTGCTCGGCAACGATCGCCTCCAGGATCGCAGCCTTGCCGGGAAAGTGGTTGTAAAGGCTGCTCTCGCGGATGCCGACGCGGCGCGCGAGCTCGCGCATCGAGGCGCCGCCATAGCCGCTCTGCGCAAACAGGTCGAGCGCCTCGGCGAGGATGCGCTCGCGCGTTGTGGGCGCAGCCGCTTCCGCCGCGCTTGTGGTGTGGAGAGCCATGACGACTTGACTAACGAACGATCGTTCGCTAGTCAACCGTACGAACGATCGTTCGTTTGTCACTCTGGCGGCGATGGTCGCGGCCCGCAAGCCTGCTTCGGGCGCTGTTCTCGCGTTTCAACTCCGCTCGATCGAGAGGCGGAGAGCAATTTTGGGAGACGACCCATGGCGCGCTTCGCCCGCCCTCGCCTCGCTGCGGCCTGCATCCTGTTGCCGTTGCTCGCGGCCGGCGCCGCCCCTGCCCAGACGGCGAAATACGACCCCGGTGCCAACGACAAGACCATCAAGATCGGCACCACCGCGCCGCTGAGCGGCCCGGTGTCGGCGTTCGCGCAGATCGCAAGATCGGCGGAGGCGTATTTCCGCAAGGTGAATGACGAAGGCGGGGTCAACGGCCGCCGCATCCAGATGGTCATCGCGGATGACGCCTACAGTCCGCCGAAGACGGTGGAGCAAACGCGAAAACTGGTCGAGAGTGATGAGGTGCTGCTGATCTTCGGCGGCGTCGGTACCCCGACCAACAGCGCCGTGCACAAATATCTCAACGACCGCAAGGTGCCGCAGCTCTTCCTCGGCTCGGGCGCGGCGAAGTGGGACGATCCGAAGAACTTTCCATGGACCGTCGGCTGGCAGCCGACCTATCGCGACGAAGCAATCGCCTACGCCAGATACATCAAGGCGAGCCACGCCAATGCGAAGATCGGCGTGCTCTACCAGAACGACGATCTCGGCAAGGACTATCTGAAGGCCCTGGAGGAAGGGCTCGGCAGCGGTGAAGCGATCGTCGCCCGCGCGGCCTACGAGACCTCGGCGCCAACCGTCGACACGCAGATCCTGCAATTGAAGACCGCCGGCGCCGACATCGTGCTGGCGGCTGCTACGCCGAAATTTGCGGCGCAGGCGATCAGGAAGATCGGCGAGATCGGCTGGAAGCCGGTGACCATCATCTCCAACGTCTCGGCCTCGATCAGCGGCGTGCTGGAGCCGGCCGGCAAGGACAATTCCACCGGGGTCATCTCCAGCCAATATCTGAAGGACGCCACCGATCCAGCGCTGAAGGACGACGCCGGGTACAAGGAATGGCTGGCCTTCATGGACAAATACCTGCCGGACGCCAACAAGAGCGACTGGCTCAACGTCTACGGCTACACCATCGCGCAGACGCTGGTGACGGTGCTGAAGGCCTCCGGTAACGATCTCACCCGCGCCAATGTGATGAAGCAGGCGACGACCATGAAGGACGTACGCCTGCCGATGCTGATCAACGGCACGGCGGTGAACAATTCGCCCGAGCATTACACGCCGATGACGAGCCTTCAGCTGATCCGTTTCGACGGCACGCGCTGGGTGCCGTTCGGCGATCTCCTGAAGAACTAAAGCATGCGGCAGGTCAGAATCGGCAGCATGCGGGTCGATCTCGTCAGCGAGATCCCCGCGCTCGCCTTCGACAAGACCTGGCTGTTCGCCAACGTCACCGACGAGGTGATCGCGCAGAACCGCAGCTGGCTCGACCATCGCTATATCGAGCCGGAGACCGGCCGCTTCATCCTCAGCCACCACTCCTATCTCGTCCGCACGCCGCGCTGGACCGCGATCGTCGACACCTGCTGCGGCAATCACAAGCACCGGCCGCGCGTGCCGGCATGGAACAAGCTCGACCAGCCTTACCTGGAGAACCTGCAGGCGCTGGGTGTTACGCCCGAGCAGGTCGACTTCGTGATGTGCACGCATCTGCATGTCGACCACGTCGGCTGGAACACGCGTCTGCTCGACGGAAGCTGGGTGCCGACCTTCCCCAATGCGCGCTATCTGATGGGGCGCGATGAGTACCGGCATTTCGAGGCGGCGCACGACGCAGGGCCGAGGAGCCCAGTGAACCACGGCTCGTTCGAGGATTCCGTGCTGCCGGTCGTTGCCGCCGGCCTCGCCGAATTCGTCGAGACCGATCACCGCCTGTTCAGCGATCTCGACGCGGCCGTGCGCTTCGCGCCGGCGCCGGGCCACACCGCCGGCAACATGCAGATCCATCTCCAGGGTGGTCACGATCACGCGGTGATGTCGGGCGACGTCATCCACCATCCGATCCAATGCGCCGCGCCGTGGCTTTCGAACGCCGCCGACGTCGATCCGGCCGCGGCGGTCGCGACCCGCATGGCGCTGCTGGAGGAACTCGCGGATACGCCGAGCTATCTGCTCACCGGCCATTTTCCGGCGCCGACCGCGGGCCGTGTGGTTCGACACGGCGATGCTTACCGATTTCGTTTCGAAGATTAGGGAATGCCAACATGATGCTGCGCACCGTCACGCTTTCGTTTCTCGCATTGATGTCGGCGACGCTGGCGTCGCACGCCGAGGATCCCTCCGCCTATCCCACGCGCAAGATCAGAATGCTGCTGCCCTACGCCGCCGGTGGCGGCGGCGATGTGGTCGGCCGGCTGCTCGCAGACAAGATGGGCAAGACGCTCGGCCAGAGCATCTACATCGAAAACCACACGGGAGCGGCCGGCACGCTCGGCACGCAGATGGTCGCGGCGTCGCCGAATGACGGCTACACCATCACCGTCGGCGGCATGACCACGCATGTGCTGGCGCCCGCGATCTATCCAAAGCTTCCCTACGATTCGATCAAGGATTTCACGACGATCGGCCGCGTCGGCGTCTCCTCGATCATCCTGGTGGCGACCAAGAACTTTGCCGCCAATGATATCAAGGAGCTGATCGCACTCGCGAAGAAGGGCCAGCCGATCCAGTACGGCAGCTGGGGCATCGGCTCGACCGGGCAATTCTGCGCGGAGATCCTGATGCAGCAGACCGGCATCAAGATGGAGCACGTGCCGTTCAACGGCATCGCCAAGCTTGCCGGCGATCTGCTCGGCGGCCACATCTCGCTGGCCACGCTCGACGTCGCCACCGCAACGCCGCTGGTGAAGGACGGCTCGATCAAGGCGCTGGCGGCCTGCGGCGAGCGTTCGCCAAGCCTGCCTGATGTCGCCAGCTACAAGGAGCAGGGCGTGCCGTTCGACCGCAGCCTGTCCTGGGCGATGTATGCGCCGGCGGGCGTCGTCGAGCCGATCGCGAGGAAACTCTCAGCAGCCCTGAAGGAGGCGCTCGGCGATGACGTGGTAAAGCAGAAGCTGCTCGGCCTTGGCATCACCCCGCAATTCGTCCCCGGCGACGAGCAGCGCGACATCAATGCCCGCGACATCGCGGCCTGGAAACAGGTTGCCAAGGACGCCGGGATCGAGGTGAAGTGAGCGCGAACGCGGCGGGCAGCTCGCGCGTGGCCATCCTTCGGGACGCCCGCCTGTGGCGGGCCCTCAGGATGAGGTCCGGACGGCATGAATAGTTTGAGAGGAGGAGCGAGGGCATGAGCCGCATCTTCGGCGCGGTGCGCCAGAACGGATATGTGGTGCGGGACATCCACGCCGCGATGAAGCACTGGATCGAGGTGATGGGCGTTGGTCCCTGGTATTACATGGACCGCGTCAAGACCGACTGGTTCCGCCATCGCGGCCGGGAGTCCGCCGTCGAGATGAGCATTGCGCTGGCCAATTCGGGCGATCTCCAGATCGAGCTGATCCAGCAGCGCAACGACGCGCCTTCGCTCTACAAGGAGTTCCTGGACGCCGGCCACGAAGGCCTCCAGCACATGTCCTATTGGAGCCACGACTACCAGGCACTCTACGACAAGGCGATCGGACTCGGCTACAGGATCGGCCATGAGGGCCAGATCGGCGGCGACAGGGGACGCTTTGCCTATTTCGACACGCAGGCGCATCCGGGCACGGTGATCGAGATCTCCGACATCAGCGGCACCAAGGGGCCGTTCTTCGAGAAGGTCCGACAGGCGGCGATGAACTGGGACGGAACGCGGCCGATCCGCGAGGTCGGCGGCCGATCGTAGGACCGATCGCCGGCTTGCCCGACCTCGCTCGGATCGAGCGAAACGATGCAGGAACGGCTTCATCCAAGTTGTTTCTGGCGCGGCAGCGGCCAAACCATGCTAGTTTGAGCCTCGTGTCCGAACCTTCAGCGAGGCTCCCATGCCCGATACTGACAAGGTCTTCGCCGGCTCGATTCCGAAAATCTACGACGAGTATCTCGTCCCGCTGATCTTCTCCGTCTATGCGGAGGACATCGCAAAACGCGTCGCCGCACGCTCTCCCTCCGTGCTGCTCGAGATCGCCGCCGGCACCGGCGCAGTGACGCGCGCCGTGGCCGCGGCGCTGCCGCGCGGCATCCGTTACGTCGCGACCGATCTCAACGAGCCCATGCTCGCGGTCGCCGCGCAGCGTCAGGCGGATGACGACCGCATCATTTGGCGGCAGGCCGACGCAATGGCCCTGCCCTTCGGCGACGCCGAGTTCGACGTGGTCTGCTGCCAGTTCGGCGCAATGTTCTTTCCCGATCGTGTCAAGGCTTACGGCGAGGTCAAGCGCGTCCTGAAGGGCGACGGCACGTTCGTGTTCAACGTCTGGGATCGCATCGAGGACAATGTGCTCACGCACGAAGCGACAATCGCGCTGGGCAAATTGTTTCCCGACGACCCGCCACGTTTCATGATCCGCACGCCGCACGG
Source organism: Bradyrhizobium guangxiense (assembly GCF_004114915.1). Taxonomy (NCBI): domain Bacteria; kingdom Pseudomonadati; phylum Pseudomonadota; class Alphaproteobacteria; order Hyphomicrobiales; family Nitrobacteraceae; genus Bradyrhizobium; species Bradyrhizobium guangxiense. The sequence goes on along the minus strand of NZ_CP022219.1, from coordinate 978,081 downwards.
CTATTATGACAAGGCCGTCATCAGAACCGATCTCGAACGTGCAGGCTTCCGCGATATCTCGATCCAGACGCGAGCTGAAATCAGCCGCGCGCCGTCGCCCGAATACGTCGCGCTCGCCCTCTGCCAGGGCACACCGCTGCGCAGCGAGATCGAGGCAAGGGACGCCAGCAAGCTGCAGGCTGCGACTGACGTCGTCGCCGAGGCGATCCGGACACGGCATGGCGCCGGACCGGTGGAAGGCAAGATTCAGGCTGTGGTGATCGAAGCGCGCCCATAGCTGCAGGGCGCGCGGCCGAGGCCTGCCCTGCGTCCTACCACCAGCTTCGCTGCATCGGCTGCGTCGACTGATAATATTGGTACTGGCCACGCGGCCGGCGCGGATTGACCGGCTGGACATAGGGATCGCGCTGGTAAAAGAAGCCGAAGCCGTTGCCGCCATTGTCCCAGCCGTCATCGCTCGCGATCATGGCAGGCGCGGTCGGCTTGCGCGTGATGAAGCCGCCTTGCGGCTCGTTGCTCAGCACCGCGACGAACTCGGTCCGGTAGTTGGTCTCGCTGCTCAGCGGCTCCTCCGAGATGATGATCGAGGAACGCGGCAACGCGGTCGGCCCGATGCGGTCCCAGACATCCTGCGGGATGGTGATGCGATCGAGCGCGTTCCTGGCTTCGTCGCCGTTGTCGATCGTGACCACACTCCAGCGCAGGCCCGTGTCGGACTTCGCCATCGCCGTGAAGATATGCGTGCCGAGCGGCTGGTCGGGATTGCGGATCGTGACGGGGACCTCGATGCTGGTGTCGAACACCTCGCCGCCGCCGTCGGGCGCCGGCTTGTGCGTATTCCGCCGCACGTAGAGCTTCTGCGTCGCGCGGCTGATGTAAACCGAGACCGGCTCGCCCGCGAGCTTTGCGTCGGTCGCCGCCTTGACGGCCTCGGTCTTTCTGGCCGCTGCGGCCTTTGCGGCGTCCTTGGTCGCAGCCATGGCATCGCGCTTCGGCTGCGCGGCGGCCTTGGCGGCATCGAGCTGCGTCGCCGCATCGGCGGCCTTGGCTGCTGCCTTCTGCTTCAACTCCTCGGCCTTGGCGCGAGCCTGATCGTTCCTGGCGTTCGCGAGCGTCTTGTCGGCGAAGGCGAGCTCGGCATCTGCGCGCGCCTTCTGCTGTTCCAGCTTGCGCAGCGCGGCAGGGAGCGAGGCGGCCTCCTTTGCGGCGGCGGAAGCAGCCTTCTTGGCCTCGTCCGCAACCCTTGTCGCCTCGTCGGCTTCGGCGGAGAGCGTGCCGGCCCGGCTTGGCACGGCCGCAATGGCCTCCGGCTTCGGCACGAACAGCGAAGGGTGAGAGAAGTCGGTCGGGGCTGCGTCATTCGGCGAGATGATCACCCGCATCCCGATGTTGGTCTTGTCGAACAGGTTCTCGGCAAAGCCGAAGGGCATGCGCACGCAGCCGTGCGAGGCGGCATAGCCCGGCAGCGGTCCGCCATGCAGCGCGATACCGTTCCAGGTGATGCGCTGCATGTTCGGCATCCAGGCATCGTCATACATGGTCGAGCGATGGTCCTTGTCCTTCTCGATGATGGCGAAGACGCCGGCCGGCGTCTCGCGTCCCGTGGTGCCGGTCGACACCGGCGCGCGCAGGATCCAGCCGTCGGCATCGTAGAAAGTGACCTGCTGGCTCTTGATCGAGACGATCGCCATGATCGGCTCACCGGCCTGCCGCTGCGCCACAGCCTCGGTCACCTGGCGCGCCTGCTTGGCCGCGCTCGCCGGCGCGACCGCCGCGACGACGGCCATTGCCGCCAATATCACAATTCCGGAAGGCCCCCGACGCCGCATCGCCTTGGTGGGTTGCGCCATCGTCAGTCGGTTTTTCATGCCATCCTCGGTCGAAATGCCGGCCCGCTCGTGCCGATCATGTATCAGATTGCTACCATTGGATTAAGAATTCGCAGCCGCCTTACGTTCCGTCTGTGGCGATATTCGGCACGCCGGACGCAAAATCCCTCATATACGAGGGTCCGGGCCGGCGGAAGGTCGGTTGCAGCCGGGGCTGGTCCGAAGCTGGTGGCATTCAGTGCGGCAGAATGTCCGCCTCTACCGGCGAGGATACGCCCGTCAGACGCCCAGCGCCTTGCGGTTGAAGCTTCGCAGGAAGCGTAACGACAGCGTCCGGACATTTGCGACGTTGAGGAGCCAGGCCGTGGCGGAATAAGCGAGGCCGCCGGCGAAACTGACGATGATGAGCGTGACAAAGCCGGTGCCGCTGACCTGCGAGCGCGCCGCAAGGATGGCCGCCGCCATCGCCGCGGCCGAAACCGCGACCCCAGCAAGCCGGTTGAAGTCGAACGGGACCGGCTGGGCGCGATGCATCAGGACGACGGCAACGAGGAAGCCGACCGCCTCGGTCGCGAGCGTCGCCAGCGCCGCTCCATAGATGCCGTAGCCGGCGACCAGCACGACCATCAGGACCACGCTGACCACGAGCGTGAGAAAGGATTGCGCCGCCAGCATGAAGGGGCGCTCGGCGAGCTGAAAGCTGATCTGCACGTAGAACTGATTGGCGATTCCGAAGAAGCGGGCGAGCACCAGGGTCGGCAGCAGCGCCGACACGCCGGCGCGGAAGTCGGCGCCGACCAGCGTGCCGGCGACCTGATCCGCGGCGAGCGGGAGCCAGACTGCGACGGGTGTGACGACGACGAGCAGGAGCTCGAGGCTCTCGGTCAGCCGCTCCCGCGTCGTCTCCTTGTTGTTTTCGGACAACGACCGGAACACCAGCGGCACGGTGGCCGCGGCAACACTGGATGCGATCATGACCATGAACTGGCGTGGCAGATCGGCGGCAACGCCGAAAATGCCGGCGGCGTCCTTGCCGAGCTGATAAGCGACAATGAGCCGGTCGCAGGCCGAATAGACCGCAACGGAGAGGCCCGCCAGCGTCAGCGGCAGGCCGTAGCGCGCCAGCTGCATGAACTGGCTGCGCTGAAAGCGTGCGATCCTGGTGCGGTCGCCGACGAGATTGAGAATGATTCCGGTGAGCGAGCCCAGTCCGAACGCGGCCAGCAGTCCCAATCCGCCCCAGCCGAGCCAGATGGCGAGCAGACCGAAGCCGACGCTCGACACGCTGCGCACGATCGAGATCGCGGCAAACCTGTACGGGCGCAATTTCGCGCGCTCGAATTCCTGACCGACATCGACGGCATTGGCCATGATGGCGACGAACATGCTGGCAAGCAGCAGCTCGACACTGACGTCGTTGCGGACCAGGAAGACCAGCGGGGTCGTGGCGCAGAGCACCGCAGCGGTAAGCGCGAAAGCCACCATCGCCGTGCCGCGAAAATCCACCTCTGCCGACATCGCCTGATAGCGGGACACCGACAGCTTGATCCAGGCGAAGAAGATCGCGCCCAGGATGCCGGCGAGGCTGATGCCGACGACATAGACGCCGTACTCTGCCGGCGTTAGCAGCCGCGTATAGGCTGTGACAGCGAAGAAGCCCACCGCCGCGGGCAGGATGTAGGCGACCAGATAAATCGAGAAATGGCGGTTCAGCATGCGAGTTCGGGACCGGCGGCGGTCTTGCGAGTATGACGGCCGTTGATCAATGGGATCTTGGCTGGACAAAGGCACTGCGCCGCAGCATCGCGCAAGAGTGTCACATAAGTCTGCAGATCGGGCGGAGAATGCAGCTTTGCAGCCGCTTTCGCGCGTTAGCGTTAAATTTGCCCTTCCGCGACCAGCAATGCGCGACGATGGAAGGAAACCACGACCTGCAGACGGCAGAGGTTAACCCAACAGGGCGAAACCCCGGCGTCGCTGGGCGCTGCTTGGTACGATGGTGCGTTGGTGCGAAAAGGACTGCCGTGACCAGGCTCGACAGACGCGAATTTCTTCTTGGCGGCGCCGCCGCCCTCGCGGTGGGCGCATCGGCGTCGGCGGTACCGGCATCGAAGCTCGCGCAACGCCGTCCAGGCTTCGGCGCGGCCGCCACGCTCTGGGACCTGCAAGCCGATCCCAGGCTCGGTGAAGCCATCAGCACATATTGCACGCAGGTGGTGCCGGTGCTCGAGCTGAAATGGCCGATGCTGCGACCGAACGCGCACACGTTCAACTTCGAGCGCGCCGACGCGATCCTGGATTTTGCACGGGAGAACGACCTGACGATGCGCGGCCACGCGCTCGCCTGGTATCACGACATTCCGGACTGGACCAAGCAGATCAAGGCGACCCGCGGCGTCGAGCGCGCCTATGTCGATCACATTGGCACCGTCGTCTCCTATTACAAGGACAAGCTGACCTCGTGGGACGTCGTCAACGAGCCGATCCCGGACAACTCCCGCAGTCCGAAGGACCGGCGCGACACGTTCTGGACGCAGCATCTGGGTCAAGGGTGGATTCCGCTGGCCTTCCGCACGGCGGCTGCGGCCGATCCCTTCGTCAAACTCGCGATCAATGAATATGACATCGAGTCGGCCAAGGACTCGTTCATTGCCAAGCGCGCAGCCTACCGCAACCTGATCATGGATCTGCTCGACCAGGGCGTTCCTCTGCACGCCGTCGGCCTGCAATCGCATCTGCATGCCGAGCTCGAGATCGACACGCATGGGCTCGCCGAATTCGTCACCGAGCTGCGCTCCTGGGGCCTGGAGGTGCTCGTCACCGAGCTCGACGTCGACGATCAAAAGCTGGCTGGAACCCCGGCGCAGCGCGACGCCATCGTCGCCAAACGCGTCGACGATCTCTTGACGGCGATCTCAACCAGCGGCCCGGTGCGCTCGATCCTGACCTGGGGCCTCTCGGATCGCTACAGCTGGATCAACGGCACCTTCGCCCGCGCCGACAAGCAGCCGACCCGTCCGCTGCCGCTCGACGGCGAGTTCAAGCCGAAGCCGTTCATGGACGTGATCAGCAAATTTACGAGAGATGCCTGACGGCGCTGGATCTCAGCGCGTCTTCGGCACGACGAACTCGGCCGCGTCATCGATGTGGTCGGGCGCGAGGCCCGGAGCGCGGCGATCGCGCGAGGAGAGACGGAACACGTCACGGATGTCGTCGACCGAGGTCGAGGAATAGGACTGGATGCAGAGCGCGACCTGCTCGGGCGAAGCGGCGCGCATCATCGCCTCGATGGAAGGGCGATCCAGCGGCGTATCGTCCCAATGCGAGACGGCGATGCTGTCTTCCGTGACCCGGTGGGTGGCCAGATGCGCGGGCGAGTTCGCGACGAAATGGCCGTACATCAAATATTCCGAGAACTTCTTCTTCCGGCAGAGCGCAAGGACCCAGTTCAGTCCGGTGACCGATTTGATGGCGGCGGTCATGGCGCGCGCGGTGTCCCTGTCCCACACCAGCGCATTGCCGACGTAATCGTCGGCGGGGAAGGAGCGCTCCTTGATTCCGAGAAGCTGATCGACGGTGCGCAGCCACAGCCCATGCAACGGGTGGTCGGCGCCGATGTCCCGCGGCGTGACGAACAGCGGCGTCTTCTCACCGCCGGCATATTGGCCAACGTCGAACTCGCGGAAGAACAGATTGTCCGAATCCAGAATGCAGACGCGCTGCTCGGGGGCGTTGAGGACGCCGGCGATCTTGAGGATCTGCTGGATGTGCCAGCCGTGCACCGGCGACGACAGCAGCGACAGCCAGACGCGCCGCTTGCTGATGAACTGAAGCGCCGGCGGCAGCGCGAACAGCCATTTCGGCAAATAGCGCGAGGCCGGAACGATGGCCCGCTTATCGGAAGCGAAACGCTCAAACAGCGGCACATCCTCATCGTTAACGAGAACATAATGCCGCGTATATCCCGTGAGCCAGGTGTCGATGCTTTCGCTCAGCAGCGAAAAGCGTTCAATATCCTTGGCATAGCTGGCAGTCAGCAGTGCAACGGAATGCATGGGAAGCGCGCTCGAATGGCCATCGAGCCGCACTCATAGCCGTGCCGGAAGACCGGGGAAACTGCCAAACGGAATCAAGGTAAAATGAAACGAAGGGTTAGCCATCCGGCAGGGAGGACCTCGTCAGCCATCACGGACGAATACGGGTTCACTCGCCAAAGCTGTGAATGAGCCAGTTGCAGCTTGATTATTCAGCGCCACCGCGCAAGATTGCTCCTGCGTTTTGATTTGGACCAATTTTTTTCGACTGGGGGGCGTTATGGGTGTGATCAAATTGATTATGGGTACTTCGTCGGGCCACGAGAATAATGGCCTACTGAAGCTGGTCGCCAAGACAAAGTAGGCTTCGTCGGCCGGGACACCGTACGAATGGTCGCGCTTCACTTTTCGGAGATAGGCCGCTTGCGTGCCGAGTTGGGGTCTCGCACAAGCTTGCGCGTGTAAACCGGCCTGTAAATCGACAAGAATTCGCCCGGGTGGACCGCTAGAAGCGGTCGGGTAGTTGATTCTTGCTCAGTTGTTTCTTCCGTCGGGACCAGGGGATTTGCCCTCGACCTGACGCAAAAGGCCCAATTGATGGCGGACGACAGAATTGAACTCTTTGTCGGACTGATCGAGTCCATTGACGCGCCGGGCGCGGTCGAGACGTGCCGGCGGCTGCTTTCGGTCGACGAGCGGGGCCGGGCCGATCGCTTCATGTTCGAGCGGCATCGGCGGCAGTATATTTTCGCGCACGCCATGCTGCGCATGGCGCTGTCGCAGGTCGCCTCCAATGTCGCACCATCGGACTGGTCCTTTGGCGCCGGCCGCTATGGGCGTCCGTTTGTCGCAGCACCCGCGACCTCGACTGCGCTGCACTTCAGCCTGTCTCATGCCGACGGCTGCGTCGCCTGCGTCGTGTCGCGGCACGAGGCCGTCGGCATCGACGTCGAAACCGTGTCGCGACGGGTGGCGCCGCTGTCGACTGCGCTTCGCTTCTTTGCGCCGGAGGAGGTCGAGGCGCTGCGGGGACTGCCGGAGCCCGCCGCGATCGAACGCTTCTTCGACTATTGGACGCTCAAGGAGGCCTATTTGAAGGCCAGGGGCTTTGGCCTCAATTTGCCGCTCGACGCCTTCGCCGTGCAGGTGTCGCGCGAGGCTATCGAGATCAGCTTCAAGCCCGATATCGCCGACGATCCCGATGGCTGGCGCTTCTCGCTGTGCTCGCCATCGCCCTCGCATCGCCTCGCGATCGCCGACGGCTCCCGCGCCAACGGAGGCCTTCCCATCAGCCGCAATGCCTGGCCGCTCCAGCAAGCGGCCGAATGACGGCCCGCGGCTGACGCGGCGGGGGGAGGCCAAGAGACCTCGCTCCAGACCTCACCTCGCCTCTTCAAATCCCGCCAGCACCGAGGTCAGGTTCGCGCCGAGAATGTCGGAAAGATAACCGCCCTCCTGCACGAACACGGTCGGCAGACCCATCCTGGCGATGGCCTGGCCGATGCGGCGAAAGCCGGGCGTGGTGACGGCCAATCCCTTCAGCGGATCGTGCTCGGAGGCATCTAAGCCGAGCGCGATGACGAGCGCGCCGGGAGCGAAGGACTCGATCGCCTTGCGCGCAAGGTCCAGCGCCTGAATGTAGCCGTCATCGCCGGTGCCGATGCCGAGGGGAATGTTGAGATTGGTGCCGAGGCCCGGCCCTTCGCCGCGCTCATGGGCATAACCCCACACGAACGGATAATAGGCGGTCGGATCGGCATGGATCGAGATCGTGTAGACATCGGGTTGGGCGTAGAAGATGCCTTGCGTGCCGTTGCCGTGATGGACGTCGACGTCGAGGATCACGACGCGCTCGTGCTTCTGCCGCAGATGCGCCGCAGCAATCGCGCTGTTGTTGAGGAAGCAGAAGCCGCCGGCCATGTCGCGATAGGCGTGGTGACCGGGCGGACGGCAGAGCGCATAGGTTGCGTCCTCGCCGTCCATCACCATCTGCGCGGCAGTGACCGCAACGTCGGTTGCGGCACAGGCCGCGGCCCAGGTGCCGGGACCGATCGGCGCCGCGGTGTCGGCGGTGTGCCAGCCGAGCTTGCCGACGATGTGGGTCGGATAGGTCGCGGCGTGACGCACGGGATGGATGTTGCCGATCATCTCCGGGCCGGAATCACCGAGCGCCGTCCAGGCCTCCCAGGCTTCGCTCAGGAAGGTCAGATACTCCGGGCTGTGAATGCGCGCACGCGGCCCCTGCCCGAATTTGGTCGGCTCGACCAGCTGGTGCTTGCCCTCCTTCAGCCCCTTGAGCAGGCGGTCGGCGCGCTCCGGCTGCTCGGTGGTGCGCTTGACGACACCGCGAACCAGGAAGAATTGCGGATCGTGGCTGCGGTGCAGTTCGGTATGGACGGCTTTCACTCAAACACTCCGTGGTCGCATGCTCTTGAGGGGTGCCACAGATGTCTTGATCCCTGCGACGGCCAGATGCAAGCAAGAAGAATGCCCCCCTCCCCCCGCCGTTCTGCACGGGAAGCAGACCACCTTTAAACGGCTCGGACTCAGCAGCGCCCGCGCTGGAGACAGTGCTCGCGACCCGGCTGATCGGTGCGGAAGGCTTCGATGAAGCCGCCCTGACGCTGGGTGACGAAGACGGTCTTGCCGTCGCTGCCGCCGAACGCGAGGTTGGTCGGCTCCTTGGCCTTCAACGCGATCTCGCGTTCGACCGCGCCATTGGGCTTCATCAGCGCAACCGTGCCCTTGAGGATACGCGCAACGTAGAGACGGCCGGCAACATCGGTGCGCAGCCCGTCGATCGTGTCGGGCTGAAATGTCTTGACCAGCTTTGCGCTCGTCAGCCCGTTGCCGTTGATCGCATAGGACCAGATCTGACCGTTGCTGGATTCCCCGACATAGAGCGTCTTGCCGTCAGGGCTGAGATCAATGCCGTTGGTGGTGCCCATCGCGCGTGGTGACGCCATCACTTGTCCCTGCACCGATCCGTCGGCAGCCTTCGCGATGCGCCAGATGTAACCTTCCCTGCCCTTCCAATTCGGATCGCTCGCATAGATCGTGCCGTCGCGGGCAATCGTTATGTCGTTGGGCTGGTTCATCTCGTCGGAGTGAAACCAGACGACCGGCTCGGTCGCGCCCTTCGGGATCGCGAAGATGTTGTGCTTCTTGTAGTCGGCGACGAACATGGTACCGCCGCGATCGAAGCGGATGGCGTTGCCGACACTGCCCTCGGGCAGTGCCGTGAACGGCTCCGACGCCGCGCCGCCCGCAGGCAGCCTGCCGATGGTGCCGGGCTTGCCGAGATTGACCACGAACAAATTGCCGTCGAGGTCCGCCGCAGGGCCCTCGATACCGAAAGTATATTCCCCGGCGGGCGTCACCTGCGCGCTTTCGAACAGCTTCGTCTCCGCTTGGGCGGACGCCGCCGCGACGACGAGGAGAACGCTACTGCACAGGCACCAGAAATTCCTGCCGGATGTAATAGCCATCGCCGTCGGTGCACCCGCCATTCAGATAGGGATCGGCCGGCCGGAAGAATCGGCTGAAGCCAGGTTTGTCTACAGCGCTCCTTTGTGTCACGACAACGACCTTCCCAGCCGGTATTTCGCCGCATTCCCCGCTGGTTTTGCCAAAGAACTTGCGCTGCGGCGGGCCGGGCTTGATCCGCATCCGGGTACCCGGAACCATTTTCGCAACAAGCAGGTCCATCGTGTCGAGCAGGCGCGCATAGCCGGGTTCGGTCTTCGGCAGGCTTTCACCGCCCGGCGGCATCAGCTTCTCCGCGCCGATGCCGCGCAGGCGCGTGCGCAGCTTGCCGGACGTGGGATCACCCGGATAGATCCAGCCGTCCTGCGCCAGCATGAAGCGGAGCGCAGCCCTGTCCTTCTCCGCGTCCGATTGACCCGCCTTCAGACCGAAATCCGAGTGGCAGCCGACGCAGTGCTGCTCGACAAGGCCTTTGCGCAGCGTGGCCAGCCGGGCGCTGTTCTGCGCATCTGCGGCAACGAAGGCCGCGAGCTGATCGATCATCGCCTGGCTGCGCGTATCGCACGGCAGCGGCGGCGGCGGATCGCCCGCAGCACGGTCGATGCGGATCACGGTCTGGTTCTTGTCCTCGACCAGCCAGATCGCTCCATCCTCCGCGACGGTCATGCCGACTGGCGCGCCTTGCGGCCGCGCGCCGTTGACGCGGTGCCAGCCGGCGATCAGCTCATCGAACGGCGCGGCGGCGACCTCGCCGGCCTCAGTCTGAAAGCTGCGCGTCGGCTCGGCCGCGCAGCTGACGTGGTAGCGCACGGGCGGTGCACTCGGCTTGGGGAAACCGTGGTCATCGACGTCGTAGACGAGCAGGCGGCTGCCGGTCGGGCGATAGCCATGCAGGCCGACCAGCAGCTTGCCCTCCAGCTCCGGAAACTTTCCGCCATGGTAATAGAGCATCGCCAGCGGCGCGCCGTGGGGCGGCATGAGCGTAAGCGGCGGCTTGTAGAGCGCGTTGGCCGTGCACAGCGACTTGTAGGCTCCGCCTTGCAGCACGTTTCTGAATTCGGGGCTGGGGGTCGACACATCGTAGCAATAAGGCCAGCCGTAATGCCGGCCCTGCTCGATCGCGTTGATCTCCTCGTTCGGCTTGAAGATATCAGGCAGGTCGCGGCTGTTCTCGCCTTGCAGGAAGGCATAGCCGGCATCGGGAAAATTCGGATGCAGCACCAGCGCCATCGAATTGCGCAGGCCCCGCGCATAGACAGTGTGCGGCGGATCGGCATCGCCGGGCTTCAGCGCCGGGAAGACGCCGCTCGCGGGCGGTGCGAACAGCCAGATCGAAGCCATGGCCGAGGCCCCCTCCGCCGCCGCGCAGAGCCTTGTGATCGGCGCCGGTGTGATGCAGTCGTCGCTGTGCGAGCCGACATTGACGAACAGCCGCCCGCGCCTGTCGAAGACGAACTGCTTGAGCGGATGCGCGCTCTCCTCGAGCCTGGTGCCGTCGGGCAGCGCGATCCGGCGACCCGGCATGTGACGGACGATGGTTTCGACCGTACCGCGCGGATTGTCGGCGAGCGGATCGAACCGGAAGATCGTATCAGTGGTCGAGGCGTAGAGCTTCCTGTCCGGACCGATCGCGAGACCGAACGGATATTCGATCCCTGTCAGAAGCTCCTTGAGCCGCTGCCCTTGCGGCGCGCGCGGATCGAGCAGCAGCAGCCGTCCGTCGGCGTGGCCCCAGCCGCCCATGTCGGCCACCACGAACAGCTCGCGGCCCGGCAATTGGACGATCGACCGCGGAAATTTGAGGCGATCTTCTTCGCTGGCGACGAGCCCGGCGCAAAATCCGGCCTTCATGTCGATCTGGATCCTGGGAAACGCGAGATCGCCATTGCCGCAGGTTTCCGTGCCGATCGCATAGCCGCTCCGGCGGAGCGGCTCCGATGACGCTATCGAGGTGAGCCCAAGCAGGGCCGCCAAGACCCACGCCAGGATCGCCGCGCATGCGTGCAGCCTTCGGCGTTCGCTCTCCAATGTGAAACAGCTCACGGCGGCATCCCCCCAACGTCCCGCGAAAATGTGTTCCATGCCGCCCGGACGCAGCCCAGTCGAACAATCACTCGCCTGTGATTAAACCTGTATCGATCTTCATGCCGACCAATATCCGTAAATTCCCTTACCGGGTTCGACCCGAATGTTTCGCGAATGCTTCGGGTGGTATCGATTTGCCATCCCAGTTGCTCCCGATAGGAGACGCACATGGTCCAGGTCTATTTTCACTGCTCCAACACCGAGGGCACGCTGATCGACCGCTACGGCGCCGCCGTCTCCAACCTCAGCGAGGCCCGCGACCGTGCGTCCCAGATCATGCGCTCGATGATCCTGACGCCGAGCAACGAAGACTGGCGCGACTGGGTGATCCATGTCAGCGACGACGACGGCGAGGAGATTTTCGACCTCCCCTTTACTGCCATGCTCGGCAAGCCGCATTGAGGTGATGCCATGTTGATCGCTCCTCTGAGCCTGCTCCGCCATCCCCTGAGCTTCGTTGCCGCCAAATGGCAGACCCTGGTCAGGGTCGCGGGCGATCCCTACCGCCCCGAGCTTCACTATATGCGCGGGCCTGGTCCGAAATGGCGCGCCAAGTATCAGGCGAGCCGGCTGAACCGCTCGATCTGAGCGCTGTCGTCCGTCTCAGCAATCGCTTCCCAAAGACGTCTTGCCCGGGTTCGTCCCGGGCATTCTCGTCTTCGGACCCTACTTCCCGGTAAACCTCGCCTTGCGCTTCTCGACGAAGGCATTGCGGCCTTCGATGGCGTCGGCGCTCTTGCGGATCGTTGCCTGAAGCTCGATCTCGCGGCGGAACTGCGCCTCATAGGTGGCATGCTCGCTCTCCTCGACGAGCAGGCGCGTTGCCACCAATGCGCGTGTCGGGCCCTCGGCGAGCCGGTGCGCCAGTGTGAGCGCCTCGTCCATCAGCTTCGCATCGTCGACGACCTGGCGCACCAGGCCGATCTCCCGGGCACGCTCGGCCGTCAGCGGCTCCTTCAGCAGCATCAGCTCGAGCGCGCGCTGCCGGCCGATCAGCCGCGGCAACAGCCAGGTCGAGCCGAGATCCGGCACCAGTGCGATGCGGCTGAACACCTGGATGAAGCTCGCCGACCGCGCCGCGACGATGATGTCGCCGGCCATGGCGAGGCTGAAGCCGCCGCCGGCCGCCACCCCGTTCACGGCGACCACCACAGGCACGCGGCATTCGCGCAGCGCCTTGAAGGCCGGCCAGTAGAACCGCATGACGCCGGCGGCGATATCCTCACCCAGCGCTTCCGACGCCTTCAGATTTTGTCCTGAGCAGAAGCCGCGCCCGGCGCCGGTGAGGATCAGGGCTCGAATACCCTCGTCCTGCGACATTTCGCCGATGGCGGCAGCGAGCGCGCCGAGCAGATCCGGCGTCATCGCATTCAGGCTTGCCGGCTCATCGAGCGTCAGGATCCCGACCGCGCCATCCCGCGCCTGTTTCACACCAGCCATGTCGCCACTCCCTTTGGATGTTCTCGTTGGCCGCAATGTGCCATTGTCCGCGCGTTCCGCCAATCGCTACGTCGGCGCAACGACGCCAAGACAACAGACCGCAAACATCAAGACGACATCATGCCTCATCAGTTCAGCCTCAACCAAATCGCCCGCAACCCCGCCGTCACGTCCAAGGGTGGCATCGTCGCCTCGCAATCGCGACGGGCGGCCGAAGTCGGGGCGCAGGTGTTGGCCGCAGGTGGCGACTGCGTCGACGCGATCGTCGCGACCACTTTCGCCCTGAACGTCCTGGAGCCCTGGAATAGCGGTATCGGCGGCGGCGGCGCGATGGGGCTCTACCGCGCCAAGGAAAATCGCACCGAGGTGATCGACTACGGGATGCGCGCGCCGCAGAGCCTGCGCGCGGCCGACTATCCGCTCAGCGGCGAAGGCGCCGCCTCCGATCTCTTCCCCTGGCCAAGGGTGAAAGACGATCGCAACATTCACGGACCCAGCTCGGTGGCCGTGCCCGGTGTCGTCGCCGGAATGGAAGAGGCGCATCGCCGCTACGCCAAGATGCCGTGGAAGGATCTGGTCGCGCCGGCGGCCAGGCTCGCCGGCGAAGGACTGCTGGTTGACTGGTGGACCACGGCGACGATTGCGGGCTCGGCCGCCGATCTCAGGCGCTATCCGGCGAGCGCGGTCGCTTACCTGAAGGACGGCCTGCCGCCGACCGCGCCCTGGGGCATCAAGGCCGAGACGCGGCTGCCGCAGGACACGCTGAAGGCGTCGCTGTCACATCTCGCCGAGGCCGGCCCCCGCGATTTCTACCAGGGTGATCTCGCCAGGAGCATTGCTTCCGACATCAAGGCCGACGGCGGATCGCTATCGGTCGAGGATCTTGCCGCCTTCCGCGCCCATTCGCGCGCGCCGCTGGCGATCCCCTATCGCGAGGGCAAGGTCTATGCGACGCCGGAACTCACGGCGGGGCCGACGATGGCACATGCGCTGCGCCTCTTGCAGCAGAGCTTGACGCCCGCAGGCGCGCCGGATGCCGGTGCCTATGTCGAATATGCGCTCGCATTGCAAGCCGCCTTCCGCGAGCGGCTCAAGGACATGGGCGATGCCGACGGCAAACGCTCGCTGGGCGCCGAATATCTCGCACCTGCCTGCACCACACATTTCTCGGTCGTCGACCGTCACGGCAACATCGCTGCGGTGACGCAGACGCTGCTCTCGTCCTTCGGCTCGAGATATGTGACACCGCACACCGGCATCACCATGAACAACGGCATCATGTGGTTCGACCCGACGCCGGGCACCACCAATTCGCTCGCACCCGGCAAGCGCTGTCTTTGCAACTACACGCCCGTCATCGCCGAAACCAAGGACGGCAAGCGCCTCGCGGTCGGCGCATCCGGCGGACGCCGCATCCTGCCTTCGGTGCTGCAGCTCGTATCCTTTGCGATGGATTTCGGCATGGACCTCGACGCCGCCATCCATCAGCCGCGCATCGACGCCAGCGAGGGCGCGGTGGTGATCGGCGATGCCCGCCTGCCTGCGGACGTGCGTAAAGCCCTGGCCGCGCGCTTCGACTATGAAGAGAGTCGCGTGCAGGCCCTGCCGCAGAAATTCGCCTGCCCGAGCGTGGTGATGCGCGAGGGCGACACCAATTCGGGCGCAGTCGAGATCTTCCAGCCCTGGGCCGACGCGGTGGCGGAAGCCTGAGCGGACGGATCGAGTGCCAGCGCGCGTTGAGCCCTCGTGCGATTACGCATCCCGGCGAGCGTCACGACTCCTCCACATTCACAGGGAACTTACCCGCCCGGCATTCGTTCATTGCACGGACAAATGCGCTCGCCCCAGTGGAGGACATCATGAAGAAATTTGCGCTCGCCGCGTCGCTGATGATTGCGGCCGGCCTCACGTTTACCAATCCCGCTCTGGCCAAGGGGGGCCATGGGGGCGGACACGGTCATGGTTACGGTCATTCGATGGGCCACCATTACCATGGCACGCCGCCGGGATGGTCACACGGACGCAAGGTCGGGTGGCGCGGTCACGGGTGCCCGCCCGGCCTGTGGAAGCAAGGCCGCTGCTGACGCCATCCGCAACTCATGAAAGGCGCCGCTCCTGACCGGGCGGCGCCTTCTTCAAATGCCGAGCCGGTCCCGTATACGCCCCGCGATCACCGCGGTCGTCACGCCCACCGGCCAGAACGCGTGCATCGGGATCGGCTTTATGCCCGTGATGGGCATGTCGATGTCAGCCTTGGCGCCGCCGATCAGACGGCGCGCGAGCTGAGCGCCCATTGCGGTCGCGAGCGCAACGCCGCGGCCGTTGCAGCCGAGCGAGATCAGGATTCCCTCGGCGGGCTCATGCACATGCGGATAATGATCCCCAGTGATGGCGAGCCGGCTGTTCCAGCCGTGAGTCCAGGAAGCGCCCTTCAGCTGCGGCCACAGCCGCTCGGCATAGCGGATGAGATAAGCGACGTCGTACGGTGACTTGATCCAGCGCATCGGCCCGCGGCCGCCCATCAACAAGCGATTCTGCTGATCGATGCGATAATAGACGGTGATGTGGCCACTCTCGTAGAGCACGGGGCGCGTCGGCATGATCGAGCGGGCGACCGGATCAGACAGTGGCGCGGTGGCGGCGATCGAGGAGAACACCGGCACGATGGTGCGGCGGAGCGCTGGCCAGAGATCACCGGTAAAGCCGTTGGTGGCGAGCAAAACCTTGTCGGCATGAACCACGGCCCGCGGCGTCTCGATGCGCCAGCGACTGCCATCGCGGCGCAGTGACAGCGCCGGCGTCTCGCCATGCACCTTGGCGCCCGCCGAGATCGCGGCGCGCGCGAGGCCGCGGGCGTAGCTGAGCGGATGCAGATCGCCGCCGCGCGCATCGAGCATGGCGCCGACATAGCGATCGGTGCCGGTCATCTCGCGGAGCTGCTCGCGGTTGAGATACCTCACCGGCATGCCGCGGCGAATGCACTGCTGCGCCGTCTTCTCGATCGCGGCTGCGCTGGCCTCGTGATAGGCCGCGCGCAGCGTGCCGTTCTGCCGTGCCTCGCATGGGATCTGATAGCGGCGGATCAGATCATGCGTGAAGTTGGTCGTGCCGTAGGAAAACTCGATCATGCGCCGGCCGAGCTCGGCGCCGAAATCAGCCTCGATCTGATCGGGATCGTGCTTCAGGCCCGGGTTGGTGTGGCCGCCATTGTTGCCCGAGGCGCCCCAGCCCGGCTCCTGCGCCTCCAGCACCAGGGCCTCGACGCCCTGCTCCGCCAGATGCAGCGCGGTGGAGAGGCCAGTGTAGCCGCCGCCGACGATGGCGACCGAGACGGTCTTGTCGACATCGAGCGGCGGCGTGGCGGCCGGCGCAACGGCTGTGTCGGCATAGAGCGATGGCGGCAGGGGCAGGCGCGCAGGCATGGCGAAGTCCGGTCAGAGCGGGTGCAGCACGCGGCGCAGAAAATCCTGCGTGCGCGGATGCTGGGGTTGGTTGAGCAGCGTCTTGGCCGGCCCCTGCTCGACGATGACGCCACCGTCGATGAACAGCACGCGATCGGCAACGTCGCGGGCAAAGCCCATCTCGTGAGTGACGACGACCATGGTCATGCCGTCGTCAGCGAGCTTGCGCATCACCCCGAGCACGTCGCCGACCAATTCGGGGTCGAGCGCCGAGGTGGGCTCGTCGAACAGGATCGCCTTGGGCTGCATCGCCAGCGCACGCGCAATGGCGACGCGCTGCTGCTGGCCGCCGGAGAGCTGGGGTGGATGGGCGTCTGCCTTTTCCGCGAGCCCGACCTGGGCGAGCAGCGCGCGGCCGCGCTCGAGCGCGACGGCCCGCGATTCCTTCTTCACATAGAGCGGCCCTTCGACCACGTTCTCCAGCGCGGTGCGATGCGGAAACAGATTGAAGCGCTGGAACACCATCGAGACCTGGGTGCGGATATTCACAATCGAGGGCGCATCGCGATCGACCTTCAGGCCTTCAACGCTGATCTCGCCGCGATCGTAGCTTTCGAGCCCGTTGATGCAGCGCAGGATGGTCGACTTGCCGGAGCCGGAGGGACCGATGATACAGACCACCTCACCCTTCTGCACCGACGCATCGATGCCCTTGAGCACCTCGACCTTGCCAAAACTCTTGTGGACGTCCTTCAGCTCGATCATCGCTTGCCGGCCCGCTTCTCGAAGTGACGGACCAGCAGGATCAGCGGAATGCTCATGGTGAGATACATCAGCGCGACTAGCGTGAACACGCTGGTGTTCTTGAAGGTCGAGGACGCGATCAGCTTGCCCTGCAGCGCGAGCTCGGCGACCGTGATGGTGGACGCCTGCGAGGAATCCTTCAGCATCATGATCATGACGTTGCCGTAGGGCGGCAGCACGATGCGCACGGCCTGCGGCAGCACCACGCGGCGCATGGTGAGCCACCAGCCCATGCCGATCGACTGCGCCGCCTCGATCTGGCCCTTGTCGATGGCCTCGATGCCGGCGCGGAAGTTTTCCGCCTGGTAGGCCGAATAAGCGATGCCGAGCCCGAGGATCGCGGCCTGCAACGCGCTGAGCGTGACGCCGAGATCGGGCATGACGAAATAGAGATAAAACAACAGCACGATGATCGGGATGCCGCGGATCACGTTGATCAGGCTGGCGCTGAGCATCGACAGCGCCTTGATGCCGGAGACCCGCATCATGGCCCAGATCAGGCCTAGCACCGTCGAGAGCAGCAGCGAGCCGATGGTGACGACGATCGTCAGCGCGACGCCGTTCATCAGGATCGGGAAGAACTCGACGGCGTCGCGCCAGAAGCCTTTCATCGGCAAGCCTTCATCGAAAACCTTCTTCGATCAGCCTCTCACGATCAACCCTGCGCCTTCAGGCCCCATTTATCGAGGATCTTGTCGATGGTGCCGTTGGCCTTCAGCTTCGCCAGCGAGGCGTTGATCTTGCCGAGCAGTGCAGCCTCGCCCTTGCGGACGCCGATGCCGACCGAGCCGACGGTGACGGGCTTGTAGCCGTCGACGAGGCGCACCTCGGGGAAGCCGCCTTGCTTCAGATTGTAGGCGAGGATCGGATAATCGGCGTAGCCGGCCTTGAGGCGACCGGTGTTCACGTCGCGCAGGATGTCCGGAATGGTGTCGTAGGCCTTGACGTCGGCGAACAAGCCGGACTTCTTCAGCGCGTCGACGAAGGCGGTACCGACCTGGGCGCCGACCGTCTCGCCCTTCAGATCCTCCTGAGTGGCGTAGGCCTTGGTGTCGCTCTTCGGCACCACGAGACCTTCGCCATAGCTGTAGATCGGGTCGGAGAAGTCGACGACCTCCTTGCGCGGCGGCGTGATGAACATCGCGGCAGCGATGATGTCGATCTTGCTCGAAGTCAGCGACGGGATCAGTGCCGAGAACTGCATCGGCTCGATCTGGACGTTGAAGCCGGCATCCTTGCCGACCTCGGTGATGAGATCGACCATGATGCCCTGAATGGTGTTGGTCTTGGTATCGAGGAAGGTGAAGGGAATGCCCGTCGGCGTCGAGCCGACCTTCAGCACCTGTTGCGCCGAGGCCGGCGTCACTGCTGCCAGTGCGAGTGCCGCGACTGCGGCCTGAACAAAACGTTTCATCGCATCCCCCTTTGGGTCTGGCCGGTGGCGGCGGTCGCGCATGTCGTGATCAGACGTTGCGGGCCACGCCGTTTCGGCCTATTTTCACCAATATGAAAATTTGGTCACACTTTCGCGGACGATGCAAGCGGTTTTCATGCACATGAAGGAAGCGGTTTGACGTGAGCGGTGGCAAAAGAATGCGCAACCCGTCCGCCGCAAAGTCGGCCGGGAAGGTGAAAACCAAGGCCGCCGCCAAGCCGGCGGAGCCCGCGATGGACGTCGCGGTCGGCCGCCGCATCAGGGATCTCAGGCGGGTCAGGCAATTCTCGCTGGAAACGGTCGCCGCGCACACGGACCTGTCGATCGGCTTCCTCAGCCAAATCGAACGCGGCCTGTCGTCGCCGTCGCTGCGCGTGCTTGCAACGCTCGCCGACGTGCTCGGCGTCGGCATCGCCGCGCTGTTCGGCGCGAGCCCGAGCGCCGACGGCGCCTCCGACCAGGTGGTGACGCGCGGGCTGCAGCGGCCCGAACTGAAACTCTGGCGCACCGGCGTGTCGAAGCAATTGCTGAGCCCGGCGAGCGGCGACAACAAGCTCAATCTGTTCCTGGTGCATCTTGAGCCCGGCGGCTCCACCGGCGACGAGCTCTACACCCATGACGGCGAGGAAGCCGGCCTCGTGCTCGAAGGCGAGATGATGCTGACGGTGGACAGCGAGACGTGGTCGCTGAAGCGAGGGGACAGTTTTCGCTTTGCGAGCAGACGGCCGCACCGGTTTTCGAATCCGGCGCAGGATGCGAAGGCCGTGGTGCTGTGGGTGAATTGCGTGACGGGGGCGGGGTAGCCAATTGCCGTCATTCCGGGGCGATGCGTAGCATCGAACTATGGTGCGCAATTGCGCACCTGAGAATCTCGAGATTCCGGGTTCGCCTCTTTGAGGCGCCCCGGAATGACAGCGTCAATCACCCGAACCGGTGATTGTACCGATCCACCGTCAGCGCACTGACGTCGATCTCCGGCTTCTTGCCCGACAGCATGTCGGCGAGCACGCGGCCCGAGCCGCAGGACATGGTCCAGCCGAGCGTGCCGTGGCCGGTGTTGAGGTGAAGGTTGGCGTACTGCGTCGGGCCGATCACGGGCGGGCCGTCCGGCGTCATCGGACGCAGGCCGCTCCAGAACGTCGCCTTGGCGAGATCGCCGCCGCGTGGGAACAGATCGGTCAGCGAATGGTCGAGCGTGGCGCGGCGCGCATCGTAGAGCTTGCTCGAATAGCCGGAGATTTCGGCGGTGCCGCCGACGCGGATGCGACTGCCGAGGCGGGTGATCGCGACTTTGTAGCTCTCGTCCATCACGGTGGATTCCGGCGCGCCTGAGGCGTCCTTGATCGGCACCGTGATCGAATAGCCCTTCACCGGATAGACCGGCAGCGAGATGCCGAGCGGTGCGACCATCTGCGACGAATAGCTGCCGAGCGCGAGCACGTAACTATCTGCCTGCAACATCCCAGCACTGGTCGCGACGCCGCTGACGCGGGCGCCGTCGGTGACGATGCGGTCGATGCCGGTCTTGAACATGAAGCACACGCCGAGCGCCTGGGCATGCTTGGCCAGCGCCTGCGTGAACATGTGGCAGTCGCCGGTCTCGTCCTGCGGCAAGCGAAGCCCGCCGACGAACTTTTCCTTCACGCCTGATAGCGCCGGCTCGACGGCGATGCAGCCCTCTCGGCTCAGCACCTCGAACGGCACGCCATACTGCTTGAGCACAGCGATGTCCTCGGCCGTGCCGTCGAGCTGGGCCTGATAGCGGAATAGCTGGAGCGTTCCTTGCGAGCGTTCGTCATATTGAATGCCGATGTCGCGGCGCAGATCGCGCAAGGCATCACGGCTGTATTCCGCGATGGGGATCATTCGGCTCTTGTTGACCGCATAGCGCTCGCTGGTGCAGTTGCGCAGCATCTTGAGCAACCAGACCCACATCGCCGGATCGAGCTTCGGCCGGACCACCAGCGGGCCATGCTTCATCAGGAGCCACTTCACCGCCTTCACCGGCACGCCGGGGCCGGCCCAGGGCGAGGAATAGCCGGGCGACACCTCGCCGGCATTGGCGAAAGAGGTCTCCAGCGCCGGCTCGGGCTGACGGTCGACAACCGTTACTTCGTGGCCGGCACGTGCGAGGTAGTAGGCGGAGGTGACACCGATGACACCGCTGCCGAGGATCAGAACTTTCACGCTTCGTCAAACTCCCGCGGCATCACGCTCGCCGCTGCAAGGACACAACTCGCAACGGCGAGAGCAATTATCAGGCCACCTTCTTGATGGCGTCGCCGAGGATCGAGACCATCTGGTCGATGTGGCTCTTCTCGACGATGAGCGGAGGCGACATCGCGAAGCTGTCGCCGCTCATGCGCAGGTAAAGCCCGGTGTTGAAGCAGTCGACCATCACGTCATAGCCCCGCGCGCCGACGACGCCGTCCCGCGGCGCCAGCTCGACCGCGCCCATCAGGCCGCAATTGCGGATGTCGACGACGTTCGGCAGGCCCTTGAGCGAATGCAGCGCGTCGCGCCAATATTCGGCCATCGACGCACCGCGCGTCAGCAGCCCCTCGTCCTTGTAGATGTCGAGCGTCGCGATGCCGGCCGCGCAGGCGGTCGGATGCGCCGAATAGGTGTAGCCATGGAACAGCTCCATCTGGCTCTCCGGGCCGACCATCAGGCCATCGTGCACCTTGCGGCTCGCGAACACGGCGCCGCACGGAATGGTGCCGTTGGTGATGCCCTTGGCCGTGGTCATCAGGTCCGGCGTGACGCCGAAGAAGTTGGCGGCAAACGGCGTGCCGAGGCGGCCGAAGCCGGTGATGACCTCGTCGAAGATCAGGAGGATGCCGTGCTTGTCGCAGATCTCGCGCAGGCGCTGCAGATAGCCCTTCGGCGGCGGCAGCACCGCAGTCGAGCCCGGCACCGGCTCGACGATGACGGCCGCGATCGTCTCGGCGCCGTGCAGCGCGACCAGACGCTCCAGATCATCGGCGAGCTCGGCGCCATGCTCCGGCTGGTCCTTGGCGAAAGCGTTGCGGGTGAGATCGTGGGTGTGGCGGATGTGGTCGACGCCCGGCAGCAGGGTCGTGAAGGCACGGCGGGTGGCGACCATGCCGCCGACCGAGGTGCCGCCGAAGCCGACGCCATGATAGCCGCGCTCGCGGCCGATCAGGCGGGTGCGGCTCGCCTGGCCGGTGGCGCGGTGATAGGCGAGCGCGATTTTCAGCGCGGTGTCGACCGACTCGGAGCCGGAATTGGTGAAGAAGACGCGGTCGAGACCTTTCGGCGCGATCTCGGCGAGCCGCTCGGCGAAGTCGAACGCCAGCGGATGGCCCATCTGGAACGACGGCGCGAAGTCCAGCGTCATCAGCTGGCGCTCGACCGCGGCGGCGATCTGCTTGCGGCCATGGCCGGCATTGACGCACCACAGGCCGGCGGAGCCGTCGATCACCTTGCGGCCGTCGACGGTGGTGTAGTGCATGCCCTCGGCCGAGGAGAACAGGCGCGGCGCCTTCTTGAACTGCCGGTTGGCCGTGAACGGCATCCAGAACGAGTCGGTCTTGATAGTGTTCGGAATCTGATGAAGGGTCACGGCCGCGCTCCTTTGCTGACGCCATAGCTGAGCCACGGCTTGGAAAGCGCAACAAGTCCTTTTCTGCTCAGCCGCAACCCATTGATTTAACTGGGGCTGCAGGTCCATATTTGCGGGATCCGCAACACCTGCAACACGGGACCTGAGGCATGAGCGTCGACATCGGTGGACGGCTGCGATTCATCCGGGCGCGCCACAAGCTGTCGCAGCGCGAGCTTGCCAAGCGCGCCGGGGTCACCAATTCGACGATCTCGCTGATCGAATCCAACCAGATGAACCCCTCGGTCGGCGCCCTCAAGCGCATCCTCGACGGCATCCCGATGGGGCTTGCCGAGTTCTTCGCGCTGGAACCGGAAAGCCGGCGCAAGATCTTCTACCGCGCGGAGGAGCTGACCGAGGTCGGCAAGAAGCCGATCTCGTATCGGCAGGGCGGCGACAATCTGTTCGGCCGGAGCCTACAGATCCTGAAGGAACGCTACGAGCCTGGCAGCGACACGGGGCGCGTGCACCTCGTCCATGACGGCGAGGAAGGCGGTATCGTGATCTCGGGCAAGCTTGAAGTCACCGTCGAGGACGAGCGCCGCATCCTCAATCCCGGCGATGCCTATTATTTCGAAAGCCGCCGCCCGCATCGATTCCGCTGCGTCGGCGGCAAACCGTGCGAAGTGATATCGGCCTGCACGCCGCCGACGTTCTGAAGCGCGACCTGCCCATCCGCAATGCTACGGGCCACCGGCATCTTACGGGGCTTGAGCCACCTCAAATCCAACGAGCCGAACAGCTATATATTGGCAACCGTAGCCGAGCAGCCTGGCGCAAAGGTGCTGAGGTTATGGCCCCGGATTCCTAGGCTCTCCGGGGTCGCTTCGTAACAGGGCTCGCAGATGAAGACCGCTCTCGCTGATGCAGAAGCCGCGCTCGCGGAAGTCCAACGCGACACCGACAGGCTCCACTCGCAGGAGCTGCGCGCCGCCATCACGAAATACATCGAAGCACAGAAAGAGCAGATCAAGGCTCTCCGCAGGAAGATGAACTGATCGGATCGGCGAGGCGATTGGCATCGCCCATGCCGTCCTGAACCTCGGGGAGACGGCGCGCCACCAACGAGCAGGCACGATCCCGGTCCAGTTAAGGGCCGCCGATGTTCGTCTCCTTCAGCTTCGCACTTCTCGGCTCGATCCGCTAACGGCACCGGGCACGGCGCGGTCCGGTGCCGTGCGGCCTTTCAAGGCTGCGCCAGCAACGCCTCGATCCGGATCGGAAAGCGGCGAACGCGCACGCCGGTCGCATGCCAGACGGCGTTCGCAACCGCGCCGGCACTGCCGGTGATGCCGATCTCGCCGACGCCTTTGATGCCGAGCGCATTGACGTGCGGGTCGTGCTCCTCGACCGTGATCACGTCGAGCGGCGGCACGTCGGCATTCACGGGGACGTGGTACTCGCCGAGATTGGCGTTCATGATGCGGCCGGTACGGCGATCGGTGATCGCCTCCTCGTGCAACGCGAAGGATAGGCCCCAGATCATGCCGCCGAACAGCTGGCTTTTCACCAAGTGCGGATTGACGATCCGGCCGGCGGCGAAGGCACCCACCATGCGGGTGACGCGGACCTGGCCGAGCTCGGGATCGACCTTCACCTCGGCGAACACCGCGCCATGCGCATGCATCGCATATTCCTCCATGGCGGCGGGATTGGGCGCGCCGGTGCCGCGAGCCTCGACTTCGGCGACGCCGGCACGTGCGAGGATCTCGGCGTAGCTTTCGCTGCGACTCTCATCGTCGCGTCGGACCAGCCTACCCTCGCGCGCGATCACGCCGGCATTGCCGGCGCCGAACAGCGGCGAGCGCTCATCGTTGGTGGCGAGATCGGCCAGCTTTGCGATCACGGCCGCGCCGGCGCTGTGGATTGCAGCCCCCGCGGTTGCCGTATGCGCGGAGCCGCCGGCGATGCCTGCATCTGGCAAGTCGGACGTGCCGGCTTTGAACGCGACGCGTTCGATATTGAGACCGACAGCATCCGCCGCGATCTGCGCCAGCGCCGTCCAGGCGCCCTGCCCCATGTCATGTGCCCCGATCTCCATCACGCCCGAGCCGTCGCGCTGGATCGCGGCGCGTGCCTCCGCCTGGAACATCAGGGCGGGGAAGGTTGCCGTGCCCATGCCCCAACCGACCAGAAGGCCGGCATCGTCGCGCATCTGCCGCGGCTGGAGCGAACGCTTGGCCCAGCCGAAGCGCGCTGCACCCTGCTCGTAGCAGGCGCGCAGCGCCTTCGACGAGAACGGCTTGCCGCTGATCGGCTCGACCTCGGCGTAATTCTTCAGGCGGAAGGCCAGCGGATCCATGCCGCAGGCCCAGGCCATCTCGTCGATCGCGCTCTCCAGCGCGATCGAGCCGGTCGCCTCGCCGGGCGCGCGCATGAACAGCGGCGTTCCCGTGTTGACGCGTACGGCATCATGCGAGGTGCGGATCGCGGGAGCCGCGTAGAGCGTGTGCGAGGCATCGGCGGCCGGCTCGTAAAAAACGTCGAACGTGCTCGAGACGGTCCGCGCGTGGTGATCGAGCGCGGTCAGCCGTCCCTCGCCGTCGGCCCCGATGCGCAAGCGCTGACGCGTCGGCGCGCGATGGCCGACCGGGCCGTACATCTGCTCACGACGCAGCACCAGCTTGACCGGTCTGCCGACGAGCTTTGCGGCCATGATGCCGAGCACCGGCGGACCGCCCATCAGCCCCTTCGATCCGAAGCCGCCACCGAGGAATGGGCTGCGGATATGGATCTTGTCGTGCGCGATGCCGAACAGCTCGGCGATGCGCGCGAGCGACAGCTTCAGGCCCTGGGTTGGCATGTCCACGGATAGCTTGTCGCCATCCCAATGGGCCACGATTGCGTGCGGCTCCATCGCGTTGTGATATTGCGGCGGCGTCTCGTAAGTCGCGTCGATCTGCTTCTCGGCCGCGGCAAGGCCGGCTTCGACATCTCCGCGGTGAATTTCCGCGGGATTGCCGACGCCGACGGCGGGCGGCACAAAGCTCTCGCCGGCGTCGAGGCCGACCCGCGGAGGCAGCGTCTCATAGCGCGGTGCCAGCAGCACCGCACCTTCCGTCGCGGCTTCGAGCGTTTCCGCGATGACGACGGCGATCGGCTGGTTGGCGTAGCGGACTTCGTTGCTCTGCAACGCCTCCATTCGGAACACGAACGGATTGGTCTTGATCTCCGGGTCGATCGCGAGCTGCGGCTTGTGCTCCGGCGTCATGACGTCGACGACGCCGGGATGACGTTTCGCGGCAGCGACATCGAGCGACGCCACGCGTCCGCGCGCGATGCCGGAGGTCGCGATCACCGCAAACAGCATGCCGGGCGGATGATTGTCGGCTGCATAGGTCGCCTGCCCCGTGACCTTGAGGACGCCGTCACGGCGGGTCAGCGGCTGGCCGATGTTCGAGCCATGGCGAAGATGGGCAGGTGCGCTGGTGAGATTGAGCTCAGACATGGATGGCTCCGGACGTGGAGGCAAAGGGAGACGCCGGCAGCGCGGGCAGGCGCGCGGGCGTGCCGGCTGCGGCAAGGGTCAGCGCGCGCACGACGATGCGGCGTGCGAGCTCGATCTTGAAGCCGTTGTCGCCGGACGGCTTGGCATCGGAGAGCGCGCGCCAGGCAGCTTCCTGGAAGACGTCTGCCGTGGGCGCGATACCCCTCAGCACCTCTTCCGCAGGCCGAGCCCGCCAGGGCTTTGCGGCGACGCCGCCGAGCGCGAGCCGCGCTTCGATGACCTTGCCGCTCTCGATCCGCAACGCAGCCGCGGCGGACACCACGGCGAAGGCATAAGACGTGCGCTCGCGGACCTTGAGATAACGCGCATGCGCGCCGAAGCCGCTTGCCGCCGGCGGCAGGCGCACCGCGACGATGAGGTCGCCGGGCTCGAGCGCGGACTCACGCGCCGGCGTGTCGCCGGGCAGACGATGCAGCTCGTCGAGCGCGATCTCGCGGCGGCCGCTCCTGCCCTCGATCTCGACCACGGCGTCGAGCGCAACCAGCGGCACGCAGAAGTCGGACGGATGCGTGGCGATGCAATTCTCGCTCCAGCCCAGCACGGCGTGGCTGCGGTTCTCGCCGTCGCGGGCATCGCAACCGCTGCCGGCCTCGCGCTTGTTGCAGCGGCTGGCAGTGTCGTAGAAATAGGCGCAACGCGTCCGCTGCAAGAGATTGCCGCCGACGGTCGCGGCGTTGCGTAATTGGGCTGATGCACCTGAGAGCAGCGCTTCGGCGACGGCGGGATAGGTTCGTGCGAAGCCGGCATCGTGTGCTAGATCGGCGTTGCTGACGAGCGCGCCGATACGCAACGATCCGTCGGCGAGATGCTCGATGCCATCGAGCCCTTCGAGATGGGTGACGTCGACCAGGCGATCCGGCCGGCTGACTCCCCCCTTCATCAGATCGAGCAGATTGGTGCCAGCGGCGAGATATGCCGCGCCCGGCTGAGCAGCGGCGGCAACGGCCTCAACAACCGTGGCAGGCCTGAAATAATCGAACGGTTTCATGCGGAGCGCCTCTGGTTGGTTTCGTCGGCGCGGCCTTGTGCGTCGAGCACGGCATCGACGATGCCGGCATAGGCGCCGCAGCGGCACAGATTGCCGCTCATGCATTCACGGATGCGTTCGGGATCGCTGCCGGCCTGGCCCTCGCGCATCATGCCGATCGCGCTCATGACCTGACCGGGTGTGCAGAAGCCGCACTGAAAGCCGTCATGAGCGATGAAGGCGGCCTGCACCGGGTGCAGCTGATCACCGCGTGCTACGCCCTCGATGGTGAGGATGTCGGCGCCGTCATGGCTGATGGCGAGCGCGAGACAGGAATTGATGCGCTTGCCGTCGACCAGGATGGTGCAGGCGCCGCACTGGCCGCGATCGCATCCCTTCTTGGTTCCGGTGAGATGGAGGCGCTCACGCAGGAGATCGAGCAGCGTGACGCGCGGATCGTCGAGGACGAAGTCGCGCCGCGCACCGTTCACGGTGAGGCTGATCGAGTGGTTCATACAAGGCTCCGATCAGATTTGGACATGAGTCATCGTGCAGCGCGCCACCGCCGTGGCCGCTGTCGAATAGCGCCGCCCGACCACAATCCGGGCGAGCACATGACCGAAGATACGGAGGCGCCCTCCGCTTAACAAGGGCCGCCGAGAAATATTTGGAATTCGTCAAAAGCCCCTGCGCCACCAACGCGATGCAGCCCTGCACGGGTCCGACGAGGGTTCAATCTAACCAATTCGTGATCTACATTGCCCGCATGGACGACCACACCGACCAGATTCGGAAGCCCCGCGCCGATGCCGTGCGCAATCGCGAGCGCGTGCTCGAAGCTGCGAAACTCGTGTTCAACGCCGGCGGCCCCGAGGCGAGCCTGGAAGCGGTGGCCAAACGCGCCGGCGTCGGCATCGGCACGCTCTATCGGCATTTTCCGACCCGCGAGGATTTGTTCGAGGCGGTGTACCGGCGCGAGGTCGAGCAGCTCAGCGAGCTCGCCGAGCAGCTGAAGAACGCGAAGGACCCGGTGGACGCGCTCAGGCGCTGGCTGCGCTCCAACGTCGAATTCGTCGCCACCAAGAAAGGCATGTCGGCCGCGCTGGCGCTGACGTTCCAGAGCTCGTCGGAGCTGGCGGCGTTCTCGATGGACCGGCTGACCAAGGCGATCGGCTCGCTGCTGGATCGCGCGGTCGCGGCCGGCCAGATGCGCGGTGACGTCAGCCCCGAGGACCTGCTGCGCACGCTCGTCGGCATGTGTTACATGCACGACCAGCCCGGCTGGCAATCCTCGGTGCTGCGGATGCTCGACGTGTTCGTCGACGGGCTGCGCGTGCCGCCAGGCGCCACGGTCAAGGCACGAACCGCCAGGCCTGCGAGGCCGGTGGTGAAACGGAAGCGATAGCGCGCCCGTATCTCCCTGAGGTCATGCTAGGATCAGCATCGCCGGGATTTCAACGCGGAGCCTGTCATGCGCATTGCCGCCTTGCTCGTTTTTATCAGCCTTGCCTTCAGCTCCGCCGCTGCCCTCGCCGACGACGTCGCTGCCGCCCAAGGCGTCATCCGCGCCCAAGAGCAGGCCTTTGCACGCGACGACGCAGCCGCGGCCTATTCCCATGCCGCGCCGGCGATCAAGGAGATCTTCCCCGCGCCCGACGTCTTCATGTCGATGGTGCAAAACGGCTACGCGCCGGTCTACCGCCACAAGAGTTTCGAGTTCGGCGACAGCAAGATCGAAGGAGGCTGGATTGCGCAGCGCGTTCACATCGTCGATGCCAATGGCGATGCCTGGGTCGCGCTCTATACGCTCGAGCAACAGGCGGATGGCAGCTACAAGATCACGGGCTGCTCGCTCCTGAAGGCGGGCCGGGCGGTTTAGGTCGCAAAACCCGGCCCGGTCCTGGTGGCGTTCATCCGCGACCGAATCAGCAGCAGCACGACGATGCCGATGTTGAGCGCATTCCACGCCACGCCGTTCGCGAACGCCGCGCCGTAGGAGCCGGTGGCATCGAAGATCACGCCCGACACCCAGCCGCCAAAGGACATGCCGAACACGGAGGCGAAGATCACGATGCCGACGCGTGTCGCCGCCTCGCTCGCCGGCATCGCCTCACGCACGATGATGGCGTAGCTCGGCACGATGCCGCCCTGGAACAGGCCGAACATCGCGGAGATGAGATAGAGCGAGGCGAGGCTGTCGAAGAACAAATAGAACACCAGCGCAAATCCCTGCGCCAGCGATCCGACCAGCAGCGTGCGGATGCCGCCGATCTTGTCGGCGAGATAGCCGGAACCGATCCGGCTGATGATGCCGCAGCCCATCATCAGCGACAGCATCTCGGCGCCGCGCGCCACGCCGTAGCCGAGATCGCCGCAATAGGCCACGATATGCACCTGCGGCATCGCCATGGCGACGCAGCAGGAGATGCTGGCGATCGAGAGCAGCACGGTCAACGTGTTGGTCGAGAGCTTGAGATCGACGCGGGGCGGCGGCGCATTGGCATGATCGCGGAGATGGTCGTTGCCCATCTGCGCGCGCAGGACGAGGACCAGAAGCGCCATCGTGCTCGCGCAGACGACGCCGATAGCGACATGCGTATGGCGCCAGCCGATCGTCTCGGTGCCCCAGCTCACGATCGGCGGCCATATCGTGCCGGCGACGTAATTGCCGCTGGCCACGATGGTCACGGCAAGCCCGCGATAGCGCTCGAACCAGTGCGAGGCTTCCGCCATCAACGGCGCGAACGTCGCCGAGGTGCCGAGGCCGATCAGGAAATAGGCCGCCACGAACTGCCAGAGCTGGGTGGACAGCCCTGCGAGCACATTGGCGACACCGAGAAACGCAATGCTGATCGCCATCGCGAGCACGATGCCGAACCGGTCGGTGATCTTGCCGGCGATCACGCCGCCCAGCCCGAAGCCGAACATCATCAGCGTGAAGGCCAACGACACCGCACCGCGCGTGGCACCGAATTCGGTCTGCACGATGGGAATCACGACCACGACCGCCCACATGCCGACGGCGCCGATCGAGCCGATCACAAGTGCAATGATGAGCCGGATCCAGGCCTGACGGGAATCAGGGCTGAACGACTCAGGCGTATGTTCTGAATGATTTGGTGCGTGCACGGGCGGGAACATGGCCCGCGGATCGCCAAGGGGCAAGCATCGTGGCGCGATATTGGGCATGCGCGGTGCACTGCGGTAATAAAATCTTGGCGAATGCGTCTTTTGCCATTAGTTTGCAATCAGCGTGTGCAACATTGCCGCGCGAGGAGCGTATTGACGGAATGTTGTTGCGATTGACGCGATCGATGCGGATCAGGGTGGGGCGCCTCGTTGCCTTCGCCTATCTGTTCTGCGTGCTCGCGCCGGCGGCAAGTCTCGCCTTGGGCAGCGGTCCTGCACCGTGCCTCGACGAAGCATTCCTCGCCGACCTCGTCCCGGGGCATCACCAGATGTCGGCCGGCCATGGCAGCACCTCGCATGAGCACGCCGGCTCACATGCGCATCACCGGACCGTAGCACAGGACGCTCCCGCCGCGGATCATCATGGCGGCAAGGGAACCGTGGGGCCGTGCTGTGCAATGATGTGCGTCAGCGCGTTGCCGGCCGATCTGCCGGTCGTGGCGACACCGGTCCAGCCGACATCCACCTGCGCGCCCGAGATCGCGGCAAGCCTGCGCAGCACGGCACCGCCCCAGCGCTACCGTCCCCCCATCGCCTGATCTGACACGACGATTTCGGGCCGAGCGCGCGCTCCTGCGCGCGCGGACCTGTGGTCCTTCAGATCAGGGATGAATCATGCTTGCGCTTTCCCAGGCGAAATCCGCCGCATCTGCGGTGGATCGACGATATTTTCGATTCAGTTGGCTGCTGCCGGCCTTTGCTGCGCTGGTGCTGTCCGGCTGCATGCCGGCAACGACACAGGTCGCCAGCACCGATCCCGCCGATCCGGGGGCGAAGGTCGCCGCAGTCGGCTATCGCTCGACCATTGCGCCCTATACCAGCCTGCGGCCGGCGACGCCGGCGCCGTGGCGTAACCGCAACGAGGCGGTGACGCCGCAGCCGAAGCAAGACCGGTAGGAGCGCGCCATGATACGCCACCTTGCGCGAAGCCTGCCCGTCCTCACTGCGCTCGGCCTTTCCGGCTGCGCCGCGTTCTCGCCCGACGGCGGCATGACGACGGTCTCGGATCTGACGAGCCAGACCATTAAGAAAGATATCGCCTTCGTGCACTCGGCTGAAGGAGCCGCCGCGGTCGACGCCCGCGTTCGCGAGTTGCTGGCACGCACGCTCAGTGCCGACGCCGCCGTGCAGATCGCGCTGCTCAACAACAAGGGGCTGCAGGCCGCCTATAACGAGCTGGCCCTGGCCGAGACCGATCTGGTGGAGCAGAGCCTGCCGCCCAATCCGGCGTTCTCGCTCTCGCGGATTTCCGGCGACGGCGGCAGCGAGATCGAGCGCCAGGTGGTCGGCGACATCCTCGCACTCGCCCCCCTGCCGTTCCGTTCCGAGATCGCTCGGGAACGCTTCCGCGCAGCGCAGCTGCGCGCCGCGCTGGCGACGCTGCGGCTCGCCGCCGACGTGCGCCGCGCCTATCTGCGCACTGTTGCCGGCAACGAGATGGTGGCACTGCTGACCGACGCGAAGGCGACGGCGGAATCCACCGCCCAGCTCGCCGCCAAGCTCGGGGAAACCGGCTCGCTCAACAAGCTCGACCAGGCCCGCGAGCAGGTGTTTTATGCCGAGACCACCGCCGACCTCGCCACCGCGCGACAGGCGGCAACGAGCGCGCGCGAAAGGCTCGCGCGCCTGATGGGATTGTGGGACGGCGGTCTCGACTTTCGTCTGCCCAATCAACTGCCGCCCCTGCCGCGCCGGCCGCAGTCACTGCCCTCGATCGAAGCCGATGCTGTGGCCCATCGCATCGACCTGCAGATCGCGCGGCTGGAGCTGAACGCGCTGGCGAAGGCGCTGAACCTCACCGAGGCGACGCGCTTCGTGCCCCTGCTCGATCTCGCCGGCATCCCCCGCCGTACCCAGGATCCGGAAGGACCGCCGTTCCGCGAACGCGGCTTCGACGTGCAATTCCAGATCCCGATCTTCGACGGCGGCGAGGTTCGCATGCGGCAGGCGGCGGAGACCTACAACCTTGCCTTCAACCGCCTGACCGAGCGCGCGGTCAATGTGCGCTCCGAGGCGCGCGATGCCTATCGTGTCTATCGCTCCGCTTACGACATCGCCGGCCACTACCAGCGCGAGATCATCCCCTTGCGCAAGATCATCACCGAGGAGATGCAGCTGCGCTTCTCCAGCATGCAGGTCGACATCTTCGCGCTGCTCACAGAGGCGCGGCAGCGTCTGGCTGCGCTACGCGGCGCGATCGACGCCCGGCAGAGATTTTTCCTCGCCCAGGCCGATCTGCAGACCGCCGTCAATGGCGGCGGCTCGCCTGCAGCCGGCAGCGACAACCCAACCACCATCGCCGCGGCAGCGCCTGCCGATGGCGGCGGCCATTGAGATGGAGGCCAAGATGTTTTCCCGCCGAGGATTTCTAAGCAGCGCCGCGCTTGCCGGCGCGTCGGCCATCAGCGGCCGCGTCCAGGCCGCTTCGATTCCGGAAGCCCCTCACATGGACAAGGTGGTGATGCAGCCGCCGCTGCATCCGACCAGCGGACCGGACTATCGCCCCGTCGTCACGTTGAACGGCTGGTCGCTGCCGTTCCGCATGAACGGCGACTGGAAGGAATTCCATCTCGTCGCCGAGCCCGTGGTGCGCGAATTCGCCGAGGGCATGAAGGTGAATCTGTGGGGCTACAACGGCCAATCGCCGGGCCCGACCATCGAGGCGGTCGAGGGCGACAAGGTCCGCATCTTCGTCACCAACCGCTTGCCCGAATACACCACCGTGCACTGGCACGGCATGATCATCCCGAGCGGCATGGACGGCGTCGGCGGCTTGACCCAGCCGCACATCGAGCCAGGCAAGACCTTCGTCTACGAATTCGAGATGAAGAAGAGCGGGACCTTCATGTACCACCCGCATTCGGACGAGATGGTGCAGATGGCGATGGGCATGATGGGCATGTTCATCGTGCACCCGCGCGATCCGAACTTCCGCGCCGTCGACCGCGACTTCGTGTTCGTAATGAGCACCTATCGGGTCGATCCCGGCACCTATCTGCCGCATGTCAACGAGATGACGGACTTCAACATGTGGACCTGGAATGCACGGGTGTTTCCCGGCATCGATCCGCTGCCGGTCAGGCTCGGCGACAAGGTGCGCGTGCGCATCGGCAATCTCAGCATGACCAACCATCCGATCCATCTGCACGGCCACAGCTTTGCTGTGACCTGCACCGATGGCGGCTGGATTCCGGAGAGCGCCCAGATCCCCGAAACGACCACCGACGTCCCGGTCGGTGCGGTCAGGGTATTCGACGTGCTCGCCGACAATCCCGGCGACTGGGCGTTCCACTGCCACAAGTCACATCACACCATGAACGCGATGGGACACGATGTGCGCAACCTGATCGGCGTGTCGCGCAAAGATCTCGCCAAGGCCGTCGGCAAGCTCGCGCCTGACGGCATGGCCATGGGCTCGACCGGCATGGCGATGGGCAACATGGAGATGCCGGCGCCCGACAACACGTTGCCGATGATGACGGGGACCGGCCAGTTCGGACCGATCGAGATGGGCGGCATGTTCACCGTGATGAAGATCCGCGAGGACCTTGCCCGCGACGACTATCGCGACCCCGGCCCCTACAAATTCCCGCAAGGCACCGTCGCCTATGAGGTCGCGGCGCCCGATGCGGCACCAGCGCGGCAGCCCGGCCAGCCGACACACAAAATGAAGATGTGAGCGTTTCGATGAACCACCAACTGGAGATGACGATGAAGACGATCAAACTCGGCCTCGCGCTGGCTGCACTTTCGCTGGCGCCGGCCCTCGCCCACGACAAGCACGCTCACGCGGGCTTTTCGGCCGGCGAGCCCGGCGACCCCAAGAAGCCCGCGCGCACGATCGAGATCCTGCTGAACGAGATGGACTACTCACCCGCCCGGATCGAGGTCAAGCAAGGCGAGCAGATCCGCTTCGTGCTGCGCAATGTCGGCAAGGAGGACCACGAATTCCTGCTCGCCACACCTCAGGAGAATCTCGCGCATGCGGTGGAGATGAAGAAGCATCCGCACATGGAGCATGACGATCCCAACGGCGTGCGCCTCGCCCCGAGCAAGACGGCCGAGATCCTCTGGAAATTCAGCAAGCCGGGCACATTCGAATATTCGTGCCTCATTCCCGACCACCGCGAGAACGGCATGGTCGGCCACGTCACCGTCAAGTAACGAAAGGAGCTTCCCATGAACCGCATCATCACTATCGCCGCGGCGCTGGCGCTGGCTTCGAGCGTTGCCACGGGCGCGCTGGCGGCCGGGGCCTCGATCAGCGGCGAGGTCAAGAAAATCGACGAGGGTGCCGGCAAGATCACGCTGAAGCACGGGCCGGCGAAGAGCCTCGGCATGGATGACCCCATGACCATGGTCTATCGGGTCAAGGATCCCGCCATGCTCAAGCAGGTGAAGGTCGGCGACAAAGTGACCTTCGAGGCCGAGGAGGCGGCCTCAGGGTACACGGTGACGAAGATGGAGAAGGCGAAGTAGGGACTTCCTCTCGACTGTTATTCCGGGATGGTCCGCAGGACCAGACCCGGAATCTCGAGATTCCGGCTTCGATGCTTCGCATCGCCCCGGAATGACGACCGGGGCTCCGAAACACCCCGGTCCGCCCCTCTCCCCACCCCCACCGTTAACCCTTTGCTAACCATACACCGGGCAAAAATTGCCGGGTGAAGTCGAGTGTCGTCGGCCGCGTAGAACGGGAGGAACCCCGTGGACGCCAGTGCGGTGCCTCACTTTCGGAACGGCGGCCCCTCGGCCGCCGCGCAGACGTTTGGGGCGCGCGGACGGCAGTCGCGCGGGGAGGCAGCTACCATGGTCGACGTCACCGCGGGACAAGGCGTAGGCAGCCCGAAGCCCGGCATCCCTTCCCTCAACGACATCGTCACGGTCCTCAAGCGCGGCGACATCGCGCTGGCGCTCGGGATCCTCACCATCCTGGTGGTGCTGATCCTGCCCCTGCCCGCGATCGTGCTCGACCTGTTCCTGGCGATCTCGATCACGCTCTCGATCCTGATCCTGATGACCTCGCTGTTCATCCAGGCGCCGCTGGAATTCTCCGCCTTCCCGACCATCCTCCTGATCTCGACCATGCTGCGCCTGTCGCTCAACATGGCTTCGACCCGCCTGATTCTGTCGCACGGGCACGAAGGCACGGCTGCCGCCGGTCACGTCATCGAGGCCTTCGGCAGCTTCGTGATGGGCGGCAATTTCGTCATCGGCATCATCGTCTTCGCCATCCTGATCATCGTCAATTTCGTCGTCATCACCAAGGGTTCGGGCCGTATCGCCGAAGTCGCCGCCCGCTTCCACCTCGACGCCATGCCCGGCAAGCAGATGGCGATCGACGCCGATCTGTCCGCCGGCCTGATCGACGAGAAAGTCGCCAAGGAGCGCCGCAAGGAGCTGGAGGACGAGAGCGGCTTCTTCGGCGCCATGGACGGTGCCTCCAAATTCGTCCGCGGCGATGCCATTGCCGGCCTTTTGATCGTCTTCATCAACGTCGTCGGCGGCATGATCATCGGCGTGGCGCAGCAGGGCATGTCCTTTGCCGATGCGGGGCGCAGCTACACGCTGCTGACCGTCGGTGACGGCCTCGTCACCCAGGTGCCGGCGCTGATCGTCTCGACCGCGGCGGGCCTGCTGGTGTCCAAGGCCGGCGTCTCCGGCGCTGCCGACAAGGCGCTGATGAAGCAGTTCTCCGGCTATCCGCAGGCGCTCGCGATGTCCTCGGCGGTCATGCTGGTGCTGGCGGCGCTCCCGGGCATTCCGACCCTTCCCTTCCTCGCACTCGGCGCCGGCGCCGGCGCGCTGGCCTGGAACGCCCGCAACCGCAACCGGGTGACGGCCAAGGCCGAGCAGGCCGCCATGGCGGCACCCGCTCCGGGAACGCCAGGTGCGCCGGGCGCTGCCGCGGCCGAAGAGCCGATCTCGGCCGCACTCAAGATCGACGATCTGAAGATCGAGCTCGGCTACGCGTTGCTGCCGCTGGTCAACGGCCCCGACGGCACCGACCGCCTCACCGAGCAGATCAAGGCGCTGCGCCGCTCGCTTGCGATCGAGATGGGCTTCGTGATGCCCGCCGTGCGCATCCTTGACAACGTCCAGCTCGAAGCCAACACCTACATCATCAAGATCAAGGAGGTCGACGCCGGCACCGGCAAGATCTGGCCGAACCAGTTCATGGTCATGGACCCCGGCGGCAGCCAGGTGCAGGTGCCCGGCATCCACACCACCGAGCCGACCTTCGGTCTGCCCGCGACCTGGGTCGATGCCAGCCTCAAGGAGGAGGCCTCGCTCAAGGGCTACACCGTCGTCGATGCCGCGACCGTGCTCTCGACCCATCTCACCGAGCTGCTCAAGGCCAACATGTCGGACCTGTTGTCCTATGGCGAGGTGCAGAAGCTGCTCAAGGAGCTGCCGAAGGAGCAGAGCGAGCTGGTCAAGGACATCGTACCCGGACAGGTCACGGTCTCCG
This sequence comes from Bradyrhizobium guangxiense, assembly GCF_004114915.1. Lineage (NCBI taxonomy): Bacteria > Pseudomonadati > Pseudomonadota > Alphaproteobacteria > Hyphomicrobiales > Nitrobacteraceae > Bradyrhizobium > Bradyrhizobium guangxiense. The sequence continues at coordinate 941,806 of NZ_CP022219.1, read as the reverse complement.
GCATCCAGCGCGTGCTGCAGCTCCTGCTCGCCGAGCGCATCTCGATCCGCGACCTCTCGACCATCCTCGAGGGCATCGCCGACTCGCTGGCCTTCTCGCGCAATCCCGCGACCATGGTCGAGCACGTCCGCGCCCGCCTGGCGCGGCAGATCTGCGCCCAAAACACCTCCTACGCCGGCTATCTGCCGCTGATCGCCCTGTCGGCGAAATGGGAGCAGGCCTTTGCCGAATCCATCATCGGCCAGGGCGAGGAGCGCAGCCTCGCCATGCAGCCCTCGAAACTGTCGGAGTTCATGACCGCTGTGCGCGAGGCGTTCGAGCGCGCCGCGCGCGAGGGGGAGGCGCCGGTGCTGGTCACCTCTGCGGCAATTCGTCCCTTCGTCCGGTCCCTGGTGGAGCGGTTCCGGGCCCAGACCACCGTGCTGTCGCAGGCCGAGATCCACCCTAGGGCGAGGCTCAAAACAGTCGGAAGCATCTGATTTGCCTTAAGAAGCCGTATGTTTTTCCGCCACAGGCAAATGGTTTTTGAGTTCCTGGCGCCTTGTGGACCAACTGCCGAAAAGGCGCGCGGGACGCAGATTACAGCCTTGAAATACTTACAAAAATGCACGATCAAGGGCCGCTTTTGATCGCGGCGCTTCACGTCCTGTCACGCTCTTGTGATGGCCTCTTGGGAACGAATCCCCCCAATATTAGGTTGTTGGGCACCGGAAGCATGAACCTGCCTGAACAGGCCGGCGACTACTTCGGGTAGATGGCGGCAGGAGGCTTCCATGAACCACTCGATCTACAGCGCAGATCGCGCGACCCACTTGAAAGTCGTGGTCGTCGCCCTCGTCGCAGGGATCGCGTTGGCAGGCTTCGGCATCACGGCACGCACGGGTTCGGACGATGGTCTGACCCAGACCGCCCGCGTCATCAAGGCCGGCAAGCCGGTCGCAATCACCAGTTCGAACGCGTCCCTCGTTCGCTAAGGAGATTTGACGAGTTTTGTGAATTCACGCGGCTCTTTACCAGCCCCCCAAAGTCGCCACGTGGATATGTAGACGACCCCAACCCCAAGTCGACTACAGAAAGCGCCCGCCCCCCACGGGCGCTTTCTCATGTCTGGGGTGTCCCGTCATTGCACACGTCTCTGTCTCCAACTCGTCTTGCGGAGTGCGTGGTGACGGCGTCGCTCCGTTCATCCGCGTCTTCATTGCAGACACGCCTTCGCATCCTCGCGGCTCATCTCGCCCGAGCTTTGCACGATCTCTTCACCCTCATGAATGAATGGAGAGGGCGCAGGGAAGACCGGGTGCCGGCCGGGCACCCGCGGTCCACTGTGCGAAAGATGGCAACAAGAATTTGCACAGCGGCATACAGGTGGAGCCAAACATCCGGCCTTCCCTGCGCAGTGGTTTTACGGCTTATGTCGCGCTCTCCCCGGGGAGCGATGCACTATTGCCCCCGTCGCCTTGCGGATGGCTGATGCGCTTGCCCGGTTGGGCACCCACATCACCGCAACGCTTGACGCACAGACCCCGGGCGTCAGGACCACACGATTTTGCCGTACGCCGATCACACCGGTCGTATGCGCGAGGCCCTTCGCTCACGGTTGCCCGCCCTGCAAAGCCCTTCGCGCCGATGCAATCAGCGTCCACCGCCCCCCGACCCGCGTTCGTGACGATCGCGATACGCCCCTCTTCCTTGGGCCGGGTTGCGATCACACATACGCCGTTTCCGAATTTCGGTAAAGTGGAATATTTTTGGCGAGCCGGGTTGACCCGATGAGTGGGTGTTTTGCCGTCGAATGGCGCAAGGGCTTGTGTGACTTTCCCTGGAAACTGAGAGCAGCTCCGCGGGACCACCACCACCGTGCGTGCTGCACGTTGTCAGATTACAAACCGAGAGCTGACTTTGCGGGCCCGGGGCATCGACGTCAGCGAGTGCCGGCTCGTGGCTTCGGGTCCGGCGCTGTCTCGGCCGTGCGCGCCATCGGGCAGACATGGTAGCTCGCAATGCGTAGCCGCAGACGCCTCCAAGGAGAAATGAGGCGAGCTAATCGCGACCGCGAGATCGAGGTCCGTCCACTTAAGTCTTGCTCGTATTTTCTGAGCTCGACCGAGCGCGTTGTTGCGAGGTGCCTTTCCTGGCAGTGCTCGGATGGGCAGGAACACCGTCCTTTCCCAAGAGGCGCTGCATTTCCTGTATCACGGCGAGCCGCCGTTCGACTTCGCCAATCGACCTAAGTTGGTCCCTTTGAAACAAAACCTGCGCCGGCTTCTTCATGGGCCCGCCCTCCAGATCGAGAGATTGCCAGATTTTCCCGGTTACTGTCTCTAACCTAATTTAACGATATCGATTCCGAGAGGTTCGGCACGCTGGGTGGAGCGAACTCGAGAAGGCCCACCGACTGCATCAAGCAATAGAACTACTGCGTTGCAAGCCCCGGTACCGGCTGGGCACGCACGACTGGCGGCGGGGTCCACTTGCCAATGAGCGCGTCGGCCTGGGGCGCATACATTCGCATGGTCAAATTGAACGCCCCCTTCGGAGCGGGCAGCCAATTGGCCTCCTTCTCCGCGCCCGGGCTTTCGTTCTGGAAATACAGGTCGAGCGAGCCGTCGGAGTTATATTTGAAAGGCATCCAGCTCGAGACTGCAAACCGGTTGAGCGCGTTTGCGACCTGGAAGCCGTCAGTGTCGTAAAGCGTGATGGACCAGAAAGCAGCGACCGGCGGAAGCGCGGCTTTCTCGAAATGCAAGGTGTATTTGCTTGTACCGTCGAGCGGCTTGCCGGTGTCGTCCCCAAGATTGGTCGGGTAGATAGCGTCCTCTGGCAGGTTGGCACCCAAGCCAAACTGTGCGACGATCGCACGCTTGAGATAGTAGTTGCCGTAGACGCCCATCGTGTCGGTGTTCATGGTCCAGCCGTTCACGACACGTGCGAGGGTCGGGTACTTCCATGCCATCAACTGCCGTCCGGTCTCGGGCGCGGTCGACAGCGCTCTGCGCACGACGGGATCGGCCTTGGTCAGGTCAAAACTCTTGCCCGGCTCAATGCCGATCTTCTTCAGTTGCGCGAGCATCGGCTCATCAGTGATGTGCGGCGGGGTCACCTTGAGCAGCTCAGCCGCATAAGCGAAGTATTTTTCGGCCGGCATGGTATCGACCTGCGCCTTCGGCGGCGTCTTCATGTCCACCGAGGGATCAATGACCACCTTTAGTGGGGCCGGATTCTTGCCCCATTCAGAGAGCGCCGTGATCCTGTATCCGGCCTGGATCTTGTGCACAGCATCGTAGTCCGGCGGGCCGTCGGTCTTTGTGCGGCCAATAACCCAGACGAACGGCGTCGGCGCACTGATGCGCGTCATGTCAGCCGGCACGGTTCCGGCCCAGCCGGGTGGGGTGAGCAGAAAATTGGCGATCTTGGTGCCGGTGGTGCGCCAGCCGGGCGAAGCAAACACGTCGCTCCACATATCCAACATCGGCAGCAGATAGAACCGGCCGTCCGTATCTGGCACGGAAACTACCATCGGCTCCTTCGTGAGATCGGCCCAGACGATGGAATAGAGCGTATCAAAATTGCTTCGCACCACGCCCTTGAAATCGGCTGGTGGATATTCGGGCACGCTGACGAACATGTTCATCGGACCCTTGCCGAACTCCTTCCCGGGCTCAACATTGGTGAACTGCCGCCGCGTGACCTCCATCGAGACCAGCGGATAAAAATAGAGATAGGCATTGACGCCGATGGCGTGCGCCTCCTGCTCGGAGATTGAAGTCTGAGCGCTTACCGGCACCGCAGTAGCGAAAAGTAAGGATACCGCAGCTCCAAACAGCACCTGCGAGATTGGTCGTCTCATATGCAGACCTCCGTTCCAATAGAAGCTGCAGCAGGCACCGGCTCCCGACCGACTGCATTGAGAAAGATCAACGGAGTAGTCACTTCCATCCAGACCGGATCGCCGTTGTCCGGAATGGGTCACGCCGTCCCGTGTCCGCTCTGCCGTCGATAGCCGACAGCACGTCCGCAATACGGTGGTTCGCCTAAGGTCCCAAAAGCTGGGGTTTAATCGTTCAGGCACATCCGGAGCCATCCCTGTCTGATCACCAGCGCTCTTGAAAATTGCGATCGGGATCACGAACGTTGGGAAAAGTGGCGCGTTGAGCGGGATAGGGCACTGCATTGGAGAAGAACCATGCGAACCGTAACTCTCGCGATGATTGTAGTTGCCGCAAGCGCAATTGCCTTCCAAGCAAATGCGCAACAGCAAAAGGCCGCGCCTAGCGAGCAAACCAAGGACGAGATGCGCACTGACGTAGACAAAGGGCTCAAGACGAGCGAGCCTAACGAGCAGATGCAGCGCGACGCAGATAAAGGGGCCAAGACACGCAATTCAGGCGCGTCCGGATACGTTGCCGACCAAGACAAGCCGGGCGCCTCTGCGCATCCCCCGGGCCAACCGGGGAGTGAGCAGACGACTGGTTCTGGCAGCCAGACTGGCCCTTCGAAACAAGGCCAGCAGTAATCGCTTAACCGACCTCGCGCTCACCTTGCGCCACTCGTCATAAGGGAGTGCCAAGGGCAGCGGCCGGTTAATTGCCGGCCTCTCGGCGGCAAGCGGCAAAGTTGGCCAAGGAGTCTCGGAGCGGACAAAGGTCGGCAGCATGACCTGCAGCCGTTCGCCCCAAGCTCCAACATGTCGGATGCTGGGTTCCGAAAGCTCACGCTCATCTGCGCGCGAGGCTGTTGCAGGGCGGGTTTTCTTCCGCGGTCGTGGCAAATTCAGACATGCGGGCCTGTCGCCGCGTTTCACGTTCGGCTGGAAATGAATGCACGGGACAGCTCAACGACGCGGCACCCCGTATGTCGCCGGCGGCGCCTGCACCGTCGGCGCAGCCGCGGCGAACAGTTCGTCCCTGCTGCCGGTGAGCGGTGGATAGATGCGCTTGCGGTTGATGGTCTGCTTGGTCGCCTTTGCCGCAGCACCCGTGGCGCGCACCTCGCGATTCCACCCTTCGGTGTAGAGCGCGCCCCAGCCGCCGAGATCGAGCACGGTGACGTACCAGTCGATCCGCAGCGGCAGCATCGGCAGGCCGGCGAGATCGGCGACCACGTTGTGGCCGGCGAAGCGGCCCATGGGACGCGCGAACTGGCACGACATCACGGTCGGATGCAGCCCATCGACCACGCAGGAAGCAACGTCGCCGGCCGCGAACATGCCGCCGACATCCGCCACCCGCATGAAGGGATCGACCAGGAGGCGCCCGAGCCGGTCACGTGCGTCCGGAAAGCTCGCCGCCAAAGGGCTCGCTCGCATCCCGGCACACCAGATCACCGTCTGCGCCAGAATGAACTCGCCCGTGTTCAGGCGCATGCCGGCGGCCTCGATCGACGCGACACGTACGCCGAGCCGCGTCTCGACCTCGAGCGACGATAGTGCCGTCTCGATGACGGGCTGCGCATGCCCGCCGATGGTCGCGCCGACCACGGGATTGGGATCCACCAAAATGATGCGGCGGCTGCCGGTGATGCCGGCACGCGCCAACCGGTCCGGCATCTCGGCCGCGACCTCGATCCCGGTGAAGCCGGCGCCGACCACGACGACGGTCGATCGCCCCGGCGACGGCGCGCTGCGGCCGAGCGAGGCGAGATGCTGCTCGAGGTGGAGCGCGGCGGCATAGGTATCGACGTCGAACGCGTGCTCGGCGAGTCCGGGAATGCCGGGACGCATCACCTCGCTGCCGAGCGCCAGCACGAGGCGGTCATAGGCCAGCAGCTGATCGCCGCTGCTGGTGACCAGCGAAACTTCGCGCCGGATCGGATCGATGGCCTCGACCTCGCCGATCCCATGACTGACGCCGACAGGGTCGAGCAGTTGCGGCAGCGGTATCGCGACCTCGCTGAGATCGGACTCGTAATTGCGCACGCGAATGTTGTGATAGGGATTGCGATCGACGAGGTGGATCTCGATGTCACCGTTCGCGCCGATCTCGTCGCGCTTGCGCGCGGCGGCGATGGCCGCCCACAGGCCTGCAAATCCGGCGCCGAGCACGACGATACGCGTCATGTCCGTGGACTGTGCTTTCCAATGAAAATTCTGCGGTCTACCCGCCCCGGCAGATATAGCTCATTCGGCCGGATCGACCAACTGCGCGACCGCCGCGCGCTGCGCAAAATCGCGGCTCACGCCTCGCGCAGTTCCGAGGGCGTCGCGCCGAAGCGCTTGCGGAACGCACGGTTGAAATAGGACAAATCGGCGAATCCCGAGGAATGCGCGATGTCGCTGATCTTGCGCGTCCTGGCGCGGGGATCGCCGAGCAGCTTGCGCGCCTGGAGCAGACGCTGCTCCAGCACGAATTCGGTGAAGGTCGTGCCGGCCTGCTCGAACAGACGTTGCGCCTGGCGCGGGCTCAAGCCCGAGCGCGACGCGATCTCGGACAGGCAGAGATCGTTGCGGCCGAGCGCGGCCATCACGTCGGCGCGCATGAGATCGAGACGCGCCGCCGCATGCCCACGGCCGCGCGCAAGACTTGCATGCTCGGCGTCGGTGCCGAGCAGGAGGCCGACGAGATCGACCATATGCTGCGCAGTGAGGCGCTGGCCGACCGCGTCGAGATGCGGCGCGTGATTGGCGGCGACCACATGATAGCGGAAGATGGTCTCGGCGACCGCACCGTCGCTGAGGACTTGCGACAGCTTGTCCTCGGCGCGCGGATTGATGTCGAGCAGCGCGCGGCGCGGCATGCGGATCGAGGTGAAACAATCGTCGTCGGTGTGGCCGACGCTCCCGGTGACGCTCATGTCGACGAGCACCATCTGTGCGGGTGCGAGCTCCACCGTGTGGCCGTTCTGCCCGACGCGAACGCGGCCTGCGCGCCCCGAGATCAGGACGAGGTCGTCGCTGCCGTCGGCGAGGTGGCTCTGGGTGCGGGAATATTGCGCGGAGGCGCCTTCCGGAATGGCGAGCGTGATGTTGTCGACCACGCTGATCTGGAGCCGACAATCGATGCTATCACCGCGGCTCGGCCCGATATCGAGGCCGAAAGCCCCGAAGGCCCGCTCGCGCCACTGCTCGAACGCCGGCCCGTGCGGCAGCCCCGCATATTGGTGAACGAAGATGCCCGGCGCTCTCGCTGCGTCCATTTCTAGCCCCTCTTTCGGCTCCGCGATCGGCGGTGCCGACTGCAATTTCCGGGAATTTGACGCCACGAATTGCGGCGAGGTTCAAATCGGGGGCGGATTCGGTCGGACTTGTCGGGATGCGACGGGGAAATGGACCGTGGCGACAGTTGATGGCTGTAGATTCGTAGCCCGCATGAGCGATGCGACAGGCGGGGATGGTTGTCCCGGATATCGCTTCGCTCATCCGGGCTACGGAATTACCTCTTCGCAGGCACCTGCGGCTCGGACGGCGGCACGGTCTCGATCAGCTTGCCGGAAAACACCGGGGCCGAGGTCGGCTGGCCGTTCGGCGAGCCGCCGGCCTGCTCGACGGTGACGGCGTAGGTTGCGCCGTTGACGACCTCGGCATCATACGAGGCGAGCAGCGGACGCGCGGTGAAATCGCCGGAGCCGATCACGCCGAGCGAGCGCGGGCGCGGCAGCTTGTCGGAGATCAGCCAGAGCTCGAAGCTTTTGCCGGGCTCAGGCGTCGCACCGACCTTGCGCACCGTGAAATTGCGCGTCGCGCCGTCGATGGTGAGGATGAAGGCGGGGCCGCCGGCCTGGCCCTGCAGCAATGCGACATATTGCGCAGACGCTGCGAGCGGCGCCGCCGGCGTCTTCACTTCGACCGTCTGAATGCGCGGGGCGGGACGCAAGACGCCCGGCAGCGCGTCGGGCAGGAAGATCTGGAGCGACAGCGTGACGAGCAGCGCGGCCGCAAGCGCGCCGGCGACGGACGCGATGGAGCGCCAGCGCTTCACGCGGCCCTCGAGACGAATCACGTTGCCGTCGTCGGCGGCCGGCGCCGGCGACGCGCGGACCACGGCCAGATCCGGCGCATGGACTTGCGGGATGAATTGCGGCGCGACGTCCGCGGGCGCGTCGAGCTCGGGACGCGAGATCTCCGGTGGCGCGGCTTCGTCAGGCGGTACGGCTGGCGACGGCGCGGCCTCCGTCGCCGGCTCCGCGGTCTCCAAAGCGGGCGGCTCCGGTGCTGGCGGCGGCGTTGCCTCAGCCAGCGCGGGCGGCTGCGGCGCCAGCGCCGTGCGCGCGATCTCGGACCTGATGTTCTCCCACACGATCGGACGCGGCTCGACCGAGCCGACCATCTGGTTCAGGCCGCCGAGCCGGAAGGACCAGGCCTGCACGATCGCGGCGAACGCCTCGTCCACCGCCATCATGGTCTCGACCTGCACGCGCTCGTCGGCATCGAGCGTACCGAGCGCATATTCCGCGGCGAGCGCGATATGGTCCTCCGTGTAAGCCATCACTTGCAGTCCAGAACCATCCTCACAGTCCGGGCATTCATAGTCCGAGGCACTCCCGGATATCCAACATGCTCCGCCGGAGCCACGTCTTCACCGTGTTGACGGGGGCGGCGAATTTCTCGGCCAATTGCTCGCGGCTCCAGCCGTTGTAATAGGCGAGGAGGACGAGCCGCTGACGGTCCGGCTCGAGCCGGCCGATGCATTCCAGCAGCCGCTTCAACTCTTCGGTCATCTCCCGGCGCGCCAGCGGGTCGGGACTGTCGGCCGCAACCTCCATCGCCTGGGGCTCTTCCTCGATGGAGACCTCCGACTTCTTGCGCACGATGTCGATCGCACGGTTGCGCGCAATCGAGGCCATCCACGTGATCGGCGACGACAGCGCCGGATTGAACTGGCCGGCGCCGTTCCAGATCTTGACGTAGGTCTCCTGAATGACCTCCTCTGCGAGATCCTGTCGACGCAAGATACGGAGCACGACGCCATAGAGTTTCGCGCGCGTGGCGGCGTAGAGGCGTTCGAACGCGGCCTGATCGCCCTTCGCCACCGCCTCGATCAACCCGACCAGCTCAGCTGGCGTCAGCATTCAGCCCCCCGACACGCAGGCTCAGGTGCATTCCGCGCAAGGCCTGACCCTGCGCCACCATAGCGCGTGGCAAAGCCGACCACCAAGAGGTGCGGCGCCACACTGTGGACAGCGCATACGAAAACCCGGACCTTGCGGGTCCGGGTTTTGCGGATTTTTCGGTGGTCTGGCTTGCCGGCGCCGTCAGGCGACCGCGCCGATGCGGGCGCGCATCAGGCCGATGCTGTCGAGGTCGGCCTGCTCGCGGGCGTTCTCTTCGGCGCGTTCGCGGGCCTGGTCGCGCTCGTCGAGCAGCTCGACCTTCTTCAGCTCCTCGAAGGCCTCGGCCAGCGCAGCCTTGGCTTCGTCGAGCTGGCCCTTGAGCTCGTCGGCCGAGCGGGTCAGGTTCTCGCGGCGCTGGATCGCGGCCTTGGCGTAGGTCGGATAGGCGAAGTGCGAGGGATCGTTGATCCCGGCGCGCTCCTGCTCGGTCTGGATCTCGCGTTCGAGATCGACCGACATCCGCTGGAAATCGGCGATCATGGTCTCGATCTGGGTGACCCGGCGGCGCTTCTCGTCGACCTGAAACTTCTTCAGGCGAATGAGGGTATCTCGTGACTTCATCGACTCGTACTCCCCAGAAGTCCCCCCGCTGCACGTGGGACGACACCGGTCACCCCACAGGCCCGACGGGGGCCAAGACCGGCTCTGCTACTCTGTGGGGTCGGATGATGACCTGACAAAGTTAGCGTTCCGTTTCCAAATTGCCGAGGATTTGCGCCAACTGGCGGTAGCCGTCCGCAAGTGATGCATTTTCGTCCTTGCGCTGGCGCAGGAAGGCCTCCAGCGGCTCGTGCAGGCGGATCGCCTCGTCGACCTCGGGGCTGGAGCCGGCCCGATAGGCGCCGAGACGGATCAATTCCTCCATGTCGGCATAGGTCGCCATCACCTGGCGCGCCCGCTGGATGACCGGCCAGAACTGGGGATCGGCCGATTTCGGCATGGTCCGGGAGACGGATTTGAGGATGTTGATCGCGGGGTAGCGGCCGCGCTCGGCGATCGAGCGCTGCATCACGATGTGGCCGTCCAGGATGCCGCGCACGGCGTCCGCAATCGGCTCGTTATGATCGTCGCCGTCGACCAGCACCGTGAAGATGGCGGTGATGGCGCCCTCCCCGAGGCCGGGGCCGGCCCGCTCCAGGAGCTTCGGCAGCTCGGTGAAGACGGTCGGCGTGTAACCCTTGGCCGTCGGCGGCTCGCCGGCGGACAGGCCGATCTCGCGCTGGGCCATGGCAAAGCGCGTCACCGAATCCATCAGACAGAGCACGTCCTGGCCCTCGTCGCGAAAATATTCGGCGACCGCGAGCGTCAGATACGCCGCCTGGCGGCGCATCAGCGCCGGCTCGTCGGAGGTCGCGACCACCACGACGGAGCGCGCCAGGCCCTCCTCGCCGAGATCGTCCTGCAGGAATTCCTGAACCTCGCGGCCGCGTTCGCCGATCAGCCCGATGACGCTGACCGCGGCATCGACGTTGCGCGCGAGCATCGACAGCAGCACCGATTTGCCGACGCCGGAGCCTGCGAAGATGCCCATGCGCTGGCCGCGGCAGCAGGTGAGGAACGTGTTCATCGCGCGCACGCCGAGATCGAGCGGGGCGCCGACACGCTTGCGCGAATGCGCCGGCGGCGGCGAATTGCGGAACGGCATCGGCGAGGCGCCCTGCGGCAGCGGTCCCTTGCCGTCGATCGGCTCGCCCAGCGCGTTGACGACGCGGCCGAGCCAGGCCGAGGACGGTCGCACCAGATTGGCAGCATTGGCGATGACGGCCTTGCAGCCGCGGCGCACGCCGTCGAGGCCGGCGAACGGCATCACGACAGCATTGTTGCCCGAGAAGCCGATCACCTCGCAAGGAATCGAACGGTTGGCGCCGGTCTCGATCACCAGCCGCGCGCCGACCGACATCGCATGGATCGGGCCTGCCACCTCGACCATCAGGCCGCGGACACCGACCACGCGGCCGTAGATGTTGACGCCGTCGATGTCGCCGATCTGTTCGGCCAAAGCCTTCATCGGCGAGCCTTCATTGAGGGACGCGCAATTGAGGGGTGCGCCTTGGCCATCCGGGACTTCACGGTGAAAACCTTAAGTTTCGCCATATTTCTGAACGGAGCTTAACTTCGTGTTTACCCGCATCATTAATCATTGCGTCACTGTCTTTGAGACTGAGCGTGACTCCCCTTCAGAAGAAGGCTGAGTCGCGGGAGTCGGTTAGGCCCGTCTCTTAAAGTGGAACTTGAACGGAGCTGGGTGACGAAAGCTGCTTCACACGCAAGACCTTAGGGCGATTCGACGAAAATTGCACCGGGGGGGACTTGCGTTCCAGAATCAGGATTTGTTAACCATCTGTTGTCAGGATCCGAATCAGTTGTTCAAAGGCGTTTTGTTGAGTGCCGCGAATGCGGCCGACCTGACGCCCAGGAGCGGCGACTATGGGGAACTGGCATGCGCGTTTTGCTGATTGAAGATGACAGCGCCGTCGCGCAGTCGATCGAGCTGATGTTGAAGTCGGAAAGCTTCAACGTCTACACGACCGATTTGGGGGAAGAAGGCGTCGATCTCGGTAAACTATACGATTACGACATTATTCTCCTCGACCTCAACCTGCCCGACATGTCCGGCTACGACGTGCTCAAGCAGCTCCGGGTCTCCAAGATCAAGACACCGATTCTGATCCTCTCCGGCCTCGCCGGCATCGAGGACAAGGTCAAGGGTCTCGGCGTCGGCGCCGACGACTACATGACCAAGCCCTTCCACAAGGACGAGCTGGTGGCCCGCATCCACGCGATCGTGCGCCGCTCCAAGGGCCATGCCCAGTCGGTCATCCAGACCGGCGACCTCGTCGTCAACCTCGACACCAAGACGGTGGAAGTCGGCGGCCAGCGCGTGCATCTGACCGGCAAGGAATATCAGATGCTGGAGCTGCTCTCCTTGCGCAAGGGCACGACCCTCACCAAGGAAATGTTCCTCAATCACCTCTATGGCGGCATGGACGAGCCCGAGCTGAAGATCATCGACGTCTTCATCTGCAAGCTCCGCAAGAAGCTGGCCAACGCCTCCGAAGGCCGCAACTTCATCGAGACCGTGTGGGGCCGCGGCTACGTGCTGCGCGAGCCGCACGAGGCAGACGAGCGCATCCCCGCCTGATCCCTCCTGGGTTTACGTCGCGAGCCCTTCGGGGCTTGCTCCTCCCAGCCTGGACCCCGCCGCAAATGGCGGGGTTTTCGTTTTTCTGGGGACGCTTCATCCGAAGCTTAACGTTTGAACCACTAGCCTTCCCCTGCCGACGAATGGTCGCTGCACGATGGGGGAACGATGATCCTGCAATCACTCGCCGGCCTGCCCGCCTTCCTGGTCTATTTCTGTACCGGGCTGATCGCGATCGTGGCCTATCTGCTGGTCTACACCCGCATCACCCCCCATAACGAGTTCCAGCTGATCCGCGACAACGAGCCGGCCGCGGCGATCGCGCTCGGCCTCAGCCTGCTCGGCTTCGTCGCACCGCTGGTCAGCGCCATCGCGCATTCGGCGAATGTGCTGGACTGCATGATCTGGGCGATCATCGCGCTGATCGTGCAGATCATCGTGCTGTTTCTGGTGCGGGTGCCGGTGCCGAACCTGTCGGCGCGGATCGCCGATGGCGAGCTTGCTCCGGCGATCTGGCTCGGGCTGTCCTCGCTCGCCGCAGGCCTCCTCAACGCCGCCAGCATGATCTACTGAGATGGCCGACAAACCGTCCAAGAAGGAGTTCGGCAAGCGCCGGCCACGCCTGCCAGAGCCATTGCCGCTGCCGGCCAAAGCGCCGGTGAAGCGCTCCGGCCATGTCGCGCTGCTGGTGATGGGCACAATCGCTGTCGGCACCACCGCCTACACGATGATGCCGCGGCAGACTTGCGAGCCCACGCCCGGCGCCGTGCCGGGACAGACGACCACGACCTGCACGAGCAGCAGCAGTTCGTCAGGCGGCAGCAGCTCGCGCTGGTCGTCGCGATCGAGCTTCTTCAGCGGCGATTCCTCGAGCCATTCCTCGTCGGGAACGTCGTCCGATTCCGGCCATAGCAGCGTGAGCCGCGGCGGCTTCGGCTCGTTCGGCCACGGCTTCTCGGGCGGTGGCTGACCATGCAGCGCATCACTTGCCTGGAGCGCGACGACTGGCGAGAGACAGCAGCGCAATGCGGCTTCGTCTTCCACACCATCGACGGCGAACGCTATTGGGACGAGCGCGCCTATTACGGCTTCACGCTCGACGAGATCGAGCGCGGCATCGAGACGCCGACCGGCGAGATCGACGCGATGTGCCTCGAGCTTGCCGGCCGCGTCATCGGCGACGAGCGGCAGCTGCGACGACTGAAGATTCCGGAGGCGTTCTGGAGCTTGATCGGCGAGAGCTGGGCGCGCCGCGACCGCAGCCTCTACGGCCGGCTCGATCTGAGCTACGATGGTAGATCGCCGGCAAAACTACTCGAATACAATGCGGATACACCGACCTCGATCTTCGAGACCGCCGTATTTCAATGGTCCTGGCTCGAGCAGGCGATCGAACGCCGCATCGTCCCTGTTCGCGCCGATCAGTTCAACTCCATCCACGAGCGGCTGATCGCGGCGTGGATGGAAATTGCAGCAGGCCAACAGGTCCATCTCACCGGCACCACCGATAACGCCGAGGATGCCGGCACGCTGGCTTATTTCGAGGACACCGCACGCCAGGCCGGGCTCTCGACCAGGCTGCTCGACATCGAGCAGGTGGGCTGGCGCGACGAGCCCGGCGGCTTCGTCGATCTCGACGAAAACGACATCGCGCTCGCCTTCAAGCTCTATCCCTGGGAATGGATGTTCCACGACGCTTTCGGCGCCAAGCTGAAGGACGCAGCCACGCGCTGGATCGAGCCGCCATGGAAGGCAGTGCTCTCCAACAAGGGCATTTTGCCGCTGCTCTGGGAGATGTTTCCGAACCATCCCAATCTGCTGCCCTCATTCTTCGAGGACGATCCGCGCGCTGCGGAGCTCGGCACGTCCTATGTGCGAAAGCCGCTGTTGTCGCGCGAAGGCGCCAATGTCACGATCGTGTCCGGCGGCATGCCGCTCGACGAACAGACGGGGCCTTATGGGGCCGAAGGCTTCGTGCGGCAGGCGCTGGCGCCGCTACCGAATTTTTCGGGCTTCTATCCGGTGATTGGAAGCTGGCTGGTGAACCACCAACCCTGCGGCCTCTCGATCCGCGAGGACGAGAGCCCGATCACGGGCAACCACTCGCGGTTTCTGCCGCACGCGATCTTGTGAGACGCGCTCGCGCCCCGTCGGTGAAGGCGCGCGAGCGCGAATGTTATCGCGTCGGATCAGGGCGTCTTGACGATGAATCGTCCATCGTACAGGAAGGCGCCCTTGAAGCCACTTTGCGCACTTTCGAAACCGCCGGTGCCCGTCGCGTTGGCGTACATCCCGGTGCCAGACAGGATCGTATATTCGCCCTTCGCCTTGCCGTCCTTGATCGCACCGGTGTAGCGCGCCGTGATCGAGGAGCCATCGTCGAAGGTGTAGGTGCTGTAGCCGAACATCGGCCCCGAGCCTTTGAGCAAATCGCTGGAGTTGACGAAATCCTTCACGGCAATGCGACCATCCTTGAAGATGGCGACGCCAAACATCTTGCCGGACATGACCGTCTGCCCTTCGACATTCGCAACCTCGGTGACCTTCACGTCCACCGGCTTGGTGACGAGCTTGAATTCGAGCACTTGCTCGCCGGCGCGAGCAGTGGCCGGCAACGAAACCGCAATCAATAAAAAGTACGAGGCACAAGACATTCGCATGGTATGCCCTCCTCAAATTCGTTCATGATGGAATGGAATCCCGCACGGTTGGGGCGGGACCATCGGCAATATAGCACAACCTTTAGATGCCCATCAGGGTCGCAACCATGTTGCATCGCGGCGCAAACTCTGTTGCGCGGTAGCCGGGTAGTTCGCGAGCGTTCGAACGCGCGTTCAGCGTCGCGCACAACGACTGAAGGTATCTCGTCAGATATTGCCGATCATGCGCAAGGACGGCGCTCCTCCGAGCGCCGTTCGGCCACTCACCTCGTCGCGGCGAGCTTCAGCGGCTGCGGCATCAGCCCGCCCATCGGGCGGCCGGAGCGCGCGGGGTTGAGCTGGTAGAGGCCGCGGCGCTCAGTGATGGGACGGAACGCGTCGGTAATGCCGACGACGGATTCGGCGGCCCCCAGCAGCAACGTGCCGTCCGCCTCCATCCCCTTCGCCATGCGCTCGAAGATCACCGCCTTGGTGTCCTGGTCGAAATAGATCAGCACGTTGCGGCAGAAGATCACGTCGAAGGTGCCGAGATGGGAGAAGTCCTGCAACAGATTGAGCTGGCGGAACTGCACCATGGCGCGAATGTCGGCATTGAGCTGCCAGAGCTCGCCGGTTTGCGTGAAGTATTTCATCAGGTGCTGGATCGGCAGGCCGCGCTGCACCTCGAACTGGCTGTAGACGCCGGCTTTCGATTTTTCCAGCACCTCCTGCGACAGATCGGTGGCGACGATCTCGATCCGCCAGCCGGCGAGCGCCGCACCCATCTCCTTCACGCACATCGCGATCGAATAGGGCTCCTGCCCCGTCGACGAGGCCGCCGACCAGATGCGAAGAGACTTGCGCGACGCGCGCGCCTGAATCAATCCCGGCAGGATGGTGTCGCGCAGATGATCGAACGGAATCTTGTCGCGGTAGAAGAAGGTCTCGTTGGTGGTCATCGCTTCGACCACGTCGGTCGCAAGCCGCCCGTCGCCGTTCCTGATCTTCAGCACGAGATCGGGAATGCCGGGAAGGTTGGCCTTGCGGGCGAGCGGCAGGAGCCGGCTCTCGACCAGATATTGCTTGTCGGGTGACAGATCGAGGCCCGAGCGCTCTTTCAGGAATTTGCGTAGATAGTCGTAGTCGACGGGCGTCACGAGCGGTCCCCCGAGAACAGGCGGTTGACCTTGGCGCCGATCTGGTTGAGCGGCAGGATCGCCGCGCAGATGCCGGCATTGGCCGCCGCGCCCGGCATGCCCCAGACCACGCTGGAGGCTTCGTCCTGCGCAATGACGCTGCCGCCGGCGGCAACGATATCCTTGCCGCCGCGCATGCCGTCCGAACCCATGCCCGTCAGGATCACGGAGAGAATGCCGCCGTGCCAGATGTCGATGGCGGACGTGAAGAGCGGATCGACCGCGGGCTTGCAGAAATTGACGGCGGGGCCGTCGTCAAGCGCGATGACGGTGTCGGCGCCGCTGCGCGCCACGCGCATGTGCTTGCCGCCGGGTGCGAGATAGATCCGTCCCGGCTTCACCGGCTCGCCGTCGACCGCCTCGGCTGCCGGCCGGCGGCTCGAACGCGCCAGGTGCTCGGCAAGGATGGTCGTGAAGGTCGGCGGCATGTGTTGGGTGATCAGCACCGGGAAGCGGTCGATCACCGGGCCGAGCTCGGTGACGAGCGCCATCAGCGCCTGCGGGCCACCGGTCGAGGAGCCGATCAGCAGCACCTTGGGTGCCTGATTGGAGAACGGGCGCGTCGCCAGCGATCCCGGCGAAGGGGCCTGCACCACGGGTGCGGCGGGCCGCGCGACGGGAACGGGGCCGCGCGAGGCCGGCGCCGGGCTCGCCGGCGCCAGCGGCGGACTGGCAACAGTGGACTTGCGCCGCAACCGCGCGCCGAGATGGCGGATCTTCTGGATCAGGTCGTGATGGAAGATGTCCGCGGCCGACGCCTCACGCGTCGATTCCGGCTTCGGAATGTAATCGGCCGCGCCGAGCGAGAGCGCCTTGAAGCTGATCTCCGCGTTGCGGCGGGTCAGCGTCGAGGCCATGATGATGACGAGATCACGCTTCTTCGCGAGCAGCTGCGGCAACGCCGAGATGCCGTCGAGCTCGGGCATTTCGATGTCGAGCACGGCGACGTCAGGGTTGATGCGTTCGAGCTGGTTGACCGCCTCGAGCCCAGTGCGCAGCGAGGCTGCGACCTCCATGTCGTGTTCGGCACCGACCCAGCGCGAAATCAGACCGCGGATGACGACGGAGTCATCGACGATCATCACGCGCAGCGGCCCGGCTTCGCGCGACGGGCCTGTGGTCGAATTCCCTGCGAACGCAACACTCATTACTCACCAACTCAGACTGAAAGGGTACGTTGAAAACGGGCGCCGAAGAATTCGTTCGTCCTTCGGCCGATCGCTCAGATAAGGCCGACTTCCTGGAATTTTGCCGTCACGATGTCCTTGTCGAACGGCTTCATGATGTATTCGTTGGCGCCGGCATGCAGCGCACGCGCGATATGCGCGACGTCGTTCTCGGTGGTGCAGAACACCACCTTGGGCTGGTCGCCGCCGGGCATCCGCCTGAGATGGCCGAGGAACTCGTAGCCGTCCATCACGGGCATATTCCAGTCAAGCAGCACCGCATCGGGCAAGCCGCGCTTGCAGGCTTCCAGAGCCTTCTCACCGTCCTCGGCTTCGAGAATCTGGAAGTCGAGGCCCTCCAGGATCCGGCGCGCAACCTTGCGGATGACACTGGAATCATCAACGACGAGACAAGTTCGCATGTGAACCTCTGCTTCCTCCCCCTTTGCGGGGGACACTTCCAATGCAAGTCCGTCGGCGGCAGAGCCGCCGTATCAGGCTGCCATCATCTCGGGCGCGAGCTCGAGGACACGGTCGACGTCGAGGACGACCATGAGCTGTCCGTCGAGGCGGTGGACGCCGCCGGCGAGCTTGGCCATGCGGGGGTCGAGGTTGACGGGGTTTTCTTCCTTGCCGTCCTCGGGCAGGCGCAGCACCTCGCCGATCTGGTCGATGAGCAGGCCATAGGATTCGCCGCGCAGATCGACGCCGACCGCCATCGCGGTCTTGCCGTCCTCAGGCTGGGGCAGGCCGAGCCGGGCGCGCATGTCGACCACGGTGACGATGCGGCCGCGCAGGTTCAGCACGCCGGCGATCTCGCGCGAGGCCAGCGGCACGCGGGTGACGCGCTCGGGCATGAACACGTCCTGGACGCGCGAGATCGGCAGGCCGAACAGCTGGCCGCCGATCATCGCGGTGACGTATTCGACCATGGCGCCTTCGCTGGACTGGGTCTTGCTGGTCATCGATCTGGCTCCTGATCCCGAACGCTCTTCTGTTTGAGCATGATCTTCTCGGAAAACCGCTTCACACTTTTCCGGATCATGCTCTACGCCGCCGCCCGGCTCAGCTCGGAGGCGCCGGCGGCGCCCGCGGTCTGCTCCTTCAGCGCCGCAATCAGACCGGGACGGTCGAACTTGGCGACATAGTCGTGGAAGCCGGCCTGACGGCCGCGCTCGATCGCCGCCGGCGACACCAGCGCGGACAGGCCGATGATCGGCGTCGCGGCGAGGTTGTTGTCGGCGCGGATAACTTCCGCGAACTCGAACCCGTTCATGTCGGGCATCTCGATGTCGGTCAGGATCACGTCGAAGCTCTGGGCCCGCAGCGCCGCCAAGCCCTCCTGCGCGGTCGGCGCGGTGCGGACGCGGTAGCCGGCGGCCTTGAGCACGGGCGCCAGCATGTTGCGGAAGAACGCAGAGTCGTCGACCAGCAGCACCGACTGCGAGTGCAGCGACGGCTTCATCTCCTTGCGGGTGAACCAGTCGGAGAACGCCATCGGCAGGAAGTGGCCGACGTCGATCACCTCGGTGGCCTGGCCCTTGATCACGGCCGAGCCGAGAATGCCGGAGGAGGAGCCGCCGACCTCGATGTTGAGCCGTTCCTCGACGATGTCGATGATCTCGTCGACCACGAGGCCCATGGAGCGGCCGTCGTCGGCGAACACCAGGATCGGCTGGGCGCCCTGGCTCGCGATGGTGACGCCTTCCATGGCCACCAGCGGCATCAGCTGCTCGCGGTACTGCACCATGTAGCGGCCGTTACTGAACTCGATCTTGTCGGCGGGCAGCTCTTCCAGGCGCGTGACGAGCCCGAGCGGGACCGCCTTGGGCTGGGACGAGCCGGCGCGGAACACCAAGAGCGAGGTGGTCTGCTCGCCCGAGCCGATGTGGTGGGCGCCGTTCTCGTCGCCCATGTCGTGGGCCGAGGAGCCGGCGGCGCCGAGCGCCTTGGCAATGCCGTTGGGGTCGATGATCATGATGACCGCGCCATCGCCCAGAATGGTGTTGCCGGAGAACATGTCGATGTGCCGCAGTTTGGTCGACATCGGCTTCACCACGATCTCTTCGGTATGGAAGACGCCATCCACCACGATGCCAAAGGTCTGGCTGCCGACCTGGGTGACCACGATGAAGCCGTTCTCGGGATCGCTGGCGGCGCCGTCGTCGATCTTGAGCAGCTTCTTCAGATGGATCAGCGGCAAGAGCTTGTTGCGCAGGCGCAGCACCGCGGTGTCCTTGATGCGCTCGATGCGGTGCTCGGAGTTGGCGCGGGCCCGCACCAGCTCGACCACCGAGAGCTGCGGGATCGCAAAACGGTCGCCGGCGGCCTCGACGATCAGGGCCGAGACGATGGCGAGCGTCAGCGGGATCTTGATGGTGACGGAGCTTCCTTCACCGGCCACGCTCTTGATGTCGATGGTGCCGCCGATCTGGTCGATATTGGTGCGCACCACGTCCATGCCGACGCCGCGGCCGGAGACCGAGGTGATGGCAGCCGCAGTCGAGAAGCCCGGCGCGAAGATGAACTTGTGGATCTGGGCTTCGCTCATCTTCTCCAGCTCGGCCTCGGTGACGAGACCGCTGGAGAGCGCCTTGGCCTTGATCTTCTCGGTGTTGAGGCCTCTGCCGTTGTCGGCGATGCAGATGATGATGTGGCCGCCCTCGTGATAGGCGGACAGGCGGATGGTGCCCTGCTCGCCCTTGCCGCTGGCCAGGCGCTCGGCGGGGGTCTCCAGGCCGTGATCGGCGGAGTTGCGCACCATGTGGGTGAGCGGGTCCTTGATCAGGTCGAGCACCTGGCGGTCGAGCTCGGTGTCGGCGCCGTGCATCTCCAGCTCGATCTGCTTGCCCAGTTCGCTCGAGAGGTCGCGGACGATGCGGGGCAGCTTCTGCCAGGCATTGCCGATCGGCTGCATGCGCGTCTTCATGACGCCTTCCTGCAGCTCGGCAGTGACGTTGGACAGGCGCTGCAACGGCACCTTGAACTCGGTGTCCTCGTTGCGGCGGGAGATCTCCAAGAGCTGGTTGCGGGTCAGCACCAGCTCGGAGACCATGGTCATCAGGTGCTCCAGCGTATCCACGTTGACGCGGATCGACTGGTTGGCGATGCGGTCGCCCTCGCTGGCGCCCTCGTCGGCCATCGACTTCTTCGGCGCGGCCTTCTCCTTGGCGGCGGGCTTTGCGGCTTCCTTTGCGGGAGCCTCTGCGGCCGGCGCGGGCTCGGCCTTCACTTCAGCCTTGGCAACCGGCGCAGGCACCGGCGCTTCGATCGCGGTCTCGCGGAAGGCGCGCTCGAGCTCGTCGAGCGAGACCTCGCCCGGACGCAAGGGGCGCTCCAGCGTCTGCTCGATCAGCGAGCCCGTGGTCATCTCCTTGGCGGGTGCGGGCGCAGCGGCCGGTGCTTCCGGCGCCAGCGGCGGGGCGTCAGCGACAGGAGCAGCAGCGCTGCCGGCCGCCATTGCCGCCATGCCCTGCTCGACCATCGCCTCCAGCTTGTCGATGAGGTCGCGGTCGTTGCCTTCGGGCTCGGCCTCGGTCGCCTCGAGCCCGGCCAGGATCTCCTTGATGCGGTCGATCGAGGACAGGATCACCGTCACCGCCTGCCCGGTCACCGGCATGCCGTCACGGAATTTGCCCATCAAGGTCTCGCCGGCATGGGCCAGCGCCTCAAGCCGGGGCAGGCCGAGGAAGCCGCACGTGCCCTTGATGGTGTGAACCAGGCGGAAGATGTTATCCAGGATCTTGGCGTTGTTCGGCTCCTGCTCGAACTTCACCAATTGATTGTCCACGGTGTCCAGGCTCTCGCTGGTCTCCGTCAAAAACTCCCGCAACAGATCATCCATGAAAACAGGCCTTCATACAGGAAGGGCGCGCACGAGGTGTGATGCGCCATCTCGGAATGGGGCCAGCTTCACCGCAAAGCGTTTAATATTGGTTGAGTATGTGCAAAAGAACGGAACCAACAAAGAGATAAGGCGCTCCGGACAAGCCGAAGCGCCTCGTAAAGATTCGCTTAAGAAGCCGTGCGCGACGCGCTGTTCACGAAGCGGTAACGATGATGGCCTCGCCTTCCGGCGCGAGCGTCACGGTGAGCCCGCAGGCCTGCGCCAGCAGCCGCGTATAGTAAGGCTGGATCGCGTGCGCGTCCGCGGCTGGTCCGCGCTCGCCGCTCAGCAGCTCGGAGATGTTCTGCGGCAGGCGTGCGTTATGGCCGGTCGCGGTGATGCGGAAGCTCATCGTCTCGCCCTCGCCGATCGGGTCGATCGTCAGCATGCCGCCGCGCGGGATCGTGTGCTGGGCGACGACCAGCATGTTGAGCAGCAGCTTGACCCGATTCTTCGGCATGAGGAGCCGCGGCAGATTCCAGGTGATCGAGCACTTGCCGTCCTCGATGTGCCCGCGCGCCATGGTCTGGGCATCGCCGAGATCGATCTGCGCGCCGGAGGAGCCGGCCGCGCCGAAGGCGAGACGGCAGAACTGGAGCCGGGCGGAAGCGGTCTTGGCGCTCTTGCGGATCAGGTCGAGCGCGAACTCGCGGTCTTCGGGCTTGGGATCGTCGTCGAGCACTTCGAGCCCGTTGACGATGGCGCCGACAGGGCTGATGAGATCGTGGCAGACCCGCGAGCACAGCAGCGCGGCGAGTTCGAGCATATCGGGAGCAGTAGCGGTCGCGGGCGACGAGGCGTCAGACATATAAAGGGGTCCTGGAGGGTTCCTGGAATTGCACGGCGCGGGCCGCCGCGAATCACGCATGCTTGACGGATGCTGCGGGTTCTAACATTCGCCAGCCCGCGGCAGCTAGCTTGCGATCACGCCCCGGCGGTCATAAAGCCACGGACGAATCAGTCGAGAAGGAACGAATTGCCGATGATTGAGGCATCCAGGTGAAGCGGATCATCGACGGCGCGGCCGCATCCGGGCTGATGGAGCCATTGACGGCGCTGGTGGTGAAGGCAGGCGAGGCGATCCTTGCCGTCAACCGCGCGGCGATGCGGGTCGACGGCAAGCAGGACGGCTCGCCGGTAACCGAGGCCGACCTCGCCGCCGACCGCATCATCGCCGACGGCCTGGCGCAGCTCGCAGGCGACATCCCGACGCTCTCGGAAGAGCGGACCCAGCTCGCCTCGCCGCCGTTTCAGGGCAGCTTCTTCCTGATCGATCCGCTCGACGGCACCAAGGAGTTCGTCGCCGGCCGCGACGAGTTCACCGTCAACCTCGCCCTCGTGACATCGGGCGTGCCGCTGCTGGGCATCGTCAGCGCGCCCGCGCTCGGCCTGCTCTGGCGCGGCGTCGTCGGCCACGGCGCCGAGCGCGTGAGGCTCGACGGCGCCGGCATCGGCGCGGCGGAGCCGATCCAAACCCGCAAGCTGCCGGCCCGGGGTGAGCCCTGGATCGCGGCAGTGAGCCGCTCGCATGGCGACCCCAAGAGCGAGGCCTTTATCGACGGCCGGCCCAATGCGGTGAGAAAGAGCTGCGGCTCCGCCGTGAAATTCGGCCGGATCGCCGAGGGCAGCGCCGACATCTACCCCCGCTTCGGACCCACCTGTGAATGGGACGTCGGAGCCGGTTCTGCGGTCGTGACGGCGGCCGGCGGCAGGGGGACCGACGGCCAGGGCGGCGAGCTGCGCTTCGGCGAGCGGCATGATCGCGGCTTCATCATCCCGGACTTCATCGCCTGGGGCGACCCGCAGGCGGTAGGTTGCTACTGACCGAGCTGTTCCAGGAGGGCCGGCCAGCGCTTGCCCACTTCATGAAGGAACCGCTCGGGGTCGGCGGCGAAGGCATCGCGATTGGCTTCCCGGCTGAACAGGTAAAGCCGCTGCGCGACGATCGCGAAGAAGTGGGGATTGCCGGCAATGGTGACGCCGCGAGCGATATCGGCGGGGTCGTAGCCGCCGAATTGCGGTCCATAGATCTCGGGATGGGCCAGGAAGGAGGCGCGGTTGCCCTCGTTGCGGAAGCGCCAGACCGCGCCCCAGAGGTTGGCCTCGAACTCTGCCGTCCCCTGCTCGGCCCGGCCATCGACGAAATAGGCGACGGGGTCGAAGCCTTCGATGGCAACGCCGCTGAAGCGGTTGACGACGATGCGCTCGGTGGTGGCCGCCTCGGCCGGTCCCCGCGAGCCGACGATCCATATGCCCGACAGCAGGCAGAGGAGGAGCCCGATCAAGGCAATTCCGGGGCGCAAAGGGCTATCTTCCTGCCGTTGTACCGTCATAGTTGCTGCGGATAACATCCGAGTCGAGGGGACATCCGGCGCAACCTAGGGCCGCGCCTGTTGGCGCCAGGTTAAGGAAGCGGCCGGATTCGGTACTAGGGGTTCTTTTATGACTTTCGCATCACGCCTTGCTGCGCTCGCGCTTGCCGCGATGGTGGGCTGGATCGTGCCGGCCTCCGCCCAGCAGGCGCCGCCGCCCAATCTGCCGCCGCCGCAGCGAACCCCGACGCCCAACACCTACGGGCCGGACGAGCTCGTCACCGCGGGCCACCGCTTCTTCGGCAACGTCTCGCGCGGGCTCGCCTCGATCATCGAGAAGGCGGTCAGCCAATGGGGCCTGCCGAACGGCTACATCCTCGGTGAGGAAGGTTCCGGCGCCTTCGTCGCCGGCCTGCGCTATGGCGAAGGCACGCTCTACACCAAGAACGCCGGCGACCTGCGCGTCTACTGGCAGGGCCCCTCGCTCGGCTTCGACTGGGGCGGCGACGGCGCGCGCACCATGACGCTGGTCTACAACCTGCCCGCCACCAACGCGATCTACCAGCGCTTCGCCGGCCTCGACGGCTCGGCCTACATCATCGGCGGCTTCGGCATGACGGCGCTCACTGCCAACAACATCGTGCTGGTGCCGATCCGCTCCGGGCTCGGCCTGCGGCTGGGCGCCAATATCGGCTATCTCAAATACACCCCGCGGGCGACCTGGAACCCATTCTAGAGTCCCCTCCTCCCATCCGCTGACGGATCAAGGTTAACGACAGGCCGGGGCTGGCTTTTTGCCGGCCCGCCATGGCATGGTCGTTAGTGAATTTTTCCTTAAGCTTGGGAGTTCTGGCCCATGGTCGAACCGATCATGTACCTGGCGATCGGTTTCCTGCTTTCGATGCTGTGCGGGCTCGCCATCGTGCCGCTGGTGCATAATCGCGCCGTGCGCCTGACCACGCGCCGGTTAGAGGCCGCAACGCCGCTGTCGATGGCAGAGATCCAGGCCGACAAGGACCAGCTCCGCGCCGAATTCGCCATGTCGGCGCGGCGGCTCGAGATGAGCGTCGAGCAGCTCAAGAGCAAGACCACGAGCCAGCTCGCCGAGCTCGGCAAGAAGAGCGACGCCATCAACCGCATGAAGATCGAGTTAGGGGAGAAGAACGCCACGATCTTCGCCCTCGAGGCGCGCGAGAAGGCGGTGAAGGAGCAGCTCCGCGCCACCGAGGAAGAATTCAACGCCAAGACCGAAGCCTTGCGCGCGGCCGAGAATGCGCTGACCGACAAGCAGAACGAGCTCGCCAAGATCAACTCCGAACTGTCCGACCGCTCGATGATGGCCGAGAGCCGCCAGGTCGAGTTGATCGCGGTGCGCGCGCAGATCGAAGAGCTGAAGAACCGCGTCGGCGACGCCGAGAAGGAGTTTGCCGCCACCCAAGCGCGGCTTGCGCAGGAGCGCCTGGAATCGGAGACAGCCTCGCGTGAGCTCGGCGATGCCCGCGGCCGGGTCGAGAATCTGAGCCAGCGCGTCACCGAGCTCGATCGTCAGTTGATGGTGCAGGTCAAGGAAGCCGAGATGTTGTCGGCCCGCGTCGCCGACCTCGAGGGCCGGCTCGCCACGCAAGGCAAGCTGCTCGCCGAGCGCGACTATGAGAACAACCAGCTCCGTCAGGCCAATGAAGGGGCCGAGCGCACCATCAAGGAGCTGCGCGTCGAGATCGCGGGCCTCAGCGGCGGCAAATCGTCGGCCGCGATGGAGCAGTTGCGCGCGGAGAAGTCCGCGCTGGAGGAGCAGCTCCGCACCGCCCGCGACGAACGGGCAAAACTGCAGCGCGATATCAACGCGATCCAGCAGCAGGCCGAGAGCTCCTGGGCGACCGAGCGCATGGAGAATGCGCTGCTGCGTGAGCGCATCAACGACATCGCCGCGGAAGTCGCCAAGCTCGCGATGCAGCTCGAAGGCCCGAACTCGCCGATCGAGGCGCTGCTCGCGGCCGAGGTCGGCCAGCCGCCGAAGCCGGCGCCGCGCCCGGCCAACGACGCCGCGACCAATGGCACGCCGAACCTGCCCGAAGGCGGTGGAACGCTGGCCGAGCGCATCCGGGCGCTGCAGGCCCACGCCTCCCGCGCCCGCCAGCAGGGCGCGTAAGGGCCCCGAAATCGCCTCTCCGCCGCAAATGGCGTGACCGAGGCAAGGTTTTCGAGCTCCCCGGCGCCTGGAAACTTGACACCTCAAGCCTGCACTTCTAAATCGCGGGCTCCAATGCGTCGGCCGGCCGGACAGGTCCGGCCGTCTGCATGATGGTCCCGGGCGCATAGCTCAGCGGGAGAGCGTTCCCTTCACACGGGAGAGGTCCAAGGTTCGATCCCTTGTGCGCCCACCACGCTTCGTCAGAAGGCTTCGCGTGGCGCAGCCACGCCTAATGATGGCGAAGCGTGTCCGGCGTAGCTCGAAGAGCGTAGACGGACTGGGGCGTCTTGCTCCCGCTCTGTCAAAACCTCGAAAACAACCCCATGCACAGTAGACGGCACCAGTCGGATCAATGGGTTACGGCTGTCCGATTCTTGGTTTGCCGCGTCAGGCAAACCAGGTGCCGGATGGGATGACCTCGGGAGAGGCGAGCGGCTCTAATGAGCCATCAGGACAGGCAGATCCGCATGCTCCAGGATATAGCTGGTCGCCCCGCCGAATATCATTTGCCGCAACCGGGTGCGGGTGAAGGCTCCCTTGATCAAGAGGTCGCAGCCTTCAGCTCTACCGGCATCGAGGACTGCCTCACCGGTGTCGCGATCCTCCAGTTCAACCCTTCTCACCTGCGCTGGAATGTCATTGTACCGCAATTGCTGAACGATCTGATCGGCAGACGGTCCTGGTACGGCTTTGCCGCCAACCACGGTTAGGACCGATACCCTTTCGGCCAGACGAAGCAACGGCATGGCAAATGCGTTGGCCCGAGCTTGCTCCGTACTACCGTTCCAGTGGATCATAATGTTGGTTGCGACGCTTCTTGGCGCATACGATGGCACAAGTAGAACGGCCCTGCCGCTCTCGAACAGCGCAGACTCAATCGCGCGGCGGTGAGGGCCCGCAGCATCAATGTCCGACCGTGCCATCACGATCAGATCGAAAGCGCGCCCATAACTTCCGACAAAATCTTCGCCCTCAGGCGCGGTCTCCAGCCAGCCGAAACATGGCCGACCCGATCCAGCAGTGGATCGAGGAACATCGTGCTTCAGCATGAATGCTTCGAAAAAGTCGCGCATGTCGTTCAATTCGGCTTCGCTCTTCACTTCATACGAATCCATGAGAATGCCGGTGGCCAATTCCGCAGCTAGATATTGAGGGATACCGAACCGGAGCGGGAATCCTTCGATATAGGCGCCGGTACGTTGCGCGAGGCGTACGGCGACATCGAGCGTGGATGTCATCATCGGAATATTTTGAAGCGGGACCAAGAGCGTCTTCATTTTTGACCTCCGGTGTTTGCAGCGAACATTGACGCAGGATGCGACAATGATTGCAGTCACGCGACCTGCTCAAGCCTCGCATCGATCTGCTGACGCAGCGCCGCGAAGTCAATTGGCTT
Organism: Bradyrhizobium guangxiense; assembly: GCF_004114915.1. Taxonomy (NCBI): domain Bacteria; kingdom Pseudomonadati; phylum Pseudomonadota; class Alphaproteobacteria; order Hyphomicrobiales; family Nitrobacteraceae; genus Bradyrhizobium; species Bradyrhizobium guangxiense. The sequence goes on along the minus strand of NZ_CP022219.1, from coordinate 914,833 downwards.
GGTCAACAGGTCGGCTGCCCCGTTCGCCAGCGCCTTGCGCTTGGTCTCGGCGTCACCATAGGCCGTGATCATGATGACCGGTACATCGGGGCGGGCCGAGCGCACGATAGGCAGCATCTCCAGGCCGCTCATGCCGGGCATGTTGATGTCGGACAGGATCAAAATCAGAGTTGCATCCTCTATCTCGGCCGCGCGCTGCAACGCCAACGGTGCCGACGGGACAAATTCCATGAGAAAACGACCGGCGCGCAGATCGCGCCGAAACTGCTGGCGGAATAGCGCTTCGACATCGGGCTCGTCGTCGACCACCAATATGAAGACGCTCAACTTCTGCCTCCGGTCTGCGATGGCGCCGCCAGCGTACGCGGCAGCCTAATGATGAACTCCGTATAATCGCCAGGCTCGGTATCGACCTCGATGCTGCCGCCGTGCTGTTTCACGATGATGTCGTGGCAGATGGAAAGGCCAAGGCCGGTTCCTTCGCCTGCGGGCTTGGTTGTGAAGAATGGGTTGAATATTTTCTTTCTCACGTCGGCCGGGATGCCGGCGCCGTTGTCGCGAATCCGGATCTCGACGGCGCCGCCGAGGTTTGTGGTCGTGGCGCGCAGCCTTGGCTCGAAGCCGTCGCCGGCGGCGTCCTTTTGTTTGCAAGCCGCGTAGAAGCCATTCGACACGAGATTGAGGAACACCCGCGTGATCTCCTGAGGATACAGATCGAGCGCACCCGCAGACGGATCGAGATTCCTCTCAAGCGTGATATCGAAGCCCGCTTTCTCGGCGCGCGCTCCGTGATAAGCAAGGTTGAGGCTTTCCTCGAGGATGGCATTGATATCCGCCGCGCGACGTTCGCCGGACCCTTCACGAGAGTGCAGAAGCATATTCTTGACAATAGAATCGGCGCGCGTTCCGTGCTGCACGATCTTTTCCAAATTGCCCTGTAGCAGGTGTATCAGCGCATCGATGTCCAGCCTTGCTGCCTCAACGAGCCCGGCTGAGCGCAGCGCGTCGCCGAGTTCATCGATGAGTTCGGAGGAAAGCGCAGCAAAATTATTGACGAAATTCAGCGGGTTCTTGATCTCATGTGCAATGCCGGCGGTGAGCTGTCCGAGCGAGGCAAGCTTCTCGGTCTGAATCAGCCGATCCTGCGCATTTCGCAATTCCTCGAGGGATTGCGACAATTCCATGGTGCGCTCACGCAGCTCGTTCAGCAGGCGTGCATTCTCGATTGCGATCACGCCCTGGTGCGCGAAATTGGACACCAGCTCGATCTGCTTGTCAGTGAAGGATCTAACCTCCTGGCGAAAGATGGTGATGGTGCCAATCAGCTCATCTTCCTTGAGCATGGGGACGATGACCAGGGTCCGTGCGCCGGCAAGGTCGGCAAGCGCGCGAACGTTCGGGTTGCCTTCGACGTAGGGCGGCTCGGTCCTGATATCGTCGATATGAACGGTCTGATGAGTTTTCTCGACGGTGCCTAGTCCGCTTGCCGGATGTGGGCGAATGCTCTGGTACAGCCGGGTATCAACATAAGCCTGTGGCGCGTTGTGCAAGGCAACCGTACGAAAGCCGCCGTCCTCGTAGAGATTCATCGTGCCGAAGCCGGCGCCGCAAATTCGCGTCGCGTTCTCCAGCATCTTGTCGAAGACCGGAGTCAGCGTGCCCGATGAAGCGCTTATGATTTCCAGCACTTCCGACGTTGCCGTTTGCCGCTCCAACGATTCATTCAACTGTTCGAACAGACGCACGTTGCCGATGGCGATGACAGCTTGATCTGCGAAAGTCTGAAGCAGGGTGATCTGCTTCTCGCCAAATGGACGAACCTCCGTGCGACGAAGCACGATCGCACCCATGCTTTCCCCATCGCGCAACAGCGGCACGCTCAGAACGGTCCGAACGTTCGAGCGAAGCGCATATTCACGCCCGGTCGGGAACTCCTCGCCTTCGGGCCCGAGCAGGTCGTGCACATGAACGGTGCGGCCGTCGATGATCGCCCTGCCGGTGGGCGATTTGACACTGATCGCCCGCCGGCTCCAGACCACGGGAACTTGTCCGTGGTGCGCCTGGATGACGAGGTCGTCGCCGTCCCTCAGAACGACCAGCGCATCATATGCCTCGCAAAGCCCGCATGCGCTTTCTACGATCGCCTTGAGCACCGGACCGACCTCGGTCGGCGAGGACGCGATAACCCGCAAGATATTGGCGCTGCCGGTCTGGTACGTCAGCGCCTCGGACAGATCCCGCGTTCTGGTCTGCAATTGTTCGAACAGTCGTACATTCTCGATAGCGATCACGGCCTGGTCGGCAAAGGTAGCGACCAGCTCGATCTGCTTTTCCGTGAAGGGCTGCACGCGCTTGCGGGCGATTACGATCGCGCCGATCGGCTCACTCTCGCGCAGGAGGGGAACGCCGAGCGCCGTGCGCTGACCAGCCAAGGTAACGGACTCGCGCAGGCCGTATTCGGGATCGGCCGCGACATCGAGGATCTGCACCGGACGGCGCTCGAGCACGGCCCGACCTGTGACCGTGCTCTGTCCGGGGGCAATGGGATGCCCCCGCAGAAACTCGATGTAGTCCTCGGAAAACCCCACCGCTGCTCCGGCCTGATATTCATCGCCTTCGCGGCGCATGATGAATGCCATCTCCGCTTCGCACAGCCGTGCCGCCGAATCGACCAGCGTGTTGAGCACGGTCTGCAGATCGAAGGTCGAGCGGCTGATCACCTTCAGCACGTCGGCGGTCGCGGTTTGCTGCTGGAGCGATTCGGCGAGATCGCGCGTTTTCGCTTGGACCTCATCGAACAGCCGGACATTCTCAATCGCGATCACGGCCTGATCGGCGAAAGTGGAGACCAGGTCGATCTGCTTGTCCGTGAACGAGTTTACGGCCTTGCGGCCCAGGAACAGCACGCCGATCGTTTCTCCGGATCGAAGCAAAGGTACGCCCAGGAGGGTCCGGTAACCGCCGGCCCGCTGTTGCTCGGGATAAGCGTATTCGGGATCGACAAGAACATCCTGGATCTGGACAGCCTTGCCGGACAGCAGGACGCGCCCAACGACGCTGCCACGTCCAGCATTGAGTCGAATGCCCGCGGAGACCTTGGCCCACTCGGGCGAGAAATTGTACCGAGTTGCATGATAGTAGGCGCCGTCAGTGCCCTGCCGGACGATTGCCGCCATATCAGCGCCACAGAGCCACGCCGCCGATTCCGTGAGCGTGTCGAGAACCGTTTGTAGATCAAACGCGGAACGGCTGATGACCTTCAGCACATCGGCGGTCGCCGTCTGCTGCTGAAGCGATTCTCGCAAGTCGTCAGTGCGCGCCTGCACCTCATCGAACAGCCGCGCGTTCTCGATAGCGATCACGGCCTGATCGGCGAAGGTCTGCAGAAGTTGCACATGATGCGGAGCGAAGGCACCCGGCTCGACCCGCGTTACGCTGATCATGCCGATCACCACCCCGCCGGTCGCGAGCGGAACGAACAACATGCTGCGAAAACCGCGGGCGCGCGCGATGAATTTGATGTCGTTTGTCAGCGCTTCGGTGTCGGGAGTCGGCACCACTTTACCGGCCTGTGTCCTTTCAAAACTCTCGAAATCGGCAATCGGGCGCGGAAACATCTTCTGCAAAGCTCGATCGGCGGCAGAATTCGTCGGCGTGAAGGCCGCCAGATGGGCGTTGCCGTCGATGAAGCGGAATACGGTCGTCGAAAAGCCGCCAAGCAGAGCATTGGCGCGCCTCGCGATCGCATCGAATACCGGCTTCACCTCCGATGGCGAGCTGGCAATGATCTTGAGGATGTCCGCGGTGGCGGTCTCGCGATCTTGTGCGGCGCGCAATTCGGCCAGGAGCCGCGCGTTCTCTTGCTGCAAGTCCGCCACAACGTCCTGAGGAGGCGCGGCCATGATGAAAATCCAGGTCGTCAGCCGGTTCGCGGCCGACGTCAAAATTCAATCAAGAATGCGTCCGGAATTATTCCACCATCAGGTGCTTCCGACCAGACGTATCGTTGGTTGATTTTCAATCTTACTACGCGTCAATTCCCCTCCGCGATCTGCCCCCGAAGCGGCAAGTTCCACAGATTGCCGCTGCAGGCCACACCGTTCGTGCCGCATAGCGGCGGACCTTCGGGAAGTGGCGGGACCAAGCGCCGACGAGGCGATGACCCACATCGCCATTCAGGAATCCTCGGGCGGCTCGAACGCGGATTGGCTGGAGAGGGGGAGCGACGGACAGTCTCGGAATTGACGCGAGGGCGCGGTACACTGCGCGTGAAACATCCAGGGAAGCGCGCATGGCAACCATCTTCATCACCGGCAGCACCGACGGCCTCGGCCGCGCGGCGGCGCAATCGCTGCTCGATCAAGGCCACCGTGTGGTGCTGCACGCGCGATCGGCCGAACGCGTCGACGCGCTTGGCGAGCTGAAGTCACGTTCCCATGGAATCGTGATCGGCGATCTCAGAAGCGCAGCAGAGACGAAGGATATCGCCGATCAGGTCAACGCGATCGGACGCATGGATGCGATCATCCACAATGCCGGCGTCTACACGCGGCCCGGCCGCGGCGCGACGCCGGAAGGCCATGCCGAAACGCTCGCCATCAACACGCTTGCGCCCTACATGCTGACGGCGCTGATCCAGCGGCCCGGTCGGCTGGTGTATCTCAGCAGCGGATTGCACAGGGGCGGAGAGGGATCGCTCGACGACCTCGACTGGACCAAGCGTCCGTGGGATTCCGCCAAGGCCTATGCCGAGAGCAAGCTGCACGTCGTCGCGCTGGCTTTCGCGCTGGCGCGGCGCTGGCCTGAGGTCCTCAGCAACGCGGTCGATCCCGGCTGGGTCCGTACCAGGATGGGCGGCGCGGGCGCGCCGGTCGATATCGACACCGGACAACGGACGCAAACCTGGCTGGCGGTTGCCGAGGATTCCGCTGCCTTGGTCAGCGGGTGCTATTGGCATCACCTCGGGCGGCAGCAGCCGGCCAGCGAGGCGGCCGATGCGAAATTCCAGGACGAGCTCATCGCCGAATTGGAGAAGCTGACGGGCGTTCAGCTACCGGGGGTGAAGGGCACGTGAAGAGAGCGGCGCTTCAGGCGACCGGCTCCGTCCGCCAGACGGTATAGAGACCGACGAGGGTCCCGATCGCGGCCAGCGCGGCCGCCAGCAGCATCTGCAATTCGCCGTCGTCGGTGGGACCGACGGATGACACGAGCCTGGTCACGATGACGAACAGAATGCCGACGGCGGCCGCTGCACCCGCGCAGAGATAGGCAAGCTCTCGCGTCAGGCTGCGACCGAGCAGTCCGAGTGCCGTGAAATACATCGCGCAGGCGTTGGGATGCACAAACAAGGCGATGCGCGCGTAAGCGCCGTAGGCGTCGAACAAGGACTCACATCGCTTCAGTGCCGCCCTTGAGGCCACCCGCTGCAGGAACGGTCTGAAGAAACGAGCCTGTCCGTAGCTCAAGACCGCGCCCATGATGATGGCGAGCCACGACACGGCAAACACGGAAGCATCCGCGGATTTCGGACTGAGTGCCACGGACATCAGGATGAGCGCGGTTCCGGGAAAATAGCCGAAATACGGAAAGACCGACTCCAGGAGCACGCAGACGAACATGAAGGCCGGAAACCACCACGACGCGGTCGCCTCCCGGACGATGGCATTCAAGTCAAACAGGCTCGTCCTGTACAGGACGAGGGACATGCACATGGCGAGTGCAGCCAGCGCGTAGAACGGCAGCGCTCCCGACAGAAACCGTCTCATTCGACCATCACGCTTTGTTTGGCGGAGACGACGGCCTCGCGCTGTTCCGGATCATGCTTCAGGCAATCGACAGGATCTCGATCTCCTGCGCGCCCGCGCCCACGACATCGCCGACCGATTTGCCCATCAGCGACCGCGCCACCGGCGAGACGAAGGAGATCGTCCCCGCCTTCGGGTCGGCTTCGTCCTCGCCGACGATGCGGTAGGTTTGCACGCGGCCGTCGGCGCGGCTGAAGGTGACCGTACTGCCGAAGGCGACGACATCGGTCGCGACAGGATCGGGCACGAGCTGGGCGGTTCGCAGGCGTTCCGTCAGATAGCGGGCGTCGCGCAAGGGCACGGCGGATTGCCGGCGCTTCTCGTTGACGTCCTCGATGGCTTGCGCGGCTTCATAGGCTTCGCGGGCCTCTTGAAGCTGCGCCTGCAATGCCTTTAGGCCGGCCTCGGTCACGAGGTTGGGATGCGGCGAGATCGGGCGGTCCGGTAACAGCGTCTCGGACGCGGTTTCGGCGCTTTCTTCCTTGGTAAAGGCGACGCTCAATTCAAGAATCCTGTCGAACTGTCCGGAGCGGCGCCAGGGGTCACCGCTTTTGCCAGATTATATCTCAAGTTCGACGAAACGACGGAGCTTGAAGACAATATCCGGCATGGCCTGGCGGAACCGCGTGGCATTCTGGAAATTGGTCGAGAACGGCGCGAAGGTGATCATCGCGTTCCAATGCCGGTAACCATAGACCGTGACCGAGGCGCCGCTCGCCGGAAAATCCTCCAGCTTGCGCAATTCCCCGAGCACGAGATCGGCGATCGCTTCGGCCGGCAGCAGCCGCCTGCCATCCCGGGTGGTGACGATTTTTGCAGGCTGCTCGACCGGCCCCACGATCGCCGGCGCCGCGTCTGACACTTCCCCTTGCGAGGGCGGCTCGGCGGCCGGCGCCGCATCGGCCTCTGCTCCGTTCGACGGCGCTGTCGGCGGACCCTCGGTGAGCGGCGGCGGTGCAACACTGTCTGCGCGCTTGTTGCCTCCGAGGATGCTGCTGATCATGGCCACGAGGCCAGCATCCTTCACGTCGTCACTCATCATTCCCCCCGGGATTCGCCTAGAGCTTCGGTTCTGATTGAATCAGAACCGAAGCTCCAGATTCTTGTTTTGACGCGTTTTCTTCACACGAACCGGTGTCCACTTCGCTCGAAACCGCTCTAGTCTAGCATTGCGCTAGCAGACCGCCACCGGGGGATGTGTGGCGGGAGCCCGTGCGGCGGAGGCGGTTCGTCGCAGGGTCGAAGGACCGGTTGTTCGACAGCACCGGCGGCGCGAAGCCGAGAGCCCCACGCCACCGCGCGATCCGTCACTGCTTCTCGAACGGAATATAGTGCTGGTACTGCTTGGGGACCGAGCTGCGATAACGGGCGGGCACGGTGCCGGAGTCGATGGAATGATCGATTTCCTGCTGCCGCGTCATCTTCTTTTTTGCCGGCTTCTTCGACGCGCTCTTCTTGGAGTCGGTCGGCTGGCTCGCGCTGTCGGTGGTGGCGGCCGGTGCCGGTGCCGGTGCCGGTGCCGGTGTCGTCGCCGGCGCAGTGGATGTCGCCGCAGGCGCCGCGGTTCCGCCGGCAGCCGGCGCGGTCTGGGCCAGCGCAAGCGGGGTTTGCATGATGAGCGCCAGCGCTGCCGTCGCGGCCAGCAAATATGATTTTTGCATCAGAACCTCCAAAATTGCCTGATCCGATTGAGGCCGAACGTAGGCCTGCGGCATCGACGCGTGCAAGTCTGTCAATATTGGGTCCGGCCCCACACGAGAACTGTGGCCGAGATCACATTGCCCGCCGCTTGCTGCGTCGCGATGTAGCTCGCCTCGAACGCATTCGGCGTCGCGGAGACTAACAGAATATGACCATGCGTCAGACAAGCCACGGGAACGCCGCCGAGGCGCGGCCGCTCCCCCCACCTTCGAAGGAGACTGAAATGCGTCGCGCCATCCTCACGTTTGCATCGTTTGCGACCTTGATCGCCGCATCGTTGGCGGCGGTCCCGGCCCAGGCCGGAAACGACAGGTACTGCCTGCAAGGCCGCAGCTGGGGCTATCCTGGCAACTGCCAATTCGCCAGCTACCAGCAATGTGTCGCCACGGCCTCGGGAACGTCGGCCTATTGCGGCATCAACCCGCGCTACGCCTACTCGCAGCCCTACTACCACTGACAACATTGCGGCGTGCGCAACGATCGCGCACGCCGCGCGCCTCTCAAGCGCGATGAGATTTGGATGAATCGTCGTCGCGCTTTGGGTTGTTGCTTGCGCTTGATCTTTCCGGAAAACCGCTTCGCACTTCTCCGGATCATGCTTCAGGCGCGAGCCCCTAAGCCGATCTCCTCCAGCCGCGACGCGAACCAGCGCGACAGCGGTTCATCGACGGCGCCGCTGACATAGACCTCCGACATCGTCGCCCGGTCCTTGTCCAGCACCAGCAATACGCCGATCCAGTAGGGAAACCAGACATGGACATCGGTCAGCGCCCGCAGCTTGTGCTGATCGTGCTCCAGCGGCGTGTGATTGCTCGCCTTGCGGATCTCAACGCTCAGCAGATTGTTCGGGATCTCACGCTGATGCACGACGACATCGGGATAGATCGACTTGCCGAGATGATCGTCGGTCGAGATGATGGTGCCGTGCGGCAGATGTAGCGTGCGCTCGCCGAGCCGGTCGTAATTGCAGTCGACCGACCAGCCGGAGAACTGCTTCTCCAGATGCACGGCGAAGCGGTGGGTGACCGCGCGCTCGCCGATGTCCTTCTCGAACAGGAAGGCTTCGTGGGCGTAGAAGTCCCGCAGCGCCGCGATCACCTTGTTCAGCTCGGTCTGCATTTTGCCTCCGGGCTCATTTCGACCTTGTGCGCGTCCCGACCGGTCTCCCGCTCCCTCGCCCCGTTCTTACGGGGAGAGGGCGGGTGAGGGGCCGTCTCCGCGAATTTGGTTGAGATGATAGGTCGAACGCGCGCGGCGCGCGAGTCAGATGGGCCTTTGCTCAGGCTTGCAGCTTGCCTTGCCCCTCACCCGGATCGCCACGCGATCCGACCTCTCCCCGCGAAAGAGCGGGGAGAGGTTAAAACACTACATCTGCACTTCGATCAGCCGCGGCCCGGGCTCGGCGACGGCTTCGGCCAGCGCCTTGTTGAACTCGTCGGCATTGGTGACGGCGCGGCCGGGCACGCCCATGCCCTTGGCCAGCGCCACGAAATCCAGCGTCGGCCGGTCGAGCCGAAGCATGTCGTTGGCGCGCTGGCCGGGCTCGCCGGCGCCGACATTGTCGAACTCGCCGCGCAGGATCTGGTAGATGCGGTTGGCGAACACGATGGTGACGATGTTGAGGTTCTCTCGCGCCTGCGTCCACAGCGACTGGATCGTGTACATCGCGCTGCCGTCGCCGACCATGGTGATCACCTTGCGGTCGGGGCAGGCGATCGCCGCGCCGATCGACAGCGGCGTCGAGAAGCCGATCGAGCCGCCCATGTTCTGCAGCCAGTCGTGTGGCGCCGCGGCGGCCGTCGGCGGGAAGAAGGCACGGCCGGTGGTCAGCGATTCGTCGACCAGGATGGCATTCTCGGGGATCGCATAGGCGATCGACTGCGCGATCGAGGCATGGGTCAGCGCGCCGGTCGGCTTCACCAGCTCCTGCAAAGCCTGCGGCTTGACGTCCTTGGCGCTGGCCTTCACCGCGTCGGCGAGCGCCTCGAGCGCGGCGACCGAGTTCTCGCCCCAGGAGGTCATGCGATGGACGTCGCAGCCTTCGGGACGCAGCACGCTCGGCTTGTTCGGATAGGCGAAGAACGCCACGGGATCATCGGACTCGACCAGCACGATGTGACGGAATTTTGCCAGCATCGGCAGCGCCTGCTCGATGACGTAGTGGATGCGGTCGATCGAATAGCGGCCGCGGCCGCGCGCCATCTTGGGACGGAAGGTCGGGCCCATCACGGTGCAGCCGGTCCTGTTCGCGATGCGCTCGGCGAGCGCCAGGCCCTGCTCGCTCAGCGCGCTGCCGGTCATCAGGAGCAGCGTGCCCTCGCCGTCGCCGTGCAGGATCTTCGCGGCCTGCTCCACCGCCTGCGGCGAATAGCTCGCGCGCTGCTGCTCGGCCGGAACCTCGGCGACGCCATCGGCCTCGTTCCAGGCGGTGTCGGCCGGCAGGATCAGGGTCGCGATCTGCGGCGGCGCGCTTTTCGCGGCGGCAATGGCCGCGGCACCGTCGGCGGCGACCGATTTGGCGTCCGGCGAGGTGCGGACCCAGGACGACATCGGCCGCGCCAGGCCCTCGATGTCGGAGGTCAGCGGCGCGTTATAGCCGATGTGGTAGACCGCGTGCTGGCCGACGATGTTGACGATGCCGGAATTGGCCTTCTTGGCGTTGTGCAGATTGGCAAGGCCGTTGGCGAGACCGGGGCCGAGATGCAGCAGGGTCGAGGCCGGCGTACCCTTCATGCGGAAATAGCCGTCGGCGGCACCGGTCACGACGCCCTCGAACAGGCCGAGCACGCAGCGCATGCCGGGCACGCGGTCGAGCGCTGCGACAAAATGCATCTCGGAGGTGCCTGGGTTGGTGAAGCAGACATCCACCCCACCCTTGACCATCGTCCGCACCAGGCTTTCCGCACCGTTCATCCCAAGCTCCCGCAATCGGCCATGTCCAGATATCCGTTCGATCAATCATTGTTCGCGCGTTGCGTCAAAGCAATAGCCGCCATCGCGGCCCTGCCCCGCGTGACGATGCGCCGGTTTGGCTAATGGTTGCCGATTCGATAACGCGGTCCCGGGAGGACCCTCACGGGGCCGTGGCTTGCGAAAAGCCCGCAAATATGGCCTGTGGCCTTTGTTGAATCGATTTTTTGCTGGGGGAGACAATGATCCGGTTTTTTGCCGCGCCGATTGCCGCCATCGCACTGCTGTCGGCCGCGGCGGGCGGCGCGCTCGCCGAAGAGTACGACTCGCGCGACATCATGGGCGGCGGCCCGAACTTCTTCCGCGGCGGCGCCAGCCCGATCCCCCGCACCACCGTCATGTATAACGGCAACTACGCCCCCGGCACGATCGTGGTGAACACCAGCGAGCGGCGGCTCTATCTGGTGCTGCAGAACGGCCAGGCGCTGCGCTACGGCATCGGCGTCGGCCGCGACGGCTTCCGCTGGGGCGGGGTCCACAAGATCACCGCCAAGAAGGAATGGCCGGACTGGACGCCGCCCTCGCAGATGCTGGCCCGCCGGCCCGACCTGCCGCGCCACATGAAGGGCGGCATCGAGAATCCGCTCGGCGCGCGCGCGATGTATTTGGGCTCGACACTCTACCGCATCCACGGCTCCAACGAGCCGGAGACGATCGGCCAGGCCGTCTCCTCGGGCTGCTTCCGCATGACCAATGACGACGTCACCGACCTCTACAGCCGCGTCTCGGTCGGTACCACGGTGGTGGTGCTGAACAACTAGCGCGCAGTTACCTCCTCGCAGGAGTGCACTCCCTCTCCCGTTTGCGGGAGAGGTCAAGAACGGACGGAACCCGCCGAACGCGTGAATTTGCCGACTTGTGCGCGGGGCGTGAATACGGCAGCGTCGTACGACGATGAGCGCATTGAACCCGTCCTCGGCTGCACTTCGCTTCGCCCTGCTGGCGCTCGCAGTGCTCACATGCGCGGCCGACGCCGCGCCCCCCGCCGCCGCGGGCGAATTGCCCGCGATCTCCTCGCGCCAGCGCTCCGAGAAGAAGAGTTTTACCGACGGCGAGATCGTCGAGGGCTTCCTGAAGACGGCGTTCGGAGCCGAATATCACCTCGCCGGCCGGGTCGACCGCATCCGCAAGTTCGACGGTCCGGTGCGCGTGTACGCCGAGAGCGACCGCGCCGATCGCAAGGCACAGCTTGCAAAAGTCGTAGCCGACATCGGCAGGCGCGTGCAGCACCTCGACATCGCCATGATCGAAACCAACGAAGCGGCGAACGTGCGGGTGAAGCTGGTGCGCGACCGCGACCTCTTCCGCACCATCTCGAGCTTCTACGGCGCGGAGAAGGCGCGCGAGATCCGCTCTTCGCTCGACCCGCAATGCCTGTCCGGCTTCCGCAAGAACGACAATTTCGAGATCGAGCATTCCGACGTCATCCTCACCGTCGACAACGGCGATTTCGTCTTTCTCGACTGCGCCTATGAGGAATTGCTGCAATCGCTCGGGCCCATCAACGACACCACGAGCGTGCCCTGGACCATGTTCAACGACAACGTCTCGATGGGCTATTTCGACGTCTACGACCAGTACATCCTCAACCTGCTGTACGATCCCCGCATCAAGGCAGGCATGACGGTGGCCGAGGTCAAGGCCGTGCTGCCCGCCGTGCTCGCCGATGTGCGCGCCTGGGTGAAGCAGGTGAACGATTTGAAGGAGTGAGGTGCCCACCCTCCAGGGGAGGGTAAGCGCCCGCTCCGACCTACTGCACCAGATCGGCCACCGTCGTCGCGGCCTTGAGGCCGGTGCCGGTGAGGACTGCCACCGTGGTCTCATTCGCCTTGATGGCGCCGGCTGCTGCGAGCTTGTCCAGCGCCGCCGCCGCGCTGGCGCTGGTGGGCTCGGCGAGCAGGCCCTGGCGCGCAAGGCGGCGCAGAGCGGCGACGATCTCCTCTTCGGTGAGCGCGATAGTGCCGCCGCCGCTTTCCCTGAGCGCGCCGATGATCTCGCGCAGGCGCAGCGGATGCTTGATGGCAGTGCCCTCGGCGATGGTCTTGCTCATCTCGCGCGCAACGGGCGTATCGACGCCAGCCTTGAAGCTCGCATCGATCGGCGAGCAATTCAGCGGCTGCGCCGCGAACAGGCGCGGCAGCTTTGCGATCTGCCCGGCTTTCCTCAGCTCGCGGAAGCCGAAGGCGCAGCCGAGCAGGCTGCTGCCGGCGCCGACGGGAACGATGACGTTGTCGGGCGCGCGAAAGCCGAGGTCCTCCCAGATCTCGTAGGCCAGCGACTTGGTGCCTTCGAGGAAGAACGGCTGCCAATTGTGGCTGGCGTAGAACGTCTGGCTCGACTGGCGGATGGCCTCGGCTTCCGATTCTTCGCGCGGGCCCTCGACAAGCTGCACCGTCGCGCCATAGGCGCGCACCTGCGCGATCTTGGCGGGCGAGGTCGAGGCGGGGGCAAGAATCTTCACGCGCATGCCGCCGGCGGCGCCCAGCCCCGCCATCGACGAGCCGCCATTGCCGGAGGAGTCTTCGAGAATGGCATCGACGCCGATCTGGCGCAGGAAGGACAGCATCACGGCGGAGCCGCGGTCCTTGAAGCTGCCGGTCGGGTTGAACCATTCGAGCTTGAACAACGGGCGCAGCTCGCCCCAGTCCTGCTGCACCAGCGGTGTGCAGCCTTCGCCGAGCGTGATCGGAGTCTTGATCTCGACCGGCAGCGCAGCCCGGTAACGCCACAGCGAGCGGGTCCGGCCTTCGATGTCCTCACGCGAGATCCCTGCCCCCGGCGTCACCAGCAGCGGCGTCCGCTCGTCCGAGCACCAGCGCGGCTGGTCGAGCGGGTAGAGCTGTCCGTTGCGGGGATCGATGTAGCTGGCGGGCATGAGAGTCTCCGGGGGCAGAGCCGATCCGGTCGATATGTCCGAATATGCAGGTTTTATCCAGTCGCCTGTTTAGCTTGCGGAAGCGACCTGGGCCTCTTCAAAAATGCGAACGATTACATAGATATAGAGGGGAGCGCTGTTCGTCGATCGAGACGCGTGCTGGATAGGTCTCTTGAGCCGCCGAGCACGATTAACTTGTCTGTCGCGAGCTGCCGCTACAATATGTTGGATTGAGCTTGCGTCGCCGCCGTTCCGAAAGCGGTGCCGCAAGCGAGCCAGGCCCGTCCGAGCGGCGGGCCGTTGGCGTTTTGGGAGCCTGGACATGAGCCGCGCGAACCGTACTGACCACATCCGCCTGACCTCCCATCCGGAGCCGGGCCGGACCTCCGCCTTTCCGATCCACTGGGGCGCCAGTGAGGCACGCGCCCGTGGGCCGATCATCGGCACGGTGTCGCGCGCAGGCGATCGCAACGTGATCGGCAGCCATGGCGGCTCCTATGCGATGTACCGTGCGCTCGCAGTGTCGGCCGGCGCGCTCGATCCGATTCGCAGGCCTGACCTCACCAACACGTTTCCGGCGGCGACCATCGGCCCGTTCCCGCAATGGAGCGATCCCACCAAGATCGTCGCGCTCGATCCCTGGGGGCACCTCGTTGCGGAAAACTTCCGTCAGGAGATCGCCGAGGGCGCCGACATCCGCCCGAGCATTGCGGTGACGCGGGCGCGGCTGGACCTGCCGGAAATCCGCGACGCGCTCGCCGCAAAACGGCTGCGCGCCGACGGCGAGGTCGTGCATGCCAATGGCAGCGTCTCCGTGGTGAAGATCGCGATCGATCCGGTCTGGTACCTGCCCGGCCTTGCGGCACGCTTCGGCACCAGCGAGACAGAGCTGCGGCGCACGCTGTTCGAGCAGACCGCCGGCATGTTCCCCGAGCTGGTGACGCGCCCGGACATGAAGGTGTTCCTGCCGCCGATCGGCGGCACCACCGTCTACATGTTCGGCGACGTCACCAAGCTGCCGGATCATCGCACCAAAATCACCTGCCGCGTGCATGACGAGTGCAACGGCTCGGACGTGTTCGGCTCCGACATCTGCACCTGCCGCCCCTATCTGATCCATGGCATCGAGGAATCCGCGCGCGGCGCGCAGGAGGGCGGGCTCGGGCTCGTCGTCTACAACAGGAAGGAGGGCCGCGCGCTCGGCGAGGTCACCAAATTCCTGGTCTACAATGCCCGCAAGCGCCAGGAGGACGGCGACGCGGCCGCGGCCTACTTCGAGCGCACCGAATGCGTCGCGGGCGTGCAGGATGCGCGCTTCCAGCAATTGATGCCGGATACGATCCACTGGCTCGGCCTGAAGCGGATCGACCGCTTCCTGTCGATGAGTGACATGAAATACGACGCGCTGACCTCGCAAGGCATCGACATCGTCGAGCGCGTGCCGATCCCGCCGGAGTTGATCCCGGCGGACGCCTATGTCGAGATCGCCGCGAAGAAGGCCGCCGGCTATTACTCGACCGACATCGCGCCCGAGAAGGACATCGACGGCGTGGTCGGCCGTTCGCTGGAAAAATACTGATCGCGCGATGGCGGAAGCTTTGGAACGACAGGCACGCGCACTGCTCACCGCACAGGCGGTTCGCGCGCGCGCCGGACAAATGCTCGAGATCGGCCTTGCCGGCGGCTTGAGCCATTTCACCATCGATCTCGACCGCATGGACGATGTCGCAGAGGCCGTGCTCGCGATCACGCGAAGAGCCTATCCAACGCTGGAGATTCCCTTCCATGCGCGCTGGCGGCACTTCGTGATCGGCGGCGTCGACCGCTGGTCGGGCCTTGCGAATGCGGCGTCGTGGCCGGATCGCGCGGCGCGGGCGCGCGCGGAGTTCGACCTCGCGATCGTCAGCGTGCTGCTCGACGCCGGCGCTGGCGCAACGTGGCGATATCGCGATGCGACCAGCGGCGAAAGCATCGGCCGATCCGAGGGGCTCGCGATCGCGAGCCTCGACATGTTTGCGGGCGGCCTTTTCTCGGGCGAGCCCCGCGCGCCGTTCAGGGCCGATGCGGACGTGCTGGCAAGACTGCCGCTCGCCTCTCTCACCTTCGCCTTTCAGGTCAGCGAGGCCAATCCGCTGCTCGGCCTCGAAGGACGCACCGATCTGCTGCGCCGTCTGGGCAAGCAGGTCTCTGAGCGCGCGGAGGTGTTCGGCCTGCGCGACAGGCCACGGCCGGGCGGCCTGTTCGATCATATCGCGGCGCAAGCGAACGGCGGCGCCATTGCCGCTCCCACCATTTTGTCGGCGGTGCTGAACCAGCTGGGGCCGATCTGGCCCTCGCGACTCGCGCTCGCCGGTGTCCCGCTCGGCGATTGCTGGCGCCACCCTGCGCTCAAGGCCGATGACGGAACGGGCGGCCTCGTGCCGCTGCACAAGCTGTCGCAATGGCTGAGCTATTCGCTGATCGAGCCGCTGCAGCGCGCCGGATTTGACGTCACCGACATCGACGGCCTGACCGGGCTTGCCGAATACCGCAATGGCGGCCTGTTCGTCGATCACGGGGTGCTGCGCCTGCGCGATGCCGCCGATGCGGAGCGCGCGCATGCGGTGGATTCCTTGCTCGTCGTGGAGTGGCGCGCGCTGACGGTTGCGCTGCTCGACAGGCTGGCGGAGCGCATCCGCACGAAGCTCTGCCGCACGCCTGAGACGCTACCGCTCGCCAGCATCTTGGAAGGCGGCACGTGGGCCGCCGGCCGCGCCATCGCCTTTGCGCGCCGTCCCGACGGCTCGCCGCCGCTCAAGGTGATCAGCGACGGCACGGTTTTCTAACCCTCTCCCCTTGCGGAAGAGGATGGCTTCGCGAAAGCGAAGCGGGGCGAGGGGTCTCTCTCCGCGGGCACCTCTCTCAGTGAAGTTCGCGGAGAGAACCCCTCATCGGGCGCCGTAGCCGAAGCTAAGCTTCGGCGTTCTTAAGAACGGCGGCCCGAAGGCCGCCTATGCCACCTTCTCCCACAAGGGGAGAAGAAAGAAAGGTTTCTCATCATGGAAGGCGTCACGATCGTCGATCATCCGCTGGTGCAGCACAAGCTGACGCTGGTGCGAGACAAGTCCATCTCGACCAAGTCATTCCGCGAGCTGATCAAGGAGATCGGCATGCTGCTCTGCTACGAGGTGACGCGCGATCTGCCGCTCGCCGATACCGTCATCGAGACGCCGCTGGCGACGATGCATTCGGCCAAGATCGCCGGCAAGAAACTGGTGTTCGTGCCGATGCTGCGTGCCGGCACGACCTTCGTCGAGGGCATGATGGACCTGGTGCCGACCGCGCGCATCGCGCATATCGGTCTCTACCGCGAGCCGCACAGCTTTGCCGCGGTCGAGTATTTCTTCAAGTCGCCGTCCGATCTCAGCGAGCGCCTCGCCATCGTGGTGACGTCGGTGGTCGCTACCGCCAACACGGCCGTCGCCGCCATCGACCGGCTGAAGGAGCGCGGCGCCAGGGACATTCGCCTCGCCTGTCTGATCGCGGCTCCTGAAGGCCTGGAACGGCTGCGCGGATTTCATCCTGACGTGCCGGTCTGGACCGCTGCCGTGGACGAAGGCCTCGACGAGAACGGTTTCATCCTGCCCGGCCTCGGCGATGCTGGCGATCGCGCCTACGGGACCCGGTAGCTAGCCCCTTCCGCTGCCGCAAATCAGCTTCAGCGCCTGCCACTCCTTGTCCGTCAGCAGCGGCGGGCCCGAGGCTGGGCCGTCTTCCCTGGTCATGCGCGCGAGGCGGTCCTCGGTCAGCGGGTGGCTGGCGAGGATCGTCGTGAGCGTGGAGCCGCCTTCCTTGCCGGTGATGCGGAACATCAGCTCTGCGGCGGGGTTCGGCGAGCGGCCGAGCCTGTGCATGACCTCGATCGCGAAAGTGTCGGCACCGGTCTCGGCCTCGCGCGAATAGGAGGCCTCGACCAGATTGCGCGAGGCGAAGATCCCCGCGCCGGAGCCGGTGACGTCGCCGAACAACAGGCCGATCAGGAACGAGGTGCCGCCGTTGTAGATCAGGCCGCGCATGTTGTCGTAATGCTTGAGATGGCCGAACTCGTGGGCGAGGATGCCGGCGAGCTCGTCCGGATTCTCGGCCTTGTCGAGCAGACCCTTCAGCACGTAGACCTTGCCGCCGGGCAGCGCGAACGCATTCGGCACCGAGGTTGGCAGTACGCCGGCCGTCATGGAATCATCGTCGAGGCCGGCGGCATCGCGCAGGCGGTTGACGAGCTTCGTGAAGGCGGCCTTGCCCGCGGGCTCTTCGCACACGTTACGGCCGAAGATGGTCTTCATCTGCACTTCGGCGGCGTCACCGATGCGCCGTTCGACGGGTTTCGGCACCAGCGGCGCCAGACGGTCGGCCGCGAGCGGCACGCCGAAAAGAACCACACAGACGATCGAGACGGCCGCCGCCACCGACCAGCCGACGATCTTTGCCACGCCGCGGCGCGAGGTCCGGTGATCGTCGAGCCGCAGGCAGCGGGCGGTCACATCTGCCGCGAGCGCGGCGTCGCGGATCTCCAGCCGCGACAATGGCGGCGCGCTGGTACACGCCAGGCGCAACATCCCGGGCGGACCGTCGGCGCGGCGGAGGTCGGGATAGGCCCAGCGAACCGGTGTTCCGCCCACTTCGGAAATCTCGAGCGCGTCACCGAACGTCAGCGTCACCTGCCGTCTGCGGTTCGACACGCCGTCGAAGAAGATCGTCGGCTTGGTGGACTGCGCCGGGCTGTCGGCGAACACATCACTCACGACTCAAAATCCCGCAACATCGAGGCCGTCGGCAAAACCTTCGCCGAGCGCGCTGGCGAGCTCGCCGCTGCCACGCACGTCCGCCGCGGCCGCGATGTCGTGCACCTCGACGGTTTCCAGCACCTTGGCCCAGAGATCGCGCTGGAGATAGACGCGCATGACGATGTTGATCGCGAGCGCCAGGGCGAAATAGCCGATCACCATCATCACCACCATCGGGATGCTCTTGGCGGCATTGTCGCCGCCGAACACCTGATCGGCCGGAACGCCGCTCAGCTGCACGAGCAGCAAAGCGCCACCGCCGATATAGACAGCGAAGGCGATCGTGAGCAGCATCCACCAGCCGATCACCTTCCAGTACAGGCCGTAGAAGGCGTCGTGAGGCAGGTCCGAGGACAGGCTGACGCCGCCGATGCGAATGCCGTCGAGCCACCAGCGCCATTCGCGCGCCTTAAACTCGGCATAGAGGAACGGCGCGAGCGGGGAAATCAGGAGCGCGATCGGGCTGAGCAGCCACAGCGACCAGGCGCGCTTGAAGAAGGTCCAGCCGTCGCCCACGAAATCGCCGCGGAGATCGCCATAATGGCTGTGCTGCATCTTGTAGCGTTCGAGCGCCGCCGCGCGCCACGGCAGCGCCAGGCCGAGCGTGAGAAGCACGAGCAGGCCCCACGCCATGGCGCGGAACGCATAGGCCCAGCCGGAGCCGTCCATCCAGAACCGCACGCCGCGCCAGACCGTGCGCGTCAACCGGTATCGCCGCGCACGAAAGATCGCGAACTGGCCGAAGGCATAGAAGCCGATGAACAGCGGCGTCGAGGCAAAGCCTTGCCAGCGCTCGAACTCGATGCCGATCAGGAAGTAGGCGAGGTAGATCGGCACCAGGATCGCGAGCGCGAACAGGAAGCCGACCAGAAGCTCCTTGGCCCGCCCGGTATATTCGGCGGCATCGCCGTCGATCGCGGTGTTCGCCCACAGATGACGGCGGATGTCGGTGACGAGCCAGAACCGGTAGAAGCCGAAGGTGACGAGCTCCAGCATGGCACCCTTGGTGACCATTTTCCGGAACTCGGAGCGGTTACCGCTGAACTCGACCCGCGTCGGCGGCAGCGGCGGCGGAATGGGCTCGGAGCCGATGGGGGTCCATTGCATGTCGTTCACGGCGGCAACCTCGGGATGTCGGCCTGTTGCATTCAAACTATAGATCAGAGATTTGGTCGATCCCCAACACGGCCAGGTTCGATTTAGCTCGATTCCAGCCCGTTCTGGCACGATTTCACGACAAACAGCGTGCGCGGGATCACGTTGACGAGGTTCGTGGCGCAGTCCCGTAGCCCGGGTGAGCGGAGCGATTCCCAGGAACATCGCGAGCAAAGTCCCGGATGTCGCTTCGCCCATCCGGGCTACGCATTCCCCTCTCACAAGGGTTGGAGTGGCAAAACTCTCCCTTGCTCCGGCGCAGACAACCGGCTGTAATTGCAAATCAAATACCGCAGCGCAGAATTCAACGAGAACGCGCGGTTCATGCCAGGGAGAGCGGTCATGCATGGGACCATCGAGAGCGCGGCCAAGCTCGACGCATTGCGCGAGCGCGCCAATTCACTTCCGCTGGAGCAGTTCGATCCTGGCGATCCGGAATTGTTCAGGACCGATACGTTCTGGCCCTATTTCGATCGGCTGCGCCGGGAAGATCCCGTGCATTACTGCAAGGACTCGATGTTCGGGCCGTACTGGTCGGTGACGCGCTATAACGACATCATGGAGATCGAGACCAACCATGCGGTGTTCTCCTCGGCCTCCGCCCTCGGCGGCATCACCATCCGCGACATCGATCCGGATCTGCGCCGCGAGAGCTTCATCTCGATGGACCCGCCGCGCCATGCCGCGCAACGCAAGACCGTCGCGCCGATGTTCACGCCGACACATCTGGACAATCTCGCGCTCAACATCCGCAAGCGCTCGGCCGAGTGCCTGGACAATCTGCCCCGCGGCGAGGTGTTCGATTGGGTCGACCGCGTCTCGATCGAGCTCACCACGCAGATGCTGGCGGTGCTGTTCGACTTCCCCTGGGAGGACCGCCGCAAGCTGACGCGCTGGTCCGACATCGCGACCACGATTCCCGGGCCCGACGGCCTCGTCGCCACCGAGGACGAGCGCCAGGCCGAGCTGACGGAATGCGCGACCTACTTCGCGCGGCTCTGGAAGGAACGCATCGCGCAGCCGCCGAAGAGCGACCTGCTCTCGATGATGGCGCACGGCGCCGCGACCCGCGACATGGACGCCAAGAACTTCCTCGGCAATCTCATTCTGTTGATCGTCGGCGGCAACGACACCACGCGCAACACCATGTCGGGCTCGCTGCTCGCGCTGAGCCAGCATCCGGAGCAGTATCGCAAGCTGCGCGACAACCCCGCTTTGCTCGACAGTTTCGTCCCCGAAGTGATCCGCTGGCAGACGCCGCTGGCCCATATGCGGCGCACCGCGCTCTCCGACTTCGAGTTTCGCGGCAAGCAGATCAAGAAAGGTGACAAGGTCGTGATGTGGTACGTCTCGGGCAACCGCGACGAGGAGGCGATCGACAAGCCATACGAGTTCATCATCGACCGCGCCCGCCCGCGCACGCATCTGTCCTTCGGCTTCGGCATCCACCGCTGCGTGGGATTGCGGCTTGCCGAACTCCAGCTCAAGATTATTTGGGAAGAAATTCTCAGGCGGTTCGACCATATTGATGTGGTCGGCGAACCCAGGCGGGTCTATTCGAGCTTCGTGAAGGGTTTGGAGGAGCTGCCGGTGAAGATTGCGGCGTAGGAAATCTCCCTCTCCCCGTTCTTACGGGGAGAGGGTCGGGGTGAGGAGCTCTCTCCGCGAACACGCTGAGGGACGGATTCGCGGAGAGTCCCCCTCACCCGGAGTTTGAGCTTCGCTCGAATTCCGGCCTCTCCCCGCAGGCGGGAGAGGCGAAGAAAGAGAACCAACTGGAGCCACGACGATGAACATCCAAGCGCCGGTCAAGGTGGACAAGGCCGAACGCATGCGCCGGGCCTTTGATGAGGCCTATGCGACGCCGCTGTCGCAATTCCATCCCGGCGCGCCCAGGCTGTTCCAGGACGATACCTTGTGGCCCTGGTTCGAGCGGCTGCGCAAGGAAGAGCCGGTGCATTACTGCACCAATGCGCCGATCGAGCCGTACTGGTCGGTGGTGAAGTACAACGACATCATGCATGTCGACACCAATCACGGCATCTTCTCCTCGGACTCCAAGCTCGGCGGCATCTCGATCCGCGATGTGCCGGAAGGCTACGACTATCCGAGCTTCATCGCGATGGACCAGCCGAGGCATTCGGCGCAGCGCAAGACGGTGTCGCCGATGTTCACGCCGACACATCTGGACGAGCTCGCGAAGCTGATTCGCCAGCGCTCGCAGACCGTGCTCGACAATCTGCCGCGCAACGAGACCTTCAACTTCGTCGAGCGCGTCTCGATCGAATTGACGACGCAGATGCTGGCCACCCTGTTCGATTTCCCCTGGGAGGAGCGGCGCAAGCTGACGCGCTGGTCGGACGTCTCCACCGCGTTGCCCAAGAGCGGCATCGTCGCCTCCGCCGAGGAGCGCCGCCGCGAGATGGACGAGTGCTATGCCTACATGTCGAAGCTGTGGAACGAGCGCGTCAACTCGGCGCCGCGCAACGATCTGTTGTCGCTGATGGCCCATAACGACGCCACGCGGCACATGGACCCCGACAATCTCATGGGCAACATCATCCTGCTCATCGTGGGCGGCAACGACACCACGCGCAACACCATGACCGGCTCGGTGCTGGCGCTGAACGAGAACCCGGAGCAGTACGACAAGCTCCGCGCCAATCCGGAGCTGATCGACTCCATGGTGCCGGAGGTGATCCGCTGGCAGACGCCGCTGGCGCATATGCGGCGCACGGCGCTTGCCGACACCGAGATCGGCGGCAAGCACATCAAGAAGGGCGACCGCGTCGTGATGTGGTACGTCTCGGGCAACCGCGACGAAGAGATGTTCGAGAAGCCGAACGAGTTCATCATCGACCGCCCGCGCCCGAGGACGCATCTCTCCTTCGGCTTCGGCATCCACCGCTGCGTCGGCATGCGCCTCGCCGAGCTGCAGCTGCGGATCGTCTGGGAGGAGATGCTGAAGCGGTTCGACCGGATCGAGGTGGTCGGCGAGCCCAAGCGGATCTATTCGAGCTTCATCAAGGGATATGAGACGCTGCCGGTAAGGATACCGGGGTAAGGGCTCGGCAGTCAACGCATGAACAATCGCGAGTTCTTAGCTCTATCTCTCACGGTCCTAATCGCTGGCGCGATCCATCAGCCATGCAATGCCCAACCGTCCAAAGCGGCGTCGATGACGGAGGTGGATTGTTCTGCCTATCATCGACAGCCGAATGGCACTTGGCTTGTCGCTCGATCGAACACCGTGATGCGTGACGGCAAAACGATTAGAGTTGTCTTTCGCGCAGAGGATCCCACGACAGTTCTCATATCGGACAGAACCTCGCTGCCTGTGCTTCTCAATGCGGTTTGCTCTAGACTTGCTCCTTGAGAGGCAAATCAACCCAACCTGCTATAAAATTTCGGCATGACAGCTCGCGCCAGATGCGAAGGCACGATGGCGCGCGGCTGTTCTACGAGACTACCGCACCTAACTCAATTTTATGTCCCAAACGCCTTCCTTGCGGCAGGCGGCGACCTCCTCGCGCAGAAGCGCCGTGACGGCCAGCGAAGCGGTCGAGGCCGGGCGGTCGATCGGAGAAGCGAAAATGAGCTCGCGCGTCATCGGCTTTGACACGGCCGTCGTCTCCAACCGTCCGTCCGCGACCTCGCCATGGACCGACGATGGCGGCAGCAGCGCAAAGCCGAGCCCCTCCTCGACCAGGCTCGTCAGCACGCGGAAGGAATCCGCTTCGAGCTGGACGTTGAGCTTGATCTTGCGCTGGGCCGCCGCGTGCTCGATCAGGGCGCGGAGGCCGTGCGAATGACTGGGCAGCACCAGCCGCTGCCGCAGCAGCCAGCCGATGTCGACGCTCTTCTTGCGCGCCAGCCCGCAGCCGCGCGGACCGACCGCGACGATGTTGTCGCGCCCCAGGCTCTGCACGTTGAGATGCAAATCGGCCGATCGGCCGTAGAGGATGGCGAGATCCATCTCGCCGCGGTGCAGCCATTCGACGAGATGGCCGCTGTAGCTCTCGACGATGCGCAGCGAAATCCCGGGAAATTTTTCGACGCAGCGCCGCGCAAAGCGCGCCGACAGCACGCAGCTCACAGTCGGAACGAGGCCGAGCACGACTTGTCCGGAGGGCGGGCCCTTCACCGACTGGATGTCGTCGCGGATCTGGTCGATCTGCCGCACGATGCCGGAGGTGCGGGCCAAGAGCAGGCGGCCGGCCCCGGTCAGCACCATGCCGCGGCCGTTGCGGGTGAACAGCTCGGTGCGCAGCTCGTGTTCCAGAAGCTTGATCTGCCTGGAGAGCGCCGGCTGCGCCACGCGCAACATGTCGGACGCCTTGGAGAGGCTGCCGAGCTCCGCCACGCAACTGAAGGTCCTGAGCTGCCGGAAATCCATGCTTGCCAATCCTGGAAGGCTACTTCATACGCTATAACAAATGAGCATAGGGGGCTGGCGTTGTTTTCACAACGCCAGAGGATCGGCCGGCGTTATCCTAACTGCCGCCAAGAACTGGAAACGTCATGAGTCAAGAACACCACACCGAAGATTATGCCGACATCCGCGAAGCCGTCGCCAAGCTGTGCGCGCAGTTTCCCGGCGAATATTGGCGCAAGCTCGATCGCGAGATGGCCTACCCCAAGGCCTTCGTCGATGCGCTGACCGAGGCCGGCTATCTCTCGGTGCTGATCCCCGAGGAATATGGCGGCGCGGGCCTGAAGCTGTCCGCGGCAGCGGCGATCCTGGAGGAGATCCAGCGCGCGGGCTGCAACGGCGGTGGCTGCCACGCCCAGATGTACACGATGGGCACGGTGCTGCGGCACGGCAATGCCGAGCAGAAGGCGAAATACCTGCCGAAGATCGCCAGCGGCGAATTGCGCCTGCAGGCCTTCGGCGTCACCGAGCCGACCAGCGGCACCGACACCTCCTCGCTGAAGACCTTCGCCCGCAAGGAGGGCAACGACAGCTACATCGTCAACGGCCAGAAGATCTGGACCAGCCGCGCCGAGCATTCCGACCTGATGGTGCTGCTTGCGCGCACCACGCCGAAGGACCAGGTCAAGAAGCGCACCGATGGTCTGTCCGTGTTCATCGTCGACATGCGCGAGGCCAAGAACAACGGCCTTGAGATCCGCCCGATCCGCACCATGATGAACCACGCGACGACGGAAGTGTTCTTCACCGACATGAAGGTGCCGGCGGAGAATTTGATCGGCGAGGAAGGCAAGGGCTTCCGCTACATCCTTTCCGGCATGAATGCCGAGCGCATCCTGATCGCGGCCGAATGCGTCGGCGACGCCAAATGGTTCATCGCGAAGGCGACCAACTACGCCAAGGAGCGCGCGGTGTTCGGTCGTCCCATCGGCCAGAACCAGGGCATCCAGTTCCCGATCGCCAAGGCCTACGCCTCGATGCGCGCGGCCGAGCTGATGGTGAAGGAAGCCACGCGCAAATACGAAGCCGGGCTCGACTGCGGCGCAGAGGCCAACATGGCCAAGATGCTGGCGGCGGACGCGTCATGGGAAGCGGCGAATGCCTGCATCCAGACCCATGGCGGCTTCGGCTTTGCCGAGGAATACGACGTCGAGCGCAAGTTCCGCGAGACGCGGCTCTATCAGGTGGCACCGATCTCGACCAACCTCGTGCTGTCCTTCGTCGCCGAGCATGTGCTCGGCATGCCCCGCTCATACTGAGGCCGCAGCCATGGGAGCACTTGACGGGATCAGGGTGATTGCGGTCGAGCAGGCGGTGGCGGCGCCGTTCTGCTCCTCGCGGCTGGCGGATGCCGGCGCCGAGGGGATCAAGATCGAGCGACCCGAGGGCGATTTCGCCCGCGGCTATGACGCGGCGGCCAAGGGCCAGAGCAGCTACTTCGTCTGGCTCAATCGCGGCAAGCAATCGGCGGTGGTCGATCTGACCACGACGGAAGGCCGCGCCGAGCTGGAGAAGCTGATCGCCAGCGCCGACGTGCTGATCCAGAACCTCAAGCCGGGGTCGATGGACAAGCTCGGCTTCTCGCGCGAGCGGCTCCTGAAGGACTATCCCAGGCTGATCTCGTGCACCATCACCGGTTATGGCGACGAGGGCCCCTATGCCCATCGCAAGGCCTATGATCTCCTGATCCAGGCCGAGAGCGGGCTTGCCTCGATCACCGGCAATCCCGATGGCGCCTCGCGCGTCGGCATGTCGATCGTCGACGTCGCGACCGGCGCCACCGCACATGCGGCGATCCTGGAAGCGCTGATCGGGCGCGGGCGCACCGGCAAGGGCGCCGACATCCGCATCTCCATGTTCGACGTGATGGCGGACTGGTGCACGGTGCCGCTGCTCAACGCCGAAGCCGGCAATCCGCCCAAGCGCATGGGCCTTCGTCATCCCTCGATCGCGCCCTATGGCGTGTTCACCTCCAAGGACGGCAAGGACATCCTGATCTCGATCCAGAGCGAGCGGGAGTGGAAGACGCTGTGCGCGAAGGTGCTGGCCCAGCCGGACCTGCCGGCCGATCCCCGCGTCGCCAACATGGTCGAGCGCGTGCGCAACCGCGACTTCACCGACAAGACGGTCGCGGACATCTTCGGCAGGATGACGCGCGACGAGCTCCTCAAGCGGCTGTCGGATGCCGACATCGCCTTCGCCGAGGTCAACACCATGGCCGACCTCACCAGGCATCCGCATCTGCGGCGGATCGAGGTCGACACGCCGAACGGCCGTGTCAGCTATCCCGCGCCGGCGCCGATCATCGTCGGCGAGATGCGCAGCTATGGCGCCGTGCCCGCCATCGGCGAACGTCCCCAAGCGAAGAAGTAGCAAGAGCGAGGCGTCATGACCGAGAAGCTCGACATCGATCATTTGCGGCAATGGATCGGCCGCAGCACCGAGGCCACCGACATCGTCACCGCGCAGCTCGTCATGGGTCTGCGCGCGACGCTGTTCCAGGAGGTCGGCGCGCCCAAGACGGGTGACGCCGCACCGTTCACGGTGCATTGGTGCCTGGCACAGCCGGTGTTTCCGATGTCGATGCTCGGTCCCGACGGCCATCCGACCCGCGGCGGCTTCCTGCCGCCGGTGCCGCTGCCGCGCCGGATGTGGGCCGGCGGCGAGATCGAGTTTTTGCAGCCGCTGCAAGTCGGCGATGAATCGACGCGGACGTCGCGTATCGCCGATGTGCAGGTCAAGACAGGCTCGACCGGCACGCTCTGCTTCGTCTCGGTCGAGCACAGCATTTCCTCACCGCGCGGCACAGCCATCCGCGAGCGCCAGGACATCGTTTATCGCGAGATGACGAGCAGCGCGCCAGCGACCGCCAAGGCCCCGCCGCCGCCGCCGAAGGCGCAGCACCGCGAGACGCATGTGTCCGATCCCGTGCTGCTGTTTCGCTACTCCGCGCTGACCTTCAACGGCCACCGCATCCATTACGACCGCGACTACGTCACCAAGGTCGAAGGCTATCCGGGCCTGATCTTCCACGGCCCGTTGCAGGCGGCACTCATCATCGAGATGGCTGCAAGGCTGCGCGGCGGAAAGGCGCCGAAGAAATTTACCTATCGCGGGCTGCAGCCGCTGTTCGAGGGCACCGAGTTCTCCGTCAACGCCAACGAGACCGAGGCGGGCATGGAGCTGTGGACCGCGAACGCGGAGGGACAACCGACGATGAAGGGCACGGCGGTGTGGTAAGCCACCGCTGTTTTCTCCTCGTCGTTGCGAATGCAACCGCGATGTAGGAAGCTGGCACCTCACCCTGAGGAGCGCGCCTTTCGCGCGCGTCTCGAAGGGCTGAGGCCACCAGCCGGGCCTTCATCCTTCGAGACGCGCGAAGACGCGCTCCTCAGGATGAGGAACTAAGAAGGGGACGGAAACCAATGGCCAAGAACGGCAAGACCGGCAGCAAGTCCGTCACCGTGAAGCAGGCGACACTCGACCTGCTGCGCGCCTTCGGCATCACGAAAGTGTTCGGCAATCCCGGCTCGACCGAGCTGCCTTTCCTCAGCGACTGGCCCGACGACATCGATTACGTGCTGGCGCTGCAGGAAGCTTCTGCGGTCGGCATGGCCGATGGCTATGCGCAGGCGACCCGCAATGCGGGTTTCGTCAATCTGCATTCGGCGGCCGGCGTCGGCAACGCGCTCGGCAATATCTACACCGCGCACCGCAACCAGACGCCGCTGGTGATCACGGCGGGCCAGCAGGCGCGCTCGATCCTGCCGCTGCAGGCGTTCCTCTATGCCGAGCGCGCCTCCGAATTCCCGCGACCTTACGTCAAATACAGCGTCGAGCCGGCGCGGCCCGAGGACGTGCCGGCCGCGATCGCACGCGCCTATTACACCGCGATGCAGCCGCCGTGCGGGCCGACCTTCGTGTCGATCCCGATCGACGATTGGGCGCATGCCTGCGCGCCGATCGAAGCGCGGACAGTGAGCCGCGAGATCGGCCCCGAGCCGAAGGCGATGAAGGCGCTGGTCACAGCGCTCGGATCGGCAAAACACCCCGCCCTGGTCGTCGGCCCCGGCGTCGACCGCGCCGGCGCGGTGGATCTGATGGTGCGCGTCGCGGAGAAAGCCAAGGCGAGCGTCTGGGTCAGCCCGTTCTCGGCGCGCTGCTCCTTCCCCGAGCATCACCCGCAATTCGCAGGCTTCCTGCACGCTTCGCCCGCGCAGCTCTCCGACGCGCTGCGCGCGCATGACCTCGTCGTCGTCGTCGGCGCGCCGGTGTTCACCTTCCATGTCGAGGGCCATGCCGCGATCTTCGACGGCGGCGCGACCATCTTCCAGATCACCGACGATGCCGATGCCGCGGCCGTCACGCCCGTCGGCACCAGCATCATCGCCACCATGAAGCCGGCGCTCAGCCTGCTGCTCGAGCTCCTGCCCGAGAGCAAGCGCGCCACGCCAAAAGGACGTATGCTGCCGGCGCCGCCGCCGGCGGCCGATCCGCTGCCGGTCGAATTCCTGCTGCATTCGCTGTCGCAGGCGATGCCGGATGATGCCTCGCTGGTCGAGGAAGTGCCCTCGCACCGCCCAGCGATGCAAAAATTCCTGCCGATGCGCGGCCAAGACAGCTTTTATACGATGTCGAGCGGCGGCCTCGGCTATTCCCTGCCCGCCGCGGTGGGCATGGCGCTCGGCAAGCCGAGCAGCCGCACGATCTGCCTGATCGGTGACGGCTCGGCGATGTATTCGATCCAGGCGCTGTGGACCGCCGCGCAGCGCAAGCTGCCGCTCACCATCGTCGTCATCAACAATTCCGGCTATGGCGCGATGCGCTCGTTCAGCCAGGTGATGCAGGTGCGCAACGTGCCGGGACTGGAGCTGCCCGGCATCGATTTCGTCCGGCTCGCGGAGGGCATGGGCTGCCATGCCGTGAGGGTCAGCAAGGCCGCAGAGCTCGGCGAGGCGCTGAAGCGCGGCATGGCGCATGCAGGCACCAGCCTCGTCGAGGTCGTCGTGGATTCAACCGTGCCGGTACTGTACGGGCAGAAGCATTGAAGATGTCGTTCCTGCGAACGCAGGGACGACACTGAATATTTGGCGCGACCGCGCCCACTATGACGCCAAGAATCCCCCGTCCGCCGCCAGCACGTGTCCAACCACGTAAGATGACGCGTCGGACGACAGCCACACCACGGCTTCCGCCACCTCCTCCGGACTACCCATCCGCCGCAACGGCAATCCCGCGCTGACCGTCGCGACATCGCCGACGCCGGCGCGCAGCATCATGTCGGTGACGACGCGGCCAGGCGCGATGGCGTTGATGCGGATTCCGCGCGGGGCATTCTCCATCGCCGCCGAGCGCGTCAGGGAGATCACGGCCGCCTTGGACGCCGAGTAGAGCGAGAAGCCCGGATTGGGATTGCGCATGCCGCTGACGGAGGCATTGACGACGATGCTGCCGCGCCCCTGCGCCAACATCACCGGCAATTGGTGGCGCAGGCACAGGAACAGCGCCCGGACATTGGTGTCGAACACGCTGTCGTAGATGTCGGTGCCCTGCTGTTCGAGCGGCGCGCGGCGCTCCTGGAAGCCGGCATTGTTGAAGGCGACGTCGAGCCGGCCGCAACGGTCATTCGCGGTGCGAACCAGCCGCTCGACCTCGTCCTCGCGTGTGATGTCGGTCTTGAGCGCAATCGCTTCCGCGCCGAGCTCGCGGCACGAAGCGGCGGTCGCCTCGATCTCGGCCTCGCGGCGGCCCGCGACGATGACCGCATCCGCGCCTTCGGTCGCCATCTGCAACGCGGTGGCGCGGCCGATGCCGCTGCCGCCACCGGTCACCAGGCAGACCTTGCCCTGCATCCGCATCCCCGTCGGCAAAGCTCCGCTCATGGGCCACTCCAAAACGCTTGCGCGCGCGCCGTTGCGCACATATAGTTGTATGATACAACTATATGCCGGGAGTCAAGGGATGGCTGAGCTTTCGCTGATCGACGACATCCGCGCCGCCTCGCGCCTGATGGTGCGCGAGCTCGGCTTCATGGATGCGACGGTCGCGGCCTCGGACTATCCGCCCTCGGCGGTCCACACCATCCTTGAGATCGGCATCCGCGGTCCGATGACGTCAGGCGAGCTCGGCGATTTCCTGCTGCTCGAAAAATCCAGCGTCAGCCGCCTGGTGCGCAAGCTGGTCGATTGCGGCGAGCTCAAGGAGACGGCGGATGAGACGGACGCCCGCAGCAAGCTGTTGTCGCTGACGGCGAAGGGCCGGCGCACGCTGGAGGCGCTGCATGCCTTCGGCCGCCAGCAGGTGCGCGGCGCGCTAGCGACGCTGACGGAAGCGGAGCAGCGCAAGGTGCGCGAGGGCATGATGCTCTATGCGCGGGCGCTGCGGGCGAGCCGGGTGGAGGAGATGTCGGAGCCCAGATAGCCCTCGTCATTCCGGGGCGGTCCGCAGGACCGAACTACGGTGCGCAATTGTGCACCTGAGAATCTCGAGATCCCGGGTTCGATGCTGCGCATCGCCCCGGGATGACCTTGCGGTCACTTTCCGAACTCCTCCCGCATCTTGGCTTGGATCTTGGCCATGCCGCCGATCCAGCGGTCGTAATTCTCGGTCTTCTTGCGCATGTAGCCGAGCACCTGGGGGTGCGGGAGAATCAGGAAGGTCTCCTGCTCGAGACCGGCGAGCACGTCCTTGGCGACCTGCTCCGGTGTGAGATCGCCGTCGCCGGATTGTGGGCCTTTCGGGATCGAGCGCAGCATGTTGGTGTCGACACCCTGAGGGCAGAGGATCGAGACCTTGATGTTATGCGCCTTGTGCGAGATCGCGAGATTCTCGGCAAAGCCGACCGCAGCGTGCTTGGTGGTCGAATAGGCCGGGCTGCCGACCTGCGACAACAGGCCCGCGGCCGAGATGGTGTTGAGGAAATAACCGCCGCCGCGCGCCTTCATGCGCGGAATCAGATGCCGCGCGGCATAGACATGGGCCATCACGTGGATCGCCCAGCTGCGCTGCCACGGCTCGTCGGAAGCACCGCCGGCATTCTCCGACATCGGATCGAAGCCGCCGCCGATGCCGGCATTGGAGCAGAACAGGGCGATGGGGCCGAACTGGCGCTCGGTCTCCTCGATGACGTGCGCAATGTCCTTCTCCTGCGCGACGTCGCATTTGAAGGCGGCGCCATCCACCATGGCGGCGACCGCCCTTGCATTGGCGGCGTCCATATCGGCGACGACGACCTTGGCCGCGCCCGCGTTGTGAAAGGCCTCGCACAGCGCCCTGCCGATACCGTTTGCGCCGCCCGTGACGACCACGACCTTGCCGGTCACCTGCATGCGACGTCTCCTCTTGTTTTCTATACCGCTCTTACGCCGCGCCACTTATTCCGCGGCGCGGAGCCAGCTCAGCTCAACACGAGGTCGAGCACTGCGGTATAATGGCATGCCGCGCCGGCCAAGACAAAGCCGTGCCAGATCGCATTCTGGAAGCGCAGGCGCCGCCAGGCGTGAAAAATAACGCCGAAGCTGTAGAGCAGACCGCCGGCCAAGATGAATCCCAGCACCAGCGCCGGCAACGCCCTGACCACGGCGTCATAGAGCATCACGCCACTCCAGCCCATCGCGAGATAGATGCCGACCGAGACGCGGTCGAACCGGCCGGGGTACAACAGCTTCAGCACGATGCCGAGGATGGCGACACACCAGACGCCGGCAAGCAGCACCAGCGCGAAGCCGCTGTCCTTCACTTCCAGGATGAACGGCGTGTAGGTCGCCGCGATCAGGAGATAGATCGCGGAATGGTCGAACCGGCGCAGCAGCCATTTGGCCGGCGACACCGGCCAGAGATTATAGGTCGCCGACAACACCAGCATCGAGAGCAGGCCGGCGACGTAGACCGAGACGCCGATGACGTCGGTCGCATCCGCATAGATCGCCGTCAGCACCACCAGCACGGTTGCCGCGATGACGCCGGAGAGCACACCGATCGCGTGGATAATGCCGTCGGCGATGAGCTCGGCGCGGTCGTAATCCCAGCCGATCACGTCGGCGGCGGCATGAACAGACGTCGATGCAAGCTGTTTCAGTTGGAAGACGGTCATGGCAATCCGCAAGATCAGGTAATGCTCTCTTCTATGGGTCTTTCGAGATCGTCGCGTCGTTCAAACGGCTGATTTCCCGATAAAGGCGGTGGAAGTATGGAGCTTGATTTTCCTCACGCAATTGCCACTTTTGTGAACGGACACACATCCCGCCCGCCCCAGATCCACTAACGTTCATATGGCATTCAGTTTCCAGGATATGGTCGAAGAAGCGCGGCTGTCGGCGCGGGCGCTGATCGACTATGGCGAGCACTTCTTCAACCCGACGGTGCGGCTCGGGGTCACCGGCCTGTCGCGGGCCGGCAAGACCGTGTTCATCACCGCGCTGATCCACGGCCTCACCCGCGGCGGTCGGTTTCCGGTGTTCGAAGCCTATGCCTCCGGCCGGATTGCGCGAGCGCATCTGGCGCCGCAGCCGGACGATGCCGTGCCCCGGTTTGCCTATGAGGGCCACCTGCACGCGCTGGTCGAGGAGCGACGCTGGCCGAATTCGACGGTCGACATCAGCGAGCTCAGGCTCGTTATCGACTATCAGCGCCGCAACGGCGCCGACCGCACGCTGACGCTCGACATCGTCGACTATCCCGGCGAATGGCTGCTCGCCCTGCCGCTCCTGCAGAAGAGTTTTGAGCAATGGTCGGCGGAAAGCCTTGCGCTGTCGCGCGAGGCGCCGCGCGCGCATCTCGCCGCCGAGTGGCACGCGCATCTCGCAACGCTCAAGCCCGAGGCGCGCGAGGACGAGCAGGCGACGCTGACGGCGGCAAGGCTCTTCACCGATTATTTGCGCGCCTGCCGCAACGAGCGCGTTGCGATGAGCTTGCTGCCGCCCGGCCGTTTCCTGATGCCCGGCAATCTCGCGGGCTCGCCGGCGCTGACTTTCGCACCGCTCGACGTGCCCAACGGCGCGCAGGCGCCGGAGGGATCGCTGTGGGCGATGATGGTGCGCCGCTTCGAGGCCTACAAGGACGTCGTGGTGCGGCCGTTCTTCCGCGACCATTTTGCCCGGCTCGATCGCCAGATCGTGCTGGCCGACGCGCTTGCCGCATTCAATTCCGGTCCCGAGGCGCTGCACGATCTCGAAGCTGCCCTCGCCGGCATTCTCGATTGCTTCAACGTCGGCCGCAGCACCCTGCTCTCCAGCCTGTTCCGGCCGCGCATCGACCGCATCCTGTTCGCGGCGACCAAGGCGGACCATCTGCACCATTCCAGCCACGACCGGCTCGAGGCCGTGCTGCGCCGCGCCGTCTCGGGCGCAGTCGCGCGCGCGGAAAATACCGGCGCGGCGATCGACGTCGTGGCGCTCGCCGCCGTGCGCGCCACAAGAGAGGCTCAAGTCGCCCGCGGCCGCGACAAATTGCCGTCGATCCTGGGAACGCCGGCCGCGGGCGAAAGCGCCGGCGGCGAGTTCTTCGATGGCAACACGGAAGTGGCGACCTTTCCGGGCGATTTGCCGCTGGATCCCGAGCCGCTCTTCAACGGCACCGATGCGTTCCGCGGCCTCGCGACCGAGGCCGCCGACAGAAGCGATTTCCGCTTCCTGCGCTTCCGCCCGCCCAAGCTCGAACGCGAGGGAACGAACGAGCCGACGCTGCCACACATCCGCCTTGACCGTGCCTTGCAGTTCCTGATCGGAGACAAGCTCGCATGAACGACCGATCGAAGCCACGGCGGCCGGCGACGTTCCGGCTTGACGATCCCGGCGTCGTCGTCACCGAGGCGGACGAGACGGCGCGGCCCGGCCGCGCCACCATCCAGATCACGCCGGAGCCTGATCCGGCCATGCTGCCGGTGCCGATCGAGGCCGCGCTGCCGGCGCGGCGTGGTTTTCCCTGGGGCACGCTGTTCTGGTCGGGACTTGCCGGGCTGACGCTGCTCGGCACCGGGCTCGGCGTCGTGCATCTGGTCGAGGATTTGTTCGCGCGCAGCGAAACACTCGGCTTCGTCGGGCTTGCCCTCGCCTCCGTGACGGCGCTCGCGCTTGCGGTGGTGATCGGACGCGAGGCGCTCGGTCTCGCGCGCCTCGCGACGATCGAGAAGCTGCACGCGCGCGCTGCGGCGGTGCTTGCCAGCGATGACCGCAAGGAGAGTCGCGTCATCGTCCAGGACCTGCTCAGGATCGCGCACCAGAACCCGCAGCTCGCACGCGCCCGCGCCACCCTGGAGAGCCACGCCGGCGAGATCATTGATGGCGCCGACATGATCCGGCTCGCCGAGCGCGAGCTGATGTCGCCGCTGGACGCCGAGGCGCGGCACCTGGTGTCGTCGGCCGCACAAAAGGTCTCGATCGTGACCGCGGTGAGTCCGCGCGCGGCGATCGACGTGCTGTTCGTGTTCGTCGCCGCGCTGCGCCTGATCCGCCAGCTGGCCTATCTCTATGGCGGCCGCCCCGGCGCGCTCGGCATGATCCGCCTGCTCCGCCACGTCATCACCCATCTCGCCATCACCGGCGGCATGGCCGCGAGTGACAGCCTGGTGCAACAGATGCTGGGACACGGGATCGCGGCGAAGCTGTCGCAGCGGCTCGGCGAAGGCGTGCTCAACGGGCTGCTGACCGCGCGGCTGGGATTAGCTGCGATCGACGTGACCAGGCCATTGCCGTTCGCGGCGCTGCCGCCACCGAAACTGTCGGATCTTGCGACGGATTTGTTGCGCAAGAAGGATGGCGAGGAGTAAGGCTCTTTCTTACCCTCCCCTCCAGGCAGGGCTATCGCATATGGCTCTTAGCGCGAGCTGAGCGCGCGCCTCGTCCTTCGAGACGACCGGTTCGCGGTCTCCTCAGGGTGAGGCTAAGCGATATCGGAGGCCGTTGAAACGAGCGAAATGCCCTCAGTCCTCATCCTGAGGGCCCGCCAACGGCGGGCGTCTCGAAGGATGGTCACGGGCGACATCATTCCCATATGCGATGGCCCTGCCTGGAGGGGAGGGTAAGAGAAGCCGAGCTCCCGCTTCTCGAGTTCGCCCGCTAGCACCTTCCACCAAAACAGCGGCGAATCCTTCGGCGGTGAGAGCTCCGGGGTCCAGCCGGTGAGCTTTTCGATCACATAGGTATCCGCCAAAACGCCGCGCCAGCGGCGTTCGACCCGGCCGAGCTGTTCGCGCTTCGCCGGAATGTTCTCCCACAGCGACGACCGGTCGTCGGGCTCGCGGCCGACATAGATGCCGGCGTGACCCTTGATCTTGTCGATGCCGGGATCGCGGAAATCCTGAAAGCGGCCGCGCTCATTGATCTCGATGACCGGCACGCGGCCGCGGAACAGCCAACGCATCATGGCGTAGGTGCGGTAGTCGGTGGTCGCGATCCAGGTCGCGCCGGTTTCGTCGAGCGCGGCTTGTGCACGCGCGGCGACCTGCTCGTAACCCGCCTCGGCGCCGATCGGATCGATCTTGCCGAGCAGGTTCCAGGGCGCGGCGACGTAGTACAGGAACACGATGACGACGAAGGCGATGCCGGAGACGACCGCTGTCCTGGCCCAGAACAGTGACGATCTGAGCATGCGTGCCGACCATCCCTCCTTCATCATCGTCGCGAGGTTCACGGCGGCTGCGGCGAAGCCGACCGGCCACATGAACATCGGCCAGGTGTCGCCGACCCGGAGCGTCATCGACTTGGCGAAGAAATAGCAGAACGGCACCAGCACCGCGGTCGACAGCAGGATCGCGACCGGCTCCCGCGTGCGATAGCCGCGCCATGCCGTCAGCGCCAGCCCGGTCAGCACCACCGGCAACATGACAAAACCGACCAGGCCGAATTGCAGGCCGATGTAATCGCCGATGGTGCGCAGCGAGATGCCGTAATTGGCGGTGGCGCGCACGCCCTGGAAGCGGAACGAGGCCCAATCGTGCTGGGCGTTCCAGATCAGCACCGGCGAGAACACGACGGCCGCAACCAGCACGGCAAGATAAGGATAGGGGCTGCGCAACCAGCGCCAGCGCCAGTCCGGCACCAGCAGAAAGGCCGCAACCGCCGGCGCGAACATGATCGCGGTGAATTTCGACAGCATCGAGAGGCCGGCGAACAGGCCGGCCGCCAGCCACCAGCGTCCGTCGCCGCTTTGCGCCAGCCGTACAAGCGACCACATCATCGCCACCGCGAACGGGATCATCGCCACGTCGGGCGCGACCTTGGCCATCAGCAGGCCGTAATAGAGCGCGGCCTCCGGCATCAGCACGGCGAACATGACCGCGCGCGCGTCATGGGTGAGACGGCGGACGATGTCGGCGAGCAGCAGTTGCGTCAGCAGCATCGCGACGATGCCGCCGAAGCGAACGCCAAGCACGGTATCGCCGAAGATCGCGGTGCCGAAGCGGATCAGCCAGGCGATCCCCGGGGGATGATCGAGAAAGCTGAGCGCGCTCTCCTTGGACCAGGTCCAGTAATAGGCCTCGTCGGTGCGCAGCTCGATGGCGGAAGCATAGACGATGCGGAGCAGCGTCATCGCGGCGATGACGAGCACGGCAATAAGCATGAGACGGCGTTCTGCACCGTCCGGCTTCACGGAGATATCGGGAGCGATCGTCACGAGCGCGCTTTTCGCCAACCTGACAGAGGGAGTCAATGCGGGGGGACCGCGCTACAAATACCGCTGTCGTTCCGGGCAAGCGTCAGCGCAGACCGGGGACCCATAACCACAGGGAGGAGTTTGGCGAAGACCCGGAGTTGCCGGCTCGCCCATCACCACGTCCTGTGGTTATGGGTCCCGGATCGGCGCGCGCCTGAGGGCGCGCTTGTCCGGGACGACAGCGGCGCGCGCCTTTGCCTACCCTACGATTTCGTAACCTTGCCGCGCATGTGATCTCGCAGCCTGTCCATATCGGGAATTAACCGCTACGCTGGCTGTTCTCCTTGGTGAACTGATACAACCGAATCATGGCCACCGCTCCCGCACACATGTCCGAACTCGTCCGCGCGACCAGCGTGCGGCAGGTGCGGCTCGTCTGCGGCGTGATCCTGTTCGCCTACGTGATCAGCCATTTCCTCAACCATGCACTCGGCAATATCTCGGTCGAGGCCATGGAGGCCGGGGTCTACTACCACACCCTGTTCTGGCAGTTCCTCCCCATTTCGATCGTGTTCTACACGGCGGCGCTCACGCATATGGGGCTCGGCATCTATGCGCTGTACCAGCGCCGCCAGTTCCGCTGGCGCACGATCGAGCCGCTTCAGCTCGTGCTGGGCTTGAGCATCCCGGCGCTGGTCATGGGGCATGTGATCGGCGTTCGGCTCGGCTACACGCTGTACGATCATCACAAGCTCTATCCGCAGGAGCTGTATCTGTTCTTCGTCGCCGCGCCCGGCCGGCTCTGGCAGATGACGATCCTGCTTCTGATTGCCTGGGTGCACGGCTGCATCGGCATCTTCTTCTGGCTGCGCCTAAAGCCGTTCTTCACGCGCGCCGCCCCCTATCTGCTCGCCGCCGCCGTGCTGATCCCGACATTGTCGCTGCTCGGCATCTACCAGGGCGGCCGCAGCGTCGCGTTCGAAGCCGATGACGGGGAATGGCGCACGCACAATCTCACCCGCCGCCAGGTCGGCACGGTCGCGGAAGGGGACACGCTCGACCGCATCACCGGCATCCTCACCGTCGGTTATTTCGGTCTGCTGGGATTGGCGCTGGCGGCGCGCGGGGTGCGAGCCCTGCGCGAGCGGCGCGGCGGCATGATCGCGCTGTCCTACGGCAACGGCAAGACGGTGCGGGTCCCCAAGGGCGTCTCCGTGCTGGAAGCGAGCCTGCGGCACAATCTGCCCCATGCCAGCGTCTGCGGCGGCCGCGCCCGCTGCTCGACCTGCCGCATCCGCATCATCGGCGATCATGCCGCCCTGCCCGAGCCGTCACAGCGCGAAGCCTTCGTGCTCACCCGTGTCGGCACCAGCGATCCCTCGATCCGGCTGGCCTGCCAGCTGCGGCCGACATCCGACCTCTCCTTCTTCCAGCTCTTCACCCCGCAAACGTCGTCGGCAACCGCGCATGCCTCGGCGCCGGCGAGCATCGGCCAGGAGCGCTATCTCGTCAGCCTGTTCGTGGACATGCGTGGCTCGACACAGCTCGCCGAGAAACGGCTACCGTTCGACACCGTCTTCATCGTCAACCGCTTCCTCGGCGCGGTATCGCAGGCCGTGATCGAGAATGGCGGCCAGCCGAACCAGTTCGTCGGCGACGGCATGCTGGCGCTGTTCGGGCTCACGGCTGATCCGGAACCCGCCTGCCGGCAGGCGCTGAAGGCGGCCTCCGGCATCGCCAGCCATATCGACGAGCTGAACAAGCTCCTGAGCCATGACCTTCGCCAGCCGATCCGCTTCGGCATCGGCATTCACGGCGGCGAGGTCATCATCGGCGACATCGGCTATCGCGATCACATCGTCTTCACGGCGCTCGGTGATGCCGTCAACGTCGCCGCCCGTCTCCAGGACATGACCAAGACGCTGGCCTGCGAGGCGATCGTCTCGGACGAAATCCGCCGCAGCGCAGGCCTTGCCGACGATACGCTGCCGCAGCAGGAGGTCGCGATTCGCGGCCGCGACGAGCCGATGGCGGTGCGGGTGATTGCGGATACGCGGGAGCTGGCGGCACTGGTCGATCGCAGCGAGCGCGTCGCGGCCTGACAGGCAAACCACACGGAAAGCGTGCACCTCTCCCGCTCGCGGGAGAGGTGCACCGAGACTGCAGTTACAGCCCGGCTCAATTTCACCACGGACGCAACACCGGCCTGCTGCAGCGCAGCGGCATGGGCCTGCTGCGAAAGCACGAATTGACTTCGTTCAAATCGTTGCGGCAGATGAGCGCAGGTCGGCGGTGATGACCGCAGGCAGAGAAAAGCTCCGGGAGGAGACGAGAATGTTCGATCGACGCGACCTGCTCAAAGGAGCGGGCTTCACCGCACTTGCGGCCACACTGAATTCCACCAAAGCGCTGGCACTCGACACCGTCGCCCTGCCCTTTGCTAACGGCGAACGACCGTTGGTGAAATATCCGCAGAAGCGGCCGATGATCGGCCTGACCAGCCGGCCGCCGCAGCTCGAGACGCCGTTTGCGATCTTCAATGACGGTCCGATCACGCCGAACAATGCGTTCTTCGTGCGCTATCACCTCTCCGACCTGCCCTACGATCTCGACCCCGACAAGTTCACGCTGGAGGTCAAGGGCAAGGTCGACAAGCCGCTGAAACTGTCGCTGAAGGACATCAGGAAGATGAAGGCGACGGAGATCGTCGCCGTCGCGCAGTGCTCCGGCAACAGCCGCGGCTTCTTCGAGCCGCGCGTCGCCGGCGGCCAGCTCGCCAACGGCGCCATGGGCTGTGCGCGCTGGCGCGGCGTGCCGCTGAAGGCGGTGCTGGAGATGGCCGGTGTGCAGGCCGGCGCCAAGCAGGTCACATTCAACGGCATGGACGGCCCGGTCAGCGACAAAACGCCCGATTTCGTCAAGGCCCTCGATCTCGATCATGCCCGTGACGGCGAGGTGATGCTGGCCTATGGCATGAACGGCGAGGCCCTGCCGTTCCTCAACGGCTTTCCGCTGCGCCTGATCGTGCCCGGCTATTACGGCACCTACTGGGTCAAGCACCTCAACGACATCACCGTCATCGACAATGTCTATGACGGCTTCTGGATGAAGTCGGCCTATCGGATTCCGGACACCCCGAACAACGCGGTCGAGCCCGGCACCGCGCCGAAAGCGACGATCCCGATCAACCGCTTCACCATCCGCTCCTTCATCACCAGCGTGCCGGACGGCGCCAAGCTGAAGGCGGGCGCCGTGACCCTGCGCGGCATCGCCTTCGACGGCGGCCAGGGCATCAAGGAGGTCCAGGTCTCCACCGACGGCGGCACGACCTGGGTCAGCGCCAAGCTCGGCAAGGATCTCGGCAAATACGCCTTCCGCGAATGGAAGCTGCCGGTGAAGCTCGCGGCCGGCAGTCACGAGCTCAGGGTGCGCGCCACCGGCAATGGCGGCGAGACGCAGCCGGACACGCCGCGCTGGAACCCAGCGGGCTATTTGCGCAACGTCGTCGAAACCGTCCGCGTGACCGTGGCCTGAAGGAGAATGATCATGCACCGCACCGTTCTCCTCGCCGTCTCGTTCGGCCTCGCCGCAATGGTGGGATCGGGCCTCGCAGCGCCGGTCAATTACAAGACCCCTGACGAGGTCGCAGCGTTCAAGCCGGGCCCCGACCTCGAGATCGTCAAGGGCAATTGCGGCGCCTGCCACTCGGCCGACTACATCAAGACGCAGCCGCCGATGAAGGACAAGAAAGGCTTCTGGCAGGCCGAGGTGACCAAGATGATCAAGGTCTATGGTGCGCCGATCGACGACGCCGATGTCGGCAAGATCGTCGATTATCTGGCCGCGACGTATTGACTGCTAGCGCGCGGCGCGTAGGCCGTTTGACCGCGAAACGGGCAAAACCGGCAAAAGCGCCGCGAAGTTGAGCGGAATTCGGCGAAATGCGGATGTGGTTTGAGCTACCAAGCCCGCCACATTCCGCGTATCCTGTTAGGACCGAACCGGCCGGTTGGCGGGGACTGGCGGTTCGAGATCTCGGAGGAAGACCCGCGGAGAAGTCGTGATGGCTAAAGGTACGGTCAAGTGGTTCAACCCGACGAAGGGTTATGGATTTATCCAGCCTGCGTCGGGTGGCAAGGATGTGTTCGTGCATATCTCGGCAGTGCAGAAAGCCGGTCTGTCGACCCTGAACGAGGGACAGACGGTGGAATACGAAGAGATCGCAAACCGGGGCAAGACTTCCGCAGAGAACCTCAAAGTATAAGCCCGCCAGCCTTTGCTGCCTCCCGGATCACCTCCGGGAGCGGGCCAAGAAAATTTCAGAAGACGGCCAGTGCATTCGACGACAGGCGTTGCGACTGCACGCGGGTAGCTATTTTCCCTGCGAAGACCGCTCATTCAACGCCACAGCAATGACAATCGCGACGACATGTCGTCAGCCCACCGGCAACGGTGCGTCGCGCTTGATCTCCTCCATCACCGCATAGGTCCGCGTCTCGCGCACGCCCGGCATCGACAGCAAGGTCTCGCCGAGAAAGCGTCGATAGGCGGCCATGTCCGCAAGCCGCGCCTTGACAAGATAGTCGAATCCGCCGGCAACCATGTGACACTCAAGAACTTCAGGCGCGAGCTTCACCGCGCGCGCGAACCGCTCGAAATTTTCCGGCGTGGTCTTGTCGAGCAACACCTCGACGAACACCAGGAGACCGAGGCCGAGCCGGTGCGGGTTGAGCCGTGCGCCATAGCCTTCGACAAACCCCTCGCGCTGCAGGCGCTTCAGCCGCTCGCCGATTGAAGTCGGCGACAACCCGATCCGCTCGGCGAGCTCGACATTGGCGATTCGCCCATCCTCCTGCAAAATCGAGAGGATTTTCCGGTCGATTCGATCTAGTTCCATAATTTCTGAGGCCAAACTGCGTCTTATCTTCGTTTTCTAAGGCTAATCGGCTAGATTGTCTATCGAACTACGGTCATGCGAGCCTTATCCTGGATTTCAGCCACAGGACACGCCATGCCGAACATCCCACCGCCCTTCACCGCCCCTTTCGCGCCCGATGACGCTGAGATCGCCGCACGCCTCTTGCCGGCGTCGCATCTCAGTCCACCACAGGAGACGCGGATCGATCGCACCGCGACGCGGCTGATAGAGGCGATCCGCAAGCGCGACGACCGGCTTGCGGGAAATCTTGGCGGGGGCGAGGACATGCTGCGGGAGTTCGCGCTGTCGACCAAGGAGGGCCTCGCGCTGATGGTGCTGGCCGAGGCGCTGCTGCGCGTGCCTGATGCCCGCACCGCCGACCAGTTCATCGAGGACAAGCTCGGCGAGGGTGACTTCATCCATCACGAGACCAAGTCCACCGCCTTCCTGGTCAACGCCTCGGCCTGGGCACTCGGCCTGTCGGCGCGGGTGATCCAGCCCGGCGAAACGCCAGACGGCACCATCGGCCGCCTCGTCAAGCGGCTCCGCGCGCCGGCTGTTCGCACCGCGACGCGCCAGGCAATGCGGCTGATGGGCAATCATTTCGTGCTCGGCGAGACCATCGAGCAGGCGCTGGAGCGGGGCCGGCCACGCTCCGGCCAGAAGCCGCGCTATTCCTTCGACATGCTCGGCGAGGGCGCGCGCACGGCGGCGGACGCAAAACGCTATTTCGACGCCTATGCCAGTGCCATTGAAACCATCGGCAAGGCGGCAGGCTCCCATCCCCTGCCCGACCGGCCCGGCATCTCGGTCAAACTCTCGGCACTGCATCCGCGCTTCGAGGCGATCAGCCGCGAGCGGGTGATGGCCGAGCTGGTGCCACTGCTGCTCGATCTCGCGCGCCGGGCCAAAGCCCATGATCTCAACTTCACCGTCGATGCCGAGGAGGCCGACCGGCTCGAACTGTCGCTCGACGTGATCGCGGCGACGCTCGCCGATCCCTCGCTCAAGGGCTGGGACGGATTTGGCCTCGCGATCCAGGCCTATCAGAAGCGCGCCAGCGCCGTGATCGACTATGTCGATGCGCTGGCCCGCGCGCATGACCGCAAGCTGATGGTGCGCCTCGTCAAGGGCGCCTATTGGGACACCGAGATCAAGCGCGCGCAGGAGCGCGGGCTCGAGGGCTACCCCGTGTTCACGCGCAAGGCGATGACGGATCTGAACTACGTCGCCTGCGCGACGAAGCTGCTGGCCTTGCGGCCGCGCATCTTCCCGCAATTCGCCACCCACAACGCGCTGACGGTCGCGACCGTGCTGGAGCTCGCAGCTGACGGCGGCGGCTTCGAATTCCAGCGCCTGCACGGCATGGGCGAGGCGCTGTACGAGCAGCTCGCCAAGGATCACCCTGAGATCGCCTACCGCACCTATGCGCCGGTCGGCAGCCATCGCGATCTGCTGGCCTATCTGGTGCGGCGGCTCCTGGAGAACGGCGCCAATTCCTCGTTCGTGGCGCAGGCCGCCGATTATCGCGTGCCTGTTACGGCGCTGTTGCAGCGTCCGGCGGATGCGATTCTCCGGCCGCAAGCGGCGGCCCATCCCAAAATTCCGTTGCCGGGCGATCTGTTCGGGCCGGAGCGGCGCAATTCGCGCGGCGTCGAATTCGGCGCACGCGTCGCGCTCGACCAATTGCTGACAAATGTCAAAGCAGAGGCGGTCGACCTGAAGCCGATCGCCGACGCAACGCCGGATCAGGCCAGCGCGGCGGTGGCCGCAAGCCGCGCGGGCCTTGCCGCCTGGAGCCGGACGCCGGCAGCCATGCGCGCCGCAGCCCTGGAGCAGGCCGCGCATCTGCTGGAAAGCCGTGGCGCGTACTTCA
Source organism: Bradyrhizobium guangxiense (assembly GCF_004114915.1). Lineage (NCBI taxonomy): Bacteria > Pseudomonadati > Pseudomonadota > Alphaproteobacteria > Hyphomicrobiales > Nitrobacteraceae > Bradyrhizobium > Bradyrhizobium guangxiense. The sequence continues at coordinate 871,688 of NZ_CP022219.1, read as the reverse complement.
TCGCGTTGCTTCAACGCGAAGGCGGCAAGACGCTCGACGATGCGCTGTCGGAGCTGCGCGAGGCCGCGGACTTCTGCCGCTACTATGCCGCACAAGGCCGCAAGCTTTTCGGCAGCGCGACGGCAATGCCCGGACCGACCGGCGAGAGCAACGCGCTCGCCATGCGCGGCCGCGGCGTCTTCGTGGCGATCTCGCCGTGGAATTTTCCGCTGGCGATCTTCCTAGGCCAGGTCACGGCGGCCCTGATGGCCGGCAACACCGTGGTGGCAAAACCGGCCGAGCAGACGCCGCGCATCGCGCGTGAGGCCGTCGCTCTGCTGCACGAGGCCGGCATCCCCAGAAGCGCGCTGCACCTCGTCACTGGCGACGGCAAGATCGGTGCGATGCTGACTGCCCACCCCGACATCGCCGGCATCGTCTTCACCGGATCGACCGAAGTGGCACGGTCGATCAACCGGACGCTTGCCGCCAAGGACGGGCCGATCGTGCCGCTGATCGCGGAGACAGGCGGCATCAACGCCATGATCGCGGATGCCACCGCGCTGCCCGAGCAGGTTGCCGATGACGTCGTGACCTCCGCTTTCCGTTCCGCCGGCCAGCGCTGCTCGGCGCTGCGGCTCTTGTTCGTGCAGGAGGACGTCGCCGATCGCATGATCGAGATGATCGCGGGCGCGGCGCGCGAGCTCAAGATCGGCGATCCCTCCGATCTCGCGACCCATGTCGGTCCGGTGATCGACATGGAGGCTAAGCAGCGGCTCGATGCGCATATCACGCGGATGAAGAACGAGGCGCGGCTGCACTTTGCGGGCCATGCGCCTGACGGCTGCTTCGTGGCGCCGCACATCTTCGAGCTCAGAGAGGCCGGCCAGCTCACCGAGGAGATCTTCGGCCCGATCCTGCATGTCGTGCGCTACCGCGCCGAGACTCTCGACCGCGTGCTGCAGTCCATCGAACGCACCGGCTACGGGCTCACGCTCGGCATTCATTCGCGCATCGACGACACGATCGAAGCCATCATCGATCGCGCCCAGATCGGCAACATCTACGTCAACCGCAACATGATCGGCGCGGTGGTCGGCGTGCAGCCGTTCGGCGGCAACGGCCTGTCTGGAACCGGCCCCAAGGCCGGCGGCCCGCACTACCTCACGCGCTTCGCCACCGAGCAGACCGTGACCATCAACACGGCGGCGGCGGGCGGCAATGCGGCACTGCTGGCGGGGGAGGAATAACGCCCTGCGCCAGGCGCCGTTGCATCCCGGCAAAACATCGGTCTAACTGCTCCCATCATCTGCCCGCGCCAATTCCAGCGCGCGGGAAACGACAAGAGCGAGGGAGCGACGCTGCGATGGAAAAAGGCATCTTTTCAGGCCTGAAAGTTCTGGATTGCGCGAGCTTCATCGCAGCGCCCGCGGCCGCGACCGTGCTGTCGGATTTCGGCGCCGACGTCATCAAGATCGAACCGCCCGGCGCCGGAGATCCCTATCGCAACCTGCCAAACCTGCCGGGCTATCCCACCGGCGAGCACAATTTCGCCTGGCTGCTGGAAGCGCGCAACAAGAAGAGCATCGCGCTCGACCTCGCCAAGCCCGAGGCGCAGGCGGTGCTCTACAGACTGGTGGAAGAGGCCGACGTCTTCATCACCAACATGCCGCCGCCGGTGCGCGCCAAGCTCGGCATCACCTATGACCATCTCGCCCATCTCAACGACCGGCTGATCTACGCCTCCTTCACCGGCTATGGCGAGAAGGGCGAAGAGGCCAACAAGCCCGGCTTCGACAGCAACGCCTATTGGGCGCGCTCCGGCCTGATGGACCTCGTCCGCGCCGACACCGGCACCACGCCGGCGCGTTCCGTCGCAGGCATGGGCGACCATCCCTGCGCCATGGCGTTCTACGGTGCCATCGTCACCGCGCTGTATCAGCGCGAGAAGACCGGCAAGGGATCGCATGTCGCCTCCAACCTGATGGCGAACGGCGTATGGGCGGCGAGCGTGCTGGCGCAGGCCAAGCTCTGCGGCGCCAAGTTCGGCGAGCGGCGCCCGCGCGAGCGCGCGCTCAACGCGGTCGCCAATCACTATCAGTGCAAGGACGGCCGCTGGCTGATCCTGTCGCTGCTGAACGAGGAGAAACAGTTTCCGGCGCTGGCGAAGTGCTTGGGACGCGAAGACCTCGTCACCGATCCCCGCTTCGCGACCAAAACCGACCGTCACGCCCGCTCGGTGGAGCTGATCAGGATTTTTGACGAGACGTTTGCGACAAAGGACCTTGCCGAATGGCGAAAAATCCTCGACGGCAACGGCCTCGTGTTCGGCGTCGTCGCCATTTTGGACGACATCCCGAACGACAAGCAGATGCTCGACAACGAGGTGCTGGTGCCGTTCGAGAACGACACCATGCTCACCATCAACAGCCCGATCTGGATCGACGGAGCCAAGAAGGTGCAGCCGCGCAAGCCGCCCGCGGTGGGCGAGCACAGTGACGAGATTTTGCGTGACGCGGGATACGATGAAGCCGCGATCAAGCAGCTGCGCGGATCGGGGGCGGTCGGGTAGCGCCATCGCTTCCTGGGGCAAACTCGCTATTTACTCGCAGCAACAAACACGCGTCGCGAGGTCCCATGCCGCTCTACCGCCTGCACTACTTCCCCGAATCAGGCAACAGCTACAAGCTGGCCCTGATGCTCACGCTTTGCGGCGAGACCTTCGAGCCGGTGTGGACCGATTTTGCCGGCGGCGTCACGCGCACTCCGGAGTGGCGCAAGGCCGTCAACGAGATGGGCGAGATTCCCGTGCTCGAGATCGACGGCGTGAAGATGACGCAGACTGCGCCGCTGCTCTTGAAGCTCGCCGAACAGTATGGCCGCTTCGGCGCCGAGACGGAGGCTGAAAAATTCGAGCTCTTGCGCTGGCTGTTCTGGGACAACCACAAGCTCACTGGCTACATGGCAACCTATCGCTTCATGCGCGCCTTCAGCGAGAAGAACGATCCGCAGGTGCTGAAGCATTTTCGCCGGCGGCTCGAAGATTTTCTCGGCATCCTCGACGGACATCTCCAGCACAATGACTTCGCGATCGGGGCAAGGCCCACGGTCGCCGATATCTCGATGATGGCCTATCTGCATTATCCCAGCGACGAGCACGGCTTCGATTTCGCCACGAGCCATCCCGCCATCCGCGCCTGGCTCGGCCGCGTGGCCGCCCTGCCCGGCTGGAAGTCGGCCTACGAGCTGCTGCCGGGACAGCGAATGACGAATTACGCGAAGTAAGGATTCCTTGCCCTCACCCGGGCGAAAAATTCGCAGCTCACCTCAGCGACAGCCAGCCGAGCGTGAACAGAATGCCGCCGATGATGACGGCCACCGCAATCGCCCAGATGCTGACGCGGGCGCTGCCGGTGACCTGCTTGGCTTCCTCGTTCCGCGCGATCTGGCGATTGCGCGCCTTGTTGGCATTGCCGGTATCCGTCATGGGTCATCCAAATCGAACAAGCTTTGTCTTGCCCGTGACCCTTTTGCGGATCACGCGCTAACGCGTCTTGATGAAGCACATGCCGATGCGGCGCGAGGCCGCGGCAGCCTGACAGGTGAGACCGTTAGCACAGCTCCATGACGTAAAACTCTCATCTCGCGTTCCTGATCCCGCATCTTGCAGGGAACAATGGGCGCCCCAGCCGTCCTGGTATTCGCTGCCGGCCAGCTCCCGGCTGCCGCGGGTCTGCGGCCGGCTGGCAAATCCGCGTGAGAAATCAGGACGTTTGCCCGCGGCGAACGCGGTCAGGATGTCGCGGCGGCGGAGCTGATCGCCGACGAAATGCGGCGAAGCCGGCACGATGGTGGAATTGGACGGCTTGTCGGCGAGCCAGTCGACACCAGGGAAGTGGAAGCCGCCGATGCCGCGGGTCTGGTGGCAGCCGGCGCAGGTGACGTCGTTGAGACGGCGCTGGAAGCCCGCAACCGAGCGGATGTTCTGAATCTCGCCGCGCGCGGCGGCCTGCTTCAACGCGCCGACGACGTCGTTGTCGGTGAAGACCGGATCGCCGCTCCCCTCGCCTTTTCCCTCTCCTTGCATCATGCCGAACTCCGGCTGCAGGGCGGAGGCATCGAGGCCGACGGGTGTCGGCACCACCGCAGCCCTGGCCAGGAATTTTTCCGGGATCAGCACCGTGCCGCGATCAAACTCGCGCAAGTTCTCGGGTGCGAGCAGCCAGGCCTTGAAGTCGCGTCGGAGCGCATCGTCGGCGAGGATGCGGTCACGGTCGATCTGGTTCTCCAGCGCCGCTTCCTCGAACTGCTTCGTGGCCGCGTTGTACTTGAACACCTTGAGCAGATAGTCGGAGCGGAAATCATGCAGCGCCGATTTCGGCGCGATGGAGACCTGAATGTTGGTCTCGATGCGATCGAGCATGGCGTCGTCTCGACCGCGGATCAGCTCCTGCCAGTTGCCGTTGTCGAGCCACCGCCGCGCGATCTCGGCGCAGCTGACCGGCTTGCCGTTCCCGGCCGTCTGCCGTGCATCGCGCGCCTTCATCACCAGATTGAGTGTCATCGGCAGCCGCGCCGCGGTCTTGCCGCCGTCAGGCTTGGTGTCGAAACGCGCGAGACGGTAGATCAGCCGGATCTCGCCGCAGGACTCTTCGTCGACATAGGCGCGGTCCATGCGGTTGACGATGCCGGCCAGCACGAAGCGCGTGTCGGCGGATGTCAGATTGGCGCGGTCGAACAGCTGCACGTCATAGCCCTCGCCGACGCCGATGGTCTCGGTCGGATAGGCCGCCTTCTGCCGCGCAACGTAGCGGTCGAGCTCCGCGTCGATCGCGGGCGGAATTGACGCAAGCAGCGGTAACCGCGAGAACATGAGGTCATTGGTCAGCGGCGCCTCGAACGTCCGATCGGGCTGCAACAGGTGCGACAGTGTGAGGGCGCCGCTCTGGTCAAGGTTGCGCAGGAGATCGGGATCGGTGATGGCCGTGCCGCGCAAAAGCTGCGCGGTCTCCGCTGCCGACGGCGAGGCGGCACCGCCAAGCAACACGGCGGCCAGAACGAGAATTCGCAACGCGCGGCTCATGCCTGAGGTAACACCGCGGCGGGAGGCCTATTCAAGTAAAAAGGCGCTTCACGCGGTGGTGAAGCGCCCCTTGGAAGTTGGAGATCGAACGCTCAGCGCGAGACGATCAGGCCCCTGCTGGTGACGACCACCCAGCGGCCGTCCTGGCGGCGGATGGCGTCGACACGGCCCACCCCGGGGATGGGATCGCCGGGATAGACCTCGTAGAGGCCGTCGCGGCCCTCGATCAGCGCACCGCCATTGGCGGCGTTGCGCAGCCGCCAGCCCTCGATCGTCGGCAGACGGCCGACCTCGGTCTTGGGCGCGGCGGGCACGGGCGCTGCGGCCGCAACCTGCGTCGGCGCGATCGAGCCGGTGGTCTCCTTCGCGGGCGCGGCAGCCGCGGCCTGCGCAGGGGCTGCGGGCGGCGCGGCGCGAAGCTTGTCGATGGTCTCGGACAGCTTGGCGATCTTGGCCATCGGCTCGGCCTGCGCCCTCTCGAGCTTGTCGAGGCGGTCATTGGCCCGGTTGATCTGGCTGACGCCGGTCTTCGAGCTTTGCTCGACATTGGCCTTCAGCGCGACGAGATCGGCATCGATCCGCGCGACGGAAGCATCGAGCGCGCTGGTGTCGGCGACCTGGACCGGCGCCTGGGCCGGGCTTGCGAAGTGCATCATGCCAGCGGTTGCGAGCGCGCCGCTGATCGCGCCGACGCCGGCGGCAATCGCCACAACCGCGGCCATGGCCGAGAGCCGGCGCTTGCTGCCGGCCTCGCGCGGCTCGTCTGCCTTCATATGCGGAGCAAAATCCTCGCGGTCCCAAGAGCCGTTCCACGAGCGATCCGAGGGCGCCATGACGATGAGCTTGCCGGGCTTCGGCTCGGGCCTGGTCTCGGCTTTGGCCTCGACCGTCGGCACCTCGACCTTCGAAGCCTCGAGCTTCGAAGCCTCGATCTTTGGCGGCTCGACCTTCACCGGATCCGGTTTGGGCGGCGCCTCGTGGTCGGGCGCGATCGAGGGGGCGTCGATCCCGGCAGCCTCGACAGCCTGCGGCGCGGTCGTTCCTGTTTCGACGACGCTGTTATCCTGGGCAGCCTGCTCAGCCATTGGTTCGCTCACAGTTCAAATACTCCGCTCTGGATTGACCTTTTGGTAACTTTCATTGCTTGCGAAATCCTTACCTCAGGACCCGCTTACCGAAATTTTAGGAAGTTATCCGGGGCCGAATTGAGCCGGGAAGATGGAACCGGTGTGGCGGGCGTGAAACAATTTGTAACCGGCCAAGATGAACGGCGGCGGAATGCGTAAAGCCCGGCACAACTCCCCACCCGTCATCCTGAGGTGCGAGGCGTGCGCTGCGAAGCAGTGCGCGCGGAGCCTCGAAGGATGAACGGCCAAGCTGCCGCAGCCGGGCCGCGCCCTTCGAGGCTCGCCGAAGAGGCGAGCACCTCAGGGTGACGGTCAGAGAGCAATAACGGAGCACGCGACGCGCGCTCCGGTCACATCACGACGGGCGCATCCGGCAGCTCGTTCGCATGCGGTCCCTGCGGCGGGAAGTGCTTTGCCAGCTCGCGCGACACCGCTGCGATGCCGGCGATCACGCCGCGCTCGAACTGGTTCGAGCTGAATTCGGCTTCCATCGCGCGGCAGATGCTCTCCCAGCCCGCAGCGCCGACCTTCGCGTCGATGCCGCGATCGGCGATGATCTCCACATCGCGGTCGGCGAGCAGGAGATAGATCAGGACGCCGTTATTGTGTGCGGTATCCCAGATGCGCAGATGCGAGAACACGTCGAGCGCGCGCGCTCGCGCCGGCTGGTTGCGAAACAGCGGCACGCCGTCGAGTGCGCCTTCGACCACGAAGCGGACCTGGCCGGAATGAGTGGCTTCGCCTTGCTTGATCGCCTGCTCGATGCGGTCGAGTACGGCTTGCGGGAAAATCTGCTTCGCCCGCCAATGATGCTGCACGAGATGCCTGGCAATGCGCTTGATGCTCATGTCCTACCAGCTCCCCGAGGCACCGCCGCCGCCAAAACTGCCGCCACCGCCACTGAAGCCGCCGCTGTCGCTGGACGATCCGCTGCTCCAGCCGCCTCCCGATGAGCCGCTCGACCAGGAGCCGCCGCGCGAGCGGCCCGTGCCTGGCGTGATCGCCGAAAACAGATCAGCGATAAATCCGATGATGAAGCCGAGCACGCCGACGGCCGCGGCGAGCGCCGCGGAGCCGAGGATGAACCAGGTCACCGCCGCGATGATGCCGCCGGTCACCAACGAGCCGAGCAGCCGTCCCAGGATCGCGCGGAAGAACCCGCCGACGCCGATCGAGGCGAACAGCGCCACGGCAAAGACCGGGGCGAGGTCGTCCAGATTATGGGCGAAGTTGACGCTGCGCGATGGCGACGGCAGCGGCTCGCCGTCGATCACCCGCATCATGCGGTCGACGCCCGCGCCGATGCCGGCGGCGAAATCGCCGCTCCTGAACTTGGGCGTGATGTCCTCGTCGATGATGCGCCGCGAGGTGACGTCGGTGAGCGCGCCCTCGAGGCCGTAGCCGACCTCGATGCGCAAATGCCGGTCGTTCTTGGCAACGACGAGGATCGCGCCGTCGTCGACCTTCTTGCGCCCGATCTTCCAGCCCTCCGCGACGCGGATCGAGAACTGCTCGATCGTCTCCGGCTGCGTGGTCGGCACGATCAGCACGGCGATCTGGCTGCCCTTGCGCGCCTCGAAGTCACGCAATTTCTGCGACAGGGAGGCGATGTCGCTGCTCGACAGCGTGCCGGTCTGATCGACCACGCGGCCGGTGAGCTGGGGGACGGCGACCTCGGCCAAGGCGGGAAAGGCAACGGCGAGGAGTAGCGCTACGGCGAGGACAGCCGCGGTGAAGGCCGAACAAGACAACCTCGCTGTCATCGCCCGGCTTGACCGGGCGATCCAGTATTCCAGAAACGCCGGCGGGATACGGAGAGGCCGCGGCGTACTGGATTCCCCGCTTACGCGGGGAATGACGACGGAGTGTGAAGCTTGGCACATTCGCAAAACGGCGAGCAGCTACTTCGACGGCGCGGGCGCCGGATTGAAATCCACCTTCGGCGCGGTCGAGATCGCCTTCTCGTTCTCGACCGTGAAGTTCGGCTTCTCCTTGTAGCCGAACATCATCGCGGTGAGGTTGCTCGGGAAGGAACGGATGGTGACGTTATAGTCCTGCACCGATTTGATGTAGCGGTTGCGCGCTACCGTGATGCGGTTCTCGGTGCCCTCGAGCTGCGACATCAAATCCTTGAACAACGCATCGGACTTCAGCTGCGGGTAGTTCTCGGTGACGACCAGCAGGCGCGAAAGAGCGCTGGAGAGCTCGCCCTGGGCGGCCTGGAATTTCTGGAAGGCCGCCGGATCGTTCAGCACTTCCGGGGTCGCCTGGATGCTGCCGACCTTAGCGCGCGCATTGGTGACGCCGAGCAGGACGTCCTTCTCCTGCTGCGCAAAGCCCTTCACCGAGTTGACGAGATTGGGCACGAGGTCGGCACGACGCTGATACTGGTTCACGACCTCGGACCAGTTGGCCTTGATCTGCTCGTCCTCGCTCTGGATCGCGTTGTAGCCGCAATTGGTAAGGCTCAGCGAGGCCAGCGCTGCCAGCACGGTCAGGATCTTGCGCATCAAATTTCTCCCGGTGGAATCTGGTGCAAATTACCAGATGGGACACGCAAGACGCCAGCTTGCCGATGTCATTCCGGGGCGCGAAGCGAACCCGGAATCTCGAGATTCCGGGTCTGGTCCTTCGGACCATCCCGGAATGACTGCGGTGGATGGGGCGCTCCAGCCGGCTGACGCAAGCCTCTTGCCTATCGCAGGCCGACATAGTCAACTCCCGCCAAACAAAGCGGAAAAGCCAAGGGGAACGTCATGACCTCGTTCGAGACCGTCCTCGTGGAGAGGCCTGAGCCCGCGATCACCCGGGTCGTGATGAACCGGCCCGAGGCCCGCAACGCGCAGAACCTGCAAATGACCTACGACCTCAACGCCGCCTTCGATGCGGCGGTGCAGGATGATGCGGTCAAGGTGATTATTCTCGCCGGGAACGGCCCGCACTTCTCCTCCGGTCATGACCTCCGTCCCGGCGGCAAGAACGCCGCCGGCGTCGATTTTCCACCGATCGGCAATTGGGGCGGTTTCGCCGAGCCGAACGCGCACGGCCGGTTCGCGCGCGAGCAGGAAATTTATCTCCAGATCACGCGGCGCTGGCGCAACCTGGCAAAGCCGACCATTGCCGAGGTGCACGGCAAGTGCATCGCCGGCGGGCTGATGCTGGCCTGGGCCTGCGACCTCATCATCGCCAGCGACGACGCCCAGTTCTGCGACCCCGTCGTGACCATGGGCGTCTGCGGCGTCGAATGGTTCGTGCACCCCTGGGAGCTGGGCCCGCGCAAGGCCAAGGAGTTCCTGTTCACGGCCGACAGCTGGAGCGCGCTAGAAGCGCACCAGCTCGGAATGGTCAATCAGGTCGTGCCGCGCGCGGAACTGTCATCACGCGTGCTGGAGCTGGCACGCCGGATCGCGGCAAAGCCGTCCTTCGCACTCAAGCTGACCAAGGAAGCGGTCAACCGCTCGGTTGACGTGATGGGCCAGCCTGCCGCGATCGACCAGGCCTTCGCCCTGCACCAGCTCTGCCACGCCCATAATCTTCAGGAGTTCGGCATGATCGTCGATCCATCCGGCCTGCATCCCTCCGTGCGCAAGCCGCCCGCGGCGGCGGAGTAGACGCCATGGACCTCAATCTCAGCGACGAGCAGAAGCTGCTGCGCGACAGCGCGGAGCGCTTTGTGGCCGGCAGCTATGATGCCGATCATCGCCGCAAGATGGCAAACGATCCGCTCGGCTTCAGCCCTGCGGTGTGGAAGCAATTCGCCGAGCTCGGCTGGCTGGCGCTGCCGCTGCCCGAAGAGCTCGGCGGGCTCGGCGGCGGCGCGGTCGAGATCGGCATCCTGATGGAAGCCTTCGGCCGCGGGCTGGTATCGGAGCCCTATGTCGCGACCGTGGTGCTGGGCGCCGCGCTGATCGCCAGATGCGGCACCGCGGAGCAGAAGGAGGCGAGCCTGCCCAAGGTCGCGGACGGATCACTGAAGCTTGCGTTTGCGCATTCCGAGCGCGCGGCAAGGTTCGATCTCGCCAAGGTCGCAACCAGCGCCAACAAGACGGCGCAAGGCTGGCGCCTTTCCGGCAGCAAGATCGCGGTGCTCGACGGCCACGCCGCCGATGAGATCATCGTCTCCGCAACTCTGCACGACCATCATGGGCCCTCGGGGCGGATCGGCCTGTTCGTGATGCCGGCAACGGCGCCGGGCCTCGGCATCTCCGACTACGCCCGCCTCGGCGGCGGGCGTGCCTGCAACATCGAGCTGTCCGACGTGCATCTGCCCGAGGACGCGCTGCTCGGCGACGGCCGCGATGCGCTGCCGGCGATCGAATGGGCGGTGGATGGTGCCATGGCCGCGTTGGGTGCGGAAGCGATCGGCATCATGCAGACGCTGCTGGAGACCACGCTCGAATACACCAAGATCAGAAAGCAGTTCGGCCGGCCGCTCTCGGCCAACCAGGTGATCCGCCATCGCCTCGCCGACATGGCGATGCAGGTCGACGAGGCGCGCTCGATGGCGCTGCGGGCTGCGCTGAAGCTGGAAGCTGCGCCGATCGAGCGGGCGCGGGCCGCGTCGGGCGCGAAGGCGAAGATCGGCAAATGCGCGCGCTTCGTCGGCGAGCAGTCGATCCAGCTTCACGGCGGCATGGGCGTCACCGAGGAGCTGGAGGTCGGCGCCTATTTCAAGCGGCTCGTCGCCTTCGACACGCTGTTCGGCGGCAGCGCGCATCATTATGCCCGCCACGCCGAGCTTGGCCGCAGGGCCTGACACCGGGAGAGCCTCATGGACCTCAGTTTCAATGCCGAGGAGCGCGCCTTCCAGAGCGAGGTGCGCGGCTTCATCGCCAAGAACCTCACCGAGGAGATGAAGCGCGCGACCGCGCTGACGCCGTCGGTGTTCTCCGATCCTGACATCGGCATGGCCTGGCAACGCGCGCTGCACGCCAATGGCTGGGGCGCGCCGGGCTGGCCGGTCGAATATGGCGGGCCGGACTGGACGCCGGCGCAGCGCTGGATCTTCGAAACCGAATGTGCTCGCGCCGGCGTGCCCAATGTCAATGTCATGGGCGTGAAGATGGTCGGGCCCGTCATCATCGGCTTCGGCTCGCCGGGGCAGAAGAATTTCTACCTGCCGCGGATTCTCTCCGGCGAGGATTATTGGTGCCAGGGCTATTCCGAGCCGGGCTCCGGCTCGGATCTCTCCTCGCTGAAGACGCGCGCGGTGCGCGACGGCGACGACTACATCATCAACGGCACCAAGATCTGGACCACGCATGCGCACCATGCCAACCGCATGTTCGCGCTGGTGCGCACCAGCGACGGGCCGCGGCAGCAGGACGGCATCAGCTTCATCCTGATCGACATGAAGACGCCGGGCATCACCACCCGCCCCATCCTCACCATCGGCGGCGACCACGAGGTCAACCAGGTGTTCTTCGACGACGTGCGCGTCCCCGTGGCCAACCGCGTCGGCGACGAAGGCAAGGGCTGGACCTACGGCAAATATCTGCTCGAGTTCGAGCGCGGCTCGGGCATTGCCTCGGCCAAGCTGCGCGAGGGGCTGAAGGCGATCGCCGATCTTGCCGAGTCCGATTTGACGGGCCGCGCCATCGACAGTCCCGATATCGCGACGCGGATCTCCGAGGTCGAGATCGACATCGACGCGCTGGAGATGACCGAGCTGCGCGTGCTCTCGGCGCTGCAGACGGGACAGAATCCCGGCGCGGTGTCGTCGATCCTGAAGCTGCGCAACAGCGAGATCCGCAAAGCCGTGACGCGGCTGGGTGTCGACGTGATCGGTCACGACGCGCTCGCCATCGAGCCGATGCGCCCGCTCTACAAGCTCAACCACGAGCCGGCGACGCCCGAGGAGATGCTGACGGTGGTGCCGGAATATCTCAACGGCCGCGCCTACACCATCTTCGGCGGCACCTCGGAGATCCAGCGCGATATCATCGCGAAGATGATGCTGGGGATTTAGCCAACCTGGCGCGCCCCCTCCGCCGTCGTCCGGGACAAGCGTAAGCGCAGATCCGGGACCCATAGCCACAGGAAGATGCGGTTACGGGGACTCGGAGTTACCGACTTGGCGCCACAACCACTCCCTGTGGCTATGGGTCCCGGATCGGCGCGCGCTTATGGCGCGCTTGTCCGGGACGACAGTTAAATGTGCCGCGACAACCAGCGCAACAAAGCGCTGCGGCTAACCCGCTGCCTTCGCGTCCCTGATCGCCTGCCAGATCTTCTGCGGCGTCAGCGGCGTATTGAGCTGGGTGATGCCGAGCTCGGCGAGTGCGTCCATCACGCCGTTGGTGACGCAGGGCGGGCCGCCGATGGCGCCGGATTCGCCGCAGCCCTTGGCGCCGAGCGGATTGGTGCGGCAGGGCGCGGAATCGTCCAGCGTCACTACAATCGGCGGGACGTCGTCGGCGCGCGGGATGCAGTAGTCCTGGTAGCTCGCGGTCAGCAGCTGGCCGTCAGCGTCATAGGACGCGCCCTCATACAGCGCCTGGCCGATGCCTTGCGCGACGCCACCATGGATCTGGCCGGTGACCAGCATCGGGTTCACGGCGACGCCGACGTCGTCGACCGTGGTGTAGCGCACGACCTTGGAGACCCCGGTCTCCGGATCGATCTCGACCTCGCAGATATGCGTGCCGTTCGGCCAGCTCGGCCCGTCGACCTCGCCTTCGGAATCGACGCTGAGCTTGGCACCGCTCTCCTTCTCGGCGAGATCGAACAGGCTGATGCGGCGGTCGGTGCCGACCACGGTGAGCATGCCGCCCTGATACTCGATGTCCTCGATCGAGGTCTCCAGCACGTTCGCCGCCTTCTCGCGCGCCTTCTGGATCAGATCATTGGAGGAGACCGCGACCGCGGTGCCGCCCACGAACAGCGAACGCGAGCCGACGCTGCCGAAACCCATGGCAAGATCAGTGTCGCCCTGCACCACGTCGATCTTCTCCATGGGAATGCCGAGCGTGTCGGAGATCATCTGGGTGTAGGTGGTCTGCAAGCCCTGCCCCATCGCCATGGTGCCGGAATGCAGCACGACGCGGCCTTGCGAGGTGGCGTGCAGGCTGACCTTCTCGGTATGGGCACGGCCGCCGGTCCATTCGATGTAGGAGGTGAGACCGCGGCCGTAGAGCAGGCCCTTCTTCTTCGCCGCCTTCTTGCGCGCGGCAAAGCCGTCCCAGTCCGCGAGCTTCACGGCGCGGTCGAGCATATGCGCGAACGCGCCGGAATCGTAGACTTGCCCTGCCGCATTGGTGTAGGGCAGCTGCGCCGGCTTGATGTAGTTGGCTTTGCGGATCGCACGCGGATCCATGCCGATTTTTCGCGCAGCGGCGTCGAACAGGCGCTCGACGATGAACACCGCTTCAGGGCGACCCGCGCCGCGATAGGCGCCGACCGGCGCGGTGTGGGTCATCACCGACTGCACCTCGAAATGCACCAGCGGCAGGTCATAGACGCCGGTCTGCACGAACGGCCCGAGCACCAACGGGATGATATTCGCCGCGCCCGAGGAGTAGGCGCCGGTGCAGCCGATCGACTTGACGCGATAGGCCAGCACCTTGCCCTTCTCGTCCAGCGCGAAGGACGCCGTGGAGGTAAGATCGCGGCCGTGAGTGCCGCCGACGAACTCGTCGGTGCGGTCACCGCGCCAGCGGATCTTCTTGTTCAGCTTGGTCGCGGCGTAGGCGACGATGCCGTCCTCGGGATAGAGGTTGGTCTTCTGGCCAAAGCCGCCGCCGATGTCGCCGACCAGCACGCGCACGCTGTCCTTGGGACGCTTCAGCACGGCCTCAGCCAGCACGTCGCGGGTCGAGGCCGGCGTCTGCGATTGCACGTGCAGCAGGAGACGGCCTGACTTCTTGTCGATCTCGGCAATGGTCGAGCGCGGCTCCATCGCGGAGGGAACGAGGCGCTGGCTGACGAGATCGAGCTCGACCGTATGCGCGGCCTTGGCAAACGCCTCGTCGACCTTGGCGGCATCGCCGTAGGACATCGCGCCGACGATGTTGTCGGGCGCTTCCGGCCAGACCACGGGCGCGCCAGGCTTGACGGCTTCGGCGGGATCGACCACTGCCGGCTGCACGTCATATTCGACGACGATCGCCTCGGCCGCGCTTTGCGCTTCCGCGCGGGAGGCAGCCACAACGGCGGCCACCGCTTCGCCGGCGTAGCGCACGACCTCATGGGCCAGCAGACGGCGCGGCGGCACCGTCATCGGCTTGCCGTCGGGGCGCTTGAAGATGCTGAGGGTCGGGATGCTGCCGATATCGTCCTTGACGAGATCGGCCCCGGTATAGATCGCAGTGACGCCGGGCATCGCGGCCGCGGCGCTGGTGTCGATCGAGGCGATCTTGGCGTGGGCATGCGGCGAGCGCAGCACGTGCAACCACAGCGCGCCGTCTTGCGGCTTGTCGTCGATGAATTGCCCCTTCCCGGTGAGCAGCCGCTGGTCTTCCAAACGCTTGACGGGCTGGCCCGCTCCGAAACGCAAATTGCCGGGAAGAATGTTCATTCCGTGGGGTCCTCAGGGTCTTTTCGAAACTGCGGGCAGCCTTTTAGCGGATCGACCAACGGCGCACCAGTCGCGGTTTTGGGCGGGATATCCACGATTTCGGCATGTCCCCAAAGCCACCGTCATTCCGGGGCGATGCGCAGCATCGAACTATGGTGCGCAATTGCGCACCTGAGAATCTCGAGATTCCGGGTTCGTCCTGCGGACGCCCCGGAATGACAGCTACGCCAGCTCCCGCAGCGCCGCTTCCACGACCTTGCGCGCGTCCGCCGTCAGCGGGGCCTGCGGCGGAATGGGGGCGCCGACGTCGTAGCCCTGGATCGCAAGCCCCGCCTTGATGCAGGCGGCGAGGTTGAAGCGGGCGAAGGCTTCGTTGATGCGCCAGAGCCGGCGCTGGAGCACCATGGCCTCGTCCCAACGGCCGGCCTTGCAGAGCTCGTAGAGCATGACGCTCTGGCGCGGGATGATGCAAGCAGGTCCCGCCATCCACCCGAGCCCGCCGATCAGCATCACCGCAGCCGGAATATGGGCTGAGGCCGAGAACACGCGCAAGGCGTCCCCGCAGCGGTTCATGATCGAGAGCAGCCGGCCCGTGTTGGTCGAGGCATCCTTGATGTAGCCGATGCGCGGATGCTCGGCGAGGCTCGCGATGACGTCGAGCGTCAGATCGGAGCGCTGAAATTGCGGGTTGGTGTAGATGACGACGGGAATATCGACGGCATCCGCAATGGCCCGGAAGTAGGATCCGACCTGGGCGTCAGCGAGCGGGAAATACGCTTCCAGGATCGCGAGGATGCCGTCGGCCCCACACTTCTGGTACGCTTTCGCCTGCGCCACCGCGTCCGCCGTCGAGGTCGAGGCGCCGCCCGCCACGACAGGCACGCGGCCCTTCGCGGCCTCGATCGTGGTCTGCACGACCGCGCTGCGTTGCGCCGCATTGAGGTAGGCGAATTCGCCGGTCGAGCCGAGCGGCGTCAAGCCGTGCACCCCGGCGCCGATCAAGTCGTCGCAGAGCTTGCCGAGGACTTCGGTGCGCACGATGCCGCCGGCATCGACGGGTGAGACCAGATAGGGGAAGACACCGCGAAATTCGGACATGGCGGGCAAGATTCCCAGGACATCGGGGCGCTGCAAGGCCTCGTCAATCGCTGCTAACATGCGAGGAAATCGTCGGCAAGTTTGGCATTGACCACTCCTTAAGGATGTTGCACGCCGGCTAGCATGTCGCGTCACTCTCCTACCCTATGTTAGGGAGTGACGGCGATGGTGCCGGCATGCCTCTCACAGTGCTGTCCAGGTATTTGCATCCCGATCCGCGCATTCGGCGCGAGCTCGTCGATCTCCTGTACACATCGCTACCGCAGGTGTTCGCCATCGGCGTCACCTCGGTGACGGGTGCCGTGGCGTTGACCGTTATGAGCGGCGATATCGGCTACGCCGCGATCTCGCTCTTCATCTTCATCACGGCCGCGGCCCGCATCTATTCCCTGTTCCGCTACCGGTCGCGCGCGGCTCAATTCTCCGATGCCGACGTGATCCGCTGGGAACGGCTTTACGGGGCCGGCGCCTCCGCCTTCGGCCTTGCGCTCGGCCTGCTCTCCTATCGCGCGCTCGAGATCGACGACGCCCCCGGTGCCTGGATCGCGTTCGGGCTCTCGATGTCGTTCTGCGTCGGCATGGTTTCGCGCGCGGCGATCCGTCCGTGGATCATCCTCAACACGGCGGCCGTCCTGTTGCTGCCGACCATCGTCGGCGGCCTGTTGAGGCCCGAATTCGCCTACAAGATCGGCGCCATCATGCTGGTGTTCTTCTGGCTGACCCTGCGCGAGGCCTCCAAGCACCTCAGCGCCGCTTTCGTGGAGCGCCTCGAAGCCAAGCACCGCCTGGCGCGGCAGGCCACCCACGACTTCCTCACGGGACTGCCGAACCGCGCCGCGTTCTTCCAGACGCTGGCAGACACACAGGGCGACTTCGCCATCGTCGCCATCGATCTCGACGGCTTCAAGCCGATCAACGACCGTCACGGCCATCAAGCCGGCGACGACCTGCTGCGTCAGGTGGCGGAGCGGCTGTCGCTCTGCGTCGGCGGCGGCGGCATCGCAGCACGTTTCGGCGGCGACGAGTTCCTGATGCTCAGGCCGGTTGCGGCAGGCGACGACGGCCGCAAGGAGGCGCTCGCGCTGGCGCGCCAGGCCATTCGCGATCTCTCGATGCCATTCCTGCTGGCGGACATTCCGGTCCGCATCGCGGCGAGCGCTGGCATTCTCGTCAGCACCGGCGCGGTGACCGCAGCGAAGGCCTCGCAGCTGCTGGAGCGAGTCGACCGCGCCCTCTACGTCGCCAAACGCGGTGGAGGCGGACGCTGGACCTGGTCGGACGAGGATACCGTCCTCGAACGCGCTGCAGGCTCTCGCCGAAATCCTTGAGGCCGTGGGGCGCAATTTCGGGATTGCTACACGTTCCCGTGAGCTCTTCCCAATCACATGTTCGTCGGCCGTGCTCCTACGGACCGCCAGTCCTGGCCACCAGGCCAGTTTCGCGTTTCCTCGCGGCATCCCAGATTGAGGGCAACATACAGGAGGCCGCCATGACCGCCCCAACTCCCCTATCCTCACTGTCGTCCGCGTTCGCGGACGTGGTGGCGCGCGCAGCGCCGTCCGTCGTCTCCGTGCATTCGCATCGTGCCCGCGCGACCGGCTTCGTCTGGAAACCCGGCCTGATCGTCACCGCCGACGAGGCGCTGGCCGACGAGGGCGAGGTCGAGATCGGCCTCTCCGACGGCAGCAGGGTCCCCGCCACGATCGCCGGCCGCGATCACACCACCGACATCGCGCTGCTCCGCGCCGACGTCGCGACAACCCCGGTCAAGCTTGCAGCGATCGTCCCGCCGCTGGGCGCCTTGTCGATCGTGGTCGCCACCAACCGCGAGACGCCGAGCGCGGCGCTCGGGATGGTGTCGGCATCCGGCAACGGCTGGCGCTCCTTGCGCGGCGGCGAGATCGATGCGCGGATCGAGCTCGACGTCCGCCTGCGCGAAAGCCAGCAGGGCGGCGTGGCGCTCGATGCATCGGGGCAAGCTTTCGGCATGGCCGTGCTCGGCCCGCGGCGCGTTCTGGTGATCCCGACGGCGACAATCGAGCGCGCTGCGGCCCAGCTGGAGACGCGCGGCCGCATCGCGCGGGGATATCTCGGCCTCGGGCTGCAGCCCGTCCGGCTCGATGACGGCATCGGCGCGATGGTGATGAATGTCGACAAGGCCGGGCCGTCCGCCGCGGCCGGCATCCGCCAGGGCGACGTGATCATAGGGGTCAACGACCAGAAGCTGTCCGGCGTGCGCGCGCTGTCGCGCTCCCTGGGACCGGCAAGCGTCGGCGCGGTCGTCGACGTCGCGGCGCGCCGCGGCGGCGAGCCGATCAGCTTCAAGGTCACGATCGGCGAAAGGCCGGAGGCGTGAGCGCGGACAAGGCGCCGGAGATCGTGCTCGCCCTGGAGGTCGACGATCCCGCCCTCGCCGACCGCCTGACGGCGCTGCTCGGTAATGTCGCCGGGCTGCGTCTTGCCGGGCCCGGCGAGCAGGCCACCGCCACGGTCGTCGCCCGCGACCCACGTGTCAGCCCTGCGGACATCGCGCTGACGCAGCGCGAGCTCGACGTGCTGGCGCTGATGGCCGAGGGCGCCTCCAACAAGATGATCGCGCGGCGGCTCGGCATCTCCGTGCACACCGTCAAATTCCATGTCGGCTCGCTGCTCGACAAACTGGACGCCACCGGCCGCACCGATGCGGTGGCGCATGCGGCGCGCCGCGGCGTCATCGAGCTATGACGTCGCGGGGAAGCTGAGCTCGACCGTCAGCCCCGGCGCGTTGTCACGCAACACGATCTCGGCGCCATGGAGGCGCGCGACCGCGGCGACGAGACTGAGGCCGAGTCCGTTGCCCGGCGTGTAACGGCTCTGCTCGAGCCGGTAAAAGCGCTTGAAGACGTGATCCTGCTGGTCGGCCGGAATGCCCGGACCATCATCGGCGATGGCGATCACCGCGCCGCCATCAATGCTGCGGCACGTCACGGTCACCTGCCCGCCTTTGCGACCGTGCTTGATCGAATTGTCGACGAGGTTGGCGATGGCATCGAACAGCAGGTCGCGATCGCCGGTGACCGCTACCCGGCGGTCTCCGGCAAGGCTGAGCCTTGTCGCAACCTGCTCGGCGGCGGCATCGTAGAGCTCGACCACCTCGCCGGCGATCTCGGCGAGGTCGAGCGCGCGGAAGGCGCCGGTGCGGGCGCGGGTCTCGATCTCGGAGATCCGGGTGATGGACGCGAACATGCCGAGCACGGCGTCGAGATCGGCGATGGTGTCGCCGATCAGCGCGGCATCGGCCTCGCTGTTGCGCTCGTGGTGATAGGCCTTTTCCAGCCGGCCGCGCATGCGCGTCAATGGCGTGCGCAGATCATGGGCGACGTTGTCGCTGACCTGCTTGACCTCGCCCATCAGCGTCTCGATGCGATCGAGCATCTGGTTGAGGTTTTCGGCAACACGGTCCCACTCGTCGTTGCTGCCGCGCAAGGGGATCCGCCGGTCGAGGCCGGAGAGCATGATGGCACGGCTGGTGGCATTGATCTCCTCGATCCGCCCCACCGTACGCCGCGTCACCAGCACGGCCGCAAGGCCGGCGAGCACGAGCAGCAGTCCGGCAACGGCGGCCATCGCGAACTCGATCGTGCCGATGAAACCGTCGTGATCGACGGCGGCGCCGAGCCGGCTCTCCACATAGGCCAGCGTTCCGAAATAGACATAGGCCATGATCGTCGCGACGATCAGCCCGAATGCCGCGATCGCGATCAGCGCCAGACGGAAGGTCGAGGAGCGGAGCGTCTTAGCCAGGAGCACGGAGGCAATATCCGATGCCGCGGATGGTGTGGATCAGCGGATAGGCCTGGGCATCATCGACCTTGCGGCGCACGCGCCCGACATAGACGTCGATGATGTTGGTGGAGGGATCAAAATGCAGGTCCCAGACATGCTGGAGCAGCATGGCACGGGAAATGACCCTGCCCTCGTTGCGCGCGAGATACTCAAGCAGCTGGAACTCGCGCGGCAGCAGCGAAATCTTGCGGCCGCGGCGGAACGCAGCCCGCTCGATCAGGTCGATGGCGAGATCGCCGACCCGCAGCAACGTCTCCTTGGCGATGGTCTCACTGCGGCGGCCGAGCGCCTCGAGTCGCGCCAGCAATTCGGTGAAGGAGAACGGCTTGACGAGATAGTCGTCGCCGCCGGCGCGCAGGCCGCGCACGCGGTCATCGACCTCGCCCAGTGCAGAAATGATCAGGAACGGCGCGGCGACGCCGTCGTCGCGCAATTGCCGCATCACGCTGATGCCGTCGATATCGGGCAGCATCCGATCGATCGTGATCACGGCATAATCGCGCGCGGCGCCGTGGCTCAGGGCTTCGCGCCCCGTTGCTGCAAGATCGACGTCGTAGCCGGAGGTCGTCAATTCCTCGACGAGCTGGCCTGCGGTTTCCGGATCGTCCTCGACGACCAGGATGCGACGGTGACCTCCGGTCATGCAAAACTCCGCGCGACGATCGCCACCAGACTATCCCGTTCCGGGGCTGGACGGAACCGCCCGGTGGCGACCGCGACAATGGTGCGGAACGGCGATGCGACTACCAATAGTCTCCGCACACATTGACCCATTGCCACCCATAGGGCGTCAAGCTCCGGCGCCAGCAGCCGTCGTCGTAGCCGGCGTAGAAATAGGGCGCGCCGAAGACGGCGAAACGGCCGAAATGGTGGTGATGATGGAAGCCGTGGTGGCCGTGCCAGCCTGCGCCGGCGAAGCGCGGCCCGATCGCCGCATGCGCGAAGCGGGCCCCGCCGAAGGCCGGCCCGCCGACGTGAGCGAAGTGTGCACCGCCCATACCGCCGGCCCGCATGCCGCCAAATCCGCCAGCGTGCATGCCGCCGCCGAAATGACCGCCACCGCCAAAGCCACCATGGCCGCCACCGCCGCGCGCAAGCGCCGGTGGCGCGACCGCCATCATGGCTGCGATCACGGTCGCCGTGAGGCCTTTGAGAAGCCTGTTGTTCATCGGAACGTCCTCCTTGCAGCGCGACGGTCTCCGTGCCGCGCGAGGAGGATCAGATGAGAGCAAGGAACCGGCAGCTTCAACTTACAAACGCGCCAGATTCTGACGCGGGTGTTAAGGAAGCCATGGTCTGTGACCCTCTCTCCCTGTTCTTACGGGGAGAGAGATTGAGTCTCACACCCGCTTGCCGCCGCTCTTCTCCGCCGCGCGGCGCAGCGCCTCAGCGAGGGCGCCGCCGCCACCGGAAGACGACTCCTGCTTGCGCGGCGCCGATGAGGTCATGCGCGACGGGTTGCGCTGATTGTTGTCGCGCTGCATGCCGGGGGCGTCCTTCTTAGGCCCGACCTCGTCGTCGAGGCGCAGCGTCAGCGAGATGCGCTTGCGCGCGACCTCGAAGTCCAGCACCTTGACCTTGACGATGTCGCCGGGCTTCACCACCTCGCGCGGATCCTTGATGTAGGTCTTGGACATCGCCGAGATGTGCACGAGACCGTCCTGGTGCACGCCGATGTCGACGAAGGCGCCGAAGGCGGCGACGTTGGTCACGGTGCCCTCGAGGATCATGCCCTTCTTGAGGTCCTTGATCTCCTCGACGCCCTCCTTGAACACCGCGGCCTTGAACGCCGGACGCGGGTCGCGGCCGGGCTTTTCCAATTCCTTCAAGATGTCGGTGACGGTCGGCAGGCCGAAAGTCTCGTCGACGAAATCCTTCGGCTTCAAGGTGCGCACGATCTCGCTAGAGCCGATCAGCGCCTTGATGTCGCTCTTGGTCGCCGCCAGGATGCGGCGCACGACCGGATAGGCTTCCGGATGTACGCCCGAGGCATCGAGCGGATCTTCGCCGCCGAGAATGCGCAAGAAGCCTGCGCACTGCTCGAACGCCTTCGGCCCGAGCCGCGGCACGTCCTTGAGCGCCTTGCGCGACTTGAACGGGCCGTTGGCGTCGCGGTGCGCCACGATGCTCTGCGCTAGACCCGAACCGACGCCCGAGACGCGGGCGAGCAGCGGCGCCGAGGCGGTGTTGACGTCGACGCCGACGGCGTTCACGCAGTCCTCGACCACGGCATCGAGCGATTTCGCCAGCTTGGCCTGGCCTAGATCGTGCTGATACTGGCCGACGCCGATCGCCTTGGGCTCGATCTTGACGAGCTCGGCGAGCGGATCCTGGAGCCGCCGCGCGATCGAGACCGCACCGCGCAGGGTGACGTCGAGGCCCGGCAGCTCTTCCGAGGCGAAGGCGGAGGCCGAATAAACCGACGCGCCGGCTTCGGACACCACGATCTTGGACATCTTCAGCTCGGCGAGGCCCTTGACCAGCTCGGTCGCGAGCTTGTCGGTCTCGCGCGAGGCGGTGCCGTTGCCGATCGCGATCAGCTCGACCTTGTGCTTCATCGCGAGCCGGCCGAGCGTCGCCAGTGACTCGTTCCATTGCCGCTGCGGCTCGTGCGGATAGATCGCAGTGGTGTCGACCACCTTGCCGGTCGCATCGACCACCGCGACCTTGACGCCGGTGCGGTAGCCGGGGTCGAGCCCCATGGTGACGCGGGTGCCCGCGGGCGCGGCCAACAGGAGATCGCGCAAGTTGGAGGCGAACACGCGCACGGCCTCGGTCTCGGCCGAGTTCCACAGCCGCATGCGCAGATCGATGTTGAGATGCACCTGGATCTTGGTGCGCCAGGCCCAGCGCACGGTGTCGATCAGCCAGCGGTCGCCGGCGCGCTTGAGGTCGGCAATGCCGAACCGCTTCATGATCTTGAGCTCATAGGCGCTCGGCACGCCCGGCGGCGGCGCTTCCGCCTCGGCCTGAATTTGCAGATCGAGGATCTCTTCCTTCTCGCCGCGGAACATCGCGAGGATGCGGTGCGAGGGCAGCTTGGTCAGCGGCTCGGAGAAATCGAAATAATCGGCGAATTTCTCGCCCTCGGTCTTCTTGCCGTCGCGCACCTTGGAGGCCATGCGCGCATTGGTCCACATCTCCTCGCGCAAGGCGCCGATCAGGTCGGCATCCTCGTCGAAGCGTTCGACCAGGATGGCGCGGGCACCGTCGAGCGCGGCGGCGGCGTCAGCGACGCCCTTCTCGGCGTTGATGAAGCCTTCCGCCACGACCTTCGGATCGTTGCCGGGCCCGGCGAGCAACTGGTTGGCCAGCGGCTCAAGGCCGGCTTCCTTGGCGATCTCCGCCTTGGTGCGGCGCTTCGGCTTGAACGGCAGATAGATGTCCTCCAGGCGCGCCTTGCTGTCGGCGGCCATGATCGAGGCTTCGAGCGCGGCATCGAGCTTGCCCTGCTCGCGGACCGATTCGAGGATGGCCTTGCGGCGGTCCTCGAGTTCGCGCAGGTAGACCAGGCGCTCCTCCAGAGTGCGCAATTGCGCGTCGTCGAGCGCACCGGTCGCTTCCTTGCGGTAGCGCGCGATGAAGGGAACCGTGGCGCCGCCGTCGAGCAGCGTCACCGCCGCCTCGACCTGCTCGGCCCGAACCCCAAGCTCCTGCGCAATTTTCTGGTTGATATTTGCCACGCGAGAATCCCTCTATCCTAGCACGCGGGCGCGGGGGCGAACCACCGGCCGCGGGACGCCGCTTATGGACCAACCCAGGTTGATTCATCAAGGTGCGGGGCGCAACCGTCGACAGAGGATTTTTTTGCTGAACCGATGCGATCTCGCCACATTCGTGGAGCCGGTGGCTGTTCACGATACGAAGACTTTATCGTCTTCTCGTCCTGGCTTTCGCCAGGACGACGCCGGGAATGGCGCAGATGGCCTGGGTATCTTGACAGCCGCCCCATTACCCAGGCTGGTTGCACTGCCGGACCGCCGAACCAAGGGACCACTCATGCGTACGACATCGGTCGGCGTCTTCAAGGTCGTCACCACGGGCCCCGGCGACGTCTCCGGCCTCATGACCATGATCGGCTCCGGCGCGATCGATCCCGAGTCGATCCTCGCCATTCTCGGCAAGACCGAGGGCAATGGCGGCGTCAACGATTTTACCCGCGAGTACGCGGTGGCCGCGCTGTGCACGGCGCTGGCACCCAAGCTCGGCCTGTCGCCAGAGGCAGTCGAGCAACGCATCGCCTTCGTGATGTCCGGCGGCACCGAGGGCGTGCTCAGCCCGCACATCACGGTGTTCACGCGCCGGCTCGATGTCGATCCGGTGGATCGCTCCGGCAAGCGCCTCGGCATCGGCATGGCGCACACGCGGGACTTCCTGCCCGAGGAGCTCGGCCGCTCCGCGCAGGTCACCGAGACGGCCAAGGCCGTGCAAGCCGCGATGGCGGATGCCGGCATCACTGATCCCACGGATGTCCATTTTGTGCAGATCAAGTGCCCGCTGCTGACCAGCGAGCGTGTCGCGGCGGCAAACGCGCGCGGCAACAAGACGGCGACGACGAACGCTTACAGCTCGATGGCCTATTCGCGCGGGGCTTCCGCGCTGGGCGTTGCGGTCGCGCTCGGCGAGATCGGCTCCGATGTCCGCGACGAGGATGTGCTGCGACGCCACGATCTTTTCTCCAGGGTGGCCTCGACCTCGTCCGGGATCGAGCTGATGCATAATGTGGTCATCGTGCTCGGCAATTCGGCCTCGTCAGCGAGCGAGTTCGTGATCGGGCATGCCGTCATGGAGGATGCCATCGACGCCGCGGCGGTGATATCGGCATTGAGCAGCGTGGGGCTTGGCGTGGCCCCGCAGAGCATCGCGGGCCACGAGCTCGTCAACATCTTCGCCAAGGCGGAGGCTTCGCCTGATGGCAGCGTGCGCGGCTTCCGCCACACTATGCTCGAAGACACCGACATCAGCTCGACACGCCACGCCCGCGCAGCGGTCGGCGGCCTGATCGCGGGCCTTGCCGGTACCGGCGCGGTCTACGTGTCCGGTGGCGCCGAGCATCAGGGACCGGCCGGCGGCGGCCCGGTTGCAGTGATCGCGCGACTGTCGGATTGATAGGGCCGGCACCCCGAATCCTCCGACCCCTCCGCCCGGTGCAACCCTGCCCCTCGCGCCGGCTCAGTTGATTCAGGCGGTCCCTTGCGAAAAAGGTGGCGCCACTATCTGAGGGGATTTTGATTTCATGACCTTGCCGATGAGCTGGAATGAATGGGCGCAGCACGACGGCGTCGCGCTGGCGGGGCGTGTCCGCAAGGGCGAGCTGACGGCGAAGGAGCTGGCGCGCCAGGCTGCCGCGGGCGTTGCCAAGGTCAATCCGGCGCTGTCGGGCGTGGTCGAGCTATTCGAGGACGTGATCGCCGATCCCGCCAAGGACGGCGCCAATCTCGCAGGTCCCTTTGCCGGCCTGCCTTTCCTGATGAAGGATCTCGGGCCGACCATGAAGGGCCGGCTGCAGGAGATGGGCTCATTGCTGATGCGCGGCAATCGCGCCGCGGCCGATACGTTCCTCACCGGCAAATTCCGGCAGGCGGGGCTCAATTTGATCGGACGCACCACCACACCGGAGTTCGGCGTGTGCTCTTCGGCCGACAATCCCGCCGTCTATGTCACGCGCAATCCCTGGAATACCGACTACACCACCTGCGGCTCGTCGGCGGGCAGCGCCGCGATGGTTGCCGCCGGCGTGGTGCCGATCGCGCATGCGACCGACGGCGGCGGCTCGATCCGCATTCCCGCCGGCGTCAACGGCAATATCGGCCTGAAGGTCTCGCGCGGCGTGTTCTCGCTCGCTCCCCACATGTCCGACCTCACCGGTCTCGTCTCGATTCAGGGCTGCCAGTCGCGCAGCGTGCGCGACACCGCCGCCTTCGTCGATCACGCGCGCGGGCCTGCGCCCGGCGAGTTCATGCCGTTCTGGACCACCGCGCAGCCCTATTCCGAGATGATCAAGCGGGATCCGTC
This sequence comes from Bradyrhizobium guangxiense, assembly GCF_004114915.1. Lineage (NCBI taxonomy): Bacteria > Pseudomonadati > Pseudomonadota > Alphaproteobacteria > Hyphomicrobiales > Nitrobacteraceae > Bradyrhizobium > Bradyrhizobium guangxiense. The sequence continues at coordinate 846,046 of NZ_CP022219.1, read as the reverse complement.
GAAGCTGCGCATCGCGTTGTCCCACACCTGGGGCAACTACACCGCGGCGCCCGAGATCGCAGCCGAGCTGGAGAAGGCCGGACGCTTGCTCGAAGGCCTCGGCCATCACGTCGACTATGCGCTGCCGGAGATCGACCTTCCCGCCGCATTCGAGGCGCAGACCACCTGCTACATCTCGAATTTCGCGGTGGTGATCTCCAACATGCTCGCCGCGCGCGGACTGGAGAAGCCGCCGGAGGGCCTGATCGAGCCCATGAACATCCGCATCTGGGAAGCCGGCCGCCACACCAGCTTCGCCGAGCGGGCGAAGATGCAGGGCGTGTTCAACACGACCTCGCGCGGCTTCGGTGCATTCTTCGAGCAGTGGGACGTCATCCTGACGCCGATCACGGCACTGCCGACGCCGAAGGTCGGCACCAGGGAATATCTCACCATCTCCGACAATCCCGACGTGCGCGACTGGTTCGAGAATCTCTGGCGCTTCTTCGCCTTCACGCCGCTCGCCAATCTCTGCGGCATGCCCGCGGTCTCGATGCCGATGGCAGCGCAAGACCACGGCCTGCCGCTCGGCATCCAGGCCATCGCCAAGCAGGCCAATGACGGCCTGTTGCTGCAGCTCGCCGCCCAGATCGAGCGCGCGCTCGACGGCAAGTGGAACGGCGGCAAGACCGCGAAGGTGCATGTGACCAAGGCGTGAGCTGCCGCCGCGTCCTGCTCTAAAGCGCGATGAGATTTAGATGAATCGTCATCGCGCTTTAGGTTGTTGTTTGCGCATGATCTTTCCGGAAAACGGCTTCGCACTTTTCCGGATCATGCTCTAGCCCTTGTCCTTGGCACTCGCTTTCGCGATGGCCTTGTCCACGCGCCAGCGTGATACGTCCTGCTCGGCGAGGAAGCGCACCGCGGGACTTCGTGTCTCCGGAAACAGAGCGACGAGTGCATTGGCGCCGGTCACCGCGGGATTGCCGACCTCCTGGGCAAGCAGCGCGCCCCGACGATCGACGCGCTGGAATGCAGCGGTCGGCACTGCGGTGCCGGTCTCGACCACGATGTGAGCGAGCTCCTTATCGAGATAGTCGGTCAGGCTCTGCCTGAGCGTGCCGAGATCGGCCTTGCAGGCCTGCAGGACAGGCGCGGCATCGCCGTCTTCGGTCAACGCCAGCAGAAGGTGCTCCAGCGTCGCAAACTGATGGCGGCGCCGGTCGGCAAGATCAAGCGCCCGGCGGCGCGTGGCGACATAGGCCGGAGCGAACGGGCGGGACGAGGCGTCAAGCAACGCGTCGATCTTCTCCAGCCGCTTCATGGGATCTAGGATGGCCAGCAACTCGTACTTGTCCTTGACCGAGAGCTTCATCCGCGTCGCTATCGTATCGGCGATATGTCCGATGTCGGACGTCCGATCAAAGAACGACCAGACGTCCGGCATCAGCAGACCGTGGGCCGCCGCGTAATCCTCGAAGCGCTGGATGGTTCGGCGGACCAGGTCAGGCGCCTCCGCAGGCGGGCTCTCGGGCAGTTCGAAAGCCTCGGACCGGTAACCGTCATTCGTCGCCGCGAAGCTGCGAAGCCCGACGCGGCGGAGTCCGCGGGTCAGGACCCTGATCGAGCCGTCGGAGAGCCGTTCGAGCTCGACCAATTGAGCGAGCAGACCAACCTCGTGGACGTCGGCAAATTGCGGCTCATCGACGGCCGCATCGCGCTGGATCGCGCAGACCATCTGGCGTGCGCCCTCGAACGCATGGTTGAGCGCCAGCACCGTATTCTCGCGCCCGACGAACAGCGGAAAGCTTGCGTTTGGAAACGGTACGAAATCGCGCAACGGCACCGCCGGATAGACCGCGGTCGAGCTTTTGAGCCTTGCGATCGGCACCGGCGTGTCGCGACGCCCGGTCTGAAGCATTGCCGACAATGTATTCCAGTCGGCAACGCCCAGCATCCTCGACACCAGTTCGAGGCTTTCGCTGTGACTGATGGTGACGGCCTTGGTGATCAGGGATTCGCGCAGGGTCTGCGCCATAGCCTTGGCATCGCGAAAATCGCGCATCGGTTCTTCCTCTGCATGAGCGATCCAGATGTATCAGGCGGTTGCGTTGCTGACCCGGACGCTCGGGCAAAGGGGAGGCCGATGAAGGCTCGATACGTTCACCATTCCACGGAGGGTGCAACCGGCAGGTCGTATCAACCTGCACGGAAGGTGGCGCAAAGATAAATCGCTGTCAATTGCGATCTCAGTTCTTCACGACCGGGATCTCCTCGGCGACCGGCTGCTTCTGGCCCTGCTGGTACATCGCCAGCGCCTTGTCGAGGGCTTCACGCAGCGCCAGCGCCGCGGCCACGCTGCAACGCAGGTGCGCGGTCTGGACCACGTCAACCCTGACGGCGGCACCGACCGGCATCAACAGGTTCGCGGCAAGCTCGATCTGGATCGCGCCGTTGTGATGACCGAAGCAGGACGCGCCGTCGAAATAGATGATCGGCGCACGCTCCGAGCTGGAGCTCGAAATGATGACAGGCCCCTGGTTGGTGGCGGGCGTTTCGGGGTCGGCCATGGGCGCTCCTTGCAGTTCGTCGACGAACAAGCGCCTACCATCGGCGCTTCGGCGCGCCCTGTCGAGGCCAAACCGCCCCCGGGGCCCATTCGGGGTTTTGCGCGAGGCCCGACACTGGTCTAGAACCTGGCCATGAGTACCACACCGACCACGCTTGCCTTCGAGGAACTCGCCGAGGCGATCAAGGGACGCCGTTCCGACTACGGCCATATCAGCGGGCTCCAGCTCGATCGCTTCGCGCCCGCCGAGGCCTGGTCGAGCCTACCCTACCGGCCCGTCTTCGTCGGCGACACCGAGACCGGCGTGCTGCATGGCGGTGTCGTCACCGCGATGCTGGACGAGAGCTGCGGCATGGCGGTGCAACTTGCGCTCGACGGCACGCGCGCGATCGCGACCCTCGACCTGCGCATCGACTACCAGAAGCCGGCAACGCCCGGCCTCGACATCAAGGCGCATTCGGTCTGCTACCGCACCACGCGCTCGATCGCCTTCGTGCGCTCCACCGCCTATCAGGAGTCCGAGGACGATCCGGTCGCAACCGCGACCGCCTGCTTCATGATCGGCGCCAACCGCACCAACATGCTGGCCGACCGCAGGATGGATGCGCTGGGCATCCCGACGCTGGAGGCGCCGGAGGATCCGGACGGGCCGTTCGCCCGCAGCCCGTTCGCGCGCTGGCTCGGCATCCGCGTCAACGACGACGGCACGCTGACGATGCCGTTCTCGCCGAAGATCATCGGCAACCCGATCCTGCCTGCGATCCATGGCGGCATGACCGGAGCCTTCCTCGAGACCACGGCGATCGTCGGGGTGGCGCGCGAGCTCGGCATCGCCGCGCCGCCAAAGCCGATCGGCCTCACCGTCAACTATTTGCGTTCCGGCCGCGCGCTCGACACGTTTGCCGACGTCTCGATCGTGAAGCAGGGCCGGCGCATCGTCGCATTCGAGGCGCGCGCCTGGCAGGACGATGCTACGAGGCCGATCGCCACCGCCTTCGGTCATTTCATGCTGCGCCCGGCGCCGGGAAGCGACGAGGAATAAGCTCATTTTGACTTGACGGCCACAGCTCCGGCCACAACGATAGCCCGTCCCCGCGAGAGGTATTGGATTTCGGCATCCGCTCGACATCATCGCCATGTTCGCCGCACTCTGGCTGCTGGCCTCGATGATGCTCGACGCGTTGACGCCGAAGGAGCTGACCGCGATCATGATCGGCGTCGCGATCGGGCCCGCGATCGTCATCACCGCCGTGTTCTACTATCTCCGCTGCCCGCGAACGGACTTTGCGGTGATGTTCGCGGCGCTCTGGCTGATCTCGGACATCGCCATCGCCTTCATCTCGCCGAAGGAGTTGCCGCACTTCTTGATCGTGCTCGGCTTCGTGCCGGCCCTGCTGATCGGCAGCGTGCTGCACTGGCAAGCTCTCACCTCTCCCCCGCGGGGACAGGTCGGATTGCGCAGCAATCCGGATGAGGGGCCGCAGCACCCGGCGAGACCTTGACCCCTCATCCGGATCGCATTTTCAATGCGATCCGACCTCTCCCTTTGGGAGAGGTGACCGCCGCGCCCAGCTGATATCACCGCGGCAGCAGGTTCGTCTTCGCGAGGTCCAGCACCTCGTCGCCGCGGCCGTTCATCACTGCGCGCAAGACCCAGAGGCTGAAGCCCTTGACCTGCTCGGCGGTGATGGTCGGCGGCATCGACAGCTCCTGCTTGGCGGTGACGACGTCGAGCAGCGCCGGCCCGTCATGCGCGAGCATCTCCTTCACCGCACCGGGAAGCTCGCCGGGATCCTCGACACGTCTGGCAAAGATGCCCATCGCGCGCGCCATCGCGGCAAAATCGGGGTTCTCCAGGTCGACATTGGTGTCGACGAAGCCCGCGGCCTTCATCTCCAGCGCGACGAAGCCGAGCACGCCGTTATTGAAGACGACCACCTTCACCGGCAGCTTCTCTTGCGTCAGCGTGATCAGGTCACCCATCAGCATGGTGAAGCCGCCGTCGCCGGATAGCGAGATGACCTGGCGGCCGGGCTGGGCAGCCTGCGCACCGATCGCCTGCGGCATGGCGTTCGCCATCGAGCCGTGCACGAAGGAGCCGATCAGGCGACGGCGGCCGTTCATGTCGAGATAGCGCGCGGCCCACACCGTGGGCGTGCCGACGTCGGCGGTGAACACCGCGTCGGCGGAGGCATGGTCGCTGATCACCTTGGCGAGATATTGCGGATGGATCGGCTTTCTTCCCCGCGTGCCCTTCGCAAGCGAGTCCAGCCCCTCTCGCGCCTTCTTGTAATGCGCGACGGCGCCGTCGAGATGCTTGCGCTGCGTCTTCGATTTCAGCAGCGGCAGCAGCGCCTCGATGGTGAGCTTGACGTCGCCGACGAGGCCGAGATCGATCCTGCACCGCCGTCCGAGGTTTTCGGGGCGGATGTCGATCTGCGCGACCTTCGCGTCGGTTGGGAAGAACTGCTTGTAAGGAAAATCGGTGCCGAGCATCACCAGCGCGTCGCAGGCATGCATGGCCGCGTAGCCTGAGGAGAAGCCGATGAAGCCGGTCATGCCAACGTCGTAGGGGTTGTCGTATTCGACATGCTCTTTGCCGCCGAGCGCGTGCACGATCGGGCTCTTCAGCGTCTCGGCAAGCTGCATCAAGGGCGCATGCGCGCCGGCGCAGCCGCGGCCGCAGAACAGGGTGATGCGCTCGGCACCGTTGAGGAGATCGGCCAGCGCCTTCAGCTCGTCCGCCTGCGGCACCACCTGCGGCGGAGACAGCGCAAGCCCGCGCGACGTCGTCAGCGCGCGCTTGGGCGCAGCGCGAAAGGCAATGTCGCCGGGCATGGCGACGACGGCGACACCGCGCAGGCCCACCGCCGCGCGGATCGCATTCTCCAGCACGAACGGAAGCTGGCTTTCATCGGCGACCAGCTCGCAATAATGGCTGCATTCGCGGAACAGGTTCTGCGGATGCGTCTCCTGAAAATAGCCGCCGCCGATTTCGGACGAGGGGATCTGCGCCGCGATCGCCAGCACGGGAACGCGGCTGCGATGCGCGTCGAACAGGCCATTGATCAGATGCAGATTGCCGGGGCCGCAGGAGCCCGCGCACACCGCCAGGTTCCCGGTCATCTCGGCTTCGCCGGCCGCCGCAAAGGCTGCGACCTCCTCGTGGCGGACATGGACCCATTCGATCGTGCCGCGGCGGCGCAGCGCCTCGGTCAGGGCGTTCAGGCTGTCGCCGACGATGCCGTAAATGCGCTTGACGCCGGCCTGTTCGAGCGTTGCCACGAACAGATCGGCCACGTTGTTGATCGCCATGTCGGTCTCCTGCTGCCCCGGTCACACTGCGCGATGTATCGGCATCAGCATCGCGGCAATATGAGGCACAATAAGCGATGTCAGGATCACGGCTAGTTTATTAGCGGTTCAGCCTTTCGCAATTGCCCGATCATAAGCCATGATTGTCGCTTTCGCGCGCGCCGCCACGTCGGCCGCACTCATTCCGGGCTTGTAGAGGCTGGAGCCGAGCCCGAACGCGATCACCCCGCCCTTGATGTATTCGGCAAAATTCTGGTCGGAAACGCCGCCGACGGCGGCTATCATCGCGCCTGCCGGCAGCACGGCGCGGATCGCGGCGATGCCGGAGACACCGAGCACGCTTGCCGGAAAGAATTTCAGGCCCGATGCGCCCGACCGCGCGGCCAGCAGCGCCTCGGTCGGCGAGAACACGCCGGGCAACGTCACCATGCCATGCTGATGCGCGCGCGCCAGCACCTCGGTGTCGACATTCGGAGAGACCATGAGCCTGCCGCCGACGTCGCTGAGACGATCGACATCCGCAGCGGCCAGCACCGTGCCGGCGCCGATCAGCACGCCAGCGGGCGCGAGCTTCACGGCCGTTGCAATGGAGCGGAACGGATCGGGCGAGTTCAAGGGAATCTCGATCGCGGTCATGCCGGCTTCGATCAGCACGCCGACAATGGCCTCGGTCTCCTCCGGCTTGACGCCGCGCAGGATCGCGACCAGCGGACGCTGCATCGACGGAAAGGGAGTGCTCATCTCAAGAGTCCTTCTATTTCGTCCAGATCGCGGCAGCCGCCATCGACAGGCCGCGTCGAACGGCTTCATCCGCATCGACCGGCTGCACGGTGATCGACAGGCCATCGAAGGCCAGTCGGTACAGCGTCGCAAGCCGGCCTGATGCAATCAGCGTGACACCTTCTTTCGGCACTGCGCCGGAAAGCCCCGCCGCCAGCTCGGCACCGATCAACGTGCCCGACAGCGTCTCGCGCGCCGCGGCGGGCGTGCCGCCGAACAGCAGCTGACGCGAGCGTGCCGTGAACAGGAGATTGGCGGCGAAGGCCGGCGCTTCAAAGGCAGCTTTCACCGCGACCTTGAAGCTCGCGACATCCTCGGCCTCATCGGCGCCCGCGACCGCGAGCGACAAGATGGTCTCGCGGCAGACCACGCTGAACAGCTCGCCGGTCATGAAGGTGGAGAAACGTTCCACGACGCCGTCCTTCACCCGCACCCATTTCGAATGCGTGCCGGGCATGCAGACCAGCGCATCGCCCGCCGCAGTGAGGCCGAGCGCGCCGAGCAGCTGTGTCTCCTCGCCGCGCATCACGTCCGGCGCGCTTTTATCGCGCTGCGCAATGCCCGGCAGGATGCGAATGTCGCGCGCTTCGCCGGGGACGCGCACGGCCTGTTTCAGGATCGCCGACAGCTGTGCAGGCGTGTCGACATAGCCGGCCTCGACCCAGCCGGTCTTCGCGCCCGCCATGCCGCAGACCAGAACCGGGAGATGATCCGGCGCCTCGATCGCCGCAAGATGCGCTTGCAGCACGGCGGGAAAGCCGGCCTTGGCGGCGGCGAGCATGCCTTCGCCGCTGCGGCGCTCGGCCAGCACCGCACCGGCCCGATCGACCAGCCAGAGCCGAAAGCTGCTGGTGCCCCAGTCCACCGCGACATAAGCCGGTTCGGTCATGCGAAACTATCCTCGTCTCACGGCCAAGACGCCGTCTCGCGACAATGAGACGACCCCTTCTCGGATCTTGGTCGAGATACCGGCAATTGCGCGGGCAAACCAGCCCTTTCTCTCCGATTTGAGCCTTCGTCGCGCTGGCACACCCTTGCTGAACCGCTGGCACAGCGCTTGCTCAAGCAGCCCTACTCACATCCGTGAACCGCGCAACAAGACGCGTCAATTGTGGAGAGGAAACCCATGGAGATTGGCTATTTCACGATGCCTTCGCATCCGCCGGAGTGCGGCCTGAAGGAAGGAAACGACTGGGACCTGCAGGTCATGCGCTGGCTCGACGAGCTCGGCTACCAGGAGGCCTGGGTCGGCGAGCACCATACCGCGCCCTGGGAACCCAATCCGACGCCGGATCTCTTGATCGCGCAGGCGTTGATGCAGACCAAGAAGCTTCGCATCGGGCCGGGCGGCTTCCTCTTGCCCTATCACCACCCGGCCGAGCTCGCCAACCGCGTCGCGATGCTGGACCATCTCTCCGAGGGCCGGCTCAATTTCGGCGTCGCCGCGAGCGGCCTGCCGAGCGACTGGGCGATGTTCAACGTCGACGGCATGAGCGGGCAGAACCGCGACATGACGCGCGAAGCGCTGGAGATCATCCTGAAGCTGTGGACCGAGCCTGCGCCCTTCACCCACAAGGGCAAGTTCTGGACGGTGAGCAAGCCGGACACGATGTTCGACTTCCTCAAGCCCCACATCAAGCCGCTGCAGGCGCCGCATCCGCCGATCGGCGTCGCTGGTCTGTCCAAGAACTCGGACACGCTGAAGCTCGCGGGCGAGCGCGGCTTCATCCCGATGAGCCTCAACCTCAACCCGGCCTATGTCTCGAGCCATTGGGACTCCGTCGAGGTCGGGGCGGCCAAGACCGGCCGCAAGCCGAACCGGCAGGACTGGCGTCTCGTGCGCGAGGTGTTCGTCGCCGACACCGATGAGGAGGCGTGGCGGCTCTCGACCGGCGACATGATGGGCCGGATGATGAGCGAGTACTTCCTGCCGCTGCTCGGCCATTTCGGCTTCAAGGATTATCTCAAGCACGCGCCCGATGTGCCCGACAGCGACGTCACGGTCGAATATTGCGCCAAGCGGAACTGGATCGTCGGCTCGCCCGCAACCGTCGCCGAGAAGATCGAGAAGATCTACGATGAGGTCGGCGGCTTCGGCGTGCTCCTGGTGTTCGGCTTCGACTACAAGCACAAGGCGGAAGCCTGGCACCATTCGCTCTCGCTGCTGAAGAACGAGGTGATGCCGCGCCTGGCGCATCTCGGCTCCGCGAAGAAGGCGGCTTGACCGCCAGCGGGTGCGGCGCAAACTTTCCGCACCCGCATCTATTTCGGAGACATCGACGTGACGGTCGACGCCAAGGATTTCAAGCAGGCGATGCGCCAATGCGCCGGTGCCGTGGCGCTGGTGACGGTCGGGGCCGAGCAGGGCAAGCGCACCGGGCTGACGGTGACCTCGGCCTGCTCGCTGTCGGACTCGCCGCCCTCGCTCATCGTCTGCGTCAACCGCAACGCCAGCGCTCATGCGCGCATCCGCGAGGAAGGCGCGTTTGCGATCAACTTCCTGCACGAGGATCACGCGCTGCTCGCGCTCACCTTCAGCGGCCAGAAGGGTATCAACGGCGACGACCGCTTTGCGTTCGGCCAGTGGACGCGCGGGGCGACGGGCGCCCCGGTGCTGACCGATGCGGTCGCGGCATTCGATTGCGTGCTCGCGCAGGAGTTCGAGACCACGACGCATTCAATCTTCGTCGGCGAGGTCCGCAGCGCCTCGCATTCCGCCGCCGCCACGCCGTTGGTGTACTTGCGCAGCAATTTCCACACGCCGCGCGAGATCCGCGAGAACATGACGATTGGCGACCTCGATGCCCGGCATCTGAGCTGGACGGATTTTTCGTAAGGGTTCTCCCCGCGAACGCAGTATCGTAGGGTGAGCAAAGCGAAGCGTGCCCACGTCCTGACTATTTGGTGAGATGACGTGGGCACGGCGCAAGTGCGCCTTTGCCCACCCTACGATTCCGGCCTCGCGGAGAATGCTACTGCGCCGTCTCGATCTTCATGGCCTTGATCTTGCGATACAGCGTCGCACGGCTGAGCTTGAGCGCGCGTGCGGCTTCGTTGACGCGGCCGCCATGCTTGCGCAGGGCCTCCACGATCGTGGCACGCTCGGCTGCTTCGAGGTCGGGCTCGGTCCGCCCGCCGAACGGCGGCAGGTCGAGATCGGCATCCGTGATGACGCCGTTCTCCGCGGTGCAACCGGCGAGCCGCAGCACGTGGCGAAGCTGGCGCATATTGCCGGGATAGGGATAGGCCGACAACAGCGACCAGGCCTGCTCTGAAAGCCTGCAGCCCGGGGCTTCCTCGCGCGCGATCTGGCGGATGATATCGTCGCGGTCGGCCCGCTCGCGCAGGGCTGGCAGCCGCACCGCAATGCCGCGCAGACGGAAATAGAGATCGGCGCGGAAGGCGCCCTCCTCCGCCATGCGGCCGAGGTCGCGGTGGGTGGCGCTGATCAGGCGGATGTCGACCGCCACGGGCTTGAGCGCGCCGAGCGGCCAGACCTCGCGGTTTTCCAGAACGCGCAACAGGCGCGTCTGCAGCGCGATCGGCATGTCGCCGATCTCGTCCAGGAACAGCGTGCCGCCATGGGCCTGCACGATCAGGCCCTTCGAGCCGTCGCGGCGCGCGCCGGTGAAGGCGCCGGCCTCATAGCCGAACAATTCGGCGTCGATCAGGCTCTCGGGCATCGCCGCGCAGTTCAGCGCGACATAATTGCTGCGCGCCCGGTTGCTCGCTGCATGAATGGCGCGCGCGAACACGTCCTTGCCAACGCCGGTCTCGCCCTGCAGCAGCACCGGCAGATCGCGATCGATAACGGCCCGGAGCCGCTTCACGCTTTTGACCATCCCGGGATCGCGGCCGGCGAGCCGGTGCAGCGCATCGAAACGGTCGACGGGTACATCACGGCGCGGCGCATGCGACCTTGCACGCATCGGCGGGGCAACATGGCCGCGGCCCAGCGGACTGCCGTCGGCGCGCCGCAGCTCGACCATCTCGTCCGCACCGCGCGCGGCGTGATGATCGAACCTGATGTAGCGCGACAGGTCGATGCCAGAAGCGATCAGGCCATCGGTGAGGTCGAGCAGCGCACGCGCAGAGCGGCAGGGGCCGACGATGCGGCGGTCGTCGTCATAGGCGATCAGGCCGCTGCCGCCGTCGCCGGGCACGGTCGCGATCCAGGCGTTGCGGAAATGGCCGCGGAAGATCGCGCCCTCCATCCGCCGCGTCGCCTCCATCGTCACTGCGAGCGCAAGCTGGTGCGCCGCACGCTCCAGATCCTCGCGGCAGGAGGTGATGTTCACCGCACCTGCAAGACGTCCAGCCTGGTCGAACAGCGGCGCCACGGCGCAGGAGAACATGTGCCATTGCGCGCGAAAATGCTCGTCACGATGCACCAGGATCGGCTTCTCTTCGGCGAGCGCAGTGCCGAGCCCGTTGGTGCCCTCGAAGGTCTCGGCGAAGTTCGAGCCGGTGTAGATCTTCCAGTCCAGAAACATCCTTGCGTCGGCTTCCCCCGGCAGTCGACTGAACAGCATGGTTGCGTTCGCGTCAGCAAGATTGACGCAATAGCCGGCCTCACGCAGCACCCGCGCCAGGTTTTCGAGCTCCGGCGTCGCAAGCCGGATCAACTGCTCCATCGGCTCGGCGACATGCCGGATTTCGGCTTCGGTCAGCGTCTGCGGCGGTCCCCAGCGGGCGGGATCGAGCTTGTGGTTGATCAGGGAGCGCCGCCAGGAATTGGCAATTCGCGAAGAGGCATCCACGTCGGCCACATGATTGGCGACCGACAAGACACGGGCGACATGGTTCGAGGCCGAAAGGCTGGCCATCGCGGACGTCTCCACCCTGTATTATTGTGCAAAGTCTGGCACCACAGGCGGGGATGTCAATCGGGAACAGGGAGCGGGGACTCGGTGTGCTGCCTCTTCTCGTCATTCCGGGGCGATGCGAAGCATCGAACTATGGTGCGCAATTGCGCACCTGAGAAGCCCGGGATTCCGGGTTCGCGCTTACGCGCGCCCCGGAATGACGTCACATTGCTATTGCTGCACTGCGCTCACCACGTGTCGATGCACGGCCGCTTCTTCCCGGTTCTGGCCGGCGGCTTCGGCACCGAACGGAGCCCGGCCATGATCCAGCGCCGCGTTTCGGCGGGGGCGATGACGTTGTCGATCTCGAACACCGAGGCGATCGAGACCGCCTTGCCGTTGGCATAGAGCTCGGCGACCTTGTTGCGGTAGTAGGTCTCGCGCTCCTCGGGGTCGGCGATCGCCTCCATCTCCTTGCGGAAGCCAAGGCGGACATAGCCTTCGAGCCCCATGCCGCCGAACTCGCCGGTCGGCCAGGCCGCGGTGAAGAACGAGGCGTGAAAGCCGCCGCCGATCATCGACTGCGCACCGAGGCCATAGCCCTTGCGCAGCACGATGCCGAACAGCGGCACGGTGAGGCTGGCGCCGGTCACGAACATGCGGGAGACATGGCGCACGATTGCGGTCTTCTCGGCTTCCGGGCCGACCATGAAGCCGGGCGTGTCGCAGAGCGAGACGATCGGCAGATCGAAGGCGTCGCAGAGCTGGAGGAAGCGCGCGGCCTTGTCGCCGGCATCGGCATCGATGGCGCCGCCGAGATGGCGCGGATTGTTGGCGATCAGGCCGAACGGCTTGCCTTCGATGCGGATCAGCGCGGTGATCATGCCAACGCCGTAGTCGCGGCGCAGCTCCAGCGCGCTGTCCTTGTCGGCGACGAGGTCGATCACGCTGCGGATGTCGTAGACGCGCAACCGGTTCTCGGGGATGGCGCGGCGCAGCAGGCGTTGGTCGGCGGCCTCCCAATCCGTCACCGCGCCCTGGAAATAGGACAGATACTTCTGCGCAACCCTCGTCGCCTCCTCCTCATCCTCGACCAGGATATCGATGACGCCGTTCGGCGACTGGAACGAAACCGGGCCGACCTCGGCCGGATGATAGACCCCGAGGCCGCCGCCCTCGATCATGGCGGGACCGCCCATGCCGATCGAAGCGTTCTTGGTCGCGATGATGACATCGCAGCAGCCGAGCATCGCGGCGTTGCCGGCAAAGCAATAGCCGGAGACGACGCCCACCACCGGCACGAGGCCGGAGAGCCTTGCGAACTGCACGAAGGACGGGCCGTCGAGGCCGGTCATGCCGAGCCGGTCGGTGTCGCCAGGCCGGCCGCCGCCACCTTCGGCATAGAACACCAGCGGCACGCGCCAGTCTTCCGCCAGCGTCAGCATGCGGTCGATCTTCTTGTGATTCATGTGGCCCTGCGTGCCCGCGAGCACGGTGTAGTCATAGGCCACGACGATGCAGCGCGCGCCCTCGGGCCCGAACTTCTCGGCGTTCACCGTGGCGACGCCCATGACGAGGCCGTCGGCCGGCGTGTTCTTGATGAGGTCGTCGAGCTTGCGCCGGCGTCGCTGCGCCGCGATCGCAAGGCTGCCGTACTCCATGAAGGAGCCGTCGTCGACGAGCTGGGCGACGTTCTCGCGCGCGGTGCGCTGGTTGGTGTTGCGGCGCCGCTCGACCGAGGCCGGGCGGTTTTCGTCGAGCGTGTTGGCCTGGCGTGCGATCAGCTCGGCGAGGTCGGGGCGGATGTGGTCAAGATCGATATCCACTTCCTGCGCCGCGCTATCGGCCGCAACGTCGAGCGGTTCGAGATACATGATCGCTTCGCCATGCAGCAGCGTGTCGCCGTCGCCTGCGACGAGTTTTGTCACCCGTCCGCCCTGCTCGGCCATCACGAGATGCTCCATCTTCATGGACTCGATCACGGCAAGCTGCTGGCCCGGGCGTACGATCTCGCCTTCCTTCACCTGGATGGTGACGATGGTTCCCTGCAGGGGCGCCGCAACCATTACCGTGCCTTCCGGCACGACCTGTGCGACATGCCCTTCCGTGCCGTGCGCGCTGCCCCGCTCCGTCGCGGCAAAATAGAGCGGCTTTGCCGCGCCATCGGCGGCATCGACGAGCTTTGCGATATTGCGGTCGATGAAGTCGGTCGCGATGCGGTTGGTCCTGAAATCGGGATGCGCGAGCACCGCCTGAAGGAAGGCGATGTTGGTGACGACGCCGTCGATCCGGAATTCGCGCAAGGCGCGCGAGGCCTTGGCGACGACGTCGTGCCAGGCCTCGCCCGGCGTATGCACGATCACCTTGGCCAGCAGCGAGTCGAAGGCGGCGCTGGTCTTGTAGCCGGCATAGCCAAAACTATCGACCCGAACGCCGGGGCCCGACGGCGGCTCGAACACGGCGAGCACGCCGCCGGTCGGATGCGTTGCGCCCGTCTCGTCCAGCGTCTCCATGTTGACGCGAAGCTGCATGGCATGGCCGCGCGGTTTCGGGATCGAGCCCTGCGCAAGACCCAGCGAAGCCAGCGTGCTGCCTGCGGCGACCGCGAGCTGGGCGCGGACGAGGTCGACACCGAGCACCTCTTCGGTCACGGTGTGCTCGACCTGGAGCCGCGGGTTGGCCTCGATGAAGGCGAAGCTGTCCTCGGCGGTGCCGTCGACCAGGAACTCGAATGTGCCGAGATTGTCGTAAGAGGCGGCCGTCGCAAGCTGCTTTGCCGCATCGATGATGCGGCCGCGCAAGGGATCGCTCAGGGACGGGCTCGGCGCGACCTCGACCAGCTTCTGATGCCGGCGCTGGATGGTGCATTCGCGTTCCCAGAGATGAGAGATCGCGCCATGCTTGTCGCCGATGATCTGCACCTCGATATGGCGCGCCTGCCGGATCAGCCGCTCGGCATAGACGCCATCGAAGCCGAAGGCCGCCGTGGCCTCGGACTGGCAGCGCGCATAGGCCTCCGCAAGATCGCCCGCGTTCTCCACCACGCGCATGCCGCGCCCGCCGCCGCCGGCAATCGCCTTGATCACGATCGCCGCATTGCTGCCGAGCGAAGCGAAGAACGCCGCAATCTCCTCCAGCGAGGAAGGCCCGCTGGTGCCGGCGATGATCGGAACGGCGCAGCGTTTTGCCAATTGCCGCGCCGCGACCTTGTCGCCAAACAATTCGAGCGCGGCCGGTTTGGGCCCGACGAAGGCAATGCCTGCATCGGCGCAGGCCTTGGCGAATGCCGCGTTCTCGCTGAGGAAACCGTAGCCGGGATGCACGGCATCACAGCCCGCGCTGTTCGCCGCCTTCACCACCGCATCGATATCGAGATAGGCCCGGGCGCCGCGACCGGGGATTTCGACCGCCTCGTCGGCCACACGCACGTGCAGCGACAGCGCATCGTCGGCGGGATGGATCGCAACGGTCGCAATGCCGGCGTCGGCCGCCGCGCGCGCGATACGGATGGCGATCTCGCCGCGATTGGCGATCAGGAGCTTTTTGAACGACATCGTCTCTCTCATTCAGACAGCAGCAGGACAATTTGGGTCGAGGTCCTGCTTCTTCACCTTGCCCGTCGCCGTCAGCGGCAGGGCCTCGATAATGCGCACGTCCGGAACCTTGTAGATGGCCATGCGCTCGGCGCACCAGGCGCGCAGATCCTCCGCGGAGATGGTGCCGACCGCCTCCGGCTTGAGCTGGATATAGGCCACCGGCACCTGGCCCTTGTCCGGATCGTCGCGCCCGACCACGCCGGAGCCCAGCACCTTCGGGTGCTGGCCGAGCAGCGCCTCGATCTCCGGCGGAAACACGCTCATGCCCTTGACCTTCAGCATCTCCTTTCGGCGGCCGAGGAAGTGCAGGAAGCCGTCCTTGTCGATGGTGCCGATATCGCCGGTGCGCAGCCAGCCGTCGATCAGCGACTCCGCGGTCGCCTCCGGCTTGTTCCAGTAGCTCTTGAGCAGCGAGGGCGTGCGCACGCGGATCTCGCCTTCCGCGCCGAGCGGCAATAGCGCGCCGGTCTCGAAATCGGTGATCTTGAACTCGGCGCCGGGCACCGGCAGGCCGACGAAGATCGGCTGATTGTTGAGATCGAAATCGTCGTCCTGGAAGCCTGATGTGAACGTGTTGGAGGTGTGGGTCTCGGTCATGCCCCACGCTGCCTCCATCAGGATCGTGCCGGTCAGATCCTTCCAGCGCTTGCGATAATCGGCGTTGAGCTTCTTGACGAAGGAGACGACACGCACCTGCTGCAGGGACGACAGATCGAAGTCGCGCCAGCGCGGATGGTCCATCAGCTCGACTGCGCCGTCGACCGGCATCGCTGTGATGGTGACCTTGTACTTGTCGATCGCCGCCATCGCGCCGACGGCATCCCAGCGCGCGAGCAGCACCAGCGTCGCGCCGGAGAACAGCGGGAAGATCAGGCCAAAGTTCTCGCCCGCGATCCAGAACTCGGGAAAGAACGACAGGAACACGCTGCTCTCGTCCGACAGCACCGAGATGCCGTAATTGGCAGCAGCGGTGTAGACCATGTCGCGATGGGTATGGACGCAGCCCTTGGGCATGCCGGTGGTGCCGCCGGTGTAGTTGAGTGCGGCGACGTCATCGAGCCCGGGCGGTGGCAGCGGCATAGGTGCGGACATTGCCGCGAGCGCGGGCAACAGATCGGTCGCGTCCGGCACTGCGACGCGCGGCATGCGGATCGAGTCCGGCGCGGGAAATGCCGGCGCAGCAGGAACGACGTCGGCAAAGCTGGTGACGATGATCTCGCGCAGGCGCGCCTCGCCGCGGACCTGCTCGACGACGGGCATGAGCTGGTCGAGCGCGACGATCACCTCGGCCTGGGTGTCGTTGAGTTCGTAAGACAGCTCGAACGCGCGCGACAACGGGCTGACCGGGACGTGGATCGCGCCGAGCTTCAAGATGCCGAAGAACACGACGTGGAATTGCGGGCAGTTCGGCAGGAACACCGCGACGCGGTCGCCCTTGCCTACGCCCTTGGCCGCCAGCAGCGCCGCAAAGCGGTCGCTCTGCCGGTCGAGATCCGCATAGGTCGTGACGTGGCCGTAAAAGATCACCGCGGGACGCTCGGGACTGCGTTTCGCCCAGGCGCGCAGATATTCCGTCAAGGGAACTTCGCCGTGCAGATAGTTCGGCGACCGCGGCATGCCTTTCGGCCAGGCCCTGTCCCACAGGCCACGCAAGGTTGCGAGGTAGTCCTTCTCGTCGAGGCCCGCGTTCATGACGTCCTTCCCGTGCTGCGTTTCTTAGCGCGAGGCACGCCCATGCCGTCACGCGACCTCGTTACACGTCGAGCACGGCAGAGTTCATGTCAAGGAAAACAGTTTTCCGCATCACGGTCGATGCCGCGACGCGGAAAAATCAGACGTTATGCTGAAACGAGGCGAATGATCCGCCGCACGGCCGACGGGATCGGCGTGATGACCGGCACGGTGAACATCGGCTGAAGCTCGCGTGCCGCTTCACCTAGCGGCCCACCGCCGATGATCACCGCCTCCGCCTCGTCCTGCGCAATGCAGGTCTCGACCGCGGCGGCAAGAGCGGCGCGCAGCCGTGCGGGATCGTGCATGAGCTCATGCGGATCTCCGCCGGCAACGCGCGTGCCGGTGTAGAGCGATCGCAACCCCAGCGCATCAGGCAATGCATCGATCTTCGCTTTCAGCAGCGGCGTCGTAGTCGCCACGCCGAACCGGCGACCGTCCTCGGCAGCTTCCAGCATCGCGGATTCGCCGATGCCGATGGCAGGCAGCTTCATCGCGGCCTTGATCCCGGCGAGACCGGGATCGCCAAATGCCGATACGATGATGCCGTCGCACTCACAGCTGTTGACCCGCGCGATCTCCTCGACCTCCGGCGCAGATGCTTCCAGCGCATCCGCCGAGACGATCATCCCGGGCGCACGCGTCGCGGTGGCCCCGACAATGTCGAAACCATCGGCGGCAACGGACCTCGCAATCACCACCATCATGGCTGTGGTCGCCTCATTGCTGTTCGGATTGATCAGGAGGATGCGCCGGCCGCCCATGCTATGCGCCGGCCCGCACTCGCGCGCCGATCTCCTTGAAGATCGCGGTCAATTCGTCGACCTCGTCCTCGCCCTCCGTCGGCCGGATCCGTTGCTCCATCTCCTCGATGTGATGACGCATGGCGAGGATCGCGCCGGCCTTGTCGCGCGCGAGGATCAGTGCGCCGATGTCGGGATGTGCATCAGGCGAGCAATCCGGCTCGCCCGGCTGCTCGAAGGTCGCGATCGCCAGCGACGTCCGCAGCATCAGCTCGCGCGACATCTCCAGCAGCACGCGGTTGCCCGCGAGCTTGGCGACCAGGATGTGGAATTCCGCCGTCAGCGACAGCGAGGCCCAACGGTCGTTGCGATCGTGACGCGCCTCGCGCTCCATATGCGCCTTCAGCTCGGCCCTGCCGGCTTTGTCCAGCCGGTCGATTGCGGCGCTCACGGCTGCGGTCTCGATGATGCGGCGCGCGGCAAAGATATCCTGCGCCTCCTCCCAGCTCGGCCGATACACGAAGGCGCCGCGGTTGGGGATCTGCATCACCACCTTGCGCGAAGCGAGATGGGACAGCGCCTGGCGGATGTGAATCCGCGTGGTGCCGAACGCAGAGGCGAGCTTGTCCTCGCCGAGCTTGGCCCCCGGCTTGAGCCGCTTCTGGCTGATCGCGGTCAAAATGCCCTGCACCACCGGATCGTCGTCGATACTGCGCGGATCGACGGCCTCCGGCTCCCTGTGTTTTGGCTCGGAGCGGTTCGGCCTGCGCTTGAGGGGACGGATTCGCTTCATGTCTCGCTTTTACAGCATTCCGACAAACCGCCGCAGCCCATTTTTTATACAAATCTGCCGCCAAAATGTTCACAATATATTTGATATATTGGCGCCAATTTTCGGCACCAATATGTTTAACAAGCTGTCCAACGCCTTAGCGAGCAGACTGCGCTGGCACGGCGATTGCTACCCCTCCTTGCGCAGGACATCGCGAAGGACGGAGCTGGGCGTTGGGTGACGTGCGTGGACATTCGCTCGATCTGAAAGGCATCGGCCACGCCTTCGGCGCGACGGTTGCGCTGGACGAGATCAATCTCGCCGTCGCGGCCGGCGAGCTGATCGCGCTGCTCGGGCCTTCCGGCTGCGGCAAGACCACGATGCTGCAGATCATCGCGGGCTTCCTGCGTCCATCCAGGGGCGAAGTCCGCTTCGATGGCGCGCGGGTCGAGCACATCCCCGCCAATCGCCGCCGCATCGGCGTGGTGTTCCAGAACTATGCGCTGTTCCCGCATCTGAGCGTATTCGAGAACGTCGCCTACGGATTGCGCGCACGCAAGCGGCCGAACGCCGAGGTCGCGGCGAAGGTCGAGCAGATGCTCGGCCTCGCCCAGATGGCGGCGTTCGTGCGGAGGCTGCCCGGAGAACTCTCAGGCGGACAACAGCAGCGCGTGGCGCTGGCGCGCGCGCTTGCGATCGATCCGGGCCTCGTCCTGCTCGATGAGCCGTTCTCCGCGCTCGACAAGAATCTGCGCCTGGACATGCAGATCGAGATCAAGAGCCTGCTGAAGACCTTTGGCGTCACCTCCATCATCGTCACGCACGATCAGGAGGAGGCGCTGTCGATGGCCGACCGCATCGTCGTCCTCAACAAGGGGCGCGTCGAGCAGATCGACAGCCCGGATGCGCTCTACGACCGCCCGGCGAGCCTGTTCATCTCGAGCTTCATCGGCCACACCAATCTGCTTCGCGGTACCGTCACGGACACCGACCGCGTGCAGCTGGACGCCGGGCCCGAGATCGATCTCGGCCGTTCGGTTCAGCGCAGGCGCGGCACGCCGGTGACGCTCTCCGTCCGGCCTGAAAACATGGCGTTCGGCGCCGAACGGCCCGGCGCCATCCCCGTCACGATCCGCGCCACCGTGCCGCTTGGCGCCGTCAGCGTCACCGAGGGTGTCACCGCGAGCGGTGAGGCCGTGAAGATCAGCCAGGCGCGCGCCGCCGGCATCGCGAAGGCACAAGCCGGAGAGACGGCCTGGCTCGCAATCTCCGATGTCTCGCGCGTCAGCATTTTCAGCACGCCGGTCGACGGCGTTTCCAAGCATCAGCAAAGGAGTGTTTGACATGAGCCTATCCCGGAGATCGCTGCTCACCTCGGGTTCGGCCGTGCTTGCGGCGGCAAGCCTCGGATGGCCGACATCATCGCGCGCCGCCACTTCGATCGTGGCCACGACCTATCCGGGGAGCTTCGACGAAGCCTTCCGCTCGGTGGTCGGGCCGGCCTTCAAGAAGACCAGCGACAGCGGTGTCACCTTCACGCCGCTGCTGGGCGTCGACCAGATCGGCAAGATCCAGGCCTCGCGCAACGCCCCGCCGTTCGACGTGGTGCTGTTCGACGAGGGCCCGCTGATCCCGGCGATCGCGAGCGGCGTGCTGGAGAAATTCCCGGTCGAGCAGTCGAAATCGTTTGCCGACATTCCCAGCGCGTTCCGTCATCCGGACGGTTACGCGCCTGTCATCACCTGTCAGCTGATCGGCATCGCCTACAACCCGAAGAAGATCACGACGCCGCCGACCTCGTGGGAGGATCTGTGGAAGCCGGAATACAAGGGCCGCGTCGGCATCACCGGGCTCGGCTCCAGCCTCGGCACCGCCTTCATGGTTGAGATCGCCAAGCTGAACGGCGGCTCCGAGACCAATATCGAGCCGGCCTTCGAGGCAATGAAGAAGCTGCTGCCGAATGTCGGGGCGATCGCCGCGTCGCCCGGCGCGCTGGCGGCGTTGTTCCAGCAGGGCGAGATCGATATCGCCTTCAATTTCTGGAACAACGTTGCGCTGCTCGCCGCCAAGGGCGTCGACATCGCTTTCGCCAAGCCGAAATCCGGTGCCGTCGTGATCCGCACCAGCGCGCAGATCGTCAAGAACAACCAGGATCCGAAGGCGGTGCTCGACTATCTCGACACGGTGATGTCGGTCGAGACGCAGAAGGGGATCGAGGCCGCTCCCTGGGTGATGATGCCGACCAATGGCAAGGTGGCGCTGACCGGCGCGAATCTCAGCGTCGCCAAGAGCGTGGACGACCTCGTCGCCAACAATGTGCTGCTCGATTGGACCAAGTTCCAGCCGCTGCGCGGCGAATGGATCACCCGCTTCAGCAAGGAAGTGAAGATCTGAATGACGCCGGCAAGCACGAGCACATCGAGACAGATGCTGCCAGTGGTTCCGCTGGCGGCGCTGTTCTTCGCAGCCTTCGTGCTGCCGCTGATTGCGCTTGTTGTGATCAGCCTGTTCCGCACCCCCCAATTCGCGGAATTGTCGCTGGCGCAATATCTCCGATTCTTCTCCGATCCCTTCAGCCTCAAGGTACTGACGGACACGCTGTGGCTGGGGGCGGAGGTCGCACTGGCGACGCTGATCCTCGCCTACCCGCTCGCACTAGTTTATGTCGCGAGCGGCCCGTTCATGCGCACCCTGATCACCTTCCTGATCATGCTGCCGCTCTTGACCAGCACGGTGGTGCGAACCTTTGCCTGGATCGTCATCCTCGGTCGCGACGGCATCGTCAATTCGGCCATGCTGTCGCTGGGGCTCTGGCAGGCCCCGGCCCGCCTGCTTTACTCCTGGGAGGGCATGGTTCTGGCGCTGACGCAGATCCAGCTTCCCCTGATGGCGCTGCCTGTCATCAACAGCCTGCTGCGGCTCGACGGCAATCTGACGCGCGCGGCAGAGGGGCTGGGCGCGAGCCGCGCCCGCATCTTCATCACCGTCATCCTGCCGCTGACGCTGCCGGGCGCCATCGCCGGCTGGCTGCTCGTATTCGCTGCCGCTGCGACCGCCTTCATCACCCAGACATTGGTCGGCGGTGGGCGCATCATTTTGATGCCGTCCTATATCTACCAGCAGGCCGTCGGCGTGCAGGACTGGCCGTTCTCGGCCGCTCTGTCGCTGACCTTCACGCTGGCAGTGACCGGCATCGTGTTTGCCATCGGTGCACTGTCCCGCCGCTACGTACGAGGCGTCGATGCAGCGTAGTCTCGTTGACCGGATCTACTCCACCGTCGTCGGTACAATCACCAGCTTCGGCATGCTGTTGCTGCTGGCGCCGACGCTGGTCGTACTGATGATTTCCTTCACTGGCGGCATCACGCTGAAATTCCCACCACCAAGCTGGTCGCTGCGCTGGTATGTCGAGCTGCTGCAGTCGCAGGAGATCATCGAGCCGGCGCTGACCAGCCTCAAGGTCGCAGCCATCGCGACGATCCTCTCGGCCGTGCTCGGCGGCGCAGCCGCGCTGGGGCTTGCGCGAAGCAAGTTGAAGATCGCGCGTGTGCTGGATGCGTTGTTCATGTCGCCGATGGTGCTGCCCGCCATGGCCTTCGGCCTGTCGCTGCTGCTGGTTTTCAACCTGCTCGGCATTCGCCTGTCGGCGGCGACGCTGGTCCTCGGCCACACCATCATCTGCGTGCCCTTCGTGATCCGGATGGTCGGCGCCTCGGTGCAGCAACTCAATCCGGTGCTGATCACCTGCTCGCTCAGCCTCGGCGCCAGCCGCTGGTACACTTTCCGCCGGGTCACGCTGCCGCTGATCCGCCGCGGCATCGTCGCGAGTTGCTTCGTTGCGTTCCTGACCTCGTTCGACAATGTTCCGGTGTCACTGTTCCTGGCCGATGCGCGCACCGAGGTGCTGCCGATCAAGCTCTGGGCCATTCTCGAAGGCAGCCTCGACGTGCGCGTCGCCGCCGTCTCCGGCGTCATCGTGCTGCTGACTCTGGCCGGCCTCGTTTGCGCCGAAATCTTCGGCGGTGTCAGCCGCCAGATCGGGAGCCGCTGACCATGCCAATCGAGCGCAATCTTCGCGGATATGGAAGGGCGCGACCCGATATCGTCTGGCCCAACGGCGCCCGCGTTGCGGTGTCGCTGGTGGTGAATTTCGAGGAGGGCGCCGAGCTCGCGATCGAGCAGGGCGATGCGGAGACGGAGCGCTACGGCGAGGTGGCCTCGACATCACCGCCGGGCGTGCGCGATCTCGTGCAGGAGCAGGTGTTCGACTACGGCATGCGCGCCGGCCTGTGGCGTTTCCTCGATGCTTTCGCTGAGGCCGACGTCCGTTCGACCTTCATGATGTGCGGTCGCGCCGTCGAGCGCGTGCCGGGCCTTGCCCGCACCGTGGTCGAGGCTGGACACGAGCCGGCGGTGCATGGCTGGCGCTGGCTGCCGCACGCGCTCTATGGCGATGCCGAAACCGAGCGTCGCGAAATCGAGAAGACGCGCGACGTCATCGCCCGTGCGACCGGCCTCACGCCGATCGGCTTCATGTCACGCGGCAGCCAGAGCGTCTGGACACGCGATCTCCTGACCAAGCTCGGCTTTGCCTACGATTCCAACGCACTCGACGACGATCTGCCGTATTGGAGCCGGTCGCCACAGGGATCGATGCTGGTCCTGCCCTACGGCTTCGACACCAATGACATGAAGTTCTTCCACCCGAACGGATTCGTGCAACCGGAGGATTTTTCGAACTACGTCAGCGCCGCGCTTGCGACGCTGGTCGAGGAGGCCGAGCGCGGCCGATCCTCGATGCTGTCGGTCGGCTTTCACCTGCGCATCTGCGGCCGGCCCGCGCGCTTCCGTGCCGTGCGCGCGATTCTCGCCGAGCTGGCGCAACTGGAGGGCCGGGTCTGGGTCGCAACGCGCGCCGACATCGCGAAACATTTTCGCGACGTCGCAGAGAAGAAGTCGCGCTAGGCCGCGCGGATGCTCCTGATGTTGCCGATCACCTGATTGGTCTCAGTCTGGATCGCAGTGATCGGCGCACCGATTTCGTCGGCTGCCTGCGCCGTCTGGCTCGCCGCCTCCGTGGCATCCGAGGCAACATGATACGGTTCGAAGGATTCAAGATTGGATTCGTTCGAAGTATTCTTGCGGGGCTTGCCAGCCCAGCAGCGGCGCGGGTTTTGCGAGTGCATTCTAGAAGACCTCGATATCGCGCGTGGGAGCGTTGACTTGGGAGACGCTCTAGCAGAACGATCGGCACAGATCAGAGGCGGCGTGCGCGCCGCAGACGCCAGAGGCTCCATGCATCAATCGACACATCAGGGATCGTTGGACCTGCCGGCGCTGAGCGCCGCCGAACGGCTCTTCATCTGGGGATTCCGCGCCAAGGCGCGCAGCGGCGGCGCGGTTCCGACTGCAGCCGATATCCAGGAAGTGTACGACCATTTCCGCGTGGGCGATGCCGTGCCCTCCCTGGAATCGATCATCGAGATCTTCGCCTGCACGGCCCATACGGCCATCGAGGTGCACTGCCCGACCTGCCCGCGCATGTCGGACAGCGAGCAGGGAATTCTGCACGCCATCGCCGCGGCGCAACAGGATCGCATCGATGTCGCGCGCGAGCGGTTCGAGAGCTGGCTGCCGCCGGTCGGCGCCGATTGGGCGCTCGCGCCCGTGCGGGGGGTGGCGACGATCTTCCGCATGGCGGGGCTCATCCTGCCAAACCGGCAGGGACGGTCCTTCGACCATGACCGGACCAAGGCGATGAAGAGCTGGCTGGTCGGAAGCCCGACGTTGCACTGACGAGGCCGTTCATGCCACCGGATATTTGCGGTTCTGTGGCGGCGCCGGACGCCGGTCAGCCGCGGCTCTGTCCGCTCCAGGCCGCGCTCGCGGCGCGCCCATGCGTCGACAGCTATGATGATTTCTGCCGCGTCGCGCTGTCACTGTTCCGCTTCATCGGGGCAGCCTATACGACCGGCGCGTCCGATTGCTGGGAGGCGGCCTATCGCTTCGCCGACGAGGCGCCGGGCATCTCCGACAGTCCGCTGCTGGTGGCGCGTGCCGCCGCGCTCGTCAGAATCCTGCGCAGCGGCCGGCCCTGCGAGCTGTGCTTCATGCCGCCGTCCTGCCGACGCCTGTCGAAGGACGAGGCCGGATTGATGCAATTGCTGACGGTCGCGCGCCGCAAGCAGCCGGGCGACCTCGAATCCATCGTCGGCCAGCTCGTCGGATCCGGCAAGGAAGATGCGGCGACACGGGCGGTCAACGCGCTCGCATTGTGCTGACACCTAAAGCGCGATGCGATTAGGATGAATCGTCATCGCGCTTCAGGTTGTTGTTTAAGCATGATCTTTTCGGAAAACCGCTGCTCGCTTTTCCGGATCATGCTTTAGCCGCCTTTCCTGCCGAGCACGAGATCGATCGTGTGCGCGGCGATCTTGCGCAATTGCGGCTCCTCGCCGAAGGCACGTTCGAGCACGGCGAGACCGCGCGTCACGGTGATGATGTGCAGCGCTGCGGCCGCGGGATTGCCTTTGAACTCGCCACGCTCCGCGCCTTCCGACAACGTGTCCTGAACCAGTGCGGTAATGCGCGAGATGAGGTCCGCAAAGGCCTGGCGCGCTTCTTCATCGAGCCCGTCGCCTTCGGCGGCGCCGAGCTCCATCAAGCCGCGCGTGGTCGGACAGCCGCGCGGCGGCGTGCCGGAGCGGAAATTGGTGATGGTCAGATCGAAGAACCCGGTGAGGCGCTTTCGCAAGCTTCCCGTACCGAGCGCCTTTTGCAGGGCAAGCAGATACTCGCCCGCATAGCGTTCATAGGCCTGAAGGAACAGCGCCTCCTTGCTGCCGAAGGCATTATAGAGGCTGCCGCGCTGGACCCCGGCGTCGCGCGCGATGTCGGACAGCGAGGTGCCGCGCACGCCCTTGCGCCAGAACTGGTCGAACGCGACACGCAGGACCTCGTCGTGATCGAATTCGCGCGGTCTCACATCCGCCTCCTCCAAAGTATTTGACACGGTGTCAATAACATGCTTTCTAGACATCGTGTCAAAAACTGACCGGGATTGATAGCCCGTTTCGTCATCCATTTCGTCAACCGGCCGCGCCGGCGGCGTCCGCATTCGCCTCGCCGGTCAGGCCCGCATGCAAAGGGACGCGCGATGCCCCTCCTCCACATCTCGATGCGCGCCGGCAAGCCGCAAGCCTACCGGCAGGCGATTCTCGACGGTCTCTACCGCGCCATGCGCGAGGCGCTGAACGTGCCGGAGAACGACGCGTTCATGGCCATCACCGAGCATGAGCCGGCCAATTTCCGCTGCGGCAATGCTTACGGCGTCGAGCGCAGCGACGACGCCGTGCTGATCCAGATCACTGTGTTCGCCTCGCGCACCCCTGAGCAGAAGAAAGCGCTGTATCGCCGGATCGCGGACCTTCTCGGCGAAAGTCCCGGCATCCGCCCCGAGGACGTGTTCGTGAATGTGCTCGATGCCCCCAAGGAGAACTGGTCCGTCGGTCACGGCATCGCGCAGTTCGCGTGAGCCTGGCGGATGTGCCGATCCCCTCTTGAGAATTTTCGGCCGGAAGGGTCTGATAGGCTGCGGAGCAAACCTCCAGAGAGCTGAGCTCAGGACGAACGGCATGACCATGTCGGTCGAGCAATTGTGGAGCCTGCCGGAAACGGCGCTGGTTGGCGCCTATGCGGAGGCGCGACGGCGCTATGCGGAAAAAAAGTTCGAGCGCGACACCCAGCGGGCGCGGCTCGAATGGATGCGCGCGAAGCTGTTCGTCAATAGCCAGGGCAACGTGACCGAACGCAAGATGGCGGTCGACGTTTCCGAGGAGCTGGCGCGCAAGGGCCAGGAGGTGCGCGAGATGACGCGCGATCTCGACATGCTGAAGATCGAGGTGGACGTGATCGACACTCCGGCTCCGCGGCGCGCACGGGGCGCCACCGGTCCACGTGGAAGAAGCCGCAGACAAGCACGCAGAGCCGGAGGGGGAGTGAGATGACGGCATTCCGCGGAAGCTGCCTGTGCGGCGAGGTCGCGTTCGAGGTCGAGGGCCCGTTCGAGCGCTTCCTCAACTGCCATTGCTCGCGCTGCCGCAAGGCGACCGGGACTGCGCATTCCTGCGAGGTGATCGTGAAGGCGGGGGCGCTGCACTGGCTGCGCGGCGAAGCTTCCGTCGCGCGCTTCGACCTGCCCGGCGCGCGCAGCTTTGCGACCGCTTTCTGCAAGACCTGCGGCAGCCCGATGCCGCACCTCACGCGCAGCGGAGGCGAGGCGATCATCCATGCCGGCGCGTTCGACGAGCCGCTGCAGGCGAGACCAGACCAGCATGTGCACTGGGCATCACGTGCGGAGTGGTACGCGCATGGCGATGCGCTGCCGGTGGAAGATTGAGGCGCTGCCCGATTTGGCCGGATAGGCCTTGCGCTACTCGCCCGCAACGCACGCTTCCATGATGCCGTCGAGCTCCGCTTTCGAGAGCACTCCGAGCTCGGCGATGAAGACGATCCGGGCGCGCGGCACGTCCGGTGTCGACGCTTCGCCCGGGGCCAGCGTGGCGCGGCCGGCGGCGAATTGAAACACCATCTGGCGGCCGGGCTGCTCGACCGTCTCGAACAGGCCTTTTGCGCGCGCAAGTTTTGGCGCAAGTCGGCCGATCGCCTGCTGCAGGCGCGGCAGCGAGAGCGGGCGGTCCGACGTCCAGCTCAGCGTTTCGAAGCGCTCCTCTGCGGGACGTTTCGGTCCCGGTGCGCGCGGCGCGGGCGCGCGATCGACATGTGCGGGGAACAGCAGGGCAGGCGGAATCTCGCCGTGTGTCGCATCGATCACCACGGCAGGGACGCGCTGTGCGCGAATGGCAGCGCGCATCCGCGCGCCCGCGCCTGCGTCCGCCAGATCCAGCTTGGTCAGCGCCACGATATCGGCGACCCGCAATTGCGAACGCTGGAGAGTATCCTCCAGCGCGGCCGGCGGCGTGGCTGCGTCCATCACGCAAAGCACCGTCTCCAGCTGCGCCTCGCGCAGGATCACGGGATCCATCAGATTGCGGACGATGTCGGCGGGATCGGCGACGCCGCTGGTCTCGATGACGATGTATTCGGGCTTCGGATCGCGCCGCAGCAGCGTCGAGAGCGTGCGCAGGAGATCGCCTTCGAGCGAGCAGCAGATGCAGCCATTGGCGAGGCTCACCACGCCGTCGCTCGCGCCCGCGATCAGCTCCGCATCGATGTTGATGGCGCCGAAATCGTTGACCACGGCGGCGATGCGCCGTCCCTCTGCATGCGCCAGCAGATGGTTCACGACCGTGGTCTTGCCCGCCCCCAGAAAGCCCGTGACCAGGAGAATGGGGACCGGCATGAGTCAGCTCTCGACGACGGGACGGCGCACCGGCTTGCCCGGCCGCGCCGTCACATCGAGCACGCCGTCGCTGATCAGCGGCTGGCCGCTGACCACGAGATGCCGGACGCCCTCCGACGGACGGTTCATCGCCGTGAAGGTGGCGCGATCGGAAAGTTTTTCGTAGTCGAACACGACGATGTCGGCATCGGCGTCCTTGGCGAGCCGTCCCTTGGCGCGCATCGCCGGCGTGCTCTGCGACAGGATCTCCGCCGGGATCAGCGCGCATTTGCGCACGCCTTCCAGCAGCGACACGGTCTTGCGCTCGCGCACCCATTCACGGATGAACTTCGTGAAGCAGCCGGCCGAGCGCGGATGCGAGGTGGCGTCGTCCGGCAGCGGCCAGGCATCACCGGTGTAGGTCTTGCCGTCCGACGTCGTCCACGGCATCGCATCGGAGGCGATGGCGCCGCCGGGATACAGCACCGACATGTCGAGCAGGTCGCGGTGATGCGCGTTGTTCTCGGTGTCGAGGATATGCCATAGCACCAGCGAGGACGGCTCCTCGGCCTGGGCCTTCAAGAGCTCCTCGCGGTCGTGAAAGCGATAGCCGTCGGTGACGCGCTGCACGGAATCATATCCGGTGCCGTTGCGCTCGACGAATTCGGGGTCGCTGAAGAAGGCGGCGGCCAGCACGGTGGAGCCGGTGCCGTAAGGATAAGCTTCCACCGTGATCGGCAGTCCCTGCGCTTGCGCTTTCGCGATCAGCACGCGGCAGCGCTCGACATCGGTCTTGCTCGACGAGTTGAAATGGCAGATGTGCATGTGCGCACCGGTGGCGCCGGCATAGCCGATCAGGCGGATATAGGCTTCCACCGCGCTTTCGGGGTCGATCCGCGACATGAAGGCGACGTGGGTGAAGGTCGGCACGTCCTTGGCCGCAGCGAGCTGGCAGACCGCGGTCAGCTCCTGCACGCCGGCGCCCGGCGCGTAAGCATTGAGGATGCCGATGCCGATGCCGCCTTCGTTGAGGCCGCGGCCGAGACGTTCGAGAATGCCCGCGACTTCCGCATCGGTCGCCACATTGTCCATCCAGCGGCGGTCGCGCATGGCATTGCCGAACGCCTCCAGCGAGCTCTCGGCGTTGGAGCCCGTCATCGCGCCGATGCGTGCAAACGCCCAGTTGGTGGCGGCGCCGTAATTCAGCACGCGGCCTTTCCTGGCCTGGCGGTCATACCAGGACCCGACCGGCAGCACGCCGGCCTCGAGATCGAGCGTGGTCGTGACGCCGTCGAACGCCTGCATGCGGTCGGCCGGGATCGACTGGCCGTGCGCATGCAAATCGATGAACCCGGGCGCGACCACGAGCCCGGTGGCGTCGATCACCCGCTCGGCGCCGCCGAGGCCCGTACCGACCGCGGCGATCCTGCCGTCCACCACCGCCACGTCGCCGATGGCGTCCATCCCACTCGCGGGATCCACCACCCGGCCGCCAGAGATCACCAAACCGCTCATATCGTCACTCCAGAAAGCAAATTGCCAAGATCTCCAAAGGCCCGGCAGCAGCTCCGGAGTCGCGGGACGCATAGTGCAGATTCTGGGGAGAACGGCCACCACCACTGACGCCGATGCGGCATGCTTGCATGGGAGACCGGGGGTACTGGGACCGGACCGAAACACCGCGGCATCATTTCGCTAGTCCGATCGACATGCGCCCGCGCTCTCGCGGCACGACCTGCCCGAGCTGTGCTTC
Organism: Bradyrhizobium guangxiense; assembly: GCF_004114915.1. Lineage (NCBI taxonomy): Bacteria > Pseudomonadati > Pseudomonadota > Alphaproteobacteria > Hyphomicrobiales > Nitrobacteraceae > Bradyrhizobium > Bradyrhizobium guangxiense. The sequence continues at coordinate 816,663 of NZ_CP022219.1, read as the reverse complement.
GCGGCACGCCCTCTCGACGGAAAGGGCGCAGGGAAGGCCGGGCGCCGGCTAGCACCCGTAATGACCCCCATGCTGAACGGATGCACGCGCAATGCACAGGGGAGACACAGGGCAGCCGAAACCAGGCCTTCCCTGCGCGATGGTTTGACGGCCTATGCCGTGCTCTCCCGGGAGCCGAGTTCCTTCTGGCCCCCCTCGCCTTTCGCGAAATTCACGTCGCCACGCCGGTTGGCGCGAGCGCCGCCTTCGCAAAGGCTTGACCGTAGCAACGACGGCCAGGACCACACGGTTTCGCCGTACGCAGGCCATCCGGCGTCGCCAAATGGCGTCGCCGGACATGAGCGCCGTTCGTCTTCGCAAAGCGCGCTGTGCTCACGAGGTTCATCTCGCCCTGCACGCGCAAGCTCCGCCTTTAACGCCGCCCGCGTCCACCGCAATCCCCGCCCGCGCTCGAAACGACGTACGACCGCCCCTTTGGTGGACTGGGATGGCCGACACATACGATAACTCCGAATTTCGGCAAAGTGGAATATTTTCGAAGAGAGGGGTTGACATCGGATTGGGGTGTTTTGCCCGTCGACGCCAGCTGGACACTGGGAGGATTCATTACCTCCAAGGACGATCCGCTTATACTCTTCGGGTCGATCGCAGACAGTGCGCCGTCGTTCCATTGGCAAGGTGTCCAATGCCCGTGAAATTCGCAGACATCCTCCAGGCTTTTGAGTTCGCCGACATCAGCGGCGGTATGGGGGAGTGCCGCACCTTCGTCTGCAGGCAGACAGGGAAGATCTACTACCAGTTCGATGAGGACGAGCTGCAGGAGCTCGAGGACGACGAACTGCCCGACGATATCGAAGACGAGACCAAATACTTGCAGATCCCGAACACACGAGATCTCGACCTCGGCAAGCCTCTTGTGATCGCCTTTGTCCGCAAGTTCTTGCCGAACGATCTGGACGACGTTCGCTACATGTTCAGCAAACGCGGCGCCTTTCAGAAGTTCAAGACCCTGCTCTCCCGACGGGGAGCGATCGATGCTTGGCATGACTACCGGAACAAGGCGACGGAGCGGGCATTGCGCGACTGGTGCGAGATCCATTCGATCGAGGTCACTGACTGACCTGGCAATCGAGCGGAAGCCACCACTGGACCGACCCCAACACAGCTCCGCCGTCTTCTCGCCTCCATTGTCATTCAGGGAGCTGGGCGGGGCGGCGTTACCGGGGGCAAAGTTCCCGAGGTTCCGTGTGATCGTCCGACGTCTTCTGCAACGAAACTCGCATTCCGTTTCGCGCCGCGCGGTTCTCGGCGGGCTCGTATCGGCAGGGAGCGCCCTCGCGCTCGGCGGATGCGCCGGCCTCGGTGCGACCGGCGCGCGCCTCGACGCGTCGTCGCTCTCGGTCGACCCCACATTGCTTGTCGTCACCACGCGCAAGCCCGTGAACGGCGGCCGCACGAAACCCTGGTTCGGGCCGGAGCGTGCGACCAGCATGAGGGTGGCCCAGGCGCGGCTGGTGGCGCCGGATGAGAGCCGTCTGTCTCTCGCCTCGGTCGGCCTTGACGATTGGCGCCTTGACCGGGTCGAGCCGGTCTCAGCCGAAATTGGCGATCTCGCTGCGCAGGCCGGCGGAGGCGACATGCTGATCTACGTGCACGGCTTCAAGCAGACGTTCGAGACGGCGGTGCTGGACGGCGCCCATCTTTCCGATGGAATCAAGTTCCGCGGCCGGACCCTGGTGTTCTCCTGGCCGTCTAAGGCAGGCCTGTTCGACTATGCCTATGACCGCGACAGCGCGATGTGGTCGCGCGACAATTTCGAGCGCGTGCTCTCCGCGCTGGTGTCGGCGCCCGGGGCGGGGCGCGTGCACATCGTTGCGCACAGCATGGGGACCATGCTGACGCTGGAAAGCCTGCGTCAGCTGCATGCGCGATACGGCGACACGGTGACGAGCAAGATCGGCGCAGTGGTGTTCGCCGCGCCCGACATCGACATGGACGTGTTCTCGTCGGCGATCCAGCGTATCGGCCCGCTGGCCGGCAAGATCACCGTGATCGCCTCGACCAACGATCGCGCACTGGCGCTGTCGGGACAGATCGCAGGTGGAATGACGCGGGTCGGCGCGGCGGAGAAAGCCGCCATCGCGCGGCTCGGCGTGCGCGTGGTCGACGCCTCCCAGGAAGGCTGGGGCATCATCAATCACGACCTGTTCCTGTCGAATACGGAAGTGCAGCAGGTGATCCGCCGCTCGATCGACGGGACGACGGCATGAGGGAGGGCTGCACGAAATGGGGTTGATGCATTGCCATCAATGACGCCGAGCGACACCAACTGCGGCGGCAATTTTCACTGGCGATGATCGGCGCCTGCGGAGGGGCGACGCAGGTCCGCGATGTCGAACAGCATCTCAATGCTGCGATCAAACGCTCGTGCTGGGGCCATCCCATCATCGCGCGGCGCGCTGGTTCCGCTGGCTGTGTGCTTGGTGTTGCGCTCGCATGGTGCCGCGATCGCTATGAAGTGCGGCATGCGATGGGAAGATTCCCGCTGCCGGACAGCCGCGGCCCGCTCTTACGAGGAAGGCGGCAGAAGCAGGGGCTCGAGCCTTTCAAAGAACTTACGCGTGTAATCGCGCCGAAGGCTCGGCCTGATATGATTGATGGTATCGCCGATCTCAGAGCTTGGAACGGCGACGGGCCATCGGTATGGCACCCTGAGGCCCGCTCCTTCAATCCGATCGCTCAAAGCCTGGATGAAAGCCTGGTTTCTGTTGGCGACGAGTTCCAACAATGTGCTGTGCAGGTAGAGGCAATTCAATCCGTGCACTTTGCAGAGATGTGCCACTTTGGAAAAGAAGATGTCGTAGTCGGGCGGGGGATTCGCACTCCATTTTTCGATGACCTTGCCGATGTCGAGAATATCGGTCGAAGGCGCGAGATAGTCATAGCCATGCGAGCCGGCGAGGATCGGCGGTGATCCCCGCAGGTACGCATTAATGCCTGCCATCAGGAATTGGCGATCGAATAGTTCAACTGATAGGATATGCGCGGCTTCCCGAGAGATCCTTGTGTTCAATGAAAATGCCTTGAAGGGCACGCGTCGAAAGACTTGCAACAGGCCTCTGACTGGAAGTCCCTCGAGCTCGGCGAAAGAAAGCGCGTAGGTTTGGGGCGTGAACGCAAGGACGACGTTCCGGGGCGGACTTTTCTTCTGGAGCATCTCGGTCAGCAGGGCATAGGCCCCGCCGATGCCGTAGTTGTAGCCGGTCAATGCCAAATTCATCGTGGTTCTCCCGCTCAAGCGAGAGAACTCTCGGGCATCGATCGCATGTCCGATCGAACTGTCGCCTAGAATCACCGTGTCGACGTCGGTCATCGCGGCCATCTTCGCTTCCTGATATCGCAACAGATCGCAGTCGAAGCAATTGACCATGCCAACGGCCGAAAAGGCCAACATTGCTGCGAAAGCAAGGGCGATGGCGCCACAGAGGATGTAGAGATAGGATTTCATGGACCTCAAAACTGAAAGTAAATGAAGTCACCGACGCGCTTGACGTACACGATCATGGTGAATGAGGCGATGGCCATAGAGGCGAGCACCAAGGCATAAGCCGGGCTTGGTCTCCACACGATCGCCGGCGTTCGAGCGGCATCAGGACGCCCAAGCGCGGGATGATAGTCCGCCATGATCTCTTGCGTGTTCGGTGCGAACCAGGCAATTGCCAACAGCGCAGCGGCGAATGCCGACAGTTCGATGGAAGGCAGGTTTGGAGACGTGCGGTCGACACTGTTGATGTCGAGCATCGCCGTCAACATCGTCAATGCGGAGCCGATGTCGGGGGATCGAAAGAAGACCCACGCCACCGTCACGACCAAGAATGTCAGCGCGCAGCCGAGCACGGCCGCGGCTCTATCGCTCAAAGGAAATTTCAGCCCCAGAAGCTGCCAGGCGTGGTTCACCAGCAGATACGCGCCATGCAGGCCGCCCCATATGGCGAAGGTCCACGAGGCGCCATGCCAGAGGCCTCCGAGCAGCATTACGACCATGAGGTTTGCCATCCGCCGCGCGGCGCCGCAGCGATTTCCCCCGAGAGGAATATAGAGATAGTCGCGCAAGAAACGCGACAGCGTCATGTGCCAGCGCCGCCAGAACTCGATAATGTTGACGGCCTTGTAGGGAGAATTGAAGTTGAGGGGAAGGCGCACGCCGAACAGCAGCGACAGCCCGATGGCCATGTCGGAGTATCCAGAAAAATCGAAGTAGATCTGAAGTGAGTAGAAAAGGGCGCCGGACCATCCCTCGAGGAAGGTCAGCGCGGTGCCCTGGCCGGCAGCGTCGAAAATCCTGTGGACGTGAGGAGCCACTGTGTCTGCGAGCACGACTTTCTTGAAGAGTCCAATGAGGAATACGGTCAAGCCGACGGCGATGTTCTCCATCTTCACGCGATAGGTCGACGCGGCAAACTGCGGCATCATCTCGCTATGATGTAGAATCGGGCCGGCGATGAGATGGGGGAAGTAGGTTACGAACAGCGTGTAATCGAGAAGCCTCGTCTCCTTCGCTTTCCGCGCGTATGCGTCGGCTAGGAACGCGATCTGAGTGAACGTGAAGAACGAGATTCCCAGCGGAAGCTCGATCTTTCTTTCCTTCAGCTCGATCAGGTGGGTGGCGTTGATAGTGTCGATGAACAGATCGAGGTATTTGAAGGCGAAGAGACAGAGAAGGTTCGCTGTGACGCCAAGCACGAGTAGCTGATATCGGGGGAAAGACCCACGCTGCGGCTTTCGTGCGAGCGCCGATCCAACGACGTAGTTGAAGAGGATCGAGGGCAGCATGACGTAGAGGTGCTTCGGATTGGTCTGCGCATAGAAGAGCAGCGATGCGGCCGCGAGAAAGAGAAGTGCCAGCGAGGGCGACTTTCGCCCGATGACATAAAACCCGATCAGGGAGACGGGCAGGAATGCAAATAGGAAGGTGGCCGAATTAAACAGCACGTTCTAGGCCTGTGTCGGGAGCGGTAATGTTTCGACTTGTTCTACGTTGAATCCGGGCGTGTCAACTTGAGGCACCAGCACTCGAAGTGTTCCTCAGTGAGCTTGCGGCGGAGCTGCTGCCAGGCGCGCTCGAAGGCCTCAGGCATCTTCAAACGTCGGAGCGCGGCCTGCGCCTGGCTCAGTGCCGGGACAGAAGCCGAGATTCCATTGATCGCCGCTCATCGGTGGATTGACCGATCGGGTCCGACGCACGCGTCGCCGAAATAGATGAGCCATGTCTCTGGTAGGGATTGTCACTAAGGCAGATGCGTATCAGCCAATTCGTTGGCTTTGTAACGCTCTGATTTTTGAGAGAGTTTTCCGCTCGGCGCAATGGCGCTCCCTAGGGGAATCGAACCCCTGTTTCAGCCTTGAGAGGGCCGCGTCCTAACCGCTAGACGAAGGGAGCGTGAGGGTTAGCCAATAGCCTCGAAATTTGTCCGCCGCAAGGACCCCGATGGGCCTTTTACGGCTCATTGGCGAATTTCAGCCGCCCGGTGGGCCTCAGGGTGTGGGCATCGAAGGTGCGGATCTCGATGACTCCGCCGATATCGAGCGTGACCACGAGGCGGTCGCCGGCAACGCCGGTCGAGACGATCTTGGCGCCCTTCGGCAGGGTGGCGGTGACGTCCCCGGCCGCCTCAGTCGCCCTTCCCTCCGACTTGAAAAGGCGGTAGCCCACCGCGATCAGAACGGCGCAGATCGCCAGCGCCGTGGTCAACCCCGCGATCAGCATCATCCGCCGCACCCGCGCGAACAGCACGGCCTGCTCGGGGGTCGGTTCGGGAACAGCGGTATCAGACGTCGTCATGGAAAGCCTGGGTTCAGCGCAAAGGTTGGAGGTCGTGGTTGCCGGCGACGAGGGCTCTGCCCGGCTCGACCGCGTGCTGGCGGCGCGCCTGCCGGAGCTGTCGCGATCGAGGCTGAAAGCCCTGATCCTGGCGGGCGCAGTGCACCTAAAGGCCGCCGCGGTCCGCGACCCCGCTTATCACGTCGCATCCGGCGATACGATCATTATCGACGTGCCGGAGGCGGCTCCGCCGGAGCCGAAGGGGGAGGATATCGCCCTCGACATCGTGTTCGAGGACGACGACATCGTCGTCCTCAACAAGCCGAAGGGGCTGGTGGTGCATCCGGCCGCCGGCCACGAGACCGGCACGCTGGTGAATGCACTGATCGCCCATTGCGGCACCTCGCTCTCCGGCATCGGCGGGGGGCGCCGGCCCGGCATCGTGCACCGGCTGGGCAAGGACACGACCGGGCTGATGGTGGTCGCCAAGAACGACCTCGCCCATGCCTCGCTGACCGCCCAATTCGCCGATCATGGCCGCACTGGCGAGATGCGGCGCGGCTACATGGCCTTTGCCTGGGGCGTGCCGGGCCGCCATCGCGGCACCGTCGATGCGCCGATCGACCGCCATCCGCATGCGCGCGAGAAGATGGCGGTGCGCCAGGGCGGCCGCGAAGCGGTCACCCATTGGGAAATCCTGGAGAGCTTTGCCGGGCGCGACGGCAAGCCGGTCGCGGCCCTGCTCGCCTGCGAGCTCGAGACCGGGCGCACCCACCAGATCCGCGTCCACCTCGCCCATATCGGCCATCCCCTGATGGGCGATGCGATCTATGGCCCGCACTTCAAGACCAAGGCGAACCAGCTCGGCCCTGAGTCGCAGCGCGCCCTCGCCTCCCTTGGACGGCAGGCCCTACATGCTTACCTGCTGGTATTGGAGCACCCGAGGACAGGAGAATTACTCCACTGGGAGGCGCCCCTGCCGGAGGATTTGCTTCTTCTCCAGCGCACCCTGAAAGCGGCGCTATGACGCAGCCCGCTTAAGAAAGCCGTTACATTACAAAAGATTATAGCTGCCACACGGGGACGTGACGTCAGCAATCCTTCCCTTTTTGCCCCCCCATGGGGTATATTGCGCCTGCGTTGGAAATGACCAGCGCGGAACATCGCAGCTACGGCCGGCTTTAACACAGCGGTCGTCTGCCTGGCCCGCCGCTATCGGGGGCCTGAACCTTTTGGAGGGCGCACTATGGCCCGTACCGCTGCTTTGCCGGTCCTCAATGGAGAATCCGGCCTTTCTCGCTACCTCGCCGAGATTCGCAAGTTCCCGATGCTGGAACCCCAGCAGGAATACATGCTCGCCAAGCGTTGGCGCGAGCATGACGATCGCGACGCGGCGCACCAACTCGTCACCAGCCATCTCCGACTCGTGGCCAAGATCGCCATGGGCTATCGCGGCTACGGCTTGCCGATCTCCGAGGGCGTCTCGGAAGGCAATGTCGGCCTGATGCAGGCGGTGAAACGGTTCGAGCCCGAAAAGGGCTTCCGTCTCGCCACCTACGCGATGTGGTGGATCAAGGCGTCGATTCAAGAGTACATCCTGCGTTCCTGGTCGCTCGTGAAGATGGGCACCACCGCGAACCAGAAGAAGCTGTTCTTCAACCTGCGCAAGGCGAAGAGCAAGATCAATGCGCTGGACGAAGGCGATCTCCGCCCCGACCAGGTGCAGATGATCGCCAAGCGCCTCGGCGTCACCGATCAGGACGTGATCGACATGAACCGCCGCCTCGGCGGCGATGCGTCGCTCAACGCACCGATCCGCGACGACGGCGAAGCCGGCGAATGGCAGGACTGGCTGGGCGACAATACGCCCAACCAGGAAGCCATGATGGCGGAGCACGAGGAATATGATCACCGCCGTGACGCCCTGAACGGCGCCATGGGCGTGCTCAACCCGCGCGAACGCCGCATCTTCGAGGCGCGCCGCCTCGCCGATGAGCCGATGACGCTGGAAGATCTCGCGGCCGAGTTCGGCGTGTCGCGCGAGCGCGTCCGCCAGATCGAGGTCCGCGCCTTCGAGAAGGTGCAGACCGCGGTCAAGGGCACGATCGCAAAGGCCGAACAGGCCGCGCTGGAAGCCGCGCACTAAGCGGGGCTTCGCCGCAAAGAGAGATTGGCGGATCGAAAGACAGAAAGCCGGCGGTGACGCCGGCTTTTTTGTTGGCCCGATGCGATCGGGAGATTTCCAGAACAGGCCTGGAATACTGGATCGTTGAACCGGCGATGACGGCTGGATGGCGCACGCGGTTTAGTCGCTAAGGCATGATCCGGAAAAGTGCGAAGCGGTCTTCCGGAAAGATCATGCGCAAACAACAACCTAAAGCGCGATGATGATTCATCCAAATCTCATATCGCGCTTTAGGGGAGCTTCTTCGCCTCTCCCCCCAGGCGGGGCGAGGGAGCGCACCATCTACTCCCCCCACATCCGCGCCAGAGTCGCGAGCCAGCAGCCTTCGCAATAACGCGCGTCCTTGTAGTCGATCCAGTTGTGCGCATAGACGTGATCGAGCGGGATGTCGTAGCGCGCGCGCAGCACCTTGACGAGGATCCTCCACGCCGCGACCTGCGCGTCGGTCGGTCCGGTCGTGACATCCGGAAAATTGCCGGCGAACTCGACGCCGATCGAATTGTCGCGCACGACCTGGCGGTGGGTCGCGCTGTTGTCGATGTACTTGTTGTCGTTGCGGTTGGCGCCGTCGCCATGGGTCGGCACCAGGTTTTCGGCGACCGCCCAATAGACCGTGCCGTCGGTCTCGACCCAGACCGTGACGCCGCGCCGCGTCGGGGTCTTGGCCTGCGCTTGCGCGCCGCCGCGGGCGGAGCCCGCAGGCCCTTCGGTCTGATGCACGATGATGTTGCGCCAGGGTCTCGCGTTGGCGAGGTCGCCCCATGGCGCCAGCCAGACGATCCTGAGGCCCGGGATCTCGGGCGTGCCGGAGGCACGTGCGAGCTTTGCGAGCGCGGCATCCTCGGCGGCGGCGGGGGCGATCAGAAAGAGCGCGGCCAGGGCGGCCGCGAGCCGGCGGGCAATCATCATGCGGGATCCAATCACGGCCCCTGATGTAGCACGGCTCTAGGCGAATGTGCGCTGGCTCTGGTCCGGACCGATCGGCTCAGGCGAGAGCGGCGGCACCGGATCGTAGACGGCAAAGTCGTTCTTGCCGTTCTTCTTGGCGGCATAGAGCGCGTGGTCGGCATTGGCCATCAGGCGGTCCGGGAATTCCCCGATGTCGCGATCCCACTGCGCGACCCCAATCGAAATCGCGATCGGAATGTCGTCGCCGCTGCAGCCGGCAGCATCCTGACGGCAGACCTCGAGCACGCGGCGCGCGATGGTGGCGGCTTCGCGCAGGGACGAGGACGGCAGCACGACGCAGAACTCGTCGCCGCCGGTGCGGGCGAGCATGTCGCCGGGCCGCAGGCGCGTCTGCGCCATCAGGGTGAAGTGCTTCAGGCAGGCATCGCCGGCAGCATGGCCGTGGGTGTCGTTGATGGTCTTGAAACCGTCGAGATCGATGACCAGCAGCGAGAACGGTGCGTTGCTGCGTTCGGAGCGGGCGCATTCCTCGGTCAGGCGCTGCAGCAGGTGCCGCCGGTTGGCAACACCGGTGAGATCGTCGAGCAGTGCAAGGTCAGCCACCTCGTTGCGCAGCCGCTCGATCGCCATCAACAGGCAGGCGAAATTCCAAGCCATGGCCAGGAACACCAGGAGCAGGATCATCAAGGACTGCAGACCGTTGAAGTTGATCGCGGTGATGGCGCCGCCATAGCCGAGCAGCGCCGCGCCGGAGCGGACCACGTGAATGGACAGCAGCATCAATCCCACGATCGCAGCGAGCCGCGCGCCGGGATTTTCCCGCCCGTTCTGCTGGCCGAGCAGCAGCGGCAGCGTCAGCAGGATCGGCGTCGATTGGGCCAGCGAATAGATCACAATCCGCATCGGCATGTTGTCGATGACGACCAGGAAGAAGGCGAGGCCGACGCTGGAGAGCAGCGAGTTGGCGATCGCCGCCGGCCAGGACACCGGGCGGTGATAGAACCGAGTCACCCCCATGCAGGCAAGCCAGGACGAAAAGATCATCAGGCCACCGCCGCCGATCAGCGGAAAGCGCGGATCCATGACGTCGCGCAGCATCGAGATCGCGGCGCCCGCTGCAGCCAACACCGCTGCCGCCGTCCAGTACCGCGCCGCCTCAAATTTGGGATAGGCGCGCGCCACATAGGCCCAGATCAGGCCCAGCGCCAGGAAGTTGATGACGATGACGGTCCAGAGTGTCGGCACGCTCAGCATGGCGACTGCGGGACGCGCATGGTCCCGCCCTCTTCGTTTGGCAACTGCCCGTACATACCCGCCCCCGTGTTCTTGCGGGCGATCATGCCCGCGGCGCGCTTAATGGAGTCTCACCGCAGTCGCACAAACTCGGGCATTGGTTTTGGATTGATGAATCCCGCAAAACGCATTTGCGGAATCGTTAAGCAACGAGCGCGGCGAGTCGCGGGCGCGCGCGAAGCGGATTCGCGCAGCAAAATCACTCGAAAATGCATCTGAGCTGTGGATAACGTGATGACGGAGATATGACAGCGCGGGGCAGCCGGCTCCGAATCTGCTGAGTTTGTCGTCGAGGATGTTGCGAGGCTGGCCCTCCGCCGAGCATCCCTCGTGTCGCGTTCCACCATTAACCCTTAAGAGGATCCTATGGCTAAGAAAGCGAAGAAGGCGGCGAAGAAGAAGGCGAAAAAGGCCAAGAAGGCGAAGAAGAAGTAACGAGGCTTGTTCTTTGCCCGGGTGGAGCCTCGCTCCGCCCGGGCGTCGGGTCGAGAGTTCGAAGGTGGCGGGCAAAAGGCCCGCTTTTTTATTGGGTGGAGAAGGCTATCTCTCCGCAAACGCCAGCTTGGCGCCGAGGGCGGCGAAGCCCGCCGCGAAGCTGCGGCGCAGCCAGGCCATGACGCGCGGGCGGGAGATGACGCGCTCGCGCACCGAGGCGGCGCACAGGCCGTAGACGACGAACACCGCAAAGGTCATCGCCATGAAGGCGCCGCTCAATTCCAGCATGCGCGCCAGCACATGGGCCTCGTCCGCGGCGATGAATTGCGGCAGGAAGGCGAGGAAGAAGATCGACAGCTTTGGATTGAGGATGTTGATCAGAAAGCCGGTGACGATGACGCGGCCGCTCGAACGCTCGCGGATGTTGCCCTCGACCGAAAGCGCCCCGCTCTCGCGCAGCGCCTGCCAGGACATGTAGAGCAGATAGGCGACGCCGCCCCATTTCAGCGCGGCGAAGGCGAGCGCGCTGGTGTGGAGCACGGCAGCGAGCCCGAGCATTGCCGCCACCATGTGCGGCACGATCCCGAGCGTGCAGCCGAACGCGGCGGCGAGGCTGGCGCGCGAGCCGCGCGTCAGCGCCGCGGCCAGCGTGTAGAGCACGCCGGTACCGGGCGAGGCGACGACGATCAGGGAGGTGAGCAGGAAGGACCAGGTCATGAGCAGACCTTAGCAGCCCGCCTCGCAGCGAGGAAGCCTACGCCCCAGGACGCGCTCCTGCGCTCAGGACAGCTGCGCGATCTCGGCCTCGCGCAGCACGTCGAGCGGCGCCCACGGCTTTGCCCAGAATTTTGCGCCCGCGGGCAGTGGCTGCCGCAAGGGGCGGCCGGAGGTGACGACGACGTCGAGCCGGGGATTGCGCTCCTTGGCGACATGAGCGAGCTCGACCCCGTTCATGCGGCCGGCCAGCTGGACGTCGGTCAGCATCAGAGAGAGCGCGCCGGCGCTCTTGTCGAGGACGCGCTCAGCGGCCTCGGCGCTTTCACACTGGATGACCTGGTAGCCGCTCTCCTCCAGCAGAACACACAACATCTCCCGCTGCATGGCGTCGTCTTCAACAATCAGCGCTGTCGCACGAAATGGTGTTGATTGTCCCATCGGCGGCTCCCAATGCATGCTTCAATAACACATGTTAAAGGCTCAACTCGCCTGCGGTTCAGTTCCATTGTGAAAAAATGTAAATCATAGTTCCATCTGCGCGGGATTGACGGGGGACATCATGACGACGATTCGCGGCGCCGCCGCCATCACGGGAGCCGCCAGCGGCATCGGCCGGGCGCTGGCCATCGAGCTTGCGCAGCGCGGCTGCGATCTTGCGCTGGCCGATCGCGACGAGGCCGGGTTGAAGGCGCTGGCTGCGGAGATCGGACGAGACCGCAAGGTCAGCCTGCATCGCGTCGACGTCGGCGAGGCCGGCGACATCGCGCAGTTCGCGAGCGAGGCGACCTCCACGCATCCCGCGCTCGGCATCGTCGTCAACAATGCCGGCGTGGCGCTGATGGGCTCGTTCGAGGAGATCGACCAGGCGCAGATGGACTGGCTGTTCGACATCAATTTCTGGGGCGTGGTGCACGGCACGCGCGCCTTCCTGCCGCATCTGAAGACGCGGGGCGAGGCGCACATCGTCAACCTCTCCTCGATCTTCGGCATCATCGCACCGCCCGGCCAATCGGCCTATGCGGCGGCGAAATTCGCGGTGCGCGGTTTTTCCGAGAGCGTGCGGCATGAGCTCGCGGTGGCGGGAAGCCCGGTCAGGCTGTCGATCGTGCATCCCGGCGGCGTCTCCACCGCGATCGCGCGCAACGCCCGCACCGGCGTCGGCGTCACCGACAATGCCCGCCGCGCGCAGTCGATCGAGCGGTTCGAGAATGCGGCGAAGACCACGCCGAAGGACGCCGCGCTGCGCATCATCAGGGGCATCGAGAAGAACGAGCCGCGCATCCTGATCGGCAACGACGCCCGCTTCATGGACCTCTTGCAGCGCTTCCGCCCGGGGACCTATTGGGCGCCGCTGCAGCGGCAGCTGGAGAAGATGGCGAAGGGGACGGAGAAGTAGCCAGGAGCGTAACGGCCTCCACACCCCACCGCTGTCATTCCCTGCCTTGTGCGCAATTGCGCACTGGGGCGGGGAATCCAGTACGCCCGCGCGGCTTCTCGGCTCCAGCCGCGCCGTCTCTGGAATGCTGGATCACTCGCCCCTCGGGTGATGACACCGATTATGTGGTCACTGCCCCGCCAGCCGGTCCGCGAAATAGCCGATCGTCTTGCGATACACCACCGCCCTGTTCCACTCCCGCATCGCCTCGAAATTGGCGGTGCCTTCGCCATAGGGTTGGCCCATCTTGAAGCCGTTCGTGTGCAGGAGGTTCGCGGTCGAGGCGAGCACGTCGGCGACGCTGTGGCGGAGATCGACATGGCCGTCGCCGTCGAAATCGACGCCGTATTTGATGTAGGACGACGGCAGGAACTGGGTCTGGCCGATCTCGCCGGCAAAGGCGCCGATGAGGTCGCGCAACGGCAGGGCGCCGCGCTGCACGATCTTGAGGGCGGCGAGCAGCTCGCCCTGGAACAGGTCGGTGCGGCGGCAGTCATGCGCCAGCGTCGCCAGCGTGCGGATCACCGGCATCTTGCCCATGTCGCCCTTGCCGAAATCGCTCTCCAGGCCCCAGATCGCGACCAGGATATAACGCGGCACGCCAAACTGCTGCTCGATGCGCGACAGCAGCGCGGCATGGCGCTGCAACAGCGCGCGGCCGCCATTGATGCGGCCCGGGCCGACACGGGTCGAGACGTACTGCTCAAAGCTCTTGTTGAAGGTGTGGCGCTGACGCCGGTCGAAGGCGAGCACCGCGCCATCCGGGGTCACGCCGCTGAGCGCCGCACTGGTCACGCTGGCCGAGACGCCGGCCGCCTGAGCCTCCTGCGCCATGGTGGCGACGAACGCGTTGAAATCGCCGCCGCAGCGCGCGGCCTGCGCCGACCCGCCGGCCAGACAGAGGACGGACGCGGCGGCGAGAAGCAGTCTCAGCATGTGGAGCAATCCCCCGAAAAAAACGTGCTGCGAAGCAGCGCGCGGATCATGCCCGGGAAAGAGGCAAGCGTCAAAGCAGCAGGCTTGATCCGCATCAAACTGTCTCACGCCCTGCTTTCTAGATTGAAGCGATCAGGAGAGCCGCCCAGGAGACGCGCCCATGACCGGAATAACCTTGACCGCCGAGCAGATCCGCAATGCCCCCGCAGCGGTGCGGCAATGGATCGAGCAGGAGGTGATCACCTCGCTCAGCCTTTCGCCGCCGCGCGCGCCCACCGCCGTCCCGCCCCAGGCGTCCCATCTCGTCGCCTGCAGCGTGGAGGACGCCGCCGGCGTGCTCGAGCACATCAGGGGCGTGCTTCCGGCGGTCAACGTGCTGTTCGAACTCGGCCGTCCCGGCATCAGCTTCGGCCAACCCGCGGTGATGACCTTCCGCCTGATGGACATCCTGCATCACCCCCGCCTGCACGACGTCGGCGAGGTCATCACGTGCCTGGAGATGATCAACCAGGCGCTGATCGAGGTGAAGAAGGATCCATCGGTGCGGTTCTGCGGCTTCGACAATGAAGGCCACTGCCTGATCGCACCGCAGACCCAAGCGAGCATCGCAACGCTGTGGCAGACCATGATGGAGCGTCAGGAGGCGGCGCGGGCCGTGCCGGCGGCGTGAGGGGGTAGGCATCTCGACGATAGCGATCGAACGATCGTAGCTAAGTAGTGATCGAGGGGGCGCTCGACTCCCTCCTCTCGTCATTCCGGGGCGCGCCCTCTTGGGCGCGAACTATGATGCGCAATTGCGCATCAGAGAATCCATCGAGCGGCAGAGTTGGAGGATGAATCGATTGTCAGATGCGCAATTGCGCATCCTAGCTCGCGGCTTCGCCGCGCCCCGGAATGACGGATGAGAGAGTTGGCGCTACGATATCGTTGCTTGCGCCGCACTGAGCCAGCATGAAACGAGCCATGCCCCACCACCAGCCGCCTCACCCCCGCCCCGCCCTCCTCCGCATCCCGCTGTTCCGTCTGCTCGCCATCAATCTCGCGATCGGCGCCTGCGCCGCGACGATCCTCGTCGGTGGCCTGCTCTGGCTCAATCCCGGACATTTGCGCGAGCTGATCTTCGCCGACCGTTCGCCCGGCATCGCGCTCGCCCTGCTGCTGGCGTCCTTCCTCATCACCTTCGGCTCCGCCGCGATGGGCAGCGCGATCATGGCGCAGGGGCGGAAGGAGGACGGTGGCAAAGGCGGCGGACACCGGTGGCCGCTCGCGGTGCAGGAAGTGGCGCGGCGCACGCGAGCAAAGTGATGCGCGTCACGCGAAGCGTGCGCACTAAGAGATTGGCATCACGCCATCTGCACGCAGGCAGGAAGATGTGCAGCCCCGTGCAACTTCCGACACAACGCGCCACATATGCTGCATCGCAAAGGCTGCGGGATGAATAAAGTGGTTCGATAATCCAAACAATTGCTTCGGTGCGTGTGGGAACCGCATGTCGCAACCGGCGCATATCTGATGTGCTCGGTGCGACACCAACGCCGCCACGATTTGCCTTGCCATCACAGCGCGTCTTCTATACCCTTCTATTTTAGGTTGTCGCCCTGCCAGCCCCGGGTGACACTGAAGACCAAAATAAACGGCGGGCCTCGGCCCGCCGTTTATGAGGCAAGGTCTTCGCGAAGAACGCCACAGACGGCATCAACGTCTGGCATTGGGCTCCGCATGCCCCTCCCCCTAGCAGATATCAATCAGCCAGATCAGGCCCTCCGCTCGGGCCGCACCGAGAGCGGAATGCTTCAGGTCGGTCAGAGACTGCGGTTCGTCCACCTCTCCCCCTTGCGGTCAGGGCAAGCGCATATAGGGGGATCTCGCCTGTGGCCATCCTTCGAGACGCCCGCCATTGGCGGGCCCTCAGGATGAGGACCGAGGGCGTGGCGACCGTTTCAACGAGCACGCATACTGTTTAGCCTCATCCTGAAGAGACCGCGCAGCGGTCGTCTCGAAGGACGAGGCGTGTGCACCGGCCGACGCTACAAGTCATAAGCGATCGCCCTGCGCTTGCGGGAGAGGTAGTGCACTGCCGTTTGAGCAATTGACCCGCCAAAGTCATTTGACTGCGGCCCTGCAATCGACGACAAGCCGCCATGGCCAAGAAACCTGGAACCAATCCCAAAGGCGAATTCGCCTTCTTCAACGTCGTCTATGAAGACGATTCCCAACGCTCCAACCGCCGCGTCCCCTCCGAGCTGCTCGGCGGCCTCGACGGCGACGAACCCGCCCGCAGCTTCATCATGGAGCAGGACCGCGAGATCGCGGAAAAGAGCGGCCGCCCGGCGCTGGAGATCAAGCGGATCGAGCGGGTGGGGGCGAAGAAGAAGTAGGCCTTCAGCTCTCTCCGTCATTACGAGCGCAGCGGAGCAACCCAGCAATGTCTCCGCAGAAAGACTCTGGATTGCTTCGCTGCGCTCGTAATGACGACAAAACAAAAACGGCGGGCCAAGGCCCGCCGTTTTGCTTTGGATCACTATCTGCGATCAATTATCCAAGAAGCTCCGCAGCTTCCGCGACCGCGACGGATGCTTGAGCTTCCGCAGCGCCTTGGCTTCGATCTGGCGGATACGCTCTCTCGTCACCGAGAACTGCTGGCCGACTTCTTCCAGCGTGTGGTCGGTGTTCATGCCAATGCCGAAGCGCATGCGCAGCACACGCTCTTCGCGCGGGGTGAGCGAGGCCAGCACGCGCGTCGTGGTCTCGCGCAAATTGGACTGGATCGCGGCGTCGATCGGCAGGATCGCGTTCTTGTCCTCGATGAAATCGCCGAGGTGTGAATCCTCTTCGTCACCGACGGGAGTTTCGAGCGACAGCGGCTCCTTGGCGATCTTGAGGACCTTGCGGACCTTCTCCAGGGGCATGCCGAGCTTTTCCGCCAGCTCTTCCGGGGTCGGCTCGCGGCCGATCTCGTTGAGCATCTGGCGGCTGGTGCGCACGATCTTGTTGATCGTCTCGATCATGTGCACGGGGATGCGGATGGTGCGGGCCTGGTCCGCAATGCTGCGGGTGATCGCCTGCCGGATCCACCACGTGGCGTAGGTCGAGAACTTGTAGCCGCGGCGGTACTCGAACTTGTCGACCGCCTTCATCAGGCCGATGTTGCCTTCCTGGATCAGGTCGAGGAATTGCAGACCGCGGTTGGTGTACTTTTTGGCGATCGAGATCACGAGACGGAGGTTGGCTTCCACCATCTCCTTCTTGGCCTGGCGTGCCTCGCGCTCGCCCTTCTGCACGGAGTGCACGATCTTGCGGAACTCGACGATCTCGAGGCCGGTCAGGGCCGCGAGCTGATGCACCTCGTGGCGCAGGTCCTTGATGCGGTCCTTCTCGTGGTGGACGAAGTTCTTCCAGCCCTTGGCCGAGAGCTTCGAGACACGGTTGAGCCAGCGCGGATCGAGCTCCGAGCCGGTGTAGTTGCGCAGGAAGTCCTCGCGCGCGACGCCGTGGCTGTCGGCAAGGCGCATCAGGCGCCCCTCATGCGAGACGAGGCGCTTGTTGATGTCGTAGAGCTGCTCGACGAGTGAATCGATCCGCGCCTGGTTGAGGCGCAACGATTTCACCTCGACGATGATCTCGTCCTTCAGCTTCTTGTACTTGCGCTCCTGGTGCGGCGAGAGCGACTCGTTCTGGAGCTGGTTCTGGATGTCCTGCTCCTGAAGCTTGCGCAGCTTCTTGTAGCTGTCGGCGATCTTGTCGAAGATCTCGACCACCTTCGGCTTGAGCTCGGCCTCGATCGCCGCCAGCGACATCTGGTTCTCGAACTCGTCGTCGTCCATGTCGGATTCGGCGGCCGCTTCGCCGGGATCCTTCTCCTCGCCGGCCTCGGTGCCACCGCCGGCAGGCGCGGCACGGAACGGGGTCGGCGACGGCGGCGCCGCCGGCGGGGCGACATGCGCGGGCGCAGCAACAGCCGCGGCGGCCTCGCCGCCTTCAGCCGCGGCTTCGCCGTTCTCGCCGGTGGGGCCGGCGATCATCGCGGTGTTCATGCCGCCCTTGGCGTCGGGGCCGGCATAGGTGGCTTCGAGATCGATGATGTCTCGGAGGAAGATCTTGCCTTCGTTGAGCTCGTCGCGCCAGATGATGATGGCCTGGAAGGTCAGCGGGCTCTCGCAGAGGCCCGCGATCATCGCCTCGCGGCCGGCCTCGATGCGCTTGGCGATCGCGATTTCGCCTTCGCGGGAGAGCAGCTCGACCGTGCCCATCTCGCGCAGATACATGCGCACGGGATCGTCGGTGCGCTCGCCCGGCTCGCTCTTCTTGACCTCGGTGACGGCCTTCTGGGTGACCTCGACGAGCTCGTTATCGGTCTCGTCGTCACCCTCGTCCTTCTCGTCCTCGCCTTCGCTATCGTCGGCTTCGGTGACGTTGATGCCCATGTCCGAGAGCATCGACATGATGTCCTCGATCTGTTCGGGCGAGGTCTGGTCCGACGGCAAGACTTCGTTGAGCTGATCGAAGGTCACGAAGCCGCGCTTCTTGGCCTGCTTGATCATCTTCTTCACGGCCGCGTCGGACAGATCGAGCAACGGCGAGGGCGCGTCCTGGGAATCCTTCTCCGGCGCGTCCGCTGCCTTGTCGTCTTTTTCCTTGTCCTTCGCCTGCAGCGTCTTTGCCTTGGTGGCCATCCATTGCTCCTAAACGCGCTTCATGCGAGGCGCTTCTCCCGCGCCTTGCGTGAATTCACCTGAACCTGTTGCTCGACGCTCTCGCTTCGGCAGCTCTCGACACGGAAAGGGCGGCGCACAATTGTCTCGCCACCCCCAACTTTCTCTCGCCGGAATTGCCTAACGCTTCGTCAGCCTCTTTGTCGCAGCGGATGCAGGTGTAGTGCCAACAGCGATTGCGCGGATTCATTCCTGACGCGTCTGTTCTGCCTGCGGCCGCCTGGTGGCCAAAGTGCTACAAGACCGTTAAGCCTCGATTAACCCTGTTTTTGCCGCCAAACCCAGGATTTGGCGAGTCTTTTAGCGGTTCCGGCCCTGGCCGTCCGCATGATTCTTTTCATCACATGCTCTTCTGAAGCCGGCCCGACAGCTCGCCAAACCCCTCAATGAGGGCCTCGGTGCCATCGACTTCGCCTATCCGAGCCTTGACGTCACGCAGCCACGCCAAATTGGCCTCGCTGGGGTCCTCCCCCAAGGCCAGCTCGGCGTCCTTCAACTCTCTAAGTAGTGAATGCCATTGCCGATGCAAGGCAACCAGCTGATGCCATGTCGCAAGAACGTCGTCCCGAGCGGCGCCCTCGCGCGCGCCCCACACCGCCGCGGTGGTGATACCGCTCTCAACCCTTTGAAGAACTTGCGAAAATCCGCCCCGATCGAGATCGCCGCGCATCTTCTCGGCCTGCTCCTCGGGGTCCGGGGAATGGTGATGGTCGTTGGCGAAGGCGGCGATGATGCCGGCCCTGAGCTTATGCGCCTCGGGATGGGCGAGCTCCAGGGCCGCGACCTCTTCGAGGTGGTCGTGCAGCAGCCAGGGGTGGTTGATCAGGCATTGCAGGATCAGGGCCTCCCGGCGGGAGATGGCGCTGCGCTGGCCTTTCATGATCGGGCTGGCCGCCAGCTGGGGGCTGGCCGCCTGATAGGGGCCAGACGGTAGCATGGTGGGGCCAGGGGCGCCGCGGCGTCCTCCGCCGAATCCCTGACCACCGAATCGATTCGCGCCCCCACTCCTCGGCTGGAACGGACGGCCGCCGCCACCCTGGCCTTGGCGGAAATTGCCCCGGCCGCCGAAACCGCCGCGCCCGCCGTCGGGAGCAAAGGTGCGCTGCAGCCGCTCGATGAACTCGTCGCGATAATAGCGCCGCACCACCTCGTCGCGGATGCCGTTGGTGAGCTCCTTGATGCGCGCCTCCAGCGCGGCGCGGCGCTCGGGCGTGGCGAAATTGCCGCCTTCGAGCTCGCGCGACCAGATCATGTCGGCGAGCGGACGGGCCGCTCCGATCACCTCCTCGATCGCGCCGCGGCCGCCGGAGCGCGCGAGATCGTCAGGGTCCTGCCCCTCCGGCAGCAGCGCGAAGCGAAGACTCTTTCCCGGTGCGAGGAAGGGCAGCGCGAGATCGGCGGCACGATAGGCCGCCTTCTGGCCGGCGCGGTCGCCGTCGAAGCAGAGGATCGGCTCGTCCGCCATCTTCCAGAGCAGAGCGAGCTGGCTTTCGGTGAGCGCGGTGCCGAGCGGCGCGACGCTGCCGGGAAAGCCCGCGGTGACCATGGCGATGACGTCGACATAGCCTTCGACCACGATCAGCGCGCTGCCGTCATAGGTGGCTTTGCGCGCGGTCTGGTGGTTGTAGAGGTTGTCGCCCTTGTGGAAGAGCGGCGTCTCCGGCGAGTTCAGGTACTTTGCCGGAACGTCCTTCTCCAGCGCGCGCCCGCCAAAGGCGATGACGCGGCCGCGCAAATCCGTGATCGGAAACATCACGCGATCGCGGAAGCGGTCATACGGCACAGGGATATCGTCGCCGCCGATCAAGAGGCCGGTCTCGACCATGTCCTCGACGGAAACACCGAGCTTGCCGAGATGCTCCTTCAGCGCGAAGCGATCGGGCGAGGCATAGCCGAGGCGGAACTGCAATTGCGTCGCCGGCGAGATGGCGCGGTCGGCAAGATAGCCGCGCGCCTTGGCCCCTTGGCGCGAGGCCAGCGTCTCCGCGAAATAGGTCGCGGCGAGATCCATGACGTCGTGCAGCGAGCGCCGCCGCTGCTCCTCGCGCGCCGCGTGGGGCGTCACCGCCGGCAGCGCCAGGCCCGCCATATTGGCGAGCCGCTCGACGGCCTCGGCGAACGGCAGGCCGTCGGTCTCCATCACGAAGGAGATGATGTCGCCATGCTTGCCGGAGGAGAAGTCGTGGTAAAAACCCTTCTGGTCGTTGACGTAGAAGGACGGCGTCTTCTCCTGCTGGAACGGCGACAGCCCCTTCCATTCCCGCCCTGCCTTCTTCAGCTTGACGCGCTTGCCCACGACTTCGGAGACCGAAAGCCGGGCACGAAGCTCGTCGAGGAACTGGGGCGTGAAGCGCATGGGCTGTGTCTAGCGCGAAACCGGGTGAGTCGGGCGAGGGATCAGGGATATAGGGACGGCGGGCCCAAAAGTCAGGTTTGTCGGGATTATGCGCGCTGTTCACAGCCCGCTCCGTCATTCCGGGGCGCGCGAAGCGCGAGCCCGGAATCCATCGGGCCACCGGAATGCTGGAGAAATGGATTCCGGGTTCGCCCTACGGGCGCCCCGGAATGACGAGCCCCTTGAACCCGGCCCGGTTCCACGCTTCCATATCGCCATGTTCAGGACGTTTCGAGGCGGCCAGAGCGGGGGCTGGCGCGTGACCTCGATTGAACCGGTGACGGGCGAGCCCCTGCCCTTCGTCCCTGCGCTGTCGGTAACCGACAGCGAGGCCGTCTCGTTGCCCCTGGTGCCCTCGCGCAATGCGTGGCGGCTGGTCGGCGTTGCCAGCACCCTGCGCTACACCGAGCGGGCCGAAAAGGAGCAACTCGTGGCGGTGCAGGCCGGGCTCGGGCGGCTGGAGGCGACCTCCGCGGCGCTGATCCCGATCCGCAAGTCACAGGCCTGGTGGGATCTGACGCAGGAAGAGCGCCGCAAGATCTTCGAGGACAAGTCGCATCACATCGCCAGCAGCCTTCGTTTCCTGCCTGCGATCGCGCGCCAGCTCTATCACTGCCGCGACCTCGGCGGCCCCTTCGACTTCCTGACCTGGTTCGAATTCGCCCCCGCACACGCCTCGCTCTTCGAGGAGCTGGTGGGACTCCTGAGGCGGACCGAGGAGTGGACCTATGTCGAGCGCGAAGTCGATTTGCGCGTGGTGAAGGAAGTGCTGTCGGCTTGAAGCATGATCCGGAAAAGTGCGCGGCGGTTTTCCGAGAAGATCATGCTCAAAAACAGTCAGTGCTCGAGAAAACGCCCCGACGCGATGCGCGGCAGATCGGTGACCGGCCAGTTGTAGACGTAGGTCCAGGCCTTCTCCGTGGTGCCATCAGGCAGCGTCACGTCGACCAGCTGGCGCAGATATTCGGTCGGCTCCGGAAAGCCCTCGCCGCAGGCCTCGTACATGTCGAGCTCGCCCAGGAGCTCGTCCGGCACGCGCATCCGAAAGAGCTCGCCATGGACGACGTCGGGGGCCGCATCCGACAGCAGCAATCCCGGATAATGCTTCACCAGGACGAGCCGGCCGCGGCAGGTCGCTTCACCCAGGAAATCCGCATGGCCCGCGAGCAGCCGCGCCATCGGATGGTCGAAGCCGCGCATCAGGGTGCCGTAAACGAAGAGGCGATCGGAGGTCATGCTGTTCTAACGTTGCGACGTCGCTGCAATATCGTTACTCCGTTTAGACACGTTATCGTTTCATAGGCAATCAGGATGGCTTTGGACACGGCCGAGGCGACCGATCAACTGCTCGGCGAGGGCGACATTCCGCCCGTGCATGAAGTGAATGCGGGAGGGACATCGCCTTTCCTGCTCACCTCGGATCATTATGGTCGGGTCTTGCCGCGCGCGCTCGGCGATCTCGGCGTCACCGAGGCCGAGTTGGCGCGGCACATCGGCTGGGACATCGGCATTGCCGGCGTCGCAGACCGGCTCGCCACGCTGCTGGATGCCCATCTGATCGCGCAGCGCTATTCGCGGCTCGTGATCGACTGCAACCGCCCACCCGGCGTGGCAAGCTCGATCCCCGTCATTTCCGAAGCAACCGCGATCCCGCGTAACGACGGCATTTCGGACCGGGAGCGCGCCGCGCGGCGGCGCGAGATCTTCGAGCCCTATCACCGCCGCATCGATGCCGCGATCGATGCCCGCATCGACGCCAGGCGACCGACCGTGCTGGTGTCGCTGCACAGCTTCACGCCCGTCTATGCCGGCGTGGCGCGGCCCTGGCATATCGGCACGCTCTACAATCGCGACACCGTGCTGCCGCGGCTCCTGCTCAAGCATCTTCGTGGGCAAGGCGATCTCGTGGTCGGCGACAACGAGCCGTACGCGGTCAGCGACCTCACCGACTACACCATCCCCGTCCACGGTGAAGGGCGCGGTCTCGTCAACACCGGCATCGAGATCCGGCAGGATTTGATCGCGGACCAGGCCGGGCAGCAGCAATGGGCTAAACGGCTGGCGCGGATCCTCGGCGAGATCGAGGTCGAATTGAAGGCGGCGCTGTTGAAGTAGGGCTCATTTCGCCCGCGTCAGCGCCAGCCAGATGCCGCCGCCGATCATGAAGCCGCCGGAGATGCGCGACATCATCCGGGTGCGGCGGGCCGAGAAGAACTTTCGCGCGCGGCCGGCGGCGATGGCGTAGAGCGCGTCAGTCATTACCGCGGTGACCATGAAGGTGGCGCCCAAGAGGGCGACCTGCGGAAAGTGCGGCTGGTTCATGTCCATGAACTGCGGAATGAACGCGCCGAAGAACACCAGCACTTTCGGGTTCGACAGCAGCACCAGGAACCCTTGCAGGAAGAAGCCGCCACGCGGCGGCGGAGGCGGCGCGTCGAGCTCGACGCCCTCGACCGGCGCCCAGATCAGCTTGATGCCGAGCCAGACGAGATAAGCGGCGCCGGCAAAGCGCACCCAGTCGAACCAATAGCCCATGGTCGCCATCAGCGAGGTCAGCCCGATCGCGACGATGCCGATGACGATGGCAAGCCCGGCTTGCGCACCGGCAACGTTGATGAGCGCTGCGCGCGTGCCGTGGCGCAAGCCATTGGCGATGACGAGGGTGACGATCGGCCCCGGCAGCAGCGCCAGCGCAATGCAGGCGGCGACGAAGGCGAAATAGGCTTGCATGGACATCATGAGAGGGACTCGGCTGAAAGCGGTTTGCAGGTATTAATGCATGGGACGGGCGTGAACGGAAGCGCGCTTATCCATTCTTCGGCAGGCCGGCGACTGCACGCGCGGGGCCGGTCAGTTCGAGGATGTGCAGGCCGGTATTGGCGCGATCGACGATGTAGATGTAACCGCGATCGTCGGTCTCGACATTGTTGGTCTGGATCGCGATCTTGCAGCGCTCGCCGCCCTCGACGGGGATGCAGCGCTTGTCGGTCGCAGCCGTGATCGGCGGAATGAAGTAGCCGACTTCCCGGGGGTGATAGGGATCGCGAACGTCGAGCGCGCGCACGCCGGCATTGAAGAAGGCGATGAAGGCCATCTTCTTGTAATAGACCGGCGCCATGCTCTCGTTGGAGGAATGCGCGCCGAAGCGGCCGCCGCGCTGGCAGAACTGCCCGCTCGCTTCCGGCACGGTGTAGCTCGAGATCATCATCGGCCGCGTCTCGGTGGTGACGTCGGCGAACCACACCATCTGCCGCGCCTCGCCGCATTCGTTGAGGATCGCCTCATCCACGATCATGACGATGTCGCGGGTCTTGCCGTCCTTGTCCTCGGAAAACTCCGCGATGGGCATGTCGAGCATCGGAAACGTCGTATGCGCGCCGTTGAAGGCGGACATCGGCATCCGCGCAATCTCGGGATAGCGCAGGTTATCCGGCGTCGGCTCCTTCGGCCCGTTCAGGAGCTTGTCGCGGTCGACGATCTGCAGGATGCCGCCCTTGTTGGTGCCGTAGCCGAAATAGACGCGGTTGCCATTGGGCCCGGTCGAGATCGGCCCGTGCAACTCGGTCGGCACCGCGCCGGTCGAGCCGGGCTCCTGACCCGGCAGACCAAAGTCGCGGATTTTCTGCGGACGCGCGGGATCGGATAGATCATAGATCTGCGTCATGCGCCGCGTGCGCCAATCCGGCGCGCCGGAGACGAGATAGGCAATGCCGGTGTCGCATTCCCACCAGCTCTTGTGCGTGTCCTTCAAGCCGCCGATGCGCGTGATGAGGACCGGGCTGGCGGGATCGGTGACATTCCAGATCTCGTGGGCCTCACTGCCGAAGGTCCTGAGCATGTAAACCGCATTGGGATCGCCCTTCGGCAACGCCTTGCCGTCGCAAACCCGCACCATCTGCGCGCCGCCGGATTCGTACTTGCCCTCCTGCCCGGGCAGATGCCGCAGATATTTCGGGCGGGCGGGATCGGTGACGTCGACGATCGACGTTCCGTTCGGCTCGGCCTTGCCCGTCATCGGGTTGACCGGAGCGGGTACGTCCTCGGTGCCGCCGTGATGGCCGATATAGGCGATCCAGCGATCGCCCTGGCGATGGATGGTCGGCTGATAGGCGCTGCGGGCCTGGAGATCGCTCGTGCCGACGAGTTTCATGTTGGACGCTTCCGGCGGCGCGCCGATGGCTTGTTTCTGGGCGTGGACCGCAGTGCCGCAAGCGAGAAGGACGAGGCTTGCGGCGGGCAAGACGCAACGGAACATCAAGGTCCTCCCGGAACCAATCTGCGTTGGCTGAACGCCGAAGCTAACATGGCCGATCCCGCGCGCCAAAGACACATCTTGACATGCAACCATTTGGTTGCCTATTATCCTTGCCATGGATGAGGTCTTCAAAGCGCTCGCCGACGCATCACGACGCTCGCTCTTGGACAGGCTTCACGCCAGGAACGGCCAGACGCTGAACGAACTTTGCGAGGGCCTTGCGATGACACGCCAGGCCGTGACCAAGCACCTTGCGATTCTGGAGGAAGCCCATCTCGTCACGACCATCAGGCATGGCCGCGAGAAGCTGCACTACCTCAACCCGGTGCCGATCCATCAGATCGGCGAACGCTGGATCAAGAAATTCGAGCGCGGCAAGCTCGCCGCGCTCGGGGAGTTGAAACGTCAGTTGGAGAAGCGCGATGAGTAAGCCAGAATTCGTCTACGTCACCTACATCGAAACCACGCCGGAAAAACTGTGGGAGGCGCTGACCTCGAGCGCGTTCACGCGCCAGTACTGGTTCGGCGCCGAGGTTCGCTCGGACTGGAAGCTCGGCTCCCCCTTCGCGCTTCTGCTCGACGGCGAAGTCACCGATTCCGGGGAGATACTGGAATCCGATCCGCCGCGGCGGCTGTCCTACAGCTTCAAGCACCACAAGTTCGAGGAACTCCGCGGGGAGCCGGTCTCGCGCGTCGTCTTCACCATCGAACCTTTCGGCTCGCTCGTGCGTTTGACCGTGTTGCATGACGGCTTCGTCGAGGGCGGCAAATATCTCGGCGCCGTCTCCAACGGCTGGCCGGCGATCCTGTCCGGGCTCAAGAGCCTGTTGGAGCGAGGCAAGGTCCTCGCCATTCCGCACACGGCGCTGAACAAGGGATTCGACGCAAAATGAAGCTCGATCGATTCAAGCCGCTGACCGTCTACACCATCTACATCGCCTCCACGCCGGAGAAGGTGTGGGAGGCGCTGACCTCGGCGGAGTTCAGCAAGCAGTATTTCTTCGGCAACACCGTGGAGGTCGAGCCACGCCTCGGCGGCGCGTTCATCGTGCGAACGCCCGATGGCGCGCTGCACATCAGCGGCGAGGTTCTCGCCTACGAACCGCCGCGAAAGCTGTCGGTCACGTTCAACGTCAACTGGGCCGAGCTGATCGAGAAGCTCGGGCCGACGCTCGTGACCTACGAGATCGAACAGCTCGGCGATGCGGTCCGCCTCACCATGAGCGAAGGCCACGATCGGCCGCTCGGCGACGACATCCTTGAAGGGGGACGGCAGGGTTGGCCCGCGATCCTTTCCAGTCTCAAGAGCGTGCTCGAGACCGGCAAGCCGCTGGTGGTGAAGATGGGCCCGCCGCAGCGGATGCTCGATGCGCTGAAAGCGATGGGAATCAAGACGCCGTAGTGCAGTCATTCCGGGGCGCGCGTAGCGCGAGCCCGGAATCCATCACGCAGCAGAGTTGGTTAGGGAATGGATTCCGGGTTCGCCCTTCGGGCGCCCCGGAATGACGACTAGGTTGGCGCCACCAGCCGCCGATACAGATGCCAGGTCGCATGCCCGAGCACCGGCAACGTCACGATCAGCCCGAGAAAGTAAGGTAGCGCCGAGACGATCAGCAGCATCACGATCACGGCAGCCCACGAGATCATCGGCAGCGGGCTCGTCACCACCGCGCGCACGCTCGTCACCATCGCCGTGACGAAATCGACCTCGCGGTCGAGCAGCAGCGGAAACGACACCACGGTCAGCGAGAACAGGATCAGCGACAGCACGGCACCGACGGCATTGCCGATGCCGAGGAACAGCAGGCCCTCATTGGTCGTCAGCACCACCGTCATGAACTCCTGAAGGCTGGAGAAGGAGGCGTGCAGGCCGAGCAGCAGCGCGATCAGGAGCCGCACCTGGTACATCCAGACCACGAACACGAACAGCGTGACGAACGCCATCCAGCCGATCTCGCTGCGCGAGCGCACGGCCGACCAGATGGCGCCGAAGGAGACCGGCTCACCGCGCTCGCGGCGGCGGCTGACCTCGTAGAGACCGATCGCGACGAACGGTCCGATCAGCGCGAAGCCTGCCGCCAGGGGGTAGACGAGATAGACCATGCCGAAGGCGGTGAGGCACAGGATGACGAGGATGCCGCCGGCGGCGTAGAGCGCGCCGAAGCAGAGACCGTAAAGCGGCAGCGCCTGGAAATCACGCAGCCCCTCGACCAGAGCCTCCGCAATGTCGGTCGCCGCGACGGGACGCACCACCGGATCGACCTTGCCCGAGATGGACATCAGCTTCCTCCGCAGATCGGCGCGATCTTCGTCGCGCGCAGGTTGAGCGCGATATTAGCGCCGCCGCGCGCGGGCGCAACTCGATGCCTGCCGGGAGCGACGAGTAGCGGCGACGCAACAATGCTTGCGATGCGAAATCTTTAGCCTTTGGTGCGATTTTCACGGCCATGGCTATGGACGGGGCAGATGATCGTGCCTCAAATTGTACCTCCGAGCACCGTCGCCCGACAGCGGATCGTTCACCGATGAGCCTGCGTACCCGGTTACTGATCCTCGTCCTCGCCGCCATGCTGGTGCCGGCGATCCTGGTGGGGCTGCGGTTCGTGCAGAACCGGACCAGCGAAATCGACGCGGCGCTCGCCAATCTGGCCGCAACCGCCGACGACATTGCCAGCGATCTGGGCGAGAAGATCCAGGGCACCGCCCAGCTTCATTATGGGCTCGCCCGTGCCCGCGACCTCGACACGCGCGACAAGGCGGCCTGCTCGGCATTCCTGTCGGATGTCCGCGAAGAGTATCCGCAGTTCACGGGTATCCTGACCATTGATCCCGACGGCAGCCTGTTCTGCGACTCGCTGCGGACCAACCGCACACTCGACCTGAACGACCGCGGCTATTTCAAAGAGGTCAAGAATCTTCAAGGCGTCGTCGCGGTGGAGCCGGTGTTTGGCCGCCTCACCGGACTGTCGGTGCTGCAGATCGCCTATCCGGTACGATCGGATACGGGCGCGCTGAAATTCGTGCTGCTTGCGTCCTTCAACCTGAACAAATTTGCGGAGTTTCACCACAAGCGGCTGCTCGGCGAGAAGGACATCCTGCTCGTCGATGCCAAGGGTACGGTCCTGGTCGCCCCCAAGGGTGGCGGCTGGAGCCAGCCCGTCGGCGGATCCATTGCAGGCTCCGACCTGTTCCGCTTCGCGGCAGCGCCCGATGGCGAGCCATTTCGGGAGATCACCGACGGCGGCGGCCGCACGCAGATCTGGGGGGTTGCCCGCTCGCCCTCGATCCGCAAGGCCGGCCTCATCATCATGGTCGGACGCTCCAAGGACGGACTGGTCGCGGCGGCGAACCGCCGGCTTTACGAGGACCTGACGATTCTCGCGGTGGCCTCGCTGCTGCTCCTGGGCGGCTTATGGATCCTCACGACCGTGAGCATCGGTCGACAGGTCGGGCGGCTCGCCGCCATGGCCAAGAGCCTCGGGCGCGGCGATCTCAGCGCGCGCATTCCCGAGCCGCATCCGGGCGGCGAGCTCGGCGGATTGATGACCCTGCTCAACGGCACCGCCGAGTCGCTCGAGCAGCAGCGCGCCGCCATCGCGGATCTCAGCCACAAGCTCAGCCAATCCCAGAAGATGGAAGCCATGGGCCAACTCACCGGCGGCGTGGCGCACGACTTCAACAATCTCCTGACCGTCATTCTGGGCAATTCGGAGCACCTGGCCGACAGGCTGGCGGGCAACAAGGAATTGCACCGGATCGCCGGCGACATTGCGACGGCAGCCGAGCGCGGGTCCGACCTGACGCGGAGCCTGCTCGCCTTCGCACGCAAGCAGCCGCTGCGGCCCCGAGAGATCGACATCGCCGAGCAGGTGATCGGCATGGAGCAGCTGTTGCGCCGGACCCTCGGCGAGCACATCGAGTGCCGCTTCACGTTCGGACCGGATCTGTGGCCAGTCAGCGTCGATCCCGGCCAATTGACGACGGCCCTGCTCAACCTCGTGCTCAACGCCCGCGACGCGATGCCGGAAGGCGGCAAGCTCACGGTCGAAGTCCACAACAGCTCGCTCTGTGAATCCGACCTCGACGTCAACGGCGAGCCGCGGCCCGGGGACTACGTCATGGTGGCCGTGACGGATACCGGCAGCGGCATGACCACCGAGGTCGCGGGTCGCGCATTGGAGCCGTTCTTCACCACCAAGGAGGTCGGCAAGGGAACCGGCCTTGGCCTCAGCATGGTCTACGGGTTTGCGCAGCAGTCCGGCGGACTTGTGCAGATGCAGTCCGAACCGGGACAAGGCAGTGTCGTCAGGCTGTTCTTTCCCCGTCTCGCAACGCAGTCGAGCGAGGATCCGCCACCCGCCGAGCAGACCGTCACTCCAGCAGGACACGAGACCATTCTCCTCGTCGAAGACGACGACATGGTGCGCGCCTACGTCGAGAACGAGCTCAGGACGCTCGGCTACCGCGTCATCACTGCATCGAACGGTCCCGCGGCGGTGGAATTGCTGCGCCGGACCGGGGACATCCAGTTGCTGTTCACCGATGTCGTGATGCCCGGCGGCATGTTCGGGCCGGAGCTCGCAAGGCAAGCAACGGCGCTGCGGCCCGATCTCAAGGTGCTCTTCACGTCCGGCTACAGCCAGGATCCCGTCAGGACGCCGGATGGGATCAATGCACGCATTCTGACAAAGCCGTTTCGAAGGCAGGATCTTGCCGCAATGCTGCGATCCGCCCTGTCCTCGAGATCGCGGTAGTCAGCCGCGCGATGCGAGCACGAGTGCCACTGCGAAATTGGCCGCGAACAGGCCCGCGTCGATGACGAAGATCCGAAGCATCTCGGCCAGTAGGCCACCCCGACACAGTCTTTGAAAGAGAGTCAGCCCTTGGCCCGCAGCTCGCGCCGCAGCACTTTGCCCGTCGCCGTCATCGGCAGCGTCTCAGCGAATTCGACGAAGCGCGGATATTCGTGCGCGGCGAGCTGCACCTTGACGAACTCCTGGATCTCGCGCGCCAGCGCATCGCCGGCGCTGAAGCCGGGGCGCAGGACGATCCACGCCTTGATCGATTCGGTGCGGATCGGATCGGGAATGCCGACCACCGCGGCCATCGCCACCGAGGGATGCTTCATCAGCGTGTGCTCGATCTCGGAGGGACCGACGCGATAGCCGGCGGTGGTGATGACGTCGTCCTCGCGGCTGACGTACCAGAAATAACCGTCCTCATCCTCTACGCCAAGATCGCCGGTGAGGAGAAATTCGCCGGCATATTTCTTCGCCGTCGCCTCCTCATTGCGCCAATATTCGAGCATGGTGACCGGGCACGGCTGGCGCACGCCGATGATGCCACGCTCTCCGCGCTTCTGCTCTTCGCCCTTGTCGTTGACGATGCGGACGTCGAAGCCCGGCGTCGCCTTGCCCATCGAACCCGGGCGGATCGGAAACAAATTGGAGTTGCTGCCGATCACGAGATTGCACTCGGTCTGGCCGAACACCTCATGCGCATCGATACCGAACGTCTCGCGCACCCAGCCGAGCAGCTCGCCGCCGAGCGATCCCCCGCCGGTAAAGATGCTGCGCAGCTTGACGCCCGCGTGCTTCACGCCGGCCTGCCGCATCAGCTTGAGCGCGGTCGGCGGCAGGAAGACGTTGCGGACGGAAAGATCGGCCATCATCTGCATCGCCGCCTGCGGTTCGAACTTTCGCGCACGATGGCCGACCAGGGGAATGCCGTGATACCAGAACGCAAGCAGGCCGTTGACGAGGCCGCCGATCCAGGCCCAGTCCGCCGGGGTCCACATGAGATCGCCTGGGCGCGGCAGGAAATTGTGACACATCTCGACGTTGGGAAGATGGCCGAGCACGACGCGGTGCGCATGCAGCGCGCCCTTCGGGTTGCCCGTGGTGCCGGACGTGTAGATGATCAGCGCGGGATCGTCAGCCGAGGTGTCGACATTTGCAAAATCCTCGGACGCGGCCTCGATCGCTGACCAGAACGGCTTCGCGCCGGCGTGGACGGCGCCGCTCGTGACATAGATATCCTGCAGATAGGGCAGCCGATCGCGGATTTTCGTCAGCTTCTCCCAGCCAGCTTCATCGGTGATGATGGCTCTGGCTTGCGAATTCGACAGGCGGAATTCCAGCGCGTCCTCACCGAACAGCGCGAACAGCGGGATCGAGATCAGGCCGGAGCGGAACGCCGCCATATGCGCGATCGGCAACTCCAGCGACTGCGACAGGAACACGGCGACGCGATCGCCGCGCACGAGCCCGTCCGCCTTCAGCACATTGGCAAAGCGACGCGACATCTCGGCGACCTCGTCGAAGGAGGTGCGGCTGGTCGCACCGTTCTCGTCGACATAGATCAGCGCGAGCCGGCCGGTGCCATCGGCATGCCGATCGCAGCAGGCCTCCGCGATGTTGAAGCGCGCAGGGATATCCCAGCGGAAGTTGCGATAGAGCTCATCGTAGGTCTTGGCTTCGGTCAGCATGGCTCGGCGTTCCACGGTCCCGGCGTCATGGCCGGACTAGTTCCGGTCATCCACGCTCTTCTTGCTTGCAGCCAGTTTAAGGCCGCGAACGCACGGGACAAGCCCCGCGACGTCATTCCGAACCCGGAATGACGGCGAGAGAGCTACCGCACCGTCGCAAAGAATTTCCTGACATCGCGCACGAACAGCTCCGGCTGCTCGAAGGCGGCGAAATGGCCGCCTTTCTCCATCTCGCTCCAATGCGTGATGTCATGAAAGTTCGGCTCCATCCAGCGCCGCACCGGCGTGATGATCTCCTTCGGGAACACCGCGACACCTGTCGGCACCTTCACCACCGGCGTCGTACGCCGCTTGCCAAAACTTTCCCAGTAGAGCCGCGCCGAGGAGGTCGCCGTCTCCGTCGCCCAATAGAGCATGACGTTGTCGAGCAACTCGTCCTTGGTGAAGATGTTCTCGGGGTGTCCGTTGCAATCGGTCCACGCCCAGAATTTTTCCAGGATCCAGGCCGCCTGCCCGCTCGGTGAATCCGTGAGGCCATAGCCGAGCGTCTGCGGGCGCGTCGATTGCTGCTTGGAGTAGCCGGAGTCGAGATCGACATAATGCTTGAGGCCGGCCAGCGCGCGCTTCTCGTCCGCTGTCGGTTTGCCCTCGACCTTCGGTGCCGCGTTGAAGGCGAGCGTGATGTGGATGCCGGCGCAGTGCGCCGCATCCTGCGCGCCGAGCGAGGTCGTCACCGCCGAGCCCCAGTCGCCGCCTTGCGCGCCATAGCGCGCGTAACCCAGCCGCTCCATCAGCTGCGCCCAGGTCGCGGCGATGCGGTCGACGCCCCAGCCGGTCGCCTCGGGCTTGGCCGAGAAGCCGAAGCCCGGCAGCGAGGGACAGACGACATGAAACGCATCCGCGGCATTGCCGCCATGCGCGGCGGGGTCGATCAGCGGCGCGATCACCTTCTGAAATTCGACGATCGAACCGGGCCAGCCATGGGTGATGATCAGCGGCAGCGCCGACGGCTCCTTCGAGCGCACGTGGATGAAGTGGATGTCGAGCCCGTCGATCTCGGTGGTGAACTGCGCGAAGCGGTTGAGTTTTGCTTCGCGCGCCCGCCAGTCGTAGCCGTTGGCCCAATAGGCACAAATGTCCCGGATCCATTGCAGCGGCGCGCCCTGACTCCAGTCGTCGACCAGCTCCGCATCCGGCCAGCGCGTGCGGGCAAGGCGTGACTTGAGGTCGGCGAGGACGTCATCGCCGATGGTGATGCGAAACGGCTTGATCGCGACGGTCATCGTGCCTCCCTTGTTCTTGTTGTCATTTCGGGCTTGCGCGCAGCGCGAGCCCGAAATCATTTCGCAACGGAGTCGATGGATTCCGGGTTCGTGCTCCGCGCGCCCCGGAATGGCGGCTAGCCCGACAGCGCGGCCTTCACCAGGCCGGACGCCTTGCCAAAATCCATCTGCCCGGCGTATTTCGCGCGCAGCACGGCGATCACCTTGCCCATGTCCTTCATGCCGCTGGCGCCGGTCTCGCCGATCGCGTCCGCGATCGCCTTCTTGACCTCGTCCTCGGCCATCTGCTTCGGCAAATACGCCGAGATCACCGCGATTTCCTCGCGCTCCTGGGCTGCGAGCTCGGCGCGGCCGCCCTTGTCGTAGAGCTCGACCGCCTCCTGGCGCTGCTTGATCATCTTCTGCAGCACGGCGAGCAGATCGGCGTCCGAGAGCGGCGGCTTGCCCTGCCCCCGCGCGTCGATGTCGGCATTCTTGATGGTGGAGTTGACCATGCGCAGCGTGGACAGCTTGCGCTCGTCCTTGGCCTTCATGGCCTCCTTGACCGCATTGTTGATGTCGTCGCGCAGCATGATCGTGATCCCTTTGAATATATGACGCCTGATCTAGGCCGTTCGCGGCCTCTAGACAACCTTGGTTCCGAGCCATTCGGTCAGCGCCTGCACTGTCGCCTCCGGCTGTTCGGCTTGCGGCAGGGGCCCACAGCGATCGAGGATCACGAGGCTCGCGCCGGCGATGCCCTCGGCCATTTCCTTCGAGAGCGCATTCGGGATGGTGTTGTCGGTATCGCCCGTCAGCACCAGCGTCGGGCATTTGATCGTCGCCAGGATCGGCCGCGAATCCACCCGAGCGATGATCGCGGTCTGCTGCCGCAGATAGCCTTCGACGCCAACGTCCTCATCCTGCCGATGCACGAGCGCGAGAATCCCGGCATCGTCGCGCCGCGACGGATGCACGAGCTCCGGAAAACTCTCCTCGCGGACGGCGCGGAGCTCGCCGCGCCTGACGCGCGTCATCAGGCCAAGACGGCGCGCGGTCGCCTCCGGCGTATCGGGCCGCGCCTGGGTGTTGATCAAGGCGAGCTTCGCCACCCGCTCGGGCGCCTGGCGCATGATCTCGAGCGCGACGTATCCGCCCATGGAATGGCCGGCGAGCGCGAAGCGCGGCGGCGCTTCGCGCAGCACCCGGGCGGCGATATCGGCGATGCTGTCGTCGCGGATATGATTGGCGATCATCACCGGGCCGAACCGCCACAGCGCCGGGATGACGGGGGCATAGATCCGGGCCGAGGAGGCCAGCCCCGGAACCAGCACAATCGGGGTGGTCTGGTCCATTATTGCCTCGCAAGCCCAGGAAATTGCCGGAAATTGTGCGGCCGAGCTTAAGGGCGGGAGGAGGCCTGTCAAATATGCAAAAACGCATGTGAATCCGGCTTCTCTCGCTTTGACGGGCGCGCGCGGGGGGACTATGAAACGCGCTCATGACACAACATGACAACGATCCCGCTTGGCCGGACCACAAACCGACCGCGCTCCTCGTGCTTGCCGATGGCACGGTGCTGGAGGGCTTTGGTCTCGGCGCCGAAGGCCACGCCGTCGGTGAGGTCTGCTTCAACACCGCGATGACCGGCTATGAGGAGATCCTCACCGATCCCTCCTATGCCGGCCAGCTCATCACCTTCACCTTCCCGCATATCGGCAATGTCGGCACCAACGAGGACGACATCGAGACGGTGAACATGGCCGCGACGCCGGGCGCGCGCGGCGTGATCCTGCGCACCGCGATCACCGATCCCTCGAACTATCGCGCCACCAAGCACCTCGACCAGTGGCTGAAGGCCCGCGGCATCATCGGCCTCTCCGGCATCGACACCCGCGCGCTGACCGCGCTGATCCGCAGCAAGGGCATGCCCAACGCCGTGATCGCGCATTCCAGGACCGGCGAGTTCGACCTGCACGGCCTCAAGGAAGAAGCGCGCGAATGGCCGGGCCTCGAAGGCATGGACCTCGTGCCGATGGTCACCAGCGGCCAGCGCTTCACCTGGGACGAGACGCCTTGGGCCTGGGACAAGGGCTTTGGCCGCCAGGACAAGCCCGAGTTCAACGTCGTTGCCATCGACTATGGCATCAAGCGCAATATTCTGCGCCTGCTCGCCGGCGTCGGCTGCAAGGTGACGGTGGTGCCGGCGACGACTTCGGCCGAAGACATCCTGGCGATGAAGCCGGACGGCGTTTTCCTGTCGAACGGCCCGGGCGATCCGGCCGCGACCGGCAAATATGCCGTGCCCGTGATCCGGGACGTGATCAAGTCGGGCACGCCGACATTCGGCATCTGCCTCGGTCACCAGATGCTCGGCCTTGCCGTCGGCGCCAGAACCAAGAAGATGCATCAGGGTCATCATGGTGCCAATCATCCCGTCAAGGACGAGACCACCGGCAAGGTCGAGATCACCTCGATGAACCACGGTTTTGCCGTGGACGAGACGACGCTGCCGAAGGGCGCGACGCAGACCCATATTTCCTTGTTTGATGGGTCCAACTGCGGCATCCAGCTCGACGGCAAGCCGGTGTTCTCGGTGCAGTACCACCCCGAGGCCTCGCCGGGTCCGCGTGACTCGCATTATCTGTTCCAGCGCTTTGCCGATCTAATGCGGCAGAAGAAGAGCGCGTGAGGCAACCACCCGGCGGATAAGTCCGCCGGGCCGCGTCGTCACGGACGCATGAACATGAAGTCCGTGTCGGGATCGCAGTTCTCGGCGATGAAGTGCAGCTCCGCCTGGATGTCGGCGACCGACCTCGTTTCCAGATATTTCGAAATTACCAAATTGAGCAATGCCCGGCAGACGGCTTCGTGCCCGAGGCCGGCTGTCTCCGCCTCGTCGACGGCCGCCGAGAAATGACGCTGCGCAACGTCGGATGCGTACATGGCGTTTCCCTCTCCTTCTTTGATCTGCGTGCCCGGCAATGGCCGCCAGCGCCTTGATCTCCGTCAAGCCGGCGCGCACCGGCGCAGGAACAAGGAGACGAGCATCGTCTTGATCCCAAAGCTGTTATTACACGGACCCCGCCATGTCCGTCGTCCGCGACAAGGCCGAGCCGCTCGCCATCGTGTTCGAGGATGACGGGCTCGTGCCGAACAACATCCGTCCGTTCCTAGTCTACCAGGACGCGGTGAAGCTCGATCCGAAGCAACCGGAAGCAACTATCGAAGATCTGTTTGAAGCGAATGGCTGGGGCGGCACGTGGCGCAACGGCGTCTACGACTATCTGCATTATCACGCGACGGTGCACGAGGTGCTTGGCGTCGCGCGCGGAAGCGCACGGGTTCGCTTCGGCGGCGATTACGGCCAGGAGCTGGAGATCAAGGCCGGCGACGTCGCGATCCTCCCCGCCGGCACAGGGCATCAATGCATCAAGGCCAGCGACGATTTCTGCGTGATCGGCGCCTATCCACCCGGCGCGAAGATGGAGATCACGCGCGCGACGCCGGAGAACCATGCCCAAGCGCTGAAGACGATTCCGAACGTCGCGCTGCCGCCGGCTGATCCCGTGACGGGCAAGGATGGGGCATTGATGAGGCTGTGGCGGTAGCCACACGCGCGGTGCAGCAGGATGGGCAAAGGCGCGCGTTTGGGAGCCGTGCCCACCACTCCATCCGTACAGTCCAGTTGGTGGGCACGCTTCGCTTTGCTCACCCTACGAAAGCACGCTCTACGCCGCGTTGCTGCCTTCCTGCCGGGTCGCCTCGAACAGGAACCAGGTGCGGCGCTCGGTCTCGTCGATGAAGACCTCGAGGATGCTGGCGCTGGCGACGTCGCCGGCCTGGTCGCAGACGTCGTGCGCCTTGCGCATCGCGGCCGCGACGTGCTTGTTGTCCTGCATCAGCTCGCGCAGCATCTCGCGCGGCGGGACGTAGTCCTCGTTGTTGTCCTTGATGGTCTGGAGCTTGGCGACCTGGCCGATCGACTTC
The DNA here is from genome assembly GCF_004114915.1 of Bradyrhizobium guangxiense. NCBI lineage: Bacteria > Pseudomonadati > Pseudomonadota > Alphaproteobacteria > Hyphomicrobiales > Nitrobacteraceae > Bradyrhizobium > Bradyrhizobium guangxiense. The sequence goes on along the minus strand of NZ_CP022219.1, from coordinate 779,831 downwards.
AGCGTGGTGCCCCCGATCTTGCGCACGCGCTCGGCGAGCTGGTCGGTGGTGGCGAAGATCTGGTCCGACTGCTCGTCGAGCAGGAGATGGTAGTCCCGGAAGTGCCGCCCGCTGATGTGCCAATGGAAATTCTTGGTCTTCAGATACAGCGCGAAGGCGTCGGCCAGAAGCACGTTAAGCGCCTCCGACACCTTCTTGACCCCATCGGGCGACAGATCAGTGGGGGTATCGAGATCGGGCGAGACCTTGTTGTTGGTTTTGCTCACGGGAGACCTTCCTGTTAGGACGCGGACATTGACGGCGCGCCGTCGCACCCCTAACGCAAGGCGGGCAGCGCCGGTTCCTCCATCGGAACCGTTTGGCCGGGACCTTCGAATACCATGGACGATTGGATCGATTATTACGACTCGACGCACACGATCTATGTCAGCAAGCTGCATCGCGACTTGCACTTCCAGATCATCGCGCGGGACATCATCGGCTACATCTCCTCGCCGGACGCGACGGTGCTGGACTATGCCTGCGGCGAGGCGCTGTCGGCCAACCAGGTCGCTGCCAGCTGCGGCAAGCTGATCCTCGCCGAGCCCGCGCCCGGCGTGCGCGGCCGGCTGATCGCGCGGTTTGCGCCGAACACCAAGGTCCGCGTCCGCTCGCTCGAGGACGTCCGCAAGATGCAGGACCGGTCGATTGACCTCGTCGTCATGAACTCGGTCGCCCAATACATGACGCCGGACGAGCTCGATGCCGCGCTGCTCAACATCCGTCGCATCCTGAAGCCTTCCGGCAAGCTGGTGCTGGGAGACATCCTGCAGCCCAATGTCGGCATGTTCAGGGACGTCATGGCGCTGCTTGGCTTCGGCCTGCGCCACGGCTTCCTGAAGGACGCGCTGATCGGGCTGATCAGCACCGCGTTGTCGGACTACCGTCATCTGCGCACGCGCATCGGGCTGCAGCGCTACAGCGAGGACGAGATCACCGCCAGGTTGAGGGCGGCCGGGTTCGCGGTCCAGCGCGCCCACACCAACATCGGCCACAATCGCTGGCGCATGACCTTCGTCGCGCGGCCGCCTTTGGTTCGTTAAGCATAACCATTAGCCGCCGTAGCTTGTCGGAGTGCAATCGGTAATGATCGCCGCGGCCCGGTGGCGGAAGCGTCTACGCGAGGGCGGTGCAACGCTCTTCATCCTGGTTCAAATCCAGGCCGGGTCTCCAGCCTTCGCTGGCTCCGCCAGCTTCGGCCAGACAAGCGCTTTCGTAGCGAAAGGCTGCCTCGACGAAGCCCGAAGGGCGAAGACGGGCGTGGCGCAGCAAGCCGCGCGCGATCATTTCGAACTCAATCCACCTTCACAACTTCACACTCCGGCAGCAGCGGCAGCCGCTCCGCATCCTTCGTCGCTGATGTGATTACCGCATCCAGCAGGCCGGGAAAGCGCGCATCCAGATCCTCGCGGCGCAGCCGCATGAAGCGGTTGGTGCCGGCGACGCGCGTCTGCATCAGGCCGCATTCGCGCAGCTTGGCGAAGTGATAGGCGAGGTTCGATTTGGCCCCGAGCCCGCTGAAGTCGCCGCAGCAAAGCTCGCTGCTGACACGTTCTTGCTGCGCGAGCTGGTAGACGATCGCTAACCGGATCGGATCGCTCAGGCAATCCAGGACCATCGGCAGCTCGATCTGCTCGCGGGTGGGGTGAAGCGGGGTTCGGCTCATGGATGAATCATAACAACCCGGCGCCAATGTTCAATAGTTCTTGAACCAATTGACTTCTGATCCACCAGCACCAATAGTTCAATAAACGTTGAACATAGGAATTTCACCAATGAGCGTGTTCTGGCTGGCCCTCGCGGCCTTTGCGATCGGGACCGAAGGCTTTGTGATCGCAGGGCTTTTGCCCGGCATCGCCGCCGACTTGCAGATTTCGGTCGCTGCCGCTGGTCAATTGGTCACCGCCTACGCCCTTACCTACGCCGTGGGCTCACCGATCCTGGCGGTCGCGCTGAACAACATCGACCGGCGCACCGTGCTGGCCCTGGCGCTGTCGACCTTCATCGCCGGGAACATCGCCGCGATGCTGGCTTCCAATTATGCCCTGCTGCTCGCCTCCCGGATGCTGATGGCCCTGGGCTCGGGTCTGTGCATGCCGACGGCTCTCGCCGTGTCGGTCGCCGTCGCCTCGCCCGAGCGGCGGGGGCGCGCCGTGGCGCTGGTGACCTCGGGCCTTACGGTTGCGACCGTCATCGGCGTCCCTCTCGGCAATCTCGTCGGCAGCCTGCTCGGCTGGCGCGCGACCTTTGCCATGGTCGCCCTGATCGGAACCGTCGCGCTCGCCGGCCTCCTGCTCGGCCTGCCCCGCGGCCTGCCGCGCAACACGGCTTCGCTCAGCGAGCGGCTCGCCGTAGCGCGCCACGGCCAGGTCCTGGTGGCGCTTTTGATCACGATTTTATGGGCGCTCGGCGGCTTCACCGTCTTCACCTATTTCGCGGTTCCACTGCGCAGTCTCGGCTTCGAGGCCTCGCAGATCAGCCTTGCGCTATTAGTGTTCGGCGGCGCGGCCGCGATCGGCAACATGCTCGGTGGCGTGCTGGCCGACCGGCTCGGCACGCTGACCACCGCCGCGCTCGGGCTCGCCGGCATGGCGAGTGCCCTGATCCTGCATTCACTGGCCCTGAAGCTGATGCCCGGCCCGGCCCAGTACGCCGTGCTGGGTGCGATCTTCCTCTGGGGCATCTCCGGCTGGGCGTTCTATCCGGCCCAGATCGCCAGCATCATCCGGATCGAGCCGCAGGCCTCGATGATCGCGCTCTCGCTCAACGCCTCCGCCATGTATCTCGGCTTCGCCATCGGCGGGGCACTGGGCGGGCTGGTGCTGGCCACACTCTCGCCGAACGACCTTGGCTGGATCGGCGGATCGAGCGTTGCGGCTTCGCTTCTGGTGCACCTTGCCCGTGGCTGGCAGGCGCGGCCAAAACCGGTCAAAATTGCCGGTTGATGGGCGTTTTTCGGGGTTTCGCCGCCCCGAAAACTGGTCTAAGACCCACCCGCGCGCGAGGGAGACCAACGCGCTCTCGGCCACACAGGGGACGCGCAACAAGCGCGCCCTTTTTTTGTGCCCAAATTCCACTTCGACTTCGGCGAGAGTTGATGCCCAAACGTACAGACATCACCACCATCCTGATCATCGGCGCCGGTCCCATCGTGATCGGCCAAGCCTGCGAGTTCGATTATTCGGGCACCCAGGCGGTGAAGACGCTGAAGGAAGAGGGCTATCGCATCGTCCTCGTCAATTCCAATCCGGCCACCATCATGACCGACCCGGAATTGGCCGATGCGACCTATATCGAGCCGATCACGCCCGAGATCGTCGCCAAGATCATCGAGAAGGAACGTCACGTCATTCCCGGCGGCTTCGCGCTGCTGCCGACGATGGGCGGACAGACCGCGCTGAACTGCGCGCTGTCGCTGCGCCGCCAGGGCACGCTGGAGAAGTTCGACGTCGAGATGATCGGCGCGACAGCCGACGCCATCGACAAGGCTGAGGACCGCCAGCTCTTCCGCGAAGCCATGACCAAGATCGGGCTCGAGACGCCGAAGTCGCGGCTCGCCAACGCGTCGGCCTTGAAGAAGTCCTTCCGAGACAAATACCTCGCCGAGCGCGAAAAGCTCTCTGGCGCCGCGCTGGAAGAGCATGAGCGGCAGTGGACGCTGGGCGAAAGCGATCGCCGCAAGCGCTATCAGGAATACGCGCTCGGACAGGCGATGATGGCGCTGTCCGAGATCGGACTGCCCGCGATCATCCGCCCCTCCTTCACCATGGGCGGCACCGGCGGCGGCATCGCCTACAACAAGGAAGAGTTCCTCGACATCATCGAGCGCGGCCTTGATGCGTCTCCCACCAACGAAGTGCTGATCGAAGAATCCGTGCTCGGCTGGAAAGAGTACGAGATGGAGGTGGTGCGCGACAAGAAGGACAATTGCATCATCGTCTGCTCGATCGAGAACCTCGATCCGATGGGCGTGCACACCGGCGATTCCATCACGGTGGCGCCGGCGCTGACGCTGACCGACAAGGAATACCAGATCATGCGCGACGCCTCGCTGGCGGTGCTGCGCGAGATTGGGGTGGAGACCGGCGGCTCCAACGTGCAGTTCGGGGTCAATCCTGAGGACGGCCGCATGGTCGTCATCGAGATGAATCCGCGCGTGTCGCGCTCCTCCGCGCTGGCATCCAAGGCCACCGGCTTTCCGATTGCCAAGGTCGCCGCCAAGCTCGCGGTCGGCTACACCCTCGACGAGATCGCCAACGACATCACCGGCGGCGCCACGCCGGCCTCGTTCGAGCCGACCATCGACTACGTCGTCACCAAGGTGCCGCGCTTCGCCTTCGAGAAATTCCCCGGCGCCTCCACCACGCTGACCACGTCGATGAAATCGGTCGGCGAGGTCATGGCGATCGGCCGCACCTTCCAGGAGACCCTGCAAAAGGCCCTGCGCGGGCTCGAGACCGGCCTCACCGGTCTCGACGAGATCGAGATCGAGGGTCTCGGCCGCGACGACGACAAGAACGCGATCCGTGCCGCGCTCGGCACGCCGACGCCGAACCGCATTCTTCAGGTGGCCCAGGCCATGCGGCTCGGCTGGTCGAACGAGGACATCTTCAAATCCTGCAAGATCGACCCGTGGTTCCTCGGCGAGATGCGTGGCATCGTCGACATGGAGGAGAAGGTCCGGAAGAACGGCCTGCCGAACAACGCCTTCGGCATGCGCACCCTGAAGAGCATGGGCTTCTCCGACGCACGACTTGCAGTGCTGGCCGAGACGACAGAGGCCGAGGTTGCCGCGAAGCGCCACGCGCTCGGCGTTCGTCCGGTCTACAAGCGCATCGACACCTGCGCGGCCGAATTCGCCTCGCCCACCGCCTACATGTATTCGACCTATGAGGCGCCGTTCGCAGGCGCTCCGGCGGACGAGAGCACCCCGTCCGACAAGAAGAAGGTCATCATTCTCGGCGGCGGCCCGAACCGCATCGGCCAGGGCATCGAGTTCGACTATTGCTGCTGTCACGCCTGCTTCGCGCTGCATGACGCCGGCTACGAATCCATCATGGTCAACTGCAATCCGGAGACGGTGTCGACCGACTACGACACCGCCGACCGGCTCTATTTCGAGCCGCTCACCGCCGAGGACGTGCTGGAGATCATCGCCAAGGAGCGCAGCAAGGGCACGCTGCACGGCGTGATCGTGCAGTTCGGCGGTCAGACGCCGCTGAAGCTGGCGCGCGCGCTGGAAGCCGCCGAAGTGCCGATCCTCGGCACCTCGCCCGACGCGATCGATCTCGCCGAGGACCGCGACCGCTTCAAGCGCGTGCTCGACAAGCTGCGGCTCAAGCAGCCGAAGAACGGCATCGCCTATTCGGTCGAACAGGCAAGGCTCGTCTCGGCCGATCTCGGCCTGCCGCTGGTGGTGCGCCCGTCCTACGTGCTCGGCGGCCGCGCCATGCAGATCATCCGCGAGGAGAACCAGCTCAACGACTATCTGCTCGGCACGCTGCCGGAGCTGGTGCCCGCCGACGTCAAGGCGCGCTATCCGAACGACAAGACGGGCCAGATCAACACCGTGCTCGGCAAGAATCCGCTGCTGTTCGACCGCTATCTGTCGGATGCCACCGAGATCGACGTCGACTGTCTCTGCGACGGCGAGGACACCTTCATCGTCGGCATCATGGAGCACATCGAAGAGGCCGGCATCCATTCCGGCGACAGCGCCTGCTCGCTGCCGCCGCACTCGCTCGAGCCTGAGATGATCGAGGAGCTGGAGCGACAGACCCGCGAGCTCGCGCTCGGCCTCGACGTCGTCGGCCTGATGAACGTGCAATACGCCATCAAGGACGGCGAGATCTACGTGCTCGAGGTCAATCCGCGCGCCTCGCGCACCGTGCCCTTCGTCGCCAAGGTGGTCGGCACGCCGGTCGCGAAGATCGCCGCGCGCATCATGGCGGGCGAGAAGCTCGCCGATTTCAAGCTGAAGAAGGCCAAGCTCAGGCACGTCGGCGTCAAGGAATCGGTATTCCCCTTCGCGCGCTTCCCGGGCGTCGACACGGTGCTCGGCCCCGAGATGCGTTCGACCGGCGAGGTCATGGGCATCGACCGCAACTTCGAGGTCGCTTTCGCCAAGAGCCAGCTCGGCGGCGGCACGCGAGTACCGCGCAAGGGCACGGTGTTCGTCTCGGTGCGCGAGAGCGACAAGACGCGGATCGCGGAAGCCGTGCGCGAACTGCATTCGCTCGGCTTCAAGGTGCTGGCAACCTCGGGCACGCAGCGCTTCCTGACCGACCAGGGCATCCCGACCGAGAAGGTGAACAAGGTGCTGGAAGGGCGGCCGCACATCGTCGATGCCATCACCAATGGCGACGTCCAGCTCGTCTTCAACACCACGGAAGGCCCGCAGGCGCTGGCCGACAGCCGTTCGCTGCGGCGCGCGGCCCTCTTGCATAAAGTGCCGTATTACACCACTCTTTCCGGGGCCGTGGCGGCCGCGCAGGGCATCCGCGCCTATCTGGGCGGGGACCTTGAGGTTCGTACCCTGCAGAGCTACTTTTCGGAAACCTGATCACTAGCGGCGGCGACGCCTCCGCTAAGTGATTGGCAATGAAGCCACAATGGCCGGAGGAACCGATCCGGCCAGGTGGTGGTTCTGTTCCGGCGTCAGCCCCATATGAGATCCCGGTGGGCGCGTGTTCAGCCCGGGAATACCGACGAATCAAGGTTGCCGCGCCCTCGGTTTTTTATCGGGCGCGCAACTGAAGGACGAGAGAAGAGATGGAAAAGGTTCCGATGACCCAGGCCGGCTTTGTCGCGCTCGGGGAAGAATTGAAGAAGCGCCAGTCGGAAGATCGTCCGCGCATCATCGAGCACATCGCGGAGGCGCGCTCGCACGGAGACCTGTCGGAGAACGCGGAATATCATGCCGCGAAGGAAGAGCAGTCGCACAATGAGGGCCGCATCGCCGAGCTCGAGGACAAGCTCGCGCGCGCCGACATCATCGACATCTCGAAGCTCTCCGGCGACACCATCAAGTTCGGCGCCACCGTGACCCTGGTCGATGAGGACACCGAGAAGAAGACGGTGTGGCAGATCGTCGGCGAGGTCGAGGCCGACGCCAAGAAGGGCCGCATCTCCATCACCTCGCCGCTCGCGCGCGCGCTGATCGGCAAGAAGAAGGGATCGACCGTCGAGGTCAATGCACCCGGCGGCGCCAAGGCGTACGAGATCACCAAGGTGGAGTGGCGGTAAGGACTTGCGCTGCACTGAGACGTTTTGAAAAGGCCGCGCATCGCGCGGCCTTTTCGTTTCTGCACGTTGGTTGAAGTGTCCCTGCTCTCACCCCGTCATTGCGAGGAGCAGAGCATCCCTACCGCCGCCCCTTTACCTCCAGCGGCACCGCCGCCTCGTATTTCGAATTGTGCAGCACCAACGAGGTCCGCACGTTGCGGACGTGGGGCGCGGCGGTGAGATGCGTGACGAAATCCTGGAAGGTCGCCATGTCGGGGGCGACGCATTTGAGGATGAAATCGACCTCGCCCGAGAGCATCCAGCACTCCCGCACCAGCGGCTCGGCGCGGACGAACTCCTCGAAAGCACGCAAATCCGCCTCGGCCTGGCTCGACAGGTGCACGGCGGCGAACACGGTGACGTCGAAGCCGAGCTTGCGGGCATCGAGCAGGCCGCGATAGCCGTGGATGTAGCCCTCCTCCTCCAGAGCCCGGACGCGGCGCAGGCAGGGTGGCGGCGAGATGCCGACGCGCTTGGCCAGCTCGACATTCGTGATTCGACCGTCGGCCTGAATCTCGGTGAGAATTTTCAGGTCGATCTCGTCTAGGTTCCGCGACACGTGATTGGAACTCCTGGCCTTTGCGGCGGTATCGGGTGGCTTGTCGCAATCCTCATACCCAGTCTGCGCGACCAGCGCAATTTTATTGCGCGTGCAGCGCAATCGACTTTTGTTCCTTGTTGGAAAAATCCGCCGAGAGGGAATGCAATTCTTGCATAGCTCACCAGAAGGCTTAGATTAGCTCTGATATTTCAGCGCCTCCGCGAGGCCTCCCGGCATGTTCCGCGCCCGCGCTGCAAATCCCCCGTGAAAGGCGTCCATCGAAATGTCCGCTCCTGTTCATGCAAAGGTCGTCATTATCGGCTCCGGCCCCGCCGGCTATACCGCCGCGATCTACGCCGCTCGCGCGATGCTCGAGCCGATCCTGATCCAGGGCATGCAAGCGGGCGGCCAGCTCACCATCACCACCGACGTCGAGAACTATCCGGGCTTCGCTGACGTGATCCAGGGTCCCTGGCTGATGGAGCAGATGGAGAAGCAGGCGGTCCATGTCGGCACCAAGATCGTCACCGACCTGGTCGTCAAGCTGGAGACGGCGCAGCGTCCGTTCCGCCTCACCTGCGACAGCGGCGACGTCTATCTCGCCGACGCCGTCATTCTCGCCACCGGCGCGCAGGCGCGCTGGCTCGGGCTGCCGTCAGAAGTGAAATTCCAGGGCGGCGGGGTGTCGGCCTGCGCCACCTGCGACGGCTTCTTCTACCGCAACAAGGACGTCGTGGTGGTCGGCGGCGGCAATACCGCGGTCGAGGAAGCCCTCTATCTCACCAACCATGCCTCGCAGGTCACCATCGTGCATCGCCGCGATCATTTCCGTGCCGAGCGCATCCTGCAGGAGCGCCTGTTCAGGCATCCGAAGATCAAGGTGATCTGGGACTCCGCCGTCGACGAGATCTGCGGCAACGAGAACCCGAACAAGGTCACCCACGTCCGTCTCAAGAACGTCAAGACCGGTGCGCTGTCGGACCTGAAGACCGACGGCGTCTTCATCGCCATCGGCCACGCGCCGGCGACCGAGCTCGTGAAAGACCAGGTCAAGCTGAAACCGTCGGGCTATGTCGAGACCGCCCCGAACTCGACAGCCACCTCGGTGCCCGGCCTATTCGCCGCCGGCGACGTCGCCGACGAGACCTATCGCCAGGCCGTGACGGCCGCAGGCCTCGGCTGCATGGCAGCGCTCGAGGCCGAACGTTTCTTGGCCCTGCGCGCCAGCGAGCGCGCGGCAGCGGAATAAAGATCATGCCTCGAACACGCGACGGATTTACGGATATGGACTGGGACAAGCTGAAGGTGTTTCACGCAGCGGCGGAAGCGGGCAGCTTCACGCATGCGGGCGAGCAGCTCGGCCTGTCGCAATCGGCGGTCTCCCGCCAGGTCTCGGCGCTGGAGCAGGAGCTTTCGGTCTCGCTGTTCCACCGCCACGCCCGCGGCCTGATCCTCACCGAGCAGGGCGACCTGTTGTTCCGCACCGCGCACGACGTGTTCATGCAGCTGCAGGCGGCGCGCGCCAAGCTGACCGACAGCCGCGAGCGGCCGAGCGGCGACCTCAAGATCACCACCACCCCCGGCGTCGGCATCAACTGGCTGATCCCGCGGCTCGGCGAATTCACCGCGCTCTATCCCGAGATTCGGATCTCCCTGATCGTCACCGACGAGGAGCTCGATCTGTCGATGCGCGAGGCGGACGTTGCGATCCGCACCCGCAAGCCGACGCAGCCGGACCTGATCCAGCGCAAGCTGTTCGCGATGGGCTTCCACGCCTATTGCTCGCCCGAATACATCAAGCGCTTCGGCACGCCGCGCACGCTGGAGGAGCTCGACTCCCACCGCATCATCACGCTCGCCGACGGCAACTTCGCGCCGCATCTGCAGAACCGTAACTGGCTGGTCGAAGCCGGCCGCAACGGCTCGGGGCCGCGCGAGGCCTATTTCAAGGTCAACAACATCCTCGGTCTCGTGCGCGCCTGTCAGCAGGGCCTCGGCATCGCCGCCCTGCCCGACTACCTCGTCGAGGAACAGAGCAAACTCGTGCAGCTGTTCGGCGAGTCGGATTCGATCCAGCTCGACACCTACTTCGTCTATCCCGAGGAGTTGAAGACGGTGGCGCGCGTGCAGGTGTTCCGCGATTTCGTGGTCAGCAAGGCGCAGCGCTGGCCGTCCTGATTTCCGCATGACTGACATGCGGCCTCGGCTGTTGCTGCAGGACGCTCGTCAAGCCCATACTGTTTGCACGCTGAGCCTTCGCGTTGCGCATTTGTCCCCCTCCTCCAGTGGCGCGGGAGTTCAGTAATCCCTCTTGGAAGGTGATTGTGTCGGCCTCACGTGGCCAATACCTTAAGCCGGGCTCTTTGGGCCCGGCTTTTTTTCTGTCAAATCGGCCTTCGCCCTCCGCGTGTATTGACAGTTCCAGGCATACCCCGCATCATTTGTAAATGATCACGAAGTCGTGCGCAGCAATCTCGAAAAAAGGCCCCCATGCCGGGGCCTCGGATTTTTGCGCGCACTAGGTGACTTCATCATCGCTGCAAATCTTCGAAAACCCCGCCGCCTGGACGGGGTTTTTTCATGTGCCTCCGTCTCAGGTTCTTTTCCCGAGAAGGAGATGGAAACATGACCGGTCTACAGGAACAATTGCACGGGCTGTGGCTGCCGCTGGTGACGCCGTTCCAGGGCAGCGCGCTCGACGAGCGATCGTTGCGGCGCCTGACGCGGCACTACAGCGCGCAAGGCATCGACGGCTTCATCCTGGGGGCGACCTCCGGTGAAGGCATGACGCTGCGCGAGCCCGAGCTCGAACGTCTCGTCGCCATCGTGCGCGACGAGATGGCGGCCGGCCGCCGCACCTTGCCGATCTGCCTCGGGCTGTCGGGGACCGACACCTCGCGGCTGCAGGAGCGTCTCGACGAGACCGCGGACTGGCCGATCGACGGCTATCTGATCGCGAGCCCCTATTATGTGCGGCCCTCGCAGCGCGGCCTCCTGGCGCATTTCGAGGCGCTCGCCGATCACGCCGCCTGGCCGCTCGCACTCTACAACATCCCCTATCGCACCTCGGTGAACATCACCAACCAGACCATGCTGCGGCTCGCCGAGCACAGGAACATCGTGGGCCTGAAGGATTGCGGCGGGAGCCGCGAACAATCCATCGCGCTGCTGCGCGATCGGCCGAAGGAATTTCGCGTGCTCACCGGCGAGGACGCGAACTATTTCGAGGCGCTCACCGACGGCGCCGACGGCGGCATCGTGCTGTCCGCCCATGTCGAGACCGCGACGTTTGCGGCCGTCTATGCCGAGCACAAGCGCGGCAATTACGACGCCGCGCAGGCGCGCTGGCACGAGGTCGCCGAGCTGACGCGGCTGTTGTTCACCGAGCCGAGCCCGGCGCCGGCCAAGTACTGGCTGTGGCGGTGCGGCCTGATCGACAGCCCCGAAGTGCCCCTGCCGATGGTGGAAGTGAGCAGCGAGCTCGCCGCCACGATCGATCGCGAGATCGAGCGACGGACGAAGATCGCGGCGTAGCGGCCTTCTCTTCACGCCACCGCCGTCATTTCGGGGCGCGCGCGCAGCGCGAACCCGGAATGATGGCGGTGGGAGCGACCGGGCGTGCGCCGTGGTTAACCGCGCACCAACGCTCTTCGCGCTTGCCGCATGGCGCATCCACGTCTCGTTTACGCTCCGGTGCCTATCGTTGCCCTCCCAAGAGCTTCCAGAGGGGGAATGACCATGGGGCATCGCCCCCGGCCTACAGCCCCCCGCCAATTCGCGCCGGCCGATCTTTTGCAGGGAATTCTCGTCGTTTCGTCGTTCGGATTCTGGGCGGTGATGCTCGGCCTGGTGCCGGTGCTGCTGTTTCGGATCTGGCTCGCCTGACGGCGCCGCTCGCGCGGATGGTTAAACGGCCGTCGCAAATGCGTTCAAAATACGAGCGGCGGCGCAAGCCGGAATCTTAAAACATCCCGGGATATCGTCCACGCCCATAAGCGAAGAAATCGCGGGGGCGTTTGTGAATAATCATAATGAGTTGGCGCCGCATTACGGCGCCGGACAGGACACGCTGTCCACCGAGCAGGCCTTTACCACCGAGGACATTCTCTGGGCCGTCGGCATCTGGTCGGTGATCCTCACGCTGTCACCGGTCATCGTGTTCTACATGCTGATGGTGGCGTAGCTTTCTCGTCAGTCCCAGAAACGCAAAACGCGCGGACATCCGCGCGTTTGTCGTCCGGGGAATGATCAATAAAAAATTATGCTGCCTGCTTGTGCATTGCGCCGGATGCCGACGCCGTGCCGCGAATGGCCTTCACTGAACGCTCGATGGCCGCCCACAGCCTTGCAATTTCCTGAGCTGCGCGGCTCTCGGCCTGGTACTCCCGCGCGCCTTCGCCGTGGCTCAGCGCCATCAGCAAATCCGAACGGTTGGTGATCTGGCCGCCCCACACCGGCGCACGGAATTTCGCCAGGGCTTCGCGGGCAATGGTGACGATCGGGCTTTCCGCTTCGTCGCGCTTGGCCGGCGCACCGTTGAGCACGACCGCGTAGGGCTTGCGCGCGGCGCGGCACATCTGGATGGTTTCCTGCACCGCGTTGACGTCGAACACGCCGGGACGGGCGGGGATCACCACCATGGTGGCGTTCTTGATCGCATCGTCGACGACGGCCGACAGGTTCGGCGGCGTGTCGATCAACACCCATTCATAACCATCGCGCTTGGCAGCGGAGACGATGCCGCTGACGGAGTTCACAGCCGCCTTGATCGGCGGCTCGTTGGTGCCACGCAGCTTGTGCCACAGCGTCAGCGAGCCCTGCGGGTCCGCGTCCACGAGCATGACCTGCTTGCTCGCCTTGATCTGCGCGGCGAGATGTGCAGCCAGGGTACTCTTGCCCGAGCCGCCTTTACGCGATGCAAAAACAATAACGTTCATACCTTCGGCCTCCAGATTGACCCCAGGCCGCGAAAATGAATCACCGCGCTGATTCGGGAAAGAAAAATTTATCGGGGGTTGCGTTGGAGCCACGAAATAACAAGGCGTGTTGGCTTTTGAGTCACACTGCGATGTGTGAGGCGCGACACGAACGGCCGGGAAAGACAGGCTTGTGTGCGTTTTTTTAGCAGTCGGTCGGGATAAAGCGGAATGCAACTTGGCCGCGCAAACCGGCACCCGACTCTTTTCCGTCGTGCCTGCGCGTCATGACGTAAGCCCCGAGGCGAACAAAAGGAGTCCGTCAGCTTACGAGTTTTCGAAAAAGGAACGCGGCTCTGCTCCGCTCAGCCGTCGCTGGTCTTTTTCTTCTTGCTCTTCTTCGCGGTCGTTGACGTCTTCTTGGGCGCAATGTTGGTCGGCTTGCCGGCGCGCTGCTGGCCGGGCTCGGGTCCGCGGCGGAAGAACACCGCACATTGCGGCGAGAGCTGCGCTTTCTTCTTGATCATGCAGGCGGTGATGGCATCGACGTTCGGAACGAACTCGCTGCACAGCCGCATCGCATCCGGCGTGCAGGCCTGCTGCTCCTCCTGGGTGTAAGCGAAGCCGGCGCCGGGCAGGGCCAGCACGGCCAGGGCTATCCCGATGGTGGCAGCAGCCAAGGATGTCTTGAAGCGAAGCGCCCGCATCTATTCCCCCACATGTCGAGTCACAGCGGATAGTGGGTGAACGGCGGTTCGTTGGCAACGAGGGGGGATGCGAAAGCCGCAACCTGTGCGGTCTCGGCAACAGGAGGGCAGCCCGGCACCAGCCCGCGATCTTCAGTTCCGGCAGCCCCAACTCAAAAACCGCGAAAACAACCCCATGCACAGTAGCCAAGCCTCGGTAATCCCAAGGCATTTTACGTCTTAGGATTTGGCGAAACCCGGTTTGACTCGTCGGGCAAATCGGGGGCATCATGCCAGCATCAAGAAGATGCGCGTGGGGTGGCGACCTGTCTCCTGCGCAGGTCGACAAAGCGCACACGAGGAGGACAATCGCATGACGGGGAATGAGGCGGAGCTGCCGCTGGCGGGCGTCACGGTGGTCTCGCTGGAGCAGGCGATCGCGGCACCGCTGGCCAGCCGGCACCTGGCGGATTGGGGCGCGCGGGTGATCAAGATCGAGCGGCCGGGCGCCGGGGATTTCTGCCGGGACTACGACCACGTGATGAACGGCATGTCGAGCCAGTTCGTCTGGACCAACCGCTCCAAGGAAAGCCTTGCCATCGACATCAAGAGCGAGGCCGGCCGCAAGGTGCTCGACGCCCTGCTGCCGCAGGCCGACGTGTTCATCCAGAATCTCGCGCCGGGCGCGGCGGAGCGGCTCCGCCTCGATGCCGCATCGCTCCTCCAAAAACATCCGCGCATCATCGCCTGCGACGTCTCTGGCTATGGCACGGGCGGCCCCTACAGCGACAAGAAGGCCTATGATCTCCTGGTCCAGTGCGAGGCCGGCGTGCTCGCGATCAACGGCACCGAGGCGGAGCCGGCCAAGGTCGGGCTGTCGGTGGTCGATATCGCCACCGGCATGTACATCCTCAACGGCGTGCTGATGGCGCTGTATCGCCGCGAGCGGACCGGCAAGGGCACCGCCTTCCAGGCCTCGCTGTTCGATTCCATCACAGACTGGATGAGCTATCCCGCCTTCTACACCAACAGTACCGGCCGGCCGCTGCCGCGCACCGGCGCCAGGCACGCGACGATCGCCCCTTACGGCCCGTTCCGGGTCGGCGATGGAACGACCGTCTTCTTCGGCATCCAGAACGATCGGGAATGGCGGTCGCTGTGCAGCATCGTGCTCGGCGATCCCAGCTTCGCCGACCATCCGAACTTCCGGACCAATCCGCTGCGCATGCAGAACCGCGACGAACTGCAATCTCATATCGAGCAGCACTTTGCCGCCATGACCAGCGAGGAGGTGCTGCGGCTGCTGGACGAAGCTTCCATCGCCAATGCGCATCTGAATTCGGTCGAGGCGTTCCTGGCACACGAGCAGCTCCGCACGCGCGGCCGGGTGCAAAGCGTGGGATCGCCGTGCGGGCCGGTGATGAGCTTCCTGCCCGCGCTGACCATTCCCGGCTTGACCCCGCGGATGGATGCGGTGCCGGACGTCGGCCAGCACAACCAGGCCATCCTCGGCGAGCTCGGCCTTTCCGGGGAGGCGTGACGATGGTCTCGCAGCGCCCAACGCGGGCCTATCTCGCCGTCCCCGCGCATCGCGCCCGTCTCGTCGCCAAGGCAGCTAGCTCGGCTGCGGATGCGGTATTCATGGATCTCGAGGACGCGGTGCCGCCCTCGGAGAAGAGCCATGCGCTGGAGGAAGCCGTCCGCGCCCTCGCCTCGCTCGACTGGGGCAACAAGCGCGTCACGGTCAGGATCAACGCCGTCGACAGCCCCTTTATCGCAGACGAGATCCGTGCGCTGGCAGCGCTGCCGCGGCTCGATGCTTTGATCGTGCCGAAGGCGGAGCGCCCGAGCGACATCGTTGCGATCGCCGATCGCTTACGCGCGGCCGCGCCGGATCGCGCCGCGCCGATCGCGCTGGACTTGCTGATCGAGACCTCGCTCGGCCTCGTCAATGTCGACGCGCTCGCCGCGTGTCACCCCAGCGTCGCCGCGCTGCATCTCGGCGTCGGCGATTTCGCAGCGTCGATCGGCGCCCGCTCTTCCGACATCGGCGTGTCGCCGGACGGCTATCGCCACGTCGGATCGGCGCAGAGCGGCTACGCCGCCGCCCCGCTCGACCTGTTCGCCTATCCGATGATGCGCCTGCTGGTGGCCGCACGCGCATTCGGCCTCATCGCTATCGACGGTCCCTGTGGCGCGTTCCGCGATGCCAAATTGACCGAGAGCAGCGCGCAGAAGGCCGCGGCGATGGGCTTTGACGGCAAGCAAATCATCCACCCCGACCAGATCGAACCGACGCTGCGCGCGTTCATGCCGTCGGACGCGGAGCTGGCCCAGGCGCGGCGGATCGTCGAAGCCATGGAGCAGGCCGAGGCGCAAGGCCAGGGCGCGGTGACGCTGGACGGCAAGATGATCGACTATGCCAATGTGCGCATGGCGCGCCGGATCATAGGGTTGGGGTCGTAGCGGCGCATGGCCACCCTCTTGATCGTCGCGCCCGTGTTTGCGCTGATCGCGGCCGGCTATGCCGCGGTGCTGTTTCGCTTCGTCTCGGAGAGCGCGCACAAGGGCATCAGCGAGTTCGCCTTCAGCATCGCGATCCCCGCGCTCTTGTTCCGCACCATCGTCGTGTCGGAATTCCCCGATGTCAGCCCCTACCGGATGTGGGGCGCCTATTACGGCGCGCTGGCGCTGACCTGGATCGCGGCGCTCATGATCTCCGCGCTCCTGCGCGCGCGGCGCGGCAGCAGCGAAGACGGCGTCGTGTTCGCGATCGGCTCGGTCTACGGCAACATCGTGATGCTCGGCATTCCCCTCGTGCTCTCTGCGCTCGGCAATGAAGCGGCAGGGGCGATGGCGCTGATCCTGTCGGTGAACACGCCGCTGCTCTGGCTCTGCGGCATCCTGCAGATGGAGCTGGTCAGCCGCAAGCGCACCGGCTCGGCCCTCTCGGTGATCCGCCCCGTGCTCGCCGACCTCGCCCGCAACCCCCTGATGCTCGCGATCGGCTTCGGCGTGATCTGGCGCTTCATCGGCCTCGGTCTCACCCCCGTCGTCGACAGGACGATCGAGCTGCTGGCGCAGGCGGGCTCGCCGACGGCGCTGATCGCGCTCGGCATCAATTTGTTCCGCTTCGAGGTGAAGGGCGAGAAGCTGAGCATTTTGGTGATGTGCGCGCTCAAGCTGGCAGCGATGCCGGCAGCCGCGTTCGTGCTGGCAAGACTGCTCGGCCTGCCGCCGGTTGCGGCCGGCGTCATCGTGCTGTTCGCAGCAATGCCGACCGGCGCGAACGCGTACATCTTCGCGGTCCAGTATCAGCGGCTGGTGAACCCGGTGTCGGGCGCGGTGGCGCTGGGGACGCTGCTGGCGTCGGCGACGTTGCCGGTGGTGGTGTGGGTGGTGGCGGGAGGAAGGTAGCGCCGCGCCGAGAGAAACTCAGCTGCTCGGTTTACGGTGCTCGGCATGACCAATCGAAGGCGAGAATTTTGACTTTAGCCTAGGCAGCCCAGTCCATGATCGCGTCGATGAAGGTCTGAGCCTGGCGGATCGCGTCGAGCCTCGTCGCACAGACACCGACCGACACTGTTCGGCCCTTTCCGACAGTCCACTTCCAACCAGCCGGGTAGCTCATTTCAACGATCCAGAAGCTTACACCACGATGTTCCACGGAGAACCTCCGCTAACATGTTGCTGTGTCCGAAAAGGCTACTCCAAATGACGAATTTGTCCAGCCGAACGCAGGCCCACAATTCGCTTGCGCGGCTTGGATATGAGCGTTCAGGAGAGCGCATGGAGACTTTCCGGGAAACTCAAGCGGCTCGCATAGTACTGCGCGGGGTTACGGTGACAGGGGTTGCGGTGACAAAATCGATGTCGCCCGACGTTGTGGAGTTTCATGCACTGTCACCGTAATGCACGCCGGCTTACTGCTTCGGTTCAGCTCGTGCTTCCAGCCCGCGAAGCTGCGTCCCAACAATCAAGGCACCGATCTTACGGCCCATGTCCTTTCCAACCTCCGCCGAGAAGCGGTAATGGAAGCCGGCATAGATGCGCGCATTGGCGACCTCGTCGCTATAATCCTGAATCTTGGACCATTTGCGAGTCACCCCTGGCGCAGTGGGGCTGGTCATCGACAACTCCATTTCGTCGCCGGCGATTGACCGGAGGACCGTGGCAACCGAAGC
This sequence comes from Bradyrhizobium guangxiense, assembly GCF_004114915.1. Taxonomy (NCBI): domain Bacteria; kingdom Pseudomonadati; phylum Pseudomonadota; class Alphaproteobacteria; order Hyphomicrobiales; family Nitrobacteraceae; genus Bradyrhizobium; species Bradyrhizobium guangxiense. The sequence continues at coordinate 762,181 of NZ_CP022219.1, read as the reverse complement.
TGATACGATGCAGTGGGCGCAGGGGTATTCGGGATGCATCGGCGTTTCACCCAGCGGCAGCCAAGACGCTTCGCGTGGCGTCAACGGGTTGCGCGCGATGTCCGCGTTGCGAATGGCCGTCATTGGCCGCCAGAAATTGTAGTGATACTTCGCATCAAAGACGGCAACGATTGCGTCGTTCGCAGCGATCTCGGCAAGGGCGAAGAGACGAGCGCAGTCGACGACATCCATGTGCTTGGCCGATGCGACTTGCCGGACAATCGGATTGAAACTGGGAGGCCCGACCAGAAACCAGAATCGTCCGATCGTCGTCTGCTCTGCTGTTCTCGTCGTGCTGTTGCGAGCGCCGAGCTCCCGAATTTCATTGACGTCTCTGGTCCAGGTCTCGGAATCAAGCGCCGGTGGAGGCGCTGGACGGAATTGTGAGCCCGACGCGATGCCCCAAGGGGACGTTGCTCCAGCCGTCGTCGCGATTGGCACCACGGTCGGCACATAGACACCCGGGGCTGTATAGGGGCGATAAGTCTCCTCAGCACCACTGCCGTCATCCCTGCGCAATGCTATCACGCCGGCAGCGGCAAGCTTTCCAAGCTCGATTCCATTCGCCTTTCCCTCCGTGTCCGGAATGCCGGAAAGCGATGCAGCTAAAGCCGCATCAAGGGCAGATTTCTGGTCCGGATAGATCATCAGAAGAACGTGGTAAGCCGCAGTCGACGCTGCGGCTTCCTTGGACGTGGAGCGGTCTGCCACGAGATCCAGCTTGTATGGAGTGTATCGCCTGTCGATCGCGTTGACGGCCTCGAACATGGCAACGTGAAGCATCGACATCGCCCGAGCCTGCGGCACAGGCAGCACCTTCTTTTCAGCGGCAATCGCATCTGCTTTCGCGTTCCAGTCCATGATGACGTCGGCACGCGCGGTGCCGATGCAAACTGCAAGGGTGGCGACGATCAGGAATGGAGATTTCGTTGCAAGAAACGTCTTCATCTTCATGCTCCTCGTTGTTTCAACAGAGAGCGACATCTTGTACGGACGCGCCGCGCAAGAACGTGGAAGTGCAGAACGATCTTAGGATCGCAGCAAGCCGGCTGCTGTGAAACAGTTTACACCCGTCCTCGCTTTCATCGAAAAGACTTTGAGGCCGCGCCCCAAAGAGTAAGATCGACTGCCTTACCTGATGCACGAGCGGCAATCTCGGCAGTCTCCGACAATCATCACATGCTTTGCGCATTCGGGCTCGCCGACGGTGCTGATCAAGCCGGGCATCAATTTGTTTCGCGCGAGGTGAACCTCAGACTTCGTGGCGACACCTTGTCGTCGCAGTCCAGGGCAAGTGCCATCTGCGTGGAACCGTGCCAGCAGACTCGCGATAAATCCATTCCGGCGCATTGAACCGGTCCAAACGATCGACTGACCAAAAGGAGTTCTGCATTGTAGGAGCAGTTCCATGGGCATTCCCAAGGATGGGACGATGTCGGTCCGCATCACATGCGTCGGTCACGCCAGCCGGCGCTGGAGAAGTGCTCGCACGAAGGCGGCCGCGTCCGCACTGAATCAGCGCCTGTCGGAATTCAGGGCGAAAACGATCTTCGACCAGGTCGATCCCATCGTCAAAATGCAGCTGCCGGGATTGCCCATCGCCCTTGACCAAAAGGCGGTCGGGAGCACGGAACCGTTTCCGACGGCCGGCGAAGATAACGCCGCCGTCGATCGCAGCGTCGTGCTCATGGTCGACCTGGTTTGGACAGGCACGGGCGGTTACAAGAAGGTGCACCGTCCGCCCCGGCTTGTTTACGCGCCGAGCACTTTCTGGGAGATGAAAATCGCAGCGCTGTTTGGCGCCTCAGGTATCGGCTTCAAATCGAGCTTGCTGCGCGTGAAGATCAAGAACTTGAATACGGGGCGCGAACTGTCGCTCTTTGGGCCGATTTTCGGCGGTGATCTGACCATCGGAGCCGGCATGTTCAAGAAGGTGCCCAAGGTGTCGCCGGTCAGCTTCGACAAGATAGATCCCAAACAGTTGCGGGATGCGCAAGTGGGCAAGCCGGTCGTCTTCACGACACCGCTCATGGACTTCGAAGACTGGATCAACGGATCGGAAGGCCAGCTCGTGCGGCTCGTTCATGCTCATCTTAAAACCGGCGTGACCAAGTCGCAAACCAGCTTTCTCCAGTTCGTCAGTGTCGATACTCATCCCGGCTCATTGGTGTTCGATCTGACGGCGCTCGGTTTCTCCCTGGGTATTCCCGAAGTATCCGATCAGGTTCAGTCCGGAAAACTCACCGCCGAAAACCATCCGTCTGACCAGTATCTCGTCGACACACCCGATGACGTTGTTCCTGTCCAAGTCGCACAGCACCGCAGCGAAGGCCTTCTGATCAGCTTCCCCACTGAAAAACATAAATGGACGGACTTGAGTCCGAGCCAGCAGGAGGAAGTGAAGCGATTTGTGATGAACAGAACGGCAGCCATTCGCGCTTTGTCTGACTTCAAGGATGTGGTCGCCCCGACGCCGTGATGGGGCGGGCCGCTGGCGGATTGTTCTCCCCGACGGAGCCGTGGCTTTGAGCTTCGAAGGGCGAGACGCTGAGCGTTCTGGTGATGCGCGTGCTGAAGCTGGCGGCAATGCCGGTGGCGGTGATGATCATGGGACCGTGAGCTGGCGCATGGCCAAACGCGTGCGGCGCGACCGGGACCGGCCGCGCCGCTCTGCGCAAGAGCGCTGCGTTCTAATTACCAGTAATCCGGCTCATAGGCCGGTGCTCCCCAGCCCGGCTCGGCGTAGCGATACGCATAGCCAGGGGTCCGGTAGCTGTAGGTCTGGTGATAGCCTCCAAGGCGGCGGCACTGGCCGACGCCGGCTGCCAATTGACCGCCGTTCATTGCAGGGCCCGCGGCTCCGACTGCGCTTTCGCTGCTGGGCGTGCACCAGCCGGGTCCACGGCCCGCGGCGAGACTCGGGCTTGATGCGGCGAGCGGCAAGATCGCGGCCATCGCGGCAGCCACGCTCAGTCGTTTCAAGTGTGTCATCGTCTCCTCCATCGTTGCGATGAACACTCGACCAATACCTGCCGGCGGCCGTCGTTCCGCCTGCGCCGCTCGCGATTGCGCGAGCCAACAAGGGTTTCAATGTTTCCGGGAACGGCTTTCGGATCAGTTCCTTGATCTGTTCAGGAGGAACACGAGCTGCCTGGAGAACGCTGCACCTCAAAAAAAGAGGGCCCCCTTAGGGAGCCCTCTTCCGGTTAGTCCCAATCGTCGTGATGGTGTCGCCTGATCACGACCGTCCGATCGGCGTCGCGATCATCCCAGCCACGATGCCAGCCCCGATCATGCGCATAGAATTCCGCACGCGGGCCATAATGGTAGTAGCCGCGATCGCTTCCGATGCGGACGCCAAACTCTTCTGCGCTCGCGATGGTCGGCACCGCAACCGCAACGGTCGCTAACGCGGCGAGAACGTAAGACAGTTTTTTCATGTTCCCTCTCCAGTGTCAGTTACCCCTCGGCGAAAAAACAAATCGCGCATGACGACGTTCCGATTTCCGTCGCGAAACTTTCTTGAACGGATATTCAGGTCGTTCCGGATTCGAACTTGTGGCGCGTTGTATCGCGTTCTCACCGTCATCGCCCCGGCTTGAGCAATGATGGCGAGAGTGCATCGATTGGTGTCACCCACGGTCATGGAATTTCGTGTATCGCCGCCGGGGTATGCGACTCCTGCTCGTCCTGTCGTACTCTGCGACGGCGCGTGCATCCAAGTGGGACGTTGCCAAATCAGGGAATGCGGTCCGAGATGTTTTGTGCGCTGGAAGCAGTCGGCCAGAGTTTTGGTTAATTGTCCCCGAAGGTCCATTCGAGCATTGGGGTCGTGAAGTCGTGAACCGCTGTTCGAACGGCCCGTGGTAAGTTCAGGCAATGCTGAGCCCTCAACCACCGCTACGAGGCGTACCGAAGTCGCCCACCGACGATCGAATTGCTACAGCAGCGCTCATCGTCAATGGCCTGACGGTCCGGCCGCGCGAGCAAGTGAACCCGTGGCTCTTCGCACTTTGTCTGCTGCCAAATTTCGTGGCGCTCCCCGTCCTAGCCGGTCTCGGCATGCATCGGCTGCTGCGATACCTGGACACACAGCGGAAGGAAGACTAGCTAAGTGTGACGTCCGCAACGTCACAAGCAAAGGTCAAGGCAAGCGCGACACGGCTTCTCCGCCACCATAGCCGATATCGCAACGGGTTCCGACCTTTGTTCAGCTTCGAGCCATTAGACAACATGTCGGGGACGTTGCGGATACAGCGACCTGCACAATAGAATTTCTTGCACTGTCACCGTAATCTCAATACATGCGGCTTTCACCCAGCTCATTGAAGCAATCATTTTTTGCTCTGTGGAAATTGCTTGTTCAGGTCAGCGCAGTATTGATCAGCTTTCGCCTTGGTGGGGGCCATTTTCTCGTCTTCAGCCTTGCACTGCTCGTCAGTGCAATTCCCTTCACCGCACAGGCTGTAGAGCATTTTGAGCGTAGCGTTCTCGTCTCTGGGATTGCCCGTGACGTGCTTAACGTCAAAACAGAACCGCGTGATCCTAGGTTTGCCGCTGAATTGATCGGTGTATCTCGTCCAGCCCCATGACTTGAACTGCTTGGCGTTGCGCGACTGAATGGCCTCGAAGACGTCCGGGTCGAATTGCGCCATACCCACGGCAGAAATTTGCTTTGGTCCCAGTACGAAAGGAACGGCTTTCGCATCGGTTGCGCATCGGCTGTACCCATACGGCCGAGGGTCACTGTCATCCGCGCCCCAGAACCCGACGTGCATACTCATGTCCTTGGTAGTAGTGTTTCCCCCGTTCGCCCACTGAGGAGTCACGGCCCAAGCCAGCTTCCCATCAACTTTGACAGCCGTGAAAGAAAGGTCCTGAAGAAAAACATAGGCCCTGTTCGCGATGCGGGCCGTCTCGTCGGTCTCATGGAATATGTGGGCGTGGAAGAGGAGGATGACCGCCGTGATCGCGCTGACGCCCACGAGACCCTTAGTCCATCCAGCGAGAGACTTGGTGTAGCGGGCAATCGTACGCTCGCTTACGGTGCCTTCGGGCTGTTCCTGCCGGGCCTCACGATTTTGGTTGTCCGGCCGAGGCTGGATTTCGGACTCGTCCCGTTGCTGGCTTTGTTGATCTACGCTTGCGGGTTGGACGCGTGGGCTGTTCGGTCGCTTCGGTCCCCTCCTTTTGCCCACAATCCGCCAACCCGTAATTTTCGATGCCGACGCAGATACTGAACGGCACGTGCAACGGTACAAGTGGCAACCCAAGGTTATCCCGGTTTTTTATGAGCTACCTGCAAACTGTCTTTAGCAGTGCGTCCTTGACCTTCTCCAATGGGACGGACAAAGCGTGACTAACCTGAGCGCTGAAGATGGCTGGTACAGTTGGGTGGGCTCGAACCACCGACCTCCTGTTCCACAGACAGGCGCTCTAACCAACTGAGCTACAACTGCATCCTTGCGAGCCGCGCCTTGGGCTGCCTGAAAAGGCCTAGTGCCGAGGGGGGCTGGACGGGGCGGAAACTAGGTGCAACGGCCCGGTTTGGCAAGGCCGCAATGGGGTGAAAAACCAGCTGAAATCACGTTCGGTGCGAGGAAATCCCCTCCTCCGCTTGCGGCACCGCATCTGATGCTCGCGCCTGGGGCGCTCAGGCTTCCACATCGTCATGGCCGGGCTTGTCCCGGGCATGACGACCGTCCTGGATTTCCACAAGCGCGGGAGAGGCGAAGAAAAACCCGGGCGTTTCGGCCCGGGTCTCTCATGTTCAAACCGGCCTTACCGCTCAGGCGGCGGACGGATAGTACTTCGAGGCGGAGGCCTTGATCGGCTCGGCGGTCTCGGCGGCGACGCGCTGGCTCAGCTCGACCAGCTCCTTGGCCTGGGCCTGGAAGGTCTCGAACTGCTTGCGGGTGTGGCCGGTCCACAGCTCCAGCGCTTCCGACGGCGACTTGGCGCCGAACAGCTGCTGGGCGAAGTCCAGCTGGGCGCTGGAATTGGCCTTCATGAACTCGACCAGCTTGGCGGTGTACTCGCTCGCGCCCTTGGAGGCGCAGGTGAACACGGCCTCGACGGTGCCGTTGTGGGTCTCGGCCGCGTCCTTGAACTTGGCGTAGCTTTCGCGGGCCTGCGACACGCCCTTCTCGGCGAACGCACGCATCTGCTCGGGAACCTCGAACGGAATGATCGAGGCAGAAAACGGATCAGTCGCACCTGTCATGGTCGTCCCTCACGATAATGAAAAAATGGAGTGAGCCTTCTGGCGCGCCCGCCGGCCCCCGACCCGGGCCTGAATTAGCGGTGCCAAGACTGGAAACGCGTTACAAACGAGATGGCTCGCCCAGCGCCCAGCATTGTGGCTGCCTATCATGTCAACATTGTGCATCGCAACGCGCCAGGCGGGTGCGTTGCGAAATTTAATCTCGGTGAGGGTGAGGTTCCGGTACCGGGGAACCGGTGGTTGAGCGGGGATGGCGACGAATTTGGCTGCAAGCGCCGCTCTTCCGTTCCCAGGGAGGGGGGTGCCACACGGGGACTCTTTCGGTCTGGCACTTCCTGGGGCTTTCTCATCGGCACCGTTTGCTAGGCTACCCCTCTCCCTAACCCTCCCCCCCAAGGGGGGAGGGAACGCACCTTCTCTCAGACGCGCGTGTCGCCTCGATCAGGCCGGCGTTTAGCCTCCTCTCTCGAATCCCTTGGATGCGGCCGGACTGCGGCTTGCGGGGGGGGCCGGATTAAGGTTATCGCGGCTTACGGGCTCTCCTGAAGGGCCGGAGCCGTGGACCTGCGCGAAGGCGCGGGCAATACTAACCTTTTCTTAAGGCTGCCATTCCGGCGGCCGCCAGCGTCAAGCGTGAGACTAAAGCCGGTCGGATGACGAGTTCGGATTTCCAGTTGCGAGGTGTGGGCGATCCCCGGCTGGCCGTGCATGCGACCTCGCAGCTGCCCACCTGGCTGTGGTCGATCGACGGGGCGCGCGTGCTGTGGGCCAACCCGGTCGGCGCAAGAGCGTTCGGCGCGGCGCATAGCGCGGCGCTCGCGGACAGAGTGTTCGGCCCGGCGGACCCCCATCGCCGCCAAGTGGCCCGGCTCGCCCGGCAGCTGCCGGCGAACGGCAGCGTGCGGCTCCAGCGGCTGCGCGGCTTCGGCGCCAGGCTCGGCACGCTGATGACCTGCGCCTGCAGCCGGCTCGACTTCGCCGACGGCAGCCATGCCGTGCTGGTCACCGCGATGGACCCGACACTGCGCGGCATGCCGCTGATCGAGCGGCTGCATCGCCTGGTCGAAGGGGCGAAGATGCCGATGGCGGCGTTCGCGCCGGACGGCCTGTTCGTCGGCGCCAGCGACGCCGCTCGCACCTTGCTCGGCTTTCGCGATCTGTTCGAGGCCGGCCTCGACCGGGCGCGCAGCGAAGCGCTGCGCGAGGGCCGCGCCGAGACGCCGATCGGGATCGGCCAAATGGTGCTGCAACGAGTCGGCCGCGGGGCCGATATCGGCCTGGTCGCGCTGATCGAGCCGGCCGCCTCTGTGCATGCCGCACCGGCGGAGCCTGCGCCTGCGCAGACGACGGATGCCGCGAACGAGGCGCCGGTTGAATCTGGGACGATGCCAACCGAACCGCCGCCGTCCGACAACGCGCCTGCAGGCATCGCCATGTTCGACGCCTTCGCCGAGCCGATCGAGCCGGCCGCGGAAGCTGCGGCGGAAACTCCGGTTGAAACCCCGGCCGAAGCCATTGTGTCGCCGCAGGCGGCGCCGATCACTGTCGGCATGGTCGAGCCGCCGTCGCAGGAGTCGCCGCGCCCACCGCCGTCGGGCCAAGAGGCGCCCGCACCGCGTCAGCATCCGCTGCGCTTCCTCTGGCAGACGGATGCGGACGGCCGCTTTGCGCTACTCTCCGACGACTTCATCCACCTGATCGGTGCGCGCACCGCCGCAAGCTTCGGCCGCCCCTGGCGCGAGATCGCGGACGCCTTCGCGCTCGATCCCGACGGCCGCGTCGCGCAGGCGCTCGCAAGCCACGACACCTGGGCCGGGATCACCGTGAACTGGCCGACCGACGGCGGCGCGCCGCTGCCGGTCGAGCTCGCGGGCCTGCCGGTCTACGACCAGTCGCGCAATTTTGCCGGCTTCAAGGGCTTTGGCGTCTGCCGCGATCTCGACGCCCTCAACCGGCTCGATGCGCTCCGCCGCTTCGCGCTGGTCGCGGAGCCGCCGGCCGCGGAGGAGTTGCTCGCCGACGCGGCCAATCCTGAGACAGAGGCCAAGCCAGAGTCTGAGACGGAGCCTGAGCCGGTCGCCGAGGCGCCACCGCCGATCGAGCCGCCCGCAACCGAGCCCGAGCCAACAGCCGAACCCGAACTGCCAGAACCCACCAGAGACGCGACTTCACATCCAACCGATCCGGAAACGTCCGTGGAAACCCCTCCCAATGTCGTGCCGTTCCGCCCGTCCGGCGATGTCAGAACACTCAATGATCAGAGATCGCCGACGCTGACGCCGGTCGAGAACAGCGCGTTCAACGAGCTCGCCCGGCAATTGTCCGAGCGTCTCGAACGCGAGCGCGAGGTGATCGCAGCCGACAGCTCCGAGCCAGTCGCGGAGCTCAGCACCGAGCCGCCGCCGGCGGAGCCTGCGCCGCCGCCGGCCGCGGCGGAATGGCTGACCGAGCCCGCAGCCCCGCCGCGCGGCGCCAGCGCGCGCGACCGCACGCTGCTCGACCTGTTGCCGTCAGGCATCTTGATCTACCGGCTCGACCGCCTGCTCTATGCCAATCCCGCCTTCCTCGCGCGTATGGGCTATGCCAGCATCAACGCGCTGGAAGATGCCGGCGGGCTGGATGCGCTCTATGTCGAACCGGGCGTGTCCTCGGCGAGCAGCACCTCGCAAGCCGGCACGCCGGTGACGATCAGCGCAACGGTCGCGAACGGCGAAGCGCCGCTGGCGACGACGGATGCGCATCTGCACACGATCGACTGGGACGGCGAGAGCGCGCATGCGCTGATCTGCGCGCTGCCGCAGGCGGCCGTCGTGGCCGTGGCCACGGTCGCGGCTGAAATTGCGGAGCCGATCGGCGAGGAGTCCTTCCCGTTCGCGCCCGAGCTGGAATCCCAGGCCGGCGATGCCGACGCCGAGGATCTCGCCGCGATCCTCGACACCACGGCCGAGGGCATCGTCATGTTCGATGCCGAAGGCAACATCCACGCCTGCAACCGCAGCGCCGAGGCGCTGTTCGGCTATGACGGAGCGGCGCTGCTCGAGCAGAACCTCTTGACGCTGTTCGCGCCCGAGAGCCGGCAGGTCGTCGTCGACTATCTCGAAAGCCTCAAGAACCAGGACATCGCCAGCCTGCTCGACCACGGCCGCGAGGTGTTGGGGCGCGAGCGCAAGGGCGGCGTCATTCCGCTGGCGATGATCATGGGCCGCACCCGGCCCGACGGCCCCAACTTCTTCGCCGTGTTCCGCGACCTCTCGCAGAGCAAGAAGGGCGAGAGCGAGCTGACGCAGGCCCGCCACCTCGTCCACGATGCCGCCAATGCCAAGGCCGACATGCTGGCGCGGATCAGCCACGAGATCCGCACCCCGCTCAACGCCATCATCGGCTTTGCCGAGGTGATGATCTCCGAACGTTTCGGCACGCTCGGCAACGAGCGCTACGGCGAATACATGAAGGACATCCGCGCCTCCGGCGAGCGCGTCATCGCCATCATCGACGACCTCCTGGAGCTGTCGCGGATCGAGACCGGCAAGCTCGACCTCAACTTCGCCAAGCTCAACCTCAACGACCTCGTCGAGGCCTGCGTGACGGTGATGCAGCCGCAGGCCAATCGCGAGCGCATCATCATCCGCACCTCGCTCGCGCATGCGCTGCCGCAGGTGAGCGTGGATGCGCGCGCGATGCGGCAGATCACCATGAACCTGATCTCGAACTCGATCCGACTCGCGAGCGCCGGCGGCCAGGTCATCGTCTCCACCGCCACGACCGACCGCGGCGAGATCGCGCTGCGCATCCGCGACACCGGCCACGGCCTCAGCGATCGCGAGGTCGCCGCCGCGATGGAGCCGTTCCGCACCCCGCCGCCCGGGGACGCCGCGGACAATGCGGCGCTGAACCTGTCGCTGACCAAGGCCCTGGTCGAAGCCAACCGCGCCCGCTTCAACATCAAGAGCGCAGGCCACGGCACGCTGATCGAAGTGGTGTTCGCGCCGGCGCTGGCGGGGGCGTAGGTCGCGGCATACTCAAGCCGTCATTCCGGGGCGCGCCTGTTGGCGCGAGCCCGGAATCCATCGATCCGCAGCAATTGTGGTACAATGGATTCCGGGCTCGTCGCTCCGCGACGCCCCGGAATGACGGCAGTGCTCACGCCGCGCGCACCGTCTCCAGGAATTTGCTCACCTCGATCTTCAGCCGGTTGCTGTCATTCGACAGCGACTGCGCTGCGGACAGCACCTGCGAGGAGGCGGATCCGGTTTCCGTCGCGCCCTGGCGCACGGCGGCGATGTTGGCGCTGACCTGCGTGGTGCCGGCGGCGGCGTTCTGGACGTTGCGCGAGATCTCGCCGGTCGCCGCGCCCTGCTCTTCCACCGCGGCCGCGATGGTGGAGGAGATCTCGGACAGGCGCTCGATGGTGCCGCCGATGGTCTTGATCGCGCCGACGGAATCCTCCGTCGCGGTCTGGATGCTCGAGATCTGCTGACCGATGTCGCCGGTCGCCTTGGCGGTCTGCTCGGCCAGCGCCTTCACTTCCGAGGCCACCACGGCAAAGCCGCGGCCGGCTTCGCCGGCGCGCGCCGCCTCGATGGTGGCGTTCAGCGCGAGCAGGTTGGTCTGGCCCGCGATGGCGTTGATCAGCTCGACCACGTCGCCGATGCGCGCGGCCGCCTTGGACAATTCGCTGACGCGGTCGTTGGTCTGCCCGGCCTGGCTGACGGCCTCGCTGGCCATGCGCGCGGAGGCCTGCACCTGGCGGCTGATCTCGTTGACGGAGGCCGACAGCTCCTCCGCCGCCGAAGCGACCGACTGAACGTTGGTCGCGGCTTCTTCCGAGGCCGCCTCGACCAGCGTGGCAAGCTCGGTCGACCGGCCGGCGGTCGTGGTCAGCGACGTGGCGGAGGCTTCGAGCTCGTTGGCGGCCGACGACACGGTCTCGACGATCTCGCCGACCGCGCCTTCGAAATCATCGGCCATGCGGATCATGTCGGCGCGGCGGCGCTCTGCGGCGAGCTTGTCCTGCCGGATCTTCTCCTCCGCCTCCTGCTGCGCCTTCCGCTCGGCATTGACCTTGAACGTCTCGACGGCTTGCGCGATCTCGCCGATCTCGTCGGGACGGCCGAGCCCGGGAAGCACGATGGCGAAATTGCCGTGGGCGAGCTCGATCATCGCCGCGCGCATCGCGATCAGCGGCCGCGAGACCGAGCGTCCGATGAAGACGCCGAGACCAAGCACGCCCGTCGCAATCAGCGCGATCGCGACGGCAATCCAGAACTGGATGTTGGCGCGCTCGGCCTCGTTCAGCCGGTCGGCCTCGATGCGGATCTGGTCGACCGATTTCGAGACCTGCGCGATGACGGGCTCGACCGAGGCGAAGGCTTCGGACATCGCCTTCAGCTCGGCCGCGAGCTTCAGCGCGGTCTCCATCCAGGCGGCGAAGTCGCGCTGGTAATCGGCGAGCTTTTGGCGGAGCTCGGCCTTGGTGCCATCGGGAATGGCGGCCGCGGCGAGATTGCCTGAAAATTCAGCCGCGCGCTTCTTGATGTCTTCGCCATATCTGGCGTCGCGGCGCAGCATGAAGTCCTTCTCATGCCGGCGCATCATCAGCATGGTCACCTTGAGAGACGAGTCCTGAAGCTGATCGACCTGGTTCTCGATACCGTGGACCGAGGCGCGCAGGCGCCCTTCGAGGCCAGACTTCTCGTCGAGCCCGAGCCGCTGCCGCTGTTCAGCCACCGCGGCAAAGCGCGCCTGATAGGTCTTCAAGGACGCGTTCATCGCCTCGATCATCGCGGCGAGCTCCGGCTTGCCGAAAGCTGCGATCCTGCCGCGAAGCATCTCGATGTCGAGCGCCACCTGCCGGCCGATCTCGGCCTGCTGCCGGGCCTTGGCGGGATCGCTGCGCAGAAGGAAATCCTTTTCGGCGCGGCGCGCCTCCAGCAGCTCGACCGCGATCCTGTTGTTGAGCTCGAAGACGGTGCGCGCCTCCTCGGCGGCGTTGCGATAGACGGCCATCGCCTTCTCACCATAGAGGTGAATGCCGCCGATCAGGACGACGCCAACGACGCCGATCACGCCGATGGCTGTGATCTTGTGGGTGAGACGAAGAGAAAGAAGCCGCATCTGACGAGAGACCAATGGTGAACAGATACGGTTGATGAAGCGCTGATGCGTCAAAACTTCCGTTAATTTACGAGTACGTACTAATACGAGCAATTCGCCGCAATGCTCGCGTTTATGCACGCTGAGGTGCGTAGGGTTCCTCAAACGAAACACGGCGCCGTTTGGCGCCGTGTCCTTCGAAGGTCCGCAAACGGCGGCGGATCAGCTGTAGATCTCGAACAGGCCGGCGCCGCCCTGGCCGCCGCCGATGCACATGGTGACGACGCCCCACTTGGCCTTGCGGCGCGCGCCTTCCTGCAGCAGATGGCCAGTGAGACGGGCGCCGGTCATGCCGAAGGGATGGCCGATCGCGATCGAGCCGCCATTGACATTGTACTTGGCGGGATCGATCTCGAGCTTGTCGCGGCAATACAGGCACTGGCTGGGGAAGGCTTCGTTGAGCTCCCACAGATCGATGTCGTCGATCTTCAGGCCGGTGCGCTTCAAGAGCTTCGGAATTGCGAACACCGGGCCGATGCCCATCTCGTCGGGCTCGCAGCCGGCGGTCGCCCAGGCGACGAAGCGACCGAGCGGCTTGAGGCCGCGCTTCTCGGCGTCCTTGGCTTCCATCAGCACCACGGCAGCGGCGCCGTCCGAAAGCTGGCTGGCGTTGCCGGCGGTGACGAACTTGCCGGGCCCCTTCCCCGGTTCGAGCTTGGCAAGCCCCTCCATCGTGGTCTCGGGCCGGTTGCATTCGTCGCGATCGACGACGTAGTCGACGATGCTCTCGGCCTTGGTCTGCTTGTCGACGACCTTCATCTTGGTCTTCATCGGGACGATCTCGTCCTTGAACTTGTTCGCCTGCTGCGCGGCGGCCATGCGGCGCTGCGATTCCAGCGAGAACTCGTCCTGATATTCGCGGCTGAGCTTGTAGCGCTCGGCGACGATGTCGGCGGTGTCGATCATCGCCATGAAGATGTCGGGGGCGACCTTGAGCAGTTCAGGGTCGATCGATTCCTTCGGCGAGCCCCCGCCGGGAATCGAGATGCTCTCGACGCCGCCGGCGACGATGCAGTCGGCACCGTCGGAGCGGATCGAGTTGGCGGCCATCGCGATGGTTTGCAGCCCCGAGGAGCAGAAACGGTTCACCGACACGCCGGCGGTGGTCTTCGGCAGGCCGGCGAGCAGCGCGGCCTGGCGGCCGATGTTCGGCGCGCCATGGGCGCAATTGCCGAGATAGCAGTCCTCGACATAGTCCTTGTCGACGCCGGCGCGGTCGACCGCGTGCTTGATGGCGTGGGCCGCGAGCGACATCGGCGGCGTGATGTTGAACCCGCCGCGGCCGGATTTCGCCAGGCCCGTGCGCGCATAGGAAACGATGACGGCTTCACGCATTGTTTTCTCCCTTATCGAACGGTTTTGAACGGAGCCTCATTACGAGGCGTTCTGGGCGCCATTGGTACACAAAGTCAGGAGGTCGCGGGGAAAATAAAACGCCGCCTCCATTGCCGGAGGCGGCGTTGTTCCGCGGGTCGGAATATGATGCTCGTCATTCCGGGGCGATGCGCAAGCATCGAACCCGGAATGACAGCAGATCAGAACGTCAGCGCCTTGGCCTGCTTGACCTGCGGCAGCGCCTGCACCCTGGCGAGCAGGTCCGCCGGCACCGCGCCGTCGACCTCGACCAGCGCGATGGCATCGCTGCCGGGCGCGACGCGGCCGAGATGGAAGGTAGCGATGTTGAGCTTGGCGTCGCCGAGCAGGCTCGCGAACCTGCCGATGAAGCCCGGCTTGTCCTCGTTGGTCACGTAGATCATCGACTTGCCGAATTCGGCGTCGACCCGGATGCCCTTGATGTCGACGAGGCGCGGCTTGCCGTCGGCGTAGACGGTGCCTGAGACCGACCGCTCCTGCCGCTCGGTGGTGACGGTGACGGTGATCAGGCTCTCATAGTCGCTCTGGGCGGCACGCACGATCTCGTCCACCACCATGCCGCGCTCCTTGGCGACGACGGGCGCGGACACCACGTTGACCTCGCCCAGCATCGGCCGCAGCAGGCCCGACAGCACGGCCGAGGTGATCGCCTTGATCTTCATCTCGGCGACGTGGCCCTCATAGGTGATCTCGACCTTGAGGATACCGCTCTCGGTGAGCTGGCCGGCGAACGAGCCGAGCTTCTCGGCGAGCGAGATGAACGGCTTCAGCTTCGGCGCTTCTTCCGCCGTGATCGAGGGGAAATTGACCGCGTTCGAGATCGCGCCGGTGAGCAGGTAATCCGACATCTGCTCGGCGACCTGGAGCGCGACGTTCTCCTGGGCTTCGGTGGTGGAAGCGCCGAGATGCGGGGTGCAGATCACGTTGGGATGGCCGAACAGGACGTTCTTGGTCGCGGGCTCCTCGACGAAGACGTCGAAGGCGGCACCGGCGATGTGCTTGGAGTTGAGCGCATCGACCACGGCCTGCTCGTCGACGAGACCGCCGCGGGCGCAGTTGATCAGCCGCACGCCCTTCTTCATCTTGGCGATCGCAGCTGCATCGATGATGTTCTTGGTCTTCTCGGTCAGCGGCGTGTGCAGCGTGATGAAGTCGGCGCGCTTGAGCAGGTCGTCGAGGTCGACCTTCTCGACGCCGATATCCTTGGCGCGCTCGGGGGACAGGAACGGGTCGAACGCAATGACCTTCATGCGCAGGCCGAGCGCGCGGTCGGCGACGATCGAGCCGATATTGCCGCAGCCGACGACGCCGAGAACCTTGCCGGTGATCTCGACGCCCATGAAGCGGTTCTTCTCCCACTTGCCGGCCTGGGTCGAGGCGTCAGCCTGGGGGATCTCGCGGGCGAGCGCCAGCATCAGGGTGATGGCGTGCTCGGCGGTCGTGATCGAATTGCCGAACGGCGTGTTCATCACGATGATGCCCTTGGCCGTGGCGGCGGGGATCTCAACGTTGTCGACACCGATGCCGGCGCGGCCGATCACCTTGAGGTTGGTGGCCTTGTCGAGGATCTTTGCCGTCGCCTTGGTCGCGGAGCGGATCGCAAGGCCGTCGTAATTGCCGATGATCTCGGCCAGCTTGTCCTTGTCCTTGCCGAGGTTGGGCTGGAAGTCGACCTCGACACCGCGGTCCTTGAAGATCTGCACGGCAGCGGGGGAGAGCGCGTCGGAAATGAGAACTTTGGGTTTGGTCATGGGGATGTGTCCTTCACACCCTCCCCTGGAGGGGGAGGGTCGGCGCGAAGCGCCGGGATGGGGTGAAGCTGCAACAAGGAAAATTGCCGGTGCGCCGTGTGGAGAGATCACCCCACCCCGCCGCACCTGGCGGTGCGTCGACCCTCCCCCTCCAGGGGAGGGTAAGAAACTTACGCCGCCTTGGGCAGAGCAGCCTTGGTCTCGGCGAAGGCCCAGTCGATCCACTGCGTCAGCAGCTCGACGTCCTTGGCTTCCACCGTAGCGCCGCACCAGATGCGCAAGCCGGCGGGCGCGTCGCGGTAATAGGCGAAGTCGTAGCCTGCGCCTTCCTTCTCGACCAGCGCGACCAGCTTCTTGGAGAACTCCGCTTGCGCGTCCTCGGACAGTGAGGTGATCGCGGGATCGGTGAACTTGAGGCACACCGACGTGTTGGAGCGGATCGAAGCGTCCTTGGCCAGGAAATCGATCCAGGGCGTCTTCGCCTTCCAGTCGGCCAGCACCTTGGTGTTGGCGTCGGCACGCGCAATCAGCGCCTTGAGCCCGCCGATCGACTTGGCCCAGTTCAGCGCGTCGAGATAATCCTCGACGCAGAGCATCGACGGCGTGTTGATGGTCTCGCCGACGAAGATGCCCTCGTTGAGCTTGCCACCCTTGGTCATGCGGAAGATCTTCGGCAGCGGCCAGGCCGGCTTATAGGTCTCGAGCCGTTCCA
The DNA here is from genome assembly GCF_004114915.1 of Bradyrhizobium guangxiense. Classification (NCBI taxonomy): domain Bacteria; kingdom Pseudomonadati; phylum Pseudomonadota; class Alphaproteobacteria; order Hyphomicrobiales; family Nitrobacteraceae; genus Bradyrhizobium; species Bradyrhizobium guangxiense. The sequence continues at coordinate 745,929 of NZ_CP022219.1, read as the reverse complement.
CCGCGCGGGGCGACAGGATCAGCATGCCGTGCGCGGCCTCGCCGCCGAGGGCCTTCTGCCAGGAGAAGGTGACGACGTCGAGCTTGGCCCAGTCGAGGGGCTGCGCAAACGCTGCGGAGGTCGCGTCGCAGATGGTCAGGCCTTCACGGGTCGCGCTGATCCAGTCGGCGTTCGGCACACGCACGCCGGAGGTGGTGCCGTTCCAGGTGAAGACGACGTCGCTCTTGGGGTCGACCTTCGAAAGATCGGGAATCTCACCGTAAGCCGCGTTCAGCTTGGTGACGTCCTTAAGCTTCAATTCCTTGACGATGTCGCTGACCCAGCCTTCGCCGAAGGATTCCCAGGCGAGCGTGGTGACAGGCCGTGCGCCGAGCAGCGACCACAGCGCCATCTCAACCGCGCCGGTATCGGAGGCCGGCACGATGCCGATGCGATAATCGGCGGGCACCTCGAGCACTTCGCGCGTCAGATCGATCGCAAGCTTGAGCTTGGTCTTGCCGATCTTGGCGCGATGCGAGCGGCCGAGCGCTGCGTCCTTGAGATTTTGGGCGTTCCAGCCGGGGCGCTTGGCGCAGGGGCCGGAGGAGAAATGCGGCACGTTCGGCCGCGAAGCGGGCTTCGCTACAGTCATAATCTACCCTTCCAGATAGTAAGCCTCCCGTTGGGGGGAGGTGTCCCGCCGCGGCTGATACGGGAATCGGGCAGACCAGTCAAGGAAGTTCCGGCGTCTCACGGGGGATTGAAGGTGCCTCCGGCGCGAGATCAGGGGATTCGACGACCGCGAGCGCGTTTAGCAAGTCCGTGGCCTCGCTGATCAATTGCGCGGCCCGGCGGCGGCTGCCGACTTTCAAAATGCATTTGTCATTGGCCTGCACGACGTAGTCGTTGCCGACCTTGATGATGGAATAGCTTGTCATCGAAATCCCCGAACCGACCGAGCTCGGTGCCTGACGCTGCGTAGCACCGTTCGTTCCTTCATCAACGTGAACGACGGCTGGGTAGTTTACCGGCTCTTAACATGAACGAACGCGCGATCCGATTTCGCTGATTGCGCAACGGCCGCGTTGGTGCTGGATCAAAAGCGGACAGTCATACCAACGTGGCTCGCTGTGAATCCGAGCCGCTTGTAGAAGCGCTGCGCATCCGTTCTCGTCTGATGCGTGAGCAACTCGACCAGATTGCAGCCGCGCGCCTTTGCTTCCGTCACCGCCCATTGCACCAACTGCTCGCCGATGCCACGGCTGCGACAATCGGAAGCAACGCGCACGTCTTCGAGCAGGCCGCGAATGCCGCCTTGCGAGCTGATGCCCGGCAGGATCGCGAGTTGCAGGCAGCCGACCACCCTGCCCTCGCTCTCGGCCACGATCAGCGTGAGATTCGGATCGCGGTCGACCCGCGCGAATGCGTCGTCATAGACGGCGGGCAACGGATCCTCGACGCGCTCGCGCGCGCGGCCGAGATGGTCGTCGGCCAGCATCGCCACGATCGCGGGCACGTCGTCGCGGCGCGCGCGGCGGATGGAGACGGATTCGGCGCTCATATCGAAAACTCCAACTCAGCGCGCCGGCGGAAGGCCGAGAAACGCGTCGACTTCGCCGATCCAGCGGCGGACGGACGCATAACGGCCGAGGGCGAAGCCGCCTTCATGCGCCACGCGGGTATAGGCGAGCAGCGAGACATCGGCGACCGAAACATCCTCGCCGGCGAAGCAGCGGCCGGCCGCCAGATGCTGCTCCATGCGGTCGAGCGCCGCATAGCCGCGCTTGACCTTTTCAGGATCGAGCTCCGATACGTCCTTGCCGAGATAGACCATGAGGAAGCGGCACACCGCGATATAAGGCTCGTGGCTGTACTGTTCCCAGAACAGCCATTCGTCCATCTTGGCCGCCGTAAAGGCGTCGCGCGGAAGGAGCGCGCTGTCGCGGGCGAGATAGCGGATGATCGCATTGGACTGCGCCAGCGTGCGGCCGTCCTCGAAGGCGACGGTGGGCACCTGGCCGGCGCCGTTCATCTTCAGGAATTGCGGCGTGCGCGTCTCGCCCTTGCGCGTGTCGACTTCGATCCACTGGTAGGGCAATGCGAGCTTGTCGCAGACCCACTTCACCTTCAGACAATTTCCGGAATTGCTATCGCCGTAGATCTTCATCGCTGCCGCCCCGCCATGGAACGACAGAGCATCAGGACCGAGGGGAGCTGTCAACCGCGGCGCTATGCTGCGCTCAGAACTTGTAGCCGAGGCCGGCGCGGACGGTATTGATGCTGGTGTCGACCTGGGCCGTGAAGCGAATGTATTCGTACTCCGCGCGCATGAACAAGCCGCCGACCAGGTTGACGTCGACACCAACACCGGCCGTGTAGCCGTAAATCAGGTGATTGTGCTGGGCATCGGTCGAGCTCAACGGCGCCAGTGGCGTGTAGGTCCCGAACTGGGTCGCGCTCACGCGATCCTGCACGCTGGCGGTACGCACGATATCCGCGTTGCCGAGCGCGAGACCGCCGAACATGTAGGGCAGGAAGCAGCCCCATGCGTAAGCGGCTCGGCCGCGGAACGTTCCGATGTCGCTGATGCTGATCGAAGATGTCGAGGTCGCCGTGACATCATGGAAATTGCCGTCGGACAGTGCCGTGGCGGAGACGCGCCTCTCGCTGGCCGACGACATGCCTCCGAACGTGCCGTGCAGCCAGCTCACTTCGAGACCCAGGACGACGTCGTCCCACTGCTCGTTGTAGCCGACGAAGGCGCCGTAACCGGTCGTGCGCTGCGAGGCCTTGCCCAATCCGAGATTCCACTGGGACACGCCCATCGAACTCTCGATCAACGTGTCCGCCAGCAAGGCGGCCATCATGTTGCTGGTCGAGCCGTTGAAGTTCTCGTCGGACGAGCCATAGCCGGCCTGCGCTCCGACATACGAGCCTTGCCAGTTGACGCTGGACCTCGTCAGGCCATCGGTGAAGCTGCCGCGCAGGATCGGCAGGTCGGGCATGTCGGCCGCGTGCGCGGCTGACACCGTCCCCAACATCGCCGCCGCCACCATCAGCCTACGCATCGAAACGCTCCATCGGACTCGAACAGTTGCGATGATCATCGCCTGTTAACCTTAACCAATGGTTGCGCCAGACGCGCTGGTCGCTGTCGGACCATGAAAAATACGCAAAGCAAAACGGCGCGGGATGATCCCGCGCCGTTAAGAAACGTTAAGCGATGAGGCTGTCGATCAGCCCTTGGTGACGAGCGGCGGCGGCGCATAGACCGGCGGGCTGTCGAGATTCCAGCGCACGCCGAGCTTGAGATCGTGCGAGGTGATGTCCTTGAACTTGAAGACGTTGTTGGTCGTCGCGCCTGTGTAATCCGACAGAATTCCAGTCTGCCCCGGGCCTAGATCGACATAGCTGTAGGCGAGTTCGAGGACGAGGTTCGGATTGACCTTATAGGCAAGGCCCGCATGGGCGGCCCAGGCGAAATTCCATTTCGAGCTCGTCGGAGCGGTGGCAAAGCTCGTGGTGGTGAACGGCAGGCTGTTGGTGCCCGTATCGGAGAAGTTCGCGATCGAGACCCGCGCGCCGCCGACGCCGGCGCCAATGAACGGCGTGATGCACCACCACGTACCGAGATCGACATACGCGTTGGCCAGGACCAGCCATTCGGACTTGCTGGCGCTGTAGTTGTCGATGCCGTTGTAGGCCACGCCACCGGCGGTGCCCGTGAAGCGATCCGTGCCCTTGAAGTTCGAATTGCCGCGATACTGTCCGGTCACGTCGGCGCGGAACCAGTTGTTGAACCGGTAGCCGACGCCCAGGCCGTAGATGCCGGCGGTGTCGAACGAGGTTTTCTGGTCGAACGAAGTGAGCTGCGAATACGCGGACTCGCGGCCGTAGTGGAGATCACTGGTCTTCTGGTTGCTGAAGCCGATGTCGCCGCGGAGATACCAGCCGCCGAAATCGGCGGGCGGAGCCGGCGGCGCGTACATGGGAGGGGGCGCGGCGATCGGCATATCGGCGGCGAACGCCATCGACGAGATCAGGGTTGCCGCACCCGCGGCAAGCAGAGACTTAACGCTACGCATTGGCTTCGTCCTTATGGCCGGTGAGGCAAAATACGAGCGCCTCACGTTCTGGAAACTCACGGGGGGACGATGGCAGCAAATGTTTAAGCGCCACTTAACCCTAATTTTTAAGGTTGATTTTTTCTGACTGCTCGCGCGCGCGGGCAGAATGCGTTGCAAAAACGCATCGCCTCGCGCGCCGCAATTGCTAACGATGTGTGAAGCTGCGCTGCAGCGAGAGAGGAAGCGTTAACGCGTGGGCCGCGGCAGCTTGGGCAGGAACACCGCAAGCAGGCCGATCGCGGGCAGATAGGCGCAGACCCGGTAGACAAACTCGATCGAGGTGTTGTCGGCGAGCTTGCCGAGCACGGCCGCCCCCAAGCCGCCGATGCCGAAGGCGACGCCGAAGAACACGCCGGAGATCATGCCGAATCTGTGCGGCACCAGCTCCTGCGCGAACACGATGATCGACGACGTCGTCGAGGAGATGATCAGGCCGATGACGATGCTGAGCACCGCGCTGCCGACGAGCCCGGCATAAGGCAGCGCCAGCGTGAACGGGAGCGCGCCCAGGATCGAAATCCAGATCACGATCTTGCGGCCGAAGCGGTCGCCCAGGGGACCCCCCAGAAACGCGCCGACTGCGTTCGCCGCGAGGAAGATGAAGAGATAGATCTGCGCCGCCTGCGTCGACACGCCGAAGCGGTCGATCAGGTAGAAGATGTAGTAGCTCGACAGGCTGGAGACGTAGAGCTGCTTGGAAAACAACAGCGCGACCAGCACGAGCAGCGCGACCACGACGCGGCGCGAGCTCGGCGCATCGGGATGGGCTTGAACGGCTGCGGTCTTCTTCGCCTTGATCTGCGGCGCGTACCAGCGGCCGATGCGCCAGAGGATGAGGATCGCGAGGAACGCGATCGAGGAGAACCAGGCGATGCTGCCCTGCCCGAACGGCACCACAATCAGCGCCGCCAGCACCGGCCCCATCGAGGTGCCGAAACTGCCGCCGAGCTGGAACACCGATTGCGCAAAGCCGTAACGGCCGCCGGAGGCGAGCCGCGCGATGCGCGCGGACTCGGGGTGAAACACCGCCGAGCCGAGGCCGACCAGCGCGGCGGCGACGAGGATGACGAGGTATTGCTGCGCGGCGCTGAGCAGCAAGAGGCCGAAGAAGGTCGAGGCCATGCCGATCGCCAGCGAATAGGGCTGCGCCTTCTTGTCGGTATAGTGCCCGACCACCGGCTGCAGCAGCGAAGCCGTGAACTGGAACGCCAGCGTGATCATGCCGATCTGCGCGAAGTCGAGCGCGTAGGTGTCCTTCAGGATCGGATACACCGAGGCGATCAGCGACTGCATGGTGTCGTTGAGGAAGTGCGAGAAGCTGATGCCGGCGAGCACGACGTAAGCCGGCCCCGCGCTCGGCCTGGCAGCACCCGCGACCTCGGCGACGACGACGGGCTCGGTCAGCATTTCCGCAGGTACGACGACAGGCTTGTTCAATGCGGCGATCCCGGCGCGGCAGATTGCCGCGAGTTGCTCATTACGATGCAAGCATTGGTGGAACCAGCGCCAATCGCAAATGGCTGGGATGCGCGCGGCCTGTTCATCACCGTGCCCTTCCGGGGGAGGGCGAGAAAGGCTCTACGCCGCCGCCTGCCCCAGCGCCGAGACGATGGTGTCGACGACGTCCTCGACCAGGATGCGGTCTTCGCCCTCGCCCATGACGCGGATCACGGGCTCGGTGCCGGAGGAGCGGATCAGGAGGCGGCCGTGGCCGTTGAGCCGCTTCTCGCCGTCGGAGATCGCCGATTTGACGTCGGAATCGTCGAGCGGCTTTCCGCCCTTGTGGCGGACATTCTTGAGGATCTGCGGCAGCGGATCGAAGCGGTGGCAGACCTCGGATACCGGGCGGCGCATCTTCTGCACCACCGCCAGCACCTGCAATGCGGCCACGAAGCCGTCGCCGGTGGTGGCGTAGTCGGACAGGATGATGTGGCCGGACTGCTCGCCGCCGAGATTGTAGCCGCCGCTCAGCATCTGCTCGAGCACGTAGCGGTCGCCGACCGGCGTGCGCACCAGATCGAGCCCCTGCCCGTTCAGGAAGCGCTCGAGCCCGAGATTGGACATCACGGTGGCGACGATGCCCGGCCGCGACAGCCGGCCATCTTCCTTCCAGCTCTGCGCGATCACCGCAAGCAGCTGGTCGCCGTCGACGATGTGGCCGCGCTCGTCGACCAGGATGACGCGATCGGCATCACCGTCGAGCGCGATGCCGATGTCGGCGCGCATCTCGCGGACTTTCCTCGACAGCGCTTCCGGCGAGGTCGAGCCGCATTCCTTGTTGATGTTGAAGCCATCGGGCTCGACGCCGATCGGCACGACGTCGGCGCCCAGCTCCCACAGCGCTTCCGGCACCACCTTGTAGGCGGCGCCGTTGGCGCAATCGATCACGACGCGCAGGCCGTCGAGCGACAGGTCGCGCGGCAGCGTGCGCTTGGCGAACTCGATGTAGCGGTCATGCACGCCGTCGATACGGCGGGGGCGGCCCCGGCTCGCGCTCTGTGCGAGACGCTTGTCGATGGGCTCGTCGAGCAGCTGCTCGATCTGCCGCTCGACGTCGTCGGAGAGCTTGAAGCCCTGCGGACCGAACAGCTTGATGCCGTTGTCCTCGAACAGATTGTGCGACGCCGAGATCATGACGCCGAGATCGGCGCGCATCGACTTGGTCAGCATCGCGACCGCCGGCGTCGGCATCGGGCCGACCAGCAGCACGTCCATGCCGACCGAGGTGAAGCCTGCGACCATGGCGTATTCGATCATGTAGCCGGACAGGCGGGGGTCCTTGCCGATCACGACCCGGTGGCGGTGGTCGCCGCGCTGAAACGCAAGGCCTGCGGCCTGGCCGACCTTGAGCGCGAGCTCCGGCGTGATCAGTCCGTTGGCGCGGCCCCGAATCCCGTCCGTCCCGAAATATTTGCGGCTCATATCGTCCCCCAACGCAACAACCAGGGAATCCCCTCGGCAATCGCGGGCAGCCCGAACCGGCCCCGCAGCCCTGATTTGCTGGGGTCTTATAATGCTTGTGAGGCTAACTTGGCTTCAAAAAATATGATGAATCATTACGGAACCGGGCGGATCGCGCGCCCGATAACGTCTTGTTAACATTATAATTCCGGCCGGAACCGGGGAACGGGCGGAACTCGAGCCCTATTTGCCGCGCTTCACGTGGCCATCCCCGCGGCTCGGCGCCGGCTGGGTGACGTTGACGGGATCGGAGGCTGGGAAGGTCTCCTCCAGCCCCTCCTCCAGCGCCTCCTCGAGGTCATGCTTCTCCTTGATCTCTTCCGGGGAAGGTCCAGCGTGCGGCTTCGTCATGGCGCCCTCCTGCAGAACGTTCTGCAAACGATTTGGCTGTGCATCCAACCATGCTAGATGACCTCGAAATCTTCCGATGCAAGATGGGCCGGGGACACGAGCATGAAGCATATCACCTGTATCGACGATCTTCGCACCCTGCATAAGCGGCGCGTGCCGAAGGCGTTCTTCGATTATTGCGACCGCGGCTCCTATGCCGAGGAGACGCTGCGCGCCAACCGCGAGGACATGCAGGCGATCAAGTTTCGCCAGCGCATCCTGGTCGACGTCTCCAAGCGCGATACCTCGACCACGATCCTCGGTGAGCCCTCGACCATGCCGCTGATGCTCGCGCCGGTCGGCCTGCTCGGCATGCAGCATGGCGACGGCGAAATCCACGCCTGCCGCGCCGCGCAGGCCGCCGGTATCCCGTTCACGCAGTCGACCATGTCGATCTGCTCGATCGAGGACATCGCCGCCAATGTCGAGAAGCCGTTCTGGTTCCAGCTCTACGTCATGAAGGACCGCGGCTTCATCAAGGAGCTGATCCAGCGCGCAATCGCCGCCAAGTGCAGCGCGCTCGTGCTGACGGTCGACCTGCAGGTGATCGGCCAGCGCCACGCCGACATCAAGAACGGCATGACGGTGCCGCCGGAATGGTCGCTGTCGAAGCTGCTGGATTTCGCCAGCAAACCGACCTGGGTCTCCGGCGTGCTGCAGGGCAAGCGCCGCACCTTCGGCAATCTCGCGGGTCATCTGAAGGTCAGTGACGACATCACCTCGCTCTCGACCTGGATCAGCTCGCAATTCGACACCTCGCTGAACTGGAACGACATCGACTGGATCCGCTCGATCTGGCCAGGCAAGCTGATCCTGAAGGGCATCCTCGACGTCGAGGACGCCGAGCTCGCCGCCAAGACCGGCGCACAGGCCCTCGTCGTCTCCAACCATGGTGGCCGTCAGCTCGACGGCGCGCCGTCCTCGATCGAGGTGCTGCCGGAGATCGTGGACGCGGTCGGCGACAAGATGGAGATCATGTTCGACGGCGGCATCCGCTCCGGCCAGGACGTGATGCGCGCGCTCGCGCTCGGCGCGAAATCCTGCATGATCGGCCGCGCCTATGCCTACGGCCTAGGTGCCGGCGGCCAGGCCGGCGTCGCCAAGGCGATCGACATCATCCAGAAGGAGCTGCTCACCACCATGGGCCTGTGCGGCGTCAACCGGATCGACGAGATCGACGATCATATCATCGCGATGTGAGGCACTGAGGCGAACAGCGTGCCTCACATCGGCGGCGTCAGGCCGTCGCGACCGACGCTGACGCGACTGGCCTCGAACGAGCCGTCCGGCAATTGCTTCATGAAGGCGATGACCTTGGCGCCCGGCTTCAACTCGGACTTGTCACCCGGCACGAAGGTCACCACCGGCGTGTTGTCGGCGACGAACACCTTCTTCTCGCCGTCCTTGTACTTGACCAGCAGCGTATGACCGTCATTGCCGACGACGCTTTCCGCCACCGTCGCATTGGTCATGCTGGAATTGGGCTTGAGGTCCCAGGGCCGCGAGCCCTCGCCGGTGCCGCGCATATTTTCCGGAAACACATGCACCTCGACGGCGTTCTGACCGCCGTCGGGTCCCGGCACGGTGGTCGCGCCGATGAACGAACCCGGCTTGATGTCGGCGAGCGAGATCTTCGTGATGCCTGACACGTTCACGTCGGCGGCGATACGAAGCTTGACGTCCTCGCCACTGCGTGACTTGACCTGCATGGTGTCACCATTGACGCTCTCGATCGTGCCACGCACGCGCGTCGGTATCGGCGCCCTCTGGGCGAAGGCGCAGTAAGTCGAGACGGCCACCATCGCGACGGCGATCAGCGGACGTGTGAAAGTTGCACGTTGAACAGACATGACGGTCTCCGATTGTCCCCACGGATGGAGAACTCCGAAGCGCCGTGCGCTATTCTCTCAAGTCTTCGTGAGATCGGCCTCGACCAATGCGCGCAGCTCGGCCGTCACCTCCGGCCGCCGGCCGAACCACAGCTCGAAGCCGCGCACTGCCTGATGCAGCAGCATGCCGAGCCCGTCGGCGGTCTTCAGGCCGCGCGCCTTCGCCGCGGCGAGCAGCGGCGTCACCAGCGGGACATAGACGAGGTCGGTAATGACCGCCGATTGCGGCAGACGTGCGACGTCGACATCGAGTGACGGCTGGCCGTGCATGCCGAGCGAGGTCGTGTTCACGAGAAGTTTTACGCGCGGCAGCACGTCGTTGATGCCTTGCCACGGCAGCGGATGCACGCTCGGCCCGAACTGCCTGGCCAGCGTCTCGGCGCGCGCGATGGTGCGGTTGGCAAGATGCACACGCTTAATGCCGCGTTCGAGCAGCCCGAACACGACCGCGCGCGAGGAACCGCCCGCGCCCAGCACCAGCGCCTCCTCGGCCGCGTCCCAGCTGGGCGCGCTGGCGTCGAGATTGCTGATGAAGCCTTCGACGTCGGTATTGGTCGAGCGCAGCTCGCCATCGGCAAACCACAGCGTGTTGGCCGCGCCCACCGCCTTGGCGCGGGCGTCGGGCGTCGACAGCGTCAGCACGGCTTCCTTGTGCGGGATGGTGACGTTGGCGCCGACGAAGCCGCGCAGCGACAGCCGCAGCACGAAATCGCGCAGGTCTTCGGGCGGCACCGCCTCGATGATGTAGCCGCCGTCGATGCCCAGCGTGCGCAGCCAGTAGCGATGGATCAGCGGCGAGCGCGAATGCGCGGCCGGCCATCCGATCAGACAGGCTGCAGGCGATTTGGGCGCGGTCATCTTTCCCTCGGGGTCGTATCCGAGGCGATCCATTTCGCGTCGCGCCCGCCCTGTCAAGCGCGCGGGCGCCGCAGCGTCGGCCGGGCCGGCCGGCGCGCCGTCAGCCGGCGGCAACCTCTACGTCCGCGCCGCCCTTGATATCGGCAATCGCGCGCTCGAGGCTCGTGCGATAGCGCGCGCGCGGCGGCGTCACGCCATGGGGGAGCAGCGCGCGGCGTACCGCGGGCGAAGCTCCCGTGATGAACAGGCGGATGCCCTCGCGGTGCGCCTTGACGGCCACGCGGCCGAGCACGTTGGCCGCCGTCGAATCCAGGAACGGCACCGCGGCGAAATCGACCACGAAGGCCTTGCGCTTGTCGGCGACCTCGTCGAGCACGCTGCCGATGGCGGAGGCGGCGCCGAAGAAGAACGCGCCGGTAATGCGATAGACCAGCACGTCGCGATCCACCGCCAGCGCGGAATCGTAGGGAACGCGATCGCCGTTGCTGTCATCGGGGCGATCGGGGACCACCAGCGGCGAGCGTTCCTCGATGCCCGTCATCTCCGCCATGCGATGGATGAACAGCACCGCGCCGAGCGCGAAGCCGACCAGGATGCCTTCGGTCAGGTCGCGGAAGATCGTCAGCAGGAAGGTCGCGAGCAGCACGACGGCATCGCCCCATGACGAGCGCACCAGCGTGGCGAATTCGTGCTTCTCCGCCATGGTCCAGGCCACCACGACCAGCACCGATGCGAGCGCAGCGAGCGGGATGTAGCTTGCCAGCGGCGCCGCGATCAGCATGAAAAGCAGCAGGAAGACCGAATGCAGCATGCCCGCGAGCGGCCCCCGCGCGCCGGCGCGGATGTTGGTCGCGGTGCGCGCGATCAGGCCGGTGACGCAGATGCCGCCGAACAGCGCCGAGCCGATATTGGCCGCCCCTTGCGCCACCAGCTCGCAATTGGAGCGGTGACGGCGTCCGGTCATGCCGTCGGCGACCACCGCAGACAGCAGCGATTCGATGGCGGCCAGCAGCGCGAACGCGATCGCGTCCGGCAGCACGGCCTGAGCCTTTGCCAGTGAGAAGGCCGGCAATGCCGGCGACGGCAATTCTCGCGGAATGCCGCCGAAGCGCGAGCCGATGGTCTCGACCGGCAGCGAGAACACCGCGGTTGCCACCGCGGCAAAGGCCACCGCGATCAGGATGCCGGGCCAGGACGGCCGCCAGATCCGCAGGGCCGCGATGATGGCGATGCTGACGATTGCGACTATCACCGCGGATGGATTGATCGTGTTGAGGCCGCCGGCGAGCGCGACGAGCTTCGGCACGAACTCGCTGGGTTCTTTCCCCGCGAGCGTGATGCCCGAGAGATCGCGGAGCTGGCTGGCGAAGATGATCACGGCGATGCCGGCGGGGAAGCCGACCGTCACGGGATAGGGAATGAACTTGATGTAGGTGCCGACCCGCAACAGGCCCGCGGCGATCAGGAACAGGCCCGCCATCATGGTGGCGAGGATGACACCCTCGACGCCGTGACGCTCCGCGGTCGCTGCGACCAAGACGATGAACGCACCGGCAGGTCCGCCGATCTGGAACCGGCTGCCGCCGAGCAGAGAGGCGATGAAGCCGCCGGCGACAGCGGTGTAGAGCCCGCGGTCCGGCGTAACGCCCGAGGCGATCGCGATCGCCATCGACAGCGGCAGCGCCACGATCGCAACGGTCAGGCCCGCGAAGACGTCGGCGCGGAAATCCGCCATGCCATAGCCTTCGCGCCAGACGGTGACGAGCTTTGGCAGATACAGTTCGGCAAAGGTCGGCTGGCGCAGCTGGTACAGCCGGCCTGCCTGTTCGCTTGTGATGCTCATTTCAGCCAAATGCTCCGCTGCCCCACAATGCTCCGAAGCATCGTGCGTCCCGTGTGGCCGAGGTGCGACGATGCGCTAGCCCATCTTGGTGCCGGGCATGATCAACACGCGATCACGCTCCGACCCGGCGCGGCGGTCCCGGCTCCCTCAGGCGAACGCCACGCCCGCCGCCATCGCTGCGGACCTGCTCGCCGATCAGCTCGACGCCGGCCCGGTCGAACGCCTCGACCACCTTGATCAGGGTCTCGACCACGCCACGCACATTGCCGGTCGAAGCCTCCATCCGCTGAATGGTCGGCAACGACACGCCGGCAAGCTCGGCCAGGGTTTTCTGGTCAATGCCGAGCAGCGCGCGGGCTGCCCGCATCTGAAAGGACGTGATCACCTTAGCCTCACTTACCAGCGCTTATAAATGATATCTAGAACATATACAATGATGTAAAATACATCATACAGTGACAAAGGCAAGCACTAACCTCTCCCCGCCCTTCTGCGGGGGAGGTCGGATTCGCCCCGGCGATGCAGCATCGTCCGGTGCGATCCGGGTGAGGGGCGAGGCACTCTGCGGCCACGAGAGAATGCCCATCCGACTCGCTTGTCTGCCTGCAATTCAAACCGCACGCGTGGATGCAGCCCCTCACCCCCACCCCCTCCCCGTAAGAACGGGAAGAGGGTGTGAGAGAGCGAGCATCCCTTACGGCGCGAGCCGCATCACGCCGCGTGCTGATGCGCGGCGATGATCTGGTCGGCGGCGCGGCCGGTGACTTCGGCCATGTGGTCGAACTGGCGGGTGAAGCTGCCGGCGCCGGCGGTGGCCGAGCGCAGTTCCACGATCAGCTCGCCGATCTCGGCTTCCGGCATCATGGCGCGGACACAGTCCCAGCCGCTCCAGCCGTCGCGGGTGTCGAAGCCGAGGATCTGGCCGCGCCGCGCTGACAGGATCGCATTGATCTTAGCGGTGGCGTCGGTCGGGCAGACAATCTCGACCACGTGGATCGGCTCCAGCAGCACCGGCTGGCATTGCGGCAGGCCTTCATTGAGTCCGATCCGCGCCGCGGTGCGGAAGGCAAGATCGGAGGAATCGACGCTGTGATAGGAGCCGTCGGTCAGCGTCACCTGCACATCGGTGACGGGAAAACCGAGCGGACCGCGCGCGAGGCCATCGACGACACCTTCTTCGACCGCCGGGATGTAGTTGCGCGGCACGGCGCCGCCCACCACCTTCTCGGCGAATTTGAAGCCGTCGCCGCGCGGCAGCGGCTTGATGTCGAGCACGACGTCGCCGAACTGGCCGTGGCCGCCGGACTGCTTCTTGTGCCGCCCGCGCTGGACGATCGGCTTGCGGATGGTCTCCTGGTAGCCGACCCCGGGCGGATGCGAGGCGACCTTGACGCCGAACCGGTCGCGCAGCCGTTCGCCGGCCACGCGCAAGTGCATCTCGCCCTGTCCCCACAACACGGTGTCGTGGGTCTGGGCATTCTGCACGACGACCAGCGAGGGATCCTCCTCGTGCAGCCGCGCCATGGCTTGGCCGAGCTTGACGTCGTCCTTGCGATCGGTGGCCGCGATCGAGATTGCGAGCACCGGCGGTGTCGGCTCGATGGCGATCAACGCCGCAGGTGCCGTCTTGCCATTCGAGATCGTGTCGCCGGTCTTGACGGGATCAAGCTTGGCAAGCGCCACCGTGTCGCCGGCATCTGCCGCGGCGCGCTTGGTGTCGTAGGCACCGTTGACGGCGAGGATGCCTGAGATGCGCCCCGCACCGCCGACGGACGATTGCAGCGTCGCGCCATCGTCGAGATGGCCGGCAAGCAGCCGCGTCAGCGACAGCTTTCCGCCATGCTGCGAATGCAGCGTCTTGAAGACGTAGCCGAGCGCATCCTTGGTCTCGGGTACACCGAGACGCTTTGCGGTCTCCGCAACGCCGGGCGCCTCGTGACGCAGCGCCTTCATCAGGCGCAGCACGCCGTTCTCGCGCGCCGCGGCGCCCAGCAACACCGGGCAGATCAGTCCCTCGCGCAATTCGCGGGCGAGATCGTCGAACACGGCATCGCGCGGCGGCTGAATGTCTTCGAGCAACTGTTCCATCAGCGCATCGTCGTGATCGGCGAGCTTCTCCAGCATCGAGAAGCGGGCTTCCTTCTCGCGATCGAGATCGCCGCCTTCGAGCGCGACCACCTCGGAGGCCTTGTGCTCGCGATAGATGAAGGCGCGCTCCAGCGCGAGATCAACGAAGCCCTCGATCAGTTCGCCCTTCCAGATCGGGATCTGGCGCAGCACCAGCGGCACGCGCGAGGCGGGCTGCAGCATCGAGAGGGTTTCGCGGACGCGCTGGCTGGCGCGGTCGATCTTGTTGAGGAATAGGAAACGCGGGATCTTCAGCTCCTCCAGCTCGCGCAGGATGATCTGAAGCTGCGGCAGCTTCTTCTCGTCGGCCTCGCAGACCACGATCGCGGCGTCGACCGCAGGCAGCGCGGCGCGCATGTCGTGGGCAAATTCGACGGAACCTGGACAATCGAGGAAGGTATAGCTGTCGCCCATGAAACTCGTGGTGGCGGCAGTGAGGCCAACGGTCATCTTGTGATGACGGGCCTCCGGGGTGGCGTCTCCGACGGAAGTTCCGGCATCGACGCTGCCGGCACGCGGGATTGCGCCCGTTCGTGCCAGTATTGCTTCGAGAAGTGTGGTTTTACCGCTTTGGAAAGGGCCCACCAGTGCGATGCACCGTGGACCTCGGGGACTTCTGACGTCTTGTCCCATTCGCCGTCTCCTTGGTGTGGAGCTCGGCCCGTGATTGGGTCGGCAAACGCAGATGCTCTGCCCGTCCCCGAGATTTGGCAAGCATCAAACGTCGCTGCGGTGCGTCGTCAGTTAGATCAAGTCTTATAATTCCAACGACTGCCGGCCCGGTGTTCCGCCTCTCTCCGCTGGGGAAAGGAGAAACAGCCTCATCCGCAAGTCCTCATCGACCCGGACGGAGTTCCAGGCTCTCGAGGCCGGCGGCAACGTTGAGGCCGACCTGGCCCTGCACGCTCAGCGGCTGGAGCGCGATCGAATTGTTGGAGCCGCCGACCAGCACATTGCCGCCAAGGCCGACGCCGACGGAGGCGCTGCCCTGCGCGCCGGCATAATTGCCGGAGAGGTCGCCCGGGCCGAGCCGGTCGACCGGTGCGAACACACCCCACGCCAAAGCCGTCTCCTGGGTGATGCCGATGTCGAGACCGACCTTGCGGATCGTCGCGACGTAGCGATCGTCGGGCGAGCCGTCGGCGCGCAGCACACAGCCGAGATGGGTCACCGATCCCACGATGAAGCCGACGCTGGCGCCGCCACGGCATTCGAGCACGCCGACCCGCGCCATCCGCGGCTGCTGCGCGCTGCCGCCCACGCTGGAGGCAACGAGGCTGGCGGCTGCGAGCCCGGCGAAGATGAATGAACGGCGCATGAAATATCTCCGGCGATGATGTGATGCGAGCAGAGAGAGCGCCCCACCCGTGTTGCGCGTCTATGCCACAAGAGCCTCGGCCGTGCCAGATCGCGCGCGGCGATAAGCGTGCAAACAATAAAAGGCCCGCCGGTGGCGGGCCTTTTCGATCGTGCATTCGCGACAGGCTTACCGCAGATTGCCGCAGAAACGCTGGATGCGCTTGCAGGCGTCTTCGAGATCCGAGGTCTTGGTCGCATAGGAGATGCGGAACGCGGGTCCAAGGCCGAACGCCGAACCCTGCACCACGGCGACGCCTTCGGTCTCCAAGAGCTCGGTGACAAACTGCTCGTCGTTCGAGATCACGTTGCCCGACGGCGCTTTCTTGCCGATGGTGCCGGCGCAGGACGGATAAACATAGAACGCACCCTCGGGGCGCGGACACTCGATGCCGTTCGCCTGGTTGAGCATGGAGACGACGAGGTCACGGCGCTCCTTGAAGACCTTGTTGTTGGCGGGAATGAACTCCTGCGGACCGTTCAGCGCTTCCACGGAAGCCCATTGCGCGATCGAGCACGGGTTCGAGGTCGACTGCGACTGGATCGTCGACATCGCCTTGATGAGCTGGGCGGGGCCGCCGGCATAGCCGATGCGCCAGCCGGTCATGCAATAGGCCTTGGAGACGCCGTTCACGGTGAGCGTGCGGTCGTAGAGACCAGGCTCGACCTGCGCGACCGTGGTAAACTGGAAGTCGTCATAGACGAGGTGCTCGTACATGTCGTCGGTCATCACCCAGACATGGGGATGCTTCATCAGCACGTCGGTGAGCGCCTTCAGTTCCGAACGCGTGTAGGCAGCTCCAGTCGGGTTCGACGGCGAGCACAGGATCACCCATTTCGTCTTCGGCGTGATCGCACGCTCGAGCGCCTCGGCCTGGAGCTTGAAGCCGGTCGCGGCGGTGCAGACCACCGGCACCGGCTCCCCGCCGGCAAGCGCCACCATCTCGGGATAGCTGACCCAGTACGGCGCGGGAATGATCACCTCGTCGCCCGGATTGATGGTGGCCATCAGCGCGTTGTACAGCACCTGCTTGCCGCCAGTGCCGACGATGATCTGGTTCGGCTTGTAGGCGACGCCGTTCTCGCGCTGAAACTTGGCGATGATGGCGTCCTTCAGCTCGGGAATGCCGTCGACCGCGGTGTACTTGGTCTTGCCGGCTTCGATGGCGCGGATCGCCGCCAGCTTGATGTTGGCGGGCGTGTCGAAGTCGGGTTCGCCGGCCCCGAGGCCGATGACGTTGCGGCCCGCCGCTTTCAGCGCGCGTGCTTTATCCGTGACCGCGATGGTCGCGGACGGCTTCACACGGTCGAGCGCAGCAGCAAGGAAGGCCATCGTCATCTCCTGACAAGTGTCGTGAACCCAAGCATCGTGAACTGGGTCGTCACGACTCTGATTGTGGGAATGGAGCCACCCTAAAACGTGTGCCGCTGCGCCGCAAGAAACTTCGGCCAGATCCTGGAAAAACTTACGGATTTGGAGCGGTTCAAGCCGCGATTTCCCGCAATTTTCCGCAACTTTGCCTCCGGAATTGCTCATATCCGACAAGGCGTGTCCTCGGAGCAATTTTGAGTGGTGCACGTCGCCAGGAAACCGCTCGTCGTCATGCCCGGGCTTGCCGTCTTCGCCAAGCCCGGTCATGGCGATGTGGAAACACTGGCGTCCTAATCCCGATCGTCTCTGCGATAGTCTTCCGTGCTTCACGACCTCGTAGAGCGATGTGTCCGCAGATTGACGGACACGTGATCTGGTTTGCCTCGTCGCGCGGAAATGATCTTCCGCACCATTGCAGTGCGGTAGGGTTTTCGAGTTTTTCTATGGGCTGGCCCTTGCGGCGGATTCGCATCGGCATCATTGTTTAGCCGCGTCGCGAGGCAACCGAGCGTCGCGCTGTCCCGTCCTCGGATTCGAACTCCCAGAATGTACAAGCTCTATTCGATGCAACGCTCGGGCAACAGCTACAAGGTCCGCCTTGCGCTGGCGCTGCTCAACGTGCCGTACGAAGCGATCGAGGTGGACATTCTGCGCGGCGAGAGCCGCACGCCGGACTTTTTGAGCAAGAACCCGTCGGGGCAGGTGCCGCTGCTCGAGGTCGGCGAGGACCGCTATCTCGCCGAGTCCAACGCCATCCTCTGGTACGTCGCCGTCGGCACACCGCTTGCGCCCGAGAACCGCATCGACCGCGCCGAGGCGCTGCAATGGATGTTCTTCGAGCAGCACGCGCTCGAGCCGAACATCGGTGCGGCCTATTTCTGGCTGTCGCTAGTCAAGGGCGGGCGCGACTTGCAGACCCATTCGCTGGAGGACTGGATGGAGCGCGGCTATGGCGCGCTACAGGTGATGGAGAACCACCTCAAGGCCAATGCCTATTTCGCCGCGCGTCAGCTCACGGTCGCCGACATCGCGCTGTACGGCTACACCCATTTGGCAGACCGCTGCGACTTCGACCTCGAGGCCTTCCCGGCGATCCGGGACTGGCTGAAGCGGGTGGAAGCCGCGCCCGGCTTCGTCTCGATGGACTGGCGGCCGGCCGACGTCGACGACCCCGCCAGCATCGCCGCCGGCGCATGACGGGGCCCTCCTCCAGGCCTGGGGAATAGCGGGAATAGCGGTAGCATTTGCCGCAATGTCGCCATTTTCAACGCGATGCCCGCCGCAATCTTGCCGGTTGAAACTGGGAAATTGTGGAAAGTCGCGGGTGATTCGCTCGCGTGTTGAAGGATTTAGACCATGACACGGGCGTCCGGCACGGCAGGCTTTCAGGGCCAACCCGCTACCGTCGCGTCTTCCCGGCTGACCAACGCGGTCGCGGCCTCGCTCGCCGTCGCCGCGCTCTCGCTTTGCCTGATCGTCACCCTGACGGTGCTGTCGACCAAGGCGACCATGGCGATGGGCCTGCCGGTCTGATTTCCGTTTCATCCTGGTCGAGCCTTCAAGGCGCCGCATGCCCCGCGCCGGCCGGCATCGCGACAGGACGTCGATGAAATCACCTGTGCTCGTCGTTGCAATCACGCTGACTGCGGCCATCCTGGTCGCGGCATCCCTGTTGATTGTCGTCGGCACCCGCAAGGGACCGGGAACGTCGACGCTGAATGCGCCTGCGCTGCAACAGCCCCTCAAGCACGCGCACCTGGTCTAAAATCATCCGAAAGCCTTAAGCGTCTCCGCAAGCGCGCCTTAAGGACACCGCAGGAAAACGCATCGCGGTGGCGCAACGATCAGTCAATGTTGCGACGTTACCTCGTTCGGGAGGAGCGACACTGGTCCATGCGGTTCGGATGGCGTGCAATCTCCGGTCCGGTGCTGGCGGCAGCAACCCTGCTGCTGACGATGCTCTTCGAGCGCTTTATCCCCGCTCTCTCGCCCGCGCCGCTGCTCGTCGGCATCGTGGCGCTTGCCGGCGCATGGTCGGGTCTCGCGTCCGCCATCACCAGCGCGACCGTCGCCGTGATTGGCACCGCGCTGCTCTCGCTCAGCCGCCACGGCATTTCCATCTCCTTCGCCGATCTGCTCCAGTTCGGCCTCCTTGTCATCGCGGCAGCCGGCACCGCAGGCGTCACCGGCCTGATGCGCGAGCGGCTGCTTGGCACGTTCGCGGCCGAGCGCCGCAGCCACGCCACCGCCGCGAGGCTGTCGGCCGCGCTCGACCAGGTCGACATCGGCATCGTGCTGCTCGATGCCGAGACACGGGCCGAGTTCATCAACCGCGCATTCTGCGATTATTTCGCGTTGCCGGACGAAATCGCCGACGGCAAGCCGCCCTTCATCGCGCTGATGTATCACGGTCGCGACACCGGCGCGTTCGAACTGCCCGAAGACGAGCTCGGCACCTTCATCGCGCAGCGCATGGAGATGGTGCGGACCGGCGACGCCACGCCGATCAACATCGCCTTGCGCACCGGCGAAGTGCTGCGCTTCGTCTGCACGGCGCTGCCCGACGGCGGACGGATGCTCAGCTACACCCCCGTAACCGACCTCGTGCGCCACACCGACGCGCCGTCGCGCGCCGACTACTACCGCTCGCTGCGCGATCCTGCGGGCCGCAGGCTGATCCGCTACCTGCGCGTCGCGGAGTGATGCGACGCCGCGATTGATCGCTGCACCCATCATCCCGTATGAAAGACGCTTCGTCGATCGCGGGACTCCTAGATGTCGCTCACCATTCGCTCCGTCACCAGGCAGGATTACGATCAATGGCTGCCGCTGTGGGACGGCTACAACGCCTTCTACGGCCGCTCCGGCCCGACCGCGCTCGCGCCAGAGATCACGCGCATGACGTGGCAGCGCTTCTTCGATGCCTACGAACCGGTGCATGCCCTGGTGGCCGAGAGCGAGGGCAAGCTGCTTGGACTGACGCACTATCTGTTTCATCGCAGCACCACCGCGATCGAGCCGTCCTGCTATCTGCAGGACCTGTTCACGCTGGACGCCGCGCGCGGCCAGGGCGTCGGCTCGGCGCTGATCCACGGCGTCTACGACCGCGCAAAGCTCGCGGGATCGCCGCGGGTCTATTGGCAGACGCACGAGACCAACCTCACGGCGCAGCGCCTGTACGACAAGGTCGCGGAGCGGTCCGGCTTCATCGTCTATCGCAAGCTGTTCTGATCCCTGCGCGCACCCTGTGGATAACTACAGCTGTCACCCGCACGTAACATAGCGAGGCTACGGTGCAGCTGCGTCTGATCAGGCCCCCGTCACCGATCAAGCGCCCCAAGCGGTCCCCGTCAGTCGCCGCGTCTGACAGGGGCCGCGTTTTTTTTGCCCGCCTTGTCGGCATGGCAGCAGCGCGGCAAGCGCCTTGCTGCGGCGGCGCCCCAGTGGTCACAATGTGCCACGGCTCATCTGACAGGATCTCTCCATGGAAATTCGCAATCTCGGCGCTTCCGGCCTTCGCGTGTCTGCGGTCGGGCTCGGCTGCAACAATTTCGGCCAGCGCACGGACCTGGAGACGTCGCGCAAGGTGATCCATCGCGCGCTCGATCTCGGCATCACGCTGTTCGACACCGCCGACATCTATGCCGGCATGGGCGGCTCGGAGACGGTGCTCGGCGCCGTGCTCGGCGAACGCCGCAAGGACATCGTGCTCGCCACCAAATACGCCAAGCCGATGGCGAGTGACGGCACCAGGCAGGGCGCCTCGCGCCGCTACATCATGGACGCGGTCGAGGCGAGCCTGAGACGGCTGAAGACCGACTATATCGACCTCTATCAGCAACACGATTACGATCCGCTGACACCGATCGAGGAGAGCCTGCGCGCGCTCGACGATCTCGTGCGGCAGGGCAAGGTCCGCTACATCGGCAATTCCAACTTCCCGGCCTGGCGGATCGCGGAAGCCGAGTTCACCGCGCGTGCGATGAACGTCAGCCGCTTCATCTCGTGCCAGGACGAATACAGCCTGTTGGTGCGCGACATCGAGAAGGACCTGCTGCCGGCGGCGCAGGAGTACAAGCTCGGCCTGTTGCCGTTCTTCCCGCTCGCCAGCGGCCTGCTCACCGGCAAGTACAGGCGCGGCACGGCGGCGCCCGCCGACACGCGCTTTGCCAAGGCGCCGGCGCTACGCGACCGCTACGTCACGCCACGCAACGAGGACATGGTCGAGAAGCTCCAGGCCTTTGCCAAGGCGCGCGGCCACAGTATGCTCGAGCTCGCCTTCTCCTGGCTCGCCGCGCGGCCGCAGGTGTCGAGCGTGATCGCCGGCGCGACGCGCGTCGAGCAGATCGAGGAGAACGTCAAGGCGATCGCCTGGAAGCTCGGTGCGGACGATCTTGCCGAGATCGACAAGATCACCCTGGGCTGAACTCCGCGGTGGCGGCGCGTTACCTGGCGCCGCGCCCGACCGTCTGCATCACCTCGAAGCCTTCGAACTGGGGATGGCCGAGATAGAGCGGCTTGTTGTCGCCGGCGCGCTGATGCGCGGCGCGGAACGCCTCCGACTTGGTCCAGGCCTCGAACGCCGCATGGTTCGCCCAGACAGTGTGCGAGGCGTAGAGCGTGTGGTCCTCGGCTTCCGGCCCGCGCAGCAGATGGAATTCGACGAAGCCCGGCAC
Source organism: Bradyrhizobium guangxiense (assembly GCF_004114915.1). Taxonomy (NCBI): domain Bacteria; kingdom Pseudomonadati; phylum Pseudomonadota; class Alphaproteobacteria; order Hyphomicrobiales; family Nitrobacteraceae; genus Bradyrhizobium; species Bradyrhizobium guangxiense. The sequence goes on along the minus strand of NZ_CP022219.1, from coordinate 724,351 downwards.
CTTGTCCAGATGGGTGTCGCGCGTGAGCCAGACCTGCTCGAAGGCGGTCTCGGAGCCCTTGGCGACGCGGAAGCGGTTCATGGCGATGTACATGGGGGATGGTTCTCCTGATGCTCGGCAGATTATTTCGTCATTCCGCGACGCGCCGCAAGGCGCGGGCCCGGAATGACGGCAGTGGTGGTTATGTCACCAATCCCTGCATCGGCCGTGCCGCTGCGCTATCCGGGAACACCGTCTCTGCCAGCACGCGATCGGACAGGCCGAATTGGTCGTGCAGCACGCCCTTGATGACCGCGCGCAGGTCCGTCGTCGGCTTGAGATCGCGCCCTTCGTGAAGGTAGCCGAGCTTGAGACCCGGCCAGTCGGTGATGACGCGGCCGCCCTTCACGGCACCGCCGGCGAGCAGCGCGATCGTTCCCGTGCCGTGATCGGTGCCGTCGGTGCCGTTGATGCGCGCGGTGCGGCCGAATTCGGTGGCGACGACGACGACGGTGTCGCGCCAGCGCTCCCCCAAGCCGCTTTCGAACTCGGCGAGTGCCCCGTCGAGCCCGCCGAGCAGGAAGGCGAGACGGCCGACCGGGCCGCCTTCATTGGCATGGGTGTCCCAGCCGTCGAAAGCGAGCGCGGCAATGCGCGGGCCGTCATCCGCCGCCATCAGCTTGGCCGCGCCACGCGCGACCTGGCGCATCTGCGCCACCGCATCGCCCGGCTTGCGTTTCATGTCGTCGCCGCTCGCGGCCTTCTCGAGCTGGAGGCCCTGCGACAGCGCCATCGCCAACGCGGGATCGCGGTGGCGATAGAGATCGACGAGGCGCATTGCCGTGTCGTCATCGGCCTGCGGCAGCGCCACCGGCGCCCAGCCCACGGTCGGCGCATTGCCGCGCAGCACCAGCGGCGTGGTGGGGCCGACCGCAAGACCGCTCGAGACGCGCGCGCCCCGCGGCAGCGCCTCCAGCGCCCGGTTGAGCCAGCCGGACTGCACGCGGCCCGGCCCGGCATAGCCGCTCTCGAGCACGTCCTGGCCGTCGAAATGCGAGCGGTCGCGATAGGGCGTCGCCACGGCGTGAATCACCGCGGCATGGCGATCGCGATACATGCGCGCGAATTCCGGCATCGCCGGATGCAACGCGAAGAAGGAATCGAGCGCGATCGCAGGATGCGCGCCGTCGCTCGTGAGCGCGATCGTGCCGTGCAGGCCGGCATAGTCGGGGTCGCCGACCGGCGCAACGGTCGAAAGGCCATCGAGCGCGCCGCGCAGGATCACCACGATCAGCCGGGGATCGCGGCCGTCGGACGCGCGGGCGAATTTCGGCAAATAGGCCCAGGCCGCGAATGAGGCGCCGCCGAGCAGGACATTGCGGCGCGAGGTGAGCAGCCGGTTCTCGGTGCAGTCCATCGTCACCTCCTCTGCATTTCCGGCGACATCAAGAGCAGCGTCAGAGCCTGCTGGCGCGATTCCGCGCGCTCGACGGTTCTCCGCGTTTCGATCGAGGCCGCATCGGCCGCAGCGAATTCCAGGAGATCGAGCGGATCGATGTTGTTGCCGAGCCGCGCGCCGATCTGCGCCGCGATATCGAGCCTGAGCTTCATCCCTTCGGGCGCGGCCCAGGCGGCGGTTGTATCCGGGAAGCCGTTCGGCCCGGCCGGCGACCACAGCGGCTGTCCCAGCAGATTGAGACTGTTCAGATATACGCCGGGATCCTCCGGCACGCGTGCCAGCAGCCGGCCACTCGCGACGAGGAAATCGTAAGGGCTGCGCATCTTGGTCAGCGGCGCGCGCCAGGCCTCGTCGGAATCGACCAGCGCCGTCGCCAGCGCCTTGAGATCGCCGTCGGTCTTGATGAAGACATCGCGCAGGCGCGCAATCAGCGCCGGCGGCGGATCGTCGGCAACGAAATGGCGGACGAACTTGGTGGCGATGAAATTGGCGGTCGAGGGATGCCGCGCGATGTCCGCGAGCGCCGCCTCGCCCTGCGCAAGACCGGCCGGCTCGTAGGTCCTGCCGAGCAGCATTTGCGCGCCCGGCTGGTGTGCGTTGGCGTTGAACACGAAGGAACCCGGGGCACCCAACTGCCCCTGCCTTCCAGCGAAGGTCCAGCCGGTGATGATGCGCGCGAGCGAGGCGACGTCGTCCTGCGTATAGCCGCCGCCGACGCCGAGCGTATGCAGCTCCATGATCTCGCGCGCGAGATTTTCGTTCAGGCCGCGTTTGCGGTTCTGGCCCGCGCGCGAGTCCGGCCCGAGTGATTGCTGGTTGTCGAGGAAGAACAGCATCGCCGGATGCTGCTCGACCGCCTTCAGCATGTCGGCGAAGCGGCCGAGCACGTGCGGCCGGATCGCCTCGCGCTCGAACGCGCCGGCCCAGATCCGCGCCAGCTCGCCCTTACTCGCGGAGATGCAGAAATGATTGGACCAGAACCCCACGAGCCGCTCGGTGAAGCCGCAGGTGATCAGCGTCGCGCGCTGCAACCGCGCCAGCGCTTCGGAGCGGAAGGTCTTTTGAATCACGTTGAGCGGCTGCGGCGCAGGCTTTGCGGCCGGCGCGGCAACGCCCGGCTGCATGGTCTCGGGCTTCGATGCATTGTCGGCCGGTTTCGCTTCGCTCATCTGGCCGGCGATCTCCGTCGCGGCCGCGTTCAGCGAGAGATTGCGGCGGGGAGCGGGCTTCTGTTCGCCCGGCGCCGGCGTCTCGGCGGGCGCGGCGGTCTTCGCCGCTTCGCGCGCCTGCTTGACCTGATCCTGATAGCCGAATACGGCCTGGCCGAGTTGCTGCGTCGACTGCAGACCGGGTGCCTCCAGCAACACGCTGCTCGGACGGGCGAGCTCCGCCTTGACGAAACCGCGCGGATCGGAGCTTGCATTGATGAGATCGCCCGAGGCGCCGCCACGGGCGCCGAGGCCAAAACGGTTGAGCGCGACGAGCGCAGCTTGCGAATCGCGGGCCATCGATTTGTCCTTCGCGTGCCGGGAGCCGCTTTCCGTATCCGCGCGCGTTGCCTAATATATCGCAATGACCGATGAACCCGACATGAAAATCACGGCGAAGCTTCGGCGCAAATCATGACAAATCGGAAAGAATCCTCGTCGCCGGAACCACGCCGCCTCGCCTGCGCGCGCTGCGGCACCGAGTTTACTTGCGATCTCTCGGGCGATTGCTGGTGCGCGGAGGAAGCCGCAAAGCTGCCGATGCCCGTCGCGGGCGAGGACTGCCTGTGCCGGGCGTGTTTGCGCAAAGCGGCGGCGGAGGCAGCCCGTAGCCCGGATGGAGCGCAAGCGTAATCCGGGCGACGAAGTTTACACCTCATACCCCGGCGACTTCCGCGCCGTGCCGTCGAACGCGTCCAGCAGCTTCTCGCGCCAGGCATAAACGGGATCGTCCGCCTCCAGCAGCTTGAACGGACTCACCACGCGCGCCCATTGGAAACCGCCGAACACGATGTAGTCAGCGTAGTTCGGCGCTTCGCCGCCGAGATAAGGCTGCTTCTTCAGGGTCTGCCGCATGATTTCCAGCGACTTGCGGAAGGCGACCACGCCGGTGTCGCGGCTTGCCATGACCTGTTCCAGGGTCTTGCCGCCGAAGCGCGCCTCGCGCGACGTGCGGAAATAGGCCGCGTCGATCTCGGTGAGATTGTTCGGGATGTCGGCGACAATAAGCGGAAAGATGCCGCCGACGATGGCGATGTCGCCGAAAGCATTGATCAAGCGCGCCATGGCGCGGCCGCCCTCGCCGCCGAACAGCGACGGACGGTCCGGAAAATTGTCCTCGAGATAGGTCGCGATGGTCCAGGAATCGACGATCGGCTTGTCATGGTGCAGCAGCACCGGCACCCTCTCCGACCCGTGCGGCTGAAGCGCGCTCTTCTCGGTGAAGCGCCAGGGCAGCGATTCCGCCGCAAGGCCCTTGTGCGCCAGCGCCATCCGCGTGCGCCAGCAATACGGGCTGAAGGGGCGCGCGGGATCGGTGCCGACGAGTTCGTAGAGCTTGAGTGACATGGTTGGCGGCCTCCTCATGCTCCGTCGTTGCGAGGAGCCCTTGCGACGAAGCAATCCAGACTGCTTCCGCGGAGACATTCTGGATTGCTTCGCTTGCGCTCGCAATGATGATGTGGAGAGAGGTGCGCACACCAACATCCGTCGTCATGCCCACGAAGGCTGGGCATCCAGTACGCCGCGGCAGTCATAACACGCCGCCGCTGGTGATTACTGGATCATCCGCCTTCGCGGATGATGACAGCGAGGACGCGGGGAGAGGCGAAGAACTACCGCCCGTTCGCGCGCAGCAGCCTCTCGCCGCCTTCCGTCACAGCGATCACCAGCCCGAGACCCGCAATCGTTTCGCGTGCGACGTAGCCGCGGTCCGCGGCGTCCTCCCAGACGGTGAGGCGCGGGCACGAGGTCTTCCAGGTCGCGATCACCTCCGCATAGGCGCGCGGCTCGCGCGCGACCCATTCGACGAAGTCCAGCACCAGCGGATCGGCGGTCTCGCTCATTGCAAACCTCCCTTGTCGAAGGCGGCCAGAACCGGCGCACGAAGCAACAGCCAGCCGCCATGGACGATGTAGTAGCAGGCAATGGTGGTGATCAGCTTGTTCGACCAGGCGATGAACTGCTGGTCGGTCATGGCTTCGAGGATGCGCCGCGCCAGCGTGGTGCCGACCATCGAGGCTGCAACGGCGACGCCGGCGAGCACGGGATCGAGGCTCGCGGCCTGGTCGATGATGCCGCCGAAATAAATCAGCTTGGTGAAATGGCTGACGAGCTGGCACATCGCCTTGGTCGCCACTTTCTCGCGCCGTCCGAAATCGCCGCCGAGGAAGAAGGTGTCGAGCAGCGGACCGGAGACGCCGGTCATCAGCATCAGCCCCATGCAGATCGTGCCGTAGACCGTGCCCTGCCAGAGACGGTCGGGATCCGGCTTGATGTTCGCGGGCAACAGCCGCGCCATGAACGGGGTGATGCCGAGCAGCAGCAACGCCATCGGCTTGTCCGGAACGTAGCGGGTGAGCGACCAGGCCGCGAGCGCGACGGCAGCGCCGACCATGTAGTTTGCGACCGGCCGCCAGCGGATATGCGCCCGCCACAGGAATGCGCGCCAGCCGTTCGAGGCCATCTGCGTGATCGCATGCAGCACCATCGCGGTCGGCAGCGGCATCAGAGCCAGCAGCACGCCGATCAGGATCAGCCCGCCCGCCATGCCGAACAGCCCCGACAGGAACGCGGTGGCGACCATCAGCAATCCGAGGGCAGCGGTCATGACGGGCGTCACGTGGAGATTCTCCGGTATGGCAAGTAAGGGACGCGGGGAGAGGCGAAGGCAGCGACACCTCCCGGTAAATCAACTTGGAATTACTCTCATTCTTGTGCCTTGCTTGCCTCGCTCGCGCAAACTGAGTTATCTTGGCCTGGCCTCAGCTTTCCTGAGGGTGGTGCAGAAGGGTCTTGCATTTGCGGCGGCTGCTGTTTCTCAACGGCATCAAGGCATTCGAGGCGGCGGCGCGGACCGGCAGCTTTGCCGCGGCCGGGCTCGAGCTGAGCGTGTCGGCGGCCGCCGTCAGCCGCATGGTGCATCTGCTGGAGGAGCGGCTCGGCGTCGCGCTGTTCGAACGCAAGGCCAACCGACTGGTGCTGACGCAGGCCGGCCGCGCCTATCAAAGCGGGCTGACGCCGATCTTCGATGCGCTGGCCAGCCTCACCGCGCAGGTGACGGCGCCCGCGAGCGTCCGCGTGCTCACCATCGGCGTCGGCCATACCTTTGCGATGCGCTGGCTGATCCCGCGCCTGTCGGAGTTCCGCAGCGAGGAGCCCGACATCGAGGTGCGCTTCACCACCGGCGGCGCGGCGGTGCCGTTCGGCGAGGACTGGAGCTGCGGCATCAAGCTCGGCACCGGCGACTGGCCCGGCCTCGTCGCCGAGCCGCTGTTCGCCGGCGACCTCACCCCGGTCTGCGTGCCCCGCCTTGCGAGTGCCCTGAAGCCCCCCGCCGATTTGAAGGGGCCAACCCTGATCCGCGTGGCGCACTCACCCGAGGACTGGCCGATCTGGCTGAAGGCCGCGGGCGTGACGCGGATCAACGCGCGCGGGCCCGAGTTCCAGTTCTACGGCCAGGCGCTGCAGGCCGCCGCCGACGGGCTCGGCATCGCCATGGGCATCCGGCCCTATATCGACGACGACCTCGCCGCCGGCCGGCTGGTCGCGCCGTTCGATCTTTCAGTGCCCAAGGGCATGCGCTGGTATCTGCTCTATCGCAGCTTCCAGACCGAGCAGCGCGACTTTGCCGCGTTCCGCCGCTGGATCATGCGCGCCGCAGCGGAACCCGCCGCCCGCCCGCGGCGGATCGGCCGCGCCGCCGCGCGGAACTGAGCGCCAGCCGCAGGCGGCCCCCCCTTCAGGGAAGGAAGCGCGCAACGGTGCGGAACCGGCGCCTGTCATGTGTCAGGCAAAAAAGCCGCCGCCGTGTGAACGGCTTCACATCCTGAAATCCGCAATCGTGATTCCCTGACCCTCCGAAAAGAAAAGTGGGACCTACACTCATGACGACCCTCTACGACGGCTTTGACATCGAATCTTTCGAGGCCGGCAAAGGCCTTTGGCACGCCCGCATCCGCCGCGCCGACCTCAGCCCCGTCGCCATCGACGGCGTGCTGTTTCCGGCCATGGAGGTCGGTTTCGCCTGGCCCGATCAGAACGCCGCGATCGCCGATGCCAAGCACCACATCGACCGCTTCCGCCGCCGGGCCGACAGCGACGACGAATAAGCGGACAGCAAGCAAACCAGGGACAGTGCAGTTCAAGAGGGGGGCGACCGGTCATGTCAGTCATCGACTTCGAAGACACGTCGCGGCCGAGGATTTACGTCCGCCAGGTGTTGTCGAACTGCCCTGATTGCGACGGTGATCTCACGGTACTCCGGGTGATCGGCGGCCGCGCCGGATGCGAGTACTGGACCATGCGCTGCACCGATTGCGGCGGCGTCCACCTCGACATCCTGGAGCCCTATCAGGCCGCCGAGGACGACGAGGGTCCGCTGCCGGCGGCGTGAGGCCAGAGGCTGCTGCCAACCTGCTGTCAGCAGGCTGCATGGCGCGGGGCATTCGCCCTTTATTGCGGGGCGGACTCGTCCCATATTCGCCCCATGGCGAAGAAACCTGCATCCTCCGAAAAATCCGGTAAATCCCCGAAATCCAAAGCTCACCGCCCCGACGTGCAGCCGATCGGGCCGGCGCTGGCCGAGTTGCTCAATCCCGCGATCAATCGCGGCGACGCCGGGCTTGGATCGGGCACCGGCCTGCAGCCGCCGCCAGATAATTCACGCGACCGCCGCGCCGGGGGCGAGGCGGCCGCACATCGTGCACGCGCTTCGACGCCGAAGGACTTCTCCAGCGACCGCCCGGCGGGACTGGAAGAAGCACCGCAGGCCAATTACGGAACCGCGGCCACCATTCCGACGCTCGATCCGGAACTGGCGCGGCAGCTCGGCTTGCCCACTGAGGAAGACGATGCCGAGGCGCTGGCGCGTCCGCCGCGCAGCAAGATGGAGGCACTCGGCGTCAAGGCCACCGCGGACGCGCTGGAATCCCTGATCCGCGAGGGCCGGCCGGAGTTCCGCAAGGGCGACGGCTCCATGAAAGTGTGGACGCCGCACCGGCCGCCGCGCCCGGAAAAGTCCGAAGGCGGCGTGCGCTTCGAGATCAAGTCGTCCTACGAGCCGCGCGGCGACCAGCCGACCGCGATCGCCGAGCTGGTCGAAGGCATCGAGCGCAACGACCGTTCGCAGGTGCTGCTGGGCGTCACCGGCTCCGGCAAGACCTACACCATGGCCAAGGTGATCGAGGCGACGCAGCGCCCTGCCCTGATCCTGGCGCCGAACAAGACGCTGGCCGCCCAGCTCTATGGCGAGTTCAAGAACTTCTTCCCTGACAACGCGGTCGAGTATTTCGTCAGCTACTACGACTACTACCAGCCGGAAGCCTACGTCCCGCGCACCGACACCTATATCGAGAAGGATTCCTCGATCAACGAGCAGATCGACCGTATGCGCCACTCGGCGACGCGTGCGCTGCTTGAGCGCGACGACGTCATCATTGTCGCCTCGGTATCCTGCATCTACGGTATCGGCTCCGTCGAGACCTACACCGCGATGACCTTCGCGCTGAAGAAGGGCGAGCGCATCGACCAGCGCCAGCTGATCGCCGACCTCGTCGCGCTGCAGTACAAGCGCACCCAGGCCGATTTCACCCGCGGCACGTTTCGCGTGCGCGGCGACGTCATCGACATCTTCCCGGCGCACTATGAAGACCGCGCCTGGCGCGTGAACCTGTTCGGCGACACCATCGAGACCATCGAGGAGTTCGACCCGCTCACCGGCCACAAGCAGGACGAGCTCGAATTCATCAAGATGTACGCCAACTCGCACTATGTGACGCCGCGCCCGACACTGGTGCAGGCGATCAAGTCGATCAAGTCAGAGTTGAAGCAGCGGCTCGACCAGCTCAACAACCAGGGCCGACTGCTGGAGGCGCAGCGGCTGGAGCAGCGCACCACTTTCGACCTCGAGATGATGGAGGCGACGGGAAGCTGCGCCGGCATCGAGAACTATTCGCGCTACCTCACCGGCCGCCGGCCGGGCGAGCCCCCGCCGACGCTGTTCGAATACGTGCCCGACAACGCCCTGATCTTCGCCGACGAGAGCCACGTCACCATCCCGCAGATCGGCGCCATGTTCCGCGGCGACTTCCGCCGCAAGGCGACGCTGGCCGAATACGGCTTCCGCCTGCCGTCCTGCATGGACAACCGCCCGCTCCGGTTCGAGGAATGGGACATGATGCGGCCGCAGACGGTCGCGGTGTCGGCGACGCCGGGCGGCTGGGAGCTGAACGAGAGCGGCGGCGTGTTCGTCGAGCAGGTCATTCGCCCCACCGGGCTTATTGATCCTCCCGTTGATATTCGCCCGGCGCGCACGCAGGTGGACGATCTTGTCGGCGAGGTTCGCGCCACCGCGCAGGCCGGCTATCGCTCGCTGATCACCGTGCTGACCAAGCGGATGGCCGAGGACCTCACCGAATATCTGCACGAGCAGGGCATTCGCGTGCGCTACATGCACAGCGATATCGACACCATCGAGCGCATCGAGATCATCCGCGATTTGCGTCTCGGTGCGTTCGACGCGCTGGTCGGCATCAACCTCTTGCGCGAAGGCCTCGACATTCCCGAATGCGCCCTGGTTGCGATCCTCGATGCCGATAAGGAAGGCTTCTTGCGCAGCGAGACCTCGCTGATCCAGACCATCGGCCGCGCCGCGCGCAATGTGGACGGCAAGGTGATCCTCTACGCCGACCAGATGACCGGCTCGATGGAGCGCGCCATCGCCGAGACCAACCGCCGCCGCGAGAAGCAGGTGGAGTACAACAACGCCAACGGCATCACGCCGGAGAGCGTGAAGAAGCAGATCGGCGATATCCTCAACTCCGTCTACGAGCGCGACCACGTGCTGGTCGAGGTCGGCGGCCACGACATGACCGACGACGTCATCTCGATCGGCCACAATTTCGAGGCCGTGCTCGCCGATCTCGAAACCCGCATGCGCGAAGCCGCCGCCGATCTGAACTTCGAGGAAGCCGCGCGCCTGCGCGACGAGGTCAAGCGCCTGCGTGCCACCGAGCTCGCCGTGGTCGACGACCCCACCGCCAAGCAGCGCGCCGTCGCGGGCAAGGCCGGCGCCTATGCCGGCAGCAAGAAGTACGGCGACGCCGCCAATTTGCCCGTCAGCGCCATGAAGAAGAGGACCGTGGGCTCCGCGCTCAAAGCCAGCGCCGGCGGCAGCGGCTCAAAAGTGCAAAAGCCGCATCTCGACGAGATGCACGGCCCGGAATCGCTGCCCTTCCGCGAGAACCGCGCGCTGCCGTCAAAGCCGTTCGGCAGCACCAGCCGCATCATCCAGCCGACGGATTCGCGGCAGTCGGGTCCGGAGTTCGGGCCGGCGCCGAAGTCGACGGGCGGAGCGCCGGGGCGGCGCGGGGGGGGGAAGAAGAGGTAGGCGGCGGAGTTTCGTTCGCGCTTGTCGTGGTTATTGGGTCTCAGATGCACAGTTGCGCATCATAGCTCGCCGCCTTCGAACTTCGGGGGCAGGTTGCCGCGCCTCGGAATAACGGAGGCTACAGCTTCCCCTGCCCGTTGACCTGGCTCTGCTGCTGCCGCTGCTTCTCCTGCTCCCTGGCGTGGTGCCGGCCGTAGAGGCAGGCGGCGGCGGCGCCCAGCACGCCGTGATGACCGGCATAGTGGCCGGCGACGCCGCCGACGATGGCGCCCTTGATGCAGCCCTTGGCGTTGGCCGCGGAGGTCGCGCTGCACATGAGCAGCACGGTGGCGATGGCGACGATAGATTTCATGGACCGATATCTCCGGATGCAATGCTGCGCTTTCAACGGGCACGGCTGGGTTCGGGTTCCAGCACCTGGGCAAGACGCGTCGCGCAGATAGGCATGCAGCGTCATCACGAGGTGCAAAGCACCGGATGCAGACAGGAGCACAACCGGAACTTGCATCCCATGAACGCGGCATGGCGCTCGCGCGACTTAGTTGGCAAGCACCTCTGTGTTTTTACGGATTGATGGACCTGCGAGGCGCACGGTGGCGTTTGCAATCCACGGCCAACGAGGGCGGGAGCAGCATGACGGTTGAATCGCTGAACAGGCAACGCGTGCTGCATCTGCTCGACGCCTTCGCGCGTGGCGATCTCGAGGCCGCGCTGGCGTGCTGCACCGACGATGTCGACTTCCTCACCCATGCGCCGATCGACGTGCTGCCGCATATGGTGCCGCGCCACGGCAAGCAGGAGCTACGCGAGCTCTGGCAGACGGTGTGGTCGCGCTATTCGGAGATCCGCTACAAGACACCGCACATCCTCGCCGAGGGCCAGGCGGTCGCGACCTACATGCAGGCCTATTTCAGGAAGCGCAGCAACGACCGCATCGTGCAGTTCGACATGGCCGTATTCTATACCTTCCGCGGCGGGCTAGTGGCCGAGATCCGCGAGATCATCGATTCCTACGATCTGGTGCAGCAGGTGCTGGAGCGCGAGATCGGGCCGCTGATCACGGGCGCGCGGACCTGCCCGGAATAGACCCGCCCGGGCTCAAGCGAGATCGGATCAACGCACGTCAGTTGGGCGTAGGCCGGCTGGGTGGCCTGGCATCCTTTGCCTCCGGCCGCTTGGCTGATACCGCCCCCTTGGCCGCGGGCTGCGGCGAGGGCGCGACCGGCCCCGATTGTCCGACATTGACCGAGAGTCCGAACAGCCGCCACTGGTTGTTGACCGGCTCGTACAGCAGCTCAAAATTCACCTGCGACGGCACCGATGGAAAGAAGCCCGCCATGCGCATCATCCCGCCCGGCTCGATCTGCGGCAGCAGGCTGAGCTGCGGGTCGATGACGGCAACGCCCGCCAGGTCGAGCTTGTCGTTGCGCTGAGCGGCGAAGATCTCGGCCAAACGCGCCGCGGTGTTGGCGGCCTGAAATCCGGGCGCGCCGAGATCGCGCAGGACCGTGTAGTTGCCCGTCTTGTTGGCGTGGTCCAGCGCCAGCAGCGTCGACCTCACCAGCATCAGGACACCGTTGCGGTCGATATTGGCCGGCTTGGGCGCGTCCGCCTGCTGTGCGGCCGCAACGAGGCAACTCGCCACCCAAACGAGCAGCGCAACGCCTAGCCGGCCTCCGATCCTTGCGAACCCACGATCAGCCACTGGAGAGATACAGCCCCTCGCCCATCTGCCGCGCCTGTTCTTGTGCTGCCGCCGAGGTTGAGGACATGCGCGTTGAGACTGATATAGCAGGGCGCTTCGATCGAGCGCAAATGCGTTTCCCCCTTGCTCCAATCGGACAGAGCCGCCTGCAGAGCGACAGGCTGTGTCGACTGCGTCACACTCGTCAAGGGCGTGGCCCGGGCGTGTTGCTAAATGTTTCCTTGCTACGAACGATGCCGCTAGATTTGTCCCAAAGCGACCACGTTTGGTGGTCCGAGGGGGCAAACATCATGTTCTTCGCGCTTCTCTGCTCGCGCGCGGCTGGCGCGCGCGGTCGTGACCTCCTTGTCGCCTCGCTGGTCGGGACAGCCGTGCTGGCGCCGACCTCGTTCGCGACGATCCGTCCCGCTGCAGCGCAATTCGTCTGCGGTGGCAGCGCCACCGGCGGCGAACCGCAGAGCGGCGCAGGCGCGACCGCCACCAACTCCCATGATACGGCCTGCGGCGTCGCGGCCAGTGCCACCGGCGCCACTGCTGGCGTTTCGGGCGGCGCCACGGCCATCGGCTTTGGGGCCTACGCCATCGGCGACAACTCGACGACGATCGGAAGTTTCGCCGGAACGACCGCCACCGTGGCCGGCGTCACCAGTATCGGGGCCAACGCCAATGCGACCACCGGCTCGATCGGACTTTACTCCACGGCGATCGGCGCCGGATCCAATCCGAGCGCGCTCGTCGAGGTCCTGTCCCGCGGAAACTACAGCGTCGCCATTGGCGGCGGCGACGGCGTCGGCGCGACGCCTGCGCAATCTTTCGGGACGCGCAGCGTGGCGATCGGCGGAAGCACCGTCGCCAACTCCGCAGACTCCACCGTGGTCGGGTCCAACTCCACCGTGACCGGCATCAACAGCGCGTCATTCGGCACCACCAATACGATTTCGGGCATTGCCAGCACGGCGAGCGGCAGCAGCAACAACATCACCGGCAACAACAGCGGCTCGTTCGGCAGCGCCAATACGATCAACGGCACCTCGAGCATCGCGAGCGGCAGCAGCAATTCGATCACGGGCAGCAACAGCGGCGCGTTCGGCAGCTCGAACACCGTCAACACCAACGGCAGTTTCGCGGTCGGCGTCTCCAACACCGTCACCGGGTCCCGTGCCGTCGCCGTCGGCGTCGCCACGACCGTCATCGGTAACAGCGCAGCCGGCATCGGTGACGCGGCCACGGCCTCGGGCCGCATCGCCAGCGCGTTCGGCGCGCTCGCCAATGCCGGCGGCGCCTTCGGCAACGAGGGCACCACGGCGCTCGGCAGTGGCGCGCAGGCGGGCACCGGAGCATCCGGTCAGACCTACGCCACCGCGGTCGGCGGCAACGCGGCGGCGCAAGGGGCGAATGCGATCGCGATTGGAGGAAACATCGGCAGTGGGGCCGGCTTTGCCGCCTATGCGTCAGCGAGCAACGCTGTGGCGATCGGCAACGGCTCGCAAGCAACGCGCACGAATGCCATCGCACAGGGCAGCGGTGCGGTCGCCAGCGGGAACGACGCCGTTGCGCTCGGCACCGGCGCGCAGGCGACGGCCGTCAACGCGATCGCCCAGGGCAACGGCGCCGTCGCCAGCGGTCCCAATGCGATCGCGGTGGGAACGGGCGCCGTCGCAACCGGCTCCGTCGCGGTCGGAAACGCCGCCCAGGCCGCCAATGGCGGCGCGGCGTTCGGCGACTTCGCGGTGGCGACCGGCGGCACGGCCAACGTGTCGTCGTCGACCGCGCTCGGTAATTCGGCTGTGGCCACGACAGCCAATGCCGTCGCCGTCGGCCAGAGCGCCACGGTCGCAGCCGTCGGCGGTACCGCCCTCGGCGCCGGCGCCGTCGTGCAGGCGGCGGCCACGAATTCGGTGGCCATTGGTACGGGCTCGGTCGCGTCTGCCGCGAACACGGTCTCGGTGGGATCGGCAGGCAATGAGCGTCGCGTCGCCAACGTCGCCGCCGGCATCGCGCCGACCGACGCCGTCAATGTCAGCCAGCTCAGCGGCATCACGTCCGGTTTCCAGAGCCAGCTCAGCGGACTGCAGGGCCAGATCACCACCAACCAGCTCGAGGCGCGCCGCGGTATTGCGGCCACGGCAGCTCTTGCCGTCGCCGCCACACCGTCCGGCCCCGGCCGCACCACGGTCTCGCTCAACACCGGCTTCTTCCAAGGTCAGACCGGCGTCGGCGTCGCCGTCGCTCACCGTCTCAACCTCTCGTCGGCCATGCCGCTGATGGTGCAAGGCAGCTTCGCCAATGCGGGCGGGATGAATGTCGGTCGCGCCGGGGTGGCGGTGGAGTTTTAGGGCCGCTGCGGCCCGGATTTTCGCCGACAGCCCGGGAAAATACGGGGTTCTATTGCAAATCTCACAACCCCAGTTCAATTGCGCATTGCGAAAACGTGAATTGTGTTTTGGCCGAAATCCGCTAATTTATTTGCATACAAATGAGTTCAGCCCCGGCGCCTGACTGCGCATGGGGTTGTTTTCCGTTTTTTTCCGTAAAGCCAGCTTCAGGACTGCCCAAAATGACAGAGCACAGCCTCTGGCGTTTCTCGCGCGCGTTGCACCGCGCGATCAACGACCGGCATTTCGAGGATATCGAGGCCTTGATCGACGAGGACGTCGAGTGGGCGCTCTACGGCCCGATCGACATGTTTCCGTTCCTCGGCGCGCGCCAGGGCAAGCACGCCGTGCTCGACGTCATCCGCCAGCTCGCCGACAACTTCCAGGTCCGCCGCTTCGATCGCGAGAGCATCATGCTGGGCGTCGATTCCGCCGCCTCGATGCTGCGCTATTCGCTGACGGCGCTGGATTCCAACAAGCCGATCAGCCTGCGGGTCGCGCAATTCGCCCAGTTCAGGGCGGGCAAGCTCGTCAGCATGCGCGTCCTGATCGACACATTCGATCTGGTCGAGCAGGCACTCGGCCGCGCCATTCATCTGCCGAAGATGACCAGCGTCGGCTAACGCATGATCCGGCCCCGAAGGGCCGCGTCAGCGCAAAGTGCGAAGCGGTTTTCCGAAAAAGATCGTGCGCAAACATCAACCTGAAGCGCGATGAAAATCATCGCGCTTCAGGGGGACGCCAACGGGCCCCGCTGTCCGGGACCGATGACAATGCTGACTGCGACGTCCTGGCCTCCAGCCCCGCCGGATGCCGTCGCGTCAAGAAGTCGTCATCGGGCGCGCGCCTTTCGCGCGGTCCGTTGGTTCGTCGCCCTTGAAGGCACCGCCACAATTTCGCGACGATGGATCAGCATTTTCAGCGCGGAATGGCGCATGGCCTACGGCTGATATATACGATCGGACAGCATGCGCTGGGGTTCGCGGGCAGGACGATGGAATTCTCGACAGGTTTTGGCTGGACCCGGCTGCCAGTGCTGGCGGCCGCATTCGTTTTGGGCTCGGTGCTGACCGTGTCGGCACAGATCACCCCGCCGGTAGCGGCGACGCCTGACGACGAGGCCGAAACCGAGACGGCGGAAGCTCCGGACGTCAGCAACCCCGATGTGCTCAAAGGCATCGACGTCGACAAGCTCGACTGGAGCCAGCTCGCGGTGGATGCCGGCACCGGCATCGATCCCATGGCTGCCAAGAAGCGCGCCCAGGCTGCCGCCAAGGACGGGCTGGACTGGTCGTCGAACGCCAATACCAACGGCTCCTCGGCGGTCACGGTGAAGCAGTCCGTGTTCTCGTTCTGGGACACGCGGGTCGGCGCCGACATGACGGGGGCGAGCGAGCCGCGGACGATGTCCGAGTTGCTGGCGCAAAAGGCCACCAACGGCGGCACCCTGCCGCAATCCTCGGGCAGCGCCTGGGCGACGGCGACCGCGCCCGGCGCGGGGTCGATCTGGGACAAGACCGCCGTGGAAGCCCGCGTCGATCCCGGCGCCGAGCACAGCAAGATCGGGGCCTCGCTGACCAGATCGGTGCCGCTGTCGAGCGACACCTCGCTGACGCTGCAGAACGGCTACAGCGTCAATCAGCAGGGCACCACCGCCGTGCCCGGCATCGGCGGCCACATCACGCGCAATTACGAGACCGACCAGTCCGCCAAGGTCACCCTCACCGACACCGGCACCAGCATCACCGCCGGGCAGACGCTGTCGACCACCGACGACAAATGGCTGCGCAAGGTCGGCGCCGAGCAAAAGCTGTTCGACAATGTCACCGTCTCCGGCTCGGTCGGCGAAACCTCGCAAGGCGTGATCAACAAGAGCCTGTCGGCGGGATTCAAGAAGAGCTGGTGAGTTCTTCGCCTCTCCTCGCGTGCGGGGGAGTGAAGCACGGGCCGAGCCGCCAATCACGTCGTGGCTGCAGCGATTTAGACTTCCCTAACCATACGCCACGGCAATACCTCCGAATGGTCCGCCCTTGCCGCATCTCGGCCCATTTGCGGTCAAAATCGGACGCCCTGATAGGGAAGCCTCACAGACGTCGTCGTGCGGGAACACTCGCGCTGCGCTCAACGCGAACAGGGGAACAACGATGAACGCCATGCGTCCGGAAAAGATCGAAACCACCGAGACCGAGACGGTCGATACCAACCTCGCCGCCGTGACCGAGGTCGAGGCCGGCATCCGTGACTTCGTCCGCAACGATATCGCCTATCTGCGCCGTCCGGCATCGAGCACGCCCGATCCCCCGCCGCTCGATCCGAGTGCGGAAGCCACCGTCAACAACGTCAACTCGCTGATCCAGCGTGTCGCCGGCACCTCGCTCGCCGAGATCGAGAACCTGATCTCCGAACTCGAGAGCCTGCGCGACCTGCTCCATGCCGAAGGCCAGCGCGTCCAGCGCGAGATCTCCGGCTATGCCCAGCTCAGCCAGGCCGCGATGAAGTCGACCCGCATGATCGCCGACAACGTCGCGCAGTGGAAGCGCGCCGCCGACGGTCTGCGCAACAGCTGATCACTGGCACGCACCATCATTCGCCGCCGCGTTCCCGGAAGGGAGCGCGGCGGTTTTGATTCTGAGGTTTGGGTCTCGCGGCCGTTTCTCCGACACGGGTGTCATCACCTGCGAAGGCGGGGCATGACAGCGGCGATTGTGGCGCGACCAGCGCAGGCTTGAACCCTCAGCCGTTTCCCGGCGACCAATGCCAAGCGCCCGCAGCCTTGCGGCCGGGCTTGGGGACATTTCAGATGGAAAGCATTCGGCCCGACACCACGGACCCGATCCCGTTGCGGCCCGCGCCGAACCAGTTCGGCACGATCATGCTGCGCTTTGTCGGGCTGCTGGCGGGTGCGATCGCCGTCCTGGCGTTCGTCTATAGCCGCTAAGGCGGGGCCATCGGCCCCGGAACGTTAACAGAGCGTTACCGGGCGGCTTCCACGGTCGAGGCTTCCAGGGTGTAGGCGCCGTCGGCATAGCCCTTCACCACCATGCCGGCGACCAGCATCACGGCCAGCGTCGCGGTCGCGAAGATAAATCCAACAAACTTGAGTGCGCCGCGATCTGCCATGGTCCTCGTCCCCTGTCGTCCGCCCAATTCGTTTCAAATAGACAGCGACAGGTTCATAATTAGTTAGCAACTGACTGGTTCCGCCAAACTGCTTTGCGGCCACCATGTTGCGCAGGCTTATGGCAGCCACCCTGAATCGCGTCCATAGCGCGCGGGCAACACTCGCGCGCTCATTTACCCGTTCATCTTGGAACGAATCTAACCGCTCTTGCGCAGCGGCACGAAGGCTGAGGCGGTGATGGAATAGACCTCCTCGCCGCGCTGGTTGGTGCCGGTGGTGCGGGCGGTCAGGATGCCCCAGCCGGGGCGCGAGGCGGAGACACGCTTGTCGGTGACGACATTGACGTAAGCGACGGTGTCGCCGGCGAGCACCGGCCTGATCCAGCGCAGATCGCGAAAGCCCGGCGACGGGCCCCACACGGCGACCTCCTCGCCGCGCGAGGCGGCCTCGCGCGCCAGACGCTGGCCGTCGGCGACAAGCAGGCTCATGCAGGCCGAGCCGACATGCCAGCCCGATGCGGCGAGCCCACCGAACAGCGAGTTCTTGCCCTCTTCCTCGTCGAGATGAAAACGCTGCGGATCGAACTTGGCGGCAAATGTCTTGATGGCCTCTGCCGTAAACGTGTAGCTGCCGATCTCGCGGCGCTGGCCGATCTCGATGTCGTCGAAGAACCGCATCAGGCAGCCCCCTCGCGCCGCTTGATCAGGATCGGCGAGGTCATCTCGCCCAGCGCCTCACCCCTGGCGTTGCGGACGGTGCATTTGAACTTGACGATGCCGAGCTCGGGCCGGCTCTTCGAGGTGCGCGCCTCCAGCACATCGACATCGAGCGTGAGGTCGTCGCCGGGGCGCAGCGGCGAGAGCCAACGCACCTCGTCGACGCCGGGGGAGCCCAGAGATGCGGCGCGGGTGATGAAGCCATCGGCCATCATCCGCATCATCAGCGAGCAGAGATGCCAGCCCGAGCCGGACAGGCCGCGCAGCATGCTCCTGGCTGCGGCCTCCTCGTCCAGATGCATCGGCTGCGGATCGAACTCGGCCGCAAAGGCCACAATCTCGTCGCGGGTGACATGGCGCGGGCCGAACGTGCCGAACCGGCCGAGCGGGAAATCTTCGAAGGTCAGGGTCATCTTGGGAAAGCTTTGCGGGAATGACAGATTGTGGCCGCACTTTGCGGCAATCACAACCCGCCGGCCCGCATGGCTCGTGCTACATATCACGCGGCGGCTTTGGTCTGAGTCGGATCAGCCGCGGGCCAGGATCCTGTGCCGCGGCCCGATTTGACGTCCCGGTCTGCCTTGGGATCTGCCTTGGGATCTGCCTTGGAACTTGCTTTGGAATTTGCCTTGGGGAGAGCAATGTTTTCATTCAGCGACCTGTTTCAATGGGACCGCTTCATCACGCCGACGATCATCAAGACCTTCTATTGGTTGGTGATCGCGCTGATCTGCCTGTTCGGTCTTTCCGGCATCTTCTCAGGGCTCGCCGCGATGGCGATCAGCCCGTTCGGCGGCTTCCTGATGCTGCTGTCGTCGATCGCGAGCGTCGTCGTCGGCGTCGTCTTCTCGCGCATCCTGGCGGAGCTGATCCTGATCGTCTTCCGCATCAACGAGCATCTCGGCGCGATCCGCGACCAGGGATCAGGGATGCGATAGCCCGTCATTTCCGGGCGCGCGCAGCGCGAACTATGGTGCGCAATTGCGCACTGAGAATCTATCAGGCCTCAGAACAAGCGGATGAATGGATTCCGGGTTCGCGCCAAGAGGCGCGCCCCGGAATGACAGCTGTGCCTACGTATTGAACCTGAAATGCATCACGTCGCCGTCGGCGACGACGTAGTCCTTGCCCTCGAGGCGGAGCTTGCCGGCATCGCGGGCGCCGGCCTCGCCGCCCAGCGCGACGTAGTCGTCAAACGCGATGGTCTCGGCGCGGATGAAGCCCTTCTCGAAGTCGGTGTGGATCACGCCGGCCGCCGCCGGCGCCTTGGTGCCGCGATGGATGGTCCAGGCGCGGGCTTCCTTCGGTCCCACGGTGAAATAGGTGATGAGGTCGAGCAGCGTGTAGCCGGCGCGGATCAGGCGGTCGAGGCCGGCCTCTTCGAGACCGAGCGTCTCCAGGAAGTCGGCGCGCTCCTCGCGCGAGATGGTCGCGATCTCGGATTCGATCTTGGCGGAGATGACAACGGCAACCGCGCCCTCCTTTGCCGCCTGCTCCTGCACCGCCTTGGAGAAGGCGTTGCCGGTGGCGGCCGAGCCTTCCTCGACGTTGCAGACATAGAGCACGGGCTTGGACGACAGCAGGCCGAGCATGCCGAAGGCGCGCTCCTCCTCCGCCTTGCGCTCGACGAGGCGCGCGGGCTTGCCCTCGCGCAGCAGCACCAGGGTGCGGTTGACGAGGTCGAGCTGCTCCTTGGCGTCCTTGTCGTTGCCCTTGGCCTTCTTGGTGAGATTGTCGACGCGCTTTTCGAGGCTGTCGAGATCGGCGAGCATCAGCTCGGTCTCGATGGTCTCGATGTCGGCGAGCGGCGCGATCTTGCCCTCGACATGGGTGATGTCGGAGTCTTCGAAGCAGCGCACCACATGCGCGATCGCGTCGACCTCGCGGATGTTGGCGAGGAACTGGTTGCCGAGGCCTTCACCCTTGGAGGCGCCGCGGACGAGGCCCGCGATGTCGACGAAGGTCAGCCGGGTCGGGATGATCTGTCCCGACTTGGCGATTGCCGCGAGCTTGTCGAGCCTGGGATCAGGCACGGCGACCTCGCCGACATTCGGCTCGATGGTGCAGAACGGATAGTTGGCGGCCTGCGCCGCAGCCGTCTCGGTCAGCGCATTGAACAAGGTCGACTTGCCGACATTTGGCAATCCGACGATCCCGCATTTGAATCCCATGGTGGTCCTGGCCTCCGCGCTCCGCGCGTCAATGTCTTCCGAACTCGTCATGCGCGGGCTTGACCCGCGCATCCCTCATCTTCGAAGGAAGGATCGCCGGATCAAGTCCGGCGATGACAGGTGTTATTCCTTGCCGTTATCGTCCTTGGTCAAAAATCCCTTCGCCTGCATGGCGAGATGGACCCTGTTGGCGAAGGTCGCATCCGTGCCCTTGGCGATCAATGCGGCGTGCTCGGCGACTGCGTCGCAGAGCGTCGCCACCCAGTCATTGTCGGCCTTGGCGAAGTCCGACAGCACGTGGCCGTGCACCAGTTCCTTGACACCGGGATGACCGATGCCGAGCCGCACGCGGCGATAGTCGTTGCCGATATGCGCCGAGATCGAGCGCAGCCCGTTGTGGCCGGCGATGCCGCCGCCGATCTTCACCCGCACCTTGCCCGGCGGCAGTTCGAGCTCGTCGTGGAACACCGTGGTGTCGCCCGGGGCGATCTTGAAGAAGTTCGCCGCGTCCTGAACGCTGCGGCCGGAATCGTTCATGTAGGTCGTGGGCTTGAGCAGGATCACGCGCTCGGATCCGAGCGTGCCTTCCGAGGTCTCGCCCTGAAAACGACGGCGCCATGGTGCGAAACCATGACGCCGCGCGATCTCGTCGACGGCCATGAAGCCGATATTGTGCCGGTTACGTGCGTATTTCGCGCCGGGATTGCCGAGCCCAACAAAGAGTCGCATGACGCGGCGCGCCCCTCAGCTAACGCGCGGTCAGGGACCACGCGCCAGCTCTTTCGAGAGATTACTTCTTCTTGTCGCCGCCGGCGGGAGCCTTGGCAGCCGCGGCAGGTGCAGCAGCGCCCGCAGCCGGAGCCGCAGCGCCAGCCGCCGGAGCAGCCGCAGCAGCGCCAGGAGCGGCAGCCGCAGCCGCGGCCTTCTGCTCTTCGGCGTAGCCGGACGGCGGCACGATGGTAACAAGGGTCGCGTCCTCGCGGGTCAGTGCCTTGACGCCGGCCGGCAGCTTGACGTCGGACAGATGCAAGGAGTGACCGATTTCCAGCGCGCCGACATCGGCCTCGATGTACTGCGGAATGCTCTCGACACCGCATTCGAGCTCGATCGCGTGAGCGACGATGTTGACGGTGCCGCCGCGCTTCACGCCCGGGGACGTTTCCGCCTTCACCACATGCAAGGGCACGCTGATGCGGATGGTGGCGCCTTCGCCGAGCCGCATGAAGTCGACATGGATCGGGAAGTCCTTGACCGGATCGAGGTGATAGTCGCGCGGAATCACGCGGTGCTTCTTGCCCTCGAGATCGATGTCGACCAGCGTGGTCAGGAACCGGCCGGCGAGGATGCGCTGACGCAGTTCGCGATCTTCGATCGAGATCGTCACCGGGGGCTGATTGTTGCCATAGATCACTCCGGGCACTCGCCCGGCGCGACGCTCAGCCCGGGCGGCCCCCTTGCCGCTCTTCGGACGTGCGGTCGCCTTCAATTCCTTGACGGTCGTCGCCATGTCGTTAAGTCCTTGTTTTTGCAAAAGTTAATGGGCCGCAGCGCGGCCCATGGCATAGCTCGCAGCAAGCCTCCAGGGGTGCGGGGGCCGCGAACGTGGCCGGCTTTTAGCCGGAAGATGCGGAAATGACAAGGAGAATGGGCTGATAGCCCCGGGTTCGTACCTTCCCCTGGAGGGGAGGGTCGACTCACATTGAGCGTAGCGAGATGTGAGACGGGGTAGGGTGATCTCTCCCCACGGGCACTATTCGACGCGGAGAGACTGTCACTCCACCCCGCTCGCGCTGCGCGCGATCGCCCCTCCCCCAGGGGAGGGTAAGAGCCCTACCCCCCCAGCTTGGCCTCCAGCGCCGCGATCCGCGCTTTCAGCGCCTCGTTCTCCTCGCGGGCCAGGCGCGCCATGTCCTTGACCGCCTCGAACTCCTCACGCTTGACCAGATCCATGTCGCGCAGGAATTTCTCCGCCTGGCTGCGCATCACCGTGTCGAACTCGCGCTTGACGCCCTGGGCGGCACCGGCGGCATCGTTCATCAGGCGGCCGATCTCGTCGAAAAACCGGTTGTTGGTCTGGGTCATTTCGGCCTCCGATAAACTTTGCGCGAACTCTCGAAAGACAATGGCAATCCGGATCGAACGGTTCAAGAGCCGATCGCCGGTATCCTTGTCATCGACCGGTTTCCTTGCAATCGTATTCAACATCCCTGCATAACAGGAATCAGGCGGCGTCTGCTGGCGCTCGATCGCCGCAATCTCGCTTGGATATAGAAGGCGCGATGCCCTTTCTGCTCATCGACTTCCCGTCCTTCAAGCCGATCGCGTTCGAGATCGGTCCGTTCGCGATCCGCTGGTATGCGCTGGCCTATATCTGCGGCATCGTGTTCGGCTGGCTCTATGCGCGCTCGCTGTTGAAGAACGAGCGCCTGTGGGGCGGCCCTGCGCCGATCTCGCTGCTCCAGGTCGACGATTTCATCCTGTGGGTCACGCTCGGCATCATCCTGGGCGGCCGCACCGGCTACGTGCTGTTCTACAATCTGCCCTTCTTCATCGATCATCCCGCCGCGATCTTCAGATTGTGGGAGGGCGGCATGTCCTTCCATGGCGGCTTCCTCGGCTGTGTCGTCGCGGTGATGTGGTTTGCGTATCGCAATGGCATCCCGATCCTGTCGCTCGGCGACATCACGACCGCGGTTGCGCCGGTCGGGCTGCTGCTCGGGCGGATCGCCAATTTCATCAACGGCGAATTGTGGGGTCGCGCCACCGATGCGAGCCTGCCCTGGGCGATGATCTTCCCCAACGATCCGACGCAGCTGCCGCGTCATCCGAGCCAGCTCTACGAAGCCGGCATGGAAGGCATCCTGCTGTTCACGGTGCTCGCGGTCATGATCCGGCTCGGCGCCCTGAAGCGGCCCGGCATGATCCTCGGCGCCTTCATCCTGATCTACGGTCTGACCCGCATTGCCGGCGAGCATTTCCGCGAACCGGACGCGCAGCTCGGTTTCCTCTGGGGCGGATTAACCATGGGCATGCTGCTGTCGATCCCGATGCTTATCGCAGGCCTCGTACTTATTGTATTGGCAGTCAGGCGCGGTGCGCCGAAGCCCGCAGGGGCCATTCGTTAGTTCTTATCGAGAAAGTACGCCGTGACCGACCAGCCGCTGCTCAACGAGATCAAGGCGCTGATCAAATCCTCAGGCCCCATGCCGGTCTGGCGGTTCATGGAACTGTGCCTGATGCATCCGCACCATGGCTATTACCTCTCGCGCGATCCGCTCGGGCGCGAGGGCGACTTCACGACCGCGCCCGAGGTCAGCCAGATGTTCGGTGAGCTCCTCGGCTTGTGGACAGCCTCGGTGTGGAAGCAGATGGGCTCGCCGCAATCCTTGCGGCTGATCGAGCTTGGGCCGGGCCGCGGCACCATGATGGCGGACGCGCTGCGCGCGCTCCGCGTGCTGCCGCCGCTGTACCAGGCGCTTCATATCCACATGGTCGAGGTCAATCCGGTCCTGCGCGAACGGCAGGCTGCGACGCTGTCCGCCGTCCGTAACATCACCTGGCACGACAGCATCGACGACGTGCCGGAGGGCCCATCCGTCATCCTCGCCAACGAATATTTCGACGTGCTGCCGATCCACCAGATGGTCCGCCGCGAGACCGGCTGGCATGAGCGCGTGATCGAGATCGACGACAATGGAAAACTTCAATTCGGCGCAGCGCCGGAGCCGACGCCGCGCTTCGACGTGCTGCTGCCGCCCCTGGTGCGCGCTGCTCCCATCGGCGCCGTGTTCGAGTGGCGGCCTGACGGCGAGATCATGAAGCTCGCCACGCGCGTGCGCGACCAGGACGGCGCGGCGCTGATCATCGACTACGGCCACCTCCGCAGCGATGCCGGCGACACCTTCCAGGCGATTGCACGCCACACCTTCGCCGATCCCTTGAAGGCGCCGGGCCAGGCCGACGTCACCGCCCATGTCGACTTCCAGGCGCTGGCGCGCGCGGCCGAGGATGTCGGCGCCCGCGTGCACGGGCCGGTGACGCAAGGCGACTTCCTCAAGCGCATCGGCATCGACACGAGGGCTGCCGCCCTGATGCAGAAGGCAACGCCGGAAGTGGCCACCGACATTTCGATCGCCCTCAAGCGGCTGACGGACACAGGACGCAGCGGCATGGGCGCGATGTTCAAGGTGCTCGGCATTTCCGAGCCGCGGCTGACAGGCATTGCCGGCCTCAGCGATCTCGAACAGGCCGGAGGCAATTGATGACGATCACTTCCTCGCTGCTGGCGGCGGTGCCCGCCCTGCGCCACGCGTTCTTCACCCGCGAAGGCGGCGTGTCCAGCGGCATCTATTCCGCGCTGAACGGCGGGCTCGGCTCCAACGACGACCAGGGCCTTGTCGCGGAAAACCGCCGCCGCATGGCCGAACATGTCGGCGTCGCAGCCGACCGGTTGGTCAGCCTGCACCAGATCCACTCGCCCGACGTGCTCGTTGCCGAAGCTCCGTGGCCGAGCGGACCGCGGCCGAAAGGCGATGCGCTGGTGACGAAAACGCCCGGCATTGCGCTCGGCGTCTCCACCGCCGATTGCGGACCGGTGCTGTTCGTCGATCCCAATGCGCGCGTGATCGGCGGCGCGCATGCCGGCTGGAAGGGCGCGCTGACCGGCGTGCTGGAGGCGACGATCTCGGCGATGGAGAAGCTCGGCGCCACGCGCGGCGGCATCATCGCCGCAATCGGTCCGCTGATTCGCCAGGACAGCTACGAGGTCGGCAATGAGTTCGTGGCGCGCTTCATCGAGGCGGATGCGGACAACGCCGTGTTCTTCATCCCGTCAGTGCGCGAGGGACATGCGATGTTCGATCTCGCCGGCTTCATCCGCAAGCGCCTGGACGCCGCCGGCATCCTCATGATCGACGACCTCGGTCTCGACACCTACGCCGACGAACGCTTCTTCAGCTATCGCCGCTCGGTGCATCGCAAGGAGCCGGATTACGGCCGCCACGTCCACGCCATCGCGCTGGAGGCGTGAACGCAAGGGCAACACACTGTGTCATTCCGGAGCGTCGTAGCGATGGCAGTGGTCTGTGTCGCTGCTGCCCTAGACCTTAATCGATTTTAACGATATCGCTGCCCTCCATAATGAGGGACGCGTCATTCATCCTGGGCCGTGCGGGTTCGCGCGTGCTGGCGGTGCTGCTGCTGGCCGCGGCGACCGCGCTTGGTGGCTGCGCCGGCGGCGGCGGCAGTGCCGCCAATTCCTATGCGATGGCGCCGAGCGCCGGCAGCGGGGCCACGGTCGCGTTCGAATCGATCGACGGCCCACCGCCACAGGTGTTCGACCGCATGGTCGGCGTGCTCGACAGCGAATCCAAGCTGCGCAGCCTGTCCGTCGTCTCCCGCGAGGGGACGGCTGCCTATCGCGTGCGCAGCTACCTCTCCGCCCAGGTGGTGCGCGGCAAGACCGTGATCGCCTGGGTCTGGGACGTCTACGACGCCAACCAGCAGCGCGCGCTGCGCCTCTCCGGTGAGGAACCGACCTCGGCCAGGGCTGGTCGCGACGCGACACGTGATGCTTGGGCGGCCGCCGACGACCTCGTGCTGCGGAAGATCGCCCAGGCCGGATTCAGCGGACTTTCCAACATGATCAACGGGGCGCCGGATGCCCCGAGCACCGCTCCTGGCCTGCGGGGACCTGCCGTGGCGAGCGTCGCTCCAGCCGCGCCCACGGCTGAGATGCCGGCCTCGGCGCTCGGCTATGCCGAGCGATAACCCCCGCTAAACCACGGCCTCAAGTTGCGGCCAAGCCGTTGGCCCGACTCGGGATTTTCAAAGGGAAAACGTCGCATCCCGGGTTGCCATTGCAGCCTCTCGCCTGATATTTCCTCGCCCGTCGTAACCGTGCTTCCAGTGGGATCTGAGATGTTGAACGTCGTATCCAGCAAAGCGCGGGAGGAAGCGTCCATGTCGGCCAAAAACGGCTCTATCAAGCTCGTCGCCGGCAACTCCAACCCGGCTCTCGCCCAGGCCATCGCACAGGGCCTCGATCTGCCGCTGACCAAGGCGGTGGTCCGGCGCTTCGCCGACATGGAGATCTTCGTCGAGATCCAGGAGAACGTCCGCGGCTCGGATGCCTTCATCATCCAGTCGACCTCGTTCCCGGCGAACGACCATCTGATGGAATTGCTGATCATCACCGACGCGCTGCGCCGCTCTTCGGCGCGCCGCATCACCGCGGTGCTGCCCTATTTCGGCTACGCCCGGCAGGATCGCAAATCCGGCTCGCGCACGCCGATCTCGGCCAAGCTCGTCGCCAATCTGATCACGCAGGCCGGCGTCGACCGCGTCATGACGCTCGACCTGCATGCCGGCCAGATCCAGGGCTTCTTCGATATCCCGACCGACAATCTCTACGCGGCGCCGCTGATGGTGCGCGACATCAAGGAGAAGTTCGATCTCTCCAAGGTGATGGTGATCTCGCCCGACGTCGGCGGCGTGGCGCGTGCGCGCGGCCTCGCCAAGCGCATCAACACCCCG
This sequence comes from Bradyrhizobium guangxiense, assembly GCF_004114915.1. NCBI lineage: Bacteria > Pseudomonadati > Pseudomonadota > Alphaproteobacteria > Hyphomicrobiales > Nitrobacteraceae > Bradyrhizobium > Bradyrhizobium guangxiense. The sequence continues at coordinate 697,696 of NZ_CP022219.1, read as the reverse complement.
CTTGCGATCGTCGACAAGCGCCGTGAGCGCCCGGGCGAATCCGAGGTCATGAACGTGATCGGCGACGTCTCCGGCCACACCTGCATCCTGATCGACGACATCGTCGATTCCGGCGGCACGCTGGTGAACGCGGCCGATGCGCTGATCGCCAAGGGCGCCAAGGACGTCTACGCCTACATCACCCACGGTGTGCTCTCCGGCGGCGCGGCCGCCCGTATCGCCGGCTCGAAGCTGAAAGAGCTCGTCATCACCGACTCGATCCTGCCGACGGAAGCCGTGACCAAGGCGCCGAACATCCGCACGCTGCCGATCGCCAGCCTGATCTCGGATGCGATCGCGCGCACCGCGGCGGAAGAGTCGGTGTCGAGCCTGTTCGACTGACACTGTCATTCCGGGGCGGCGCGTTCGCGCCGAACCCGGAATCCATCTTGCAGCAGTCCGTGTTGATCAATGGACTCCGGGCTCGCGCTACGCGCGCCCCGGAATGACCACGACTCCCCCACGATTCCCGCCGCGACCTGGCCGCGCAGACGCTCCAGACCCAGCAGCGTCTCGGCACAGGCGGCCGCGACCTCGATGCCCTTGATGGCGAAGTGCTTGCGGAAGAAGTCGTAATGCACCTCGGTCTCGTGGAATTGCTGCGGCGTCAGCACGGCCGAGAACACCGGCACCTCGGTGCGCAGTTGCACGTCCATCAGCGCCTTGATCACGGTGTCGGCGACGAACTCGTGGCGGTAGATGCCGCCGTCGACGACGAGGCCGGCCGCGACGATCGCGGTGTAGCGCCGCGTCTTGGCGAGGACCTGCGCGTGCAGCGGGATCTCGAACGAGCCCGGCACCTCGAACACGTCGACATGGGTGAGGTGACGCAGCTCGGCCTCCTTCAGGAAGGCGATGCGGGCCTCCTCGACCACGTCGCGATGCCAGCAGGCCTGCACGAAGGCGACCCGCTGCGGCTTGGCGAAGCGCGGATGGTCGGGCGAGGCCCCTGGCGGAACCGGCGGCGGGGAGACTTCAGTTTGGACCTGGGGATCTTGCAACATCTGATTCATGGCTTTCCTCGGTTTAAGGACCAGAATCAGGGCACACGGAACGACAAACAGCCGCACCTTGCGATGCGTCTGTCACCGACCGTTCTCTTTCATCCGGACTTTAACCGTCGGCTTCGGAATTGCACCGAATCTGCTGACCCTTCCGTTCGGGATAACCCTCACGGAAGGCGCTCGCGGGCTTAGGCCTGTCGGCCCTTACCGCCGGTGGGGACTTTCACCCCGCCCTGAGAACATCGGCCGCCCGGGATGAACGGCCTGCCTGGAAATATGACGCCGCCGGGCAGTCGCGGCAAGCGCGTTCCGCATGGGGAATACGCATGGTCCCATGCCGCCATGGCGATCCGGCCCTCGCTGGGCGGAATTAACAATTGGTGCCCTTTGCGAGTCCGATTCCGGTTTGTTCTCCGCGTTAAGAATTGTGGCGGAGATGAGCTGTGGACGAACGAGTCCTGGCTTGTGGACGGACTCGGGACCCCGTTGCGCAGATTCCGCAAATCACATCACTTGATCCGCGAAAGGCCCGCGCTGATCCGAGGGATCGCAACAGCGAATCCGAGGAGATTGCAAAGGCGATTCCGAGGGGACGCCGTAGCGACGTTTAGGGAGCGCGCGCCGGGCCCAACCGCGTGCGTATCAAGGACAACAAGAAGGCAAGAGGTCGAGACGGCATGTCCCTGCTCGAAGGCACTATCGATTCCAGAAGCCATCCGCTCGCGGTGGTCGAGGACATCGCTGCCAGCAACAACTGGCCGTTCGAACGCTCCGGCGAAGACGAACTCACGATTGTCTCGAAGGGACAATGGACCGACTACCAGCTCTCCTTCACCTGGATGGGCGAGATCGAGGCGCTGCATCTGGCCTGCGCGTTCGACATGAAGATTCCGCTCGCGCGCCGCGGCGAAGTGCAGCGGCTCGTCGCAGCCGTCAACGAGCAGCTGTGGGTCGGTCATTTCGATTTGTGGACCAACACCGGCATGGTGATGCACCGCCAGGCCCTGGTGCTGCCGGGCGGGTTGACCGCCTCGACCGCGCAATGCGAGGCCATGCTCGCCGGCGCCATCCACGCCTGCGAGCGCTATTTCCCGGCCTTCCAGTTCGTGGTGTGGGCCGGCAAGACCACCGCGCAGGCCATGGACGCCGCGATGTTCGATACGGTCGGAGAGGCGTAGGGTCTCTCACGCTGTAATAGAGCCGACGCTCGCTCCCCACGTCATCCCGGACAAGAGCGCCCAAAACGCGCGCAGATCCGGGATCCATACCGCGTGATTTCGCTCGTGGCACGCGGCTTGTTGCCGACATCCCGATCCACTAGAACCGCCTGTGGTTATGGATCCCCGCCTTCGCGGGGATGACGCCTGAGTGTGTGGCAACGGCGATGGCAAACAATCCTCTCCAAAACATCACCGGCACCATTCTCCTCGCCGGCGCCGGCAAGATGGGCGGCGCGATGCTGACCGGATGGCTTTCGGGCGGGCTCGATCCGCGCCGCGTCGCGGTGGTCGATCCGCATCTCTCGCCCGAGATCACCGCGCTGGCCGCCAGGGGCGTCGCGCTCAATCCCGATGTGGCGACGGCCGGCCAGGTCGCGACGCTGGTCGTCGCGGTGAAGCCGCAGATGTTCCGCGAGGCCGGCGCCAGGCTGAAGCAATTCGTCTCGGACAAGACCTCGGTGGTGTCGATCATGGCGGGAACCACGATCGCCTCGCTTGAAGAGGTCTGCGGCGGAGCCGTGGTGCGCGCGATGCCGAACACGCCGGCAGCGATCGGCCGCGGCATCACCGTGGCCGTTGCGGCGAACAACGTCAGCCCCGCGCAGCGCGCGGTGGCCGATGCGCTGCTGCGCGCCACCGGCTCGGTCGAATGGGTCGAGGATGAAAGCCTGTTGGACGCGGTGACCGCCGTCTCCGGCTCAGGGCCGGCCTATGTGTTCCTGCTCGCCGAGGAGCTGGCGCGGGCCGGCGTCGAAGCGGGCCTGCCCGAGGCGCTGGCGACGAAGCTTGCGCGCGAGACGGTCGCAGGCTCCGGCGAGCTGCTGCACCAGTCGGAGCTTCCCTCCGCCACGCTGCGCCAGAACGTCACCTCGCCCGGCGGCACCACCGCCGCCGCGCTCGGCGTGTTGATGGGCGAGCCCGGCCTGCGCGATCTCATGATCCGCGCGATCGCCGCGGCCACGCAGCGGTCGAAGGAATTGGCGAAGTAACAGGTGTCGTAGAGCCTGAGATCGCGGCTATGCCCCTAGCCGCTTGTTGAACATCTCGACATTGACGAGACCGCGGGCGTGGCGCCCCTCACCGAGCTTGCGCGTGCCCTCGAAGGCCTCGACCTCGAAGCGGATGACGCGGCGCTCGACCGCGACGACCCTCGCGGTGGTCCGCACCGTCGCGCCGACCAAGGCGGCTGCGAGATGGCGGATATCGACCTCGGTGCCGACGGTGACCCAGCCCGGCTGGAGCGCGGCGCGGATCGCATCGCCCGCGGTCATCTCCATCTCCAGGATCATCATCGGCGTCGCATAGACAAAAGGCATGCCGGGCACGAAATGCCCGACCGTGCGCTCCGTGGGGACCACCAACGTGCGCTCGGCGCTCATGCCGATCGTGATGAACTCGCGTGCGTCCATGGTGCTTGCTCGTTGTCGTCCCGGACAAGCGAAGCGCAGATCCGGGACCCATAACCACAGGATCGACTTTGGCGAAGACTCGGAGTTGCCAGTTCGCTCCATAACCACACGCTGGGTTATGGATCTCCGCTTTCGCGGGGACGACACTGGTGATCGGCGCTACAGCGTCGGCTATTTCTTCGCAGCCGCCGCGCGCTCAACAAACGTCTTGCCGCCCTTCATCTTGTGGCGGAGCGGGGCTTCGTTGATCTGGATGACGACGGCATCGGCATCGACGCCGAGATTCTTCACCAGCGCCTGGGTGATGTCGCGCATCATGCCGGCCTTCTGCTCGTCGGTGCGGCCTTCGGCCATGCTGATGGTGATCTCAGGCATCGTCGTCTCCCTGTTGCTGTCGTCATGGCCGGGCTCTTCCCGGTCATTCATGATGGAGCGCATCAAACAAGACGTGGATGCCCGGGACAAGCCCGGGCATGACGTCATGTGCGAATGGCTAGCCCCAGCTCACGTCATGGCGGGCCAGGACCTCGCGTACTTTCGCGACGAGATCGGCTTCGCTGCACGAGAACTGCGCCGGCCGGCTCTCGCGCCATTCCTGGTTGGACGCAATCGCGGCCGCCGCCTTGGCGCCTTCGATCAGGTCCTTCACCTGCACCTCGCCGCGCGCCTTTTCATCCGAGCCCTGGATGATGACGCAAGGTGAGTTGCGGCGGTCGGCATATTTGAGCTGATTGCCCATGTTCTTGGGATTGCCGAGATAGAGCTCGGCGCGGATGCCGGCGGTGCGCAGGGACGCCACCATCTTCTGGTAGTCGGCGACGCGATCGCGGTCGAACACGGTGACGACGACGGGGCCGAATTCCGGCCTGGTGTCGAGCTTGCCGAGCAAGGTGAGCGCAGCCTGCAGCCGCGACACGCCGATCGAGAATCCGGTTGCCGGCACCGGCTCGCCGCGGAAGCGCGAGACCAGACCGTCATAGCGGCCACCGCCGCCGACCGAGCCGAAGCGCACCGGTCGGCCCTTCTCGTCCTTGGTCTCGAGCAGCAGTTCGACCTCGTACACGGGGCCGGTGTAATATTCGAGGCCGCGCACGACGGAGGGATCGATCTTGATACGGTCGGCACCATAACCCGATGCGGTGACCAGCTTGGCAATCTCTTCCAGCTCGCTCACGCCGGCCTGACCGACCTGGCTCTTGGCAAGATAAGCCTCTGCGGCGGCAATGGCGTCTTTCCAATCCTCCCGCGGCTTGGTGATGGCGAGAACGACGTCGGCCTCGGCTGCGCTCAGATTGGCGCCTTTCGTAAAATCGCCCTTGCCTTCTTCGCCGCCATCCCATCGTCCGGGCCCGAGCAGCTTGCGCACCTCGTCGGCGGAGAACTTGTCGAGCTTGTCGATGGCGCGCAGCACGATCAGCCGCCGTGCAGCGTTCTCGTCGCCGCCGAGCCCGATGGCTTCCAGCACGCCGTCGAGCACCTTACGGTTGTTCACCTTCACCACATACTGGCCGCGCTGGATGCCCAGCGCTTCCATCGTGTCGGCCGCCATCATGCAGATCTCGGCATCCGCCGCCGGCGTCGCCGAGCCGACCGTGTCGGCATCGAACTGCATGAACTGGCGGAAGCGGCCGGGACCGGGCTTCTCGTTGCGGAACACGTAGCCGACGCGATAGCTGCGATAGGGCAGGACCAGTGCGTCGCTGCCATAGCGTTCGCCGACATAGCGGGCAAGCGGCGCGGTCAAATCGTAGCGCAAGCTGATCCACTGCTCGTCGTCGTCCTGGAACGAGAACACGCCCTCGTTCGGACGATCCTGATCGGGCAGGAACTTGCCGAGCGCGTCGGTATATTCCATCGCCGGCGTCTCCACCGGCTCGAAGCCGTAGAGCTCGTAGACAGCGCGGATCTTCTCGACCATCTCGCGCGTCGCCCGGATCGCGGCGGGATCGCGATCCTCGAGCCCGCGCGGCAGGCGCGCCTTCAGCTTCTGGGGTTTTTTAGCCTTGTCTTTCATGACGGCGTTAAATCCGATGTACGCCGCGGCAACCCGGGCGGTGTACCCTCTCCCCTTGTGGGAGAGGGTGGCTTCGCGTTAGCGAAGCCGGGTGAGGGGTTCTCTCCGCGCACTCATCTCTACATCCGGGCGCGTGGGAGAGAACCCCTCATCCGGCGCTTCGCGCCACCTTCTCCCACAAGGGGAGAAGGGAAGAAAGAGCCCAGAATCAGCTCCGACGCTGATCAAAACACCTTGCGGATCCAGTTGTGCGGGTCGTTGGTGCGGCCGTACTGGATGTCGACGAGCTGCTTGCGCAGGCCCATGGCGACGGGGCCGGCGGCGCCGCCGGAGATCTCGAAATCGCCGCTCACCGAACGCACCTTGCCGATCGGCGAGATCACGGCGGCAGTGCCGCAGGCGAAGGCTTCCTTCAGCTTGCCGCTCGCCGCATCCTTGCGCCATTGATCGAGCGAATAGGGTTCTTCGCGCACCGTCTTCCCCGCGTCGCGGGCAAGCGTGATGATGGAGTCGCGGGTGATGCCCGGCAAAATCGTGCCGAGCGGCGGCGTCGACAGCGAGCCGTCGTCGAACACGAAGAACACGTTCATGCCACCGAGCTCCTCGATGTAGCGGCGCTCCACCGCGTCGAGGAAGACGACCTGATCGCAGCCATGCTGGATCGCCTCGGCCTGGGCCCGCAGGCTCGCCGCATAATTGCCGCCGCATTTGACGGCGCCGGTGCCGCCGATCGCCGCGCGGGTGTAGTTCTCCGACACCCAGATCGAGACCGGGGCAGGACCGCCCTTGAAATAGGAGCCGACCGGCGAGGCGATCACCGCAAAAATGTACTCGGACGACGGCTTGACGCCGAGGAAGGTCTCGCTCGCGATCATGAAGGGCCGCAGGTAGAGGCTGCCCTCGCCACCCGGCATCCAGGCACGGTCGATGCGCACGACCTGCTCGACCGCCTCGATGAAGACGTCTTCGGGCAGCTGCGCCATGGCCATGCGATCCGCCGAGTCCCTGAAACGCCGCGCATTGGCGTCGGGGCGGAACAGGTTCACGCCGCCGTCGTCGCGCTTGTAGGCCTTCAGACCCTCGAAGATCTCCTGCGCGTAGTGCAGGACGGCCCCGGCCGGATCCATCTGGAAGTTGGCGCGTGCCTCGATCTTCGCCTCGTACCAGCCGCCCTTGGCCTGGTTGTAGCGGACGATCGCCATGTGATCGGTGAAGACCCGTCCGAAGCCGGGGTCCACCAGTTTGGCGACCCGGTCCTTCTCGGGGGTCGGATTGGATGCGGGCTGGATGTCGAATTTCATACTCATGTCCTTGCCTCCCGCTGCCGATGGCGGCGCTGTTCTGGCGCCGGCCTGCCCTTCCGGGCCCGGCTGGCTTGATTGGTTTCAGGCCGGACCACCGTCAGCCTTGTTACGGCCGGTTTCCCGTGGCCAGCATGCCGTCGAGGACATGCTTTTGCGGAAGGCGGAAGTCCAGTATGTTTTGCCGAAATGCCGCTCGACAATCGCACGGTAGATCTGATCCGGCCGTCGTCGCCTGTCCGGCCCCTTCCGCCGTCCCTGCTTCGACGCTGCCCGCCGCGAAACGATCTAAAATTTCGTGCGGGCCGATCGTTTTGTAACATTGAACCCAAGATACGTCAATATGCCTGACATAAATTTCGCGAGTCCCGCCCAAGACGCCGCCGAGCCGCGGCCGGCCGCAGGCGATGGAGGCAATTTGCGCTGGGATATCATCGAGCTGCTGTTCTTCGCCTATCGTGATTTCGTCGGCGATCCGGACCAGGAGCTGGAGGCTTTCGGCTTCGGCCGGGCCCATCACCGGGTCATGCACTTCGTCTATCGTTATCCCGGCCTCAAGGTCGCCGATCTGCTCGACGTCCTGCGCATCACAAAACAGTCGCTCGGCCGCGTGCTCAAGCAGCTTCTCGACGAGGGCTACATCGTGCAGAAGACCGGCGACAACGACCGCCGCCAGCGCCTGCTCTACGCGACGCCGAAAGGTGAGGCGCTGGTGCAGAAGCTCGCAGGTCTGCAGACCACGCGGATCACCAGGGCGCTCGCCGAGATGGCTCCGCAGGATGCCGAGACCGTCAAGCGCTTCCTGCGCGCGATGATCGACCGGGACGATCCGGACAAGGTGCTCGAGACGATCTTCGCTTCCGTCAACCACGACGCCAAGGAGTGATTGTGCCGCTCGCTGCCACTCTCGCCCGCCCGCCGGCACGCCCGGCCGACGACGCGCCGCATCTGCTGCTCGTCGACGATGACCGCCGCATCCGCGATCTGCTCTCGCGCTTCCTCGCCAGCGAGGGCTATCGCGTCACCACAGCTGCGAGCGCCGGCGATGCACGATCGAAATTGCTCGGTCTGCATTTCGACCTCTTGATCCTCGACGTGATGATGCCCGGCGAGACCGGCTTCGATCTCGCCCGCTTCATCCGGACCTCCTCCTCGGTGCCGATCGTGATGCTGACGGCGCGGCACGAGGCGGAGGCCCGCATCGAGGGCCTGCAAATCGGCGCCGACGATTACGTGGCAAAGCCGTTCGAGCCGCGCGAGCTGGCGCTGCGCATCAACAACATCCTGAAGCGCGCCGCCCCGCCGCCGCAAGCCACGACGATCGAGAAGATCGCCTTCGGTCCCTATGTCTATCATCTCGATCGCGGCGAATTGCGCCAGGGTGAGGAGGTCATCCATCTCACCGACCGCGAGCGCGAGATGCTGCGCATTCTCTCGGAAACGCCGGGCGAGACCGTGCCGCGCAGCGCGCTGACCGGCAATGGCAGCGTCAACGAGCGCGCCGTCGACGTGCAGATCAACCGCCTCAGGCGCAAGATCGAGACCGATCCCGCCAATCCGCTGTTCCTCCAGGCGGTGCGCGGTATCGGCTACCGGCTGGGTGCCTCGCCATAAATTGAAGCGCGCCAGATGAGCACGATCGATACCGGCCTGACGCTTTTGAAGAGCGCTGCCGGCCGCGTCTCGGCCGCTAATGGCTGGATGGGCAACGCGTTCAAGGGCTGGATGCCGACCGGCCTCTACGCCCGCGCGCTCCTCATCATGATCGTGCCGATGGTGGTGCTGCAATCGGTCGTCGCCTTCGTGTTCATGGAGCGGCACTGGAACACGGTGACGCGCCGATTGTCCGCCGCGGTGGTGCAGGACATCGCCGCGCTGATCGACGTCTACAAGGGCTATCCGCAGGACCGGGATCGCGACCAGATCCGCCGCATCGCGCAGCAGCGCCTCGGCCTCGTCGTGGATTTCCTGCCCGCCGGCGACATGCCGCCGCCGGGGCCAAAACCGTTCTTCTCGCTGCTCGACCAGACGCTGTCGGTGCAGCTCGGGCGCCAGATCGGACGCTCGTTCTGGATCGACACCGTCGGCCGCTCCAATCTCGTCGAGATCCGCATCCAGCTCGACGATGCCGTAATGCGCGTGTTCGCGCAGCGCAGCGCCGCCTATGCCTCCAACTCGGAGATCTTCCTGTTCTGGATGGTCGGCACGTCCTCGATCCTTTTGATCGTCGCGGTGCTGTTCCTGCGCAACCAGATCAAGCCGATCCTGCGCCTTGCCGACGCCGCGGAGAGTTTCGGCAAGGGCCGCGAGGCACCGAATTTCCGGCCGCGCGGCGCGCGCGAGGTGCGGCGCGCGGCGGTCGCCTTCCTCGAAATGAAGTCGCGCATCGAGCGCACGATGGAGCAGCGCACCGCGATGCTCGCCGGCGTCAGCCACGATCTGCGCACCATCCTGACCCGCTTCAAGCTCGAGCTGGCGCTGATCGGCGACAGCCCGGAGCTCGACGGGATGCGCAAGGACGTCGACGAGATGTCGATGATGCTGGAGGATTACCTTGCCTTCGCGCGCGGCGATTCCGGCGAGCAGTCGCAGCCGACCGACATGGCACAGGCGCTCGAGGAGCTGCGCAGCGACGCCGAGCGCCATGGCCACACCGCGACCGTTGCCTTCCACGGCCTGCCCGTGGTGACGGTGAAGCCGGCCTCGTTCAAGCGCTGCCTGGCCAACCTCGTCACCAACGCGGCGCGCTACGGCAAGAGCATCGCCATCAGCGGCCAGCGCGATCACCGTTATTTGACCGTGACGGTCGACGACGACGGCCCCGGCATTCCCACGCATTTGCGCGAAGAGGTGTTAAAGCCGTTCCTGCGGCTGGACAACGCCCGCAACCAGGACGAAGGCGGCACCGGCCTCGGCCTTGCCATCGCCCGCGACATCGCCCGCTCGCATGGCGGCGACATCACGCTGGGTGACAGCCCGATGGGGGGATTGAGGGCGAGCGTGCGGATTCCGGTGTAGGTCGCTTAGTTCACCTCTCTCCGTAAGACGGAGCGAGGGAGCACACCGGCATTCGCCCCTACTTCGGCAAGAGCGCCTTCAGCTTGTCCATGTCGCGCACATTCATCTTGAAGCCGCCGGGCATTACGATGTCGCCAGGCTTCTGGTCCGGCTTGCAGGCGCCAAGCCATTTGGCTTGCAGCGTCATATTGGTATCGCGCCCCGCAGCGCCAGCGACGCCGCCTTGTGCGTGCGAGGAGGTCTTCACCGTGTAGGCCGAGTTGAAATCGCCCGTGATCTCGGCATGCGACGTCGTGTTCACGCCGGCGACGCTGCACTCGGAATCGCTGACATAGCCGGTCGCCGTCTTCTTGATTTCCTGCTTGGCGCAGATCTGCTTCGCCATCGGGGAGACGTTGTTGCTCATCTCCTTGTCGACGGTCTCGTCGGTGCAGTGCTGCATGGTCATCTCGGGCACGGGCGAGCCTGATGTGACCAGCTTCATCTCCCAAAGACCGGCCTTGCGCACCGGCAGATCGTCGGCGCTAGCGCCGCCCGCCGACACCACGAGGCAAAGCATCGAGCCGAGCAAAGCGAGTTTGCGCGTCATGCGAGAAGCTCCCGGCAGAGATCGCGGCGTTACGGCAACGCCTCAGTAAAGCGTGCGGATCGGCTGATCGGCGGCGCCATAAGGCACCCAGCGGCAGGAGAACGAGATGTAGCCGCCCTCATAGGCCTGTACGCCGAGGAATTTGACCACCTTGCCATAGCGCGCGCAGTGGTCGACCGCGACCTGGCGTGCGTCGACCTGGGTGGCCATCGAATAGGCGATGATACCGCCAGTGTCATTGCCTTTGAACGGCGGCACGATGTCGGCGCGCGCCGACTGGCTCGCCGTCATACCCGAGACAACCAGGCTGGCGAGAAGACCCGCGGCCGCAATGATTCGCATTCCCGTCACTCCAATTGGCTGGCCGCCAGTTTACGGTGCGGTGATCGCCGTGAAAAGAACGGAAATCCTGCCGGCTGTGACGTTGTGGTCAACTCCTGGCGAAGTGTTGCCGCGCTGCACTTGACCTCCCCCGGCCTTCGCGGCACCGTCCAACCTTCGCAAGACCTTAGCTGTCCGGATTGACCATGCGCGCCCCCTCCCCGAAATCGCTCCGCTTCGCCGCCCTACTCGGCCTCATGTTCGGAGCATTGTCGCTCGGCGAGGCCAAGGCGGCCAATCCGCTCGAGCTGAATTTCTGGCTGAGCGGACCGCGTTATGACGGCAACGTCGCCAATTGCGACTGGGCTCTGCCGAGGATCGTGCACGAGTTCGCCGAAAAGGAATACACGTTCTGGAATTCCTCGTTGAAGATCACCGGCTTCTCGGCCGTCCGCGAGACCGCGTTCCGGCCCTGGCAGTCCGACAACATTCCGCGCCGCTATTGCACCGGCGAGGCCATGCTGACTGACGGCAAGGTGCGCAAGGTGCACTTCTCGATCATCGAGGATGGCGGGTTTGCCAGTTATGGCAACGGCGTCGAATGGTGCGTGGTCGGGCTCGACCGCAACTGGGCCTACAATCCGGCCTGCCGCGCCGCCAAGCCCTGACTCGAAGAGCCTGATTCGGGGTCGGTCAGCGGCCAAATGGCCGACGCCTGAATTTTGTTCTTGAAATGTTCTTGTCGCCTGCTAGGCTTCCTGCACAGTCTAGTTGAGAGGCGTCGCCATGTTTCATTCCAGATTGCATTCGTTTTCTCGCCTGGTGATCTCGCTGGCCCTTTCCCTGATCCTGGCCGCGGGCCTGGCCTCGTTCGCCGGCGACGCGAAGGCGCAGGACAAGCGGCAGAACACGCCCGGCGAGTTCGATTTCTATGTGCTGTCGCTGTCGTGGTCGCCCTCGTTTTGCGAGGAGGCGGCCGAGCGCGGCGGCCGCTCCCAGATCCAGTGCGGCGGACGGCCCTATGCCTTCGTGGTGCATGGGCTGTGGCCGCAATATGAGAACGGCTTCCCGGAATATTGCCAGCGGCCCGCACCGCGGCTGAACCGCAGCATCGTCTCCTCGATGCTTGATCTGATGCCGGCGCCGGGGCTGATCTTCAACGAGTGGGACAAGCACGGCACCTGCGCTGGGCTGACCGATCGCAGCTATTTCGAGACGATCCGCAAAGCGCGCGCGGCGATCAAGATACCGGCCGAATATCTCGATTTGTCGCAGACTAAGACGGTGGCGCCGGCCGAGGTCGAGGAAGCCTTCATCAAGGCCAATCCGGGGCTGAGCAGCACCGCCGTCTCGGTCACCTGCAACCGGACCAGGCTCTCCGAGGTCCGCATCTGCCTCAGCAAGGACCTGCAATTCCGCGCCTGCGACGAGATCGAACGCCGCGCCTGCCGCCGCGATCAGGTGACCATGCCGCCGATCAGGGGCGGTTAGCGTTCGTCATTCCAGGGCGCGCGGAAAGCGCGAACCCACAAATCCATCGCCACAAGCAATGCCGACCAATGGATTCCGGGCTCGGTGCTGCGCACCGCCCGGGAATGACGGGAGTTACTTTCATCGCGCGATGTCGTAACTCTCCGCCATGAACTACCGCCACGCTTTCCACGCCGGCAACTTCGCCGATGTCATCAAGCACATCGTGCTGGCGCGCATCATCACCTATCTGCAGGAGAAGCCTGGGGCGTTCCGCGTCATCGACACCCATGCCGGGGCCGGCCTCTACGACCTCGACAGCGACGAAGCGCGCCGGAGCGGCGAATGGCTGACGGGCATCGCGCGGCTGATGCAAGCGCGCCTGTCGAACGAGAGCGCGGCGCTGACCAAGCCCTATCTCGACATCGTCCGCGCCTTCAATCCGAAGGGCGAGCTCAGGGCCTATCCGGGCTCGCCGTTGATCGCGCGCGGCCTGCTGCGGCCGCAGGACCGGCTCGTCGCCTGCGAGCTCGAGCCGAAGGCGCGAAAGGCCCTGATCGACGTGCTGCGCCGCGACGAACAGGCCCGCGTGGTCGATATCGACGGCTGGGTGGCGCTGCCGGCCTTCGTGCCGCCAAAAGAGCGGCGCGGCCTCGTGCTGATCGATCCGCCGTTCGAGGCCAAGGACGAGTTCGAGCGGCTGAGCGAGGCCTTCTCCACCGCCTTCGCCAAATGGCCCACCGGTATCTATGTCATCTGGTATCCGGCCAAGAACCGGCGTGCCACCGATACGCTGGCCCAAACGGTCGCCCGGCTCGCAGCTGCAGCAAAACCACCCGGAAAATGTCTGCGCCTCGAGTTCAGCGTCGCGCCCCAGCTCGACGGCGGGGCCCTCGCCTCGACCGGGCTCCTGATCGTCAATCCGCCCTACACGCTGCAGGGCGAGCTCAAGACGATCCTGCCTGAGCTGGAAATACCGCTCGGCCAGGGTGGCGCTGCCAGATTCCGATTGGAGGTCCCCAAGCCCTGAAGAGAGGCCGTAACACTCCGGCATTCTTGGGAAAAATATGCAGGAGCGGTAGTCAATCTGCAGAGAACCGTATTATGCTGGTTTCGTGACTGGCTTTACGTTCCGCTTCCGCGAATGGTTGCGGCGGAGTGAAGGCCTAAGAAAGATCCGGCCGGACCGCCAGCGGTCCGCCCAAGGATGGCCAGCTCCCGGGCTTCGTAACGTCCGGTCATGTCGCGACGTGAGTCTGCGTCGCGGCGGAGGAGCAATGAGGGGGAGTTTCCCGATGGCCATGACGGGAACGGTTAAGTTTTTCAACGGCGAACGCGGCTACGGTTTCATCAAGCCTGACGACGGCGGCCGCGACGTGTTCGTGCACATTACTGCTGTGGAGCGGGCCGGACTGAAGGACCTCGCGGAAGGGCAGCGCATTACTTTCGAAGTCGAGCCGGACAAGAAGGGGAAGGGACCGAAGGCGGTTAACCTGGTCATCCTCTCCTAGCGGGCCTGACGCAAAACATTCGGCGCAATACTCGGCGCAAAAGATACTTGGCAAAAAAATCCCGGCCGCGAGCGGCCGGGAGGTTGTGGTCCGGTATTTTCTTCTTCAGCTATCAGAAGTGATAGTTCACGCCCGCGCGAACAACGCTGGCGCTATAGCCGTTTGACACGCCCGTGATTGCGAACTGACTCGTCGACAGATCGATGTAGAGATACTCGAGCTTGGCGCTCCAGTTCGGAGCCAGGCCGACTTCCGCACCGGCGCCGATGGTCCAGCCGGCGGTGGTGTGCGATTCCGCCCAGCCGAAGGTCTGCCCACGCAGTTCGCCAAAGGCGAGGCCGGCGGTGCCGTAGAACATCACGTTGCTGAAGGCGTAGCCGGCGCGGCCGCGCAGGGTGCCGAACCAGGGATTGGAGAATTTCCACGGCGCGAAGGTATCGTCGGCGCCAGTGGCCTGGATGTCGCCCTCGACGCCAAACACCCATGGGCCGTTCTGGAAATTGTAGCCGGCCTGCACGCCGCCGACGAAGCCCGACGGCTTCGCGGGATTGTTGTCGACCGAGCCCCATTCGTAGCCAATGTTGCCGCCGAGATAGGGACCGGCCCAGCTATACGCATTGAGCGGCTGGTTGACGGTATAGGGCGCACGCTGCCCGTAATTGAGATCGGCGGCCTCTGCCGAAGCTGTCCAGCCGGCTGCAACCAGCGCGGCCGCGCCCACAACGAGCCTCTTCATCACACACTCCAACGCAACTGCCGTCACCGGATGCGGCGCCGCGCCGCCGCGCGAGGCAAAGCCGCATGGTGAAGGAACCACCACTCTTTCGCGTAGGATTTATCGAGAGTTTTAAGTTAAAGGGCTGTTAAGCTGGGTTACCGCGCGCTTAACAGACTTAAGGAAGCGTTACCGGGAACTGCGCCGCCGTCCTGTGCGTGCCGCACAGCGGGAACTTCAAATCGGCACCCCCAGCGCCTAAATTCGCCCCATGGTTCACGATTCCACCGACAATCCGGACGACCGCGCGCGCAAATCGCCGCGGGCTGCCGCGAGCGACACGCCGCCCGACCTCGATCCCGCCACGACCGGGGGCGACGACGAGGACGAGGCGCGGCTGCCCGATATCCTCGAAGAGAGCGGCGCCGTCGGCGAGGAGCCGCTGGCAACCGGCCACGAGGCGATCGAACGCGCGGTTCGGCTCGCCCCGACCTCGCCCGGCGTCTATCGCATGCTCAGTGCGAATGCCGACGTGCTCTATGTCGGCAAGGCCAAAAACGTCAAAAAGCGCCTCTCCAGCTACGCGCGGCAAAGCGCGCCGCTGCCCGCCCGCATCCTGCGCATGATCGCCGCCACCGTGACCGTGGAGATCGTCTCGACCAACACCGAGACCGAGGCGCTGCTGCTGGAAGCCAACCTGATCAAGCAGCTGCGGCCGCGCTTCAACGTGCAGCTGCGCGACGACAAGTCGTTTCCCTATATCCTGATCACCGGCGACCATTGGGCGCCGCAAATCCTGAAACATCGCGGTGCGCAGAGCCGGCCCGGACGCTATTTCGGTCCGTTCGCCTCCGCCGGCGCGGTCAACCGCACCATCACAGCGCTGCAGCGCGCATTCCTGATCCGCTCCTGCACCGATTCCTTCTTCGAGAGCCGCACCCGGCCCTGCCTGCTCTACCAGATCCGCCGCTGCGCCGGCCCCTGCACCCGCGAGATCGATTTCGGCGGCTACACGACGCTGGTGCGCGAGGCGAGCGACTTCCTGTCCGGCAAGAGCCATGCGGTGAAGCAGGAGCTTGCCGGCGAGATGGAGAAGGCGGCCGGCGAGCTCGAGTTCGAGCGCGCCGCGCTGTACCGCGACCGCCTCGCCGCGCTGTCGGCGATCCAGTCGCAGCAGGGCATCAATCCGCGCACAGTCGAGGAAGCCGACGTGTTCGCCATCCATCAGGAGGGCGGCTTCTCCTGCGTCGAGGTGTTCTTCTTCCGCACCGGCCAGAACTGGGGCAACCGCGCTTATTTTCCGCGCGCGGAGAAGACATTCACCCCGGAGGAGGTGCTCGGCTCCTTCCTCGCCCAGTTCTACGACGACAAGCCGCCGCCGAGGAACATCCTGCTCTCGCACGAGATCGAGGAGAGCGAGCTGCTCGCCAATGCGCTGGCGATCAAGGCCGGCCACAAGGTCGAGGTCACCGCGCCCAAGCGCGGCGAGAAGAAGGAGCTGGTCGCCCACGCGCTGACCAATGCGCGTGAGGCCCTCGGCCGCAAGCTCGCCGACACCGCCACCCAAAGCCGCCTGCTCGAGGCCATGGCCGCGACGCTGAGCCTGCCGCATCCGCCCAAGCGCATCGAGGTCTACGACAACAGCCACATCCAGGGCACCAACGCAGTCGGCGCCATGATCGTCGCCGGCCCCGACGGCTTCGTGAAGAACCAGTACCGCAAGTTCAACATCAAGTCGGAAGGGATCACGCCCGGCGACGACTTCGCCATGATGCGCGAGGTGCTGGAGCGCCGCTTCAAGCGCCTGATCAACCCGCCCGAGGATTCCGGCACCAAGGCCAAGGACGACGATTTCCCGCAATGGCCCGACCTCGTCATCATCGACGGCGGCCGCGGCCAGCTCAACGCCGTCCGCGAGATCTTCGCAAATCTCGGCCTGACCCAGGTCTCGCTGATGTCGGTCGCCAAGGGACCGGACCGGGATGCCGGCCGCGAGACCCTGTTCATGCCGGAACGCGAGGCCATCAAGCTGGAGCCGCGTGACCCCGTGCTCTATTTCATCCAGCGCCTGCGCGACGAGGCCCACCGCTTCGTCATCGGCTCGCACCGCAAGCTGCGCAAGAAGGACATCCGCGAGGCCGGTTTGCAGGAGATTCCGGGCATCGGCCCGTCGCGCAAACGTGCCCTGCTGCATCATTTCGGGACCCTGAAGGAGATCGAACGCGCCTCGATCGCCGATCTCGGTAAGGTTCCGGGGGTGAGTGCCGAAAGCGCCCGCAGGATTTTCGAGTATTTCCATCCCCAGCCGGGGTGAACTAAGGGGGGGCCGTGGTCATATGGTCGTCGTATCCCACACCCATCTGGTGAGCGGAACGGTTGACCTTCGGGCACGAGCGGTATTGGTAGGACGGATGAACATCGCCACGACACGAGGGACGACCAGCCGCGCGATGTCCCTCCCGAACCTTCTGACCTATGGCCGGATCGCAGCGATCCCGGTCGTGGTCGGATGCATCTATGCGCAATCGATTCTGGATCAGCCGCTCTGGTTGCGCTGGGTCGCGGTCGCCATTTTCATTGCGGCTGCGGTCACCGATTACCTCGACGGCTATTACGCGCGGATCTGGAATCAGCAATCGGCGTTCGGCCGGATGCTCGATCCGATCGCCGACAAGCTGCTGGTCGCCTCGTGCCTGCTGATGCTGGCCGCCGACGGCATCATTCATGGCTGGTCGTTGTGGGCCGCCATCGTGATCCTGTGCCGCGAGATCCTGGTCTCGGGTCTGCGCGAATATCTCGCCGCGCTCCGCGTCAGCGTGCCCGTGACCAAGCTTGCGAAGTGGAAGACCACGGTGCAGCTCGTTGCGATCGGCTTTCTGCTCGCGGGCCCCGCCGGTGACGAGGTGGTGCCCGTGGTCTCGATGATCGGATTGGCGTTGCTGTGGGCGTCGGCCATCCTGACCATCTACACCGGATACGATTACTTCCGTGCCGGCATCCATCACCTCATCAAGGAGGACGAGGGATGAAGGTGAAGTATTTCGCCTGGGTGCGCGAGCGCGTCGGCAAGGCGGAGGAGACCATCGAGCCGCCCGCGAGCGTGCGCACGGTCGAGGAGCTGATCGCCTGGCTGTCCGGCCAAAGCGAGGCTTACGCCTACGCATTCGAGAAGCCGAAGGTGATCCGCACCGCCATCGACCACGCCCACGTCAAATCGGACGCTGCGATCGCGGGCGCCCGTGAAATCGCTTTTTCCCCGCCGATGACCGGCGGCTAGGCCATGATCTCCCCTGTCACCGCCTGCCCCGTCACCATCCGCATCCAGGAGGACGATTTCGACATCGCGCGCGAGATCGCGGTCCTGACCAGGAGCCGCACCGACATCGGTGCCGTCGTGAGCTTTTCCGGTATCTGCCGCGCCGACGAGGACAGCGCCAAGATTTCGGCGCTCACGCTCGAACATTATCCGGGCATGGCCGAGGAAGAGATCGGGCGTCATGCCGATGAGGCGACCTCGCGCTGGCCGCTGAACGGCGTCACGGTGATCCATCGCGTCGGCCGCTTCATGCCGGGCCAGAACATCGTGCTGGTGCTGACCGCCTCGCAGCATCGCCAGGCCGCGTTCGAGGCGGCCGAGTTCCTGATGGACTACCTCAAGACCAGCGCCCCGTTCTGGAAGAAGGAAGAGAGCGCCGCCGGCACCGGCTGGGTCGAGGCCCAGGCCCGTGACGACGAGGCCGCCGCACGCTGGACCAAATCCTGATGGCAAGAGCATCCAAAAAGGCCGCGCGAGGCCGCGCTGCGCCGAAGCCTGTGAAAATGGGTCCCGGCGAGCTTCTCACGCTGCTCGACTTCGTCCGCTATGCGGTGAGCCGCTTTGTCGAGGCGAAGCTCGCCTTTGCCCATGGCACGACCGACCCGGTCGCGGAAGCCATTTTCCTGGTCTCTGAGGCGCTGCATCTCACTCCCGACCAGTTCGAGGGCTTTGCCCACGCACGTGTCACCGTCGCGGAGAGCAGGACCCTCCTCGATCTCATCCATCAGCGCGTCACCACGCGCAAACCGGCCGCCTACCTCGTCAACAAGGTCTACATGCGCGGCCTGCCCTTCTATGTCGACGAGCGCGTCATTGTTCCACGCTCCTTCATCGGCGAGCTCCTGGATTCGCATTTCGGCGGCGACGGCGAGGCTGGATCGCTGATCGACGATCCCACCGCGGTCGAGCGCGTGCTCGATCTCTGCACAGGGTCGGCGTGTCTCGCCATCCTCGCCGCGCACCATTTCCCCAACGCCACCGTTGATGCCGTCGACATCTCCAAGGGCGCGCTCGAAGTCGCCGCACGAAATGTCGCGGAGTTCGGGCTCGGGGACCGCATCAGCCTCTATCGCGGCGACCTGTTCGCCCCGCTCGGCGACAACAGATACGATCTGATCATCACCAACCCGCCTTACGTCGATGCCGAAGGCATGGCCGCGCTGCCGCCGGAATGCCGTGCCGAGCCGAAGCTTGCCTTCGACGGCGGCGCCGACGGCCTCGATGTAGTGCGCCGAATTCTGCGCGAGGCCCCCGACCATCTGACGGGCGACGGCGGGCTGATCTGCGAGATCGGCCGCGGCCGGGAATTGGTCGACGAGGCCTTTCCGGAACTGCCGCTGCTCTGGCTCGACACCGAGGACTCCGAGGGCGAGGTGTTCTGGATTTCGGCTGCCGATCTCGGCTGATCCACCTCGACCGATGGAGCTCCGTCGGAACAAGTCAAATTCCGCCACGTTCATCCCCCGAACAAATTCTTGCTCTCGGAGGATGTCCGCATGCTCGCGCCATCGGGCGAATTGCTGCGCGCCGGCATGGCGCTGAAGCTCAATCACGTCAAACGCGCCGCTCAATCCTATCTGCGTGACCAGACCAGCCAGGCAACCGGCAAGGTGACGTCTTACGCCGTGGCCGGCGGGCTGTTCGCGGTGGCGGCTCTATTCGTCGTGGCGGCCTTCTTCGTCGGGCTGATCGCCCTGTACCGCTGGGTCGCCATCACCCACGGCCAGTTCTGGGGTTTCGGTGCCGTGGGTGGATTGCTGCTGGTGCTGGCGGCGGTCTGCGCTGGCGTGGCAATGGCGCAGATGAAGCGCAAGGCCAAGCCGGTCGTGCCACTTGCCAGCCGGCTGCGTGTGGCGATCGCAACCCCGCGGATTCCGCGCGGAACGGTCAAAGAGGCCGTGAAAGAGGTCGCGACCACGATTCCCCTTGCGCCGCTCTCGCCGGGCGAGCGCCGCCATGGGGCGAGAGCCTGGCCTGTTCGCGGCAACCGACCCGTGCAGCTTGGCCTGATGCTCGCTGCGATCGGATTAGCGGGGTTCACGGCGGCGCGCCGCCGCCGTCACGGTCACAGATTGGACGCATGAATGCTGATGCGGCGCTCCGAACAGATCGACTCCTGGCTGCTGGTGGCGGCGACGGCCGTCTTCGTGCTGACGGCGGAGCGCTACTTTCAGGACGGAGGCTTGGTCTCATCCGGGCCGCCCCAGGACCATCGCAAGGGCGAGGCGAATTCACCGGAAACGCACCCCGCGCGCGCGGCGGTGCAGCCCGGCCATGGGCGCCATGCCAAGAGCCCGTTTGATATCCCCTGGAAGGGCTGGAAGGATATCTTCTGGCGGACCTATCAGCGCATCGATGAGGATCGCCTGCTTGCGACGGCGGGCGGCGTCGTGTTCTTCGGGCTGCTTGCGATCTTTCCGGCGGTTACGGCGCTGGTCTCCTCCTATGGCCTGTTCGCCGATCCCAAGACCATCAGCGCCAATCTCCAGACGCTCGCGACCATGCTGCCCGAGGGCTCGTTCCAGATCGTCGAGGAGCAGGTGGCGCGCGTGGTCTCGCATGGCAACACCACGCTCGGTGCCACGTTCCTGCTCGGCCTTCTGCTGGCGATCTGGAGCGCCAATGCCGGCGTCAAGGCGATCTTCGACGCGCTCAACGTCGCCTATGAGGAGCGCGAGAAGCGCAGCTTCATCAAGCTCAACATGGTGTCGCTGGCCTTCACGGTCGGCGGCATCGTGGCACTGTTGGTGATGGTGGGCGTTGTCGTGGCCTTCCCGCTGGCGCTCAATCATCTCGGCATGGCGCCTGAAAGCAAGCTGATCGTCGCGCTGGCACGATGGCCGCTGATGTTCCTCATCCTGCTGGTGGCGCTTGCGATCCTCTCCCGCTTCGCGCCGAGCCGCGACGCCCCGCGCTGGCAATGGTTGAGCCTCGGCGCGGTGATCGCCGCCATCCTCTGGATCGCGGGCTCGGCGCTGCTGTCCTGGTATCTCTCGGAGTTTGCCAACTACAATGCGACCTACGGCTCGCTTGGTGCGGCGATCGGCCTGATGATGTGGATGTGGATGTCGGCGATCGTCATCATGTTCGGCGCCGAGCTGAATTCGGAGATCGAACGGCAGACGCTGAGAGACACGACGCCCGGTCGTCCCAAGCCGCTGGGCAGCCGCGAGGCTGTCTCCGCCGACACGGTCGGAGCCGCTGCCCCAGCCTGACGGCGCCCGGGAACGCGCCGCTATCCCCTCGAATCAACAATGATGTTAAGCTCATGCGGCTTGGGGGAGCACGCGGCGGGACGCAATTGCAACGCGACCCGTGTTTTCCCGGGTAAGGCAGTCAGCTCTTGAGGCGTAACGCGCGGCATGATTCGCATTTCGACGATCTTCATCGCCATCTGCATGGTTCTGGTCGCAGCCTCGCTCGGGCTTGTCCTCTACGCCGTCGCCGGCATCAGCGGAACCGAATCCGCGTTCGTGGCGCTGACCGCGCTGACCTTCCTGATCCTCTACAACGCGGTGTCGATGCGGCTGCGTGACCGCAGCGACGTCGGCGGCCAGATCGCCGATCTGTCGCGGGGCACCGCCGACCTCGCCCGCCAGGTGGCCGAGTTCGGCCGACGGTTGGCCGCGATGGAGGGACGCATCGCCTCGTCCAATTCGACCAACTCGGACCGCATCCAGTCGGTGGTCGGCGAGATCAACGAGCTTGGCGGATTGGTCAGACAGCTCGCCGCCACCGTGTCGGCGCACGAAGACCTCTTGGCCGGCGCCGCGCCGACTCCCGCTCCGGTCGCCACATCCGAACCGGAGGCTCCGGCCGATCTGGCGGCGCCGTTCGAGGATCGGCCGGCCGCCCCTCCCCCGCTCCCCGCCGTACCGCCGCCCCCGATGGCGCAGCCACGGCCGGCGCCGGCGGTCCATACTCAGGCTGCGAGCCCTCAGACCGCCGCTGGACGCAACCAGACTCAACTGCTGGCGACGCTGCGCAACGCCATCGACGAAAATCGGATCGACATCTTCCTGCAGCCGATGGTGACCTTGCCGCAGCGCAAGGTGCGATTCTACGAGGCGGTGACGCGCTTGCGCGACGAACGCGACCAGCTGATCGCAGCCGAGGAGTTCATCAGCATCGCGGAAGCGTCCGGGCTGATCGGGCGGATCGACAACATGGTGATGCTGCGCTGTGTGCAGGTGCTGCGGCGCCTGATGGTGCGCAACAAGGATGTCGGCGTGTTCTGCAACGTCGCGGCGTCCACGCTCGGCAATTCCACCACCTTCGCGCAATGCCTCGACTTCCTCGAAGCCAACCGGGCGCTGGCGCCCTCGCTGGTGCTGGAGTTCAAGCAATCGACCTTCCGCAGTCTCGGCCCGGCCGAGACCGAGAATCTCGCCGCGCTCGCCCAGCGCGGCTTCCGCTTCTCGATCGACCATGTCACCGATCTCAGGATCGAGCCGCGCGAGCTCGCCGACCGCGGCGTGCGCTTCATCAAGGTGCCGGCCACGCTGCTGCTCGACCCCAGGCAGGCCTCGACCTCCGACATCCACCCCTCCGATCTCTCCGACCTGCTGGGTCGCTTCGGCATCGACCTGATCGCCGAGCGGATCGAGGGCGAGCGCGCCGTGGTCGATCTGCTCGATTATGACGTGCGGTTCGGCCAGGGGTTCCTGTTCGCACCGCCCCGGCCATTGCGGCCAGAGGGGGCATCTGCTACCGGCGGGGCCGCGCCGAACCAGGCGCAGGACATTCAGGGACCCAATGGCTCCGGCACACAAAGCTCAGGCGCGACGTCTTCGGCGCCTCCGCCACAGCGTATCACCGGCAACGCGGCGCTCGCGCGCCGGATCTGATCGGCCGCACGCATCATGACCACCCTGCATTTCGCCGAAAGCCTGCGCGAGCTCGTGGGCGGCGTGGAGGTCGTGCTCAGCGACATCTGGGGCGTCGTGCATAACGGCCTCGAATCCTTCCCCGAGGCCTGCGAGGCCTTGCACACCTATCGCAGCCGCGGCGGTACGGTGATCCTGATCACCAACGCACCGCGCCCGGCCGACAGCGTGCAGCGGCAATTGCGCAAGCTCGGCGTCGCCGACGAGACCTACGACGCGATCGTGTCGTCCGGAGACCTGACGCGGCTTTATGTCGCCGAGCATCCCGGCCGCAAGATGTTCTGGCTCGGTCCCGAGCGCGACAATTCGATCTATCGCGGCCTCGAGGCGAGAACCGCGCCGCTGGAAGAAGCCGACTACATCGTCTGCACCGGCCTCTACGACGACGAGACCGAGACGGCGGAGGACTATCGCGGCATGATGCTGAAGGCGCGCGAACGCAAGCTGACGCTGGTCTGTGCCAACCCTGATATCGTGGTGGAACGCGGCGACCGGCTGATCTATTGCGCCGGCGCCATCGCCGAGCTCTACCGCGAGCTCGGCGGCGAGGTGATCTTCTACGGCAAGCCGCACCGGCCGATCTATGAGCGCGCCATGGCGCTCGCCGGTGAACGCCAGGGCCACCAGATCGATCGGAAGAAGGTGCTGGCGATCGGCGATTCCGTCCGCACCGACTTAACGGGCGCCCGCGAATTCGGTATCGACTGCCTGTTCGTCACCCGCGGCATCCATGCCGAGGAGTTCGAGGGCCTCGACCAGCTCGACCCGGCCTCGGTGACGGAATTGTTCGGCCACCCGCCGAAGGCCTTGATGCGCGAATTGAAGTGGTAGTGATTTGATCGTCATTCCGGTGCGCGCGAAGCGCGAACCCGGAATCTCTAGATTCCGGGTTCGGTGCTGCGCACCGCCCCGGAATGACAGAAAAACGCAGAAAGCCCGGGACGTGCCCGGGCCTTCCGAATTCGCCTGATGGCTTCGAAAGCGCTTTAAGCGCTCGCCATGTCCGGGAAGACCGCCTCGATCTTGGTCTTCAGCGTCGCCGCATTGAACGGCTTGACGATGTAGTTGTTCACGCCGGCCTTCTTGGCCGCGATCACGTTCTCAGTCTTGGATTCCGCCGTGATCATGATGAAGGGCGTGGTGGCGAGATTCGGATCCGCGCGCACTTCGCGCAGCAGATCGTAACCCGTCATCGGCTCCATATTCCAATCGGAGATCACGAGCCCGTACTTCTTGCCGCGCATCTTGTTCAGCGCTGCCGAACCGTCGCTGGCATCATCGATGTTCTCGAAGCCAAGCTGCTTCAGCAGATTCCGGATGATACGGATCATGGTGCTGTAGTCATCCACCACCAGAACCGGCATCGACAAATCAACCGCCATCTCGACTCCCCCAACGCATACCCAGGAATATTACGATCGGACCGCCGGGCCGAAGCCCGCCTGTTCCAGATGCAAGGACTAGCACCAAGGCGTTAAACAGCGCGTTAATCGGGGCGGGTCCGAAAGAACTGAAATTGCGTTCGACAGGCTTGCCCCCCTCCCGCTTGACTTCGTCGGGCCGGTCGCGCCCCCGTCCCGGCCGGTCCCGCCGGTTCGAGAATTCCCCTGATGGCCCCGCATTTTACCGTTATCCGCGACACCACGCCGGTTTCCGCGATTCCACGGGGCGCCGTGGTCGCCATGGGCAATTTCGACGGGGTCCATCTGGGTCACCGCGCCGTGATCGCCGCGGCCCTGGAAATGGGCCGGGTGCATGGCCGCCCTGCGCTGGCACTGACCTTCGAGCCGCATCCGCGGCGGTTCTTCAGTCCCAACACCCCGCAATTCCGCCTCACGGACGAGCGCGCCAAGCTGCGGCTCTTGGCCGGCACCGGGCTCGCCGGCGCCGTGGTCATGACCTTCGACAAGGCGCGCGCCGGAACCAGTGCGCAAGATTTCATTCACCATGAGCTGATCGGGCGGCTCGGGGTCAGCGGGATCGCGGTGGGCTACGACTTCCATTTCGGCAAGGGACGGGTCGGCTCGCCCAGTCTTCTGGTCAACGAGGCGCCCCGGCTCGGTATCGAGGTCGACGTGCAGCCGCATGTCGACATCGATGAGCGGCCGGTCTCCTCCAGCGCCATCCGGACTGCGCTCGCCGAGGGCCAGCTCGACGAAGCCACGACCATGCTGGGCGCGCCCTGGTTCGTCACCGGCGAGGTCATCCATGGCGAAAAGCGGGGCCGCGACCTCGGCTATCCCACCGCCAATATCCGCCTCGACGCCAATTGCGGCCTCAAGCACGGCATCTATGCGGTGCGGATCGGCCGCGGGCCCCAGCGGCTGGACGGGGTGGCCAGCTTCGGCCGGCGCCCGACCTTTGACAATGGCGCCCCGCTGCTCGAGATCTTCTTGTTCGACTTCAAGGGCGACCTCTACGGGCAGGCGCTGGACTGCGCCTTCGTCGGCTTCATCCGCGAGGAGCTGAAATTCGATGGTCTAGAGGCCCTGATCCGGCAGATGGACGACGATTCCGCCCGCGCTCGCGCTATCCTGGCCGCCGCCCCGGACGCATTTCCGCGGCTCGGCGCCATCGATTGAGCCCCCGAATCCGCCTTGGCCCGAACCTTTGCGCTTCCCTTTTGCGCTTCTCTTTTGCGCTTCCCTTGGCCCCCTGCTATGGAGTGCCCATGTTTGCGCGGCGCATCATAGGGATTAGCGGCCCGGCTTCCGCCTGAGCCCAAAGGCTCGGCGCAAGACCGGGATTTCGTCGTTTCACCCCGCGATTCCGCATCGCCATCTGTTCCCGCGCCATTCCGAGCCAGTCAGCCTCATGTCCGAAAAGCCGCAAAAGTCCCAAAAGTCTGAAGTCAAAGACTATTCGAAGACCCTGTTCCTGCCGCAGACCGAATTCCCGATGCGCGCCGGCCTGCCGCAGCGCGAGCCGGAGATCCTCAAGCGCTGGTACGAGATCGGCCTCTACGAGAAGCTGCGCCAATCCGCGAAGGGCCGCGCCAAGTTCGTGCTGCATGACGGCCCGCCCTACGCCAACGGCAACATCCATATCGGCACGGCGCTGAACAAGATCCTCAAGGATCTCGTCACCAAGAGCCAGCAGATGCTCGGCTTCGATTCCAACTACGTGCCCGGCTGGGACTGCCACGGCCTGCCGATCGAGTGGAAGGTCGAGGAAGAGCACTATCGCAAGAAGGGCAAGCAGAAGCCGGACTTCCGCGACTCGGCCGCGATGATCGACTTCCGCCGGGAGTGCCGCGCCTACGCCACGCATTGGCTCGGCGTACAGCGCGAGGAGTTCAAGCGCCTCGGCGTCATCGGCGACTGGGATCATCCCTATGCCACCATGAGCTATCCGGCCGAAGCCCAGATCGCGCGCGAGCTGATGAAGTTCGCCGCCAACGGCACGCTCTATCGCGGCTCCAAGCCGGTGATGTGGAGCGTGGTCGAGAAGACCGCGCTGGCCGAAGCCGAGGTGGAATACGAGGACTACACCTCCGATACGGTGTGGGTGAAATTTCCGGTGACCTCGCCCGCGCACGGTGCACTCGCCTCCGCAAGTGTCGTGATCTGGACCACCACGCCCTGGACGCTGCCGGGCAATCGCGCCATCTCGTTCTCGCCGAAGATCGCCTATGGCCTGTACAAGGTCACCGACGCGCCCGCCGACAATTGGACCAAGACTGGCGATCTCCTGATCCTCGCCGACGCGCTCGCCGAAGAGGTCTTCAAACAGGCGCGCGTGACCGCTTACGAGAAGGTCCGCGACGTCCCCGGCGACACCATGGACGCGATCGAATGCGCCCATCCGCTCAAGGGCCTTGCCGGCGGCTACGACTTCGTCGTGCCGCTATTGCCCGGTGATCACGTCACCGACGACACCGGCACCGGCTTCGTGCACACCGCGCCCGGCCATGGCCGCGAGGATTTCGATGCCTGGATGGCACAGGCGCGCGATCTCGATGCGCGCGGCATCAACACGGCGATTCCCTATACCGTCGACGAGAACGGCGCCTACACCGATCATGCGCCGGGCTTTGCCGGCAAGCGCGTCATCAACGACAAGGGCGAGAAGGGCGACGCCAACGAGGCCGTGATCAAGGCGCTCGTCGAACGAGGCATGCTGCTCGCGCGCGGCCGGCTCAAGCACCAATATCCGCACTCCTGGCGCTCCAAGAAGCCGGTGATCTTCCGCAACACGCCGCAATGGTTCATCGCGATGGACAAGGATGTGGCGCAGGGCGGCAAGACCAAGAGCGGCGACACGCTGCGCGCCCGCGCGCTGCACGCGATCTCGGTGACGCAATGGGTGCCGCCGTCGGGCGAGAACCGCATCAACGGCATGATCGAGGCGCGCCCCGACTGGGTGATCTCGCGTCAGCGCGCCTGGGGCGTGCCGATTGCCGTGTTCGTGCGCGAGAGGGGCGACGGCTCCGCCGAGATCCTCCAGGACGAGGCCGTCAATACCCGTATCGGCGAGGCCTTCGAGCAGGAAGGCGCCGACGCCTGGTACGCGACGGGCGCGCGCGAGCGCTTCCTCGGGTCCCGCGCGAGCGAAGACTGGCAGAAGGTCGACGACATTCTCGACGTCTGGTTCGATTCCGGCTCGACCCACGCTTTCGTGCTCGAAGATCCCGTGCAGTTTCCCGGGCTCGCCGGCATCAAGCGCAAGGTCGACGGCGGCGCCGACACGGTGATGTATCTGGAAGGCTCGGACCAGCATCGCGGCTGGTTCCACTCCTCGCTGCTGGAAAGCTGCGGCACGCGCGGCCGCGCGCCCTACGACATCGTGCTGACCCACGGCTTCACCCAGGCCGAGGACGGCCGCAAGATGTCAAAGTCGCTCGGCAACACCATTGAGCCGCAGGCCGTCATCAAGGAATCCGGCGCCGACATCCTCCGGCTCTGGGTCGCTTCCTGCGACTACACCGACGACCAGCGCATCGGTCCCGAGATCCTGAAGAACACCGTCGAGACCTACCGCAAGCTGCGCAACACCGTGCGCTGGATGCTGGGCACGCTGCATCACTTCAAACCGACCGAGGCGGTCGCGCCGGCCGAGATGCCGGAGCTCGAACGCCTGATGCTGCACGAGCTCGCGATGCGGGCCGTTGCCGTCGACAAGGCCTATCGGGAGTTCGACTACAAGACCGTGGTCGCGACCCTCTCCGCCTTCCTGAACAGCGAACTCTCCGCGTTCTATTTCGATATCCGCAAGGATACGCTGTATTGCGATCCGCCGTCCTCGCTGACGCGCAAGGCGGCGCTGACCACGATCGACCTGTTGTGCGCCTCGATCCTGAAATGGCTGGCGCCGATTCTCAGCTTCACTGCCGAGGAGGCGTGGCGCATGTACAGGCCCGACGCCGAACCGTCGGTGCATCTGACGCTATCCCCCGCCGATCTCGAAGCCTTGCGCGACGACAAGCTCGCCGCGAAATGGGAGACGATCCGCAACGTCCGCCGCGTCGTCACCGGAGCGCTCGAGCTCGAACGCGCCGCCAAGAACATCGGCTCGTCGCTGGAGGCCTCACCGGTGATCTATGTCGCCGACCGCGCCATGCTGGCGACGCTGTTCGACGTCGATCTCGCCGAGATCTGCATCACCTCGAATTACGAGGTGCGTGAGGGCGAGGCGCCGGCTGCTGCGTTTCGTCTCGATGCCGTGCCCGGTGTCGCGGTGGTGGTGGAGAAGGCGGTCGGCACCAAATGCGCCCGCTCCTGGAAGATCTCGCCGATGGTCGGCGAAGACGCCGAATATCCCGACGTCACCCCGCGCGACGCCAAGGCGCTGCGCGAATGGAAGGCGTTGGGGGTGGCGGTCTGACCGGCCGGCCATGACCCCGCTCCGCGCCGGCATCCTCGCGGCCATGGTCACGCTGGTGGCCGACCAGGCCTCGAAGCTGTGGCTGCTGAACGTGTTCGACATTGCCCGGCGCGGCGCGGTGAAGGTGACGCCATTCTTCGACTTGGTGCTGGCCTGGAATATCGGCATCAGCTTCGGCTGGCTGCAGAACGACAGCCAGGCGGCACAGCTCGCGCTGATGGCGGTCAAGGCCATCGCCGTGGTGGCGCTGGCGATCTGGATGGCCCGCTCGCACACCCACCTGGCCACGGTCGCACTGGGCCTGATCATCGGCGGGGCGATCGGCAACGGCATCGACCGCCTGGCCTATGGTGCGGTGGTCGATTTCGCTCTGTTCCACATCGAGATCGGCGGAAATACCTATAATTGGTACGTGTTTAACCTGGCGGACGTAGCCATCGTTGCTGGGGTGGCGGCGCTATTGTATGATTCTTTCCTGGGGGTCCCCGCCGCAAAAGCGCCCTGATCCCGGCCGATACGACCGGCAGGTGGAACCCGGCTTTTGCGAGGGCTGAGCCGCGTTTGAGCGGCGATCTGCCACAATATGGAACAGGTACGGTAATGCGCAGCGCGAAGACCAGCGTTTCGATGGTTCGAGATCCCCGATGGGGGCTTTGGCGGGCGTTGAAATTGTCCGCTGCCGTGCTCGGCATCGGCCTCGTCCTATCGGCCGGCGCGGCCCGCGCCGGTGACGACGACGATGACGACGACGGCATGACCTTCGAAGAGAAGATCATCGACAATCTGATGTCCGGCATCGGCGCCAAGAGCATGGAGAAGAAGGGCATCGAATACCGCGAGCGCTCGCCGCTGGTGGTGCCGCCCAAGCTCGATCTGCCGCCGCCTGCGACCGAAGCCAAGGCTGCGCCCAACTGGCCCAAGGACCCCGAGGAAAAGCGCCGCAAGGAAGCGATCGCCGCACGCAAGAAGGCGACCAAGGAAACCGAGAACTGGCAGGCCGCCCGACCCCTGACGCCCGCCGAGATGAAGGCTGGCCAGGTCGCCGCAGCCCCCCGTACCAGCAATGACCCGATCCAGCCGGGCACCAATGGCAATCCGTCGCTCAGCCCCGCCGAGCTCGGCTTCTCCGGCGGCCTGTGGAACATGATGAAGGGCGGCAACGCCACCGAAGAGAAGAAATTCACCAGCGAGCCGCCGCGCCAGTCGCTGGTCGAGCCGCCCCCGGGCTATCAGACGCCCTCGCCGAACTACGCCTATGGCGCCGGACCGGACAAGTCACGGCGGACCTATTTCGACATCATGTCGGGCAAGGACAAGGAACAATAACGTTCCAGTCGATCCGAAGCGGACCGGCGTCTTGTGCACGCCGGCCGCGGCCAATGATTGCCTATCAGTAACTTGCCACCGCGTTGAGTTCTCTGCTTCGTGACGCGAAGCCTCAGCCGCACGGTGTAGCATGCCGTGCCTTCCGAGCCGGAGATCCGGACCTCGGCCTGTCAAAAGGATCATGATGTCCTCATACCGATCGGCTGCCTGCCTCCTTGCCGCGCTGC
This sequence comes from Bradyrhizobium guangxiense, assembly GCF_004114915.1. Lineage (NCBI taxonomy): Bacteria > Pseudomonadati > Pseudomonadota > Alphaproteobacteria > Hyphomicrobiales > Nitrobacteraceae > Bradyrhizobium > Bradyrhizobium guangxiense. The sequence goes on along the minus strand of NZ_CP022219.1, from coordinate 667,507 downwards.
TTTCGACCAGCGTCCTCTCGGCCGGCGCGGCCATTGCCCAGACCACGGTTACATCGGCCCCGCCCGCCAGCTTCACGCTCAGCAACGGCATGCAGGTCGTGGTGATCCCCGATCACCGCACGCCCGTGGTCACGGAGATGATCTGGTACAAGGTCGGCTCGGCCGATGAGACGCCGGGCAAGTCCGGGCTCGCACACTTCCTCGAGCACCTGATGTTCAAGGGCACCTCGAAGCATCCGGTCGGCGAATTCTCCCAGACCGTGCTACGCGTCGGCGGCAACGAGAATGCCTCGACCTCGGTCGACTACACCAACTACTACCAGCGGGTGCCGAAAGAGCAGCTGCCGACCATGATGGAGTTCGAGGCCGACCGCATGACCGGCCTCGTGCTCAAGGACGAGAACGTGCTGCCCGAGCGCGACGTCGTGCTCGAAGAGTACAACATGCGCGTCGCCAACAATCCGGACGCCCGGTTGAACGAGCAGATCATGGCCGCGCTCTATCTCAATCATCCGTACGGCCGTCCCGTGATCGGCTGGCACCAGGAGATCGAAAAGCTCGATCGCGAGGATGCGCTCGCCTTCTACCGCCGCTTCTACGCGCCGAACAACGCGATCCTGGTCATCGCCGGCGACGTCGATGCCGCCGACATGCGCCCGCTGGTCGAGCGCAATTTCGGCGCGATCCCGGCCCAACCCGCGATCCCGCCGCGGCGTGTCCGTCCGCAGGAGCCGGAGCCGGCCGCGCCGCGCACCGTGACGCTCGCCGATCCGCGCGTCGAGCAGCCGAACATGCGGCGCTATTATCTCGTGCCCTCTGCAACGACCGCTGCAGCCGGCGAGAGCGCGGCACTGGACGTGCTGGCGCAGCTGATGGGCAGCGGCAACAACTCCTATCTCTACCGCGCGCTCGTGGTCGACAAGCCGCTCGCGGTCTCTGCCAGCGCCAGCTATTCGAGTATCTCGCTCGACCCGACCCAGTTCGCGATTTCGGCCGCGCCAAAGCCCGGCGTCAGCTTTGCCGAGGTCGAGCAGGCGGTCGACGCCGTCATCGCCGATGTCGCTCAGAACCCGATCCGCGCCGAGGATCTGGAGCGCGTGAAGACCCAGCTCATCGCGGAAGCGATCTACGCCCAGGACAACCAGGCAGTGCTGGCGCGCTGGTATGGCGGCGCGCTGACCACGGGCCTGTCGATCGAGGACATCCGAAGCTGGCCTGACCGTATCCGCGCGGTCACCGCCAAGCAGGTTCGCGCTGTTGCGCAAAAATGGCTCGAGAAGAAGCGCTCGGTGACGGGCTATCTGATCAAGGACACCGCGGCGACCAAGCGCGAGGAGAAGCGTTCGTGACTTATTCCTTCCTTCGCCGCGTCGCATTCTCGCTCGCCACCGGCGCGGCGCTCGCGCTCGCGACCGTCACGCCGTCGCAGGCCGCGGCCAAGATCCAGCGCCTGATCTCACCCGGCGGCATCGAGGCCTGGTTCGTGCAGGACGCGACCGTGCCGCTGATCGCCATGGAATATTCCTTTGCCGGCGGCTCGGCCCAGGATCCCAAGGACAAGCCCGGTGTCGCCAATCTGGTCGGCGACCTCCTCGACGAGGGCTCCGGCGATCTCGATTCCAAGACCTTCCACGAGCGGCTCGACCGCCGCGCCATCGAGCTCTCCTTCAGCGCCACCCGCGACACCTTCCGCGGCAGCCTGCGCATGCTGCGCGACAACAAGGACGAAGCCTTCGACCTGCTCAGGAGCGCGCTGACCTCGCCGCATTTCGACACCGCGGACGTCGAGCGCATCCGCTCGCAGGTCATCTCGGGCCTGCGCCGCGAGACCACCAACCCGACCTCGCTGGCGAGCCGCAAGTTCCTCGAAGTTGCCTTCGGCGATCACCCCTATGGCCGGCAGACCAACGGCAACCTCGACAGCGTGCCGACCATCACAGTCGCCGACATGAAGGATTATGTCGGCCGCGTGCTGGCGAAGGATGGGCTGAAGGTCGCTGTCGTCGGCGACGTCGATCCGGCGACGCTCGGCAAGCTGCTCGACCACACGTTCGGCAGCCTGCCCGCCAAGGCCAATCTGACGCCGGTCCCCGACATCGACGCCGCAAAGCCGCCGCAACGCGCCTTCGTGACCCTCGATGTGCCGCAGACCGTGATCACCTTCGGCGGCCCGGGGGTCAAGCGCAGCGATCCCACCTTCATGGCGGCGTATGTCGTCAATCACATTCTCGGCGGCGGCGGACTGTCCTCGCGGCTCTATCGCGAGGTCCGCGAGAAGCGCGGCCTGGCCTATTCGGTGTTCGAATCGCTGCTCTGGATGGAGCACTCGGCGGTGTTCATCGGCAACACCGGGACGCGCGCCGACCGCGCCGGCGACACCATCGATGCGATCGAGAAGGAAGTGCGCCGCATCGCCGAGGAGGGCCCGACGCAGAAGGAACTCGACGAGGCCAAGTCTTACCTCAAGGGCTCGCAGATGCTGGCGCTCGACACCTCCTCCAAGCTGGCCCAGGCGCTGCTGCAATACCAGCAGGACAAGCTGCCGATCGACTATATCGAGAAGCGCAACGCCATCGTCGATGCCGTGACGCTGGACGACGCCAAGGCGGCCGCCAAGCGCCTCTGGGGCCAGGGCCTCCTGACCGTCGTCGTCGGCCGCACCCCGCAGGCCGCGGCACAGCCGGCGGCACCGGCGACGAAGTCGAACTAGCAGTCGAATTGATCTCTCTACGCGTCCTGAAATGGCCGGGCTCGCCCCGGCCATTTGCGTTTCGCTGGGAGCGCCATTGCTGAAGGCTGATGTTCGCGGTATGTCCGGGCAATCACGAATGGTGCCAACATGCTGCGGATATCCCGCGATCTCGTCATCGACGAGGACGACATCGAGATCGGCTTTGTCCGTGCCTCCGGCCCGGGTGGGCAGAATGTCAACAAGGTCGCGACCTCGGCACAGCTGCGCTTCGACACGCGCAAGCTGACCCTGCCGGAGGACGCGGCGATCCGGCTCGAGCGCATCGCCGGCCAGCGCATGACCAAGGACGGCGTCATCGTGATCCAGGCGCAGCGCTTTCGCACCCAGGAGCGCAACCGGCAGGACGCCATCGACCGGCTTGTCGAGATGCTCAAGGAGGCCATGGTGCGGCCGACACCGCGCCGCGCGACGCGGCCGACCTTCGCCTCCAAGCAGCGCCGGCTCGAAGGCAAGAAGCGCCGCAGCGACATCAAGGCCGGACGCGGCGGCCGCTTCGACGACTGACAGACGCAGCCGAAGAACTCCGGCCGCAGAGCGACCGGAGTTTTGTCGTTTCGCCCGCGACTAAAGCGCGATGAGATTTAGATGAATCGTCATCGCGCTTCAGGTTGTTGTTTGCGCATGATCATCCCGGAAAGCCGCGTCGCACGTTTCCGGATCATGCTTCAGAGCGTTTTCGAGCGAAGTGGACACCGGTTCGCGTGAAGAAAACGCGTCAAAACAAGAATCTAGAGCTTCGGTTCTGATCCAATCAGAACCGAAAATGCTCTAGTAGCGCTTGGACGGGGCCGCGCCGCCCGTCGCGGCATCGTCGGCGGTCCCCTTGTGCGCCGCGCTGCCCGTGGTGCCGACCGTGCTCCTGGTGCCTTTGGTCGACTTCATGCCGGTCTTCTCGCCGGCTGCGCCCGGCTGAGCATTCATGTCCTCGTCGCCGCTGCCCATGGTGCTGCCTTGCACGGGTTTGCCTTGCACGGTGCCGCCTGGCTTGGCCGTGGGGGGCGCGCTTTGTGCGAGGACGGGTGTCACAATGAGGGCCGACAGAGCGCAGGCGATCATCGAGGTCTTCACCAACTTCATCCATTTCTCCCGGATTGTTTCGCGATGAATGGCTCGGCGGCTCCTTGCGCCGCTCGTCTGCACCGGACCATTGCATCGCGTAAAGAGTTCAAGCGGCGCGACGTCATGCAATGCGCATGGTGTGGTGATCGTTTAGGGATTTGACGGCGGTTTCGCGGAATTGTGCTCCGCATATAAGGCGGCGTGGAACACCACCGCACCGTGACCATCTCCGCGCGCGGCAAAACAGCCCGCTACTACCACCGCCCATCCAGCGCCGCTTAGAGTTTGCGCACTCTGGTCTTGATGTGAATGGGCGGCTCCTGACGATGCGCGCGATCGTGCTGGGATTGTGCACCGCGATGGTGCTGACGGTGCGGATGGGCAGGCCAAGCCGGAGACCCGCGCTGCGATCATCACCTACCTGAAGGAGCAGAACTGAATGGCAAAGCCCGTTCATTCCATGATCCGCGTGCGCGACGAGGCGCGCTCGCTCGATTTCTACAGGCGCGCCTTCGGCCTCGAAGTTGCCGACCATCTGAAATTCGCGGACTTCGCCCTGATTTATCTGCGTCACCCGTCCTCACCTTTCGAGGTCGAGCTGACCGTGAACTTTGACCGTAAGGAACCATACGCACTCGGCGACGGCTACGGCCATCTCGCCGTGGTGGTCGAGGATCTCGACGCCGAGCATGCCCGGTTCGAACGCGAGCAGCTCGCACCCGGCCCCTTGCGCGACTTCAAGCACGACGGCAGGACGCTGGCGCGCTTCTTCTTCGTCAGCGACCCCGATGGGTACAAGATCGAGGTGATTCAGCGGGGCGGACGTTTCAACTGATTCAATCACAAAATCAAAATTGTCGGAGGAATGCCATGAGAGAAGTCGATCGTCGAAGCAAGCACAGCCGCCGCGTCTTTCTCAAGGGCGCGGCGACTGCCGTGCCGGTCGTGGCTGTCGCGACCAGTGTCGCCGTCAGCATCGAGGATGCCTGGGCCGATGACGCCACCGCCCTATCGCCCGCGACCATGAGGACGCTGCTGAAGGTCGCGCGCGACATCTATCCTCACGACGTTCTCGGCGACAGCTACTACATCACTGCAATCAAGCCGTGGGACGGCAAGGCGGCCAAGGACCCTGCCGTCAAGTCGCTGATCAGCGACGGCATCACGCGGCTCGATCAGAACGCGCAGGATCGCCACAAGGTGCCTTATGTCGAGGTGCCCTGGGAAGCCGACCGCGTGGTGCTCTTGAAGGAAATCGAGCAGAGCGCCTTCTTCCAGAAGGTGCGCGGCGACCTCATCGTCTCGCTCTACAACCAGAAAGAGGTCTGGCCGCGGTTCGGCTACGAGGGCCCCTCGGCCGAGCTCGGCGGCTACATCAACCGCGGCTTCGCCGACATCGACTGGCTGCCGAAGGCCTAGGTCCCCACCCAACGGTTCAGGAGAACGCATATGGCAAAATTCGATCTGAACGACTCCAGCGTTGTGGTGATCGTCGGCTCCGGTGCCGGCGGCGGCACGCTGGGCAACGAGCTCGCGCAGAAGGGCGTCAAGGTGGTCATCCTCGAAGCAGGTCCCCGCATCGAGAACCACGAGTTCATCAACGACGAGTGGGAGAGTTTTTCCCAGCTCGCCTGGACCGATGCCCGCACCACATCGGGCAGCTGGCGCGTCGCCAAGGATTTTTCCGGCCTGCCCGCGTGGATCGTGAAGGCCGTCGGCGGCTCGACCACGCACTGGGCCGGCGCCTCGCTCCGCTTCGACGAGCACGAGTTCAGGGTGAAGAGCACCTACGGCAACATTCCCGGCGCCAACCTTCTGGACTGGCCGATCACGCTCGCCGAGATCGAGCCGTGGTACGCCAAAGCCGAGAACAAGATGGGCGTGACCCGCACCAACGGGATTCCCGGACTTCCCGGCAACAATAACTTCAAAGTGCTGGAGGCCGGCGCCAGGAAGCTCGGCTACAAGACCGTGCACACCGGCAACATGGCGATCAACAGCCAGCCGCGCGACGGACGCGGCTCCTGCCAGCAGATCGGCTTCTGCTTCCAGGGCTGCAAATCCGGCGCGAAATGGTCGACGCTCTACACCGAGATTCCCAAGGGTGAAGCCACCGGCAATCTCGAAGTGCGGCCGAGCAGCATGGCGGTCAAGATCGAGCACGACGCCGGCGGCAAGGTGACCGGCGTCGTCTATGCCGACGAGAGCGGCGCGATGCAGCGCCAGAAGGCGCGCATCGTCGCGGTCGCCGGCAACTCGATCGAGAGCCCGCGTCTGCTGCTCAACAGCGCCTCGACCATGTTCCCGGACGGCCTTGGCAATTCATCGGGCCAGGTCGGCCGCAACTACATGCGGCACATGACCGGCAGCGTCTACGCCGTGTTCGAGAAATCGGTGCACATGTATCGCGGCACCACCATGGCCGGCATCATCCGCGATGAGGCCGTCAACAATCCGAAGCGCGGCTTCGTCGGCGGCTACGAGATGGAGACGCTGTCGATCGGCTTGCCCTTCATGGCGGCTTTCCTCAATCCCGGTGCCTGGGGCCGCTCGTTCACGTCGGCGCTCGACGGCTATCCCCGGATGGCCGGCATGTGGCTGGTCGGCGAGGACATGCCGCAGGAGACCAACCGCATCACGCTCGATCCCGTCGTCAAGGACAAGCACGGACAGCCGGTCGCGAGCGTTCATTTCGACGACCACCCCAACGATGTCGCGATGCGTGCCCACGCCTATAAGCAGGGCGCGGCGGTCTACGACGCCGTCGGCGCCACGGTGACCTATCCGACACCGCCCTATCCTAGCACGCACAATCTCGGCACCAACAGGATGAGCGAGAAGCCGCGGGACGGCGTCGTCAACAAGTTCGGACAGAGCCACGACGTCAAGAACCTGTTCGTCTCGGATGGCAGCCAGTTCACCAGCGGGGCTGCCTGCAACCCGACGCTGACCATCGTTGCGCTGGCGATCCGGCAGGCGGACTACATCGCGGCAGCGATGCAGAAGAAGGAGATTTAAGGCCGGGCGTCCCTGAAATTGCGAGCGCAGCGAAGCAATCCAGATCTCTCTGCAGCGACCGTCTGGATTGCTTCGTCGCAAGAGCTCCTCGCAGTAACGCCGGAGGGAGTATCGTAATCCCGTAGCCCGGATGGAACGGCTATTCCGCCGCGTCCAGAATCGGCGCCACATTGGTCTTGAACTCCGCCACCGGCGTCGTGCTCCGGGAGCGATAGATCAGACACGAGCAGCGCAGCAGCGAAGCAAAATTGTTGACCTCGCCGTGATGGTCGAGCACCTCGTTGTAGAGTGTGGTCAGGAACTTGCCGAGGCTCATGCTCTCCTTGGCTGCAATCTCCTCCAGCGTGTCCCAGAATGCCATCTCCAGCCGGATCGAGGTGCAATGGCCGTCGATCCGCAAGGAGCGGGTCTGGGATTCGTAGTCGCGTTGGGGCTGGTGCGCGAAGAGATGGCACATGGCGTCCTCCCGTCCTGGTGCCGTTTTTTCACGATGCTACACCGCGGCCCGGCACCTCACAATCACGACCGCGGCTGGAGGCGGCATCATCCCGGCCTGCGCGATTTTCTCGAACGTCCAATGTCTTCAATGTGATAGGCATCCCTCTTCCCCAGGAAGCCACACGGCTGTTGCCCAACACATGCTTTTGACGCAACACGGCCTAGAATAGCGCTGCCAGCGAATCCCTATCGAAAGCCCCATGCCCGTCCGCCAGCTTCCAGAGCAAGTCGTCAACCGCATCGCCGCCGGTGAGGTGGTCGAGCGCCCGGCGAGCGTCGTCAAGGAGCTGGTCGAGAACGCGATCGATGCCGGTGCGAGCCGGATCGACGTCTTCACCGACGGCGGCGGGCGGCGCCGGATCGGCATCACCGACGACGGCAGTGGCATGACGGCGAAGGATCTGGCGCTCGCGGTCGAGCGCCACGCCACCTCCAAGCTCGACGACGAGGATCTGCTCCAGATCCGCACCCTCGGGTTCCGCGGCGAGGCCCTGCCCTCGATCGGCTCGGTCGCGCGTATCTCCATCACCACGCGCCATGCCAGTGAGCCGCACGCCTGGGCGCTGTCGGTCGAGGGCGGCGAGAAGTCCGGGATCATGCCGGCGGCGCTGGCGCATGGCACCCGCGTCGAGGTCGGCGACCTCTTCTATGCGACGCCGGCGCGGCTGAAATTCCTGAAGACCGACCGCACGGAAGCCGAAGCGATCCGGGAGGTGGTGCGGCGCCTCGCCATGGCGCGGCCCGATATCGCCTTCACGCTGGCCGGCGAGGAGCGCGCGCCGGTGACCTGGGCCGCGGCGCTGCCCGGCGCGGCCGGACGGCTGACCCGGCTCGGCGACATCCTCGGCGCGGAATTCCGCAGCCACGCCATCGAGGTCCATGCCGAGCGCGAGGGTGTCGTCGTCGCCGGCTATGCCGCGGCGCCGGCCCTGACCAAGGCCAACGCGCTCGGCCAGTACCTCTTCGTCAACGGCCGCCCGGTCCGCGACAAGCTGATCCTGGGCGCCGTGCGCGCGGCCTATTCCGACTATTTGCCGCGCGACCGTCATCCGGTGCTGGCGCTGTTCGTCACGCTCGATCCGCGCGAGGTCGACGCCAACGTGCATCCGGCCAAGACCGAGGTGCGCTTCCGCAACGCCGGTCTCGTCCGCGCGTTGATCGTACACGGATTGAAGGAAGCCCTCGCACGCGAGGGTCGCCGCACCGCGGCCAACAGCGGCGAGAGCGCGCTGTCCTCGTTTCGGCCCGCCTTCACGCCACCACGCCCGGCAAGCTGGGACTGGCGCGCCTCGCCATCGGCTCCGGTGGCGCCGCTGGCCTCGTTCGAAGGCTCGGCCGCCCCCGCCTTCGCCGAGCGCGCGCAGGCTGCGTTCGACGTCGGCGCGCCGAGTGCCGATGTCCGGATCGAGACACAGCCAGTCGCCGACCTCGTCGATCGACCGCTCGGCGCGGCGCGCACGCAGATCCATGAGACCTACATCGTCTCGCAGACTCGCGACGGCCTCATCATCGTCGATCAGCATGCCGCACATGAGCGCATCGTCTATGAGCGGCTTAAGGCCTCGCTGGCCGCGAACGGCGTGCAGCGGCAGATCCTGCTCATCCCTGAAATCGTCGAGATGGACGAGGCGACGGTGGAGCGCCTCCTGGAGCGCAGCGAGGAGCTCGCATCGTTCGGCCTCGCGATCGAATCCTTCGGCCCCGGCGCGGTCGCGGTGCGCGAGACGCCCTCGCTGCTCGGCAAGACCAATGCGGGCGGTCTCCTGCGCGATCTCTCCGAGCACATGGCCGAATGGGACGAGGCTCTCCCTCTCGAACGCCGCCTGATGCACGTCGCCGCCACCATGGCCTGCCACGGCTCGGTGCGCGCCGGCCGCCGCTTGCGGCCAGAGGAGATGAACGCCCTGCTCCGCGAGATGGAGGAGACGCCGAACTCCGGCCAGTGCAATCACGGCCGGCCGACCTATGTCGAGCTGAAGCTATCCGACGTGGAGAAGCTGTTCGGGCGGAGGTGAGGTGCCGCAGGGTGGTGCTACGGCCTTTTCAAAAACACGAACTCCGTGTCGTCATCCGCCCGCCGCTCGAGCTCCTCGAAACCTTCCGGCGTCACGAACTGCGCGGCCTTGGCCTCTTCCACCACCAGCAGCGCGCCCGGCGTCAGCCAGCCGCCATCGCGCAAGGACGCCAGCGCCTTCTCCGCAAAGCCCTTGCCATAGGGCGGATCGAGAAACACCAGCGAGAACGGCTCGACGGGATGCGCGGGGCCGAGGGCGGTGGCATCGCGGCGATAGACTTTTGTCACGCCGCCAAGGCCGAGCGATTCTACGTTGTTGCGCAAGAGCGCCCGCGCTTCCGCGCCATTGTCGACGAACAGCGTGAACTTCGCCCCGCGTGACGACGCCTCGATACCGAGCGCGCCGGTGCCGGCGAAGAGATCGAGCACGCGCGCATCCTGAATCGGATCGTCATAGGCGTGTACGAGGATGTTGAACACGGATTCGCGCAGGCGGTCCGCCGTGGGGCGGATGTCGCGCGAGGACGGTGAGGCGAGATTGCGCCCCTTCAACCTGCCGCCGACGACGCGCAAGCTAGTCCTCCCGCGGCGTCAAATCGCGCTTGCCGTGATAGCCGCGCTTGGGACGGCGCGGCGGGCCGTAGCCGCTCGCCTCAGCCTCGTTGCGCTCGCGGGCCTCCTCGCTGCCGGTGCGCTGAACCAGCACACGGCGGCCCTTGCGGTCGTTGATGACCGCGCGCTTGCTGGCGGGCTTCTTGTCGCTCCGCGCGTCGTCGACGCGCGAAGATGATTTCGAGGGCGCGTCGAACTGTGCGCCCGACTTCTCGATCACCTTGTCGCCGAGCTGCTCGCGCAGCACGCGCGACCTGATCTCCTCGACCTGGCCTTCGGGGATCTCGCCGAGCTGGAACGGGCCATAGGAGACGCGGATCAGCCGGTTCACCTCGAGGCCGAGATGGGCGCAGACGTTGCGCACCTCGCGGTTCTTGCCTTCGCGGATCGCGAACACCAGCCAGACATTGGCGCCCTGGTCGCGCTCCAGCGTCGCTTCGATCGGGCCGTATTTGACGCCCTCGATCTCGATGCCGTTCTTGAGCTCGTCGAGCTGCGCCTGGGTGACGTCGCCATGGGCGCGCACCCGGTAGCGGCGCAGCCAGCCGGTGTCGGGCAGCTCGAGCGTGCGCGCGAGCCCGCCGTCATTGGTGAGCAGCAACAGGCCTTCGGTATTGAAATCGAGCCGGCCGACGCTGATCAGGCGCGGCAGACCTTCCGGCAGATTGTCGAACACGGTCGGACGGCCCTCGGGATCGTCATGCGTGGTCATCAGCCCGCGCGGCTTGTGATAGAGGAACAGCCGCGTGCGCTCGCGCTCCGGCAACGGCTTGCCGTCGACCAGAACGACGTCATTCTTGGTGATGTCGAGCGCGGGCGAATTGATCACGCGGCCGTTGACGGTGACGCGGCCCTGCGTGACCATCTCCTCGGCGTCGCGCCGCGAGGCAAGGCCCGCACGCGCCAATACCTTGGCGATGCGCTCGCCAGCTTTCTTCGGCTTCGGCGCGTCGTCGCGGCGCGGCCGGCCTTCGAAATCGCGATCGCGGTCGCGGTAGGCACCGCGGCCACCAAAGGCCGGGCGCTTCTCGAAGATCCGGCTGTCGTCCTCGTTCTCCCGGCGCGGGCGATCACGGAAGCGGCCTTCGCTGCGCGGATGCTCCTGCCAGTCCATCCGGCCTTCCGGCCGGCCCTCGCGTGAGCGGTTGAAGCGCGGACGATCGTCGCCGGACCGCTCTTCGCGCGGGCGCGAGAAGCGCGGGCGATCGTCACCTTCGTCACGGCGCCGTTGAAAGCGCGGACGGTCGTCGCCACCACGGCCACCCTCGCGGCGGTCATCGCGCTGACGCCAGGGCTTCTCGTCGCCGCGATCGCGGCCGCCGAAATCCTTGTCGAAGGACTTGCGCGGACGGTCGCCGCGCGCCGCGCGATCACCGCGATCGAAATTCGGGCGGTCTCCACGCGGCTTGAAGCTGCGCTCGCCACGGTCCTCGCGCGGCCCGCGATCCCCACGGTCGCGTTCGCGATCCCCACGGTCGCTTTGGCGATCCGGCCGACCCTTCGAAAATTTCCGTTCGCCGTCGAACTTGCGCTCCGGGCGGTCGCCGCGCGGCGCGTAGGGCTTCTTGTCGCCGAACTTCCGGTCGCTGGAGCGGCCGGCCGCGCGGGCATCGTCGCGATCCCGGCGCGGCGGACGCTCGTCGCGGCCGTAGGACGGGCGCTCACCGCGCGGCTTGAAGGGCCGCTTCTCGCCGTCACGCGACGAGCGATCGGAGGACGAACGGTCGCCGCGCGGCTTGAAGCTGCGCTCGCCGCGGCCTTCACTGCTGCGGTCGTCGCGCTTGAAGCGCGGGCGCTCACTGAAGTCGCGGCGCGGAGCATCGCCATCCTCGCGGCGGCGAAAGGTGCGGCCCTCGCGGGGCGGGCGGCTGTCACGGTCGCCCTTGCCCTCGAAGCCGCGCTTGGCGAACTTCTTGTCGGGGCCGCGCGCCTTGCCGCTGCGGCCGCCTTTGGGGGGGCCTCGCCGGCCGCGGGAATCGTTGTCTTTGTCGCTGTCGCGAGGCATGAATAATCTCACTTCGGGGTGGCCGTTGAGCATTGTGCGCGCTCATTCCGAGCCGCATGCTCTGGCAAAATCGGTATCCACTCTTGCTGAAGGCGGAGCTACTAGCAGGTTTCTTCGGATGATACGAGGCTTGAAAGCCCCCTCTTTCATGGATTTGGCGCTCAGAACGGCCGAAAATGCCGGAAAAGCGGGCGAAGTTCCGATCGGGTGCGTGGTGGTCCGCAACTACGAGGTCATCGCCACCGCGGCCAACCGGACGCTGACCGACCACGACCCCACCGCCCATGCCGAAATCGTCGCGCTGCGCGAGGCGGCGAAAAAGATCGGTAGCGAGCGCCTCGTCGACTGCGACCTCTACGTGACGCTGGAGCCCTGCACCATGTGTGCGGGCGCGATCTCGTTTGCAAGGGTCAGGCGCCTTTATTACGGCGCCGCCGACCCCAAGGGCGGCGCGGTGGAATCAGGCGTGCGCTTCTTTGCCTCGCCGACCTGCCACCACGCGCCGGACGTCTATTCCGGCGTCGGCGAGAGCGAGGCGGCGCGGCTGCTCAAGGAGTTTTTTCGGGAGCGTCGCTAGGTCGCGAGAAAGAACTCCCGCAGCGCCTTCGCGGTTACATCCGGATTCTCCTCGGTGAGGAAGTGCCCGGACTCCACGGGCATGCCGACCACGTTGGTGGCCCATTGCCGCCACGTATCGAGTGGCGTCGCCGCGGCCTGGGCGATGCCGGCATTGCCCCACAGCGCCAGCATCGGCACCGTGATCTTCTTGCCGGCCTCGAAATCGGCCTTGTCGAGGTCGTAGTCGAAATAGGCGCCGGCGCGATAGTCCTCGCACATCGCATGGATGCGGGCGGGATCGCGGAACGGGGTGAGGTAGTGCGCGAGCGCGCGCGGATCGATCGCGTCCAGCGTCTTCGACCGGGTCTGGCTCGCCATCTTGAAACGCAGGAAGAACTCGCCCTGGTTCGCGATCAGCGTTTCCGGCAGCGGATAGGGCTGCGCCAGGAAGGTCCAGTGATAGATCTTCAACGCGTAGGCGCGGTTCATCCGCTCCCAGTAATTATAGGTCGGCAGAATATCGAGCACGGCGAGCTTCGACAGCCGGCCAGGATGATCGAGCGCGAGCCGGTACGACACGCGGCCGCCGCGGTCGTGGCCGGCGAGCGCGAAGTGCACGTGGCCGAGCCGCTCCATCATTTCGACCATGGCTTTCGCCATTGCGCGCTTGCTGTAGGGGATATGCAGCGCATCGCTCTCGGGCATGTCGGACCAGCCGTAGCCCGGCAGGTCGGCGATGATCAGCGTGAAGGCTTCCGCAAGCTCGGGCGCGACCTGGTGCCACATCACATGGGTCTCGGAGAAGCCGTGCAGCAGCAGCAGCGGCGGGCCCTTGCCGCCGACGCGGGCGAAGACGCGGCCAAACGCGGTATTGACCCATTCGGCGGCAAAACCCGGATAGAGGTCGGCGAGATCGGACATCTTGTTGCATCCTTGTCTGGTCTGGTCGCTGAGGCCGCCCCGACACACAAAATGTCGAAAACAACCCCATGCACAGTAGCGGTATTATCGGCGGGGCGACTAACCCCAACAGCCGATTGCACATTCTGGAGTGCGGATGTGGCGGCGCGGTGACCTGAGCGCCCGAGATTTGCGGATCGGCGCGTTTGCACGCCGTCCGGAATGACGCTCTAAATGTTGACCTAACTCTTGGCCTTCTCCGCCTCCCCCGCCTGCCAGCCGATATCTCGGCGGCAGAAGCCTTCCGGCCAGCGGATGCGGTCGACGGCCTGATAGGCGCGGGCCTGCGCCTCCGTCACGGTCGCCCCCAGCGCGCAGACATTGAGCACGCGGCCGCCATTGGCCAGGATGGCGCCATCCTTCGCCACCGTGCCGGCGTGGAAGATCTCGACATTGTCCACCTTGGCGGCGTCGTCGAGCCCCTCGATGCGAGTCCCTTTTTGATAGTCGCCGGGATAGCCCTTCGCCGCCATCACCACGGTGAGCGCGGATTCCTTGTGCCAGCGCAGATCGAAATTCTTCAATTGCCCGTCGCAGGCGGCGAGCAGCGCCGGCACGAGGTCACTCATCATGCGCAGCATCAGCACCTGGCACTCGGGATCGCCGAAACGGACGTTGAACTCGAACAGTTTTGGGCCCTGCGTCGTCAGCATGATGCCGGCATAGAGCACACCGCGGAACGGCGTGCCGCGCTGCTTCATGCCTGCGACCGTCGGCAGGATGATCCTGGCCATGATGGCGTCATGGACCTGCGGCGTCACCAGCGGCGTCGGCGAGTAGGCGCCCATGCCGCCGGTGTTCGGACCGACGTCGTGGTCGAACACGCGCTTGTGGTCCTGCGCGGAGGCGAGCGGGATCGCGGTCTCGCCGTCGCACAGCGCGAAAAAGCTGATCTCGCGGCCGGGCAAGAACTCCTCGATCACGACCTCCGCGCCGGCCTCGCCGAAGGCGCCCTCGAACATCATGGCGATGGCGTCCTCGGCCTCGCGCATGGTTTTCGCAACGACGACGCCCTTACCCGCGGCAAGGCCGTCGGCCTTGACCACGATCGGCGCGCCCTGGCTCTGCACATAGGCGCGCGCGTCATTTGGGTTGGTGAAGCGCTTGTAGGCGCCGGTCGGGATGCCGAACTCGGTGCACAGCGCCTTGGTGAACCCCTTGGAGCTTTCGAGCTGGGCCGCCATCTTGCTCGGCCCGAACGCCTTGATGCCGCTAGCTGTGAGATCATCGACGATGCCGGCCGCCAGCGGCGTTTCCGGCCCGACCACCACGAGCTCGACCGCGTTCTTTTTGCAGAAGTCGATCACGGCGGCATGGTCGGCGACATCGAGGCCTACGCATTCCGCCTCCTTGGCGATGCCGGCATTGCCGGGCGCGCACCAGAATTTGGTCACCAGGGGAGAGGCTGCGATCTTCCACGCCAGGGCATGTTCGCGGCCGCCGGAACCGAGCAGGAGAATATGCATCGAAGGCTCAGAATGAGGGGTTTTGCTGGGGCCGGAGGTCGCACGAATCGGGGTGGGGCTCAAGGGGGGCGGGGCCGAACTGTATCTTTTCGCAGGTAGTGCGGCGCTCCGCCGGAAGGTAAACGCAGCGCTTCCCAATACCAACGACTCAGATGGCAGCTTGCTGCGCTCCATTCCTATTATCGAGTCAAATTCATGATTGCCAAAAATTTCCAAGAGGACCAAACGATCAAGACTGGATGCCTGATTGGGCTACAGAATGGCGTCGTCTTGCGCGGAAGACTTGATTTAATGGTGCCCGAATCGCGGGTTTCTCGTCAATGGCTGTTAGCTCAAGATCCTCCGGTGCATGAGGCATCGGACGATGGCTCTCGTCGATCTGTCATTAAAAACTGCATGCTGAGCAGCTATTTCGACTCGGTCGAGATTAGGCGATTCCGCTTTTTGGTCGACCCAACCTTACACGTAGATGATCCCGCAATATTTGGAAGCATGCTTTTAACGGATAACAATATTGGTGTATCGCTTTCAATGAACGGAGATCGCGTTCAATTTTCCTTTTCCATCCAAGAGGGCCTGCAGCAGTCCCCTCCTAATGTTGCAGCCCAACCTCAGGATGACGTTCCAAATACAGGCCGGAAGCGTTCACGTTTAGCAGGGAAATCCGCCCGCACAAAAATCGGGAAATCGGTGTTGCAAAACAGTCAGGCTCTTACTCTATCCGTGGCTTCGCTGCTTTTGACCTTGGACGATCGAATAAGCACCCTAGAGAGTCGTCAACCGAATTCAGATGATGCCATTGAGTGGAATAACCAGGAGCTTGCTAGTTATCGATCGTTTAGGGAAGGCCTTCTCTCGTTAAGCGAAGCGATTGCAGAATTCATAGCCAAGAACTCCAAAGAGCCAACGATCGTAAACGCCACAAAGACCTTTGCAGAAGGCATCGAGTCTTGGTGGACTAGCAAACATGAGCATATCTTAGAAACGGCCTTTGGAACGGGGCTATTCCTGGGGGCCTTGCAAATTAGCAGTCTAGCCGGCTGCAACACATATCTTTCGACCGCCATTACCGGAGCGATTATTGGAGGAAAGCCGGTCGTTGATGTCGTTAAAGCGATGCGGGGAAGGAATACCGGTCGTTAGCGACAACACTTAAACCACAAAGCTATCTGAATCGCCGGTGTGCAAAAGCGTCACAGGTCGCCATCAGGCCGCCGGAGAATCCCTATCGCGTGGCAGGTTTTCGCCTGCATCACGCATGAGGATGGACACCGTCTCGGTAGAGCGCGCCACTCGCGCACCCGGCCACTACGGTGACAGTGCACTAAGTTCCAAAGCAAAAGCATCAGTCTATGTTTTGGTGCACGGTCTCCATAATGTCGGGCTCGCGCCAAGGGGCGCGGCCCGGAATGACGACGGAGAGAGGGAAGGGCCTGAATGACGACGGCCGCTACGCCTGCTTCCCCGCGCAGCGTCGCCACATGCTGCGCGAACGCCCCGCCGCGGTGGCCGTCACCGTCGTCTGCGGCTTCTTCCCCACGAACGCCTTGTCCACCGAGACGTAGCCCGCCTTCGCCAGCGTCTCGATATGCGCGCCGAGATTGCCGTCGGTGGCCCCGGTGAGCTTCTTCAGCCGCGCGAATTCCAGACCCGTCGACACTGGCAGCGCGTTCAACGCGGCCATGGTTTTCAACCGCAGCGCCTGATGGATGGTCTTGTCTAGCTCGGCCAGACGCTTGCTGGCAGCCGACTTTGCACCGTGCGAGCAATCGGCTACATGGGAATTGCATTTCCCCGTGTGCTCTCGGCAGCGGACCGCAATAGGCCTGATGGATGAACCCTGAGAAGCCGCAAGCAGGCGCGCCCGCTCTGGAGAAGGGACTGGACCTCCTGGAGGCGCTGGCCGGCGCGGCGCGCGGCATGAGCCAGAAGCAGCTCGCCGAACGCGTCGGCCGCTCCGTGAGCGAGATCTTCCGGATGCTGGTGGCGCTGGAGCGCCGTGGCTATGTCGCACGCGACCCCGCAACCGGCGAATACACCCTGACGCTGAAACTGTTCCGGATCGCCTCGCAATTCCCGCCGACCGAGCGGCTGCTGAAGGCGGCGCTGCCGGTGATGGAGCAGCTCGCCTCCCGCGTCCAATTGTCCTGCCATCTCACGGTGCTGCACGGCGAGCAGTTCATGGTGATCGCCCGGATCGAGCCGGAATGGCTGATGGGCTGGTCGGTCAAGGTCGGCGCGGTGTTTCCGCTCACCCAGCAATACGCCTCCGCAAAGGTTCTGGCGGCCTTTCAGCTCGAGGGCCGGCGCCAGGAGCTTGCGCAAGTCATCGCGACCAACGATCGGATCAGCACCAAAAAGGCGCTTGCGGCGCTCGACCGCATTTCCTCGGAGGGCGGAAACTTCTCCAATGACGACGGCTATACGCGCATCCTTGCCTATAGCTGCCCGATCATCGAAGTCTCCGGTCGCGCCGTGGCCGCGATGACCGTCCCGCTGGTGCGGCAGGATCAAACCCCCGCCGCGGAAGCCAGCGCCATCGCCGCCGAGCTGCGCAACGCGGCGAGGACCGTCTCCGAGAAGATCGGCGGCATTTCGTAAACCGTGATGAGATCGGGTCTGATTGCTACAATGCAGGTGCGCTCCCTCGCCCGCTTGGGAGCAGGGCAACCGCATATGGCTTTTGTGAAGACTTGTTTTGTGAAGACCTGGGCACGCGCCTCGCCCTTCGAGACGACCGCTTCGCGGTCCCTCAGGGTGAGGCTAAGCAGCATCGGTGCTCGTTGAAACTGGCGCGACACACTCGATCCTCATCCTGAGGGCCCGCCATCGGCGGGCGTCTCGAAGGATGGCCACAGCGAACGACCTCTGATTCACCCTTTTTGTTTCTCCTTTGCGCTTTTCCCATCGGAGCTTTTCGAGCGTTCTTCGAAACGATCAGCCCCCTTGGCTAGATCGTGCCCCATCTTGCTCTCGGTCTTCGCTTCGTCCTTGGACGTTGCTTCCCGCAAGCCTTCAGCGGCCTGTTGCCTCGCCTTTGATGATTGTCGTTCGTCATCCATTGGTGGCTCCTCTCTGATAAAGACGCCTCCCAGGAAGCTCGCTGGTCTATCCCGGATTGGACGTATCCACGTTCCAATCAGGTCGCCTCGGCATTGTTCCCAATTCCGTTGACGCTCTTAGTCGAGCCGCGGCACAGCCGGCATCGATGCGCTAAGCACGCTTCGGCGCGGGCCTAACAGCGCTTGAACGTCTGCCTCGGGCTCGCGATTTTGGCGAACCTCATTGCAAAAGCCTCGTCGTTCGCCTTTCAGATTAGCAACGGTTGGCAGCCGCTTCCGCTTTTGGGGGACAAGCGGTAATGCTTGGCCGATCACGAGAACTCCGCTTCGTTCTTCCAGAGGCGGACATGCCTCGATGCGCACACGCGTTACGCCAGCGTCATCCCGCCATCCACAACCCAAGCCGCGCCATTCACGTGGGCAGCTTCGTCAGAGGCGAGGAAAGCAACGACGTTCGCAACGTCCTGCGGCCGCCCATGCGCGGTCGCAACGTTTCGGCGCAACGCAATGGCGCTGTCACGCGCCTGGCCTTCCAGTTCCCGGATCATGCGCGACTCGACCGGTCCGGGCAGAACGGCGTTGACCCTGATCTTCGTCCCGGCCACATCGAGCGCCGCCGTGCGTGTCAGCCCGAGCACGGCATGTTTCGAGGCGACATAGCCGGCGAGCCCTGCGCGCCCCCGGATCGCAGACGTCGACGCGGTGTTGATGATCGCGCCCGTCCCACGCCGCATCATTCTTGCGATGACGTGCTTGAGGCCGAGAAAAACCCCCTTCACGTTCACCTGCAGCAATTGATCGAAGGTGTCGTCAGGGTATTCATGCAGAGGGGCGACGACGCCCTCGACGCCCGCATTGTTGGCAAAGATGCCGATCGGCCCCAGGCGCGCCTCGGTCGCCTCGACGAAGCTGACCGTATCTCGGGCGCTCGAGACATCGGCGCGGATGGCGAGCGCCCGCGCACCGGCCTTCTCCACCAGTTGAGCAGTGGCCTGTGCAGCCGTTTCGTCGCGATCGACGATCGCGACCGCCGCGCTCATTCGCGCCAGCCTCAGCGCAATGGCGCGTCCGATATCGCCACCGCCGCCGGTCACGAGCGCGACCGGCGGCCGCTCAGTGCCGCTCACGACTTCAGGAATTCGCAACCGCCATCCGCCAGAGGCCGCCAGGCCTCGGACGGCGCGATGGTCTTGACCAGCTTGTAATAGTCCCAGGGATATTTGGAAGCTCCGGGGGTTTTCACCTCGAACAGATACATGTTGTGCAGCTTTCGACCGTCCGCGCGCACGCTGCCCTTGCCGAACAGGGGATCATCGGTCGGCAGCTTCTTCATCTGCTCGACGACGGCCTTGCCGTCGCTGGAGGCGCCGAGCGCGTCGACGGACTTGAGATAATGCAGGGTGGTGGCATAGGCCCCCGCATGCAGCGCGGTCGGATAGCGGCCGTTGTTGCGCGGGGCGAAGCGCTTGGTCCAGGCGCGGGTGTCGTCATTCAGATCCCAGTAGAAGGATTCGGTGAACTGCAGGCCTTGCGCAATCTTCAGCCCGAGCGAATGGACGTCGCTGAGATACAGCACCGTCGCCACCACGCGCTGGCCGCCCTGGGGAATGCCGAATTCGACCGCCTGCTTGATGGAATTGATGGTGTCGCCGCCGGCATTGATCAGCGCGATGATTTCCGCCTTCGAGGACTGGGCCTGCAAAAGGAAGGAGGAGAAGTCCTGCGTGTTGATCGGCGTGCGCACGCCGCCGAGAACCTTGCCGCCGAATTTCTGCACGACAGTCTTGATGTCGCCTTCCATGGCATGGCCGAAGGCGTAGTCGGCGGTGAGCAGGAACCAGCTCTTGCCGCCGCTCTCGACGACGGCGCGCGCGACGCCCGACGAGAGCGCGTAGGTGTCGTAGGTCCAGTGCACGAGATTGGGCGAGCAGGACTTGCCGGTCAGATCCGACGAGGACGCACCCGAGACCAGCAGCGTCTTGTTGTTCTGCTGGACGACGTTGCGCACCGCGAGGGCGACGGCCGAATTTGGCGCATCGACAATGACATCGACGCCTTGCCGATCGATCCACTCGCGCGCGATGTTGGCGCCGAGATCGGCCTTGTTCATGTGGTCGCCGCTGATGATCTCGATCGGCCGGGTCATTTTGGGGCTTGATGCCTGGAAATCCTCGACCGCCATTCTTGCAGCCAGGAGCGAGCCCGGTCCGGTCACATCGGCATAGAGGCTGGACATGTCCGTCAGCACGCCGATGCGGAGCGGCCTTACGTCTTGCGCCCGCGCACCGACCCCTATCATGCCCAGCGCCAATCCGCCGGCGCCCGCCAGCAGCCCGCGGCGGCTCACCCGAACTCGTCCTGCCATATGCAGACCCTCCTTTGCCTTGTGCGTGTTTCTTCCCAATGTTTGCCGCCCGCATGTACATGGCACGCAGGCTGATCTTGTCGCTCAGGGCGTGAGGCGCTCGATGAGCCTGCGGTCCTCGACCTCGAATCCGCCGCCATAGACGTCCGACACCATGAAATGCGCGCCGAGAATTTCCGGCTCGAGCTCGGCAATCGGATCGTACGCGCTGGCGTGCAGCGTCATCGCGGCACGGCCCGGGACCGGCTTGGAGTATTTCAACGGCGTGCGGCGATAGGCGATGTCCGCATAGGCCGTGCCGAGCCGCTCAGGATGCGGCAAACGGCGCACATGGATCTCGCCGGCCGGCAACTCGCCGCCATCGACGATGCGGACCACCGGTGCGGACGCATCCGGCGTAAAGGCGAAATCGGCCAGTGGAATTCCGCGGCGCCGGACCCATCCGGTGATCGAGCCGTCCGGGTGCTCGTCGAAGGCGTAATGCGCATCCTTCTTGGTGTAGCCGAACACCTCGCGCCCGGCACAGATCCCCATGGGATCGCTGCAATACATGAAGATATGCGTCTCGGTGAACAGCCCCTTGTAGCGCACGGGCACCGAGATCATCAGATCGAACATCTCGCCCGCGTGCACGGCGAGGGAATGGCCAGGCGAACGCATGAAGCGGAAGGCGACGCGGTCGCTGGCGATTTCGAACGGCGTCTCAGCGAGCAGTGCCGCGACCTTGCCGGGCGCGACACAGGTCATGATCTCGACGGTCCGCAAGGTGCAGCCCCACTCCACCGGATAAGCCGGCGAATAGGGCGGATTGACCCCACTATTCGGCTTGAGCTGGTACGGCCCGAACATGCGTCCGCGCGGGTCGTCGGGATCGGTCACCACAGGCATCGGGGCCTCTTCCTCCTAATTCATATATGATTTCAAGATTTCATATATGAAATCATAGTTGAGTCAAGCCGCCTCCCCAGCGCGGTTCCCTCGGGCCACCGAATCGATTGGCGCCGCGCCGCGAAAATCCTTAAACGTGGGTCTGACCCCAACATGCCGAATCGTTTGCTAGATGCCGCCTGCGGAACAACTGCTCAACGCCCCCGAATTCACCGTGTCCGAGCTCTCGCTGTCCCTGAAACGGACGGTCGAGGACGCTTTCGGCCATGTCCGGGTCCGGGGTGAGATCTCCGGCTTTCGCGGGCCGCACTCCTCCGGCCATTGCTATTTCGCGCTCAAGGACGAGAGCGCCAAGATCGAGGCGGTGATCTGGAAGGGCGTGCACGGCCGGATGCGCTTCAAGCCACAGGAAGGGCTCGAGGTGATCGCCACCGGCAAGCTCACGACCTATCCGGGCTCCTCGAAGTACCAGATCGTGATCGAGGCGCTGGAGCCGGCCGGCATCGGCGCGCTGATGGCGCTGATGGAGGAGCGCAAGAAGAAGCTCGCTGCCGAAGGCCTGTTCGACGAGGCGCGCAAGCAGCTGCTGCCCTGGCTGCCGGAGGTGATCGGCGTGGTGACCTCGCCGACCGGCGCCGTGATCCGCGACATTCTGCACCGGCTGGAGGACCGCTTTCCCCGCCGCGTGCTGGTGTGGCCGGTCAAGGTGCAGGGCGACGGCTCGGCCGAGCAGGTCGCGGCCGCGATCCGCGGCTTCAATGCGCTGCCGGAAGGCGGCAAGATCCCGCGGCCTGATGTTCTGATCGTCGCGCGCGGCGGCGGCTCGCTGGAGGATCTCTGGTCCTTCAACGAGGAGATCGTGGTCCGCGCCGCAGCCGAGAGCATGATCCCGCTGATCTCGGCGGTGGGGCACGAGACCGACATCACGCTGATCGATTTCGTCGCGGACAAGCGCGCGCCGACGCCGACGGCCGCAGCCGAGATGGCGGTGCCGGTGCGCAGCGAATTGTTCGTCGAGGTCGCCGATCTCGGCCGGCGCACCCGCGCCTATTGGCAACGCGCCCAGGAGAGCCGCCGCAGCGAGCTGCGCGCCGCCGCGCGCGCACTGCCGGCGGCCGGCGATCTGCTCGCCATTCCCAGGCAGCGGCTGGATTCGGCGGGCGCGTCCCTGCCCCGCTGCCTCAAGGCCAACACGCACGCGCATTTCCGCAGGTTCACCGCGGCAAGTGCGAAGCTGACACTGCGGGTGCTGCACGGCCAGATCGCACAGGCCGATCACCGGCTCACCGTGTGCGGCGAGCGGCTTGGTCTTTCCGCGCGCTCACTGCTGCGGCAGCGGCGTGACCGCTTTGCCGGGCTCGAGGTGCGGCTGCGCGCCTCAAAGCTCTCCAACGCGCAGGCGCAGCGCAACGCGATTGCCCGCCAGCGTGAACGCACGCATCGCCTGAGCGAGCGCGCCGGCCGCGCGCTCGCAACGCTGCTGCAGCGGTTAGACGCCCGCGTCGAGAACAGCGGCAAGCTGCTCTCGGCCCTGTCCTATCGCGGCGTGCTCGCGCGCGGTTTCGCGCTGGTGCGCGATGAAGCAGGGCATCCCGTGCATGCGGCCGACAGCGTCGGGCCGAATGCGCGGATCGAGATCGAGTTCGCGGATGGACGCGTTGCGGCAACCACGGATGCGGATCGCCCGGCGCCGGCGACGAAGCGCGCACCGGCCCAGCCGAAGCCAGCCGCACAGGACGCGAAGCCGGCGCCGAAGCGCGTGGCCAAGCCGGTGGATCAGGGCAGCCTGTTCTGAGGCTGGTCGCGCCTCTGCTACCGCAGCAATCCGAGTGTCAGCCCGTCATCCTGAGGTGCGAGGCTTGCGATGCCGCGCATCGCAAGGTGAGCCTCGAAGGATGAGCGGCCGAGATACAGCTGCGCCGTCGCCCTTCGAGGCTCGCCGAAGAAGCGAGCACCTCAGGGTGAGGGGATCAATAGAGGCGTGTCCTACCGGCAGGACAATCCCGCGTCGATCGTGGTCCAGAAGCCGCAATGTTCCGGTGCGTGCAAGGGAGCGCCGGCGTGGGCTTCATACAGGAAGACCGCGACGGTGAAGACGATCAGGGCGGAGAAGAGGACGATGCGGTTGCGCATGAGGATTGCGTTTAATCGACATCGTGGTCGAACTAAGGCGCCGTCACGGATTGCGGTGCGCTCCATCCGGGCTACGGGACCGCCGCTATCGCGCCAGCCATTCCGCCACGTCCTTCTGCGAGGCCGCGCGCGCGTCGGCATCGGTGCCGAGATGGCCAAGCTCGGGCGCGGCGGCATCGTTGCTACCGCCAGCGGCGTGCAGCGGCGTATTGGCGCGGTCGAAATCGTGATAGGCGCCGGGATAGACCACGATGCGCGCGAGCGCGCTGCGGCCGTGTGCGCCCTCGACCATCTGGCGGCAGGCCGGCGGCGACGAGACGTCGTCATCGGAGCCGATCAGCACCAAGGTCGGCACCCGGGTGCTCCAGCCGAGGCCGGCGGAAATCCGGCAATCGGGATAGAACGCGACGGCGGCGCGGAAATCCGGAGCCAAATCCCGCGCGGCACTCTGCGGACGCACGGCCCAGAGCAGCGCGCTGGCGCCATTGGCCCAGCCCACCAGGCTGACGCGGTCGTGCGCCACCCAGCTCTGCTTCATCAGCCAGGCCCGTGAGGCCGCGATGTCGGTGACGCGTTCGCGCCGCGCCTTGACGTGCATCTCCTTGACGCGGCATTGCGGCCCGAGCTCGCGCGAGCCGTAGCTGTCGGGCAGCAGCACAGCGTTACCGGCCTTGAGCAGGCGCTCGGCCCAGTCGCGATAGCGCGGCAGCACGGTGTCAGAATGGCCACTGAGCCCGCCGCAGCCATGCAGCGCGATCACGGCCGGAAACGGGCCTGCTCCCTCGGGCTTGTAGAGCTGCGCATGGAGCACGCCCGCCGCCAGCGGAATCTCGACCGGCTGCGGCGCCGGCGCGGCGGGCGCGGCCGACATCGACACCATCAGGAACAGGGCGGTTAACGCAAGGCGCATCGGGCTCTGCCGCGGAATCCTTCGGCTCAGCACTATCATGCGGAAACGGCGGCAAAACATCACAAACCGGTGGGTTTACCGGGCGGACAAGCCACCCTATCTGTGCTACATCGCGTCCAACACAACGAGCCCTCCCGCAGTGTCCACGGAGCGGCCTTCCACGGAGACTTTCGACCGTGCTGAACAAGTTCGGCCCCTCGGGCCATGGCGAAGCGCAGGTGCAATATCTCGACGGCGATTTCCGCGTGATCTCGCCGGGAACCTTCGTGCGCTGCGCGATCACCGACACGCGGATCCCGCTCGACGAATTGAAATACTGGAGCGTCGATCTGCAGGAGGCCTACGCCACGCCCGCCGCCGTGCTGCAACGGCATTTTCCGGGCGCGCTGAAGCAGTCGTGATCGCGTCAGGTGGACGAAGGCGCATCGCGCCGTGCCCACCATCTCCTTGCGATCGCGGCCAACCCGGTGGGCGCGCGTTGCTTTGCCCCCACGATATCGAACGCTTGGTATGGTCCGGCTATTGCGGTTCAGGACCATCGCTGCCCACGCAGGTCTTGACGAAACTCTTCCGCTCTTCCCCGACGATGTTCTGATCGATCGCCTGCTTCAGGCAATCGAGCCGCGCCTGCGCCATGCAGAGCTGCAGCTGGTCGCGCCTGTCCTGTCCGTTCAAGCTGGCCGTGGTCGCAAGACACGTCACGCGCTTGGTCGCGGGAACCGGCACGGTGCCGGTCGGAGCGGCAGGCGAGGGCTGAGCGAGGACGGGCAAAACCGGCAGACATAAGAGGCCGGCGGCAACGATCGCGGACCGCAGTTTCATCGAACTCTCCTGGGCGGAGATGTACCGATAAGAGCGCGGCCATGAATGCCGGCTGAATGTCAGTGGATATTTAAAATTGTCCCGCTCCCGTTGGGGCTGACTTAAGACGCCCGGCACCACATTTCCGGACGGGAAAAAGTGGCAATCGGGCAGGAACACGCATGAGCTCCCCGAAATTTTACAGCCGTCGGTTCGGGACAACATCGTGCCCAGAGGGGGATGCTCGTCGGCATGAACGAGCGGTCGGCCTGCTCGAACGATTCGCTCGAGACCAGTCCGGAAGCTATGTGATCATTTCGGCGCTGCTGATGCCGGTCCTGGTCGGCACCGCAGGCCTCGGAACCGAAGTGGGCTGGTGGTACTATAAACACAAGAACATGCAGAGCGCGGCAGATTCCGGCGCGGTCAGCGCCGCGACCGCGGCGAGCGCAGGGACGGACCCATCGTCCGAAGCCAAAGCGGTGACGGCAAGCTACGGCTATCCCAGCGGATTGAACAACGTGACGGTCACGGTGAACCAGCCACCGAAGACCGGCAATCACACATCGAACTTGCAGGCCATCGAAGTCATCGTGAGTCAGCCGCAGCAGCGGCTGCTGTCAGCCTTGTTCGGCTCGGATCGTGTACTCATTTCCGCTCGCTCGGTCGCCCTGCCGAATTCCGGCACAGGCTGCGTGCTTGCGCTCAACTCAAGCGCAAGTCCCGCCGTCAACGTCAGCGGCGGCAACCAGCTCAACCTGATCAAGTGCAACCTGTACAGCAACTCAAATGCCAGCCCCTCACTCAACGTGGCCGGCAGCGCCTCGGTCGCTGCAAATCAGGTCGGAGTGGTCGGCGACGTTTCCGGCGCCAGCAGCATCACGGCGAGCAACGGAGTCAGGACGCACATCGCGCCTGTCGCCGATCCCTTCGCCAACGTCTCTCCGCCGGCGAGGCCGAGTTGCACCAATGCCAAGATCACGGTCAACGCCAATGGAAAAACCAACTCGCTGGACCCCGGCTGCTACACGGGCAGCATCACGGTCAATGCCGGCGCAGTCCTGAACCTGAATCCAGGCATCTACTATCTGGATGGGGCCAACTTGAGCGTCGCCGGAAATGCCACCATCACCGGCAGCGGTGTCACCCTGGTGTTTACGGGTTCTGGAAGCGACTGGGGTACCGCTTCAATCGGCTCCAATGCGACCATCGACCTGACGGCACCGACCAGCGGCCCCACCAAGGGCATCGTCATGTACGGCGACCGCAACATGCCGGCCGGGACGGCTTTCAACCTCACCGGTGGCAGCACACAGAATTTTGGCGGCGCCATCTACCTGCCAAAGGCCAACCTCAGCTTCAGCGGTGGCAACGGCACGAGCACGTCCTGCACCAAGATCGTCGCGGATACGCTGACTTTCACCGGCACGTCGAACCTTCAAGTCAACTGCACCGCGCTCGGCACCGCGACCATAGGTTCGCAAACCGCGCAGCTCATCGAATGAGGTTTGGAGCGATGCAAGTCCAGAGCTTTTCATCGAAGCATTGCCGTCGAATGCTCGGCTCTCTGGCGCGGCATGTACGCGCCGCTGCCCGCGACGAACGGGGCGTCGCGGCCGCCGAATTCGGCATCCTGATCCCGCTGCTGTCGTTGATGGTCGTTTCGGTCACAGACGTCGGGCTCGCACTCTATCGCAAGATGCAAGTCGAAAATGCCGCTCAAGCTGGGGCGCAATACGCCATTGCGCGCGGCTTCGACCCGACCGGCATCTCGAACGCGGTAGCAAGCGCCACCAGCGCCACGGGCATCACGGCTTCGCCCCCGCCCGTGCAATTTTGCGGGTGCCCGACGACTACCGGAGTTAGCACCGTCACGTGCGGGACGGTTTGTACCGGCGGCACGCAGGCTGGGACATATACGAAGGTTTCGGCGCAGGCGACATACTATACGCTGATCGACTATCAGATCGTGGCGGCCACTTACACATACACCGCGCAGTCCACTGCGAGGCTGCAGTGAAGCTCGCAGCGTTGCGGCAAGACGAGCGGGGCGCCTCGGCGTTGGAATTTGCGCTGACCGCTCCCGCGTTCCTGCTCTTCGTATTTGGGATCATCGAATGCGGGCTGCTGTTTTGGACGCAGCTGGGAATCCAGCATGGGAGCGAAATGGCGGCGCGCTGCGCAACGGTCAACACCACGCTCTGTTCAAATAGCAACACGGTAGCGAGCTACGCTGCCCAGCAGGCCTTCGGCCTCACTCTGCCTGCGGGGACATTCACCTTTGCCACGGCGGCATGCGGCAACCAGGTCAGCGCGAGTTATTCATTCGAGTTTCCGCACATCCTCAATCTGTCCCCGATGACACTGACCGCCCGGGCATGTTTCCCGAGTTGAGTTCACGATGCGCCGCTCGGCCACCTTCATAATGAAGTACATGCGCGCGGACGCACTTGGCCGATTCCCAGCAAGATGATCTCTGTCGCGCTGCTCTGCTTGCATTGAAGCTTGCCTGCAGCCTCTGGTGAGTCGTTTCGCGTTGTGGTTGGATTCTGCGCCGCGGTTCGGCGCCCTTAAGTTGTTCGACGAAGTCCTGGTGAAACACAAGGCTGCTAAGCTGCGTGTTAGGTAACTTGGCCTCGCCCCTTTTTTGTCGCGCCGTCAATCAAGCAAGCACAGTTGTCGAGCTCTGGAATTGGCGCAGTGTGTGAACGGGCTCATATCGAAGAGCCGTCTGGCGGGCTACGATCACCTCGGAAGTTCGCGGTGGGACATCTGTAAATCGAAAGTCAACGATGGGGGTGATCATGCCCGCCATACTGGACCGACTCTATCGTGAATATTGCCGCGCCCGTCTCGCTGAAATGCGGAAGCAGCTTCTGACCGCAACTAAACGCTTGGAAGCGCGCGAAGCGCATCATCACTCAGTCGATCAGGGTGACGATGAGAGAACCGACGTCCACGGAGATCCCGGTCGCGACTCGCGGAATTGAAGCGGCAGCAAGGCCGCTAACGTCCCCACAGGTCGCAGTGACCAAGCGTTTCGCAACAGTTTGGGAGCCGCCGATGAATACGCCGGAATGTTATACTGTGATGGTGGCCTGCGTCTCATGCCTCACCATCATCGGAATGATGGCCGTCGGGGCGTGGTGAGCGTGCCCCCTCGCCGCGTTGCAGACATGGTTCTGATTTTGACATGAGAGCAGCCGCCGCGTCGTCCGACTGCGGCGGCTGCGCTTTGAATCCGGATGTCAGCTTCCGGGCGGCGAATACGAGGAACGCAGCTTCGCCGCGTTCTGGCGAACCTGCTTGATCTCGTCCTGCGTGAACAACCGAACCAGCTTCACGTTCTGCAGCGTGCCCGCCGTGACGGTCAGGCCTGAAATGGCCGGAGCCGCACTGGGATCAGGCACATCGAAAATCACCAGAACGCCTGGGCCGTCGGTCGCGACGCTGTACATCGAGACCAGTTTTCCGCCGGCCGCTTCGACGAGTTTTCGGGCGGCCTCCTGGCGATCGGTCGTGGGATTCTCCAAAATGGCATTGAGAGCGCGTGGCGTATATTGTCCGGTGAGGCAAAAATGCATGGCATGCTCTCCTCTGAATTGTTGGCAATAACTCTCCGCGCCGTTCCGATCTGATCGTTACGGCCGCTACATTGACATGATGAAGATTCATTGCCCGCCGTGGGCATCAACGCCGTCGATAATTGCCGGGAGTTCGGCACGTCCCGGTGACGGCTCTCATGCCAGGCTACATCAACTCGCGAAGGCGCGGAAGTGGATTCGCCAGCAGACGTGATTCTGACGTTGGCAGGAATGCATCAGAATGGGCATAAGCGCGAGCGTGCCCACACGACGAGATCAACGCCTAGAGAACCTGCGCTCGCGTGCCTCGTAGAGATGGTCGCTGATCAATTGCCGCAGCTTTGCCGGCTCATCGAACTCAAGCTGGACGGCGAACGGCACGATGTCGCCAGGCACGCCCTTGCTGCCGCGCAGGCGTGCGAGGTCCTTTTCCGTCGTTACCAGCGTCAGTTGCTCGCGCTGGGCGTCCGCTGCGAGGGTGGCGATCTCCTCGGTCGAGAACATGTGGTGGTCGGCGAAGGGCCGCGTGCGCGCGACGTCGATGCCGCTGGCGCGAAGAGTGCGGAAGAAGCGGCCGGGATCGCCGATGCCGGCGAAGGCGAGGACTCGCTTGCCGAGGAGCTGCGCGACCGTGTTCGCATCGGGCTTCAGGCGCGCGCGCAGCGCTGGTCTGTTGCGCTTGGCAAGCTCTGCCGCGACATCGTTGGCCGCGCGGCCATCGCCGATCAGCACCAGCGCGTCGGTGCGCGCGAGCTGGACCTGCAGCGGCGCGCGCAAGGGGCCGGCGGGAAACACCTCGCCGTTGCCGAGGCCGCGCTCGCTGTCGATCACGATCAGAGAAGCATCCTTGACCAGGCGCGGGTTCTGGAAGCCGTCGTCCATCAGAATCACGGTGGCGCCTTGCGACTTCGCCAGCGCGACGCCGCCGAGGCGATCGCGTGCGACCGCGACGGGGACATCGCGCGCCATCATCAGCGGCTCGTCGCCGACGTCCGAGGCGGTGTGACGTTCGCGATCGACCATGACAGGGCCTTCCAGGCGCCCGCCATAGCCGCGGCTGAGCACCACCGGCGTCTCGCCGAGCTCGCGCAAAAGCTTGGTCAGCGCCAGCACGGTCGGCGTCTTGCCGGCGCCGCCGACATGGTAATTGCCGACGCAGATCACGGGAATGCCGGCGTCAACACCCTTGCGCAGCATGCGCCGCCCGGTGATTGCGCCGTAGAGCGCTGCGAGCGGCCATAACGCGTAGGACTGGGGGGAACGTGGCCGGTACCAGAAGGCCGGCTCACGCATTGGCGGCTCCCATTTCGATCCGCAGCTGCAACAGATAAGGCTCGAGCGCGGTCATGGTGCGATTGAGCGCGCCGCCGAGCTGCTCCACCACGCCCGCGCCGGCACGCTGCATCTTGTCGCGCATGACGGGGTCGGCCAGCAATTGGCCGAGCTGCTTGACCAGCGCCTCCTGCGTGTCGGCCTGGCGCGCCCCGCCGCTGCCGTCGAGCGCCTCATAGACATCGGCGAAGTTGAAGACGTGCGGACCATGGACGATCGCAGCGCCCAGCTTGACCGCCTCGATCGGATTCTGCCCGCCATGGTGGATCAGCGATCCGCCCATGAATACGATCGGCGAGAGGCGATAGAACAGGCCGAGCTCGCCCATGGTGTCGGCGACATAGATATCGGTCGTCGCGGTCGGCAGTTCCTCGCGCGAGCGCAACGCCGGCGTCAGGCCAGAGGCGGTGATCAAGCCCGCTATCGAAGAGCCGCGATCGGGATGCCGCGGCACGATCACGGTGAGGAGCTGCGGGAAGAAACCGACGAGGCTGCGATGCGCGGCGACCAGCATCTCGTCCTCGCCGGGATGGGTCGAGGCCGCGACGATGACCGGCCGCCCGCGCGTCATCGCGATCAGTCGCTCGAGCTTGGCGGAATCGGCCGGCGGCGCCGGCACGTCGAGCTTGAGATTGCCCGTCGTGACCACGTCGCGGCCGCCGAGCGCAGAGAAGCGTTCGGCATCGGTCTTCGATTGCGCCAGGCAAATGTCGAACCGCGACAGCAGCGCCGAGATGGTCCCGTGCATGCGCCGCCAACGCGGGAACGAGCGCGGCGACATCCGCCCGTTGATCAGCACCATCGGCACCCGGCGCGATGCGCCGGCGAGGATCAGATTCGGCCACAGATCGGATTCGATGAACAGCGCCAGCGACGGCTTCCAATGGTCGAGGAAGCGCGCGACATAGCGCGGCGAATCATACGGCACGTATTGATGGATGACGTCGGGCGGGAAGCGCTTCGCGACCACAGCGGCCGAGGTGACGGTGCCCGAGGTGAGCAGGATGCGCAGATTGAGATCGCGCAGGCGCTCGATCAGCGCCGCTGCGGCCAGCACCTCGCCGACGCTGGCGCCGTGGATCCAGACCAGCGGGCCGTGCGGCCGCACGTCGCGGGACAGGCCGCGCCGCTCACCGACGCGCGCGGGGTCTTCCTTGCCCTGCCTGAGCCGCCGCTTGATCAGCGCGGGCGCAAGCGGCACCAGGCCGGAGGCAAGGCGCCGGTACATCCGCAGCGTGATCGGCAACGCGATGGGCAGCGATTTAGGCATCTTGGGGTCCCGGACGGCCAAGTTGCGCATAGGCGCGGCGGGTCGCCTCGTTCAAGGTCTGTTCCAGCTCCAGCCGCAGCGCTTCCATCGTGTCGGCGTCGGCATCCGGCGGAACGTGGATTTCCTTGATGCCGACCAATGCGCCCCGCCCGAAGGGCAAATTGATGGTGGTGCGGTCCCAGTTCTTCAGCCGGATGAAGCGGCTGGTCGCCATCGCGAAAGGCATGATCGGCCGCCCCGATTCCCGTGCCAGCATGATGATGCCGAGCCCGGCCACGCGCGCGCGCTTGGGGACATCGGCGGTCAGCGCGACATTACAACCGTCCTGCAGCGTCCGCACCATTTCCTTGAACGCGCCGACCCCGCCCTTGCGGTGGAACGCACCGCCGTGATCGCCGGAACCGCGGATCAGGCCGATGCCGAGCCGCTCCACCGCGATGGCGTTGAACTCGCCGTCGCGGTGGCGGGAGATCAGGACCTTGGCCCGATAAGAGTCCTTGTTCTTGATGAAGGGGGTGAGGAAATGCTGGCCGTGCCAGAAGGCGAAGATCGCCGGGATCTGCGGCTCGACGATGTCATAGACGTCTGGCGGATCGAACGTGAACTTGTTGGTCCGCCGGACCAGACGCAGATATTCGGCCGCCAGAACCCCGACGGCACGCTGAAACCAGCTGCTTCGCAGCGTATTGCGAAGCAGTTTCTTCAACGCGCCGGTTCTTGATTCGGGTCGAGCAGCCGGTGGAGATGGACGATGAAATAGCGCATCTGCGCGTTGTCGACCGTGCTCTGCGCCTTGGCCCGCCAGGCGGCGTGAGCGGTCGCATAATTCGGATAGAGGCCGACGATCTCGACGTCGTCGAGGTTCTTGAAGGTGTTGTGCTCGAGATCGACGAGCTCGCCGCCGATGACGAGGTGAAGCAGTTGTTGCGGGGCACTATCTGGCATGAGTTCTGTTCCTAACGGGCTGCCCGGCAAAGCAGTGTTCAACAAGCACGACGAAAGCGCTTCAGGCCAAGGGGCGGTTTCGAAAATGCGCGACTATGCCCGCATGACGATCGCGTCCCGCTGCCACCAGCACCCCGTGCGCCACTTCCCGGCGGTTATAGAGGATGGGTTCTCCGGAGAGGTCGCTCATCCTACCATCGGCTTCCTGCACGATCAAATCGGCCGCCGCAAGGTCCCAATCATGGCTGTTGCCCCCCGCAAAAGCCGCATCCAGCGCACCATGGGCGACCCGGCACAGGCGCAGCGCGAGCGAGCCGATTCGCGGATGCAGCTTGATGTCGCCGAGTGAGGGCTTGAGGCGCTCGACCAGGGGTTTTGGGCCGGCGACGCGGGCAAAGTCCAGCTCGGCTCCTGAGCTCGCCCGCACCGGGACGTCGTTGAGCGTCGTGCCGCGTCCGCGCGCGGCGAAGAAGAACTCGCCGCTCGTCGGCGCGAATACCGCGGCCAGCACCGGCGCCGCATCCTCGACCAGCGCGACGCTGACGCACCAGTCGTCATGGCCGTTGAGGTAATTGCGCGTGCCGTCGATGGGATCGACGATCCAGGTCAGCCGCCGCGACAGGCGGTCCGCGTCGTCGGCGCTCTCCTCCGAGAGCCAGCCATAATCCGGCGTCGCACTGCGCAGGCGCGTTTCGAGCAGGTCGTTGACGGCGATGTCGGCTTCCGACACCGGCGAAGACGCGCCTTTGGTCCACTTCTTCAGCTCGGTACGGAACAGCGACTGTGCCAGCACACCCGCTTCCCGCACCGTATCTTGCAGCAGCGCCGCGTCGCGCGTCAGGATGGTGTCGTTCGCGTCAGCGTCCGCCAAGCGTCAAACCCTCGATGCGCACCGTCGGCGCATTGATGCCGTAGCGGAATTCGAGATTGTTCGCCGGCTGCATCGACTTGAAGATCTCGAACAGGTGGCCGGCGATCGTCACCTCGCTGACAGGATAGGTGATCTGGCCGTTCTCGATCCAGAAGCCGGAGGCGCCGCGGCTGTAATCGCCGGTGACGCCGTTGACGCCGGAGCCGATCAGATCGGTGACGTAGAATCCTTGGCTGATGTCGGAGATCAACTCGGCGGGCGTCGGCGTGCCGGCTTCGAGATGCAGATTATACGGTCCGGGCGAAGGCGAGGACGACACGCCGCGATGGGCATGGCCCGTGGTGACGAGGCCGAGCTCACGCGCGGTGGCGCAGTCCAGCAGCCAGGTCGTCAGCACGCCCTCGTCGACCAGCGCGGTCTTCTTCACGGCCACGCCCTCGGCGTCGAAGGTCTGCGAGCGCAGGCCGCGCCGGCGCAAGGGATCGTCGATGATACGAATGTTCTTGGCGAACAGCTGCTGGCCGAGCCTGTCCTTCAGGAAGCTGGTCTTGCGCGCGATCGAGGCGCCGTTGATGGCGCCGACCAGATGGCCGACCAGCGAGCCGGCAACGCGCGGATCGAACACCACCGGCACCTTGCAGGTCTCGACCTTGCGCGGATTGTAGCGCGCCACGGTGCGCTCGCCGGCGGAACGGCCGACGGCTTCCGGCGACAACAGATCGGCGGCATGCGGCGCCGAGGGGAAGTCGTAATCGCGCTCCATGCTGGTGCCTTCGCCCGAGATGGCGGTGGCCGAGATGCCCTGGCTGGAGCGCAAGTAAGAGCCGTGGAAGCCGGTCGAGGTGACGAGCACCATGCCGCCGATGCCGGCGGAGGCCGAGGCGCCGCCGGACTTGGTCACGCCCTTGACGCCGAGTGCAGCTGCCTCGGCCGCGAGCGCGCGGCGCTCGAGCTCGCTCGTCGCGGGCACATCGGGATCGAGCAGGTCGAGGTCGGGGAAGTCGCGCGCGAGCAGCGCGGGATCGGCGAGGCCGACATATTTGTCGTCGGGCGCGACGCGCGCCATCGCCACCGCGCGTTCAGCGAGCTTGGTCACGGCATCGCCGCTGACGTCGTTGGTCGAGACCACCGCCTGGCGCTGGCCAACCAAGACACGGAGGCCGACATCGTCGCCCTCGGACCGCTCGGATTCCTCGACACGCCCATCCCGCACCTCGACGCCCTGCGAGACGCCGCGCACCGCGAC
Organism: Bradyrhizobium guangxiense; assembly: GCF_004114915.1. Lineage (NCBI taxonomy): Bacteria > Pseudomonadati > Pseudomonadota > Alphaproteobacteria > Hyphomicrobiales > Nitrobacteraceae > Bradyrhizobium > Bradyrhizobium guangxiense. Next base: position 633,158 of record NZ_CP022219.1, on the reverse strand, counting down.
CGCATCGGCGGCATCCGCGCCCGCGCGCCTGGCCGCTTCCACAAGCCTCTGTGCGAGATCGGACAGCGCGGACTGATCGAACAGGTCTCGGCTGGCCTTGGACATATTCTTGGACGAAAGCGTCGAGCTTACGGATGGTGAAGAGTTCACGAACGAAATCCTGTTGGGGCGGGGTTCGGGACCGGAACCCACAGATGTGCCCTGATTGCGCGGACTTCAAGCATTTTCAGCCCGCCAAAAGCTCAGATTCGCATGTTGCGCGCAACGTCTCGTCAATCATGCGCGCCAAGCTCTTGTCAATCATGAGCCGCAGTGAGGATGGGTTAACCAGCCTTTTTAAGCGGTTTCGGAAACCGCCGCGCTAAGGTCCTCGCATCGACCGGGAACATAATCCCGGCGGGGAGACTAAAGCCTTGAGGCGTCAAACAGCAACATGCGGGGTCAACCCCGCCGGGTCGAGCCGCTCGCTGCGGCTCGACCCTCTTTCCCTTCCGGTTCGCTTCGATGCGCATGATCCGCGCGCCGACGGATACACAAGGCAGATCGAGCTTCATCGCGAGCGTGTCGTGCTGCGCCGTGCCGTGCGCGGCATGCAGATGGCGATCAACGTCCGCGTCAGCGACTTCATCGGCGTCGCGCTGCGCGGCAACGACGAGGCGCAGACCCTCGTCCTGGTGCATCGCGATCCCTCGCTCTCCGTCCCGCTGCTGATCAGCGCCGACGGCGACGAGCTCGCAGAGGCCTGGGCGGTCTGGAGCGAGATCTTCGCGCTACCTCAGCTCGACGAGGGCGCCCGCAAGCCCGCGCCGCGCCGTCGCCGTGCCAACGCGATCCGCGCCCGCCGTCCGAAATTTTTGATGCGCCGGCGTGTTGCGATGGCGCGCGAGCTGACTGTGCATCAGGGCGAACGCGAGATCATCGCAAGGAATTAAGCGGCATCGCAGGCGCTGTAGGGTAGCCAAAGCGCAAGCGTGCCCGCCTTCTGTCGATCAATGGAGATCATGGGCACGGCGCAAGGGCGCCGTTCCCCCTTACGAATTACGCCCCCCGCATCACCGCGTCGGCCAGCAATCCCGCAAGCAGCAGCAAGCCCGCATGCTTGTTCGACTTGAAGAGGCGCAGACACAGCTCGGGATCGTCGATCCGCAGGCGCGCGATCTGCGAGGCGAGATGCGCGGCGAAGGCGGCTAGGCCGAGCCAGGCCGGCCAGCGCGCATCGCCTGACGCCAGTGCGACGCCGATCAGCATCACCGAGAGCCCGTAGAACAGGATCAGCGCCTGGTGCGTGTGCGCGCCGAACAGGCGCGCGGTCGACCTGATGCCGATCAGCGCGTCGTCCTCGGCGTCCTGATGCGCGTAGATCGTGTCATAGCCGATCACCCAGGAAATCGCGCCGGCATAGAGCACCAGCGCCGTGACGTCGATGCGGCCGAAGGTGACGGCAAAGCCCATCAACGCGCCCCAGGAGAAGGCAAGCCCCAGCACGATCTGCGGCCACCAGGTGATGCGCTTCATGAAGGGATAGATCGCGACGATCAAAAGCGAGGCGATGCCGGTCGCGATCGCGAAACGGTTGAACTGCAGCAGCACCAGAAGGCCGATCAGCGCCTGCACGACCATCCAAGCCAGCGCCTGCTTGGTGCTCACCTGCCCCGACGGCAGCGGCCGCGAGCGGGTGCGCTCGACCTTGTCGTCGAGGTCGCGGTCGGTGATGTCGTTCCAGGTGCAGCCCGCCCCGCGCATCACGAAGGCGCCGATGAAGAACAGCACGATGGTGAGCGGCAACTGGCGGACGTCGTGCGCCATGCCGCTCGCAAGCGCCGCCGACCACCAGCACGGCATCAGCAGCAGCCAGGAGCCGATCGGACGATCGAAGCGGGACAAACGGAGGTAAGGCCGCGCCCAGGGCGGGGCGAGCGTATCGACCCAGTTGCCGGTGGAATCGGCAACGCGGGCAGATGCGCTAGTGCCCAGTTTTCGAAGTTCGTATTCCATCGCGGCGAATTCCGGTACGAACTTCGAAAACGACAAGGGCACTAGCAAGAAAACTAAATTCACGTGCCGCTTATCGATTTGAAGTTCCTATGAGGATCTCGCGGCAGGCACCGTAGGAACTTCAAATCGGCGGCACGTGTATCATCTTGTGAGGACGTTGCCGTTGAGCGTGTCGAAGGTGCTGCCACCCTTCTTGCCGGCATTGGCCTCAGGCGCCGAGCCCGACCCCAGCACCTCGCTCAGCGACGGGCCTGCGGGACGCGCCTGCTGTTGCTGCATCTGCTGCGCGACATTGCAGACCTTCGTCGCCATGGCCTCGGTGTTCTTGTGACCGTCCTTCATCTGCGCGCCGACCTGCGGCGGGATTCCGCATTTGGCGGCGTGGGTGTCGATGTACTTGATCATCTTGGTCTCGGCCTGGCTGAAATTGCGGATCAGCTTGCAGGCCTCGTCCGGTGGCGCGTGACGGTCGCTTGCCGCCTTGATCAGCTTGCCGCGCTTCTCGGCTTCCTCGCGCAGGGGCATGAACGCCTTCATGCAGTCCTCGCCGGGTCCGGCTTGCGTCGGCGGAGCCGCGCCGAAAGCGCCGGGGCCGCCGATCGGCGCGGCGCCGTTCACGGGAAAGGACGATTGCGGCGCCGTGCCGACGGAGGCGACCGGTGCGGAGCCGTTCACGGACGGAAACGGGGAGCTGGTCGGGGCCTGACCGGGCAGCGGCGCCGGGAAGGCGCTCTGCGCATGAACGCCCGCAGCGCCCAGCGTGACCATGGCGGCAGTGATCGGAACCATCAAATGACGGATCATCAAGAAAGTCTCTCCGGCAGGAGCTTACGGGGTCCAGCGTCTTCCCAATTGAAGCGCAACCAGCGTGCTCGTGATTTTACGATTCCCGCCGGCGCTTAACAACCCGCCGAATAGGGCAAGAGCGCGGCGCGCCGACGCACTGATTTGGCAATATTTACCCCCGAAACGGCGGCTTTCGGTTAATAACGGCGCCAAATTGGACTTTTGAACGATGCCCTCGCACGATTTTCGCGCTCCCCGCCTGTTCGTCGATGCCCCCTTGGCCCAGGACGCCAGGGTCGCGCTCGACCGCGATCAGAGCAATTATCTCGGGAATGTGCTGCGGCTTGCCGCCGGGGCCGAGGTTCTGGCGTTCAACGGCCGCGACGGCGAGTGGCAGGCCGCCATCGAAGGCCGCAAGCGGCCGGACGGCCTCGTTATCCTGCAGCAGACCCGGCCCCAGGACCGGCTTGCCGACCTCGCTTACGTGTTCGCCCCGCTCAAGCATGCCCGGCTCGACTACATGGTCCAGAAGGCCATCGAGATGGGCGCCGCCGCGCTACATCCGGTTCTGACCCGGTTCACCCAGGCCTCCCGGGTCAACACCGAGCGGATGCGGGCCAATGTCGTCGAGGCCGCCGAGCAATGCGGCATCCTCAGCATCGCGACCGTGACCGAGCCGGTGCCGCTGGAGCGATACCTCGGCCAGCGGCCCGCCGATCGCCTGCTGATCTTCTGCGACGAGGCGGCGGAGCTCGAAAACCCCATTCAGAGCCTGCAAGCCGCACGCGCGGCAGGACACGGCATCGACGTGCTGATCGGGCCCGAAGGCGGCTTTGCCGAGGAAGAACGCGCCCTGCTGCTGCGGCAGCCCAAGATCCTGCGGCTCGCCCTGGGGCCCCGGATCATGCGCGCCGACACGGCCGCGGTGGCGGCGCTGGCGCTGGTGCAGGCGGTGCTGGGCGATTGGGGCGGCAATCCACCTGATGCCGGCATTGCCCGCCCGTTAAGCGATTGATCCTTTGGAGGTCGAAACCGCGCATCGACCATGCTAAGGGCTGCGCCAATCCGCCTCCCTTGCCCTGCCCGGTTCCACCGGGACCATGGACCCCTGTCATGACCGCGACTGCCACCTCAAATGCTGCCGGCTCCGCCGCCTGGGCGGATACGCTGCTGTTGTCGTTCGCGCAGGCCGGCTATGTCAGGGCCGAGCCCGCCATCCTGCAGCCCGCGGAGCCGTTCCTTGATCTGTCCGGCGAGGACATCCGCAAGAGCCTGTATCTGACCACGGACCTCTCCGGTGAGGAGCTCTGCCTGCGCCCGGACCTGACCATTCCGGTGGCGCGCGATTACCTCGCCTCGCCCCGGGCCGGCCAGCCGGCCGGGTTCAGCTATCTCGGACCGGTGTTTCGCTACCGCAGCGGCCAAGCCAGCGAATTCCTGCAGGCCGGCATCGAATCGTTCGGCCGCCAGGACCGCGCCGCGGCTGACGCCGAGATGCTGGCGCTGGCGCTGGAGGCGACGGCTGCCTTCGGCGTCAGCGAGGTCGAGATCCGCACCGGTGATGTCGCGCTGTTCAACGCACTGCTCGATGCGCTCAATCTGTACCCGGTCTGGCGCCGCCGCCTGGTCAAGGACTTCAACCGCAAGATCAGCCTGGAGCAGGATCTGGAGCGGCTGGCGGCCGCCGCCACCGCGACACGCAGCGAATATGAGGGCGTGCTGGCGGCGCTGGCCGGCTCCGACCGCAAGGCGGCGCTCGCCTTCGTCACTGACCTGATGTCGATCGCCGGCACCACCAATGTCGGCGGCCGCACCACGGCCGAGATCGCCGACCGCTTCCTCGAGCAATCGACGCTGAAGGGCGGCGCGCTGCCGCGCGAGGCGATCGCCGTGCTGAAGCGCTTCCTGTCGATATCGGGCAACCCCGACGATGCCATCGCCGAGCTGCGTGCACTCACGACCGACGCGAAGCTCGATCTCGCCTCGGCAATCGACCAATTCGAGAGCCGGGTCGGCTTCATGGCGGCACGCGGCATCGACGTGAAGCAGACGCGCTTCTCGACCGCGTTCGGACGCGGCCTCGATTATTACACCGGCTTCGAATTCGAGCTGCATCACCGCGGCAACGGCGCCGAGCCGCTCGTCGCCGGCGGCCGCTATGACGGGCTGATGACCCAGCTCGGATCGGCGGAGCCGATCCCCGCAGTGGGCTTCTCGGTCTGGGTGGTTGCGCTGACCAAGATCGGCCGCAAGGTGGGAGCGTAATATCATGAGCGCGCCGTTCGTTCTGGCCGTTCCCTCCAAGGGCCGCCTGCAAGAAAACACCGAAGCCTTCTTCGCCCGTGCCGGGCTCAAGCTGTCGAAGGCCGGCGGTGCGCGCGACTATCGCGGGACCATCGCGGGCCTGGATAATGTCGAGGTCGCCTATCTCTCGGCGAGCGAGATCGCATCGCAACTGTCGCGCGGCTTCGCGCATCTCGGCGTCACCGGCGAGGATCTGGTGCGCGAGAATATCGCCGACGCCGACAAGCGCGTGTCGCTGATCGAGGGTCTCGGGTTCGGCTATGCCGACGTCGTCGTCGCGGTGCCGCAGGCCTGGATCGACGTCCGCACCATGGCCGATCTCGACGACGTCACCACCGGCTTCCGCGAGCAGCATCACATGCGGATGCGGGTCGCCACCAAGTTCGTCAACCTCACGCGCGCGTTCTTCCAGAGCCACGGCATCACCGATTACCGCATCGTCGAAAGCGCAGGGGCGACCGAAGGCGCTCCGGCGGCCGGCAGCGCCGAGCTGATCGTCGATATCACCACGACGGGCGCGACGCTTGCCGCCAACGGCTTGCGCGTGCTCGACGACGGCGTGATCCTGCGCAGCCAGGCCAATCTCGTGGCGTCGAAAGATGCCGACTGGTCGCCGCAGGCGCGGGAGACCGCGCGCGTCATCCTCGATCACATCGCGGCAAGGGCGCGCGCCAACAAATACCGCGAGGTCCGCACCCGCTTCCGACAGTGCGATGCCGCCCTGCTCGGCGAAGCCCACAGTCGGTACGGCGTCGAGGCGCCGTTCGGCGGACCGACCTCGTCAGGCATGCTGACGTTGCATTGCCCGCCGGGGCAGCTCTATGCGCTGGCGAGTTTCCTGCGCGAGCATGGCGCCGAGACCGTCTCGGTGGTTTCGCTCGACTACGTGTTCGACCGGGAGAACCCGCTGTTCGCCAAGCTGGAAGCGTTCCTGCGGCGGTGAGTCCCAGGTCCATTCAGCTTTGCGACAGCAAACGGCAGCTACCATATGCTGTTGAGATGATTTTGAACGCCTCTGGAACCTCGATCGATGACGCTGGGCTCTGACGTTTCCGGCATGACGACCACCGCGAGCAGCGCTGCCGCGCAAGGGCTGTCGATAGTCGTCCCCGTCTACAACGAGGCGGCGGGCCTCGCCGCCCTGCATCAGCGCATCTGTGATCTCGCCAAGACCGTGCGGCAGCGCTATCGGCTGTCTTGCGAGGTCGTCTATGTCGACGACGGTAGCAAGGATGCGACGCTGGCGATCGCCCGTTCGCTGCCGGCCGACGCGATCGACGTCCAGGTGGTGTCGCTGTCGCGCAATTTCGGCAAGGAGGCCGCGCTGATGGCCGGCCTCGACCATGCCCGGCTCGGCGCCGTCATGTTCATGGACGGCGACGGCCAGCATCCGCCCGCTCTGATCGAGCAGCTGGTGCGGCACTGGATCGACGATGGCTATGACGTCGTCTATACCGCCAAGGCGCATCGCGACAACGAGAGCTTCCTGCGCCGCGTCTCTGTGCACGGCTTCTACGCGCTGATCAATTGGGGCGCCCGCCAGAAGATTCCGGAGGACGCCGGCGACTTCCGCCTGCTGTCGCCGCGCGCCGTCGCAGCCCTCAGGCAATTGCCCGAGCGCAACCGCTTCTTCAAGGGGCTGGCAAGCTGGATCGGCTTCCGCCAGATCCGCGTCGACTACGAGCCTTCGGCGCGCGCCCACGGCGTCACCACCTTCAATGCCGCAAGCCTGCTTGGCCTGTCGATCGAGGGCCTGACCTCGTTCTCAGTGGCGCCCCTGCGCTTCGCCAGCCTGCTCGGGGTCATTCTCGCCGGAGGCGCTTTCCTGTTCGGCCTCTCGATCCTCTGGGAGGTGTTCACGACCGGCAAGCAGGTGCCCGGCTATCCCTCGCTCGTGATCGGCCTGATGACGATCGGCGGCGTGCAGCTCATCATGATCGGCATCGTCGGCGAATATATCGGCAAGATCCTCTCCGAGTTGAAGGCGCGCCCGATCTACTTCGTCGCCGAGCACAGTGAGAAGCACTTCGAGGCCGACGACGCCGCCAAGAGGACGGCGGCCGAATGAGCGCGGCCGCGGACCTGCGGCGGATCTGGCTCTGCGCCGACGATTACGGCATCAGCCCTGGCGTCAACCGCGCCATCCGCGACCTGATAGAACGCGGCCGCCTCAACGCCACCTCGGTGATGATGGTGGGCCCGGCGATCGAGCGCAGCGAGATCGAAGCGCTGCAGGCTTCCGCGACAGCGAGCCCGCGTTGCGCGATCGGATTGCACGTGACGCTGTCGGCGCCGTTCCGCCCCCTCACCATGCATTTCCGTCCGCTCGACGGCGACATGTTCATGCCGTTTCCAAAACTGTTGCGCGCCGGATTGATGCGTCGGCTCGATCGCGAGTTCGTCCGCAACGAGGTCAAGGCGCAGCTCGCCGCCTTCATGGACGCGTTCGGCCGCGCGCCCGACTTCGTCGACGGGCATCAGCATGTGCAGCTCTATCCGCAGGTACGCGACGGCTTTGTCGATGCGGTCAGCGAAGGCGCGCCAAACGCCTGGGTGCGCCAGGGCGGGCGCGACCTGCCGCTGAAGCAGCGGCTGGCCTCTCCCAAGGCCATGGTGCTCGATATCTTCAGCGCGCAATTCCGTCGCCGCGCCGGCAGCGCCGGCCTCAGCTTCAATCCCGGCTTCGCCGGCGCCTATGACTTCACGCGGGCGGCCGATTTCGGCGAGTTGATGCGGCAATTCCTGGAAGGCCTCCCCGATGGCGGCCTCGTGATGTGCCACCCCGGCTTCGTCGACGATGTCCTCAAAGGCCTCGACCCCATGACGGATGTCCGCGAGCGCGAGCACGCCTATCTCTCGGGCGATGCCTTCGCGCGCCTGCTGGCGGTCAGCGGCGCCACATTGGAATGAAACCGGCAGAAAGCAAGCGGCGAGGCGGCTTGTCGCATACCGAAATTTAATCCGGCCGGCACTGTTGGGGCCACAATGGAACCCTACATCTCCTCTCGCGCTTGGTTTTGCGCGAAGGAGACAGATCATGACGCCGCAGGAACGCCAGCTCGTCGACGACCTTTTCGACCGGCTTTCAAAGCTGGAAAACGCACCCCGTGATCCCGACGCGATCGCTGCGATCTCCGATGGGCTGCGCAAGGCGCCCGGCGCGGTCTATGCTCTGGTGCAGACCACGCTGTTGCAGGACGAAGCGCTGAAGCGCGCGAATGCCCGGATCCAGGAGCTGGAGGCGGCTCATGCGCCCGAGCAGGCGCAGTCCGGCGGATTCCTCGATACCATGCGCGACACGCTGTTCGGCGGCGGCCCGTCGCGCGGCTCGGTTCCGAACGTGCCGCCACGCGACGCGCGGCCGGTGTGGAACAGCGGCCAGGCGATGCAGCAGGCGCAGCCGGGCTACGGCGCACCGCCGCCTTACGGGCAGGCTTACGGCCAAGGTCCGGGCCAGGGTTATGGTGCTCCGCCGGCCGGCGGTGGCGGCGGCTCGTTCCTCGGCACGGCCGCGGCAGCTGCGGCCGGCGTCGTCGGCGGTTCGCTGCTGCTGTCCAGCATCCGCGGCATGATGGGCGGAGCGCACCAGCAGGGTTTTGGCGACAGCAGCCTGATCGAGGACCGTGGCGGCGGCAACAGCCCATGGGGCGGTAGCGACCAGTCCGGTGGCTCGCTCGCGCGCGATGCCGGCCTCAACGACATCGGCTCGAGTCGCGATTCCCGCCAAGATTCCGGCCAAGGCTTCTTCGACCAGGCCTCGAACGATCGGGACAATAACGATCAGAACTACGGCGATGATCGCGACGACGACACGGACATGGCCGACGACAGCGATTTCGGCGGCGGCGATGATGGCGGCAGCGATTACGCGTGACTCTTCTCCCTCTCCCCGCTTGCGGGGAGAGGCGAAGCATCCACATCACATCACCACGACCTTGGTGCCGACATTGACGCGGCCGTAGAGGTCGATGACGTCCTCGTTGCGCATGCGGATGCAGCCGGAGGAGACGTTGGTGCCGATGGTCCAGGGCTCGTTGGAGCCGTGGATGCGATAGAGCGTCGAGCCGAGATACATCGCGCGGGCGCCGAGCGGATTTTCCGGGCCGCCTTCCATGTGCCGGGGCAGATCGGGCCGGCGCGCCAGCATTTCGGCCGGCGGCGTCCAGTCCGGCCATTCGCGCTTGGCCGTGATCGACTTCACGCCCGACCAGGTGAAGCCGGGACGGCCGACGCCGATGCCGTAACGCATCGCCCTGCCATTGCCCTCGACGAGATAGAGGAACTTGTTCGGCGTATCGACCACGATCGTGCCGGGACTTTCCTTGCCGCTATAGTCAACGAGTTGCTTCTCGAATCTCGGATCGAACGGGCGCTGCCGAGGATCGACCGCGTCCTGCTGGAGCGCGCCTTGCTGATATCCGCCTTGTTGATATCCACCCTGCATCTGCGGCTCGCCCATCGGCGGCAGGCGGCGCTGATCGTAGTAACTCGGCTGCTGCTGATAGACCGGCCGCTCGGGCGCGTAGGCCGGACCGCGGCCGGGGCCATCACCGAACAGGAACTCGATGAAGCCGCCGCCCATGTTGGAATTGGAGGCGACACGGACCGGCGCCGGCGGCACCTGCGGCGCATAGAGCACCGCGGGCGGATCGTTCGGCACGGTGTTGTCGAAGGCGCAGGCGCCGTTCGCGCCGGCAAAAAAGGTGCAAGCGCTGCCGAGCAGCGCGACAGACATTCTCTTGAACATCGACGTACTCTGTACTGTTTCGTCTAGATCACATGCGCCGTGGAGCTGATGGCTGATCCGCCCCCTCGACGTGGTCAATAAAAGGCAAAAGCCGTTTTGTTTGGTAAACGAAACCGGCGTTTGGATTCACCACGTCGCGAGCGAAGCGGCAATTTGGCGATCAGCGTTTATTTTCGATGAACGCAGCGGAGTGATGGTTAATCGCCTCTTTGCCCGGCGTCGCGCGACGCCGCACAACAGTTCCGGCTGTGAACTTCGTGTTAAATCGCTTCTGCCTACAAAGACGCGTGAGTGAGGTGGGGGGAGTATCCTGATGGCTGTTCACCGCAAGCGTTTTCGCGTCGAGGATATCGTCAGCGGCGAGATGCCGATAATGGACGTTACTGAAGAGGCAGGCCCGATGCATAGCGAGATCATGGCTGAGCTGCGCGCGATCCGCGCCCAGATGGCGAAGGGCGTCACGGCGGCGCCGCTGTCCGGCAGCGCGGCCATGGCGGCGATCGACGCCTCCACTGCCCACGAACTTGCCGAAGCGCGCACCATGCTCGAGACCTATCGGGCGCAGATCGAGCAGTGCGAAAAGCTGAAGGTTGAACTCGACCTCATCCACGACGCCATCGACCGCACCAAACGCGAAATCGCGACGCTGCACGGCAAGAGCTTCGACGGCGGCGAAATGGCCAAGGTCAACGGCGAGCTCGGCGCGGTGGTCGGCGGCACCGAGCAGGCGACCCAGCAGATCCTCGAAGCGGCGGAATCGATCGACCAGGCCGCCAGCGCCATGTCCAAGGTGGACTCGATCGACCAGCAGAAGCGGCTCGCCGACGACATCCAGGAACGCGTCATCTCGATCTTCGAAGCCTGCAATTTCCAGGACCTGACCGGCCAGCGCATCAGCAAGGTCATGACCACGATGAAGTTCATCGAGCAGCATATCAACGCGATGATGGACATCTGGGGCGGCGTCGACGCGATCAAGTCTCACGTACCGGCGCAGGTCGACAATCGCAGCGAGGACGAAAAGCTCCTCAACGGCCCCAAGCTCGCCGGCGACGTCGGCCACGCCTCGCAGGACGACATCGACGCGCTGTTCGACTGAACGGACGCGACATGGGAAAAAGCAAAACGCCGGCCTGAGGGCCGGCGTTTTTGTTTTTGGAGTTGTGCTTCGCATCGTCATTCCGGGGCACGCGAAGCGTGAACCCGGAATCTCGAGGTTCCGGGTTCGGTCCTGCGGACCGCCCCGGAACGACGATCAGCACATCACGCCCTTGGCGCGCAGCGGACGTAGACCATGTTGCCGTAGCGGGTGGCGGCATCCTTGTCGATGAAGCGCGTGATCAGGACGCGGCCGTCGAAGGAGACGATCTCGCGGTCCTGCTCGCCGGGGGTCGGACCGGCCGGCCCGATATAGTTCTTGCCGCTCGGCGAGCCCTTCAGCCGCAGCTCCTGGGGCGTGGCTTGGTCGGCTAGATGCATGATCACACCGCCGGAGGAGCCGGCGGTGATCACGTAGGGATTCTTGCACTGGGCCCGGGCGGCAGCCTCGGTGCGGGCGCGGTCGGCCGGGTTCTGGAACGAGGCCAGGCCCCAGCGGCCCACGATCTCGTCGGCGCGAATGGTCGCAGGCATTTCGGGCGCGACGCCGGGCTCGGCGTCAGGCGGCGGCGAGGACGACGAGAAGGACGGCAGGTTCATCCCGCCGCCGCAAGCGCCCAGCAGCAGCGCCAGACAAGAAGCGGCCGCCAGATTGGCAACCGTGCGCGCGTGAGCTGAACTGATCATGGCATTCCCCCGAGCAAGACCATGGCCGCACCCCTCTCGCAGCCAAGCGCAAAACCGCTGCCGGAGCAATGACGTCCTTTGATACGCCGACGCCCCGAACAAGTTTCCAATGCCACCATCCTATATCCGCCTCACCAATCGCTTAACCACCTTTGCTTGACAGGATCGCGGCAAAGCCATATTTCCGGACCCACTATTAGCACTCGGAAAGCCCGATTGCTAAGCGCGCCGTTCGATCCTCGGGATAGGGGTTGGACGGAAGCGCCGCCCCACCCACTTCCACTACTTCCGAAGCGAGCCTCCAAAGGGAAACGTCATGGCTAAATCCAAATTTCGTCCGCTGCATGACCGTGTCGTGGTCAAACGTATCGACGCCGAGGAAAAGACCAAGGGCGGCATCATCATTCCCGACACCGCCAAGGAAAAGCCGTCCCAGGGCGAAATCGTCGCCGTCGGCCCCGGCGGCCGTGACGAGGCCGGCAAGCTGATCCCGATCGACCTCAAGGTCGGCGACCGCGTGCTGTTCGGCAAGTGGTCGGGCACCGAGGTCAAGATCGACAACGAAGACCTCCTGATCATGAAGGAGTCGGACATCATGGGCGTTCTGGCCTAAGGCCGTCCGCCTGAACGGCCGCTGAATGTCATGCCCGGATCCAGGCGATCCGGGCATCCATCATTCCGCCGTGCAGCACAAAAGCCGTACAGCACAAAACAAGACACATCACGACAGACGAGGGATTGCAGACATGGCTGCCAAAGACGTCAAGTTTTCCGGAGACGCGCGCGATCGCATGCTGCGCGGCGTCGACATTCTCGCCAACGCCGTCAAGGTGACGCTCGGCCCGAAGGGCCGCAACGTCGTCATCGAGAAGTCGTTCGGCGCGCCGCGCATCACCAAGGACGGCGTCACCGTCGCCAAGGAGATCGAGCTCGAGGACAAGTTCGAGAACATGGGCGCCCAGATGGTGCGTGAGGTCGCCTCCAAGACCAACGACCTCGCCGGCGACGGCACCACCACCGCGACCGTGCTGGCCCAGGCCATCGTGCGCGAAGGCGCCAAGGCCGTTGCCGCCGGCATGAATCCGATGGACCTCAAGCGCGGCATCGACACCGCGGTGGCCGCCGTCATCAAGGACATCGAGAAGCGCGCCAAGCCCGTCGCCGCCTCCTCCGAGGTCGCCCAGGTCGGCACCATCTCGGCCAACGGCGATGCCGCCATCGGCAAGATGATCGCCCAGGCGATGCAGAAGGTCGGCAACGAGGGCGTCATCACCGTCGAGGAGAACAAGTCGCTCGACACCGAGGTCGACATCGTCGAGGGCATGAAGTTCGACCGCGGCTATCTCAGCCCCTACTTCGTCACCAACGCCGAGAAGATGACGGCCGAGCTCGAGGACGCCTACATCCTCCTGCACGAGAAGAAGCTGTCGGGCCTGCAGGCCATGCTGCCGGTGCTCGAAGCCGTGGTGCAGTCGGGCAAGCCGCTCGTCATCATCGCCGAGGACGTCGAGGGCGAGGCGCTGGCCACCCTGGTCGTCAACCGGCTCCGTGGCGGCCTCAAGGTGGCCGCGGTGAAGGCGCCGGGCTTCGGTGACCGCCGCAAGGCCATGCTCGAGGACATTGCGATCCTCACCGGCGGCCAGCTGATCTCCGAAGACCTCGGCATGAAGCTCGAGAACGTCACGGTGAAGATGCTCGGCCGCGCCGGCAAGGTCGTGATCGACAAGGAGAACACCACGATCGTCAAGGGTGCCGGCAAGAAGCCGGAGATCGAGGCCCGCGTCGGCCAGATCAAGGCCCAGATCGAGGAGACCACCTCGGACTACGACCGCGAGAAGCTGCAGGAGCGCCTTGCCAAGCTCGCCGGCGGCGTCGCGGTGATCCGCGTCGGCGGCGCCACCGAGATCGAGGTCAAGGAGAAGAAGGACCGCGTCGAGGACGCGCTCAACGCCACCCGCGCCGCGGTGCAGGAAGGCATCGTCCCCGGCGGTGGCGTCGCGCTGCTCCGCGCCAAGAAGGCGGTCGGGCGCCTCACCAACGCCAATGACGACGTCCAGGCCGGCATCAACATCGTGCTGAAGGCGCTCGAGGCTCCGATCCGCCAGATCTCCGAGAACGCCGGCGTGGAAGGCTCGATCGTGGTCGGCAAGATCCTGGAGAACAAGTCCGAGACCTTCGGCTTCGACGCCCAGAACGAGGACTATGTCGACATGGTCGAGAAGGGCATCATCGACCCCGCCAAGGTGGTGCGCACCGCGCTGCAGGACGCCTCCTCCGTGGCCGGCCTCTTGGTCACCACCGAGGCCATGGTCGCCGAGATGCCGAAGAAGGAAGCCCCGCCCGCCATGCCCGCCGGCGGCGGCATGGGCGGCTTCTGAGCCTCCGACCCATTACGATGTTGCGAAGGCCGCCTCCGGGCGGCCTTCTTTTTGCCGACGATGGGCTCCGCTTTCCGATTCAATCCACGGCCAAAACCAACTACGGTTGCGCCGATTCTATTGTTTGAGCGTGATCTTTTCGGAAAACCGCTTCGCGCTTTTCCGGATCATGCTCATTGCTCGAGGATTTCGTCGATGCGCGCGCTTCTGGTTTGTTCGACAGCCCTGTTGGCAGTTCTGCTGGCAGCCTCGCCGGAGGTTGCCTCCGCCCAGATGAAGCTATCCCCCAAGGCCACGGCGCCCGGAGGCGTGGAGACGCGCTATTTCACCTCGATCGACGGGCTGATGGACGGCAATGCCGACGTGATCCTGAAGGAAACGCGCCAGGGCAAGACGGTCACGGCGGCCGTGCTCGACGTCTGTTACCCCATCGCGAAAAACTCCGACCGCAAGGACCGTTTCGTCGTCAATCTCCAGGTCGCAGGCCAGACGCTGACCGGCACGACGCAGAGCATCGGCGAGAAGGCGCCGGTCAGCGTCAAGCTGCTGCGCAAGCAGGCCGGGGACACCTTCGAATTCCGCGGCCAGATCAGCATCGGCCAGGTTGTGACCGAGGTGACCTCGCCGGACAATTCCGATCTCAGCGAGAAGGAATTCCTGGACAACCAGATCTCCGACGACGGCATCACGCCGCAGCCGAAGGATTTCACCGACGTCTCGCCGGAGGCGATCGCAGTCAAGGTCAAGCTGGATGCGGCGACCGACTTCCTGAAGAGCCTGAAGGGCCAGGAGGTCGAGGTGACGCTGGCGAGCCTCACCGTCGGCTGCGATGCGCTGCGCGCAGGCGAGCAGACCATCAACATGTCGGTCGATCCCGAGCGGGCTGGCGCGCTGCTGGCGAAATTCAAGGCGATGCCCGGCGTCACTGCCGCGGGCTGGACCGCGGGCATGACCGAGATGGACCGCACCATCCGCTTCGCTGCGGCCGACTGGCGCGAGGGCGACAAGATCAACCGCAACAAGCTCGCGACCGCGGTTGCGAACGTCTTGAGCCGGACGCTTGCGGCAAAGCCGGTCTCGCAGACCTTCAATCCCGCTACGGGCAAGCTCAAGCTGGTCTTCAAGCGGCCGAACCAGGATTTTCCGGCGCTTGAGCTGACCGACACCATCGAGGTCACCGGCCTCGTCTCGCCCGACAAGCCCGGCACGACCGACAAGCTCATGCTCTGGATCGGCAGCCCCGCGACGACGACGGCCGACGAGAGCAGCGGCGCCAAGCTCAACCTCTCCGACGACACCTCCGTCGACGAGGAAGGCGAGCAGCCGGACGACAACGGTTCGATCGAGGCGCTGACCAAGGAGCTCAAGGGCCAGCGCTGGGATGCCGACAAGTCGGTGTGGAAGTGAGGTCGTCATTCCGGGGCGACGCGTCAGCGTCGAAGCCGGAATGACCTGACGGTCAATTCCCGTTCACGCGAAAGCGCAGCGGCTTCGGGCCGATCAGCGTCAGCACGTCGCCCTGGCGCTTCCAGGTCTCGACGCTGCCCAGCGCTGCGACGAGATCGTCGTCGGCCTGCGCCTTGGCCTGCGGGCAGGAACGGTCCTGGATCTGCCCGGGAACGAAGATCACGGTGTTGCCGGCGACCGAGAACTGGCCCTTGCCACCCTTGCACCAGAGCTCCAGCACGACCTCGCCATGGTCGCCGATCTCGATGTTCGGAATCCGCTTGGAGCCGGCTTGCGGCAACGCTTCCAGCGTCATCTCGGTGCCGAACGGAAAACCGTCCTCGGCACGCGCGAGCGTGGACATCGCCAGCATTGCAACCGCAGCACACACCAACCGCTTGAGCGAAACCATGAAACCTCTCGACCGACCTGATTTGCGGCACCTTCTATAAGACGGCGGTGCCATTGAGAAGGTTCGCGCAACCTGGAGCGCGATCAGACCTTGATGAATCGTCATCGCGCTTCAGGTCGTTGATTACGCATGATCTCTCCGGAAAACCGCTTCGCACTTTTCCGGATCATGGTTTGGATGCAAAAATCCCCGGGGGGGGGGCGAACCTCGCGGGGATCTGCGTCGAAACCGGGCGTGGACTGCTACTTCAGGACCAGGGCCGTGAACGGATAGACATAGGCCTGCAACGTCACCAGCACACCGACGAGGCAGGCCAGCACGATCGAGTGCCAGAACACGAAGCGCAGGATGGTGCCTTCGTGGCCGTACCAGTTGGTGGCGGTGGACGCGACCACGATCGACTGCGCGTCGATCATCTTGCCCATCACGCCGCCGGACGAGTTCGCCGCGCCCATCAGGATCGGCGACAGGCCGAGCTGCTCGGAGGTGATCCTCTGCAGGTTTCCGAACAGCACGTTGGAGGCGGTGTCCGATCCCGTCAGCGCCACGCCGAGCCAGCCGAGCAGCGTGCCGAAGAAGGGATACAGCACGCCGGTTGCGGCGAACGCCAGACCAAGCGTGGCGTCGACGCCGGAGAGCCGCGTCAAGGTGCCGATCGCGAGCATCGCCGAGATCGTGATCAGCGAGATCGCGCACAGGCGGATGGTGCGGCCATACTCGGTCACGAGCCGGCCGGGTCCGACGCCCATCAGGAAGCCGGAGATAATCGCCGCGATCAGCATGCCCGTGCCGGTGAACGACAGGTAGGTGAAGCTGAACACCGCAGCCTCCTTGGTCGGCCCTGGCGCGACCGGCGGCATCTTGTTGATCATCTGGTGCAGCTCGGGCACCGGATAGTTCCAGATGAAGATCGAGTTCGCCCAGGCCTTGAAGGCGCCGTTGCCCCAGATCAGCATCACGATGCAGACGATGACCCACGGCAGCAGCGCGCTGAACAGCTCGCTCTGCGTCAGCGGCGTCTTGTCGAGCGGCTTTGCCGCCGCCATCGTCGCCGCCGATTCGTCGCGGCCGCGGAGCGCCGGCGACAGCCACAGCTGCCTGGGCTGCCAGACCTTCAGGAACAGGATCAGCGCACCCATCGAGATCAGCGACGCACCGATGTCGACGATCCAGGGGTTGATGTGGTTCGAGATCACATATTGCGGGACCGCGAACGACACGCCGGTGACGAGGATCGCCGGCCAGACGTCCTTCATGCCCTTCCAGCCCGCGAACGCCCACACCACCCAGAACGGCACGATCAACGAGAAGAACGGCAATTGCCGGCCGACCATCGCGCCGAGGATGTAGGGATCGAGCCCGGTGACCGAGGCGAGGCCCTGGATCGGCGTGCCCAGCGCGCCATAGGCGACCGGCGCGGTGTTGGCGATCAGCGAGAGGCCGGATGCCGCGAGCGGCGAGAAGCCGAGACCGATCAGCACGGCGCCAGTGATCGCGACCGGCGTGCCGAAGCCCGAGGCGCCCTCGAAGAACGCACCGAACGAGAACGCGATCAGCAGCAATTGCAGCCGGCGGTCCTCGGTAACGCCACCGACCGCGCGCTTGAGCAATTCAAACCGCCCGGTGCTCACCGTCACCTGGTAAAGGAAGATGACGTTGAGGACGATCCAGCCGATGGGGAAGAAGCCGGTGACGATGCCCAGCACCGAAGCGCGGATCGACATGTTCGCCGGCATGGTGAAGACGAAGATCGTGATCAGATTGGTCACGATCACGGCGATGACGGCCGCGATATGGGCCTGGACGCGGCCGCTCGCGATCAGGACCAGCAGCGTGACGACCGGCACCGCCGCCGCGATCGTCGACAGCACCGGGCTGTGCAGCGGGTCATAGATTTGATTCCACATGATCTTCCTCCCCCACGCATGTTTGCGGCAGGCGGCGCGCGTGGACAGCCGAACCTGCTTGACGCTGGAAGCGATAACCCCCGAGCTGGACGCGAATTCCTCGCGAATGCAGCGGTTCCCGTCCGCTCACAAGCTCGCGAAATCCCGGAGCACCCCACCCCGCGCCGTCGAACCCCATGCTAGGGTTGCAGGCTGCGACAAGCCAACGCAAATTGCAGACCTTGCGACTTTAGTCTAAGCGCGCCCATTTCCGCCATTGCCTCAGGTCGTTGGCACCGGGCATTTGTGCACACCCCCTGAGGAGACTCTGCTCTGTGAAGAACATCAGCGCCACGCTCGCGATCGTCTGGCGAATCGCCGTCCCCTATTTCCGGTCGGAGGACAAATGGGCCGGCCGCGGCCTGCTTGCCGTCGTCGTCGCCATGGAGCTGGTGCTGGTCGCGATCAATGTGCTGCTCAATCAATGGCAGAACCGGTTCTACAGCGCGCTGCAGGCCTACGATCTGCCCGAGTTCATCAAGGAAGTCTGGATCTTCCTTGGCCTTGCCTTCACCTTCGTCGCACTGGCCGTCTACAAGCTCTACCTCAATCAGTGGCTCCAGATCCGCTGGCGGCAATGGCTGACGCAGCATTATCTCGGCGAATGGCTCGACGGCGCCACCCATTACCGCATGCAGCTCAAGGGCGACGCCGCCGACAATCCGGACCAGCGCATCACCGAGGACGTCAAGACCTTCGTCGAACAGACGCTGACCATCGGCCTTGGCCTTCTGTCCTCGGTCGTGACGCTGGCCTCTTTCGTCGTCATCCTCTGGGGCCTGTCCTACAAGGCCCCCTTGTACCTCTACGGTACCGATATCGTCGTCCCCGGTTTTCTGGTCTGGTGCGCGGTGGCCTACGCCATCGCGGGTACCGCGCTGACTCACTGGATCGGCTCCCCGCTCATCAACCTCAATTTCGAGCAGCAGCGCTTCGAAGCCGATTTCCGCTTCAACCTGATCCGCGTGCGCGAGAATTCCGAGCAGATCGCACTTCTGAAAGGCGAGAACGCCGAGCGAGGGCGCCTGCTGCAGCGCTTCGGCTTCGTCATCGGCAATTGGTACGAGATCATGAGCCGGACCAAGCGCCTGACCGCCTTCACGGCAAGCTACAGCCAGGCTGCAACACTCTTTCCCTATGTGGTGGTGGCGCCTGCCTACTTCGCCAAGCGCATCCAGCTCGGCGACATGATGCAGACCGGCTCGGCGTTCGGCAGCGTGCAGGACGCACTGTCGTTCTTCGTCACCGCCTATCGCTCGCTCGCCGAATGGCGCGCGGTGATCGCCCGCCTCGACGGCTTCGAGATGTCGGTCAGCTCCGCCGCGCGCGGCGCCGCGCTCGAACCCTCCATCGAGGTCGCGCCGTCGAAGGGCAGGGCCATCGCCCTCGAGCAATTGCTGGTCAAACTGCCGAACGGCACGCCTCTGGTCGCAGCCGATGGCTTCACGATCCAGCCGTCGGAACGGGTGCTGGTGACCGGCGCGTCTGGCTCAGGCAAGTCGACGCTGTTCCGGGCCATTGCCGGCGTCTGGCCGTTCGGCACCGGCACGATCGCCATTCCCGAGAAGTCGAAGCTGATGATGCTGCCGCAGCGGCCGTATTTCCCGATCGGCCCGCTCGGCGACGCTGTGATCTACCCGGCCGAGCACGGCTCGATCCCGCCCGAGAGGATCCGCGACGCGCTGATTGCAGTCGGCATGCCGCGGCTGGCGGACCGGCTGGACGAGGACGGTCACTGGAACCGGACATTGTCGCTCGGCGAACAGCAACGCCTTGGGCTCGCGCGAGCGCTGCTGCACCTGCCGGACTATCTCTTCCTCGACGAGGCGACGGCCTCGCTGGACGAGCCGTCCGAGGACCGGCTCTATCGGCTGCTGACGGAGAAGCTGCCCCAGGCCACCATCGTCTCGATCGGCCACCGCTCGACGCTGGACGCCTTCCACACCCGCAAGGTGGGGTTGGTGGAGGACGGCGAGATCCGCGTCCTCGGCAAGGCCGGCGCGCCGGCCGAGAAGGAGCCGACGGCGGCGCGTTGAGGCGAGCCGGGAACGGCGCGCCGAACACCAGCTCGCGCCCGCGCTGACACACCCGGCCCCAAAAGCAAAAGGGCGGCAGGTTGCCCCGCCGCCCTCGTGAGTTACTCCCGAGAAGAAACTTACTTCAGGTTGGTCATCGCCGTCAGGTCGAAGGAAAGCTTGGCGACGCCGGCCGCGCTGCACCAGTTGGAGCCGAAACCGCCCGGGTTGATCGCGGTGAAGCTGCCGGTGAACTTCGCGGTGTGATCGCTGGTGAAGGCGTTGCAGTCGCCCTTGCTCAGGTCGGTGTCGTAGTAACGCAGATCGAGCGTGAACACCTTGTAGGTGAAGCCGACGCCGACGTTCCAGGTGTTATAGCTCGGCTCCTTGATGCCGTTCGCGTACACCGGATCGCCCGCGATGCCGTAGAAGATGTCGGACGTGCCGAACCACTGACGGCCGAACTCGCCCGACACATACATGCCGACGCCGCTAGCACCGAAGGTCGTGCTCGGCGCGGTCCACTTGGCGGTGATCGAGGCGTAGTTGCCCCAGGCGCCGAGGTTCAGGAAGTTCGGCGAATAGTACTCGTTGAAGCCGACGGTCCACTGGTCGTTGATGTTGATGTTCAGCTTGGCATAGCCTTCGTAGAAGCTCGCGCTCTTCTTGGCGAAGTTGCCGTTGATGGGAAGGCCGATCGCGCCCTGCGAGTAGTCGATGTCGCTGCCGCAATTGCCCTGCAGCAGGGTACCCTGCGAGCCGAAGCATTGTCCGCCCGGATAGAGGTAGCCCCAGATACCGAAGTCGAAGGCGAACATGCCGAAGGTCGGGCGGATACCACCGTAGATATCGACTTCCGCCGCGGCGCGGTTCGGGAAGGAGATGCTCTCAGCGGACGCACCGATGTAGAGCTGGAGGTCCTTGTTGACGTTGTAGCGCGGCTCGAAATAGGCCGTGACCGACGGTTTATGGTTCGACTGGGTGATACCGCGGAAGATGTAATCGCTCATGATGCCGCCGCCGAAGGCGATGTCCCAGGGATCGAAGGCCGGGGGCGGCGGGGCCTTCAATGCCTTCACGTGCAAATCCGCTGCGAAAGCCGAGCCCGTCGTCACCATTGCCAGCGCCGTTGCCAACAAAGCCACTTTTTTCATTTCGATCCCCATCACCAGTTCTTACCCAGTCGGATCCCGGAAGCCCCCCGGAGCAAACGACTTGTGTGCAAAATTGCGTTACTGCGACAATCTGGATCGAGCGATGAGGCCCGTGAAGCAAAAAACACGAGCATCTGCCGACTTTTTAGGCGTTTTGGCGATTCCACGGAAGGTTGTCGGCCTGTGTGTCTTCTCGATCACATTATTTGCACTCCAAAGTGCGCGGACGGACCGTGCAAGTACGGAGAGGCAACTGGTGTGTCAGCCGGGCCACGAATCGCCCTGGCGCTGAACAGCAACGGCTTCCGGAGGTGGTTGCGGCAATGCAAAAAAGGCCGCAGCGTCACCGCAGCGGCCTTCCTGTTGGCGATCGCGGTCTCGGGCAGGGACCTAGCCTTGCCCCTCGGCCGGCGCCGCTTCCGCAGAAGACGAAGGCATCGCCCAGCTTGTCTCGGCTGCCGGCTCGGGAGCCGGAGCTGCCGGCGGTGCTGACGGCTTCGGCGCGGGCGCTGCCTTCGCCTTCTTCGGTGCCGCCTTCTTCGCGGCCTTCTTCGGTGCAGCCGGCTTGGCGGCCTTCTTGGCCGATGCCTTCACCGCCTTCTTGGCCCCCTTCTTCGGGGCGGCTTTCTTCGAAGCTTTCTTGGAAGCCTTCTTGGCAGACTTCTTGGTCGATTTTTTCGCGGACTTCTTGGCTGCCTTCTTCGCGGACTTCTTCGCCGCTACAGCCTTCTTCGCCTTTTTGGCCTTCTTGCTTTTCTTCTTCTTCGCTTTCGCCATCGTGGTCCTCCTGTTGCCGCCGAACAATGGTCGATCGGGCGTCTTCAGCCGTCACCCCGGGAGGAAAGCTCAGCTCGACGTGTTGAGTGCCGGCCGCGACCCGCCCGTAGCCCAATCGAGAAGCTCAATCGTGTGTACGACCGGAACTGACGTGCCACTGGCAATCTGCACCATGCAGCCGATATTGCCTGCGGCAATCATGTCCGGCTTGACGCTTGCGATGTTGGCAACCTTGCGATCGCGCAACCGGCCCGCAAGCTCGGGCTGGAGAATGTTGTAGGTCCCCGCCGAGCCGCAACACAAATGGCTCTCGGGCACATCTTTCACCACGAATCCATTCTTGGAAAGCAATTCTTTCGGAAGGCCCGTGATTTTCTGCCCATGCTGCAACGAACATGCGGAGTGATAGGCAACGACGATGTTGTCCTGTCGCGCGGTCGGCTCGAGTCCGAGGCCGGCGATGTATTCAGTGATGTCCTTGGCGAGCGCGGACACCTTGGCCGCGTCGGCGGCGAACGCAGCATCCTCGCGCAGGAGATAGCCGTAGTCCTTGATCACCGTGCCGCAGCCGGACGTGGTCACCAGGATGGCGTCGAGCCCCTCGCCGACCGCTTCCTTCCGCCACGCCTCGACGTTGGCCCGCGCCCGTGCCAAGGCATCATGGTCATTGCCGAGATGATGGGTCAGCGCACCGCAGCACTGCTCGTCCCGAACCAGGACAACCTCGATGCCGTGGCGGGGGAGCAGACTGATGGCCGCCTGGTTGATGCGCGGTGCCAGCACTTGCTGGGCGCACCCCTGGAGCAGTGCGACGCGGCCGCGCTTCTTGCCCAGCGCCGCGAACACGCTGCCGCCGGCAGGCCCCGGCGGCGGCAGCCGGTTCGGAGCCAGCGCCAACATCGCCTTGATGCGCTGGATCAGGCCGGGCGTGGCCGAGGGCGGCGGCGTCGGCAGGAACACGGCAAGCGGTCGGGCGAGCCGGGCCAGCCACATGCTGGCGCGAAAACGCTGCGGGTCCGGCAGCACGAAGGCCAGCACCTGGCGCAGCAGCCGCTCGGCCAAAGGGCGCTGATAGCGCTGCTCGATCCTGACCCGGGCCTGGTCGACGAGGTGCATGTAGTTCACCCCGGACGGACAGGTCGTCATGCAGGCCAGGCACGACAGGCAGCGGTCGACATGCTTGACCACCTCGGCTGTCGGAGCCTGGTCCTTCTCCAGCATCTCCTTGATCAGATAGATGCGGCCGCGCGGGCTATCGAGCTCGTCGCCGAGCAGCACATAGGTCGGGCAGGTCGCCGTGCAGAAGCCGCAATGGACGCAGGCGCGCAGGATCTTGTCGGCTTCCGCGATGTCGGGGTCGGCGAGCTGCGCCAGTGAGAATTCGGTCTTCATCAGCCAGCGCTCCGCGTGAGCCGCCCCCGGTTGAGAATGGTCTTCGGGTCGAAGCTGGCGCGCACGCGCTCGCTCAGCGCGGCGATGCCGGCCGCCTGAGGATGGAACACGTCGACGTCGCGCCTGACATCGTCGGCCGCCCGGATCAACGTGGCGTGCCCTCCGACCGCGTTCGCACGCGCGCGCACCGCCGCGGCATGCGCGTCCGGCTTCGGCGGGAGCGCCGCCCAGATCAGGCCGCCGCCCCAATCGTAGATCACGTCGCCCCCCGTCTCGCCCGCCAGCTGCGTGCCGAGTGCCGCGCCCGAGGCCGGCGGGCAGACGATCCGCCAGACCGGCCAGTCGCCGAGCGCGCCGCTGGCCGCGAACGGCAGCACGTCGCGGACCGTGGCCCAAAGCGTCGCGGAGGCAACGTCCTCGGCCAGCGTCGCGGCTCCGAACGGCGCCAGCAATTCGCGCAGCGAGCCGGCGCGGTGGGCGGCGGAAGCCGTGATGCCCTCGAGCCGCAGCGCTGTCAGCGCCTCGCCCTCCCCTGCGAGATCGCCGAGCCCCTCGGTCTTGGCCCGGAACGGCGATTTCGGCAGATGCGCGGCACCGGAGACGTCGAAGGGCGAGCCGAGCGCCGCGGTCATGGCCTTGTTGGCGGCGGCATCATCGAGCCCGCGCAGCAGCAGCGTCCGCTCGGCCTCCGGCTTGGGCATCACCTTCAGCGTGACCTCGGTCATCACCGACAGCGTGCCCCAGGATCCCGCAAGCAGCTTGCAGAGGTCGTAGCCCGTGACGTTCTTCACCACCTTGCCGCCGGTCTTGAAGCTGTCGCCGAAACCCGAGACCGCATGCGCCCCCAGGAGATGATCGCGGGCGCCGCCCGCCCTGATCCGCCGTGGCCCGGCGAGCCCGGCCGCAATCATGCCGCCGACGGTACCTGATACCGGCGTGCCGAGCAGCGGCGCGGTGTCCATCGGCTCGAAGGCGAATTGCTGGTTCTTGGCGTCGATCAGCGCCAGCACGTCGTCCAGCGGCGCGCCGGCCTGCAGGGTGATGATGAGCTCGTTCGGCTCGTAGGAGGTAATGGCACTTAGCGCCGAGAGGTCGAGCACGGCATTGGTTGCCATCGCATGGCCGATGCCGCGCTTGGAGCCATGGCCGACGATCTCGAGCGGCTGCTCGTTGGCAATCGCCGCGCGCACCACCTCTTCGACGTCTTTGGCGTCTCTGACCCTGAGCGTATCCACGGGAAAAGGCGGTAGCGAAATTCGCCGCCAAAATCAAATGCGGCGTGACGCTGGCGACGATCATCGCCGGTGCAGTCGGGGCCCTGCCCGATGCCGACGACGCTTCGATCATCATCGATGCGTTCACGACATCGACACTTCGATCGCCGGCGAACCAAAGCCGACGGGCCCTCGCTACAAATCTGCGCCGATCGCGATCGAGACCAGCCGATGGAGACAGACATCATGAACCATTATGCCACGCAGAAATCTCTCAGCGACGCCGTCGACGGCGACGGCCTGCTCGTCGTCGCGCAATGGGAGGCAAAGCCTGATGAGGCCGACAGGGTTGCAGGGATTCTCGACCGCTTCCTACCGGAGGCGCAGCGCGAGGACGGCGTCAAGCTGTTCCTGATCTCGCGGGCGAAGGACAATCCGGCCCAGTTCCTGTTCTACGAGCTGTTCCGCGACGAAGCCGCTTTCAAGGCGCACCAGGAGAGTGCGCATTTCAAGACCTTCATCGCCGGTGAAGCCCTGCCGCTGCTGGCGAAGCGCGAGCGCGCGCAGTACGGATTGCTGTGAGCAATCTCATTCCCTCTCCCCTTGCAAGGCAGAGCAAATCGCAGATGGGAGTGATATCGCCTGTGGCCATCCTTCGAGACGCCCGCCGTTGGCGGGCCCTCAGGATGAGGACCGAGTGCGTTTCGCTGGTTTCAACGGGCTTCGATGCCGCTAAGCCTCATCCTGGGGAGACCGCGAAGCGGTCGTCTCGAAAGACGAGGCGCGCGCCCAGCTCGCGCAAAGAGCCAATGCGATAGCCCTGCCTTGCAAGGGGAGAGGGTGCTCCGTCACAGCGGACTAAAACCGCGGCAAATCCGGAAATGCCAGCTTGCCGGCATGCACATGCATGCGGCCGAGCTCGGCGCAGCGATGCAGGGTCGGAAATACCTTTCCGGGGTTGAGCAGGCCCTGCGCGTCGAAGGCGCATTTCAGACGCTGCTGCTGATTGAGATCGATCTCGCTGAACATGTCGGGCATCAGGTCGCGCTTCTCGATGCCGACGCCGTGCTCGCCGGTGAGCACGCCGCCGAACTCGACGCAGGCACGCAGGATGTCGGCGCCGAACGCTTCGGCGCGCTCGATCTCGCCGGGCTTGTTGGCATCGTAGAGGATCAAGGGGTGCAGATTGCCGTCGCCGGCATGGAACACGTTGGCGCAGCCGAGCTGGTACTTTTCCGAGAGCTCGCGGATTCGCGCCAGCGCTTTCGGCAGCGCGCCGCGGGGAATCGTGCCGTCCATGCAGAGATAGTCGGGCGAGATGCGGCCAACGGCCGGGAACGCGGCCTTGCGGCCGGCCCAGAACAGGTTGCGCTCGGCCTCCGAGGTCGAGATCTGGCAGGTGGTCGAGCCGCAGCCGTTGGCGATGGTCTCGACCCGTGTGATCAGCTCGTCGACCTCGATCTTGGGACCGTCGAGCTCGATGATGAGCAGCGCTTCCACGTCGAGCGGATAGCCGGCATGCACGAAGGCCTCCGCGGCGTGGATCGCGGGCTTGTCCATCATCTCCATGCCACCGGGAATGATGCCGGCGCCGATGATGCGCGCCACGCATTCGCCGGCGGCCTCGACCTCGGCAAAGCCCACCATCAGCGCGCGTGCCGTCTCCGGCTTTTGCAGGATGCGCACCGTGATCTCGGTGATGACGCCGAGCAGGCCCTCGGAACCGGTGATGACGCCCATCAGGTCATAGCCTGAGCTCTCCGCCGACTTGCCGCCGATGCGTAGGATCTCGCCGCTCATCAACACGATCTCGCAGCCGAGCACGTTGTTGGTGGTCATGCCGTATTTCAGGCAGTGCACGCCGCCGGAATTTTCCGCGACATTGCCGCCGATCGAGCAGGCGATCTGCGAGGACGGATCGGGCGCGTAGTAGAAGCCGGCATGAGCGACCGCCTGGCTGATCGCGAGGTTGGTGACGCCGGGCTCGGTGACGACGACGCGATTGTCGAAATCGATCTCGCGGATTCGCTTGAACTTGCCGAGGCCGAGCAGAACGCCGTCCTCCAGCGGCAGAGCGCCGCCGGACAACGAGGTGCCCGAACCGCGCGGCACCACCTTGATGCCTTGCTCTGCACAATATTTCAGGATGAGCGAAACCTGCTCGGTCGTATCGGGCAGCACGACGACCATTGGCGGTTGCCGATAGGCGGTGAGCCCGTCGGACTCATAGGCGCGCATCTCGGCAGGCGTATCGATCACGCCTTCGCCGGGCACGATTCTACGCAATGCAGCAACGATCTCAGCGCGCCGCGCGAGCACGGCCTGGTCGCTCGCGGGCATCATGATGGCCATATTACGAAGCTTTCGTCCACGGATGGAATTGTCCCGGCAAATCAATCATGTCTTGCCGCCTTTGGGTAGGTCCTCCGAAGGTCGCATTGCTTTGTTGCAGCGCAAGTTCTCTCTGGGACAAGTCTGCTACCAGGAAACCTGTCAAGGTTTCGCGGCTTGTCCCCTTGCACCGGACCTGCCAAAACCACAACCCTCCATCTGACCCCGGGAAGAGACGAAGAGCACACTTATGACAAAATTGACTTTCGGCGCGCTGACGATCCTCACCGTGATGGCCACCGCCCCCGCCGCGATGGCGCAGGATGTTGCGGCCGGCAAGACATCGTTCAACAAATGCCTGGCCTGCCACGCGATCGGCGAAGGCGCCAAGAACAAGGTCGGCCCCGAGCTCAACGGTCTCAACGGCCGCAAGTCGGGCACGGTTGAGGGCTATAGCTACTCGGACGCGAACAAGAATTCCGGCATCACCTGGGACGAGGCCACGTTCAAGGAATACATCAAGGATCCCAAGGCCAAGATCCCCGGCACCAAGATGGCGTTCGCCGGCATCAAGAACGAGACCGAGATCAACAATCTCTGGTCCTACGTCTCCCAGTTCGACAAGGACGGGAAGATCAAGCAGTAAACGCGCAAGCAGGCGGCCGCTAACGCATGATCCGGAAAAGTGCGAAGCGGTTTTCCGGAAAGATCATGCGCAAACAAAAACCTAAAGCGCGATGACGATTCATCTAAAACTCATCGCGCTTTAGTCTGCGGCCGCCTGTGCCGGGACGATTCTCCCGATCATCGTCTCGATCTCCGCCTTGACGCGGTCCGGCACGGCGTTCTGCACCATGTGGCCGAGATCGGGCAGCACGATCAGCTTCGTATTCGGCACCATGGCCGCGAACGGGCGGGCGTGGATGCCGGTCCTCACCGTCTTGTCCGGCTCGCCGGCGATGATCGTGACCGGGGCTTTGATCTCGCCATAGCGCGGAGCTTGCGCGGCGACGGCTTCCTTCAGCGTCACCAGGTCATAGGCATTGGCGATGAATTCGCGCGGACGCAGCAGCAGCGGCGTCGCGGAATCCTGCACGAACCCGTCAGGCATCATCTGCGGCAGAAAGACGCTGCGCGCGCCGGGCTCGGCGAGAAAATAGCCGAGCGGCAGGGTGATGGTGTAGGCGAGCAGCGGGCCGATCACCGGCGTCGCGATGATCTCGTTGTAGCGGCCGACGCCGCCACGCCAGGGATGGGTGACGGGCGCGAGCATGACGAGGCCCGCGACGCGGCCGGGATGATCGAGTGCAAGCCGCGCGCCGAGCGCACCGCTCCAGGAATGCACGACGAAGACCGCACGCTCGATCCCGAGCTTGCGAAGCGCCTCGTCGATCATCCGTGCCTGGATCTGCGGCGTGGAATCCTCGCGCCGCGCGCGCGTGCTCCAGCCGTGGCCAGGACGGTCGACCAGAATGACGCGACGATCCTTGGCAAGCAGATCGCCGAGCGGGCGCCGCATCGCTTCGAGATTGGAGCTTGCGCCGTGCAGCATCACGATCGGCAAGCCCGCGTCGCGCGGGCCGATGTCGACGACATGAAGCGTCGCGCCGTCGACCTCCACCATCTCGCCCTGCGGCGGAAAGGCACGCTGCACGGCGACGATTCCGGCCTGCGTGACCAGCGCCAGCAGAACCAGCGCCGTCACGACTGACATTACGATCATGGAGACAATCCGGGAGATCCAGGGCACACGGCAGCTACGGGTCTGAGAGGCGGCAGTTTCGCACCGCCGGCTTTCCGTGCTTCCACCGAAAATGCCGGGGCTGTGGATATGTGCACAATTCCAGAACGTAAAAGCCCAATGGAATCAACAATATTCCGCGGGGACCCGCAAGTCTCGAAACAGCTTCATGCGGCCGTCATCGCGGCCTCCATATAATCGCCATGGTCGGTTCCGCCATCTAGGCACGGGTGGGCGCCGATCCTCCTCGCAGGCCTCAGGGGATGTGGGAACGACCGGCAGAATTGTCCTGGTTTGAACCGGAGGATTTTCGATGAGCTTCAGATCGAACGACACTGCGATCGACGAGATCGTCGCGAGCTGCAACGGTGACCTGCGTGGTGCCGTGCGGGCGCTGCTCCTGATCAACGAGCATCTCGAGGCGGAGCTGGCAAAGGCCTACGCCGCGGTCGCCGATCGCGGCCTCGTCGAGCGCGGCGGCAGCGCGCTGCATTGAGCGCAGGCTAGTCCGTCCCGTCCTCGTCTTTTTCCTCGTCCGGCGTGAGTGCGGGACAGACACGGATCGTCGAGCGGGCGAGCTTGGCATCCGCCCTGGACTTGTAGGGACCGTCGCCGAACCAGATATCGCCGATGATGACCGGATTGCTGGTCACGATATTGCATTTTCCGGTGGCGCGATTGCCGACCACCCAGAACAGTCCGTCGGCGAAGCTCAACGTCCCCGACGCGAGCAGCAAGCACCCAGCAAGAATCAAACGTTTCATGGCTTTCGCTCCTGCCATGCAGGTAGGCCTGCGGCGGCACCGACAATAGCCCTCACGAGGCCGCGCTTCCGATCGTGGTTAATCCGAAGACGCCGCGTTCGCTCAAGAAATGATCGAGTTCTAGGCTAGATGTCGCGACCTTCGACCTTCTCGGTCAGCGCCTTGACCTGGTCGGGGATCTTTTCGAGATGCGGATTGACGGCAAGCGCCTTGCGATAGGCATCGAGCGCGCGCTTTTCGTCCCCGACCTCCTGCATGATCATGCCGAGGCCCGCGAGCGCGCCGAAATGGCGCGGCTCCCGGATCAGCACTTGCTGGATGTCCGCAAGCGACCGGCCATAGTCGTTCTGCATGTAATAGAGCGTGGCGCGCCGGTTCCAGGCCTCGATGTAGTCGGGCCTGAGCTTGATCACCGAATCGAGCAGCTTGATCGCGACCTCGATCTTCTTCGCATCGACCGCGGTCTTGGCGCGTGACATCAACAGCGCCGCGGTGTCGCTTGGGGTCTGCAACCAGATCGCCCAGATCCGCGCCTCGACATGCTTGGCGCTGACCTCGTCGGGCGCCGCCTTCAAGGCGCCGAACAGGAAATCGAGATTCTTGGTGCGATCGACCTTGGGCAGCTTGGCCGGCGCCTCGGGGAGCTGCTTCTGCTTGCCGGGCGGCTCAACCTGCTGCGCGTGGGTTGGCGCGAGCCCAATGGCTCCCAGCACGACGGCCAGACACAAAATGCGCGCAAAAGGGAATCTCACTGCCATGGGCAAAGTCTAGACGCGCAAAGCCGCCCTTGCAAAGCAAAGGCGGCGTCAAACAAGTGTGAGCCGTGGTCTTGCGGGGCGCGCGAAGGCGACCGGCAGGGCAAATTCAGCCCTGGCGAGCCTTGAAGCGGCGCTGCACCTTGTTGATCACATAGACCCGGCCCTTGCGGCGGACCAGGCGGTTGGCGCGATGGCGACCGCGCAGCGATTTCAGCGAGTTACGGACCTTCATGGCGGAATCCTGAACGTTCGAAAGGCCGTGTTCGGCACTACCGTTGCGGCACGCGCGAATGTGGCAAAATGAGATCTTTCCCGCTGGCGGACCGGCCGCCCGGGACGGGGCGGTTCTTAAGGCATGGCGGGCGGTGATGTCAATGTTAACTGCCCCGTTCCGAACCGGCAAATTCGTGAAAACAACCCCATGCACAGTCAAAGCGCCCGGATCGGCCCGATTTATCGTCCAGGAAATCAGAGCCTTTCGACGACGCCTTGCCAAATTCGTTATATCATATAATCAATTCGGCAACCTGTCGGGAGGAAACCCATGCCGAAGCTGAAGCTGCCTGATATCGACAATGTCGTCGCCATCGACATCCACACCCATGCCGAGGAGCCCTGCGGCTGTCATCCCGACGACGGCTATGACGACTTCCAGGCGCAGATGGCGGAATATTTCAAGTCGCCGAACAAGCATCCGCCGACGGTGCCGGAGACCGCGGCCTATTACCGCTCCAAGAACATCGCCGCGGTGATCTTCCCGGTCGATGCCGAGCGCGAGCCCGGCTTCCGCCGCTACAACAATTACGAGATGCTGGAGGTCGCTTCCGACCATCTCGACGTCC
Source organism: Bradyrhizobium guangxiense (assembly GCF_004114915.1). NCBI lineage: Bacteria > Pseudomonadati > Pseudomonadota > Alphaproteobacteria > Hyphomicrobiales > Nitrobacteraceae > Bradyrhizobium > Bradyrhizobium guangxiense. The sequence continues at coordinate 602,371 of NZ_CP022219.1, read as the reverse complement.
TTATCCCCTTCGTCTCGATCGATCCCCACAAGGGCAAGTTAGGGGCGCGCGAGGCGCGCAAGCTGATCGAGGAATACGGCGTCCGCGGCTTCAAATTCCACCCGACCATGCAGGGCTTCTACGCCAACGACCGCATGGCCTATCCGCTCTATGAAGAGATCAACAATGGCGGCGCGATCGCGCTGTTTCATACCGGGCAGACCGGCGTCGGCTCGGGCATGCCCGGCGGCATGGGCATGCGGCTGAAATATTCCAACCCGATGTACATGGACGACGTCGCGGCCGATTTCCCCGACCTCAAGATCATCCTCGCCCACCCCTCCTTCCCCTGGCAGGAAGAGGCGCTTTCGGTCGCGACCCACAAGCCGAACGTCTATATCGACCTCTCGGGCTGGTCGCCCAAGTATTTCCCGCCGATCCTGGTGCGCTACATCAACTCGATCCTGCAGGACAAGATGCTGTTCGGCTCGGACTGGCCGGTGATCACGCCGGACCGCTGGCTGTCGGACTTCGCCAAGATCGATATTCGCGACGAGATCCGGCCGAAGGTGCTGAAGGCAAACGCGCGCAAGCTGCTGGGGATCTAAGCGCTCCTCAAGCAACGCAGCGCATCGAGGGCTTCGATCGAGCAACCGAAGCCCTCATGCTCAAGACCTCAGACTTGCGCGAGGCCTCCATCGACGAAGACCTCGCCGCCGGTCATGTAGCTGCTGTCCGACGACGCCAGGAACGCCGCCACCGCGCCCGTCTCGGAGGGATCGCCGACACGCCCGATGGGCGTGGCGCTCCCAAGCGCATCGAAGGCTTCCTCGCCGACAATCTCCAGTGCCAGCTCCGTCTTGGTCGGCCCTGGTGACAGCACGTTGACGCGGATACCGGTGCCGCGCAGGTCCTGTGCCCAGCTCCGCGCCAGATTGCGGATCGCGGCCTTGGTCGCGCTGTAGATGCTGAATTGCGGCGTTCCCATCACACCCGTGCTCGACCCGGTGAGGATGATCGACGCTCCCTTCATCATCAGCGGCAGGGCTTTCTGCACCGTGAACACCAGCCCCTTCACATTGACGTCGAAGATATGATCGTAATGCTCGACCGTGATCTCACCGAGCGGCGCGAATAACCCGGTGCCGGCATTGGCGAACAGAATGTCGAGCCCGCCCCGTTCGGCCTTCACCGTCGCATAGAGCCGGTCGAGATCGGCCAGATCCGTCACCGAGCCCCTGACCGCTCGCGCCGAGGATCCCAGCTTCGCCACGGCGGCGTCGAGCTGCTCCTGTCGCCGGCCGAACAGATAGACGAAGGCGCCTTCGTCGACGAACCGTTTCGCCGCGCCAAATCCGATGCCGGTGCCGCCGCCGGTTACCACTGCCGTCTTGCCTTTTAGTCTGCTCATGATGTGCTCCTTCACTGAGGTTGCACTGAGCTGGCGGCGTACCCAAAAAATGTCAGACACGACTTTCCCGCCTGCACAGGCTCCGGCACCGGTCCAGAGCTGCACGCCGACTTTGCCCGGCTTCACCTGCGGCTTAGATGCGACCCTGCGGGTCATCGCCGGCAAGTGGAAGCCGCTGATCCTGTACTTCCTCGCCCAGGATGGACCGACCCGTTACGGCGAGCTCCGGCGCGCCATACGCGACGTCAGCGACAAGGTGCTGATCCAGCAGCTGAAGGAGCTGGAGGCCGATGGCCTCGTCAAGCGGACCGACTACAAGGAGGTGCCGCCGCGGGTGGACTATAGCCTCACTTCCTTGGGGCACAGCCTCGCCCAGGCTCTCGTGCCGCTCTGCGCGTGGGGCACGGAGCACATGGCGGAAGTCAGCCAGGTGTTCGCCGAACGGGCGACCTGGACGCGGCGAGAACGTCCGCCGGCTGTCTAGCTTGCGCGGCTCTTCGTTCGAGGTCTGCTCCGTCCCTGATCGCAGCGCGTTGATGCAACTCAGTCTGGCTTGGGCTTGGAGGCCAGAAGCACGAAGTTTTCGATGTAGAATAGTCTGGAGGTCCAGGTTTCGGGTCAACGACACCTCTGCTCTCAAACGTCGCCGGCTGTTTGTGCTGGCTGGCGCGATAGAAGAAGGGCAGATTCAAGCCGGTATGATTGCGAGCGCGCCGCTGAACTCTTCGCTATCTGTCTCTGGACTAATCCATAGCGTCGAATATGCCCGGACGGCCGATGGCCGAGAAGACGTCTGCCTTTGCATCGCCTACGAAAATTCCGACGAACTCGACATGTGGAAAGGCCTCAATCTTCAAAACGAGACGTTGGAAATAATGCCAGCAACGCGATCCATTTAGCCCTCTGCTGGCGGTCTTCGAGCGGCCACGATGTCCGCCCCGGGTCAAATCTCAACGCGAGTAATTCGCGTCCGCAGGATGCTGAAACAGACGTCAACTGGCGAGCCGTAGCTTCGCCGACGGCGCCGCTAAGTGACAGCTGAAGGAGAAACGCCGCCACTCAAGTCGAAGCTGGCGACGTCGCCAGCGAGACGGGCTGCGAGGTATCATTGGCCAACCGCCATAGAATACGAGCGGCGAACAACGGCAGGATCAGTCCAGCAATGGGCATTTTCGCGAAGCCAAATGGAAACATCAGAATGGGCAACATCCATAGCGCCAGCGAAAGAATTTGATCGGCCAACGTTTCGTTTTCGCGCTGACGCAGGAGCGCGACAATCCATCCGAACACAACCATGTCGTAGTTCATGATCCAAGGTGAAAACAAGAAGGTCGCGGTCACGAAGAGCGCCAGTGAGAGCACCGGATCGCGCTTGCGCCAGAACGTCCAAACCACCGCACCGACCGCAGATACCGACGCCACACCTTGCACCACCCAGGCCAGATCAGCCGGGACACCGGCAAGGCGGGCGTTGATCAAGGCTGAGGCAACGATCGGCCAGCCCATGACACCTGCCACCTCGAGCAGTTCGTGCTGTTGTGGCGCGACCTTGCGCCAATATTCCATCCAGATTTCCGGCCCAAGCCACGCTGCAGTCGCAGCGACAAGCAGCGCCGTTGTCACGACGGCTGAGCCAATGACGCGCCAGTGCCCTCTCAGCACCAACAAGATCGGGAGCAGGAGCCCGAGTTGCGGCTTGATGGTCAAAAAACCAAACAAGATTCCAGCCAGTATCGGTCGCCGATCGAGATTCGCCAGGCCACCGATGAGGAGCGCAGCGGTCAGAAAACCATTTTGGCCAAGGAATATGTTAACCGTAACGGCAGGGGCGACCGCCAGAAACGGCCAGTATTTTCGTTCGACACCACACGATGCTGCCGCCCAAACGTAGAGGGCAAGCCCGGCGACGCACCACGCGATGTACGACGGAAGAAAGCCAAGCAAGCCGAAGGGCCAGATGAGAAACAGAAGATGCGGCGGATACGACCAATACATCGGTGCTAAACCGGGGATGCCGGTCACCTTCGCCAGGGCAGCCATGTAGACGTCGAAATCAAACCAGTCCGCAGGACCGCCGGAGAAGGCCGATCGGCCACCCATCCAAGTGTTCAGAAAATCACGACCGACCGGAAAACCACCGGGGTCAAGCACAAAGGATGGGAACGACTGGGCTGCCGCCAGTTGGAAGTCCAGTACGACGACGACCAGCAGAACGGCCGCAGCCATTACGGTGAAGGCGGCATAGATCCTGACTGATGCCGAGGGGAACGCCGGTGCCAAGCTTGTCATGATTCATTATGCAGCTCAAAGGGTAAAGCCTCAGTTCACGGAAGGGCGGCGCAAGTACAGGGCAGCCAGGGCTTGATCCGACCCGATCAGGCTGATGAAAACGCGGGAGATTGGAGACGAAGGTGTGCACGCAAGCCCTGACGTTTCGGATCCCGCGTCTCGGGCATTGTCCGCAATGGATCACAGGCCGCCGATCACAGGTGCAGAGTTCCGCTTTGCTCTGGTAAGCTGACGGTTATGCTCACTCCCGCAAGTGGAGTTCTTGTCAGCACAACGGCCTGGAAGGACAGTCGATGAGAATCAACGCCGTCGTCTTCGATGCCTACGGAACACTCTACGACATCCAGTCGGTCGCCGAGATCACCGAGGATGCGTTTCCGGGCTATGGCGAGATCATCACGCAGGTCTGGCGGATCAAGCAGCTCGAATACACCTGGTTGCGCTCGCTGATGCGGCGCTACCAGGATTTTGCGGCCGTGACGCGGGACTCGCTGGCCTATACGCTGCGCGTGCTCGGGCTTGACTACGAGAAGGACGCGTTCGAGCGCGTGATCGAGAAGTACCTGCATCTCGATCTGTACCCGGATGCGACCACAGCGCTCACCGCGCTGAAGCCGCGAAAGCTTGCCATCCTCTCCAATGGCAACCCGGACATGCTGAATGCGCTGGTGCACAACACCAAGCTCGACCGCCTGCTCGACGCGACCATCAGCGTGGACGCGAAGAAGATCTTCAAGCCGAGCCCGGCGGCCTATGAGCTGATCGGCGAAGAGCTCGGCACCGCGCCTGAAGAGGTGCTGTTCGTGTCCTCCAATCCCTGGGACGTGGCGGGGGCAAAGTCGTTCGGGCTGAACGTCGCCTGGATCGAGCGAGTGACGCCGGAAGCCATGGCGCTGGCTTGCGTCGAGACTGAACTCGTGGCACCGCTCACGATGTTCAAGGCGATCCGCACCCAGATGGACGAGCTTGGCTTTGCGCCGGATTATCGTGTCCGCGCGCTCTCCGAGCTGCCGATGATTGCTTAGGCATCGCCGCCCGCAAGTCTTACATGAGCTGCCTGGAATGAGCCTGGAATCCGTTCGCGCCTTCTTCGCCGAGAAAGCCCCCGACATCACCGTCATCGAATCCCCGATCAGCTCGGCCACCGTGTCGCTGGCGGCCGAAGCCTATGGCGTCGAGCCCGGAATGATCGCCAAGACGCTGAGCTTGCGCGTCGGCGAACGCGTGATCCTGATCGTGGCCGCCGGCACCTCGCGGATGGACAACAAGAAGGTGAAGGCGCAGTTCGGCGGCAAGCCGAAAATGCTGGGGCTGGAGGAGGTCGCCGACATCACCGGGCACGAGGTCGGCGGCGTCTGCCCGTTCGGGCTGAAGTCGCCGCTGCCGGTCTATTGCGACATCTCACTGAAGGCCTTCGATGTGGTGGTGCCGGCCGCGGGCTCGACCCACAGCGCGGTGCGCATCACCCCCGACCGCATGGCCGAGCTGACCGCCGCCGAATGGGTCGATGTCTGTGACGTCAGGCCGTAAGGCGGCACCGATTACGATGCCTGATGCATTTGCCGGTCAGGGAGGCTAGCATGGCGCCGATGCCCGACGACAAGGTAAAGCGACGACTGACCACCGTGCTGTGCGCTGACGTGTACGGCTATTCTCGCCTTATGGAAGCGGACGAAACCGGAACGTTGGAGACACTCCGCCGCTACCGCACGGCCATTGCACGATTGGTCGAGCGCCATGACGGCCGCATCGTCAATACCTGGGGCGATGCCGTGATCGCGGAGTTCGCCAGCGTCGTCGAGGCCGTGCAATGCGCGGTCGAGATCCAGCAGGAGATCTCCAGTCAGGCCTCGGACGCGCCGGAGGCGAGCCCGATGCAGTTTCGCATCGGCATCAACCTCGGCGACGTGATGGTGGACGGCACCGACATCTATGGCGACGGGGTCAATATCGCTTCGCGCCTGCAAGAGCTCGCCGAACCCGGCGGCGTCGTGATCTCGAGCTCCGTCTACGATCAGGTGCACAACAAACTATCCGTCGGCTTCGACTGCCTCGGCGAGCGTCCCCTGAAGAACATCGCTCCCCTGACGAGCTATCGGTTGACGCTGGGTGGCCAAGCAGCCGGGCCGGGAAACTTCCCGATCGAGCAACGTGCAGCGCCTCCGGAGAGCGCGCGGGCTCCGCGATTGGACGACAGGCGCGCGCCGTCTTCGGCAACGAATGTCGTCTCGGATTGGCTGACAAGGCTGCCCCGCCCGGTTGCAGCGGCCCTCACGGTGTCAGCCTTCCTGATCCTGATCAATCTGTTCACCAGCAACAGGATCTGGTTTCATTGGCCAGTCGCAGCCATTCTGTTCGGCGTCGTCTTGCGAATGACGCTTGGACACCGACCTGAATCGGACAGCAGGACGGAGCGCTGAACGAGGCGGCGCGACCGCATGTCGCGCCACCAGACCCTCGCGGCACCAAATCTTCACGCTCAAGGCCGCGCACTTTTTCCGGATCGTGCGCTTGTCAGCGCCTAATCGTCATTATCGTCATAGGGACGCGGTTGCGCTGGCGGGGGTGGCGGCAGCGCATTATTGTAGCGCGGTGGCGGTGCGGCGCGATTGCGTGGGACCTGCTGCTGCGGTGGCATCTGGTTGTTGGACTGGAACACGGCACGGCAGCCGCTTGAGAGCTGCGGCGTGTTTTGCTGCAGGCACGCCGTGATGCGGCTCACGTCCGGGATCTGGTCGCTGCATAGCCGCCAGACGTCCGGCGTGCAGGCCATCTGCTGCTCCATGGTCCCGCGATATTCCTCGGCGAATGCTGCGCCCGGCGAGACGATGCCGCCGATCGCGAGCACGACACCCAGCGCAATCCGCTCTGTCCGCATGTCCCGATCCTTCTCGATTCCCTTCGATTTTCATCAATCAATGAGGCGGGAGCCGGTTCTGGACCAACAACAAAATGTGAAAACGCCGCTGGAACTCCTGAAGCTCCCGCTGATGCTTCAGCCCGTGGCGCCCCAGCAGCAGGACGCCGCCTACTCGACCTTGCCGATCTTCTTCACCGCCGCGATCAGCCGCGTGCTGTCGGTCGCGACGAATTGTGCGAAGGCCGGTGCGTCCTGATAGGCAACGAGACTGCCCGACGTTTCGAAAGCCTTGAGCACGTCGGGACTCGTCATCACCTGCGCCATCGCCTCGCGCAGGCGGGTCGCAATCGGCGCGGGAAGCGAACTCTGTGCGAACAGCCCTGCCCAGATGTACATCTCGACGTCCTTGTAGCCGAGCTCCTGGAAGGTCGGCACGTCGGGGAAGCTCGCGATTCGCTGCGCGCCACAATTGCCGAGCACGCGCAGCTTGCCGTCGTCGACCTGCGGCTTCAGCGTCCCCGGTGCGGCGGCGATGGCCTGCACCGTGCCGCTGAGGATCGCGGTAAGCGCGGGTCCTGCGCCGCGGAACGGCACATGCAGCAGCTTGATGCCGGCGCTGCTGGCGAACATCTCCATTGCCACATGCAGCGTGCCGTAGGGCCCGGACGAGCCGTAGGTGATCTGGCCCGGGCGCTTCTTCGCATCCTCGACGAAATCCTGCGCCGTCTTCCACGGCGCCGACGCCGACACGGCCAGCAGCGTGGGATCGGCGAGCACGCGCGCGATCGGCATGAACTGCGAGACCTCATAGGCGACCGGGCGGTCGAACAGACGGTCGGCCTCGGGAAGCACCGCGAGCGAGGACAGCGTCATCAGCAGCGTGTAGCCGTCGGGTTCGGCACGCGCCGCCGCGGCATTGCCGACCGAGCCGCCGCCGCCTCCGGCACGGTTGTCGACCACAACGGGCTTGCCGAGTATGCGCTCCAGCGCCATCGCCACCGGGCGCGCGGCAAGGTCCGCCTGCCCGCCGGCCGGGAACGGCACGATCATGGTGATGTTGCGTAGCGGATAGGCTTGGGCGAAGGCCGGATCCGGCAGAGCCGCCCGCAGCAGCGGCCATGCCGCAGCGGCACGCAAGAGATCGCGTCGATCCATGATGGGCCCTCCCCCTGATTTTCTTGTTTCGCTGTCAGCCTAGAGCATTTTCGGTTCTGATTGAATCAGAACCGAAGCTCTAGATTCTTGTTTTGACGCGTTTTCTTCACGCGAACCGGTGTCCACTTCGCTCGAAAACGCTCTAGCGCGCCAAACGGCAGGAACAAGACGTTTACGAAGCGTTAACCATGTCGCGCTCCGGCAGGAACGCATGTCTGGACCCGCTGTTGCCCTCTCAGGGAGAGTGAGTGATGCGGAATCTGGCGACCATCGACGTCGCGCTGGACGAGATGCTGGTGAATCTGGCGGCGATCGTGCTGCGGCTTTCGAAGCCCGAATTGACGCGGACGCCGGAAGCGCGGCGCGCTCTGGCGCAATCCGTCCATCAATACGGCGTGTGCGCGGCGCGCTCGAGCAATCCGCGCGTTCACGAATTGAAGACGCAGCTCGACGAGACGCTGAAGCCGACCTTGCGCATCGTCGCGATCGACGGCGTCAAGGTGTCGTAGTCAAGCCGCAAAGCAAGATGCCGTAGGGGGCAAAGCTTGCCCTTTGCGCGCCGTGCCCACCAAGGATCTATCCGGCTTTGGCGGCTTTCCTCGGCCGCCGCTTGCATGTGCCCGGCAGCTTCGCTGCGAGGAAATCGCCGAGCGCCTCGACGCGCGCTGGCCTTGGGCCGCCCGGCGGGGTCACCAGATGCACGGCGCCTTCGGCCTGCTTCCAGTCTTTCAGGATGACTTCGACGGCGCCGGAGGAGATGGCTTCGCCGACGATGAACTCGGGGAGCTCGGCGATGCCGAGGCCTGCGACCAGCGCCGGCATCACGGCTTCGCCATTGTTGACGCGGAGCTGTCCGCCCGGACGCACGCTGGCCTGCTCACCGGCCGCGTTGGTGTAGTGCCAGATGTTGGGCGTCGACATGTAGGCGTAGCTGAAGCATTTGTGCTCGGCCAGATGCATCGGGTGCGTCGGCCGGCCGTGACGCTTGAGATAGGACGGCGCGGCCACGGTGAAGCGCGGCATGGTGAAGAGCCGCCGCGCGATCAGCGAGGAGTCCGGCAGCCGCGCGATCCGCACCGCCATGTCGAACCCCTCGCCGATCAGGTCGACGGTCGCATCGCTCAGATGCAGATCGACAGAGACCTCCGGATAGGTCTCGAAGAATTCCGGCAGCAGCGGCGCCACCGCCTTGATGCCGAACGTCATGGGCACGGCGAGCCGCACCAGACCGCGCGGCGCCACGGATTGCGCCAGCGCCTCGTTCTCCGCGGCTTCGCCGTCGGCCAGAAGACGCGTGGCGCGCTCGGCGAGCTTGTGCCCGGCGTCGGTCAGCGCCAGCCGGCGCGAGGTGCGGTTGAACAGCCGCGCGCGGAGCCGCTCCTCGAGCCGCGTGACCGCCTTGGAGACCGTGGCCTTGGACATCGCCAGCTCGCTCGCGGCCCCCGCAAACGACCGCAATTCCACGACTTTTGCGAAAATCGCGAGCGCCTCGAAATCCGGGAGTTTTGCCATGGGAGCCGATCCGATCAGTAAATTTCAGGAAACAATGTGTTTCAACAGTTTCTATTTTTATACCACGGATGGAGGCTTATCCAAGAGGTCAATCGCAAACTCAGGGAATGGAGAAATCCAATGACCAAGAAGCTCTCGGGCAAGGTTGCCCTCGTCACCGGCGGCTCGCGTGGGATCGGCGCGGCAAGCGCCCGCGCCCTTGCTGATGAAGGCGCTGACGTCGCCATCAGCTATGTCGCCTCGCCGGAAAAGGCGGAAGCGGTCGTGACCGAACTGAAGGCCAGGGGCGTCAAGGCCCGCGCCTTCAAGGCCGATCAGGCGTCCGCGAAGGAGGTGACGCAGCTGGTCACCGACGTCGCCAAGGAATTCGGCCATCTCGACATCCTCGTCAACAATGCCGGCGTCGCCGCCGGCGGCGCCATCGACGATGCCAACGCGAATACGGACGCGCTCGCGCGCCAGGATCAGATCAACGTGCACGGCGTGATCGCCGCGATCCGCGCCGCCTCGCAGTTGATGGGTGAAGGCGGCCGCATCGTCACCGTCGGCTCGATGCTGGCCGACCGCGCCTCGTTCCCGGGCCTCGCCGACTACGTCGCCACCAAGGCGGCCGTGGTCGGCTACACCAAGGGCGCGGCCCGCGACCTCGGCCCGCGCGGCATCACGGTGAACGTGGTGCAGCCCGGCTCGATCGACACCGACATGAACCCGAAGGACGGCGGCGAGTTCGCCGAGACTCAGCGCAAGCAGCACGCGCTGCAACGCTTCGGCCGCCCCGAGGAAGTCGCCGCCGGAATCGTGTTCCTCGCAAGCCCGGACGCCTCCTTCGTCACCGGCACCGTGCTCAACGTCGACGGCGGGTTCGGCGCCTGATCAAGGCGCCACTCGTCCAACCCAAGGGAATTACGCAGATGATCGAACTCAGACCTTTCGACAAGCTCGGCGGCGCCGATCACGGCTGGCTGATAGCAAAACATCATTTCTCCTCCGCCAGCCATTATGATCCGAACAACATGGGTCACGGCGCATTGCGCGTGTGGAACGACGACGAGATCGCGCCGAACACCGGCTTTCCCGCCCATCCCCACGCCAACATGGAGATCATCACCTATGTGCGCGAGGGCGCGATCACGCACCAGGACAGCCTCGGCAACGAGGGCCGCACTGAAGCCGGCGACGTGCAGGTGATGAGCGCCGGCAGCGGCATCCGTCACTCCGAGTACAATCTGGAACCCACGAGGACGCGGATCTTCCAGATCTGGATCGAGCCGACGCAGCGCGGCGGCCAGCCGACCTGGGGCTCGAAGCCATTCCCCAAGGCCGACCGCTCCGGCAAGCTCGTCACCATTGCCAGCGGCCTTGCGGGTGACACCGACGCGCTGCCGATCCGCGCCGATGCGCGGGTGCTCGCCACCACGCTGAAGGCCGGCGAGAGCGCGGAGTACGCCCCGCAGACGTCGCGGCACGTCTATTTGGTGCCTGCGGCAGGCGCCGTCGAGATCAACGGCGTGCGCGTCAACGCCCGCGACGGCGCCGCGATCCGCGACGAGGAGAAGCTGACAATCACGGCACTCGAAGACTCCGAGCTCGTGCTCGTGGACGCGGCGTAGCGCGCCACACCCACAAACTCGTCATGCCCGGAGCCTGCCCCGGGCATCCATCACCTTCGCAAGGAGCTTTTCGAAGGGCGGTGGGTTGCCGGGCCTACGCCACGCCGAAGAGGCTTCGGCCTCGCAGACGGGTCAAGCCCGGCAACGACAGCGAACAAGCAAGCCACTTCCCCAACCCCAACGGAGACCACCATGACCAAAGTTCTCGTCCTCTATTATTCCGCCTATGGCCATATCGAAGCGATGGCCAACGCTGTCGCCGAAGGGGCGCGCGAAGCCGGCGCGACCGTCGACATCAAGCGCGTGCCGGAACTGGTGCCGGCTGAGGTCGCCAAGGCGTCCTACTACAAGGTCGACCAAGCCGCGCCGATCGCCAAGATCGAGGACCTCGCCAATTACGACGCCATCATCGTCGGCACCGGCACCCGTTTCGGCCGCATGGCCTCGCAGATGGCGAACTTCCTCGATCAAGCCGGCGGGCTCTGGGCCAAGGGCGCGCTGCACGGCAAGGTCGGCGGCGCCTTCACCTCGACCGCGACCCAGCATGGCGGCCAGGAGACGACGCTGTTCTCGATCATCACCAACCTCCTGCATTTCGGCATGGTCGTGGTCGGCATGAATTACGGTTTTGCCGGCCAGATGAAGCTCGACGAGATCACGGGCGGTGCGCCCTATGGCGCCACCACGATCACCGGCGGCGACGGCAGCCGTCAGCCCAGCGCCAACGAGCTCGCCGGCGCCCGCTATCAGGGACGCCAGATCGCGGAGACCGCCAAGAAGCTCCATGGCTGAGCTGCGTGGCTGAACTCCACGGCTGATGTGATCGCGGCATTCCCGTTCGGGAATGCCGCTTCAACGTGGGCCTTTGCCCATAGCCCGCGCGGCAAGGGCGGCGGCTGCGGGATAGCGACGCAGGCCCTGCGCGGCGTGGTCGCGCCATGCGAAAGGGGCGCCGCGCCAGGTCAGCGCGACACTGACATCGGTCAGCGGCACCCGCTCGGCGCCGAAGCGCCGCTTGTAATCCAGATTACCGATGCCGAGGTCGAAACGGCGCACGCCCTCGGCATGCAGCGCCGCCATGGTGCGTTCGGCGACGAGCAGCCCCGGCGAGCAGCTCGACCATGCAGCGCCGCCATGGCTGATGCGGAGCAGGTAATAGGTCGTGCCCTGCCTGACGCCGAATGACGTGCCGACGACACCCTCGTCGCAGACCAGCGCCGAAACGACGGCATAGCCTTCTGCGACGCCACGGCGGACGACCTCGCGATAGAACCGTGCATGGGTCTCGTCGTTGAGGACGAACCTCGTGCCGAGCTTACGCATGCGCACCTGCTGCTGGACATCCATCACGTCCATCAGTTCATGCGCGCGCGCGACGTCCCTGGCGATCTCGAACCTCGCGCCCTGGTGCCGGCTGAACACGCGCCAGCAACGCGGCATCTGCATGCGCTTGATCGACGCCTGATAGTCCGCATAGTCGTCACCCATCAGCACGAGATTGCCGTTGAGCGAGGAGGATCCGATCCGGCCGCGCAACACCAGTGGGTTCGGCTTTCCGCCGACCTCTGCCGGCATCTTTCTCATTCGGAGCAGATCGAAACGTTCGGGCGCCGCCCGCAGCGCATCGATCAGCGCCCGGTTGATCGCGTTCGTCACCGCGGTGTCCAGCGCGGCGTCGGGCGCCAGGATCGGCGCGTTGTTGTCGGAGACGCCGAGATCGGCGAATTCGACGATGCGGATGCCGCGCCTGACATGGCTGATCATCGGCACCATCGCGATGTCCTTGCCGCTGGCGGCATCAGAGATCACGGCAATCAACGGCGCGACATCTTGGAACGACTGGTACCAGGGGCCAAGCCAGTCGTCGCGTTGGAAAGCGGTGCAATGCCCGGCGTTCAGGCGCGAAGCGGCCTGACGCCAGTCACGCACGAAATCGACGCTGATGTTCGACGTGTTGGACACAAGACCATCTGATTGCTCGAGGCTGAGAGACGTCATCCGCGGGACATACGACTACTGAATGCTTCGAGATAGATTGTGTTTTGTCGCAGACCAACGTGAACGGCACTTATCGTTAAACCATCGCGAGGGCAGACAGCCTTGGATGCGACAAGCTGTCATGGCTTCGGCTCCGCTTGCGCGACGCACTGGAACCTCGCCAGGAAATGCAGACCGGCCGCCGCCAGGGCAAACAAGAACCAGATCGGGTTCTGCCGTTCGAGCAGGAAGGTCTCGGTCGCTCCATAATAAAGCCCGAACAGCCACACGGTGAGGAACAGCTTTGCCAACGCGCCGCTGCGGTTGCGGGTCTGGGCTGACTGGAAATTGCGGAGCGGTGCGAGCACGAAGATGAGGATCACCAGCAACAGCCCGGGCAGGCCGATGGTCACGGCGAGGTCGAGATAGCTGTTGTGGCTGTGCGCCGCGGACGTCGCCCATTCAGCGCCTTGCGCGGTCTGCCGTTCCGTGACGTCGTCCCAGAAGGCCGCATAGCCGTGACCGATGATCGGCTTCTCGGCGACGGCCGCCAGCGCGAACTCCCAGATGTCGGAACGGCCCGTGAAGGTGGGATCGAGGGGCAGCAGCCGCGTCATGGCCCCGAGCGCCGGACTCAGGACGCTGCCGACCGTCAGCAGGTTCATCACGACCAGCGGCACGAAGCAGATGATCCGCTTCAGCCACAGACCTGGGGTGACATAGACCAGCGAGGCGAGCACGTAGATCGCAAGGCACAACACCGACGAGGTCTTGCCACCGGTGAAGACCAGAAAGACACCGGCCAGCGCGGCAATCGCGGGTCCCATCACGAACGAGCCGACGGCGGACAAATAGATGCCGACATAGACCAGGATGGTCATCACCGGCGAGGCGACGTTCTTATGACCAAAACTGCCGCGCCAGTCGCCGGCGAGCTGCGGCTCGGTGATGTCGAGCGCGGTGTGCATCGAATATTGCGGTGCGAGGAAGACGCCGAGATAGCAAAGCGCGAGCAGCACCATCGCAGCGCCACCAAGACATATGTTGAAGCTGCGCTGCGTCGGCGGCAGCAATGGCATCAGGACGGCGAGCGACGTCACACTGACGAGCAGCACAAAGCGCTGCATCGACACGCCAGCGTTCTCCGAGAGGACGATGTTGATCAGCAGCCAGCCCACGAGGCAGAGATGAAGCGGTGTCAGCAGGGTCTTCAGCGCGGGTGCATCCCTGGCTGCGACGAACAGCACCGCGGCCGCCGCCAGGAGTCCCCAGGCGAGATAGGTCACCGCCATTCGTCCGCCGACGACGGTGGTGACATCGGGATTGCGCAGGTCCGGGAACGGATCGAGCGTCACCAGCACCAGCAGCAGCGACGCGACGGCGACCAGACAGCGCGCAGCTTGCGCGGCGTTCAGCTCCGCCAGGCCGTCGCGCAGGACACGGCCCAACGATCGGGCCTCGAACTCCGTCATGTCGGCCGCGCTGCGGTCCATGCTGCGGTCCATGGCTCAAGACACCTGATGACGGCGGTGAGGCCCCAGGTCCTGGCTCGGCCCGGTCATGCGTCCGTCCGCCGGCACGCTTGAGGCTTGCGCCGCCGGCTGCCGCACGATGCTCCGCGCGATCTCGTAATATTGCAGCGCCCGCTGCTCGAGCGTGAGACTGTCCAGGATATAGCCACGCGGATCGAACACGCCCGCGGTACAGCCGGCCCAGAAATTGTCCCAACCGGCCTCGAACCCCGCGAGGTCGACGAACTTGGCGCCGCAGCGTTCGTCCCAATACGGCACCGACGACACTGGCGCGAACCGCACGCGGTGCGGATAGTAGTCGGGGTCTCGCCACGGGCCGCCCGGATCCCAGGCGAAAACAGGCACGCCGCAGGACAAGGCCTGCTGATAAGCGATGCCCTGGCTCTCGTTCTGGCACAGGAAGATCATCGCGCGCGAGGCTGCCAGCGCGGCCTGATACTCGTCCTCCTTGTAGCTACCGTAGCGCAGCTCCGTGAACGAGCGCCCCTCCTTGACGAGCCGGGCGCGAACGGACGCGATCAGCTCCGGCTCATGGCGCTCGCGGTCCCAGTGGACCTTGTCGTAGATCAGCACATCGACGGTCTTTTGCGACGCCTGCGACGGCGCCCACAGATCGGTGTCGATGCCGACGGGCCAGGCCTCGGTGTCGGGCCAGTACGGCCGGTACATGTCGACATACCAGGGGCCGGGCACCACGACCTTCTTCACCGGCAGACGTTTGAACAGATCAGGGTCGTCGAGTGGATGATTATGCGCGGCGACGCCGAGCAGGATCGGATTCTTCCAGGCGAACTTGTCGAGCAGGAAGGTGCGGCCGATGATGCAGGCGAGCTCCTCGGGATGCTGCGCGATGTAGCCGTAATCGTTGACGCGGTAGCGGATCCCGAGCCGGTCGAGCCCCGCACAGAGATTGAGGAACACGCGAAGCTGGCCGCTCATGCGCGGTTCGCCGAGCAACAGGCGGCGCGCCATGCGCCTCAGATGCCGGTCGCCGGGAAACCAACGGTCGTCCTTGTCCTCATAGAAGAGGTTGAGGATCATCGCGTCGGGGTCGTGTTCGAATGTTTTTGTGGGCACTGGATCCATCCGCGGCAACCAGGTGCGCATTCTCGCATGGGACCGGCTGTCGCACTCTTCCAATTTTGCCACAGGCTTAATGCCAGCGGCTTAACGCTATTCTACGAAACCAGCGCCGCGCACGCCTTGCCACCAACCATTCGCCTGCAATGCGAGTATCATCGGCGGGCAGCCGAGGTTGCGATCGCCAGCGTTGCCACTCCGGCAGATGCGCCCTGGTTAACTGATCATTAACGACGAGCCGCAGCTTGATCACCGCCGAAGACGTTCTCGAACTGCCGGCCGCGTCGCGCGCGGCACCGGCAGCGCGCCTGCCGCTGTCGGTGAATACGGCCGCGTCGGTCTCCGTCGTCATTCCCGCCAAGAACGCCGCGGCGTATGTCGGCGAAACCATCGCGAGCGCGCTGGCAAAAGCCGGTGTCACCGAGGTGATCGTCGTGGACGATGGCTCGACCGACGACACCCTTGCGATCGTCCGCGCCGTCCGCGACCCGCGGCTGCGCCTGATCCGCAATGATTCCGCCGGCGTGTCGGCGGCGCGCAATCTCGGCGCGCGGTATGCGAGCAGCGAGTGGCTGCTCTTCCTCGATGCCGACGACCGCCTGCGTCCCGACGCGGTGGCGGCGCTGCTGGCAGCAGCGCATGGGGCTCCGCGCGCAGTTCTCGTCTACGGCGACTACAATACGATCGACAGCGAGGGACGGCAGATCGGCCGTCGCGACCTGTTGAAGGGACGCCGCAAGCCGTCCGGCGACGTGCTGTCGCGGCTCGCGGCCGGCAATTTCATCGTCAACGGCGGTATCGCGCTCGCACGCGCGGAGGCCTTCCGCGCCGTCGGCGGCTTCGACACCTCTCTCAGATATTGCGAGGACTGGCATTGCTGGTGCCGTCTTGCCGCGATCGGCGAGTTCGAGTTCACACCGAAGCTGCTGCTCGACTATCGCCTGCACACGGCCAACACCATGAACGCGGCGGTGCGGACGCCCAAGGATTTCTTCCCGGCCATCGCGCGGGTGTTCGACGACGGGCTGATCCTAGCCAGATTGCCCGAGGGCACGGCGCCCGGGCTGCGCCTCGCCGCCGAACTTCATCTCATCACCTATGCGGCGATGCAGGCGGTCCGCTTCGGCCGGTATCGCCAGGCCTTGGGCTATCTCGCGATGGTCGGCCAGCGTTCGCTCAAGGCGCTGCCGCGCGCCGCAGCCAGGACCACCCTCGCCCGTTTTGGGATCTGACCGGCGGCTCCGGCGTCAGGACACGATCTGCGAAGCCTCATAAGGCTTCGGCTCGACACCGAACGCAGCCAGCGCAGCACCGAACGCGACCATCATTGGGTGCATCGCGACGACGGCTTTCGACGAGGTCAACAGACCTGCGGAGCGCACCAGCGACAGCGGCAGGCGCCCCCGCATCTGCGCGAACACCCGCGCTCGCGCCGCCATACTCTGGGCGGCCTTGTACTGCACACGATAATTGATCGCGCCGATACGAAAGCCGCGCCTTGCGATCCAGCCGAGGCTGGTGCGGCTCTCCGGCACCGTCTCGGTGATGACGGCCTCCGCGGTCCAGTGGAATATCATGCCGGCGTCACGGCACCGCACGAAGAAGTCGCAATCGCCGCCGCCGAGAAAGTTGAACCGCAGGTCGAACGCCGGACGATCGAACCGCTCGAAAACGGACCGCGTAATCAGGCAATTGCCGCAGCCATAGATCAGCGGCACTGCGCCGGTGTAGTCGTATGTGGGACAGAAGGCCGGATGACGCGAAAGCCAGGGCTTGCTGTCGTCGTCGAACACCGGCAGCACCGGCCCGCCGACCACGTCGGCGCCGGTCGCCTCCGCGGTGCGGACCATCAGCTCGAGCCAGTCGGGCGAGGCGATCTCGTCGTCGTCGATCATCAGGAAGCGGGTCGCGGCGGGAAACAGCGCCTGCGCCGTTTCGAACGCAGCGTTGATTGCCTGGCAATTGCCCTGTCGCTTCTCGACGAGACAGACACCCTGCAGCCTGCCGGCAGCCAGGAACTCCGCGGCGACCGGTGCGCTTTCGCGCCGCGCAGCGTCGTTCTCGACCATGACGACGGCAAAGGAGCGCGGGGTACGCTGGCTCGCCAGCGAGTCCAGGGTCAGCCGCAGGTGATGCGGACGGCGGAAGCAGGGAATGCAGACGACAATGCCGACCGACAGGTCGATGACGCGGGAGCTCGCCACGATCTCCCGGTTGGGATCGCGCACGGCATCCGATATCCGCGTGGCGAACAGATCTGTCGGGATCAATGTCATGACGTTCTAGATGTCCGAGATAGGTTGAAAAAGCCCTGCTTCAATCACGCATCCCACGACGGCACATCGCCGCGGGACAGATGCGTCCCAAAATGAACAGCTCTACTGGGACGGCGCGCCGGCGCCATGCTCCGATCTTCCGGCCATTCCGAGACAACGCCCTGCGCTTAACCGCCTTCGCCTGTTTCTCGCGCGAATTCATGCCCGCGTGATACTGCAATTCGCAGTCCATGCGCCGACGATGGCTCAACATGAACAATGCCGTAGTTAACGCTTATGCGGATTAACCGGACCGTAAGCACTGCAACCGGTGAGGCGCCGCGGCATCAGATTTGCTCTTCGGGCACGCAGGATTTTTCCTGTAAATTTGAATAGAACAAGCGCGGTCAAACAAAATGAACAAGCCAGCCACGATCAATCTCGCGACAGCTACGGCGATCCAGATCCCCGCGGCCGTTGCACCCGTCCAGGCGCTGCATGATCTTGTCCCCGGCGAAGCCCGCGACAGCCTGCTCGCCGTTCACGATGTGCTGCACCGCGAACTGCCGAAAGGTCAGCTTGCCATCTATGAAGCCGGCGGCGGCTCGTGCAGCGTTCTGCCACCGGAATTGCTCAACCGCAGCAGGGTCACCGTCGTCGACATCGACGAGGACCAGGTCCGCAACAACACGTACGCAGACGAAGCCATTCTCGGCGACGTGCAGACCTATTGCTTCGAGCGCGAGACCTTCGATCTCGTGATCTGCTACAACGTGATCGAGCACCTGCCCCATGTCGACGCCGCACTCTTGAACTTTCGCGATGCGCTCAAGCGCGGCGGAATGATCCTGATCGGCGCGCCCAATCCCCGCTCCCTGTCCGGCGTCGTCACCAAATATTCGCCGCACTGGTTTCACGTCTGGTTCTACCGGCACGTCCGCGGCATCAAGGACGCCGGCATGCCCGGCGAGCCGCCATTCCCGACCTTCTTTCACCCGCTGGTGACGCTACCCCGGCTCGAAGCATTCGCGGCCGCCAACGGCCTCGAGATGGTCTACCGCCGTGAGGTCGAGAGTCCGCGCTATCCCGAGATGCGTCGGCGCAAGCCGCTGTTCGCGGCTCTCGTGGACGCCGGCGCCGCCGTGCTGAACGCCGTGCTTCCGCGCGGCATCGACGTCCGCCGCGGCGATTATCACGTCATCCTGCGCAAGAGCTGACGATCATGGCGCGCGCGCGTCGCATCGCGGAACAGGCGGCATCTCGCGGCCGGGCCGTGCGCGGTAATGAACCGTTAATCTCCGCAGCACCCCCGCACGTCAGGCGTCACGAGGACGCACGGCGGAGCGGCACGCGCTTAAACGCTTTGTTTGCCATTTCGGTGAATAGTCCCTCAATGAGTATGGTTAATTTTCCCTGTTGCGTTGATTGGGCGCCTATATCCCGGGCGCATGGCGTAGAGCGAAGAGTAACCCCTCAGCCTGCGGCATTTGGAATGGAAGCTGGGGATCATGCTTGACTATGACCAGCCGATAGATCGGGCGAAAACCGCGTCCCCGCACCGGGGCTCTTCGGCCGACTTCAACGTGCTGGAGCTCGCCAATCTGCTCTGGCGGCGCAAGATCGCGATTGCCGCGGCCGCCCTGCTCGGCGCCACGCTTGCCGTCACCATCGGCAAAAGCCTGACGCCTCGCTACACCGCCACCGCCCAGCTCTATGTCGATCCGCGCGAGCTTCAGCTCGTCGACCGCGAGCTGACGCCGCGCGCGCAGGACGTCTCGGGCATGTCCATGGTGGTGGAGAGCCAGGCGCGCCTGATCACCTCCAACAGCGTGCTGCTGCAGGTGATCCAGCAGGCCGGTCTCGACAAGGATCCGGAATTCGGCGGCGGCGCCGACGGCAGGAGCCTGGCGTCGTCGCTGCTCGGCCTGATCGGCCTTCAGCCTCCCGCGCCTACAGCCGCGGCGAACAGGGAAGTGCAGCTTGCGGCGCTCGATGCGCTAAACCGGCACATCACCATCCGCAAGACCGAGAAGAGCTTCATCGTCGACATCGAGGTCTGGTCGACCGATCCGGCGAAAGCGGCGATGCTGGCCAACACGCTGACCAGCGTCTACCTCGCCGAATCCCGCAACTCGCAAGCCTCGGCCGCACGACGCGCCACCAACGACCTCTCCAGCCGCCTGAAGGAGCTGCGCGAGCGGCTGCGCAACGCCGAAACCGCGCTCGCCACCTACAAGGCCCAGAACAATTTCGTCGGCACCCAGGATGCGCTGATCAGCGACCAGCAGCTCTCCGCCAGCAACCAGCGGCTTTCCGCGGCCCGTGCCGCGACCATGGATGCCCAGGCGCGGCTCGACCAGATCGAGGCCAGCCGCCGGACCGCGGCGGATGCCGGCGCAATACCGGAAGCGCTACAATCGCCGACGATCGCGAATTTGCGCGCGCAATATGCCGATGCGCGCAAGAAATATGCGGAGCAGGCCGGTGAGCTCGGCCCGCGCCATCCGGCGCTGCGCCAGACCGAGAAGCAGGTCGAGGACCTCAAGCGCACCATCAATGAAGAGATCGACCGCTTCGCGCAGTCCGCCAAGAACGATCTGACACGCGCCCGCGACTTCGAAGCCTCACTGAACCGGGCGCTGGAGGCGCAGAAGCGGCAGAGCGTCCAGCTCAGCCAGGCCGCCGTGCGCCTGCGCGAGCTCGAGCGCGAAGCCGACGCCAGCCGCGATGTCTACCAATCCTTCCTCAAGCGCTCGCGCGAGACCGAGGAGCAGGAGAGCCTGAACACCTCGGCCGCCCGCGTCATCGGCGAGGCGACCGTGCCGCAGCGGCGCTCGTTCCCGCCCGCCATGAGTCTGTTCGCCATGATCGGCTTCATCTTCGGCGCGCTCGCGGCCGCGAGCTGGTTCGTCGCGGCCGAACTCCTGTTCGCCGGCACAACCGCGCCGCTGCCCGCGCCGGCGCGCCGGGAGCGCAAGCCTCCGCCGGGGCGAACGCGCGCTACCGAGGTCGTGGCGTCCCCGGAGGCTGCGCAGCCTCAGCAGGTCTCGCTGGCGCCGGAAGCGGCGCAGGCCCTGCCCGAACTTGCCGCGCCATCGCTGCAGCCTGCGATGGTCGAAAAGCCCCTGGTCGAAAAGCCGCTGATCGCGCGCCTGCAGGAGGCCGACGTCATCCATACGCTTGGCGCCATTCTCGCCACCGGCGGCGGCATCGACCTGACGCGGCTGGGCTGGCCGACGCTGCGACCCGGCTTTCCCCTGACGAAGCTGCTCAACACCTGCCGCGACATGCGCGCTGCCGTGGCGCGGCGCGCCAGCGACAGGGCTATGCCCGTCATTGCGCTCGTCGGCGCCGGCGAGACCATCGGACGCAGCGTGAGCGCGCTGAACTTCGCGCTCGCGGCCGCGCGCGACGGCGCCCGCGTGCTGATGATCGACGCCGACCATCAGGCCCACGCGCTCTCGAACAAGCTCAGCCGCCCCGGCAAGAGCGAGCCGAGCCGACTCGGCTGGCTCTCGGTCGGCAGCAGGGCCGCACGCGAGATCAAGACGGTCAACGGCATTTCGGTGCTGCCGGCCGGCGAGAGCGATGCCGGCAAGGCTGCCGACGCGATCCGCAAGGCGATTGCACAGGCGCGCGCGGCGGGTGGCTATGACCTCGTAATCCTCGACGGCCCCGCGATGCCGCTCGCAGCCGGCAGCCGCAAGCTGCTCGATGACACCGACGCGCTGGTGGCAGTGCTGCCGACCAGCCTCGACATCAATGACAGCCTGGAAGAGATCCTGACCGCGCTCGGCCGCGCCGAGAGCAAGCTCGTCGGCGTCGTGCTTGACGAGCTCACCCCTGCAGCCGAAGCGCGCCAGCGAGGCAGACAATATGCTTGAACGCCGCGTCAACCTCGACGGACGGGCGGCAACTGCCGACGTGCCGCGGATCACCCTTGGCGGGCTGCGCATGGCCGCGCTCGACCTGGAAGCCACCGCCGATTTCATGATCGAGGCGACCGATCCCGACAATCGCATCGGCCGTCCGCTGTTCCTGACCTCGGCCAATGGCGAGGTGCTGGCGCGCTGCTCGACCGAGCCGCAGACCGAGCGCCTGTTCCGCGCCGCCGATCTGATCAATGCCGACGGCCAACCGCTGGTGGCTGCCTCGAAGCTGCAATCCTGGTTTCCGTTGCCCGAGCGCGTCGCAACCACGGACTTGTTCCACGTCGTCGCGCGCAAGGCCGAAGCGATCGGCCGCACCTTCTACATGTTCGGCGCCAGCGAAGCCGAGAACCTCGCGGCCGTCGAGAACGTCCAGAAGATGTATCCGAACCTCAAGATTGTCGGGCACAGCCACGGCTATCTGCGAGGTGAGGCGCTACGCGCAAAGGTCGAGGAGATCAACGCGCTTGCGCCGGACTATCTGTGGATCGCGCTTGGCGTGCCCAACGAGCAGGCATTCGTGAAGGAATTCACGCCACATCTCACCAATGTTGGCGTTATCAAGACATCCGGTGGGTTGTTCAACTTTTTGTCTGGAAGCCGTTCCCGCGCGCCGCGATGGATGCAGCAGGTCGGGCTGGAATGGGTCTGGCGCACCTTGCTCGAGCCGCGCCGCCTGTTCTGGCGCTATTTGACCACCAACCCCCGCGCGCTCTATCTTCTCTTCAGCCGCAGACGAACCCTCCGCTAAGAGAAGAGCAGAAGACGACATGACAGACCGACCGACCGTCCTCGTCACCGGGGGCGCGGGCTATATTGGCTCGCATGCCTGCCGCGCATTGACCGCCGCCGGCTACGAGCCCGTCGTTTACGACAATCTCTCGACAGGCCATCGCAGCTTCGTCGCGGGTCCTCTGGTGACAGGCGATCTGCTCGACGGCGCGGCGCTGGCACGCGCCTTCGCCGACCACAACATCACGGCGGTGATGCATTTCGCGGCGGCGAGCCTGGTCGGCGAGTCCATGGCCGATCCGCAGAAATACTATGTCAACAATGTGCAGGGTACGCTGTCGCTGTTGCAGGCGATGCGTAACGCGAATTGTCACCGCATCGTGTTCTCCTCGACCGGCGCCGTCTACGGCAATGCCGATTCCAGGGAACTGCCGGAAGACTTTCCCTGCGTGCCGATCAACCCCTACGGCGCATCGAAATGGATGATCGAGCGGATGCTCGCTGACTTCCGCTCGGCCTATGGCTTCGGCGCGTTCTGCCTGCGCTATTTCAACGCCAGCGGCGCCGATCCGGCCGGCGGCATCGGCGAGCTGCGCGACAACGAAACCCATCTCATTCCCCGCGCCATGATGGCGCTGCAGGGCCACGTCGACTTCGCGGTGTTCGGCGACGACTACGACACGCCGGACGGAACCGCGATCCGCGACTACATTCACGTCACCGACCTCGCGGCGGCGCATGTCGCGGCATTGAAGCTTCTGGAAGGCGGACATGCCGGCGGCAGCTTCAATCTCGGCACCGGTTCCGGCTTTTCCGTGCGCGAGATCCTCAACGCGATCAAGCAGGAGACCGGGCGCGAGGTGCCGCACACCGTCAAGCCGCGCCGCGCCGGCGATCCGACATATCTGGTCGCCGACCCCTCAGCCGCGCGAAAGGTACTGAACTTCGTGCCGGGTCACTCCGACCTCGCCACAATCATCCGAACCGCCTGGGCCTGGCACCAGACGGCGCATCCGTTCAGGTCGCGTTAGGCAACCGTAACATCCGTACCTTGCCCGCCGTGCGTCCAAACGGCTAGAATGCGTGCTCGTTGCCGCTGCCGGCCTATCGCCGACGGCCGCATTTTGCGGCATCGCCGACGACGAGGTCGCGATGCCTGGCTCTGCCGGCTGCGAGAGCCGATTTCTCCTGATGTCAGGACCACAATCGAATCCGCGTAGCGATCTGTCATCACGCGCGGATTCAAGGGAGTATCGACCGAATGCATCAGGCTGCCCGCCTGGAGTTCGAACGCGTGATGGAGGAGTTCGTCCGCTGGCAACTCGTGCCGACGGATGAGCGTTCGCCCGCGCCTGCCTGGTGGTGGGGGCCTGCGATGACCGTGGTCGACGACCAGGAAGCGATGAACTTCGCGTGGTGCCGCGAACTCGGCTTGCACGAAGGCACGAGCTTTGCCGAGGGGGCGCGGACGATTCTCGCGCTGTTCGTCGAACAGACCTCGCTGACGGGGCCCCAGGATTTTCCGAGCAAGGCCGAGGGCGGCGAGCACGACGTCCGCGAGCTGCACCCGCAGCCGTCAGACGACAGCGCGTTTCAGCCGTGACGCTGCCGCCTCCGTGGCTTCGTTGACGGCAACGTCCGGCTCCGGCTGGAGTGGCGGGGCGATAGGCAGCGCCATCGGCCGCAGCAAGTCCGCCATCTGTCGTGCCGGCAAGGGCTTTGAGATCAGGAAGCCCTGCATCTCGTCGCAGCCATGGGCGCGCAGGAACGCCTCCTGCTCGGCGTTCTCGACACCCTCGGCGACGACGGTCATGCCGAGCGCCTTGCCCATGCTGATGATCGCCTGCGCGATCGCCTGGTCTTCCGAATCCTGTGGCAGGGCCCGCACGAAGGAGCGGTCGATCTTGATGGTGTCGATCGGAAAGTGCTTCATCAGCGACATCGAGGAATAGCCGGTGCCGAAATCGTCGATGGCGAGGCGAATGCCGCGGCTCTGGATGGCGTCGAGCACCTTGAGCGCGCGACCGACATTGCGCATCATCATGCTCTCGGTGACTTCGAGCTGGAGCAGCACCGGCGACATGCCGCTGGCCGCGAGCGCTTCGTCGACGTCCTGCAACAGCTGCTCGTCGGCGAACTGCCGCGGCGACAGATTGACCGCCATCGACAGCGGCAGCAGGCCGCGGCGCTGCC
Source organism: Bradyrhizobium guangxiense (assembly GCF_004114915.1). NCBI lineage: Bacteria > Pseudomonadati > Pseudomonadota > Alphaproteobacteria > Hyphomicrobiales > Nitrobacteraceae > Bradyrhizobium > Bradyrhizobium guangxiense. The sequence goes on along the minus strand of NZ_CP022219.1, from coordinate 577,857 downwards.
AGGCCATCGCCTGCGCGCAGGCTTCGTTGAGCACCCAGCGGCCGATCGGCACGATCAGCCCGGTTTCCTCCGCGAGCGGAATGAATTGCGCCGGGGAGACGTTGCCGAGCTCGGGATGGGTCCAGCGCAGCAGCGCCTCCACGCCGGTGATCTGGCCGGTCTCCATCTCCACCTTGGGCTGGTAGTTCAGTGAAAACTGCTCGCGCTCCAGCGCCCGGCGCAGCGCGCTCTCCAGCGACAGCCGTTCGATCGACTGCGTCTTCACTTCCTTGGAGAAGAAGCGATAGCCGTTCTTGCCGTCCTCCTTGGCGAGATACATCGCCATGTCGGCGTTCTTGGTCAACGTCTGTGCGTCGGAGCCGTTGGCCGGATACATCGCGATGCCGATCGAAGCCGTGGTGTGGCACTCGTGCCCGGCCAGTTCCATGGGTTGGGCGAGCGCGGTCAAGAGCTCGGTCGCGATGCGCTGAACGTCGTCGATCTCGCCGCACTGGTCGAGGATCACCACGAACTCGTCGCCGCCGAGCCGCGCCACCACGTCGCTTGCCCGCAGCGCCCTGCGCAAACGGTTCGCCACCTCGAGCAGAAGCAGGTCGCCGGCCTCGTGCCCCAGCGAATCGTTAATGACCTTGAAGCGGTCGAGGTCGATGAACAGCACCGCAAAGCGGTGATCGTGGCGCTCTGCCGTGTCGATCGCCTCGCGCAAGAGCCCGTTGAAGGTCTCGCGATTCGGAAGGTCCGTCAGGCTGTCATGCGAGGCGAGGTACTCGATCCGCTCGTCCGCCTGGTTTTTGGCGTCGGCGCGGTCGAAATTCTCCATCGCAAAGGACACGTTGTCGGCAAGACGCTGCAACAGCTCGACGAACTCGGCCGTGAAGGTGGCCGGTTCGGTCGACATGTAGATCATGACGCCGACCGCCTGGTCGTGCACGACAAGCGGGAACGCCGCGCCCGAGCGCGCGCCGTCGCCGCGCACGATGGCGTGGAAGGCGCTCACGCGCTGGTCGTTGAGATAGTCGTTGCTGATGCAGGGCTGGCGCGTGCGGAACGCCGTGCCGCTCATTCCGCGCCCTTCGGGCCGTTCGGGGTCGATGGACAGACGGACGTTGCGCGTGGTGTCCGCGGACGGGCCTGCGCTCGCCACGATCTCCAGCTGATCGCTGTCGGCCTTGGCCAGCGCGATCGTGGTCGAGGTGAACTTGGCGCCGTTCGAGGCGGCGAGACACACGAGGTCGAACAGCTCGGCGCGCGACTTCGCCCGCATGATCGCCTCATTGGTCGCGCTCAGGGCCGCGAACATGCGCGTCAGCCGTTCCTTCTGCGCCTCGGTGCGGGCCTTCTCCTCGGCGCGATCGAAATTGTCGAGAGCAAAGGAGACGTTCTCGGCGAGGCGTCCGAGCAACTCGACCAGGTCGGGCGTGAACGTGTTCTCTTCGGGCGCGAGGAAAAGCAAGATGCCGATCGGCTCCTGGCCTGCCCTGAGAAGCGGGAAGCTGGCGGCAGCCCGCGTTCCATCCTCACCCGCCTTCGTCCGCCAGTACATCGAGCGCGGTTCGTTCAGATAGTCGTTCATGACGCTGGGCCGGCGGGTCCGCAGCGAGGTCCCGATGATGCCCTGGCCCTCGGGATGGCCGGCGGAGATATTGCAGGTCCGTTCGGCCATCCGCTCCTGCAGACGCCCCTTCACCGCGACGACGCGAACGAGCTCCTTGTCCTTGTCGATGAGGCCAATCGTGGCCGAGGCGAACACGTCGCCGAGGACGGCAGCCTGGCAGGCGGCTTCGAACAACTCCTCGCGCGTCTTGGCGCGGATGATGGCTTCATTGGTTGCGCTCAGCGCCTCGAACATTCCGCTCAGGCGATCGCGCTGCTTGTCCGCCAGTGCCTTCTCATCGGCCCGATCGAAGCCTTCGAGCGCGAAGGCGACGTTGGCCTGGAGCTTGCTCAGCAGCTCGACGAATTCATCCGTGAAGGTGCCGAGCTCCGGAGAGTTGAACAGGAACACGCCCTCGACCCGGTTGCCGCTGAACAGCGGCAAGGCCGCAGAGGATACGATGCCGTTCCGGCGGGCGCTGGCGTGCCACGGCGCGATGCGGTCGTCCGCGAGTACGTCGTTGCTGACGGCGGGCTGGCGCGTGCGGTAGGCGGTGCCCGTCAGTCCGCGACCTTCCGGCACCTGCTCGGAGATGGAGAATTTGAAGTTGCGAACCTCGTTCGCGTTCGGCCCGTAACAGGCGACGACGCGCAGCAGCTCGGCCTCGCGGTCGACCAGAGCGATGTTGGCCGAGGTGAATTTGGCGCCCTTGGCCGTCGCCTCGCAGACGAGGTCGAACAACTCGGTGCGCGAGCGGGCACGCAGAATTGCCTCGTTGGTGGCGCTGAGCGCGGCATACATGCGCGCCAGCCGCTCCTCCTCCGCCGCAATTCTGGCCTTCTCGGACTCCCGGTCGAAATTCGCGATCGCGAACGAGACGTTCTCCGCCATGCGCAGCAGCAGCGCGACGATCTCCTCGTCCTTGGCCCAGGAGCGGCTGATGAAGAACAGGAGCACGCCGACGCTTTCGCCGCGCTTGATCAGCGGCGCGACCACGCAGGCGGCCACGCCGGTATTGACGTTGGCCTGCTCCCACGGCGTGCCCCTGGTACGGCTGGCGAGATCGGACTCGACGACGGCTTTCTGCGTCCGGAACACCTCGCCGGAGATGCCCTTGCCGTAAGGATTTTCCGGGTCGACCGAATAGCGCGCCTGGGTGACGAGCTCGAGGTTCTGCCCGGTGGCCGCGACAGGCTTCATCCAGTGCGAATCCGGCTCGCGCAGCAGCACGATGGTCGCCAGCGATTTGCCGCCGTGAACCGAGGCGTCGCACACGAGCTGGTACAGCTCCTGCTCGGTCTTGGCGCGCAGGATGGCTTCGTTGGTGGCGCTGAGGGCGCCGAACATGCGGTTGAGCCGCCGCGTTGCGCGCTCGCTGGTCTGCTGCGCAGCCTCGCGCGCAAAGTTGTCCAGTGCATAGGAAATGTTGGCCGACATGCGCTCGAACAGCGAGACCATCTGGTCGTTGAGCGAATTGGCCTCGCGACGGGTCACCAACAACACGCCGACACCCTTGCCGTTGCAGAGCAACGGCAGCGCCGCAGCCGCGCCAATATGAGCCGCGGCTGCACCCTCGCGCCAAGCCAGGGAGCGCGGATCATTGAGATAGTCGTTGCTGATGCACAGCTTCTGATCGCGAAACGCCTCGCCCCCGACACCCGATCCTTCGGGGGTGCCGGCTTCCGTCGTGATCAGGATTGTGCGCAGGCGCGGAATGTCGTCGCCGGAGCCGGCCGCGAATCGCAATCGGCGTCCGTCCGGTTCGACCAGGAACACGGCGACGGCCAGGAAGTCCCCGCTGGAAAAGCCGGCGTCGCAGACCTTCTGGTACAGCTCGTCTGGCGATTTCGCATAGAGGATCGCCTCGTTGATGGCGCTCAACGCCGCAAAGGTGCGCGCGAGTGTCGTCGGCACGATCTCAGCTCCCGGGCATTTCTGCCTATTTCTCCCGGTGGCGTTATGAACGGCCATCGCCTAAGTGGTCGTTATTGCGCGGTGCAAACCCGCGATCAAAGTGAACGAGCTGCGAATAAGAGACGCCAAACTGTCGAAAATACCGCCGCGCGGCACGAGTCTTTGACGAAAGGCGCGCTCTCGTTACGAATTTGCAGCCCTGTATTGGTTTACGGGAGATTGATATCGCAGCTGCGCTTTGAGACGATGGCACCCAATGAGCAGCCCGTTAAGGGCACCAATCCGAGGGAACGCCAAGGGGAACGCCATGCCGATCGTCAAGGCCGATCGCCTCACGCGCATCAGCGCCGCCCTGCTCCGCGCCGCCGGAGCCTCGGAGGAAGAGGCTGACGCCGTTGCGATCGGCTGCGTCAACGCCAATCTAGCCGGCCACGATTCCCACGGCGTGATTGCCGTTCCCACCTATATCGACCGCATCAAGGCCGGCCACATCGTGCCGGGCGCCGAATGGTCCATCGTCCAGCAATCGCCGACCACGACCGTGATCGACGGCCATTGGGGCTTTGGTTTCCACGTCAACGCCAAGGCGATGGCGCTGACGATCGAGAAGGCAAGGACGGCGAACGTCGCGGCGTGCACGGTGTTCCGCCAGAGCCATGTCGGCCGCCTCGCCGCCTATCCCCTGATGGCGATGCGCGAGGGCATGATCGGGATCGCGACGGCGGATTCGGGCCGCTCGCCGAAGCACGTGGCGCCGTTCGGCGGCAAGGAGGCGCGGCTCGGCACCAACCCGATCTCGATCGCCGTGCCGTCCGATCTCGACGCGCCGTTCTACCTGGACATGGCGACCTCGGCGGTCGCGGCCGGCAAGATCCAGCTCGCGGTCGCGCGCGGCGAGGAGATTCCGACGGGATGGATCATCGACGCCGAGGGACGGCACACCACCGATCCCACGCAGTATCGCAGGGGCGGCGCGCTGCTGCCGCTCGGCGGCACCGAGGGCTACAAGGGCAGCGGCCTTGCGGCCATGGTTGAGGTGCTGTGCGGCCTGCTCACCGGTCTCGGCTTCGGCGTCGAGCCGACGGGGCGGCACAATGACGGCTGCTTCATGGCGGTGTTCAATGTGGCCGCGTTCCGGCCGCTGAAGGAGTTCAAGCGCGAGGTCGCCGAGTTCGCGCGCTATCTGAAATCGACGCCGCCCTCCGAGGGCAGCACAGGCGTCTACTATCCCGGCGAGATCGAGGGCCTGCGCGAGCAACAGCGCCTGCGCGACGGCATCGAGATCGAGGATGCCACCTGGGAGAAACTGCGCGCGCTGGCGCGCGAGTACCGGCTCGACACCGTGCTCGATCTGGCCTGACGGAATGTGGAGAGCAGCAGCATGACGCGACAGATGGTCCTGGTCGGCTTCCTTCAGGCCCAGAACTGCACCAACCTGCCGAGCTCATGGCGGCATCCGGACTCGCGCGACGATTCAATGTCCGCCGATTACTATCAGGAGATCGCCGGAATCCTGGAAGCCGGCAAGTTCCATATGGCCTTCTTCGACGACCGCCTGGCGATGCCGGACCGCTACGGCAACGATCACGCCCATACCGTCGAGTACGGCATCCGCTGCGTGAAGATGGATCCGCTGATCGTGCTGACCACGATGGGCATGGTGACCGAGAAGCTCGGTCTCGGCGCGACCTGCTCGACCACCTATTACGAGCCGTTCGACGTTGCCCGCCGCTTCGCGACGCTCGATCTGATGTCGGGCGGACGCGCGGGCTGGAACGTCGTTACCTCGCTCAATGACGGAGAGGCCCTCAACATGGGCCGGGATTCGCATCCCGAACACGACTCTCGCTACGACCGCGCCGACGAGTTCATGGAGGTGGTGCTCGGCCATTGGGACACCTGGGAGGACGGCGCCCTCATCATGGACAAGACAAGCGGCCGCTTTGCCGATCCCACCAAGGTGAAGCGGCTCGATCACAACGGGCCGGCCTTCAAGTCGCGCGGGCCATTCACCGTGCCGCGCTCGCAACAGGGCCATCCGGTGATCATCCAGGCCGGTGCATCCGGCCGCGGCCAGCGCTTTGCCGGCCGCTGGGGCGAGGTGATCTTCACCGCTGCGCGTAATCTCACTGCTGCCAAGGACGGCTACGCGGCCGTGCGCAATCAGGCCGCCAAAGCCGGCCGCGATCCCGACCAGATGTTCCTCTGCAATCTGACGACGCCGGTCTGCGCCGCGACCAAGGCCGAGGCCGAGGACAAGATGGCGCTGATCAACAAGCTGCCGCTCCAGATCGACGCCCTGTCGCTGCTTGCCGAAGCCCTCAACTATGACTTCGCCTCCAAGGACCTCGACGAGCCGCTGACGACGGACGAGTTGAAGAGCATGCAGGGCATTCTGGGCATCCGCGACGGCGTGCTGAAGACTTCGGGCAAGAGCAACCCGAGCGCCCGCGACTTCGTCACCTTTTCCGGCCGCGGCCAGGTCCAGGACGCCATGGTCGGCGGTCCCAAGGAGATCGCGGACAAGTTGGAGGAAATGTTCGTCGAGCGCGGCTGCGACGGATTTGTCATCGCGGCAACCTACGTCCCCGGCTCCTACACTGATTTCGTCCGGCATGTCGTGCCGGAGCTGCAGCGCCGCGGCCTGTTCCAGAGGGACTATCGCGGCAAGACGCTGCGCGAAAACCTCGGTCTGAGACGGCCCGCAGCCGGCGACTGGAAGGTGCAGCCGCGCGATGCGGCGGAATGATGGCGGGAATAGAATATGCGCTGGCTGAAATTTACCGAGACAGGCAAGACCTCGTGGGGGATCATCGAGGGCGATAGGGTCATCGCAGTCGAGGGCGATCCCTTCGGCGAATGGCAGCGCACCTCGCGCACGCATCCGCTGGCGCAGGTGAAGATCGAACTGCCGCTGATCCCCCGCACCTTCTATTGCGTCGGCTTGAACTATCTCAAGCACCTGAAGGAAGCCGCCGACAAGCGCGGCGAAGTGCCGGCCGTGCCAGACCGGCCCGAGATCGGCTACCGCGCCCAGAATGCGCTGATCGCGCATGACGAGGACGTCATCATCCCCTCCTTTGCGACGGACAAGATTCATTACGAGGGCGAGCTCGTCGTCGTCATCGGCAAGAAGGTGAAGCACCTCACCGAGCAGAATGCGATGGAGTGCGTGCTCGGCTACACCATCGGCAACGACGTCAGCGAGCGAAGCTGGCAGAAGGCCGACCGCAGCCTGTGGCGCTCGAAGAACGCCGACACGTTCAAGCCGATGGGCCCCTGGATCGAGACCGAGGCTGATCTCGACACAATGGAAACGGTCGTTCGCGTCAACGGCAGGGAGACCAACCGCTTTCACACGAACGACATGATCTTCGGCGTGGTGCCGTTCCTGGTCGAGCTGACCAAATATTTCACGCTGTGGCCCGGCGACGTGATCTGGATGGGCACGGATGGCGCCTCACCCGATATCAAGCACGGCGATGTCGTGGAGATCGAGATCACGGGCGTCGGCACGCTGCGCAACAGGTTCGTGCGGGAGGGGCGGTGACAGCCCCGTTGCAAGGTGCCGTGGGGTGGGCAAAGCGAAGCGGGCCCACCACCTCTCTCGATCCGGGAGAGATCGTGAGCACGGCGCAAGAGCGCCTTTGCCCACGGGACCTTCATCAAAACGGCAGGGCCACGCTGGTCTTGATCTCCTTCAGCACCACGTTGCTGCGGACATAGCGGATGCCGGGGATGCGGAACATGAACTCGTCGAGGAAGCGGTTGTAGGCCGCCATGTCCTGCACGACGACGCGCAGATGATAATCGGCATCGCCCGTGGTCGCAAAGCACTCGAGCACCTCGCGTCGCCTGGTCACCCGCGCGACGAACTCGTCGACGAATTTCGCGTCATGCCGTTCCAGCGAGACGTGGAGAATGGCCGACATCGTAAATCCCGCCTGCTCGCGCCCGACCAGAGCTGCATAGCCGCGGATGACGCCGCTCTCTTCCAGCGCCCGCACCCGGCGCCAGCAGGCCGAGGTGGACATGCCGACCTCGTCGGCCAGTTGCTGGTTGGTGGCGCGGCCATCCTTCTGAAGATGGGCGAGTATTCGCGTGTCCTGCTCTTCAATCATGGAAGCCTCCCAACTCGGGAACCTCTACCAAACTTGATCGCATTCCGCAAAATTCTACCGGATTTGTGACCTATGAGGAACAAAAAGGTAAGACCTACCAGCCTCGCAGGCATAACCTTCCATCACAGGACAGGGTGCCGCGCGAGGTCCGCCATGGACGCCATTCCGTCGCTCGACGTTTATGAACTTTCCGACCGCTACGAGCGCGAAGAGGGCCGCGTCTTCCTCACGGGAACGCAGGCCATCGTCCGCATCGCGCTCGATCAGATCAGGCGCGACCGTGCAGCCGGCCTCCACACCGCCGGCTTCATCTCCGGCTACCGGGGCTCGCCGCTCGGCGGCATCGATCTCGAGCTCTGGCGCATCCAGGAACGGCTGAAGCGGGACCGCATCGAGTTTCTGCCGGCCGTCAACGAGGACCTCGCGGCGACCGCGGTGCTCGGCTCGCAGCAGGTCGAGACGCAAGACGACCGACAGGTCGATGGCGTGTTCGGGCTCTGGTACGGCAAAGGCCCCGGCATCGACCGCTCCGGCGATGCGCTCAAGCATGGCAATGCCTACGGCTCCTCGCCGCATGGCGGCGTGCTCGTCGTCGCCGGCGACGACCATGGCTGCGTCTCCTCCTCGATGCCGCACCAGTCCGACGTCGCCTTCATGAGCTGGTTCATGCCGACGCTGCATCCGGCCGATGTCGGCGAATATCTCGCGTTCGGGGAATATGGCTACGCGCTAAGCCGCTTCTCCGGCATGTGGGTCGGCTTCAAGGCGATCTCGGAGATCGTGGAGTCGGGCGCGTCGGTCGCGCTCCACCCGCCGCGCAGCTTCCGCACGCCCGATTTCATACCACCACCGGGCGGCCTGCACTATCGCTGGCCAGATTTGCCGGGCCCGCAGATCGAAGAGCGGCTGGAGGCGAAGAAGCACGCGGTCTACGCCTTCGCAAAGGCCAATCCGATCGATCGTCACATCTACGACATTCCGGACGCCACCTACGGCATCGTCACCACAGGCAAGGCACATCTCGATCTGATGGAGGCGCTGCGACTGATGGGCCTCGATGAGGCCGCCTGCCGCAGCATCGGGATCGACGTCTACAAGGTCGGCATGGTCTGGCCGCTGGCGCTGCACGACGCCATGGCGTTCGTGAAAGGCAAGCGCGAGATCCTCGTGGTCGAGGAGAAACGCGGCATCATCGAAAGCCAGTTCAAGGAATATTTCTACGACTATCCCGGAGCGAAGCCCGAGCGCATGGTCGGCAAGCACGACGAAACCGGCGCACGGCTGATCTCCTGGATCGGCGAATTGTCGCCGCGCGCCCTCGCCGGCGTGCTGGCGCGCCGGCTCGATCCGATGTTCCCGGGCCTCAATCTCGCCGCGCGTGCGGCCGCCCTGATGCCGGAGGCGGCGCGCACGATCAATGTCTCCGGCGCCACGCGCACGCCCTATTTCTGCTCGGGATGCCCGCACAACATTTCGACGAAGGTGCCCGAGGGATCGAAGGCGCTGGCCGGCATCGGCTGCCATTTCATGGCGAGCTGGATGGACCGGGAGACCTCCTCGCTGATCCAGATGGGCGGCGAAGGCGTGAACTGGGCAGCGTCGTCGCGATTTACCGGGCACAAGCACGTCTTTCAGAACCTCGGCGAAGGCACCTACTACCACTCCGGCTCGATGGCGATCCGGCAGGCGATCGCGGCCAGGGCCAATATCACTTACAAGATCCTGTTCAACGACGCCGTGGCGATGCCCGGCGGCCAGCCGGTCGACGGCCCCATCAGCGTCCATGCGATCGCGCACAGCGTCCGCGCCGAAGGCGTGACGCGCATCGCGCTGGTGTCGGATGATCCCGCGCAGTTCGCGCCGTCCGACCTGCCGGCCGGCGTCACCATTCATCCGCGCGAGGAGATGGACGCCGTGCAGCGCGAGCTGCGCACCATCCCCGGCGTCTCGGTCCTGATCTACCAGCAGACCTGCGCCACGGAGAAGCGACGCCGGCGCAAGCGTGGGCAGATGCCCGACCCCAAACGCTTCGCCACCATCAACGATCTCGTCTGCGAAGGCTGCGGCGACTGCTCGGTGGAATCCAACTGCCTCAGCGTCGAGCCGAAGGAGACGCCGTTCGGCCGCAAGCGACAGATCAACCTGTCGGCCTGCAACAAGGATTTCTCCTGTCTCAACGGCTTCTGCCCAAGCTTCGTCACCGTCGAAGGCGCCACGCGCCGGAAGAAGGCCGCGAGCCAGATCGACGCAGTCGATCGCGCCGCCACGCTTCCCCTGCCCTCCTCCATATCGCTCGACCGCCCCTACGACCTGCTCGTGACCGGGGTCGGCGGCACCGGCGTGATCACAGTCGGCGCACTGATCGGCATGGCCGCGCACCTCGAACGTCGTGGCGTCTCGGTGCTCGACTTCACCGGCTTTGCGCAGAAATTCGGACCCGTGCTGAGCTACATCCGCCTCGCGCCAGACCCCGAAGCCCTGCACCAGGTACGCATCGACCAGGGCGCAGCTGATGCGCTGATTGGCTGCGATCTGGTCGTCAGCTCATCACCGAAGGCGTCCGGAACCTATCGCCGTGGCACGCGCGCCGCCGTCAACACCGCGGAGATGCCGACCGGCGACGTCGTCCGTTTCCGCGACGCCGATCTCGCCTCCGCCGCTCGCCTACGCGCGATCGGGCAGGTCATCGGCGAGCACAATCTCGGCACCATCAATGCCAACGCGCTGGCCGAACGGCTGCTCGGCGACACCGTCTATGCCAATATCATCATGCTCGGCTTCGCCTGGCAGCGCGGGCTGGTGCCGATCTCGCTTGCCGCGCTGCTGCGCGCGATCGAGCTCAACGGCGTCGCGGTCGAGCGCAACAAGCAGGCCTTTGCCTGGGGCCGGATTGCGGCTTCCGATCCCGATTTCCTGCCGAAGGCGAGCGACATGCCTGAGGTCGAGACGCTCGACCAGATCATCGACCGTTGCGCCGACTTTCTCACCGCCTATCAGGACAGTAGCTATGCGGCACGTTATCGAGCGACCGTCGCAAGGGTTCGCCATGCCGAGGCTGCCCTGAACAGCGAGGCCCTGACCGAGACGGTCGCACGCGCCCTGTTCAAGCTGATGGCCTACAAGGACGAGTACGAGGTGGCGCGGCTGCACATGCAGAGCGGTTTCCTCGACGAGCTGAAACGCGAATTCGAGGATGGCTTCACGGTCCAGTATCACCTCGCCCCGCCGTTCCTGCCGTCGCGGCGCGACGCACGCGGACGTCCGCGCAAACGCGCTTTCGGCCAGTGGATCCAGATGCCGCTCGCCATGCTCGCGCGCCTGAAGCGGCTGCGCGGTACGCCGTTCGATCCGTTCGGCTACGCCTCCGAACGGCGCGCCGAGCGCGAACTGATCGCCTGGTATGAAGCTCTGATCGAACGGATGCTCGGCGAACTCGACACGGCGCGTGTTCCGGATCTGGTCGCGATTGCAAAGGCGCCGATGGAGATCCGCGGTTATGGCCCGGTCAAGGATACCGCGATCGTGACGACGAAGGCGGAGGTCGGACGGCTGCTTGATCAACTCCGCGCGCGAACGCCGGTCGGGATGCGCGCCACCGGTTGACGCGGAACCGACGAGGCCTCAGCCTCCAAGCCCGAGGGGCGCCCTGACGGCACCCGCCAACCGGGTAATGCATCATGGATTTCGACCAGTTGACCCTGAGCCAGGCCGCAGCCGACCTCCGCACCGGAACAGTCACGAGTACCGCACTCACGACGGAGGCTCTGGCCCGCGCCAAGACCAACGCCGATCTCAATGCCTTCGTCACGCTGGACGAGGCCGGTGCCCTGGACGCCGCCGCAGCCTTCGATGCCAAGGGCGACAGGGCCCAGCCGCTCGGCGGTGTGCCGGTCGTGATCAAGGACAATATCGAGGTCGCGGGACTGCCTTGCAGCGCCGGCACGCCGGCGCTCAAGCGCTACGTTCCCAAGGTCGACGCTCCGGTCGTGGCAAGGCTGCGCGCTGCGGGCGCGATCATCATTGGCAAGACCAGCATGCATGAGCTGGCCTTCGGCATTTCCGGCTACAACACGGCGTTCAAGACCGGCGCCGAGTTCGGCGTCCGCAACGCCTATGACCGCGCCCTGATCGCCGGCGGCTCCTCGTCCGGAACGGGCGCGGCGATCGGCGCGCGCATCGTCGCGGGCGGACTCGGCACCGACACCGGCGGATCGGTCCGTGTGCCCGCCGCGCTGAACGGATGCGCCTCGTTGCGCCCGACCATCGGGCGGTATCCGCAGCAGGGCATCGCGCCAATCTCGCATACGCGCGACACCGCCGGCCCGATGGCCGCGACCATGGCCGATGTCGCACTGCTCGACCGCGTGATCGCAGGTGGCGATGCGCTCGCGGCGGCCGACCTGAAGCAGGTTCGGATCGGCATCGTGAAGACGATGTTGACCAATCTCGATGCCGACACCGAAGCCGCCTTCCGGGCCGCGATCGCGCAGATGAAGGTACACGGCATCGGGATCGTCGAGGTCGAGATGCCGCAGCTCGCCGAACTCAACGGCCGGGTCGGCTTCCCCGTCGCGCTGTATGAAGCCTATGACGACATGGTCTCGTATCTGAAGCACACCGGTACGGGCCTCACCATCGAAGCGCTGGCAAAGGATATCGCGAGTCCGGACGTGAAGGGTACCTATGACGGCCTCGTCATCCCCCGCAAGCTGCCGGGGCCCGGCGGCACGCTGGTCGATGCCAAGCCGATCTATGATGCCGCCATCAAGACCGCGCGGCCCGTGCTTCAGGCCCTCTACAGCGATACGTTTTCGGGCAATAGGCTCGACGCCATCGCTTTCCCGACCACGCCGCGCGTCGCGATCGCCTCCAACCCGGACTCCAGCAGTCTCGAGAACTTCGGGCTCTTCATCCAGAACACCGATCCCGGCAGCAATGCCGGCATTCCCGGAATCCAGATCCCGATCGCATTCGGCGCCAGCAGCAGATTGCCGATCGGGATTGAGCTCGACGGCCCCGCCGGCAGCGACCGCCGCCTGCTCGCGATTGGCATGGCACTCGATGATGTGTTCGGGCGGCTGCCGCCGCCACGTTGACGATCTTCTAAGGGCGAGCAAAGCGACTTGTCCGCCGAAGCTCGAAGAGCGCAGGCGGAAGCGTGCCCACGTTGTCTGTCCAATCATTGAGAGATCGTGGGCGCGGCGAAGGCGCCTTTGCCCACCTTACGGCACGGCCGCTGCCGGCGCGGCTCATGAATAGGGATTGATCAGCTTCTGCTGCTCGGCACTGTGTTGCGCGAGCATATCGATAAAGGTCCTGACCTTCGCCGACAGGTGATGCCGATGCGGATAGACCGCGTTCATCGACAGCTCGACCGTCCGATATTCCGGCAACAGGCGTACGAGCCGGCCGGCTTCGAGATCGTCCTGAATGAGAAACCCTGCCATCAGGCACACGGCCGCCCCCTCCAGCGCGACCTTCCGCAGCGCTTCACCGCTGTTGGTGACGAAGCTGCCGGAGATGCGTACCGAAGCTGGCGCGCCCTTGCGATCGAGGAAGCGCCACTCGTCGCCAAACGGATAGTTCAGGTGACGACCGCAATTATGCGCGGTGAGCTCGTCGAGCTTCTGCACCCGGCCGTGCTTCTCGATGTAATCGTGGGAGCAGCACAGCACATGACGCCAGGTCGCGAGACTGCGCACGATCAGGCTCGAATCCGGTGGCGGGGTCATGCGCAGGGCAACGTCATAGCCTTCCTCGATGAGATCGACGTCGGCCTCGCCCATGCGCAGATCGATCTTGAGCTCCGGATAGGTCGAGAGCAGTTTCGCCGCAATCGGCGCGACGAACGGCACCATGTGCGTGGCGACGTGGACACGCAACGTGCCGCGGGGCACCGACTGCAATTCGCTGGCGATGTCGTCGGCCTGTTCGAGATCGGCGAGAATCTGGGTCGAGCGGTCGTAATAGGCCTTGCCGATTTCGGTGAGGCTGACCTTCCGCGTGGTCCGGTTGAGCAGGCGTACGCCGAGCCGGTCCTCCAGCGCCTGGACGTGGTTGCTCACCATGGTCGTCGACATGTTGAGCCGGCGGGCAGCGGCGGAAAAGCCGCCGTTTTCGACCACGTGGACAAAGGCGGTGAGGCTGGTGAAGCGGTCCATGGCCCTGATTATCCGCTTCTACTGGATAATGCTTCCATAAATTCCAATATTATCACGAAGATCGGGACAGCGCATCTACGGAGCACCAGCCGCCCACGGTTCAGAACGGGCGTCCGGGAAATCCGAGGATGCCATGTCGAACGCTTCTTATGTCACTGAAACCAATTGGAAAATCAGCCTGCGCCTGTCCCGGCTGGCGATCCGGCGAGCAGCGGCCGGCCTGGCGCTGACGATCGGCATCGCGGTGGCCGGCGACTATGGCTACGACTATCTGAAAACGGGCCGCTACCTGGAATCCACCGACGACGCCTATGTGAAAGCGGACTCCACGATCATCGCGCCCAAGGTTTCCGGCTATATCGCCAAGGTGCTGGTCGGCGACAACGAGACGGTCAGGGCGGGCCAGACGCTGGCCAGGATCGACGACCGCGACTTCAAGACGGCGCTCGACCAGGCGAGGGCCGACGTCGCCGCTGCCGAAGCCTCGGTGCGCAACATCGACGCCCAGCTCGAACTGCAGCAGCCGATCATCGAGCAGAGCACGGCCGATGTCACGGCAGCGAGCGCTAATCTCAAATTCGCGCAGGAAGAGCGCGCCCGCTACGACGATCTGATGAAGTCGGGCTCGGGCACGATCCAGCGCGCGCAGCAGACCGACGCAGCGCTGCGCGCCAGCAGCGCGCAATTGCAGCACGCCAAATCCGGCCTCGTCGCCGCGCAGCGCAAGGTCGACGTGCTCACCACCCAGCGCGCCCAGGCCGCGGCCCAGCTCGAACGCGCCCGTGCCGTCGCGCAGCAGGCGGCGCTGAACCTGTCCTATACCGAGATCACCGCGCCGGTGGACGGCACGGTCGGTGCCCGTAGCCTGCGGGTCGGCCAATACGTCCAGGCCGGCACACAATTGATGGCTGTGGTGCCGCTCGATGCGGTCTACGTCGTTGCGAACTTCAAGGAAACCCAGCTCACCCATGTGCGCCCCGGCCAGCCGGTCGAACTGCACGTCGACAGCTTCCGCAACAAGACCCTGCGCGGCCATGTCGACAGCCTGTCTCCGGCCAGCGGGCTCGAATTTGCGCTGCTGCCGCCGGACAACGCGACCGGCAATTTCACCAAGATCGTGCAGCGCGTTCCCGTGAAGATCGTGCTCGACGACCACAGCCTCACCGGCCTCTTGCGCCCCGGCATGTCGGCCGTGCCGACCGTGGACACCAAGCAGACAGTGCTGGCGGAGCGCGAGACGGCCAGGCGCCTCGCCGACAACATGTCCCGCGCGAATGGCGGCTGAGCCATGAGCGCGCTCCAACCGACCGTCAACGCCGCCGCCAGTCTCCCCGCCCCCGCTGCACCCGCCGCGCCGGCGGTGTCCGCAAAAACCTGGATCGCGGTGATCGGCGCCACCCTTGGCGCCTTCATGGCAGTGCTGAACATCCAGATCGTCAACGCCTCGCTCGCGGACATCCAGGGCGCGATCGGCGCCGGCATCGACGACGGCGGCTGGATCTCGACGTCCTATCTGGTCGCCGAGATCGTGGTGATCCCGCTCTCCGGCTGGCTCGCGCAGGTCTTCTCGATCCGGATTTATCTTCTCACCAACGCGGTCCTGTTTCTGCTGCTCTCGGCGGCGTGCGCGCTCGCCCAGGACCTGCCGCAGATGATCGTGCTGCGCGCGGTGCAAGGCTTCACCGGCGGCGTCCTGATTCCGATGGCGTTCACGCTGATCATCACACTGCTGCCCCGCGGCAAGCAACCGGTCGGTCTTGCGCTGTTCGCGCTGTCCGCGACCTTCGCCCCCGCGATCGGCCCGACCATCGGCGGCTATCTCACCGAGAATTTCGGCTGGGAATACATTTTCTACGTCAACCTCGTCCCCGGCGCGATCATGGTCGGCATGCTCTGGTACGCGCTGGAGGCGAAGCCGATGAAGCTCTCGCTGTTACGCGAGGGCGACTGGGCCGGCATCATCACCATGGCGATCGGGCTGTCGGCGCTCCAGACCGTGCTGGAGGAAGGCAACAAGGACGACTGGTTCGGCTCACCTTTCATCGTCAAGCTCTCCGTGATCGCGGCCGTTGCGCTGACCGCCTTCCTGATCATCGAGTTGACGGTGAAGAAGCCGTTGCTCAATCTGCGCCTGCTGCTCCGCCGCAATTTCGGCTTCGGCATGCTCGCGAACTTCCTGCTCGGCGTCGCCCTGTACGGCTCGGTTTTCATCCTGCCGCAATATCTGTCGCGCATCCAGGGCTACAACGCCGAGCAGATCGGCATGGTGCTGGCCTGGACCGGGCTGCCGCAGCTCGTGCTGATCCCGCTGGTGCCGCGCCTGATGCAGAAATTCGACGCGCGGCTCGTGATCGGCGTCGGCTTCGTTCTGTTCGCGGCATCCAACTTCATGAACATCTACATGACCAACGACTACGCCGCCGACCAGCTATTGTGGCCCAATGTGGTCCGCGCCATCGGCCAGGCGCTGGTGATGGCGCCGCTGTCGGCGGTCGCAACCGCAGGCATCGAACCGGAGAATGCGGGCTCGGCCTCCGGCCTGTTCAACATGATGCGTAATCTCGGCGGCGCCGTCGGCATCGCGCTGCTGCAAACGGCCCTGACCAAGCGCGAGCAATATCACTCGAACGTGCTGATGCAGTCGGTCTCGGTGTTCGAGCAGGCGACGCGGACGCGACTGGAACAACTGACGCAATATTTTGTCAATCACGGCGTTCTCGACCGTGCGGACGCCGCGCATCGCGCCTATGTGGCGATCGGCCATACCGTGCAGAAGCAGGCCTATATCCTCGCCTTCAGCGACACCTTTTACCTGCTCGGCATGACGTTGATCGTGGCGCTCGCCGCGGTCCTGTTCCTGAAAAAGCCCGGCCAAACCTCGGCCGGTGGCGCCCATTGACGTCACCCAGCAAAGGAGAACGACGATGAAACCCCGCATGAACTACTATCAGGCCGCGCCCGATACGATCAAAGCACTGTTGGCGCTGGAAGAGCAGATCCAGTCGACGGGCCTGGAAAAATCACTGATCGAGCTGGTCAAGATCCGGGCTTCGCAGATCAACGGCTGCGCCTTCTGCATCAACATGCACACCGAGGACGCCCGCAAGCGCGGCGAGACCGAGCAGCGCATCTATTTGCTGAATGCCTGGCGCGAATCCCCGCTCTATTCCGACCGCGAGCGCGCGGCGCTGGCCTGGACGGAATCGGTGACGCTGATCTCAGAGACGCATGCGCCGGACGACGTCTACGAACAGGTCCGCGCACAATTTTCCGACGCGGAGACGGTGAACCTGACCATGCTGATCGGCGCCATCAACGCCTGGAACAGAATCGCGATCGCGTTCCGCGCGGTGCATCCGGTGAAGGTGAAGGCGTCGGCGGCGTAGGCAGCCACGTCCACGCAAGTACAGATCGTCATGCGCGGGCTTGACCCGCGCATCCATCTAAGACGATCTTCTGACTTGTGATGGATTGCCGGGTCAAGCCCGGCAATGACACTCAGACCGCCGTCGCCTTGGCGAACTCCACATAGATTTCGCGCAGCCGCGTTGCCATCGGGCCGGGCTTGCCGTCGCCGATCTTCTTGCCGTCGATTGCGATCACCGGCTGCACGAAGGACGAGGCCGAGGTGATGAAGGCTTCCTTGGCGGCGAGCGCCTCGGCGACCGTGAAGGAACGCTCCTCGACGCGAAGCTGGCGTTCCTCCGCAAGCGCGATCACGGCCTTGCGGGTGCAGCCGGGCAGGATCGCGTTGGAGTTCTTGCGCGTAACGATGACGTCGTCCTTGGTCAGGATGAACGCCGTGGAAGAGCCGCCTTCGGTCACATAGCCATCCTGCAGCATCCAGGCCTCGCCGGCACCGGCTTCCGCCGCGGCCTGCTTCGCCAGCACCTGCGCCAGCAAGGCCACGCTCTTGATGTCGCGACGTTCCCAGCGGATGTCGGGCACGGTGATCACGTTGATGCCGGTCTTTGCGACGGGAGCGTTGATGATGTCCTTCTCCGAAGTGAACATCACCAGGCTCGGCTTGACGTCGGCCTTGGGGAACGGGAAGTCGCGGCCCTTGTCGGCGCCGCGGGTCACCTGGAGATAGACGAGGCCGTTCACAACGTTGTTGCGCGCGATCAGCTCCTTCTGGAGCTCGGTGATGCGCTCGACGGTCTCCGGCAGCTTGAGCTTGATCTCGCCGACCGAACGCTCCAGCCGCGCCAGGTGCGAGGCGTTGTCGACCAGCTTGCCGTCGAGCACGGCCGAGACCTCATAGATGCCGTCGGCGAACAGGAAGCCTCGATCGAGGATGGAGATCTTGGCGTCCGAGAGCGGGACGAATGAGCCGTTGACGTAGGCGATCGGATCCAAGGCAGGTCTCCTGGCGAGAAGGGGGAATTTGGCGCGCTTATACGCCAGTTGAGAGCGTCGATCACCCCTCGTTTCGTCATTCCAGGGCATTCGCAAAGCGAATGAGCCCGGAATCTCGAGATTCCGGGTCTGGTCCTTCGGACCAGCCCGGAATGACGACAGAGTCAGTGCGACAGAATCTTCGACAAGAACTTTTGTGCACGGTCGCTGCGCGGCTTGCCGAAGAAGTCGTCCTTCGGGGCGTCCTCGACGATCTCACCGCGATCCATGAAGATCACGCGGTTGGCGACCTTGCGGGCAAAGCCCATCTCGTGGGTCACGACCATCATGGTCATACCCTCGCGGGCGAGATCGACCATGACGTCGAGCACCTCGCTGACCATTTCCGGATCGAGCGCGGAGGTCGGCTCATCGAACAGCATGACGATCGGGTCCATCGCGAGCGCACGGGCGATGGCAACGCGCTGCTGCTGGCCGCCCGAAAGCTGCGCCGGAAATTTCTGCGCCTGCTCCTTCAGGCCGACGCGCTCCAGGAGCTGCATGCCCTTGGTGACCGATTTGTCGTGCCCGCGGCCCAGCACCTTCTCCTGGGCGAGGCAGAGATTGTCGATGATCTTGAGGTGCGGAAACAGCTCGAAATGCTGGAACACCATGCCGACGCGCGAGCGTAGTTTCGGCAGGTTGGTCTTGGGATCGTTGACCTTGGTGCCGTCGACCAGGATGTCACCGCTCTGGAACGGCTCCAGCGCGTTGACGCACTTGATCAGCGTCGACTTGCCAGAGCCCGAGGGGCCGCAGACCACGACGACCTCGCCCTTGGTGACGCTGGTGGTGCAGTCGGTCAGCACCTGGAAGGTCGGGCTGTACCATTTGTTGACGTGGCTGATTTCGATCATGGCCGACACGCTCTATCGAATGATGGCGATGCGCGCCTGCAGGCGGCGAACGCCGAAGGACGCGATACAGGAAATGGTGAAGTAGACGACGGCTGCGAACAGATACATTTCGACGAGGCGCCCGTCGCGCTGCGCTACCTTGCTCGCCGCTCCCAGGAAGTCCGTGATCGACAGGACGTAGACCAGCGAAGTGTCCTGGAACAGAACGATGGTCTGCGTGATCAGAACCGGCAACATGTTGCGAAAAGCCTGCGGCAACACGACGTAGCGCATGGTCTGGGCATAGGTGAGCCCCAGTGCGCTGGCAGCTGCCGGCTGCCCGCGCGAGATCGACTGGATGCCCGCGCGCATGATCTCGGAGAAATACGCCGCCTCGAACATGACGAAAGTGATGAGCGAGGAAGCGAACGCGCCGACGCTGATCGGGCGCGAGGCGCCGGTCAGCCATTGCCCGATATAGGGCACCAGGAAGTAGAACCAGAAAATGACCAGCACCAGCGGCAGCGAGCGCATGAAGTCGACATAGAGGCCGGCGATGCGTCCGAGGGTCTTGTAGCCGGACAGGCGCATCAGCGCGAGCGCCGTGCCGAAGATGAGGCCGCCGAGGGCTGCGAGCCCCGTCAGCGTCAGCGTGAACGTCATGCCCTCGTAGAACAGATAGGGCAGCGCGCGGCGGATGACATCGAAATCGAAATTGCCGAGCATCGCTTATTTCCCCGTAATGTAGCCGGGGATCGCGACCCAGCGCTCGAGGAAGCGCATCGCGGTCACGACGACGGCGTTGACGAGGAGATAGAGGATGGTCGCGGCGGTGAAGGCCTCGAACACCTGGAACGAGAATTCCTGCATCGAGCGCGCCTGTCCGGTCAGCTCGAGCAGGCCGATGGTGATGGCCACCGCCGTGTTCTTGATGGTGTTGAGGAATTCGGACGTCAGCGGCGGCAGGATGATGCGGAACGCCATCGGCAGCAGCACGTAGCGATAGCCCTGCACGGTGGTGAGGCCGAGCGCAGTCGCCGCCATCTTCTGCCCACGCGGCAGCGACGAGATGCCGGCCTGCAGTTGCACCGCGACGCGCGCCGACATGAACAGGCCGATGCCGATCGCGGCTGTCCAGAACGGCGCGTTGGGCAATTGCTTCAGCCACAACCCGGCGGCTCTTGGCAGGATTTCCGGCAGCACGAAGAACCACAGGAAGAGCTGCACCAGCAGCGGCATGTTGCGGAAGAATTCGACGTAAGCGAAGCCGAACCAGGTGGCGCCCCGGGACGGCAGCGTGCGCATCACGCCGACGACGGAGCCGGCGATCAGTGCGATGATCCAGGCCAGGACCGCGGTCTTGAGGGTCAGCGCCAGGCCCGACAGCAGCATGTCGAGATAGGAGCCGGTCCCCATCGGGTTCGGCTGGAAAAAGATTCCCCAGTTCCAGTTGTAGTTCACGTGTCCCCCGCGCGAACGCGCCCGTCATTGGGCGTCCTTAGAGAAGTCTTGGGCGCCTATGCAAATGTCCGGCCACTCTGGTGTCAAGAGTGGCCGGACATGATCCGATCGAAAGATCGAGGTTTTATCTTACTTGTAGTCGTCCGGGTTCGGCGAGTCCGTCGGCTTGGCGAACTCGTTCTTCAGCTCGGCCGAGATCGGCGTGTTGAGGTTCAGCCCCTTCGGCGGGATCTTCTGCGTGAACCATTTGTCGTAGATCTTCTGGGCTTCGCCCGAGGTGTAGAGCGCCGCCGTTGCAGCATCCACCACCTTCTTGAAGGCGGCATCGTCCTTGCGCAGCATGATGCCGTAGGGCTCGGGCTTGGAGAACGCGTCCTTGGAGATATCGTAATCGCCCGGCGACTTCGAGCCGGCGACGAGGCTGGCGAGCAGGATGTCGTCCATGACGAAGGCGACCGCGCGGTCGGTCTCAACCATGAGGAAGGCCTCGGCATGGTCCTTGGCCGGGATAATGTTGGCGCCGAGGCCCTTCGCGACGTTGGCTTCGGTGAGCTGCTTGATGTTGGTGGTGCCGGCGGTCGAGACGACGGTCTTGCCCTTGAGGTCGTCGATCGACTTCAGGCCGCTCGACTTCTTGAAGACGTAGCGGCTAGCCGTCAGGAAGTGGGTGTTGGTGAAAGCGACCTGCTTCTGGCGCTCGGCATTGTTGGTGGTCGAGCCGCATTCGAGATCGATGGTGCCGTTCGCCATCAGCGGGATGCGGGTCGCCGAGGTCACCGGGTTGAGCTTGACCTCGAGCTTGTCGAGCTTGAGCTCCTTCTTCACGGCGTCGACGATCTTGTAGCAGATGTCCATCGCGAAGCCGACCGGCTTCTGGTTGTCATCGAGATAGGAGAACGGGATCGAGGAGTCGCGGAAGCCCAGCGTGATGGCGCCGGTGTCCTTGATGTTCTTCAGCGTGCCGGTCAGTTCCTGGGCCCCGGCCTGGCTGACGGCGAAGGTCGCGGCGAGCGCGAGCCCAATGCTACGGAAATGTTTCACTTTTTTCCCCTTTCAGGATGATGCGGCCGGATGCAAGCACAAATCGGCCCGGATTAGAATGTGACTTTCGGCTGGATCGAGGCTCAGGTTAACGGCTCAGTTTAGCGGTCTCGAGAGTGGTCCTGGCAACTGGCCGAGATCCCAGAACAGCCCGGCCATCACCGTCAAGGCCTCTTCGGTCAGAGGCAGCAGGATGTGCTCATTGGGCGCATGCTGGGAGCAACCGGGATACGAGTGCGGGACCCAGATCGTCGGCAGGCCCAGGATCTCGGAAAATACGTCGTTAGGCAGCGAGCCGCCGAAATTCGGCAGCACTGCTGGCGCCTTGCCGGTCGTCTCTTTCACTGAATCCGCCGCCCATTTGATCCAGGGGCTGTCGAAATCGGTGCGCGATGCAGCAAAACTCTGCGCCGCTCGCACCTCGACCATCGGGAAACCACGTTCAACCAGATGCGCGCGGACAGCGTCGATCAACCCCTCAATCCTGGTGCCGACCACAAAACGCAGCTGCAGCACGGCATTGGCCTGGCCCGGAATGGCGTTGGCCGGCTTCTCGATATTGCCGGACGACATCGCCAGCACTTCCAGCGTATTCCAGGCGTAGAGCCGTTCGGCGGCCGAAAGACCCTCCTCGCCCCAGTTCTCCGCGAGTGCGGGCTCGTCCGCAGTCGGCACCACTTGCACATCGGCCAGATAGGAGCGGATCTGATTGGTGAGCCGCGGCGGCTTCAGGGCGTCGAGCTGAAGGCGGCCGTGGCCGTCGACCAGCGTCGAGATTGCATTGACCAGAATGGTCGCCGGATTGGCCAGCACGCCGCCCCAATTGCCGGAATGGTGGCCGCCGTCGCGCAGGTTCACATCCAGATGAATGCGGAGCCCGCCGCGGCAGCCGAGGAACAGCGTCGGACGGTCAGCGGACAGACGCGGCCCATCGGAGGCCATGAACAAGTCTGCCTTCAGCGCGTCGCGATTGAGGTCGCAGACCTTGCCGAGATCGGGCGAGCCGATCTCCTCGCCCATCTCGACGATGAATTTGGCGTTGAAGCCGAGCTTGCCGCCGCGGGCATCGCGCACCGCGCGAAGGGCCGCCATGTTGATGCTGTGCTGACCCTTGTTGTCGGCGGTGCCGCGGCCATAGAGCCGCGTCCCCGCGACCGTGGTACGCCAGGGGTCGCGCCCGTCGCGCCACTCACCTTCCATGCCGTCGACGACGTCGCCATGGCCGTAGATCAGCACGGTCGGCACTGAAGCACTCTCGTGATGCTCGGCGAACAGGAACGGCGCCTTGCCGCTGGGGGACTCGACGATGCGGCTGGTGAAATCCAGCGCAGCGAATGCCGGCTGCATCTCCTGCTCCAGATAGGCGCGCAGTTCGGCGCCGCGCGACGGGTTCTGGCTTTCGGTCTTGAAGGCGACGCGGCGGTCGAGCTCGGCGAGAAATGCGCCGGATTTGAAATCCTCGCGGGCGCGGGCGATGGCGTCGGCTCTGGTCATACTTGCTTTTCGGGCTTTGAGACGAAGGACCTTACCCGACAAGGGTTGGCCTTCGAAAGTGGCGGGGACTTGGATAGTTCTTGTAGTTCTCTTGTAGTTCTCTTGCACTTCTCTTGGGATTTCGTCCTTGCTTCCTTGAGATCGGCTTGCCAAGCGCAGCTGCGACGCTGACTTTGGCCTTGCCAAGCGCAAGCGATATGCAAGAACTTCGCCAAGTTCGGGCTTCAAGTTTGGGGCGCACGTCTAGCATTCGAAGAGCGCTCAGTACAGAGCGCCGGGGAACCAGCATGGCCAAAGAGATCAGACTCAACGCATTTGCGATGAATTGCGTCGCGCACCAGTCACCGGGCCTGTGGACCCATCCGCGCGACCGCACCGCCGACTACAACCGCCTGCCCTACTGGATTGATCTCGCCAAGACGCTGGAGCGCGGCCGTTTCGACGGGTTGTTCCTGGCCGACGTGCTCGGGGTCTACGACGTCTATGGCAACAGCCCGGACGCGGCCTTGCGCAACGCGGCACAGACGCCGTCAAACGAGCCGCTGCTGCTGCTCTCGGCCATGGCCGCGGTGACACAAAACCTCGGCTTCGGCGTCACCAGCAATCTCTCCTTCGAGCCGCCCTACCCGTTCGCGCGGCGGATGTCGACGCTCGATCATCTCACCGAGGGGCGGATCGGCTGGAACGTCGTCACCGGCTATCTCGACAGCGCCGCGCGTGGCGCGGGCAAGGACAAGCAGACCGGGCACGACGACCGCTACGACATCGCCGACGAATATATGGAGGTGGTCTACAAGCTCTGGGAAGGAAGCTGGGAAGACGACGCCGTGCTGCGCGACCGCAAGCGCGGTATCTTCACCGATCCCACAAAGGTGCATCGCGTCAACCATGAGGGGACGAACTACCGCATCAACAACACCATTCACCTCAGCGAGCCCTCGCCGCAGCGCACGCCCGTGCTGTACCAGGCCGGCACCTCGCCGCGCGGCCGGCAATTCGCGGCGCGTCATGCCGAATGCGTGTTCATGTCGGGACCGTCGGCCAAGGTGATCGGGCCACGCGTCTCCGCAATCCGCCAGGAGGCCGCCGCGATCGGCCGCAACCCCGCCGAGATCCTGATGTTCTCGATGATGACGATCATCCTCGGCCGGACCGAAGCCGAGGCGAAGGAAAAGTACGCCGATTACCGGCGCCATATCAGCCCCGAAGGCGCGCTGGCGCTGATGTCGGGATGGACCGGCGTCGACTTCTCCGGCTACGACCTCGACCAGCAGGTGCGGCACGTCCAGAACGATGCCGGCCGCAGCGCCATGGACAACATCACCCGCGCCGATCCCGATCGGGTCTGGACCGTGCGCGACGTCATCGAGCATGTCGGTATCGGCGGCGCCGGGCCCGTCGTGGTCGGCACGCCCGAGAGCGTCGCTGACAAGATCGAGGACTGGTTCGAGAAGACCGACGTCGACGGGCTCAATGTCGCGTTCGCGATCTCGCCCGGCGATTTCGAGGATATCGCCGACATGCTGGTGCCGGAGCTGACCCGGCGCGGAAGGTACAAGAGCGAGTACGCAAAGGGCACGCTACGGGAGAAACTGTTCGGCGCCGGCCGCGCGCGACTCGACGCGCCACATCCGGCGGCGGGATATCGGGTGGGGAAGAAGGGGTAGAAACCACACACTGGCTGTCATGCCCCGACTTGACCGGGGCATCCAGTACGCTGCGGCGTCTCGGCTCTCACCGCTGCCTCTGGAATACTGGATCGCCCGGTCAAAGCCGGGCGACGACACGGAGTGTGTGGGACCTCGATCGCGCCTCAGACCGTCCCGTCCACCATCACCTCGATCAGCTTCGTCCCCGGCCGGTTGAACGCTGACGCGAGCGTCGCCTTCAGTTCGCGGGGATCACTCACCTTGATCGCCTCGCAGCCGAGCGCCTTGGCGACGCCGGCGAAATCCACAGGCGGATCGACAAAGTCCATGCCGACGTAATTGTCGTCGCCGTGAAAGGCGAGCAGGCGCTGCTTGATGATGCGGTAGCCGCCATTGTTGGCGATGACGACGTTGAGCGGCAGCTTGTGATGCGCCGCGGTCCACAGCGACTGGATCGAGTACATCGCGCTGCCATCGCCGGAGAAGCACACCACCGGACGATCTTGATTGGCGATGCTGGCGCCGACCGAGGCCGGCAGGCCCCAGCCGATGCCACCGGAGGCAAGGCCATGATAGCCGTAGCGGTCGCGATGCGGCCGCAGCGCCGTAACCTGGCGGCTGGAGGTGAGGCCTTCATCGACCAGGATGGCGTTATCAGGCATCGCCTCAACCATTTGCAGCACCAGATAGTCGGGATCGATGGGGCTACGGCCCGCACTCTTGCTGATCTGCTCGACCAGAGCAGCGCGCCGTGCAGCCCAGTTCTTCGGCGCAAGCTCGGCGAGACGCTGTCTTGCGCGGCCCGCGAGAGCCGTCCCGCCCAGCTCTTTCAAGACGGGGATCAGCGCGCGCAACGTTTCCTTCAGATCCGCCTTCAGCGCGATCTCGGCGCCGTAGTTCTTGGCGATCTCCCAATCGACGAGGCCGATCTGCACAATGCCGAGCCCGTCAGGCAACGCGTCGACCTCGCTATAGACCGACATCCGCAAGGGATCGCCGCCGAGCGCGATCAGGAGATCGTACGGCGCGAGCGTATCGCGGGCGGCCTTCTGCACGCGCGCGAGCGTGCCGACGAAGCTCGGGCTCTCAGACAGAAAGTGCGAGCCGTACGGCGTCGAGGACTGGTAGGCCGCAGCGCCGAGCAGCTCGGCCAGCTCGGCGGCCTCCTTCAGCGCGTCGCTCTTGACCACCTCGTCCATGGTGACGATGACGGGACGCTCGGCCTTCAGCAATCGCGCGGCAAAGGCCCTCAGGGCCTCGTCGGAAGGTTTCGTGCGCGCATCGATGCGGGTGGAGCGGCCGAGGTCGATGCCGGCTTCGCTGTTGAGGATGTCGCCCGGCAGCGAGATGAACACCGGTCCGGTCGGCGGCGTCGTCGCCACCTTGGCGGCGCGGCGCACGATGCGCGGCAGGTCCTCCAGCCGCGTCACCTCGACCGCCCATTTCACCAGCGGTTCGGCCATCCGCACCAGTGGGCCATAGAGCACCGGCTCCATCAGCCCGTGGCCCTGCTCCTGCTGGCCGGCAGTCAGGATCATCGGCGTGCCCGTGAACTGGGCGTTGTAGAGTGAGCCCATGGCGTTGCCGAGGCCGGGCGCAACGTGGACGTTGCAGGCGACGAGCTTTCCCGAGGCGCGGCTGTAGCCATCCGCGATCGCGACCACCAGGCTCTCCTGCATCGCCATCACATAGGTGAGATCAGGATGGTCCCTCAGCGCATGCATGATCGGCAACTCGGTGGTGCCGGGGTTGCCGAACAGATGCGTGATGCCCTCGTCCTTGAGTAGCGCGAGAAAAGCCGAGCGGCCGGTGATCTTGTTCTTCATGTTTCCTCCAGGGAGCGGACCGTTGCCGCAAGGCCGAGGCATGATGGCCGAATTCTTGGGAGCCGCGCAAGGAAGCGCGGTCATGGCTGCGTTGCGCGGGAGCAACGCAAGCGGTCCCTTACATCTCCTCGCGCCCGAGCTCGAATGGGTCCTCGCCGCCCGCGCGCTTCTTCTTTTTCGAGCGCTGCCAGACCACGCCGGGAAAGCCCTTCAGCGGCACCAGCGGCTCGCCGGGATAGGCCCATTCCTGCAGCTCCTCGATCGCGATGTGATAGAGCGGCTGGCGGCCGGGGCGCTCATTGAACAGCGCGCGCGGGATGTTGACCATATGCGGCCCGCGCGGGCGCTCATACGCGATCGGCGTGCCGCAATGCGAGCAGAAGCTGCGGGTGGTCTTCGTGGCCTTGTCCTCGTAGCGGGTCAGCGCCGTCTTGCCGGAGGTGAGGCGGAAGCGCTTCTTCCAGCTGCCGACATAGGTCGCGTAAGCCGCGCCATGTGCGCGGCGACTGGCGGCGGAGTGGTCATGCCAGGCCCAGCGCGCGGGGACATCGATCTCGAAGGTGACCTTGCCGCAGAGGCATTGGCCGGTGGCTGTCCCTGCGGCGACTGCGGCTTTGGCCATGGACGTCTCCCAGTTGTCATGCAAGCGCAGCGAAGCAATGTCGTCATTCCGGGGCGATGCGAAGCATCGAGCCCGGAATCCATCCACGTCTAGGTAATGCGGCCCGATGGATTCCGGGTTCGCGACTTCGTCGCGCCCCGGAATGACAGATCAGGCCGGCGTCAGCTCGTCATAGACAGGATAATCCGTATATCCCTTCTCCTCGCCGCCGTAGAACGTCGCACGGTTGTACGGCGTGATCGGGTAGCCGTGCTGCAGGCGGCGCGGCAGATCGGGGTTGGAGATGAAGATGCGGCCGAACGCGATAATATCGGCATGGCCCTCGGCGATCGCCGCGTTTGCGGTCTCGCCGGTGAAGCCGCCTGCGGTCATCAGCACGCCGCTGTAGAGCGGACGGAACAGCACCATCGCCGACGGCACGTTCTCCCAATGGACGTCGGCACGGCCGGCGCCGCTGGAGCGCGGCTCGATGAAATGCAGATACGCCAGGTCAAGCTTGTCCAGCGCCTTCACTACATGGGTGTACAGCGGCATCGGATCGGGCTCGCCGGAATCATTGGCGATGCCATGGGGCGAGAGCCGCACACCGACGCGGTTCGCACCCCAGACATCGATCGCCGCCTGCGTGACCTCGAGCAGCAGCCGCGCGCGGTTCTCGATCGAGCCGCCATATTGGTCGGTGCGATGATTGCTGCGCGACTGCAGGAATTGCTCGAGCAGATAACCGTTGGCGCCGTGGATCTCGACCCCGTCGAACCCCGCCGCGAGCGCATTCTTCGCCCCTTGCCGGAACGCCTCGACAATACCCCTGACCTCGTCGGTCTCGAGCGCGCGCGGCGTCTCATAGTCCGAGATCTTTCCGTCGGCGGTCATCGCCTTCATCCCGTCCGCCCTGATCGGGATCGCCGAGGCCGAGACCGGCAGCTCGCCGCCGTGGAATGAGGAATGCGAGACGCGGCCGACATGCCAGAGCTGGAGGAAGATGATGCCGCCCTTTGCGTGCACCGCGTCGACCACCTTCCGCCAGCCGGCCACTTGCGCCTCCGAATAGATGCCTGGTGTCGCCGGATTGCCGCGGCCGTGCGAGAGCACGGGCGAAGCTTCGGCGATGATCAGGCCGCCGGGCGTGGCGCGCTGGCCGTAATATTCGGCGTTGAGCGGTCGCGGCGAAAAGCTTTCGCGCTCGGCCCGCATGCGCGTCAACGGCGCCATCGCGACGCGATGCGCAAGCTTGTACGGACCGACCTGCAACGGCCTAAACAACGCTTCGAACTTCATGTGGTCCCCGGATGTCTATGAAAGGATGCGTATCATATAGCGAGGGACGGCACCGGAAAAGGCGCCGCCCCATGCAGTTATTCTCTCTCACGGAACGCGACAGAGCACGTCTTACGCCGTCTTGATCCAGACGGCCTTCACGTTGAGATACTCCTCGACATGCTGCTTGCCGGACTCGCGGCCGTAGCCGCTCATCTTATAGCCGCCGAAGGGCACTGCCGGATCCATCGCCTGGTAGCAGTTCACCCACACCGAACCGGCGCGCAGCGATTTTGCGACCGCATGCGCCTTGCTGACGTCGCGCGTCCACAGGCCCGAACCGAGGCCGAAGGTAGTGTTGTTGGCGCGCTTGACGAGCTCGTCCATGTCCCTGAAGGCGATCGCGGAGATGACGGGACCAAAGATCTCCTCTTGCGCGATGCGCATGTTGTCCTGGACGCCCGCGAACACCGTCGGCGAGACGAAGAAGCCCTTCGACAGCGCGCCTTCGGTGACGCGGCCGCCGCCGGCGAGCGCCTTGGCGCCTTCCTTTTGGCCGATGTCGAGATAGCCGGTCACACGTTCGAGCTGCTGCTCGGACACCAGCGGCCCGATCTGGACATTGGGATCAAGACCGTTGCCGACCTGCAGCTTCTTGCCGAACTCGGCGACGCGGCCGACGAACTCCTCGTAGATCGACTGCTCGACGAACAGGCGCGTACCGGCGCTGCAGATCTGCCCGGAATTGGCGAACACCGCCATCGCCGCGCCCGGCACGGCGGCATCGAGATCGGCGTCCGCAAACACGATGTCCGGCGACTTGCCGCCGAGCTCGAGCGAGACGCGCTTGAGGTTGCCCGCCGAGGCGCGGATGATCGACTGGCCGGTCACATGCGAGCCGGTGAAGGCGATCTTGTCGACGTCATGATGCGAGGCAAGCGCAGCGCCCGCGGTCTCGCCATAGCCGGGCACGACGTTGACGACGCCGGGCGGAATGCCTGCCTCCATTGCCAGCTCCGCGATGCGCAGCGAGGTCAGCGGCGCCTCTTCGGCGGGCTTGAGCACCACGGTGCAGCCGGTCGCGATCGCCGGTCCGATCTTCCAGATCGTCGCCGTAAGCGGTCCATTCCAGGGGATGATCGCGCCGACGACGCCGATCGGCTCCTTCAGCGTGTAGGAGAAGATTTCGCCCGGCAGCGAGTTCTCGATGGTCTCGCCGTGGATCGCCGTGGTCTGGCCGGCATAGTAGCGCAGCATGCCGACGGCGCGCAGGCGATAGGCGCGGGTGCGGCTGAGCGGCGCGCCCATGTCGAGCGTGTCGAGCTGCGACAATTCGTCGAAATTCTTCTCGACGAGATCGGCGAGCCTCAAGAGCAGATTCTGCCGCTCGAACGGCTTGACCTTGCTCCAGGGTCCCTCGAAGGCACGGCGGGGGGCGGCAACCGCGCGGTCGATGTCTTCCTTGTCACCTTCGGCGACGGTGGCGAGCAGTTCGCCGGTTGCGGGATTGCGGGTCTCGAAGCGTTTGCCTGAGGCTGCGTCGACCCACTTCCCGTCGATCAGCATCTGCTTGTAGGACCCATTCGCGAACGGATGGCGCGTGATCGGAATAGCCTGCGACACAGCCATGGCTGCACTCCCTGTCAGGTGATTGATTGGGTCGATCTGGGCGGGATCGTTGGTTCGACAAAGTACAACCCGGCCGGAGGGGCGTAAAGACGGCGCGGAGCGAAGACCTCCCATGCCGACTTGTGCAGGGTCGGACGAGGCGCATGCTATAACGCGACCGAGCGCAACGCAGCTTCGCCGGAGTCCAGCCATGTCGCACCCAGCCATCGTCAAAGACAACGTTGCCGTCGTCACAGGTGGCGCATCCGGAATCGGATTTGCCGCCGCCGCGGCGTTTGCGCGCACCGGCATGAAGGTGTGCATCGCGGATGTCGATCAGGCACGTCTGGCTGAGGCCGCAACAAAACTGTCATCCATCGCCGGTGCCGCGAACGTAATGACGGCCGTGGTCGATGTCAGCAAGACAGAAAGCCTGACGGAACTGGAACGCACTGTGCGCGAGCGGTTCGGCGGTACCGACATTCTCATGAACAATGCCGGCATCCAGCCCGGCAGCACGCTGTTCGGCGAGCCCGATCACTGGCAGCGCATCATCGACGTCAATATGTGGGGCATCATCAACGGCTCCCGCATCTTCGCGCCCGCCATGATCGCACGCGGCAAGAGCGGCCTCATCATCAATACCGGCTCGAAACAGGGCATCACCACGCCGCCGGGTGATCCCGTCTACAATGTCTCCAAGGCCGGCGTGAAGGCTTTCACGGAAGCGCTCCAGCACGAGCTACGCAATACCAGGGATTGCCGCGTGACGGCCCACCTGCTGATTCCGGGCTTCGTCTTTACCGGCCTCACCGCCAAGGGCCGCACCGAGAAGCCGGCGGGCGCCTGGACGCCGGAGCAGACGGTCGATTTCATGCTGGCGCGCCTGGAGGCCGGCGATTTCTACATCCTGTGCCCGGATAACGACGTGCCGCGCGCACTCGATGAAAAGCGCATGCTGTGGGCGGCCGGCGACATCATCGAGACCCGCCCGCCGCTGTCGCGCTGGCATCCGGACTACGCGGATGCATTCAAGAGATTCGTGGAGGGGAAGTGACTACCTGATCCTCATGGTGAGGAGCGCGCCCTTGCGCGCGTCTCGAACCATGCAGGCCCGGCTGCGACAGCCCGGCCTCGATCCTTCGAGACGCCCGCTTACAGCGGGCTCCTCAGGATGACGAATTGGAGTATTCGCGGTGCGGCAGGTTCACGCGAGCGCCCTACAACGTCTCCTGCTTGTGCCCGCAATTCTTGCAGGCGAACTTGACGCGGCTCTGGCCCTTCTCCGCCTGGACCCGGTTCGGCGCGCCACACTTGCCGCAGATCGCCTCGATGCGGGTCGTGCCCTGCTTGACGACGATCGTCTTCTTTTCCATCGATTCGCGGATCAGGCGCTCGGCCTCCTCACGCAGCGATTGTTTCGACAAAGCTCGTCTCCGCCTCTGAAAAGCGCGAGAGCCATATCGCACCTGCCGTCGAAGCACAATGCGGGATGCGGATCACCGGCCCGATCGAAACGTCATGGCCGGCTGGTCGCGGACGCGAGAGCCGCGGCAGCGCTGCTGCGCGGCTCTCTTGCTCGTCGCCCGGATTGGCTCGAGGCGCTGCGTTCAAGCGGCCTTGGAAACCTCCATCAGCAGCCGCTCGGCTTTGGCATCCTCGATGCGGTTCACCAGCCGGCTGCTCTCGTGATTGTCGCGTACGGTCTTGGTCAGCGTGATGCAGGTCTGAATCAGCATGACCATGCCCATGGTGAGATAACCCTTCATCCAGAGGTCGATCGGCAGGAAGAAGATGCCGATCGCAACCAGGAAGGCTGAGGCTGCGAAGGACGCGTATGTGAAGCTCACCCAGGCGCTGCTGTGGGGCTGGCCGTTCTGGTTCATGATGGTCTCCTGTGAGTTCGAATGATGATGAGATGTGGGCTCAGGCAGCCGGCGCGCGCCTGGACTTCAATCGCGCCAGCACGTCGTCTGCGGTGGTCTTGAGGCGGGGGCCGAAGCCCTGTTCGGCGAGCGGGGCGAGTACGCACAGGAGGGTTCAGCGCGGCTCGACAGCGGCATGACGCTCAGGAAGTCGGGCAGTCGCTCGCCCATATCGAGGAAGTCGCGGACGCGCTCCACGGGCAATACCGGGCGACCTTGCGCAACCGCGTGCCGGACAAGCCGCCGCCGCCGATCTATTCCTTCAGCCGAGGCCTCGGCGTGCACGTGTTCTCGGCGATGCCCGTGATCGTCAACAACCGCGTCGCCGGGGTGATCTACACCACGCGGACGCCGAGCAACATCTTCGATCATCTCTACCAGGAACGGGCCAAGTTCGTGCTGGCGGGGCTCGCCGTCATCTTCGGCACGATCGCGATCAGCCTCGTCTTCTCCCGCACCATCCCCCTGCCGATGCGCGAGCTGATCGAACGCGCCGCCCGGATCGGCCGCGGCGACCGCGAGGCGTTCCAGCCGCTCCGGCATTACGGCACGCGCGAGTTCGCCCAGCTCTCGCATAGCTTCCTCGGCATGGCCGAACAGCTCGCAAGGCGCTCGGACTATATCGCGACGTTCTCGGCCCATCTCACCCACGAGCTGAAATCGCCGCTGACCTCGATCAAGGGCGCGGCCGAGCTGCTGCAGGATTCGGTTCAAGGCAAAGCCGAGGGCCTGACGCCGGCCGAGCAGAAGACGTTCATCGCCAACATTCTGTCCGACACCCAGCGGCTGGAGGCGATGGCGCAGCGACTGCGCGATCTGGCCCGCGCCGAAAGCCTGCCGCAGAACGAGCGTACCGAGCTTGCACCCGTGATCGCCGACCTCCGGAGCCGGTTTCCGGCAAGCGATATCTCGGCCAGCGGCAGCCTCGACCGCCCCATCGGCATGTCCGGCGAAAAGGCGCTGATCGTGCTGTCGCATCTCGCCGACAACGCAGTGCGGCACAAGGCGAGGTCAATCCGGCTGGAGGCGGTGGACGAGCGGACCACCCTGCTTCTGACGGTCAGCAACGACGGCGAAGCGATCTCGGCGCCGAACCGCGACAGGATTTTCGATGCGTTCTTCACCACCCGCCGCGACCAGGGCGGGACCGGGATGGGGCTTGCGATCGCGCGCGCGGTGATGGCGAGCCATGGCGGCTCGATCAGGCTCAAACCGACTGAAGACGGCGCCGCCTTCGAACTCCAGTTCCCTGTCGCCTGAGGCGCGATGAGGTCATCGCCCCACAGTTTATTTGGCATGATCTATTCGGAAAACCGCTTCACACTTTTCCGGATCACGCCTAGATGGCGAAGACCCAGGCGGCGACGATGGCGCCGATCGTGACCAGACCGGCGATGGTCCAGCCGGCGGCATATTCCAGCTCAGGATGACCGGTCGCCCGCATGATCTCTGCCGGATCGGCGGTATGCTTCTGTGCCATGACAGCCTCGCACGTTACTTCCCGCGTCTTATGTAAGTCGCATCAGCCGTCTTTAGGTTCCATCACGGAAATGCGAGGAATGACGCAGCTTGGCTTGTTCGCCGAACCGGACGCAGGGCCGGCCGGCCTTCGCTACTGGGACAATTTTATCGATGCCGCCGCCGAGCAGGCGCTGATCGGCCGCATCGCAGCATTGCCGCTGCAGCGCTTCCAGTTCGGGGCGTTCGAGGGCAACCGCCGGGTAGCGTCCTTCGGGTATCGCTATGACTACGCGCTGCAGCGGCTGAGCGAGGCGGAGCCGATCCCGGACTGGCTGCTGCCGGTCGCGCGTCAGGTCGAGGCCTGGGCGGGGCTGCCGGAGGGCAGCGTCCGGCAGGGGCTCTGCACCGACTATGACATCGGCGTCGGCATCGGCTGGCACCGTGACAAGCCGCATTTCGCCGAGATCCTCGGCCTGTCGCTCGGCTCGGCCTGCAAATTCCGCTTTCGCCGCCGCAGCGGCGACAAATGGCAACGCTATACGCTCGAGGCGCAGCCGCGCTCGCTCTATATGATGCAGGGCGAGGCGCGCGCACTGTGGGAGCACAGCATCCCGCCGGTCGAGGCACGCCGTTACTCCATCACGTTCCGGACCCTGAAGTGGACTTAGCGCGGCCGGCGGAAGCAAAAACGCGAAAACAACCCCATGCAAAGTAGAGCGCCCGCTCCGCCGGATGCGCGGTGACGCCGCTTAGCGGTTTGATACGTCGGTGCAAAACCGTCGCGTCGCGCAATGCCCTTCCGGCTTGCAGCTTGCCTTGCAAATCCCGTTGCATGCTAGACTGGCGGACACATTCCACGGCAGGAGGGACGCATGGCCGACAACACGGCAAAGCGGGGCGGGGCTGATCGCGCCCTGATCGCCATCAGCGAGAAATACGAAGTCGCCTACTGGTCGAAGAAGTTCAAGGTGACCCCGGCCAAGCTGAAATACGCCGTCAAGAAGGTCGGCCATTCCGCCAAGAAGGTCGAGGCGTATATCAAGCTCCAGAAGCACCGAGCTTCCGACAAGAGCCGGATTGCGCTGAGCGAACCCTACGAGGTCCGCTACTGGTCGAAGAAGTTCAAGATCACTCCGGCGAAGCTGAGGCTGGTGGTCGGGGTGGCCGGCCATTCCTCCAAGAAAGTCGAAGCCTATCTCGCCGCCCAGAAGGCCGCGAAGAAGAAGGTGGCCAAGAAGACGGCGAAAAAGGCAACCAAGCGCAAGAAGGCCGCCTGAGGCCTGCCCCGGGAGATATGGATGCAAACCCGCAACCCGGATCCAATCGCGTCGGCCTCGCCGAGCCAACGGTGCCGTGAAATCGCCTCAAGGCCAACGAATAAGGCGATTTGAAAAGACAGGCCAAACCCGCGAACCAAAATGAGGGGCGCAAGGCCGGCACCATGATGAAGAACCATCTCGTATTTTTCCTGCTTTTGACCATGACGGCGGCATCCGCACATGTCGGCTTGCCGGTGCGGCTGACGGGGTCTCCCGATCTCGTCCTGGCAGGCCTCACCGACTCCGACACCACCGCCGGCGGCACCGCGCGGCTGTGCGAGCAGGTCACCTTCTCGCGCGGCCTGCGCTACGGCGAGAGCGAAGCCAACGTGCTGGATGTCGCCACCAGCGCCACCAAGGCGGACACGCCGCGGCCGGTGCTGCTGTTCGTGACCGGCGACACGTTCACCGGCGACCGCGCCGCGCCGGACTTGTCGCGCCAGATCCAGGACCAGGCGATGTGCTTTGCCGCGCGCAACGACATGATCGGGGTGCGAGTCAATTATCGCCTGGCGCCCTCGGCGACCTGGCCAGCCGGGGCGGCCGACGTGGCGGCGGCGCTGTCCTGGGTTCACGGCAATATCGACCTGTTCAACGGCGATGCCCGAGAGATCGTTGCGGTCGGCTACGGCGCCGGCGCCTTCCATGTCGCGACCCTGCTGGCGCATCCCGAGCTTCAGACCGACCGCGCCGATGTCGCCGCCGTCGTGCTAATCTCCGGCATCTACCGCGCCGGCAAGGACGCGAACGACAGCGAGAAGGCCTATCTCGGTGGCGATGCCACGCAATACGACAACCGGTCGGTGTTCCCCGGCATCCTCAATGTCGACGTGCCGATCGTGCTGGCCTGGGCCGCCGATGATTCCGCCGGCATCGTTGCGCAGGGCGAAACCCTGAAGAAGACGCTCTGCGGCGCCGGTCATTGCCCGCGCAGCGCGCTGCTCCGCAGCCGGGACGGCATCGCAAATGCCTTCGGTCTCGACGGCTCGGGCGACAGTCTCGCCGAGCCGACGCTGCTGCTGGTGAAGCAGCTCGAGGCGCGGGGGCTACCGTAAGTCAGCGCGGCTCCTTATCGCCGACTCACATACGCCATTTGCTGGGCTACTTTCTCTCCCGCCCTCTCTCCGCAAGGGACCAACGA
Source organism: Bradyrhizobium guangxiense (assembly GCF_004114915.1). Classification (NCBI taxonomy): domain Bacteria; kingdom Pseudomonadati; phylum Pseudomonadota; class Alphaproteobacteria; order Hyphomicrobiales; family Nitrobacteraceae; genus Bradyrhizobium; species Bradyrhizobium guangxiense. The sequence goes on along the minus strand of NZ_CP022219.1, from coordinate 542,029 downwards.
GGACGAAGGTTAGGGAGAGGGGTACCACGGAGGGATTCTCTCCATCAGAGAGCGCTACGCGCGCGTAACGACCCGTCAACACGCCTGCCGTTTCATTCGCCCCCATGCGCTCGTGTGAAGACGCCGCACCAAGCCACACGATTGCCAAACGCTTGACTTATATCAACTCGCCTTGGTGCGAACTGAGCCGACCTCGTTGGGGGCCAACGACAAGGTGTCGAGCATGCGCGTCACCGGAAGAGTGCTGTTCGTTCTGATCGTCGCTTTCGCCTCGCTGGGGGCGATGTCGCAGCAACGCGCCGAGCAGCCGGCGAGCGACGAGGACGTCCGCATCGGCAATGTCATGCCGTATTCGGGCGCGCTTTCCGAATTCGGCGCGATCGGTCAGGCGGAAGCCGCTTATTTCGACATGATCAACGCGCGCGGCGGCATCAACGGCCGCAAGATCCGCTTCATCACCCGCGACGACAATTCCGATCCGTCGACCGCGCTCGAGCTGACGCGCAATCTGGTCGAGAAGGACGGGGTGCACCTGATGTTCGGCTCGTTCGGCACGCCCGGCAACCTCGCCACGCGCTGGTATCTGAACGAGAAGAAGATCCCGCAGCTTTTCGTCGCTTCCGGCGACGAGGAGCTGAGCCAGGCCAAGGCGTTCCCCTGGACCATGGGCTGGCAGCCGTCGATCCGGTCGGAGGGGCGCATCTACGCCAACTACATCCAGGCCTATTACCCCAGGAAGAAGATCGTCGTGCTCTGGCAGAACGACCAGTTCGGACGCATGCTCTACAAGGGAATCCAGGACGGCCTCGGCGATCTCAATCGTCATGTCCTGGTCGACATCGCCTTCGACATTGGCGATGAGCACCTCGACGGGCACGTCTCGATCCTCAAGCGCGCCGGCGCGGATATCTTCGTCTTTCTCGGCGTGCCGTCGACGGCATCCAAGGTGATCAAGCTGGCGGCTTCGCTCAACTGGCGCCCGGTGTTCATCGTCAACGATGCCTCCGCCTCGATCGCCAATGCGATGGCGCCTGCGGGCCTCGAGAATTCGGCCGGCGTGATCGCGGCAACCTTCCTGAAGGATCCGAGCGCCCCCGCCTGGAAGGACGATCCCGCCATGAAGGAATGGTTCGCCTTCATGGACAAGTACCATCAGGTCGAAAGCACCAACAACAGCGCCGCGGTCTACGGCTACGCCGCGGCCGAAGCGTTGACGCAGGTGCTGAAGCAATGCGGCGATGACCTGTCACGCGACAACATCATGCGACAGGCGGCTTCGCTCAGAGGCTACAACCCCTCCGTCGCGCTGCCCGACATCAGGATGAACACCTCGCCGAGCAACTATCTGCCGATCAGGCAGATGCGGCTCGTCCAATTCGACGGCCGCTCCTGGCAGCCCTTTGGTGATGTGATCGAGACGGCGTTCACGGAAGGGGCAGCACGGTAACAGTTGGACTCTTATCCTCCCCTGGAGGGTAAGGAAGCCGCCTCACGCCGGCTTGAGCGAGGCGAGCGCGTTCTCCAGCAGCGAACGTACGCGAGCGGTATCGCCGGATTTCACCACAGCGGGGTCGAGGTAAAGCTCCAGCCCCGGCGCGCGCTCGGTGATGATACCGCTTTTCTCCGCCGCCGCGTCGTTCAGCGCATCGACCGAATAGGGAATGACCTCGCGGCTGATGCCCTTCATGGTGATCGCAGGCAGCGCGTGGGCGCGGACGATGTCGCTGACAAGCGCGAAGGTCTCGTAGCTCAGCACGATGCCGCCGGGCTCGGCGATCGACTGCAGGCGCGCGGCGAGGTTCGCTTCGGCACCGATGATGGTGTAGTCCATACGGTCGGTGCTGCCGAAATTGCCGACATTGCAGTAGCCGGAATTGATGCCCATGCGCGAGCGGAACGGCTGCTCGATGCCGGCCGCCCGCCATTTCGCGTTGAGCTCGGCAAGGCGCTGCTGCATGCGCCAGGCCATCTGCAGGCAGGCCTGCGCGTCGGCGCGGTCGCCCCTGGTCTCGGGATCGCCGAAGAAGATCAGCATGGCGTCGCCGATGAACTTGTCGATGGTGCCGCCATATTCATGGGCGATCGCCGACATCTCCGTGAAATATTCGTTGAGGAGCTGGGTCAGTTGCTCCGGCTGCAGCCGTTCGGCGGTGGCCGTGAAGTTCTGGATGTCGGAGAAGAAGATGGTGAGCTTCTTGCGCTCGGTGTGGATGGTGACGTCCTTCTGGCCCGAGAAGATGCTCTTGTAGACCTGCGGCGGGATGTAGCGCGAGATCTTCATCGACAGCGAGGCCAGGAAGTCGTTGGCGGATTCGAGCTCCTTGTTCATGGTCTTGATGCGGCCGGCCTGGCGGCGCTGCAGCGACAGGAACGACAGACCGCTGCCGGCTGCGATCAGGAAATAGGCCAGCAGGAACTTGAACGAGAAGATGTTGGCGGCGATCGGCTGGGCGATGATCACCTCCTGGATGCCCCTGACATCGCCGACCTTCCAGTCCTTCTTCGGGCTCTCGGGGTGGCTGTTGTGGCAGCTCACGCAGGCCGGGCCCATGGTGACGGGCGCGACCAGGCGGACCTTATCGTTGAACAGCGAGGTCTCGGTCTCGACGATCTTCTGCTCGGGATCCTTGCGGAGCGTATCGAGTGCGTCCTTTTCGAACTTGTCGAGCTGGTGTGGGGCGCGATTCTGGAACGGGAAGTCCGAGACGAAGCGGTAGGTGATGTTCTCCTGCTGTGCGCCGATCACCCGCCCGAGCTCCAGCGACAGCGTCGCAGGGATCGGGATGGCGCCGGGGACGGATTCGTAGTTGTGAACCACCCTGGTCGTGCCGTTCGGATTGGCCAGCACGCGCCCGACCACGTTGGACGCGTAATAGCTGCGCACGCTGGTGATGACCGAGTTGAGATCGGCCGCCTGCCGGCGCAACGCCGTCTTGCTCAGCTCGGTCAGGTCCAACCACACCGCAAGCGGCAGAGCAAGCAGGAGGAAGGCGATCGCGGCGCCCGTGAGGATGCCGTTCTTGCGCTGCTCTTCGGAGATCTCTTGTTTCACTCTGTGGCTCCGTTGTGTGCAATCTTATCGCAAATCTTCGGGATTGGCGACAAGGCATGCCGCGGCACAGAGCCAACAAAAGCGGCTTCGCGCAACCCCATTTTATGGTGGTCGCAGCAAGCACCTTTTCGTTTCATGACGAATGTTTAAAATCGACATCGAGTGCCATTCACGCCGCCGGGAGATCCTCCAAATGACCGAGACCATCCGCATCAGGCGCTTCAACGCGCGGCCCGTGATCGTGCCGATGACCCTGCCGCTCCAGACTTCGACCGGAGCGGTCGCCCGGGCGCCGCTGGTGCTGATCGACTGCGAGACCGACCAGGGCGCGCGGGGGCATGCCTACCTGTTCTCGATCACGCCAGCGGCCCTGAAGCCGCTGACGGCGATGGTCACGGAAATGTCAGATCTCGTCGCCGGCGACGAGCTGCTGCCGTTCGAGATCGAGCGCAAGCTGAGCCAGCGCTTCACGCTGCTGGGCCTCGCGGGCCTGCAGCGGCTGGCACAATCCGGCATCGACATGGCGGCTTGGGACGCTCTGGCGCGCAGCAAGGGCCTGCCGCTGGCGCGGCTGCTGGGCGGCGCACCGAAGCCGGTCAGGGCGTACAACTCGAAAGGGCTCGGCATCATGCCGGCGGGGGCCGCCGTAGAGGAGGCGCACAAGTTGTTGGCCCAGGGATTTCAGGCCGCCAAGATCCGCGTCGGCCGCCCCGATGCACGGGAGGATCTCGCCGTCGTCCGCGCGGTGCGCAAGGCCGTCGGCGACGAGGTGACGCTGATGTGCGACTACAATCAGGCGCTGACGGTCACCGAGGCCATCTGCCGGGGCGAGATGCTCGACGACGAGGGCCTGAGCTGGATCGAGGAGCCGATCCGTCACGACGACTATGCCGGCTGCGCCCGCATTGCCGACGCGCTGCGCACGCCGGTCCAGATCGGCGAGAACTTTGACAACGCCTTTTCGATGCAGGCGGCACTCTCGGCGGAAGCTTGCGACTACGTGATGCCGGACGCACAGCGGATCGGCGGCGTCACCGGCTGGCTGGGCGCCGCCGCGCTCGCCCACGCCGCCGGCATCGAGATGTCCTCGCACCTGTTCTCGGAGGTCAGCGCGCACCTGCTCTGCGTCACGCCGACCGCGCACTGGCTGGAATATGTCGACTGGGCCGACGCGGTGCTGGCAAAGCGGCTGACGATCAAGGACGGCTTTGCGCTGCCGAGCGAGGAGCCGGGGAATGGGATTGCGTGGGACGAGGCGGCGGTCGCCAAATATCTCGTCACATAGGCGCCTGCTACGACCGGACGGCGGCAATCATGTTCAACTCGACCGGCGCCCCTCGCGGCAACTCGGCGACACCGACGGACGTCCGCGTGTGACGACCGCGATCGCCGAGGCGTTCGATCAGCCGGTCGGAGGCCCCGTTCATGACTTGCGACTGCTGGGTAAATCCAGGCGCTGACGCGACATATCCCACGACCTGCAGGACCTGGACGATCCTGTCCTCTCCGCCCGTTGCGTGGTTGATGGCGGAGATGCAGAGATCGGCGCACAGGGCGGCAGCCTCCTGCGCGGCCGCGATATCGACGCCAGCGCCGACCTTTCCAGCATACAGCAGCTCCTCGCCGCGACGGGGCAGCTGACCGCTGACATACGCAATTCCACCATGGATGATGACCGGCAGGTAGTTGCCGCCGGGCTTGTTGACGCCGCTCATCTCGAAAGCCTGCCTGTTTCGCATCGGGCCAAACGACGCATCCGTATGCATCGCTGGACGAGTGGACAATGGCAGGCGCCACGTCACCGATCAAGGGCGTGCGTCCACTCGGTGGTCGATCGACTCCATCGAGGCATAGCGAGTGACGCCGGCAGCGACGAGCCTGCAGAAGCTGAGAGTGATGCGGCCGTAGAAGGCGCCTGCTCCAGGGTCCGAGGATGCGAAACGATAGGAGGCGCCGAGACCGCGAGCGATCGCCAGCAATCCCATGATCTCGTGGTGCGTTAGCGCCGAGTGAATGCCGAGCAGCGAAAGCAACAGGGCTTGAACGCCGACGCTGCTCATGACGGCCTCGCCTCGATGCTTGGCATCGGCAGAAACTGCGCGCGACGAGCGCTTCTCCATTGATATGGCGTATCGCCGGCGAAGCGTTTGAACACCGTCGTGAAATGAGCCTGCGTCTGGAACCCCACGGTCAAGGCGATGTCAACGAGCGAGACATCGGCCCGCTGCAGCAACTCCTGGGCTCGCTCGATCCGCCGCTTCAGCAAATAAACGTGCGGCCGCATGCCGACGGCCGCCCGGAACTGCGCGGCAAAATGCATCCGGCTCAGACCGGCCACGGCGGCCAGATGCTGCAAGGTGATCTTAGCGTCCAGATTGTCGTCGATATACTGCATGACGCGCTTCAGGCGCCATTTCTGCAGTGAGCGCACTGTCCGACAGGCTTGCCCTTCGCGGTCGCCCTCGGCCGACTCGGAGTGGCCTCGACTGATCACCGTCCGCCGGCTGGCCTTGCGGGTCAACATGGCCAGACGCAACGCGTCGACAAGGATGGCGGAATGGGGATTATGCATGGCTTTGGTAGCCGCGAGGGCATCCGAGAGGCGCCGCATCACCTGGTCCGTGACCTCCTCGACATCCGTCTCCCGATCCGACCCGGCGGACACGCGCGCAAGACATTTCGCGGAGACCTTGAAGCTCTGCCCGCCGTCAGCCGATCCTCGCACCTCCGTCGCGGGCGGCTCGATGGCCAGGGCGACATCCAAATGCACGAGGGACAACGTCATTGCCTCCTCGCCGGGGCGCGGCGAACGTTTCGATGGCCGCAATTGCGGGCCGTCGATCGACGAGACGTCCATTGCGGCGGCGACATGATCCTTGGCGGCTTGCGGGTATGACATCTGCAGCGACATCGTCGAAACTCCTTGTCCCAATTCGCACCGGCAAGGCCTGGCAGGCTGTCCGGATGCGATGGGAGCAGAGTAGTTCGGCGGTCGGCGCGCTCCATTCTACGCGCGGGTGCGTGGATAAGGTCTCGGGTTAACCGCGTCATACCTAGGTATGATCGCAGCACAGTCACCGGGCGAGAGCGCGAGCGGAACGCCTCATCCGTAGCCACCGGTGACCGAACCCGGTGGCCGGGCGCCCCTGCGGTAGTTTGACGCGCCCGCGATCGGCGAGATCACCGAAGAGCCTCGTTCTGCCGGGAAGCTTGCTGTCGATCCCCGCGCCGCTTCAACTTCCCACGAGGTCTTCCATGAGAGCACGAAAATCACCTGGCCGGATATTGTGGACGCGATGAAATCGAGGCATCAACGCGGCTGCAATGAGAAGAGCACAGCCTGTGACGATGACGAACCTTGATCGGTCCACGGGTTCAGCCATGAGCCGCGCCGGCTTGCGGTTCTGGTCTGCCGCCCTTGCCCTTGCGGTGTTCATGGTCGACGTGCTGACGCCGCTCGAGGGCGCGGTCGCCGTCCTCTACGTGGTTGCGATCCTGCTGGTGGCGAGGACGAACCGGCGCAACGACATCGTCATCGCCGCAGCCGGCTGCATCGTCCTGACCATAAGCGCCTATCTCGTGTCGCACGGTCTGCAGACGATCGCCTCGCCTGCCCTTCGCGCGCTGGTGAGCCTCGCGGCCATCGGGATCACGACCCTGCTGGTGCTGCAGAATCACGCGGCGACGACGCGCCTCGCAGCCCAGGCGCGACTGCTCAATCTCTCGCATGACATGATTTTCGTCAGGGATCGCAGCGGTGTGATCACCTTCTGGAACAAGACTGCGGAACAGACCTACGGCTGGTCCGCCGACGAGGCGCTCGGCCAATCCGCCGACAGGCTGCTGCGGACTAGCTATTCCAACCGGCGGGAAGTCATCGAGACCGGCCTGCTCGAAACCGGGCGATGGGAAGGCAGGGTCGAGCAGCGCACGAAGGCCGGCGCGATCCTCACCGTCGATGCCCGATGGGCCCTGCAGCACGACCATCTCGGCAAGCCCGTGGCGGTGCTCGAAACGCACACGGACGTCACGGACCGCGTGGCGGCTCACAGCGCACTGGTGCAGAGCGAGCAGCGATACCGCCGGATGTTCGACGCAACTCGGATCGGCGTCGTCGAGGAGGACTGGAGCGGATTGCGGGCGGCGCTGGATTCGCTACCGACGCGCGGGGCGGATCTACGGGATTATCTGGCGCGACATCCCGATTTCGTCCGGCATGCCCGCGGGCTCGCCAGAATCGTCGCCGTCAATCCCGCCCTGCAGAAGATGGCGGGAGCAGGCAGCTCTGCGGCCTTCGTCGAGAAGGCGGACAAGCTGCTGGGCGAGAACGACCGCAGTTTCCTCGACGCCCTGGTCGCGTTCGCGCAGGGAGAGCCGTTCCACGAAGGAGAGACCGAGCTGGTGCGGCTCGACGGACGCAAGGTCCCCGTGCTGTTCACGATCACCTTTTCGCCTCAATCCGGCGAAGATCACGACGTGCTCGTGTTCGTCGTCGACATCACCGAGCGCAAGCAGGCGCAGGACGCGCTGCTCGCAGCGCAGGCCGACCTCGCCCATGCTGCGCGCGTTGCCACCCTCGGCGAGCTCAGCGCCTCCATTGCGCACGAGGTGACCCAGCCGCTGGCGGCGATCGTCACCAGCGGCGAAGCCGGCCTGCGCTGGCTGCGGCGCGACGTCCCCGATCTGAAGGAGGTTGCGACGACGATCGGCCATGTCGTTGCTCAGGGCCGCCGCGCCAGCGAGATCGTGACCCGCATCCGGACCTTCCTGAAGAAGGCCCCTGCCCAGCAGGACCTGCTGCACATCGGCGAGATCGTCGAGGAGGCAACTGCGCTGGTTGCGCGCGAGCTCGCCAAGCACGATGTCTCCTTCGTCCTCGAGATGGAGCCCGACCTGCCGCCTATTCGCGGCGACCGGATTCAGCTGCAACAGGTCCTGGTCAATCTTCTGATCAATGCCGGGCAGGCCATGTCGGGCCAGCCCGGTTCCCGCACCATCACGCTGCGCGTCGGTACCGCGAACAGCGAAACGCTTGGAATCACGGTGCAGGACAGTGGCCCGGGCATCCACCCTGACGACCTGCCGCGCCTGTTCGATCCGTTCTTCACCACGAAGGATGGCGGAATGGGCATAGGGCTTGCGATCAGCCGAACCACGGTGGAAGCTCACGGCGGCCGATTGTCGGTGGCGAGCACTCCGGGTTCGGGAGCGACATTCCGCCTGACACTGCCATATAGCCAAGAACACGCCTTGCCATGACACGACCAAACCAGGCCCACCCGCCGGCGCCCCCCTCGATCGTCATCATTGTCGATGACGATGCAGGCATCCGCGCCTCACTCGACAGCCTGTTCCGATCGGTCGGCCTCGCGACGCGGCTGTTCGGCTCGCCGGCCGAACTACTCGGCAGCTCACTGCCCGACGGCCCCGGCTGCATCGTGCTAGACGTCCGCCTTCCGGGCGTCAGCGGGCTCGATCTGCAGGGCCAGCTCGTCCGGCAGGGCATTAGCTATCCGATCATCTTCATGACCGGCCATGGCGACATTCCAATGTCGGTACGCGCCATGAAGGCCGGCGCCGTCGATTTCCTCTCCAAGCCGTTCCGCGACCAGGACATGCTCGATGCCGTAACGGCGGCGCTCGAGCGCGACGCGCAGCACCGCGCCGAAGCCGCGACCAAGGAGGACATCCGGGCCCAGTACGAGACCCTGACGGCGCGCGAGCGCGAGGTGATGGGCCATGTCACCGCCGGCCTGATGAACAAGCAGGTCGCCGCCCTGATCGGCCTCAGCGAGATTACCGTCAAGATCCACCGCGGGAACGTCATGCGCAAGATGGGGGTTAGGTCACTGGCCGACCTCGTTCGCAAGGCCGAGGCGCTCGGGGTCTCCCAAACCCGCAGGACTACGGACCAAACCTGAGTATAATTTCAGCGGGCATGCCAGGGGTGCATAAGGCGCCATCGGCCGCGCAACGGGAGATATCCTCCTCGTCTTGCGGAACACCGCGGTCAGGATTGTGCGCGAATGGCCAAAACCCCCGTGATTGCAATCGTGGATGACGATGAAGGCGTTCGTACGTCGCTTGCGAGCCTGGTTCGCTCGCTTGGCTACGAGGCCGATGCCTACGAGTCCGGCGTCGACTTCCTGCAGCATGCGGCGGGAGACGATCCAGCCTGCATGATCGCCGATGTTCAGATGCCCGTGATCACCGGCGATGAATTGCAGGCCCAGTTGGTCGCCTCCGGCCGCCGCTTTCCGATCATCTTCATGACAGCGTTTCCAAGCGAAGCCGTACGTCAGCGCGTGATGGCCGCTGGCGCGCATTGCTATCTCGGCAAGCCTTCGAGCGGCGACGAGATCATCCGCTGTCTCGAGGACGCGTTGGCAGGCCAGATGCCGTAACCCATCCGTACGCCTCTCGCGCAACGGCCCCTCGTTCCCAGCCAGGCGTGCATTCCGGCAAGCGGGTTGGTAGACCGGAAATACCGGCAGGCCCGGTAACCCTCATATTCGGCCTCGACTTTATCGACATCGGCGGGCGGCCCGCTCTGCCGGAAACGGATGAGGCACGATGCCAGTGACCGCCACCAGTGCTGCCGCGCCGCGCCCGCTGGTCTTCGCCGGCTTCCCGGCGAACTCCTGGGCCTTTGCGCTGCGGATGTGGCTGGCGATGATGCTCGCACTCTATGTGAGCTTCTGGCTCGAGCTCGAATCTCCGTCGTCGTCTGCCCTCACCGTCGCCATCCTGGCGCTGCCGACACGCGGTCAGGGCATGGAGAAGGCCGGCTACCGGCTGTTCGCAACCGCCATCGGCGTTGTCGCATCGATCGCAATCGCGGGCCTGTTTTCCCAGACCGACGGTCTCCTGCTCGCCGTGCTCGGCATCTGGATCGGGCTCTGCGTCTATGCCGCCGGGATGCTGGACGGCAATCGCGCCTATGCCGCGGCGCTCTGCTGCATCACCGTCGCCCTCGTCGATATCCAGCAGATCGACACGCCGCTCCAGGTGTTCCCGGCCGGCGTCGCCCGCGGCGCCGGCATTGGCATCGGCGTCCTTGCGGTGGCGCTCGTAAACGAGATTCTGGCCACGCCGGACTACCATCCGGTGCTGGCAGGCCGCATCGAGGCGCTGCACCGCGGGGTCACGCGCCTCGCGCAAGGTGCCGAGCCTGCCTCCGCGCCGGCTGCCGCGAGATTGTTGCATGACATCGCGGCACTGCGTCCGGAGATCGCCAGCCTTGCGACGGAATCGAGCATCGGCACAGCGAGGGGCGCAGCCGCGCGCTCCGCGCTGGTCGACCTCGTCAGCGCGCTGTCGCTCGGCCGCATGCTTGCGGCACTCCCCGCCGCCTCCACGGCTTCAGCAGGACTGATGGCGATGTCCCGATCCTGGCTCCAGAGCGAGATCAGCCGAAAGAACGCACAGGTCCGCGGCAGCCTCGGTGCGCTGCGTGAGGGGACGCGTCCTTATCGTGCATGGCGCGCACCGCTCTATCGCTCGCGCCGCATTGCGGCGGAAACCGCCGCACGGGCCACGATCTCTTTCACGCTGATCGCGCTGTTCTTCGTGCTGACGGGCTGGCCGGCCACCGAGCTCTGCCTCTCGCTCGTCGCGGCGATCATCGGCCTCGGCTCGACGACGCCCGCACCACGCATCTTCGCGCTGGTGACGGTGACGGCGATACCGATCGCCTGCGTGCTGGCAGGCGTTCTGAAATACCTCGTCTTCAACGGCGTGTCCGAATTTCAGCTGCTGGCGATGGGCCTTGCGCCTGTCGTCATCGGCCTCGCACTGCTGATCTCATTGCCGAACCCAATACTGTCGTCCCTCGGTCGGCTCGTCCTGGTGTTCACGATCGCCGTTCTCGCACCGACCAACCCGCAGAGCTACGCCCCCGGGGTGTTTCTGGAGACGAGCCTCTTTGCCTGCCTGTCGGCGGTGCTCGTCTTCGCGGCGCAGTCGCTGCTGCCCCCGCTGTCGGGCGATCGGCGAGTTCGGCTGCTGCTGGGAGAGACTCATCGCGAGCTGAGGGACCTCGACAGCGGACGCGCGCGAGACCTCGCGCCGGAGGAAGCCGCGTTTCGCGACGCGGCGCGGATCGAGCAGATCGTAACCGCAAACGGCGCCTTGCCTCTCGATGGTCAGATCACGGCCAAAGCGATGCGCGGCTTCGACCAAGCTGAAGCGTTGCGGCGCTGCCGCGCCGAACTGGACAGGCTGCGACAGGGCCCGCTCGCCGGAGCGGCCCAGGACGCGCAAGACGCCCTCGCCCGCCGGAACACCAGCGCAATCCTCGCGGCTGCCGAGGCGCTGCGTCAGGCGGCAGCGCGCAGCAACCTGTCCGCCAATTCGGCCATCGCCATGCTGATTCCAGCGAGCGGCGCATTCGCACCGTCACAGTCTCCAAACCAGGGCGAACGGCCATGACGCACACCTACCGGGAGCTCGTGGTCGGTGGCGTGCTGATCGCCCCCATCGTCTCCTACGCAGCAATCGCGCTGCTTGCGTTCCTGCTGCTCCGCCCGCTGCTGCGTTTCGTCGGATTCGCAAGATTGTTCAGCAACCCCTCGCTGGCCGAGCTCAGCCTCTACGTCGCGATGTTCGGCCTGCTCGCACTGTTCTGCTAGGGAGAAAGAGCCATGGATGCCACCCTCCCCCGAGAGGTCGCGGCGCTCCGCGGCGAACCGTCGGCCGAGGTCCAAGCCGACGCCACCGACACCGTGGGCATGCCGGACACCATCGCGCGCGATACCGGCGATCGCGTCGCGGAGAACGGCAGGCCCCAGGAACCGGCCACGGACTCCGCGATGCCGCGGCGCAAGACGGTCGTCCGTTTCATCCGCGACGCCAGCAGGCATCTCGCAACCCTCGGCATCGCAATGATCGCGGTCCTGATATCGGTTGCGACCTGGCAGCACTATGTCACCGCGCCCTGGACGCGGAACGGCAGTGTCCGCGTCCAGGTCGCCAACGTCGCGCCGCAGGTCGCGGGCAAGATCGTGGAGCTCCGTGTGGGCGACAACCAATTCGTCCACAAGGGCGACGTCCTCTATGTGATCGATCCGTTCGACTTCGAGGTCGCCGTCCGCATCGGCAAGGCCCTGGTCGACCAGCGCGCCGCGGACCTGGTGGTGAAGCAGGCCGAGTTCTACCGGCGCCAGCATCTATCCGATCTTGCGACGACACCCGAAGAGCAGCAGATCTATGCCGGAAATGCCGCGCAGGCGAAGGCCGCCTACGAGGCAGCGGCACATCAGCTCGCGCAGGCGGAGCTGAACCTGAAGCGCACCAGCGTGACCAGTCCGGTCGACGGCTACGTCACCAACCTCTTGCTGCGAGTCGGCGACTATGCGGTTGCCGGCGTCAGCAACGTTTCCGTCATCGACTCCAACAGCTTCTGGATCGACGGCTATTTCGAGGAGACCAAGATGGCGCGGGTCTGCGTCGGCGATCGTGCCGAAGCGCAACTGGTCGGCTATCCCCGGCCGATAATGGGACACGTGAAGACCATCACGCGCGGCGTCAGCGTGTCGAACGCCGCCACGGGCACGCAGGGCCTCCCCAATGTCGATCCGATCTACACCTGGGTGCGGCTGGCACAGCGCGTACCGGTGCGTCTTGCGATCGATACGGTGCCGCCGGATGTGCCGCTCGTCTCCGGCATGACGGCGACGGTGACGATCCAGCAGCCATCCCCAAGCGGCGGCCAAACCTGGTCGGACCGGTTCCGCACCAGCTTCGTCGATCCCGTCTCCGATCTGTTCGGCGCGGGACCTTCACCCCGTCCGAATTGCCTGCAGGCGACATCGCAGCAGCGCCCCGCGGTGGAGACGCTCCCCTATGCACGCGAGCCCGCGGTCACGCCGGCAGAGAAGGTCGCACCCGGCCTCACGCCCGGCATCGACGCCTCGCCGCGCCTGCCCTGAGGCTGACCGTGTCGCGACGGTCCGCGTCGCCCGCTAACACCGGGCGCTCACCCAAGTGTCTGATCGCTTTGCTCGAATTGACCCTTTTCGACACGCGGCCGCGCCCGGTGCACTTGCAAGATCTAACACCCTTTAAGCAACCCTAACGAGCCTTGCGACGGCTTCCGACCTATCGTTCGAGCATGAACCAATTGCATTCTGCAAGCCGACCACGGCGACAGAATCCAGGACACGGGACGAACCATGCTCAACGATGTGCAAGCAGGCGACGCCTGGTCGACCTGTCAACCCGACCGTCACGAACCCGATTTCTCGCTGGAAGCGCGCGCGCTTCCCCGCGAGCGAAGATGGCGTCAGTCCGGCCAACATGCCGGCGACGCGCCTGAGGACATCACGATCTCGCGCTGGATCTGTACGCAAACAGGCACAAGGCGGGAAGAAGCCACGGCCCCTGCCGACAGATACTTCCTCGCCCTCGCTTTGAAGGCGACCCGCATCAGACTGAGCAGAGACCGACACGTCATCTTCGACGGCAGCATGCCGGCAGGCACCCTGTATGTCGGCGCACCCTCGCAGCAGCTCAGCGCAGTGTTCTCCGCCCCGTACGATTTCGTGCACTTCCACGTCTCGGCCAGCATCTATTTTCCGCACCCCCGGCCTGGAACGGATCCTGCCTCGCCCGAAATCCTGAACGATCTCGTCCTGCTCCGGGATCCCTTTGCCGAGCAACTCGCGAGAGCGCTCACCGATCATGGCCAGTTGGCCGACCGGGATTTTGCCTGCTGCGTCGGCCGGACGCTGGCGATGCACGTTGCGCGGCGCGAACGTCCACACACGAAAGTCAACGCGCTGGCGAAGTGGCGGTTACGGCGCGTCCAGGAATTTGTCGGGACGCATTTCGACCGCTGCATCAGCCTGTCTCAATTGGCCAAGGTCGCGGGACTGTCGCGGATGCATTTCGCCGCCCAGTTTCGCGCCGCGACGGGCTACCGACCGCGAGAGTACCTGCTGCACGAACGCATCGAACGCGCTAAATCGCTGCTGTCGAGTTCGGACACGCCCTTGGCCGAGGTGGCGCTGGCCGTCGGCTTCTGCACGCAGGCGCATTTCTCGACCGTGTTCAAGCGGATGACGGGTGACACGCCTGCGCGCTGGCGGAGCGCCGTCCGCAACGCGCCAGCTTCGTCGAGCCTCTCGAACGGCAATCCCGTGTCGATACGCAAGCCCGCGTCGCACGTGTTGCGCGCGGACCTCTCGTGAATCATGCGAAATGAGAAACAGCAGGGGTTCGTGAAATACGCTGGCCGCGGAATTGGCCATGGTGTGCGTGTTACGTGACTTAAGACCCCCAAGTCACGGCTCCAGCCTTCCTCCTCCCCGGGCAACGAGCATCTAGGGGCCGTCCTCCCCCCAAAAAGGACGGCCCCCTTTTTTTCGACAGCCACGACGCGATCGGCCGTATCGCCCTTTCGGCACTTGCCGGCCCTAAAGCGCGATGAGATCTAGATGAATCGTCGTCGCGCCTTAGGTTATTCTTTGCGCATGATCTTTCCGGAAAACCGCTTCGCACTCTTCCGGATCATGCTCTACGAGCTCAGGTGGCGCATGAGCCAGCTGCGGACGCCCTGAAGACTTCTGAAATCGTCCAGCGCGCGCGCGGGAAGCTCGGGTGCGATTTCCGCGGCCATGCCGCTCAGTGCATGTCCCGGCCCCAGCTCTAAAAAGCCCGTCGCCCCCGCCTCGACACAGGCTTGCAGACAATCGGCCCATTGCACAGTCTGCGAGATCTGTGCGGCGAGCTTGTCCAGACCGGTCTCGCGAGAGACCACCGGACCGGCATCGATTCCGCTCAGAATGCGCGCATCGGTCCGCGGCGGGAACGACACCGGCGCCATCTTCAAGGTCTCGCGAAATGCCACAGATGCTTCAGTAAGCCGCGGGGTGTGGGAGGCAACGTCGACCGGCAAGGCGACGATCCTTGCGCCGTGCATCGCCCGCGCCTCTTCAGCGATTTGGCTCAAGGCCTCCCGGCCACCGCCGATGACAAAGGCATCGCCCGGATTGACGATGGCGATCGCTGCGCCGTGGCGCTCGCAAAGGCGAGCGACCTGGTCTCGCGCAAGACCCCGGACGAAGATCAGCCCGTCGCCGGCCTGCGTCGCTGCATCCATAATCTCTGCGCGGCGCGCGACGAGGTCGAGCGTGAGGATCGCGTCGAACAGGCCGCCGACGCCCCAGGCGGCGACCTCGCCGACGCTGTAGCCGGCAATGATAGCGTCACGCGGAATGGCATCGCCGAGCGCGGCCGCTGCGGCGAGTGCCTGTAGGGTACAGAGAATCTGGCCGGCGCGGTTGCGATGCAGGGCCTCATCGGCTTCGCGGCGCACGAATTCGCGAGGATCCCTGCCACCGAGCAATGACGCCGCGTGCGCAAACAGACGCGAAGCCTCCGGTGCATCGCCCGTGATGGCGAACATGTCCCGATGCTGCCTGCCTTGTCCCGAGCACAGGATCGCGACTGTCATGGCTGAGGCCTAATGGGGAGAGAGCATCGCGATCGCAATCGCAAGGGTCACGACGCTGAAACCGGTGCTGGCGATGACCATGGAGCCGATCGTCGCGGAGTCCAGCCGGTAATTGACTGCGAACAGGATGCCGAAGAAGCCCGAGGGCAATGCCGCGAGCAAAATCGCCCTGTTCGCGGCATCGGGCGCGAGATGCAAGCCGTAGACGATCGCCGCTGCCACCAGCGGACGTATAATGTCCGCAGCCCCCCTTGCGACAATCACTCTCCAGTCCAGACGGAGCGACTGGGCGGACAGAACGAGACCGGTGAGGAACAGGGCAACTCCTGCAGCCGCGTTCCCGATCAGGGCGAGGCAGGCGTGAACAAGCGCATCGAGGTTCAGGTCGCACAACGAGAGCGCAATGCCAAGCGCGGGTGCCCACACCACGGGCTTGGCGAACGCGCGGCGCAACGCCGTCAGAACCGGCTGCGACGGCCCGTCGGCGCCGCGGGCCTTGGCGGCGCTCATCTCCACGATCACGAGGGTCAGTGGGCTGACGAGGATCGAGCCGGTTGCCAGCGCGACGGCAACCGGGACGACACCGGCCGGCCCGAGTACGGTGGACAGGATCGGCAGACCGACGCCGGCAAGATTTGGAAAACCGACCGTCAGAGCCTGCACCGATGCGTCGGACCTCGTCGCCGCAAAGAAGGTGCGCTCGAACCAGTACCAGCCGACATAGACGACCAGTATCGTCACGCCGAACACCAGGAAGACCGGAGCTTGCTCGGTGAAGCGGTCGCGCGGGGCCGATGCAGTCGCGGCGAACAGCGAGGCCGGCAGGGCGAAATCCATCACGAGCGCATTGAGACCTTCGACGTGACCATTGTCGACCATGCGAGCCTTGCCTGCGACGAACCCCAGCAGCAGGACGAAGAACACCGGCACCAGCGCCATCAGGATGACATTCGACGTCGTGATGTCGGCCGCTCATGCGCGTCGACGAAGAGCGCCATGGCGAGCAGGTCGGCCGATCCACCCGGGCTGAGACGGCGGGCGACGAAGCTCTCGTGGATCGATTGCGCCCGTGCGCGCCAAGCGGGCACGCAGACGCCGCCTGAAGCAATGAAGTGACCGGCAGCGTCGTGCGCGAAGCGAAGGCCGTCGAGCCCGCCGCGATGCAGGAGGTTGGTATCCTCGACCGATGCGATCAGGGCAAAGCACGCCTCGACCCGGGCGGCTTCCGTATCGTGCGGCACGACAGACATTGCGCGCCGCAGGGCTGGTAGCCCGATCCTGTAGACACTCGGAAATCCCGTCGCCGCCTCGATGCGCGCACCGCCGGCGTGAAAGCGGCGGCGGACCGCGCTGCCATGGCTGTGCAGCAGCACCGGACCCTCAAGGATGCTGCCGCCCCACAGGCGCGTCACGACATCGCCAAGCGGAAGCCTGGGATCGACCAACCCGCCGGCTCTCGCGCCGGCGGCCGCGCACAGCAGTCCGAGCCCGAAGATCGCGCCACGATGCGTGTTGACCCCCGACGTTGCAGCGAACATCGCGCGTTCCGCCTCGAGGCCGATGATCCGCAGCCGGCCCATGCCGCAGCCGAGCGCGCCCGCGTCGGCCAGGCGTTGCAGATATGGCCCGATCGCCGCAGCGCTGCGGCGAAACGTGCCCGCATCCATATCGTCGTGACTGCCGTTGTCGACGTGGCTCACGAGCCCCGGCTTCGGCCAGGTTTCGATCTCCTTGACGAGGCAATCAGCGGCGACAGCGCCGATGGCGGAGACATCGGGCGCGATCTGCGCCCAGCGCAGCGCCGTCCGCTCCACGCCTCTTGCGGCTGTGGCGATCATGATGCCATCGCTCCCGACATGAACTGATGCCTGCCGAGCAGGACCACGCGTTCGATGCTCTTGACCAGAAGCTCGCTCGCGCCGCCGTGGAATTCGCGCCAATTGACCGCAGCGCCGTCCGCACCCATCAGCTCGCCATCAAGCCGCATCGGTGCATCGGCCTCGATCGCGGCGACTTCGGCGACAAGGCGATCGATGTCGGTCTCGGCTCGAAACTCGAACAGGACATCGAGATCGGAACGTGCCGTCACGTAGTCCAGTCCGGTCAGCGACTGCCAGGCCAGGCTGCCGAAGACGCGCGCGTCCATCGCATGGCGACGTGCCAGCGCGTCGAGCCGGTCGAGCGTCGGCCACCAGTTGCGCGGTGCGTAAGCCCGCGCCTGCCGCAGCAGCGGCGGCCTCGCGACGGACGTGACGTGGTCGTTATCGAGCAGGAGGGAAATCCGCCTCTTGCCGGCCGAGGGCGGCAAGGGCAGTCCCAAAGCGAGGCCGTCAGCCTCGCATGGCAAAGCGCGGCGCCTGATCGTCGGCCATCGCATTTTGGGCCAGCGCGCGACCAGCGCGTCCGTGGCGAGATCGCCGCGGGCGTCCAACAGCGCGCGCCATCCTGCCGGACTGACGAAGACGAGGTCGTGACGACCCGGTGGACGCTCAGCGTGCTTGCAGGGCCAGGTCACGAACCCGCTCCGCAATCTCGGCGGCCTTGAGTCGGCCGCCACGCGCCCTGCCGAGCGCATCCCGCCCGTCCCGCGCGGCCAGCATGTCGGCCAGCAGCGCCTCCAGCTGATCGACAAACGGGGCGGCATGACTCCACGTCATGTGAACAGCGCCCATCTGCGCGAGATTGGACAGGCCCGGAGCGAACACCGGCGTCGACTTCGCCTTTTCTTCCAGCGCTTCCATCGACAGCTTGGTCACCTTCGCCATCGACGGCAGGTCCATCACCGCGGGGTCTGCCCCCGGAAGCCCGACCAGCACGCGGGTTGCAAGGCCCGTCGCAAGCAGCGCACCCGCGGCCGAATGACCATAGAGCAGGCCGATGGTCGGCCGGCCGTTCATGTCGGCGTGGATCAGCACCTTGGCCAGATGCGCAAGGAACTCGTTGAGCCCGAGCAGCTCGTCGCGCTTGCTCATGCGCTGGCTATCGCTGTCGACGAGCACCAGGATCGCCCCCGAGTCCCGGTCGATCGACTTGAGGACATGGGCGGACAATCTGATCGCCTCGTCGACGCCCAGCGCTGTCCGGTCGGCGACACCGAGAACGAGCATGCGGTCGCCGGATCGCAGCGTCGCCGAGCCGAGAAGAACCCCCTTGTCGTTCCGGACCTCATGGCCATCGGGGAAGAGTGCAGGGAGGATGTCATCGAGCGTCACGGCTGGTCCTCCCGATCCTGTCGGCGAGCGCAATGAACTGATCTGCCGACAGCTCCGGAATCGTTTCGGCATGCGCGATGCCTTCCGCCGTCCAGATGTCGAGAGCATCGGAGCAGGCGCCGAAGCGGCGCACCCTGTCGGCAAGCCGCTCCTGCTCCGCCTTCAGACTGTCGAGGCCGAAGGAACCGACCAGATCCAGCAGTGCCAGTGCGGCCTCACGAAAATCCTGCACATTGTCGTCGGCGAAGACGTCGGCGGTGCCGAGTAGCCGGCGATGCTTGCCGCCCATGGTACGCCAGACCAGCGCGCGGTCGTGGGAATCGAACTCCTCGACGCCGCGATTGGTCTCGATCACTTCGGGGCCCGAGACCGCGATGCGTCCGGGCTCCGAGACCGCGAGCGCCGAGCAGCAGCCTGCGATCAGGCCGCCGCCGCCGTAGCATCCGGACCTGCCCCCGATCAGGCCGATCACCTTCACGCCGGCGGCGCGCGCCTCCATCACCGCCCGCATGATCTCGGCGATGGCGAGCTCACCGGCATTGGCTTCCTGCAACCGCACGCCGCCAGTGTCGAACAGGATCAGGACGGGGATCGATCCGATCTGGCGCGCGGCGCGGAGCAGCCCTGTCAGCTTGGCGCCATGCACCTCGCCGAAGGCGCCGCCCATGAAACGTCCCTCCTGTGCGGCGACCAACACCGGCGAGCCGTCGAGGCGGCCGCGGCCGACGACGATGCCGTCGTCGAACTGCTCGGGAAGATCGAAAATCTTCAAGTGGGGACTGACCTCGCGCTGCTCCGGCCCGATGAACTCGACGAAGCTGCCGGCATCGAGCAGCAGTTCCAGCCGCGTTCGGGCCGACGCCTCGTAGAAGCTGGTGCTGCGGGCGCGCTCGGCCGGTGTGATGTCCTTGAGTGGCGCGGTCATTTGCCGTTCTCCGCGATCAATCGGACCGCCTGCGCCAGCCGCAGCGAGACCGTATCAGGGCGCGCGCCGCCGTCGTTGATTGAAAATCTCAGCCCGCCGGGCGAATAGCGCTCGACGAAATCGCCGATCACGGCGGTCCAGACCTCGCCGAAACCGACCGCCGCGGTCCTGATCTCGAGGGCGCATTCCGCATCCGGCAGGACGCGCTCCACCAGCACTTCCAGATTGCCCGAGGCGACCACGCCGACGATTGCGCTCTGCCTGGTGCCGCCGGCCGGTGTGCGAACCTTGTGCTCAAACCTGAGATCTTCCATGGTCCGTCCTCACCAGTTCCTGAATTTCGACGGCGGCGCATAGAGGCCGCCCGACCAGCGCACGAGATCCTTGATCGAGCGCGCCGCCAGCAGGCTGCGATCCGCATCGAGGGGATTGATGCCGAGATCTTCCGGCCGGCGGATCACCCCGCGCTCGCGCAACTGCGCGACCATGTTGCGATCGCGTCGGCGGCCGACATCGGTGTAGCCCGCGACGCCGCGGATGGCCTGCTCGCGTTCCTGCGCGGTACGGCACAGCAACAGGTTCGCGACGCCCTCCTCGGTGACGATGTGCGTGACGTCGTCGCCATAGATCATGATCGGCGCGAGTTCGAGGTTCAGCTTCTCGGCGAGCTCGAGGGCGTCGAGCCTCTCGACGAACAGCGGCACGTTCTTGTCGCCGAATGTCTCGCCGATCTGCACGACCAGCTTGCGGCCGCGGCGCATCAGGGCCGCGCCATCGGGATCAGCCTCGGCTCCCGCCTTCAGCCAGGGCTCGCTCGGATGGCGGCGCCCGCGCGCATCCGCGCCCATGTTCGGCGCGCCGCCGAACCCCGCGATGCGGGACGTGGTGACGGTCGACGAATTTCCCTGCAGGTCGATCTGCAACGTGGAGCCGATGAACATGTCGCAGGCATAGAGACCGGCGGTCTGGCAGAAGGCGCGATTGGAGCGCAGCGAGCCGTCGGGGCCGGTGAAGTAGACGTCGGATCGGGCGCGGATGTAGTCATCCATGCCGCCCTCCGAGCCGAACGAGTGGATCTGCCGCACCCAGCCCGACTCGATCGCGGGAATCAGCGCGGGATGCGGGTTCAGAGCAAAATGAGTTGCGATCCTGCCTTTCAGTCCCAGCCTTTCGCCGAAGGTGGGCAGCAGCAGCTCGATCGCAGCCGTGCTGAAGCCGATGCCGTGATTGAGCCGTTGCACGCCATAGGGCGCATAGATGCCCTTGATCGCGAGCATCGCGGTCAGGATCTGTCCCTCGGTGATCGCGGCCGGATCGCGCGTGAACAGCGGCTCGACGAAGAACGGCTTGTCTGACTTGACGATGAAGTGCACGCGGTCCGCCGGGATGTCGACCCGCGGCACCGTCTCGACGATCTCATTGACCTGGGCGATCACGATGCCGTCCTTGAAGGCGGTCGCCTCCACCACGGTCGGCGTGTCCTCGGTGTTGGGGCCGGTGTAGAGATTGCCTTCGCGATCGGCGCTGACGGCGGCGATCAACGCGACCTGCGGCGTCAGGTCGATGAAATAGCGGGCGAACAATTCGAGATAGGTGTGGACCGCGCCCAGCTCGATCTTGCCGCCGAACAGCATGCGGGCGATGCGCGCCGATTGCGGCCCGGAATAGGCATAGTCGAGGCGTTTCGCGACGCCGTGGTCGAACAGGTCCAGATGTTCGGGAAGAACCACGCCCGACTGCACCATATGCAGTTCGTTGACCCTTGCGCGATCGACGGCGAGAAGCGCCCGACTGAGCAGATCGGCCTGCTTCTGGTTGTCACCCTCGAGGCAAACCCGGTCGCCGGGCCTGATGACGGCCTCAAGCAGGCGCGTCGCGTCGTGCGCCTCCACAATCTTGCCGCGGGCGAGCCCGGCGCCGGCTGCGATGCGAGCATCGCGCGCGGCGCGGTTGTTCTGCCAGCTGGTGTTCACGGAATCCTCCTGATGGGCAGTCAGGTCGGCGGGAGTGCTGTCGCTCCCGCCGTCCTTCCTTCCGCCGGCGTGCGTCAGGACCGGCAAAACACGTCGTCAGCGCGTGGCCGGTTGATCGATGCTGCGGGCGGCGCGGGTGATGACGGCCGCCACTTCCTTCGGATGCGACTCGTAGACCGAGTGGCTGGCGCCCGGGATCACCGTGGTGTGGCTCTTGGCACGCTCGTAGTACCAGCGCTCGAGATCGGGATTGATGATCTGGTCGCTGCCGGCAACGATGCCCCAGCTCGGCTTGGTCTTCCACGCAGCCGCAGTGAGCGGCGTGCTGAACACCTGCGTCGCGGCCGGGACCTGCGAGCGCGCAACGAACTCGGCACGCTCGCGCGGCAGATCGGGCGCGAACAGTTTCGGGAATTGCACGGGATCGAGATAGGTGAACTTGTCGGGCGTGACCTTGATGACGCCTTCGGTCTTGCCGAGCACACTCGGCGTCTTCTTGCCGAGCGCCGATTCGTCCTCGCCGACATCAGGCGCATGCGCGGCGACGTAGACGAGACCGACGACATTGGGATGGACGCCAGATTCGGTGATGATCGAACCGCCATAGCTGTGGCCGACGAGGAGTGTCGGGCCGTCTTGGAGATCGAGAATGCGCTTCGCCGCTGTGACGTCGTCGGCAAACGAGGTTTCGGGCTCCTGCACCATCGTCACGCGAAAACCTTCCTTGGTCAGGATTTCGTAGACGGGCTTCCAGCCCGACGCATCGACCCAGGCGCCGTGCACCAGGACGATGTTCTTCAGCGGTTCCGCGCGCGCCGGGGTGACGGTCGCGAACACGGAGAGGGCGGCAGCGAGCGCAAGGCCAGCGTTGAGGTGTTTCATGTCGGGATCACTCCGGGTTGGAATGATGCGACACTAAGTTCGACGCTCCCTTACGTATTTCAGCAAGTAACGGCCCTTGCCACTTCGCACGCCGGCAAGTTTG
Source organism: Bradyrhizobium guangxiense (assembly GCF_004114915.1). Lineage (NCBI taxonomy): Bacteria > Pseudomonadati > Pseudomonadota > Alphaproteobacteria > Hyphomicrobiales > Nitrobacteraceae > Bradyrhizobium > Bradyrhizobium guangxiense. The sequence continues at coordinate 519,428 of NZ_CP022219.1, read as the reverse complement.
CCGCAGCGCCGGTCCGGTGCACGCCCGGCTTCTCTGATGGCACGACCTCGTACGCATGTAGAGCTGCCGGCGTTCATAAGCGAAAGACGACTCGTATCGGCTCCGTCATTCGAGACAGGCGTTCAATCACCAACACGAGAGGATCGACAATGACATCGAATTCACTCATCCGGATTGCAGCTGCGCTTATATTCTTCCTGGAAGCGGCCTCCCCGGTTCATGCAGCGACCTGCGAGAATTCGATCGGACGTGTGCAGGCGCAGCTGGACGCGGCGATCGAGAAGAATGCCGGCGCGCATGGCTGGGGCCCGGAAAGCCTCGATGCGCTGCGCAGTCATCAGCCGACACCGCGATCGCTGGCGCAGGCGGAGGGCCCGAGCGGGGCGCATCTTCTCCTGGCGCTCGATGCCCTCGACCGCGCGCGTGCCGCGAACCGCTCCAGCGACATCGCCGGATGTCGCCGGGAGCTGTCCGAGGCAACGCTGCTGCTTCAGAAGCGGCCACAATGAGGGGGATGCGTCCCGATCGTGCGGCCAGACAGCGGGACGTGCATTCAGGGAATACCGGCACGCCGGCCGCTCCCTATCGTTCCCAAGCAAATGAGAGACTCCGGAGCAGCCTATGCGAGAACAACCCTCATCGAGCAGGTTCGGATGTCGCCGGTTAGCATCGATGCATCTGCGCGTGGCGCTCGCAGCTGGCCTGATATCGATGATCCCGGCTGCGGCAAATGCGCAAATAACGCCGCCGACAACGCAACCCTCCGTCAATATGCCCGCAACCTCGCCGCTCAACCTGGGCTCGTCGCGGCCTGAAGGCATTCCGCTGGGTTCGACCGAAATCGCAACGCCCGGAATATCCCCGATCAATCCTTCGCCGGGCATGACCAATTGCGCCGTATCGGGCAATTCCGGATCGTCAGGAGCCGTGTTCGACGGCGGCGGGCTCTCCGGAAGCGCGTCACTCGGCTGTCCCAACGGCACAACAACGTCGTCGGCCCTGCCTCCCCAGACATCGACGGTCGGGCGCGTCGGGATTCCGCTCGGGTCCACCGAGCTGGGCGGCGCCGGAATCGGTCCGTTCGTGCCGGTGCCCGGCCCCACGTCCGTGGACGGCACGACGTCAAGCGACGGCTCCGGCAATCCCTGAGATCAACAAGGACCATCACCGTGAAGCGGAACCTGACCATTGCACTCGTTGCTCTCGCCGCGATCCTGATCGGAGGAAGTCTCTGGTTCTTCGGCAGCGAGCGCAAGCCGGCCGTCGCGGCCGCCCAGGTGCCCGTCGTTGTGCCTGTGGTTGCCGCCACCGTCACCGGCAAGGACGTGCCGATCTATCTGCGTGGCATCGGCACGGTGATCGCCTACAACACCGACGTCGTGCGCAGCCAGATTCAGGGGCAGATCGTCAAGATCGCCTTCACCGAAGGACAGACCGTCAAGACCGGCGACCTGCTCGCCCAGATCGATCCACGGCCCTACGAAGCCCAGATCGAACAGCTGACGGCCAACCGCGACAGGGACCAGGCGCAGCTTGCGAATGCCGAGGCCAATCTCTCCCGCTACAACCAACTCGGCGACAAGGGCTATGCGACCCCCCAGCTGATCGAGACGCAGACGGCGCAGGTGGCGCAGCTCAAGGCCGCAGTGAAGGCGGACCAGGCCCAGATCGATCAGGCCAACGTCCAGCTCAGCTACACGCGCCTGACATCGGCGATTCCCGGCATCACCGGCGTTCGCCAGATCGACGTCGGCAACGTGATTCATCCGACCGACCCCAACGGCCTCGTCGTCGTGCCCCAGATCGAGCCGATCTCGCTGCTGTTCACGTTGCCGCAGACAGATCTGCCGGTGATCCAGCAGCACGCCGCAAAGGGAGAGCTGAAGGTCATCGCCTACAGCCAGGACAACAAGATGAAGCTCGACGAGGGCACCCTGCTGCTGGTCAACAACGAGATCGCGGGAACGACCGGCACCGTCCAGCTCAAGGCGGTATTCCCAAATCATGAGCACCGGCTGTGGCCGGGCCAGCTGGTGAATGCGCGCCTGCTGCTCGAGATCCAGAAGGACGCGCTCACTGTCGCCGGCTCGGCCGTGCAGCAGGGGCCGAGCGGCAGCTATGTCTATGTCGTGACCGACGGCCAGACGGCAGCCTTGCGTCCCGTCCATGTCGCGCAGATCAGCGACGGCCAGGCCCTGATCGACCGGGGGCTGAAATCCGGCGACGTCGTCGTGGTCGACGGCCAGTACCGGCTGACGGAGGGCAGCCGCGTTCGCGAGCTGCACGGCAAGGCGGCGCAGGAAGCCGACCTGCAGAGCGCCGTGCAGGACGCGATCCCATGAACCTCTCCGCGCCTTTCATTCTGCGGCCGATTGCGACCGCGCTGCTGATGGCCGGCCTGCTGCTGTGCGGTCTTGCGGCCTATCCGCTGCTGCCGGTCGGCGCGCTGCCGAACGTCAATTACCCGACGATCCAGATCTCGGCGCAATTGCCCGGCGCCGATCCCGGCACCATCGCCTCGTCGCTCGCGACCCCGCTCGAGCAGCAGCTCAGCCAGATTCCGGGCGTCACGCAGCTCACCTCGTCCAGCGCGCTCGGCGTCGCCCAACTCACGGTGCAATTCGAGCTGTCGCGCACGGTGGACAGTGCCGCGGTGGACGTGCTGGCCGCGATCAACGCCGCAAGCCCGTTCCTTCCGCCGAACATCCCCTACCCGCCGACGATCAGGAAGGTGAACCCGGCGGAAACGCCGATCATGCTGATCGCGCTGACGTCGGATTCGCTGCCGCTGACCACGGTGGACGCCTATGCCGAGAACATCCTGCTGCCGAAGATCTCGCAGGTGCCCGGTGTCGGCCTCGTCGGCATCGGCGGCCAGCAGAAGCCCGCGATCCGTGTCCGCGTCAATCCGCAGGCGCTTGCGGCCCGCGGCATCGGCCTCGAAGACGTCCGCAACGTCATCGCCGGCGCCAATGTGGATCTGCCCAAGGGTACGCTCAACAGCCCGCGCGTCACCTATACGCTGAATACCAACGACCAGCTGTTGAAGCCTTCGGCTTACGAAGACCTCATCATCGCCTATCGCAACGGCTCGCCGGTGCGGATCCGCGACGTCGGCAATGCGATCGAGGCGCCTGAGAACGACCTCCTGGCCGGCTGGTACGGCAAGGAGCCCGCGATCATCCTCGCGGTCCAGCGCGTTCCCGGCGCCAACGTGATCGAGACCGTCGACCGGATCAAGAAGCTGCTGCCGCAGCTGCAGGCCTCCGTTCCACCGGCGATCAAGGTGACGATCGCGGCCGACCGCACCGCCACCATCCGCGCTGCGGTCTCCGACGTGCAGTTCACGCTGCTGTTGACGGTCGCCCTGGTGGTGATGGTCATATTCCTGTTCCTGCGGAATTTCTGGGCTACCGTCATCCCGGCGATCACGGTCCCCCTGGCGCTGGTCGGCACCTTCGCGGTCCTCTACGTGCTCGGCTACAGCCTCGACAACCTCTCACTGATGGCCTTGTCGATCGCGGTCGGCTTCGTGGTCGACGATGCCGTCGTCGTCATCGAGAACATCGTGCGCCATCTCGAGCAGGGCATGACGCCGATGGAGGCCGCGCTCAAGGGCTCCGCCGAGATCGGCTTCACGATCGTCTCCATCACCCTGTCGCTGATTGCGGTATTCATCCCGCTGTTCCTGATGGGCGGCTATGTCGGCAAGCTGTTCCAGGAATTCGCCGTCACCATCACCGCCTCCCTGCTGCTGTCGCTGGTCATCTCGCTCACCCTGACGCCGATGATGTGCGCACGCCTGCTGAAGGATGATTCGCGACGGAAGCACGGCCGGGTCTACCTTCTGTTCGAGCGAGGTTTCGATGCCCTGCTTGCGCTCTATGCGCGGGGCCTGCGCGTAGTGCTGCGGCATCGCTTCGCGACGCTACTGGTCATGCTCTCGACCATCGCGCTGACCGGCTACCTCTACGTGATCATCCCGAAGGGCTTCTTCCCGCAACAGGACACCGGGCAGATCGTCGGCATCACCGAGGCTGCCCAGGACATCTCCTTCCCCGCGATGTCGGAACGCCAGCAGGCGATCGTCGACATCCTGTCCAAGGACCCGGCGATCCAGTCGGTAGCAAGCTATATCGGTCCGGGAGGGCCGACGGCGACGCTCAACCAGGGCCGCATCTTCATCGTCCTGAAGCCGAAGCCGGAGCGCAAGGCGAGCGCCGACCAGATCATCGAGCGGCTGCGTCCCCGGCTCGCCCACATCCAGGGCATCACGCTCTACATGCAGGCGGCACAGGACATCACGATCGGCGCACGCCTGTCGAAGACGCAATATCAGTACACTCTGACGGATGCCGATTCCAACGAGCTCACCCACTGGTCGGCGATCTTCCTGGAGAAGCTGCGCGGGCTCGACGTCATCAGCGACGTCGCCAGCGACCAGGCCAATGCCGGCCCGCGGCTGGAGGTCACCGTCAATCGCGAGGTCGCCTCGAGCTTCGGCATCCTGCCCACGACGATCGACAATGCGCTCGACGACGCCTTCGGCCAGCGCATCGTCTCCACCATGTTCACCTCGCTGAACCAGTACCACGTCGTGATGGAGGTCGATCCGCGCTTCCAATACGGGCCCGAAGCGCTCAAGGACATCTACCTGAACTCGGCCACCGGCCAGCAGGTCCCGCTCAGCACGCTGGTTCACAGCGTGATCAAGCCGGCCCCGATTCTGATCAATCACCAGAGCCTGTTTCCGTCGGTGACGATCTCGTTCAACCTGAAGCCCGGCGTGGCGCTGGGCGATGCGGTGACGGCAATCCAGAAGATCGAGAAGGAGACCGGCAAGCCCGCTTCGCTGTCGACCTCGTTCCAGGGCAATGCGCAGGCCTTCCAGTCCTCCCTGTCGGGCACGCCGCTCTTGATCGGGGCCGCGCTGATCGTGATCTACATCATCCTCGGCGTGCTCTACGAGAGCCTGATCCACCCCATCACGATCCTGTCGACGCTGCCTTCGGCCGGCATCGGCGCTCTGTTGCTGCTGCTCGCAGTCCACATGGATCTCAGCGTCATCGCCATCATCGGCATCATTCTCCTGATCGGCATCGTGAAGAAGAACGGCATCATGCTGGTCGACTTCGCCCTCGAGGTGGAGCGCCAGCACGGGCTCAGCCCGGAAGAGGCGATCTACCAGGCCTGCACGTTGCGCTTCCGCCCGATTCTGATGACGACGATGGCGGCGCTGCTCGGCGGCGTGCCCCTGATGATCGGCTCCGGCACCGGCGCGGAGCTGCGCCAGCCGCTCGGCTATACGATCGTCGGCGGCCTGATGCTGTCGCAGATCCTGACGCTCTACACCACGCCCGTGGTCTATCTCTATCTCGACCGGCTCGGCAACTGGCTGACTGGGCGCAAGCCGCGGGCCGAGACATCCACCCCATCCACGACCGAGGCAGAGACGGAAATGAGTCATGAATCCGCTTGAGAACGTGAAGACCGGGATGACGGCGGAAAAGCTGGTGACCGTCACGAGCGAGATGACCGTCGGCCATGTGGTGCCGGGCATGCCTGAAGTCTACGGCACGCCGACGATGATCCTGCACATGGAAATGACTGCCGGATCGGCAGTTCAGCCGTTCCTTCCCGCGGGTCATGTCAGCGTCGGGATGATGATCAATATCCGCCATCTGGCGGCAACGCCGATCGGCCGCACGGTGCGCGCGACGGCACGGGTCGTTGCGATCGACGCCAGGAGCGTCCTGTTCGAGGTCGAGGCCTGGGACGGCGACCGCAAGATCGGCGACGGCACCCACCGACGTGGCGTCGTCAATGTCGCCGAGTTCGAGCAGCGCTTCGGCGTCACGAGGCCAACGGCCGAGATGGCCTAAGATCGCACGTAGCGCGGCAGCAGCTTCGTGCGTTTCGTCGGCGGCGCGCTAGACCTGCTCGTATGACGCTCGAACGCCTGGATGGCTCCGCTCCCGTTCAGCCCCAGCGATGGTGGCGTCGTGTGCTCGCAAGCCGGCTCAATCTGGCCATCAACGCGGTTCAGGCCATGACTCAGGCGGGATCTGACGATCGCAGGATCGTCATCAGCACGGTCAGGCAGGACGCGGCCATGTTGTGCTGCTCCGTGGAGGACAACGGTCCCGGGATCGCCGCCGAACATGTGGACCGGCTCTTTGAGAGCTTCTTCACGACCAAAGAGAGCGGCGTCGGCATGGGACTGCCCATCTGCCGGTCGATCGTCGAGGCACATGGCGGCCGGATCGGCGCGGAGGACAGCGCCGCACATGGCGGCGCCCGCTTCTGGTTTACTCCGCCGCTATTCCCCGGTGGCGGCCGAACGCACCAGGCGGATCGGGACGCCCTTGTATGACGGCGTGTAGCTGAGAGGATCGCGGGCATAGAGCGGCACCAGCGGATTGGTTTCCGGATAATACGCCGCGCAGCAGCCGGTCGGGAAGGAATAGGCGACGACACGGAAGTTGCGCACGATCCGCTCGGCGCCGTCGGTCGAGGCGGTGACCAGATCGACGCGATCGCCGTCGACCAATCCCCGCTTCTTGAGCTCGTATTCGTTGAGGAACACCACGTCGCGCTGGCCGAACACGCCCCGATAGCGGTCCGACATCGAGTAGAGCGTGGTGTTGTACTGGTCGTGGCTGCGTATGGTGGTGAGCCACAGGAAATCGTCATCGCTCTGCGGCGGATCCTCGCCGCACCCCGGGAAGACCAGGAAGTTGGCCTTGCCCGACGGCGTCGCCCAGATGCGTTCGCGCGCCGTCGAGGTGAGATGGAAGCCACCGGGGACGCGGATGCGGGCATTGTACCCCTGGAAGATCGGGAACACCGCCTCGATCGCATCGCGGATGCGGTCGTAATCGGCAACGAAACCGTCCCAATCGACCACCGTACGCTCGCCCAGCGTCGCCTTGGCGACGCCGGCGATGATCGCGACCTCGCTGAGAAGATGCTCCGATGCCGGCTTGTTGCGCCCGCCCGACGCATGCACCATCGACATCGAGTCCTCCACCGTGACCGACTGCGGCCCCGATGCCTGGATATCGATCTCGGTGCGGCCGAGGCACGGCAGGATCAACGCGGCGCGGCCGTGGATCAGGTGGCTGCGGTTGAGCTTGGTCGAGACATGGACGGTCAGATCGAGCTTACCGAGCGCCGCCTGGGTCGCCTGCCAATCCGGAATGGCGGCGGCGAAATTGCCGCCCATTGCGAAGAAGGCCTTCACCTCGCCGCGGATCATGGCTTCCAGAGCGGTCACCACGTTGTGTCCCGGCTCAGCCGGAGGCTTGAAGCCGAAGCGCTGCTCCAGGCGATTGAGAAAATCCGCCTTGGGGACCTCCGTGATCCCCACGGTGCGGTCGCCCTGAACGTTGGAATGACCGCGAACTGGACAGACGCCGGCGCCTTCGCGCCCGACATTGCCGCGCAACAATGCGAGGTTGGCGATCTGCTGTACGTTGTTCGCGCCGCGCCAGTGCTGGGTGACGCCCATGCCGTAGACGATGATGGCGCGCTCTGCCTTCATATAGGCGGCGGCTGCATATTCCATGTCCTCGCGCGCCAGGCCGGACTGGCGTTCGATGTCGGGCCATTGCGTGCGCTTGAGATCTTCGATCAGCGCTTCGATCCCGACGGTGTCCCCGCCGATGAAATCCCAGTCGAGGATATCCGGCTGCTCGGCAGCACGGGCAGTCTCGTCCGCCTCCACCAAAACTTTCATGATACCCTTGAGGACAGCAACGTCACCGCCGACCCTCACCTGGAGGAGCTTCGAGCTGATCGTGGTCGACGACAGCGTGATCATCTCGACCGGGCTCTGCGGTGCCTGGAAACGCTCCAGTGCCCGCTCACGGAACGGGTTGAAGGAAATGATCGATGCGCCGCGGCGCGCCGCATTGCGCAGGCTGGTCATCATTCGCGGGCTGTTGGTTCCCGGATTTTGACCGAAGATGAAGATGCAATCGGCCTTGTCGAAATCCTCCAGCAGCACGGTACCTTTGCCCACCCCGAGCGAATGTGGCAGGCCGACGCTGGTCGCCTCATGGCACATGTTCGAACAGTCGGGGAAATTGTTGGTGCCGTATTCGCGCACGAACAGCTGATAGAGGAAGGCCGCCTCGTTCGAAGTCCGCCCGGACGTGTAGAACTCCGCCATGTTCGGATCCGGCAGCGCCTTTAGCTCGCGACCGATCATCTCGAACGCATCGTTCCACTCCACCGGAAGGTAGCGGTCGGTTGCAGCATCATAGGCCATCGGATGCGTGAGCCGCCCGACCATCTCGAGGTCGTAATCATTCCAGCTCGCGAGCTCCGTGACAGTATGCCCGGCAAAGAATTCGGGCGTGCAGCGCTTCGAGGTTGCCTCCCAGGCGATCGCCTTGCCGCCGTTCTCGCAGAATTCGAACGACGAGGTGTGTTTCGGATCCGGCCACGCGCAGCCGGGACAATCGAAGCCTTCCGGCTGGTTCATCCGTCTCAGCGTCGCCGCGCCCTTCAGCGGCACGCGCTGCACCAGAAGCGCCTCGCCGAGCGCCTTGAGTGCACCCCAGCCACCGGCCGGTTCACGGTAGGGACGAACCGATTTCGTGGTCATCTCGACATCTCTCGATCCTGCAATTCTCCGGGCCAGTTAAGGATCGCGCAGGCAGAGCCGTCTTCTCAAAATGAAGCACAATTTCTCAATTGCACACGTTTGGTCCGGGCTGCCCGCCACAGCAGCCAGTGCATTCCGGCAAAAAGAGCGCAGTTCCCGGAAGCTGAAACGGCGACTGAAAACTAGGTTTGGCAGCTGGAGCCCCATCGCCACGGAGGGCTTTCGACAATTTTCAGGAGCGACCCAACATGTTTTCAAGACGTGATCTGCTGGCCATGTCTGCGGCAGGCGCCGCCATGGTCGGCTCCAGCGCCCAGGCCGCAACCTTCGGCAATCCGGACGAGCCGCCACAAGGCGCGGTGAATGCCAGGAGCCCCGGAAGCCTGACCGATCCCGGTCCGCAGAATCCGGCCCTCGCCAAGCAATTCCCCTCCGCGCAAACCCCACCGGCGACGGATGTCGGCGGATTACCGATGGATTGGGCCTCGTTCAACAATGCTCCGAAGCGCATCCAGAATGGCGGCTGGGCCCGTCAGGTCACCGTCGAGGACTTCGCCATCTCCAAGGAGATCTCTGGCGTCAACATGCGCCTGGCCGCCGGCGGCATCCGCGAGCTGCATTGGCATCAGGCCGCCGAGTGGGCGATCATGACCTATGGCTCCTGCCGCATCACCGTGCTCGACACCCAGGGGCGTCCCTATGTTGGCGACCTCAAGGCCGGCGACCTCTGGTACTTCCCGCCGGGCGCGCCGCATTCGCTGCAGGGCCTGGGGCCTGACGGCTGCGAGTTCGTGATCTGCTTCGACGACGGCCACGCCAACGAGTTCAACACGCTGCTGGTGACGGATTGGCTCGCCCATACGCCGCCCGAGGGGCTGGCCAAGAACTTCGGCGTTGCGGTCGAGGCCTTCGCGAATATCCCGCTGCACAATCTCTGGATCTTTCAGGGAGCGGTGCCAGGCGATCTCGCCGCCGATCGCACCGCAATCGCCAAGCATGCGGAGGCGCCGCCCTACCCCTTCATCCATTCGCTCGGCAGCTCGACCCCGGTCAAGGAGAGTTCCGCCGGCAGCATCCGCGTTGCCGACAGCAGCAATTTCAAGGTGGCCACCACCGTCGCTGCGGCGCTCGTGACGATGCCGCCGGGCGCGGTACGGGAGATGCACTGGCACCCGAACGCCGACGAGTGGCAGTACTACATCAAGGGCAAGGCACGGATGACGGTGTTCGACACCGGCCCCAACGCGCTGACGACGGATTTCTCGGCCGGCGACATCGGCTATGTCCGCCGCAATCTCGGCCATTATGTCGAGAATATCGGCGACAGCGAGCTGCAGTTCGTCGGCGTATTCCGCGCGCCGCGCTACGAGGAGGTCTCTCTCTCCAACTGGCTGACGCACACGCCGCCCAAGCTGGTCGCCCAGCATTTCAACATCGACGAGAAGCTAGTCGCGCAATGGCCGGACAACAGCCCCGGCGTCATGCCCAGGTCCTGAACAAGGCAATAAACCGCCCCGAACAAGAAAGGCGCCGAAACCGGCGCCTTTCTTGTTGTTCGCGGTTCGGGCCCGTCGCCGTCAGTAGTGATCCGCCGCCGTGGCCGTCTTGCCGCGGAAGACGCGATAACCCACCGCGACATAGAGCAGCATCAACGGGAACACAAACAGGCCCTCGCCCCAGAACATGAAGGCGAGACTTGCATGCGGCGCCGCCGCCTCGTCTATCGTGACGACGAACGGGATCATGTAGGGCCAGAATGACAGGGCAAGCGTGCCGAAGGCCGACGCAAAGATCAGCGCCACCATGTGGAACGGCCAATAGTCGTCATGGCGCAAGATGCTGGTGGCGAGCACTGCGGCGGCACCCGCGCCGATCAAGGGAAACACGAACAGATAGGGCCGCTGGATCCAGCGGCGCAGGATTGGCAGATGCTCGACAAGCGCATGCGTGAAGACGACCACGAGGAAGGCCAGCACGGCGACCGCTAGGAATGGGATCTGACGCCGCGTGGCGTCGCGGATCGGGCCCTCGCACTTCCTCACCAGCCAGCACGCCCCAAGCAGCGCATAGCCGAAGCACAGGCCGATCCCGCACAAGACCGAAAAGCCGGTTAGCCAGCCGAAGGTTCCGCCGACATATTCGCCGTTGGAGAATTGCAGCCCCTTGACCAGCGCCCCGACCATCGCGCCCTGCATGAAGCTTGCGGCAAACGATCCCACGGTGAAGCTGATGTCCCAGATCTGGCGCGAGCGCGAGGCCTTGCCGCGAAATTCGAACGCGACACCACGAAGAATCAATCCCAGCAGCATGACCACGACCGGGATGTAGAAGGCGGACATCAACATGGCATAGACCACGGGGAACGCACCCCACATGATCACGCCGGCGACGACCAGCCAGGTCTCGTTGCCGTCCCAGACCGGAGCGATCGTGCGCAGCATCTCCGCACGCCCCGCCTCGCCATCGGCGAGGCCGAACAGCATGCCGACGCCAAGATCGAAGCCGTCCAGCAGAAGATAGATCAGAATGCTGATGGCCAGCAGCGCAACCCAGAACATCACCATGTCTATTCTCCCGCTTCGAAATAGCTGTGCGACGCCGGCGCCTGGTCGGCGAGCGACATCGGCCGATTGGGGACCGGAACGTGCAGAGGCTTGCCGCCCAGGCCGGCCGGGCCGGCGCGCAGCAGCCGGTAGATGTAGTAGGTCCCGAACGAGAAGATGAAGGCATAGACCGCAACGAACAGGATCAGCGAAGCGGTCGCGGCGGCCGCCGTCAGAGATGGCGTCACGGCATCGGCGGTCCGCAATACGCCGTAGACCGTCCATGGCTGGCGGCCAACCTCCGCCGTGTACCAGCCGGTGAGGATCGCGATCCACGGCAGCGGAAAGCTGAGGAAGATGCCCCACAGCAGCAGACGGCTGCGCTCAAGCCGATGCTTGAGCGGGAGCCAAGTCCCGAGCCAGGCCAGCCCCAGCATCACGAAGCCGCAGCCGACCATGATGCGGAAGGCGAAGAACGGGATTGCCACCGGCGGCCGGTCCTGCGGCGCGAAGCTGGTCAGGCCGACCTCCTTCGAGGTCAGGCTCATGCTTGCGATGATGCTGCCGAGCACCGGAATCGAGATGGCATATTTGTTCGATTCGGTGGTCGAATCCGGGATCGCGATCAACACCTCGGAAGCCGGTTGCTCGTCGTGCCAGCGCGCCTCGATCGCCGCGAATTTGGCCGGTTGATAGTCGTGGACGTAGTCGCCGACGAGATGTCCGATGAAGAGCTGCGCCGGAAGCAGCACCGCTGCGAGCGCAAGGCCCATGCGCAGCATCACATGCGCCTCGGCCCGATAGGTCCGCCGCAGCAGATACCACGCGCCGGTCGCAGCTACGCAGAACGCGCCGGTGAGATAAGAGGCGAGCAGCATGTGCGGAAAGCGGACCCAGACCACGCGGTTGAAGATGATCTGCGCCCAATCGTCAGGCACGAACTGGCCGTTCTGCAGGACATAGCCGGTCGGCACCTGCATCCAGCTGTTGTTGACCATGATCCAGAACGCCGACAGCGTGGTGCCGAGCGCGACCATCGCGGTCGAGAACAGGTAGAACCAGGGCGGCACCCGCGGCCGACCGAAGATGAGGATACCGAAGAAGCCGGCCTCCAGCATGAAGGCGGTAAACGTCTCGTAGGACAACAGCGGCCCCTGGATCGGGCCCGACATCTTCGAGAGCACGCTCCAGTTCGTTCCGAACTGGAACGCCATCACCACGCCCGATACCACGCCCATGCCGAAGGCGACGCCGAAGATCTTGAGCCAGAACTCGAACAGGGTCCGGTAGACGCGCCTGCCGCTGTACTGGTGCATCGCTTCGAGCACGGTGAGCCAGGCGGCAAGCCCGATCGTGAACGCCGGGAAGATGATGTGGAACGAGATGGTGAAGGCGAACTGCAGCCGCGAGAGGAGAAGCGCCGTCGGATCCATGGCAAGCCCCCCTCTTCTCACGCCCGCTTCGCAACCGCCGGCGCGCGTGCGGCCGGTTGCGGGATGTTATCGACCTTGAGCACCTCCGCCGTCGCAGCGCGGATCACGTTCATGTTGAACTGCGTTCCGCCGCCCGTCGTCCAGACGTGAAGCGGAAACATATCGTGATGCTGGCCCGCGAGAATCTCGTCGCAGACGTGGATGATCAGCTTGTGGATCTTGCCGTCGAGACGACCGCCCGCGTGGTTGGCGGTCGCGGCCGCCTTCTTCAGGATTGCATAGGACTTGATCATCTCGCGCGGCATGAGATCCCTGCCGATGCTGAAATGTTCGAGCGATCGTTGCGTCTGCGCGCCCCAGAGCTTGTCCGCGGGAACGGACACTTCACCCAGGCTGTCTGTCTCTTTGCGGAGTTCGTTCATCCTTGCCTCCCGTGGCAGTCGACGTCGGAAGCGCCATCCCGGCACCTACTGAAGACGATACGGCGCGCACAGCGCTGCCCGCTTCCGCGAACGAACGCGCCTTTGCCGAATGGCATGGTGCGACGGCGCGCCGCGAGAGAAACCGCTCAGCCGGGGTCTCGGCTGATCCGGTTCCGCCGGCACAGCAACAGTGCGCACGCCGACAAAGCGATCGGCACCGCAAGACTGGCCGCGCCGAGCCGCGTCGTGACAAAGCCACCGATGGCGGCGCCGCATAGGAACATCAGGCAGAGCACGAGCATGGCGCCGCCTCCGTGCGAGGCGTCGCGATCGGATGGCGACACGAATTCATCGATGGCGCGCAGCATGTTGCCGGTGACGGTGACCGAGAGATAGCTCCAGCGTCCGACGCGCCTGAAGCTGGCCGACTGCAGCGCGACGCCGAAGGAGACTCCGAGGATGGCAACCGGATCAGGTATCCGGTGCAGTAACAGCATCACGGCGGCGAGGCAGATGATCTCCACAACGAGACAGCGTAGCGGCGCCTGGATGCGGATCGCCACCCATGCGCCGAGAAGAAAGACGACGATCGGAAGCAGATGATGCGCCGCCCGCTGCCATTGCCCCGAAAGGGCATCGATGCCGAGGAAAACGACGTTGCCGGTCTGCGAGCTCGCGAATACGCCGCCGAGCGAGAGCCAGGTGAAGGCATCGAGAAAGCCGCCGGACATCGTCAGCAGGACCGCAACCGGAAGCGAGTATTCCGTAGCAAAGACGGCCGCCCGCAGCCCAGCTGCGGGCTCCGGAGATGCGGCCTGTATCGACATGCCGGGCGGCCCGCGGGGTCAACACCCCGTGCGCGGCGCAGCCTCGTCGGGCAGCAGAACGCGTCGCGGGTGCGTGAAGACGCCGTAGCCGTCATCGCGGGCAATCGCCACGAGCGTGATGCCCGCATCCTTCGCGGTCTGGATGGCAAGCGCGGTCGGTGCAGACACGGCCACGACGACCGGCACGCCCATCATCGCCGCCTTCTGCACCATCTCGACCGAGACACGGCTCGTCAGCAGCACGGCCCCGTCGCGAGCCGGGCTGCCGTCGCGCATGATCGCGCCCGCGAGCTTGTCCAGCGCATTGTGGCGGCCGACGTCCTCCCTGACGAGGCCGATGCCAGTGCGAGGGCTCCAGAACGCCGCCGCGTGCACGGATCGCGTGTGCTGGTTCAATGTCTGCAGAGGAGAGAGCGCCTGCATCGCGTTCAACAGGTCTCGCGCATGAAAAGCGATGCCACGGCCTTCCACCCGCGTGGGCGTCCGGCGCGCCTGTTCGAGGCTTTCGATGCCGCAGAGTCCGCAGCCGACCGGACCGCTAATGGCGCGGCGACGGGCGGCCAGGGACGCCGCGCGGTCCCCATCGAGCCACATCCGCACCTCGACGCCAAGCTCGTTCGGAATCAAATCGATGCTCCCGATCTCGCTTCGCCGTTCGACGATGGCTTCCGTGAGGCTGAATCCGATGCCGAAATCCTCCAGATCGGCCGGCGTACCCATCATCACGGCATGGGTCGAGCCATTATAAGTGAGCGCGATGGCCGTCTCCTCGGCCACCAGCCGCGAAGTCGACCGGGTCTGACCGCCGCGCCAGGCAATCTCCCAATGCCGCGTGAATGTCGAACCTGTCATCATGGCTCACACCGTCGCCGGCTGGACCGAGTGGCGGGGCGCCCGGCTTCTGAGCGCGAGCCCGAATGCAATGAAGCCCCAGCCTTGGAAGATCAGGTCGACCACCAGCATCGCACCGAGCAGCCACAGGCCAATCGCCGGCCAGGCTGCCACCAACATGACGGCGACGCAGAGCGTCAGAACGCCGGCCGCAACGATCCAGCGCCAACCTGCAGCCGGCCGCATATGAAAGCCTGCCCGGATCCGCACCACTCCGGCGACGAGCAGGAACGCGCACGCGGCGAGAGACAGCGTGAACGAGGCCAGAACCGGATCGCAGAGCACGATGATCCCGGCCGCGCCGTAGACAACGCCCGCGAGCAGCCAGAATAGGAATCCCCGCATGCCGCGCACCGAAAAGGCATGCACGACCTGGAAGATGCCGGCGACGGTCATGGTCGCGCCAATGACCAGCACGGAGGCGAGACTGGCCGCCATCAGGTTCGCGGATGCGATGCCACCGAGAATCAATTCGCCTGCGCCAAGCGCAACGAACCGGCCCCATTTTCCGCTGATCGCTTGGATAGCTCTTCCGAGCGACGCCTTCGAGTTCGACATATCCGTCATGGCTTGACCCTTGCACGTGTGACCGGTCTTCCGGTCACGGATAGGAGCAAGCGTACAGGTGGGCCCACGCCCCATCTTTCACGGAAGCGACGATATTTTTGATCTGCACGATGCGGAGCATTGGACGCGGCAACCTTGCGGAGACGAACAGAACGCCTTGCGATCTTGGCATGCCCTGCGACAGCGCGTGCTAGATCTGCCTCCGACAGCAGGCCAATCACGGACACAAGTTCGTCGTCGATCCGCCGCACGAATTCGCGCAACAGCATGCGCTTGGGGCTCGCGCTATTGTCCCGCAGGAGCTCCGGGAGACCGCTCATCTTTGACCCGCCTCCCGGCTCGATGGCCTGCGCTGCGCTTACGAATTCGGGCGGCCTCGCCCGGTCTCGTAGAGGAACCAGATCCGCCGCTCGGTCTCGTCGATCCAGTTTTCCAGCAGACTGGCGGTGGCGACATCGCCATGTTCGTCGCAGAGCTCGTGGACCCGGCGCATTTCTCGCGTCAGTTGCTGGTTGTCACTGCGCAGCTCGGCCAGCATGTCTTGGGGGTCGACATAATCGGCGTCATTGTCGAGAATGCGCTGCTCGCGCGCGATTTGGCCGATCGAGCGCAGCGTGGTGCCGCCGATCTTGCGCGCCCGCTCGGCGATATCGTCGGTCATGGCAAAGATCTGCTCGCCCTGCTCATCGAGCAGAAGATGGTAGTCACGGAAATGACTGCCCGATACGTGCCAATGGAAGTTCTTCGTCTTCATGTACAGCGCGAAAACGTCAGCCAGCAATGCTCTGAGCGCGGCAGGAATATCGCGGTTTGCATTGGCCCCGAGATCCGTCGGGCTTTGGAGGTCTGCTTTGGTCATGGTCGGCATCCTTGCTGGGGTGGGAAAACTTTAATCAGGCGGCGGGCGACCGGTCTTTCTGACCCGAAAGGATCATTCCCGGACTGCACGCCCGCCTGCGCACTCATTCGGCGGGCTTCATCCGCTCCCGCTGCGGCAGCGGCGAGATCGTCGCGAAAACGCCATCACGGCGGATCAAGGCGTGGAACAGCGCTGCCGCCAGATGCAGCAGCACCAGGGCGAAGAATGCGAGGCCCAGATAGACATGGGCGTTCCAAAGCAACGTATGCGCGCGGTCGCTCTGCGGCAGGAATTCCGGAATTTCGATCCCGCCGAACAGGACCACCGGATAGGCCGCGGCCCAGAGCATGCCGAGCCCAAGCAACGGCATGAGGATCATGAAGCCGTAGAGCAGCAGGTGCGACAATCGCGCGCCGAGCTTGATCGCCGGCGGTAGATCGGCCGGCAACGGCGGTGCGCCGAGACGAAGCCGCAGCGCCAGCCTGACAAGGACAAGGATGAGAAGCACAACGCCGAGCGTCTTGTGGATCAGGATGAGCGGCAGGTATTTCGGCGCCACGGTGGACACCATGCCGACACCGATGAAGAGCATGGCGATAATGCAGAACGCCATCAGCCAGTGCAGCAGCCGCTGGGTCGGGGCGAACCGATGTGGGGGACGGGTCATGGCTTGGCAACTCCGCTTCTCGGATAGTCCCCGGCTTCGGCCGCGCGCAGATCGTAGGATTTGCGATAGACCGACGAGCGCGCAGCCGGGAAAGGATCGTCAGAGATACGGATTCCCCGCGGCAGCACGGTCGGATCGAAATTGATGTCGCGGCAGGGTCCATCGCGCTCCGCTTCAATTCGCTGCACGACGAGCGTTCCGACCTGTACCTTGCGCCGGTTCTCCGGCCAGGCCCTGCTTGGATCCGCGGTCGGATCGCCGGGATCGGCCACGGTAGTGACCATGGTCCATCGTTGCGGGGCAGACTGCACCCGATCCGTGATTTCCTGCTCGAGAAAATCCGGGCCGCGTTTTTTCAGCTCCGCCTGGGCGATAGGAGTAGGCTCTGCCGTGGGCAGCAGCGACCACCGCACGGCGTGCTCATCGCCCCTCGCATTCGTGAAGACGAAGCTGTTGAGACTGTTGTAGGGCTCCTCCGCATAGCTTCCGGTCCAGGGCGCCGCGTTGGCCCAGGCCGCGAAAGCTGCGAACTCCGGATTGGCGCGGGTGAACGCCGTCATCGCCTCCGGATCCTTCTTGCCGGCCGCAACCAGCAGGTCGTGAAACGCCTCGGGCGTGGAGACCGCAAAGAACGGCGGATTGATCATCGCCATTCGCCACTCCTCGCCGTCCGCCGCCGATATCTGAAGGCCGACGCCGCGAACGCGCACTGTCGCATCCACCGCATTCGGATCGGCGGTGCCGAGATTGAAACGACCGAGGACCGGATAGCGGCCCTGCACGAACATCTGGGCCCGCGACAGTTCCACACCATTCCCGTTCGCTTCGAACGTGCCGGTGAAGCAGATTCCCTTGGCATGGTTCCGCCGATGTCCGAGTGGCGGACCGCTTGGAGGCGTCAACGCCGCGATCATCAGATCCGGCGTGAGACGCGAAGGCGAGAGCCACCCCGCGGTGTACGCGAAGGCCGCGGCGCTACAGCCAATGACGGCGGCAATCAGGATGAGCGATCCAAGGCTCGAACGCCCCGGTATACCTGCCAGTTTCATCAAGTCTCCTTGCAATGCGGAGGCGCCTGGCGATCGAACGCCCAGCGCTCCGCTCGAATGATATCGGTCTTTTTTAGGGGGTCGACGCTGGCGCGATCTTCCCAAACGCACCGTAAATTTCACGAAGGCACGCCCGGCCGCATCGTCGCCGGCGGCTTCCGGCATTTTGAAGATACTTCGCGGTCGAACTTTTCGCCGCGGCTGCGTGCAATCCGGATACAGGCGCGCGGAATGGGAAGATCGCCCCAATCCATCAGAGCATGCTGACAGCCGCGCCCGGAAAGCCCATTCCCGCGTCAGCCGCGCTCACCGCGCTTCAATCCGAACGTCTCAGCAGCCGCGACAGATCGATCCTTCGAGCATCTTCTCGAGCCGCGCGTCCTCCTTGTCGATGGTCTGGTTCGTCCCCAGCAAGGGCCCGCGCATTGCGTGATCGCCGCTCTCGGCTGACGGAAGCGCGGTGCCGAGCGAGTTCGTCCCGGGCCTGCCGGCACTGGTACCGAGCGCACCGCCGTGCGCCATCGACATCGGCGAGCCGACGCCACCGCGGGCAATCGCGGCGCCCGAGAGCGCAAGACAGATGACGACGAAGAGAAACGAGATCGGCTTCATGGCTTGCACTCCAAATGCTGCATGACCTGCATACAAAACTGGGCGCCGCGTGCGATTTGACCATGCACGATCGCGCGATCGAGTCTGACGTCGGTGACAGGATTCCATGCGACAACGCACAGGGTATTCGTCGAACGCCTGAGCACCATGTCCCGCACTCGGCCATCCTCCCTCAAGCGTGATGCGTGCTCACGGGTTTTGCGGACCGAGCGATCTATATGTCAGGCATAGAACAGAACTCCGGAAACGCCACCAGCCGAGCAGCGATCTCGCTCAAGCGACGCTCCGCACGAGACACAATGGAGAATCGCCATGAGTGCATTAAAGATCCTGATCGCTGCGGCACTGATCTCAACAGCAACACTATCGTCTGCATCGGCCGCTTGGTCATTCGCCGACCAGGAGCCGGCGACCTATGCCTCGATGTATCCCGACCGCGATGTGCTGAATGGCGGCGCGTTGACGCCTGCGGGACGCATGGGACTCGAGCGCCCCGGCGGCGCCGCTCCCGTGTTCGGCGCAAACCATGTTCACGAGCATCACTGGCGCCGATGACAGGACGTAGCGACCAGACCCGATGCGCTTGCCAGTTGGAGGCAACCATCGTCCGCGTCTCGAACGGCGTACGGCCGCGTCATGCGCGCGCAATTGCGATGGCATCGCGGGCATGACTCCGTGCAAAGGCGAAAATCATCGTTCGATCGATACTGCAGATCCGGCGCACGCATACACATGTCTGGCGAGCGAGCCGAGGCGTTCCCGGCATCGCTTTGTCAAGGAGACGTACGATGACGACACTGAAACTGCTTTCGGCCGCACTGATCGCAGCGGCGATGGTTGCTTCCCCGGCGATGGCGCGCGAAGGCAACACGAATGCGCGCCGGGCGAATGTCGATGCCTACGCATCGGCGCAGCGTGTTCCGGTCACCTCCAAGCGCGGCTGCACGCGGGCTCCGGATGTCGGCGCCTATGCAACGGCCCCGTGGCGCCGCCCGCCCTGCGAGCCCACGTCCGGCTACTAAGTCCTCGAGCCCGACGAAGCTCCTTCGGCGCGACGCAATCGCGCGGCAGCCGAAGCAGACCGCCGCACGGTCTCGGGGCTCTTCCATCTCGCGCTGGAAGGAGGAATGGCAGCCCCTCGTGACGCTGTCATTCCTCCGATTCCAATCGGCAGATGCCGGATCGTTCGCTCTGTCTCCACCGCCGCGCGGTCGATCGGAATCTCACGCTGACCGAGATCGCCTATGCCTGCGGCCATGCGAGCTCCGCACACTTCTCGACGAGCTTCGGACGCGCGACGGGTACGATCGTTGCGTAGCCCGTGAGGCGAGCGTCGATGCGCAGCGCCCCCTCAGCAGCCCGGCGGCAAAACCGGCGAGACGCCGGGCGTCGGCGCGGCCCCTGTTGCGTTGGCCGGCATTACTGTCGCAAGCGTCGCCAGATTCATCGTCACGCCTTCCGCGCAGGCCGACGTGTTGGGGCTCGGCGCGATCGCAGCATTTGGGTCTATGCCCGTGCCGCCAGCGTCAGTGATGACCTGCGGGATCGTGCCGGGCGAGGGTCCGGCCGGCACGTCCGCGATCGAGAGCGGCAAGGATGCAGCGCTCGCCACCACGCCGCCCGGCGCTGAACTGCACGCGGTGATCGGCGCCGTCCCTGCCGGCGCAGCCGCGGGAACGGTCCCGATCGAGCTGGTGTTCTGCCCCATCGCCGGCGCGATCGGGGCCGCGCTGCCTGACGCCGGCAATCCCATGTTCGATACGATCGGGGTCGCCGGCACCTGCGTCGGAGACGCCGATGGTGGCGCACAGACGACGACCGTCCCTGGCGTCGTCGGATCCAGCGCGAGCGGGACGGGTGCCAGCGTGGTATCGGGCGCGCCAGGCAAAGTCGCCGTGGAAAACGGCCCGGGGCTATTGAGCGGTGACGTGACGATTGCGCCCGGCACGGTCGGAAGGCCCATCGCTGTGCTGCCGGTCGTCGCCACCTGGGCTTTGCCAGCAGAGCAGCCGAGCAAGAGGGCAGCGAGCGCCGCGCACACGATCCGGATCATGTCTGCGTCTCCTGGCTCCCATCCTGCTTGCGAATCGCGATCTTGCTGCCCTCGGCCAGGCTGACCGACGGATTGAGCACGACCTGCTCGCCGGGCCGCACGCCCTCACGCACTTCTATCGACGTGCCGAAATCCCGCGCGATCGAGACCTTCTGCAAATGAACGACGCCGTTGCGCACGACTACGACATGGAGACCGTTCTGATCGAAGACCAGCGCGTCGGCCGGAATCGACACTGACGGAGTCTTGCGCGGGATCGACAGCTCGACGGTGCAGTAGATGCCGGGATTCAGGGCGCCGTCCGGATTGGGGACGTCGATCTCGGTCAGCAGCGTTCTGCTTCCCGGCTGTAACGCGGTCGCGATGCGCGTGACCTTTCCCGGAAAGATCCGGTCCGGGATCTCGGGAACGCGAATCTCGGCATCAACGCCCGGCGCGATGCCAAAGGCCTCGTCCTGCGGCACGAAGACCTGGGTTCGGATCACGTTCGAATGCATCAGCGTGAACATGAAGGTCGATCCGGCCTGAACAAGGCTGCCATTGTCCACATTGCGTTGCGTGATCACACCGTCGAATGGCGCGACCACGCGCTGATAGGCTTTCTCCTGCTGAAGCACGCGAATCTGTGCCTCTTGCGCGGTGATGTTCGACTGCGCCACGTTCACGGCCGCCTGCTGGGCGCGCAGGGTGAGACGGTCGTTGTCGCCCTGCTGGGCCGTCAACCAGCCCTGCTTGACCAGATTGCTGTCCCGCGCATTTGTGACGTCGGCAAGCTCCCGGCTCGCTTGCGCCTGCTGCAAGGCGGCCTGGTTTTGCGCCAGCGTCGCCTGCGCCTGCGCGATCTGCTGGTCGAGCTCCGGCGCAGTGATCTCCGCAAGGAGACCGCCCTTCTTCACGCGATCGCCGATATCGACGTAGCGCTTCTCGATGTAGCCGCTGGCCCGCGCGAAGATGTTCGCCGCCTCGAACGCCGTCGTGGTCGCCGGCAGCGCGACCTTCATGATGTCGCCGCTGGCATGGACAGTCGCCACCCGAACTTGCGGAATGGCAGTCCTGATTTGCTGTGTCGACACAGCCAGATCGCGTGCGGCCTGATAGTATCGCCATCCGCCCACGCCAAGACCGCCGGCAAGGAGCAGGAGCATGGCGCCGCCGAGCCAGGCGCCGCCGCGCCGGCGTCGCGGACGCACATCCTTGCCGGGCAGCTCCACGATGCGGCAGCTTTCCGGATCAGGCCGGTCGCTCACCCCGTCGCTATCGGTCCGCATGCGAACATCGCTCATTCCGGTTGCTCCTCGAATACGCCGTGGCGGGCCTTGCCGTCATTGCCCTTGCGTAGCCAGGCGAAGAGATAAGGCACGATCAGCAATGTCGTCGGCGTCGCGAACAACACCCCGCCGATGACGGCGCGGGCAAGCGCCGCGTTCTGCTCCTCGCCCGGGCCTCCGATCGCCATCGGGATCATGCCAACGATCATGGCGGCGGCCGTCATCAGCACGGGGCGGATTCGCGTGCGGCCTGCATTCAGTGCAGCTTCGAAAGCGGACTGCCCCTTCAGCTGCGCCTCACGCGCGAAGGTCACGAGCAGGATGGAATTGGCCGACGCAACGCCAACCGCCATGATCGCGCCCATCAGCGAAGGCACGTTCAGCGTCGTCCCGGTGATGAACAGCATCGTCACGATGCCGCAGAAGGTCGCCGGCAACGCCATGATGACGACCAAGGGATCGCCGAAGTTCTGGTAGTTCACGACCATCAGCATGTAGACCAGGATGGCGGCAAACAGCAGCCCGATCCCGAGATCGCGGAACGATTGATGCATGCTCTGGATCTGTCCCAGGACCTGAATCGAATTTCCCGGCTGGAGCTGCTTTTGAAGCGCCGAGGTCACTTTGTCGATATCCGCCGCGACGCTGCCGAGATCGCGCCCCTGCACGCTCGCATAAACGTCAAACACCGGTTGGACATTGGCCTGATTCAAATTGGTCGGCACCGTCCCGCGCTTGAAGGTCGCGACATTACCGAGCAGGCCCGGCACCGTCTGCCCGCTTGCAGCCAGAGAGGCCGACACCGGCGTGTTCGCCAGCGCGTTGAGTGAATTGGCGCGGTACTCCGGCGTCTGCACAGCGAGATAATAGGGAATGCCCGATGTCGGGTCGGTCCAGAAATTTGGCGAGACCTGGGCCGACGAACTGAGGCTGACATTGATGTTGGTCGCGACCGTGCTGGCGTTGAGGCCCAGTTGAGCGGCCCGGGTCCGGTCGATGTCGGCATAGAAGGCCGGCGCATCGACTTCCTGCTGGAGATGCGCATCGACGATCCCGGGAATTGCCGCCAGGCTCTTCTCGAGCTCCTTGGCCACCGACAGATTATTGGCGCCGTAGCCGACGGTACGGACATCGATTTGCGCCGGCAGGCCGAAATTCAGGATCTGGGTGACGATATCTGCCGCCTGGAAATAGAAGGTGTCCTCCCGGAATGCTGCCGGCAAGACCTCGCGCAGCTTCCTGACGTAATCCGCGGTCGGCCTGTGGCCGTCCTTGAGCGATATGAGGATCGTGCCGTCGTTCACCCCTATCGTCGAGCCGTCCGTGAAAGCCAGATTGTAGGGGCGCGCCGGCAGTCCGATATTGTCGACGATCAGCCCGCGATCCCGGTCCGGAATGATTTGACGGATCTTGTCCTCGATCGCCTGGAAGATCGCCTCGGTGCGCTCGATGCGGGTGCCGGCGGGCGCACGAACATGGAGCTGGATCTCGCCGCCGTCGATCAGGGGATAGAAATCCCTGCCCACGTAGACGAACATGAAGGCCCCGAGAGCCAGCACGAGCGCGGCAGCGACCGGCACGATGCTGCGACGCCGGAGCAGCATCATCAAGAGCTCGGAATAACCCTCGCGCAGGCGCTCGAAGGCGCGCTCGAACATGGCCGAGGCGCGCGAAAACAGGCCAGGTGGCCTCTCGTCCTCGCCATGGCGCCGCTCGCCCTTCAGCAACAAGCCGATCGTGATCGGCGTGAGAGTCCGCGACAGCACGTATGACGCCAGCATCGCGAACACCACCGCAAGCCCGAGCGGCGTGAAGAGGTATTTGGCCGGTCCTTCGAGGAATACGACGGAGGTAAAGACGCAACTGATCGCGAGCGTGGAAACCAGTGTCGGCACGGCGATTTCGGCCGCGCCGTGCAGCGTCGCCTCCGACAGCGGCATCCCCTCCTCGGTCCAGAGGCGATGCGTGTTCTCGATCGTAACCGTGGAATCATCGACCAGGATGCCCACAGCGAGCCCCAGCCCGCCCAGCGTCATCGTGTTGAGGGTCTCGCCCAGGAAATGCAGGACGACGAGCGAGGACAGCATCGCGAGCGGGATGGAGATCAGGATCACCAGCGTCGACCGCCACGACCCCAGAAATACCAGGATCATCAGCGCCGTGAGCCCCGCCGCGATCGCGCCTTCGCGCAGCACCCCGTCGACCGAATGGGTGACGAAGACCGACTGATCGAACAGTTCGCTGATCTTCAACCCGGCAGGAGCCGAAGCCCGGATCGAGGCCAGGGCCTGCTTGACCCCATTGACGACGGCAAGCGTCGACGCGTTGCCGTTCTTGATCACGCTGAGCAGGACCGACCGGTGACCGTTCTCGCGCACGATGTTCTGCTGGACCTGCGATCCGTCGCGGACCTGGGCAACATCCTTCAGCAGGATGGTCGCGCCGTTCGCGAACTTGACCGGGATCATATTGAGATCCTTGATCGAGGCGGGCGTCGCATTGGTCCGGATGGGGTACTGGGTATCGCCGATCTTCGCCGTGCCGGTCGGCAGCGTCAGGTTCTGGGTGTTCACCGCATTGACGATGTCGAGCGGCGTCAATCCGCGCGACAGCAGCTTGCTCGGATCGATATCGACCATGATCTGCCGGTATTTTCCGCCCGCAGGCGTCGGCAGCGTCACCCCCGGGACCGGAGCCAGCTGCTGCCGGATCCTGTAGATGCCGAAGTCGTACAATTGCTGCTCGTTCAATTTGTCGGACTCGAGGCTGAGCTGCAGTACCGGAACGCTCGAAGCATTGAACTGCACGATGACGGGCGGCTGAATGCCCGGCGGCATCAGCGCCCGGATGGCGTTCGTTGCGGAAACGATCTGCGAGATCGCGAGATCGAGATTGACGTCCGGCTGAAAGTAGATCTTCTGAACCGACAAGCCGTTGAGCGTCTGCGCCTCGATGTTCTTGATGCCGCTGACATTCGCGCTGATCGAGTACTGGCTGTACGTGCTGACGCGCTGCTCCATCTCCGGCGTCGAGAGGCCCGTATAGCTCCAGATGACCGTGACGACGGGAATGCGGATCTCGGGAAAAATGTCCGTCGGCATCGACCAGACCGCGATGCCGCCGAGAAACAGGATCAGCGCCGCAAGCACATAGAACGTGTGCGGAAACCGGAGCGCAAAGCGGACAATTCCCATGATGACGCCTGCCTCGAGCGAGTTGCGCGAAATCTCTGTTCAGTTGGCGGCGATGCGCGACCGTTCAAATGAAAACGCGTTCAGCATCGCTGGCCGTTGGCGCCAGGGATGGCGCCTGCGTGGCACGGAGCGCGGCTTGCCTGACCTTCGCGAAGGCGCGAATCTCGATCTGCCGAACGCGTTCGCTTGAGATCGAGAGCTCGCGGGCGAGCTGATCGAGTGTCGGCGGATGCTCAGCGAGCCGCCTCGCCTCCAGCACGCGGCGCTCCCGCCCCGTGAGGACCTCGAGCGCAGCGCGCAGGGCACCGGACCGACGCTCCGTCTGATCCTGATCGGCAAGGATGGCCTCGGCGTCGCTCGCTTCGTCCACCAGCAGGGTTTCCCACTCGGCACCTTGCTCGTCGCCGCCAACCCGCGCATTCAGCGACAGATCGCCGCGCAGGCGGCAATCCATCTCGATCACGTCCCGCTCGGACACATTTAGCTTGGCGGCAATCGCCTCGACAACGTCGGGCGTAAGCCCCACCACCGCGCCGCCGGCGGTCTTCCTCATCTCGCCGCGGAGCCGGAAGAACAGCTTCTTCTGGGCTGCCGTCGTTCCAATTTTGACCAGCGACCAGGAGCGCAGGATGTATTCGTGGATGGCGGCCTTGATCCACCACATCGCATAGGTGGAGAACCGCGAGTTTCGGCCGGGCTCGAACCGTGACGCAGCAATCACGAGCCCGAGATTGGCCTCGGCCATGAGATCGGCGAACGGCAGACCATATCCCCTGTAGCTCCGCGCGACCTTGGCGGCGAGGCGGAGATGGCTCGTAACGAGCGCATTCGCGGCATCGCCATCCCGCGTCTCCTGCCAGCGCCGCGCAAGCTGCTGCTCCTGCTCGCGCTCGAGCAGATCGTAGCGGCCGATCGCTGTGGAATACGCATTGGCCAGGGCGGTCGCTGTAGGCCTGGCCGGCACGGCGAAATCGATCTTGCTCAAACCCGCGTGACTCGTTGGCATCTCTTGCTCCCACATTCGAACCGGCGAACGGAGCGTAAGAGGCCTCCGACTGACGGCGCCAGTAAATTGGACTTAACAAGCCTGAATTCGCTTTCAGATATCTCGACGTGATTTCCGCTTCGCACGCATTGCGCATGCTCCTCGCGGTCACATCGGCGCGAGGCTCGCGTGACGCGAGCGAGTGGGGTCGGATGCCGCGGCCCCGCGTGACATCGCTCGCGCCGCGGCGAGAATCTCCACCCGTCCGCCGGGCGTAGGGCAAATGGTCAGGCGAAAGCCGTGTAGCTTGACGATGGCAGCGACGAGGCTCAGTCCCAGCCCCACGCCCGGCGTATTGCGCATCTTGTCGGAGCGATAGAACCGCCGCAGCACCGCCTCCCGCTCTCCCTCGCCGATGCCGGGACCTGTATCACTCACGCCGACGCGCACGGTCTTGTCGTCCGACACCAGTTCGAGCGTCACCCTTCCGCCGCGCGGCGTGAATTTGACGGCGTTGTCGACGAGATTGGCAATCGCCTCGAACAGCAGGTCCCGATCGCCCCGCACCTCTGCGTTGCGGTCGATCGCGAGGCAAAGCGCGATGTCCTTGTCTTCGGCGATGGGTTCATAGACGTCGCATACCTGCCGCAGGATCTCGTCGAGCGCGACATCACCGAATCCGGCCGTGCGATTGCCGCTCTCGATTTCGGCCAGGCGCAGCAACGCGGTGATGATCGCGAGCGATTGGTCGATGCCGGCTATGGACTTGTCCACGACGTCCTGAAGGTTCTCCAGCGTGGCCGCGTGCGTACGACCGCGCTCCAGCGCCAGGCGGACCCGCGTAAGCGGCGTCCTGAGATCGTGGGCAATGTCGTTGCCGACACCGGCCAGCGCGTTGATCGTTGTCTCCATCTCATCGAGCATGCCGTTGACGATCCTGGCCAGTCGCGCAAACGGATCGTCCGCATTGGTCTGCGGCAGCCGCTCGCGGAGATTGCCGGCCACGATGCGCTGAACATGCCGGTTCACCTGCTCGACGCGCCGCTGGGCGCGGATGCTGAGCCAGGCCCCGGCCAGCAGGCAGAAGCAGAATGCCGGCAGCAGACCGAGCAGCAGCGCCTGCCCGACGACACTGGAGATCTCGCGCATCTCGTCGACATTACGCCCCATCACGAGGATGTGGCCGTTGCCGAGCCGCCTGCCCGCGGCCTTGACGATGGCTTCGTGAGCTGCCGGCGGCGCGAGCCGGGCGAGCCGCACGCTCTGCACCGGCCCGCCGAGATCGAGCTGCGGTGGCAAGCGCGCGATATTGCCGGAAAGGCGAACGCCCGTGGCGTCGAACAGGCCGGCATATTGCACGCCCCTGGAGTCCTGCTTGAGATGATCGGAAATCGCGTCGTTGAGGCGGGCGGGCGGCAGCTCGGCCAGGAAGTTGAGCTGCGTTGCGATCATGCGGTCGGATCGCATGACGAGGTAGTCGTCGATCTTCCAGTAGATGAAGGCGAACAGGGCGGCGACGAACAGTGCCAGCGTGGCCGCCACCGCAGCAGTCCAGAGGAAGGTGTTCGAACGGATGAACTCAATCTGGCGCATCGATCGGCCGACCTATCAGCGGACGCGCAGGATGAATCCCGAGCCGCGAACGTTGTGGATGAGCTGGGTCTCGCCCGAGCCGTCGACCTTGTGGCGAAGGCGACCCATGTGCACGTCGATGAGATTGGTCGTCGCCGGAACGAATTTGTAGTTCCAGACCTCCTCGAGCAGCATCGCGCGCGTCAGCAGTTGGTCGCTCCGGCGCATCATGTATTCGAGCAGGCGGAATTCGCGCGGCAGCAGATCGATCTCCCGCTCGCCGCGCCGGGCGGTCCGCTCGATCAGGTCGAGCTCCAGCGGGCCGGCACGCAGCGTGGTCTCGCGGCTGTCGATCGGACGGCGCAGCAGCGCCTCCACCCGCGCGACGAGTTCGACCAGCGCGAACGGCTTTGTCAGATAGTCGTCGCCGCCGACCCGGAGGCCGCGCACCCTGTCATCGACCGCGCCGAGCGCGCTCAGCACCAGCACCGGCGTCCTCACCTGGTCCTTGCGCAGCGCCTCGATAACAGTGAGCCCGTCCATTCCGGGCAGCATGCGATCGACGATCAGGGCATCGGGCGAGGATTCGCGGGCGCGGTCGAGACCGCCGATGCCGTCGGGCGCCCATCGTACCTCGAAGCCATGCTCGGTGAGCTCCGACACGATCGCGTCGGCGGTCTCGGTGTCGTCCTCGATCAAGAGAATGCGCGTCATGGTGCTGGCCCCACGTCCTGCGAGACGTTGAGGCCGGCGGCGAGGCATCGGCTCGCTGGTCCGCGACGTCATGTTCAATGCCCCTTCGGGCCGAACATGCGGGGCAGCACCGTCATACGATGCGCCGCCGGCTCGTCACGCAGATAATCCCGCGCGGGATCGAGCACCATTAAATAGCATGTCAGGGACACCGGAAGCGCCGCGGCCGACGGCGCGAGGGCGATTCGATCTGCTGTCGCCATGATCGTCTCTTATCTCCATGCAGCGGGACGCTCCTGCAGATATGTTCGCGACGAGGCCGCCGTTACGCGCCGGCAGCGCGAACGTTGCCGGTTTGCACGATCGTGCTTGCCAGCAACGCCGCCATCACGGGCCGTTGAAGGCGGGTGAGCAATTCGTGCGTTTGGTTCACGCCCGATCGTACGCATCTCCGTGGCAGGCCGGCCTTGGACTGCCTGCTGTTGTCACACAAGGAGAATCCCAATGACCACGCTCAAGCTGTTGTCGACCGGACTGGTCGCTGTCGCCGTGCTCGGAGGCCCCGTCATGGCGCGCACCAGCCATGCCGTCACGCATCCATCCGCCATGCAAGCCGATCCGGTCACATCGCAAGGGTTCGCCGATCAGGGCGGCCGCGCCTGCGTTCCGGCCCCGCGTGTTGGCGCGTTCGCGACAGCGCCGTGGACCGGCAACAACGTGCCCTGTGAGCCGGGCACCGGCAGCTTCTGATCGCAGGCGATCGCGGCCAGCCGGGCGGGCGCCTCGTCCAGCGGTTGCCGTTCAACGATGCAGGCGGGCCCGACCTTGGGCCCGCCCTTGCTCTGCAGTGCGCGCCGGCGATGCGCCGGATCATTTCGACGATGCGCTGCCTCCCATGCCTGACATCGAATTCAGTGGGGCGGCCGCGCGAGCTTCCCATCTTCTTTCACGCAGGGGCTTGCCGACGACACGAGGCGCAAGCGAACGCATCGGCCGCCGCGCACCCAGACACGAAAGGAGTCCCTCATGAAACGAGCATTGATGATCCTGGCGACAGCGACGCTTGCCTCCGCGCTGGCTGTCGGAACGGCCGAGGCGCGTGGCGGTGGTGGTGGCGGCGGCGGCCACGGTGGCTTTGGCGGTGGCGGATTCGGCGGCGGCCATATGGGCTTTGGCGGCGGCGGCGCGCATTTTGGCGGCATGGGACATGCCGGCGGATTCGGCGGCGAGCACCTCGGCTTCGGCGGTCACGGCGGCGGGCTTCGCCAGCACGCCTTTCACCGCTATGGCGGCTTCGGGCGCGGATATGGATCCTACGGCGCCTATCCGGATTGCTATGACTGGTATGAGCTGCACCCCTACCAGTCGCTGCCGCTGAGCTGCAGCTAACCCAGCGCACGCAGCAGCCCTTAATCCGGACCAGCCAAGCGCATTGCCGTCCTCGTCGAAGATAAAGGCGATGAAGGCGTCGTACTCTTACGAAAACGAGATGCTCCCTCGGGAGCATCTCGGGCGCTGGGGCCTAGATGGCTATGGCCGAAGCGATGATCGAGAAAGAGCACGCGGCCCTCTGCCGTTACCTTCGGAGTAACGTGGGGGAAGCAAGGCCATGCTTCGGCATCCCTCGCCAGGGGTCTGGAAACCGAGCGTCCGCATTTGGACAGCCAGCCTCATTTGGACGGGGCAGCCTGCGCCGAAATGGGCCTTCGTGGAAATCTCGTGGAAACCACCTCTTCAGGCCGCAGGCGCAGGGCGCCTAAGTCATTGAAGAGGATGGTGGGCACGACAGGGATCGAACCTGTGACCCCTACCATGTCAAGGTAGTGCTCTCCCGCTGAGCTACGTGCCCTAAAAGTCCACTTGCGTCGGGTGGGGTCCCTATAACGGCTCAGGTGACCCGGCGCAAGGACGGAACGGGGCCGATTTAGGCCGCCAGCATCTTGTTCACTTCACTGACCAATTCGCGCAAGTGCACGGGCTTGGACAGCACCTTGGCGTTCTTGGGGGCGTCCGAATCCGAGTTCAGGGCGACCGCGGCAAAGCCGGTGATGAACATGATCTTGATGTCGGGGTCGAGTTCCGAGGCCCGGCGCGCGAGCTCGATGCCGTCCATTTCCGGCATCACGATATCAGTGAGCAGCATCTCGAACGGCTCTTCCCGCAACCGCTGATAGGCGGCCATGCCGTTGTCGTGGGACGAGACCTGAAAACCGGCGTTTTCCAGCGCCTTGACCAGGAAGCGGCGCATGTCGTTGTCGTCTTCGGCGAGCAGGATCTTTGGCATGGCAGGAATCGTCGAATCCCCAGAGGATATCAGCAGAGGTCACTAAGCCCGACAGAGGGTAAATTTGGGGTGAAAATCTTTACCCTGGACCGGCTGCGCTGCCGCCCTCTTGTGAACCGGAAAACGGCTCGAATCAATCGAGCCGCACGGGCATGTCCCCGGCTCGCTGCCCACACGGTTAAGACGTGTTCCAATGGGCCTCACATCTTTTCGCTTGGCAGAATGGTTGCGATTCCGGACAATGACGACACATAAGAGCCGCTCGATCGGCCGAATCGATGCGGTCTGGCCCCTGCCAGATCCCGGCGCGAAGGGACGAAGCCTGAGAAGATGACCCGGTTTGACGGCGAGACGTCGCCAGCCTTCGAGATCGTGGAGCCCGCGCAATGGCGCGCGCCGGTTATCTTCAACTCGCCCCATTCCGGCTCGACCTATCCGGACGAATTTTTGGCGGCCTCGCGAATCGACCTGCTGACGCTGCGTCGGTCCGAAGATTCCTTCATGGACGAGCTGATCGGCCATCTGAGCGAGCGCGGCTTTCCGACCGTCAGGGTCAACTTTCCCCGCTCCTATGTCGACGTCAATCGCGAGCCCTATGAGCTCGACCCGCGCATGTTCACCGGCCGTCTGCCGAGCTTCGCCAACACCCGCTCGATGCGGGTCGCCGGGGGCCTCGGCACCATTCCGCGCGTGGTCGGCGACGGGCAGGAGATCTACCGCGACCGCATCCTGGTCGACGATGCGCTGGGGCGGATCGAGACGCTGTACAAGCCTTATCACCGCGCGCTGCGCCGGCTGATCAACAAGGTGCACCAGATGTTCGGCACCGTCGTGCTGGTCGACTGCCACTCGATGCCGTCGGTCGGCGTGTCCCGCGACGAGCCGCGCCGGCCCGACGTCGTGATCGGCGACCGCTACGGCACGAGCTGCACACCCCTTCTGCCCGACCGGGTCGAGGAGACCATGGCCGGACTCGGCTATTCGATCGGCCGCAACAAGCCCTATGCCGGCGGCTTCATCACCGAGCATTACGGCAATCCCGCGAGCGGCCTGCACGCGGTGCAGCTCGAGCTCAACCGCGCGATCTACATGGATGAGCGGCGGCGCGAGCGCGGTCCACGCTTTGCCCAAGTGGCGACCGACTTCGGCGTTCTCGCCGACGTGCTGGCGACCACGATTCCGTTCGGCGACCTCGGCCCGTTCCAGGCGGCCGCAGAATAGGGCCGGCTTTCCTTCGCACGATCGGGTTACAAGATCGGATCATCTGCGACTGGCGCGAAAGCGTTTCGCTTCGCAGCTTTGCGCGTACCGAATTGAAAGCACGAGCCCCAAGAAAAAAGGGCCGCTCGCGAATGACGCAAGCGGCCCAAGTCTAGGGAGGAAACGCCCAAGGAGGGCAGCGGTAACGCCAAGCGCTACCGCACCGCAACAATATGCGACCGCGCCGCACAAAGTGCAAGGGTTTTTGAGCCGTTTCCCATGCAATATGCACATGGCTCAATTGCTTCCATGGAAACCCAGATTCAGTTTCTTTGATAAGGAAATTCAATGGGTTGATAATCATTTGCATACGCACGAGGCATGGTCGGAACTAAGTTTTCAACTCCGTGATCGATATTTGGCCAGCGGGTGGACTTGGATGAGGCAGCCCGCTCCGGCATCCAAAATACCAGGGAGCAAATCAAGACAGCGCTGCCCGCGGGAGGCGAATTGAGCTAGGCAGGAGCCGAGGTTCACCCAACTTTCGCTTTGAGGATTCCGCCTGTGACGGTGATCGACTTCTCCGCCTTCATCGGACGGCTCGCCACCGCCTCCGGCGAAACCATCCTGCCGTTCTTCCGCACCTCGCTGTCGATCGACGACAAAAGCAAGACCAAGGATTTCGACCCGGTCACCGAGGCCGACCGCGCCGCGGAGGCGGTGATGCGGCGGCTGATCAAGGCCAACTTCCCCCAGCACGGCATCGTCGGCGAGGAATTCGGCAACGAGCGCGAGGACGCCGACTATGTCTGGGTGCTCGACCCCATCGACGGAACCAAATCCTTCATCGGCGGCTTTCCGATCTGGGGGACGTTGATCGCGCTGCTGCACAAGGGCGCGCCGGTGTTCGGCATGATGCACCAGCCTTTCATCGGTGAGCGCTTCTCCGGCGACAACGGCTCGGCCAATTACAAGGGCCCCTCCGGCGAGCGCCGGCTCCAGGTTCGCCGCTGCGCCTCGCTCGCGGAAGCGACGACCTACACCACGAGCCCCTTGCTGATGAACGAACGCGACCGCGCCATCTTCGGCCGCATCGAGCAAGGCGCGCGGCTGTCGCGCTATGGCGGTGACTGCTACTCCTACTGCATGCTGGCGGCGGGGCACGTCGATCTCGTGGTCGAGACCGAGCTGAAGCCCTACGATATCGCAGCCCTGGTCCCGATCGTGACCGGCGCCGGCGGCGTCGTCACCACCTGGGAGGGCAAGCCGGCCCAGGGCGGCGGCCGCATCGTCGCCGCGGGGGACGCCAGAGTTCACGAAGAAGCCTTGAAGCTGCTCAACCAATAACCAGCGCGAGCGGGAGGCTTGCATGACCATCTCGCGCAAGCTGCTCGTTGAATTGTTCTCGAGGCTGTTCCTGGGACTGTTCCTGCTGCTGCCGTCAGCAGTGACGGCGCAGAATTTTCCTTCCAAGCCGATCAAGCTGATCGTGCCGTTTCCGGCCGGCGGCCCCAACGACATCATCGCCCGTGTGATCGGCGAGCGCATGTCGGAGCTGTCGGGCCAGCCGGTCGTGATCGACAATCGCGGCGGCCAGGGCGGCGTGCTCGGCACCGACGCCGTCTCCAAGGCGCAGCCGGACGGCTACACCATCGCGATCTCCTCAGCCGGCGCGCTCGCAATCAGTCCGAGCATGGAGAAAGTCGCCTACGATACGCTGACCGATCTCACGCCGGTGACGCTGGTCGCGACCGTTCCGGAGATGCTTGTGGTTGCGACCAACGTGCCGGCCAAGGACGCCAGCGAGCTGATCGCGCTCGCCAAGGCGCAGCCCGGAAAGCTCAACTTCGCCTCCTCCGGCCCCGGCAGCCTGCCGCATCTGGCCGGTGAGCTATTCAAGCTGACGGCCAGGATCGACATCGTCCACGTGCCCTATCGCGGCGCGGCACCGGCCGTGAACGACCTGTTGGGCCAGCAGGTGCAGATGACGTTCCTCGACCTCCCGGTGCTGCTGCCGCAGGTCAAGGCCGGCGCGCTGCGGCCGATCGCGGTCGGCTCCGCCGAGCGCGCACCGACCGCGCCGGACGTGCCTACTCTTTCGGAAGCGGGTTTTCCCGATCTGCGCGTCGAGAACTGGTACGGCATGGTCGCGCCGAAAGGCACGCCGAAGGAGATCGTCACGGCGCTGCATACACTGACGACGAAAGCGATGGCGGATCCCACAGTGAAGGAGAAACTCGCAGCCCAAGGCGCGACGCTGGTCGGCGATGAGCCGGATCACTTTCGCTCATTCATTGCGGACGAGACCAGGAAGTGGGCGAAGGTGATCAAGGACGCTGGGGTGGAGATGGCGAAGTAGTCTCGCCTACCCTCCCTGGAAGGCCCTGGAAGGGGAGGGTAAGAACGGCATCACACCGCTTCTGCCCGCAAGTGCTCCACCAGCATCTTGGCCGGCCGGGGCAGTGCCTTGAAGCTGCGCGCGCAGATCACGAGACGGCGGTTGGCCCAGCCATCGCGGAGCCGGACCATGGCGAGCGGCATCAATTTGGCGCAGCGGCGGGCGGCGGATTCGGGGACCAGGGCAACGCCGACATCGGCGGCGACCATCTGGCAGATCGCGTCGAAATCGCGCAGGCGCGCGCGGAAATGCGGGCGCATGCCGAGCCGGGCCGCGTGCTTGGAGATGTGCATCTGAAGCGCGGTGGCGCTGGTCAGCCCGACGAAATCACAACTCCCCGCTTCCTGAAAATCGATCTGGCGCCGGCCGGCGAACGGTCCGCGGCGCGAGGTCACCAGCGTCAGGCGGTCCTCGCTGAACACGAAACGCTCGATATGGTCGGGCAGCGCGTGCTCGGCGGCGAAGCCGAGATCGGCGGCGCCCGCGGTGACCGCGGCTGCGATGTCGGTGCTCTCGCGCTCCTCGATGTCGACGGCAATGTCGCGATGCTCGCGCAGGAAGCCGGCAAGCGCCTTGGGCAGATGCTCCGACAGGCCCGAGGTATTGGCGAGGAAATGCACGTTGGCGCGTACGCCGCTGGCAAAGCCGGCGAGATCGCCGCGCATGGCGTCGATCTGGTGGATCACGAGCCGCGCATGATCCAGCAGGCTCTCGCCGGCCGCGGTCAATTCGACACCGCGCCGCCCGCGCTTGAGCAGCGCGACGCCGAGCGCGTCCTCGAGCCCCTTGATGCGGGCGCTGGCCGAGGCCAGGGCGAGGTGCGAGCGCTCCGCGCCGCGGGTGATGCTGCGCTGGTCGGCGACGGCAATGAAGAGCTGGAGGTCGACGAGGTCAAAGCGCATGGCAGGTCTCTTTTTATTGGTGGAGCATGATCTTGGCGGAAAACCGCTGCGCACTTTGCGCTAACGCGGCCCTGCGGGTCCGGATCAT
Organism: Bradyrhizobium guangxiense; assembly: GCF_004114915.1. Taxonomy (NCBI): domain Bacteria; kingdom Pseudomonadati; phylum Pseudomonadota; class Alphaproteobacteria; order Hyphomicrobiales; family Nitrobacteraceae; genus Bradyrhizobium; species Bradyrhizobium guangxiense. The sequence continues at coordinate 484,310 of NZ_CP022219.1, read as the reverse complement.
GCTCTGCCTTCGTATAGAGCGAAGGCTCACTCCGTAACCTCCAGATTGTGCGCCCGCGCTGCTTCGGTCAATGTGCCGGCATGATCGACCCGCTCCTCATCCTCATCGCCGCCGTCTTCCTGCTCGCCGGATTCGTCAAGGGCGTGATCGGGCTCGGCCTGCCGACGGTGTCCATGGGCCTGCTCGCCGTGAGCATGGCACCGGGCCGTGCCATTGCCATCGTGATTGTGCCGGCCATCGTCACCAACATCTGGCAGACTTTCGTCGGCCCCTATCTGCGCGATATCCTGCGGCGGCTGTGGCCGCTGATGATCGGCACCGTGGTCGGCTGCTGGCTCAATGCCGGCGCGCTGACAGGCCCGCATGCGCGCTACGGCACGATCGTGCTCGGCGTCCTGCTTGTCACCTACGCCGTGATCGGGCTGAACAAATTCCAGTTCCGCGTCGCGCCCCAGAACGAGAAATGGGTCGGCGGTGTGGTCGGCATCGTCACCGGCGTGATCTCGGCCTCGACCGGCGTGCAGGTGATCCCCTCGATGCCGTTCATGCAGGCGATCGGCATGGAGAAGGACGAGCTGGTGCAGGCGCTCGGCGTCTTCTTCACCACCGCGACGCTGGCGCTCGCCTTCAATCTCACCGCCGGCGGATTGCTGACGCCGGCCAACGCGGTGCCGGGCGCCATCGGGCTCACCATGGCCTTTGCCGGCATGTTCATCGGCCAATCGGTACGAGCGCGGATGCCGGCGGAAGCCTTCCGCCGCTGGTTCCTGATCGCGATGATCCTGCTCGGCCTTTATCTGGCCGGCGGCGCGCTGGCAAAGGAGTTCGCCTGAAGCCTACGATTTCGGCTCAAAGCCCGGCACCCATTTCTCGTGCTGGGGCAGATCGTCATGGATCGTCCACCATGGCGCGCGCGAGGAGGTGAAGACGTGCAGGCGGGGCCTGGCTTGCGGGTCATCGTCGAGCAGGCCGGCGGGGATGCTGATGGTCGGCAGGTAGCTGGCCTTGCCCGGCGTCAGGCAGCCGCAAATCTTGCAGCGATGGCGGAAACTGCCCGGCGCGGATTGGTAAGCCACCGTCATGTCTTCGCCCGTCACGAAGCGAAACTTGCCGGCATCGACATGGGCGTAGGTGGCAAAAGCCGCGCCGGTCAGTTTGCGGCAATTGGCGCAGTGGCAGTGCGTCAGCGCCCGCACCTTGTCGATCTCGAAATGCACGGCGCCGCACAGACAGCTTCCACGAATCATCGAAACCTCCCGGCCGCGGCTTCGATCGAGGCCGCATCTCATCCGTTTGAAGGAGTTACCGGCTCTCCAGCATGGCGACGCGGATGCCGAGATAGATGAAGAGGCCGCCGAGCGCGCGGTTGACCCAGGCGATGGCGCCCTCCGAGCTGCGCAGACGGTGGGCAGCCTTGGCCGCAAACGCCGCCAGCACCAGGCACCACAGCGTTCCCGTGAAGATGAAGATCAGGCCGAGCGTCAGGAAGGCGAGCGGCTTATGCGGTGCATCGGCTGCGACGAATTGCGGCAGGAACGCCAGGAAGAACAGCGCGACCTTGGGATTGAGTGCGTTGGTGAAGCCCCCCTGAAGGAAGCCCCGCCGCAGCGAGCTCCGCATCGGCTCGTCGATCGCCGCCGCCAGCACCGGACGCGACCACAGCATCTGCAGTCCCGTGACGACCAGATAGGCCGCCCCGACCAGCTTCAGGATCGAGAAGGCGGTCGAGGAGGCCATCAGCAAGGCCGAAAGGCCGATCGCAGCGCCCGCAACATGGACAAAACAACCGCAACTGATGCCGAATGCGGCGGCGGCACCACCCCGCCACCCCATCTGCATGCTGCGGCCAATGACGTAGACCGAGTCCGGCCCCGGCGTAATGTTGAGCAGCACGCCCGACAGGATGAACAGCCAGATTTCGTGAATGCCCAGCATACGAGCCCCCTGCCGCCGTCCGGGCGGTCGCAATTCCGCTTAGTCGGTTCATTCCTCCCCGTCCACCGCCGGAATCGCGTAGGATTTACCTCGAATTTGCAATGCGGATCATACTTCCGCTCGGCCTCATCTGCTCTATAAAGGCAGAGTTCTTGAAATGCGGGATTCGAGGCGACTTGCCACGTTGTGTGGCCGGTCTGTCCTCCCTTGGAGCTCCGAGAATATGGAAAGACGTCTGGCCGCCATCGTCTGCGCCGATGTCGTCGGCTACTCGCGCATGATGGGCAGCGACGAGGCCGGCACCCATGCCGCCTTCAAGGCCCATCGCGCGGCGATCCATCCCATCATCCTCAATCACGGCGGCCGCGTCGTGAAGAACACCGGCGACGGCTTCCTGCTCGAGTTCGCTTCGATCGTCGGCGCCACCGAGGCCGCGATCGCGATGCAGACGCTGATGGCGGAGCGCAACCAACATCTGCCCGCCGACCGCGCCATGCAGTTCCGGCTCGGCATCCACATGGGCGACGTCATCGCCGACGAGGACGAAGTGTTCGGTGACGACGTCAACATTGCCGTTCGTCTCGAATCGGTTGCGAGCCCTGGCGGCTTCGCGATCTCGGCCAAGGCCTATCGCGAGGCAAGCAAGCATCTCACCGTTCCGCTGACTGATGCCGGCAACCACCGCTTCAAGAACATCAAGGATCCGGTCGGGGTCTTCACCTGGACGTCCGAGGGGGCACCGGCGCTCGCGCCCGAGCTCCGGGAGGCCTCCACCCTCTCGCAGCAGTACCGCACCGCGATCGTCGGCGTGCTGCCCTTCGCCAATCTCAGCGACGCCCAGGACGAATATTTCTCCGACGGCCTCACCGAGGATCTGATCCACGCGCTAGCGCTGCAATCCTTCTATCGCGTGCTGAGCCGCAACTCGACCTTCGCCTTCAAGGGCAAGAACACCAGCACGCGCCTGATCGCGCGCGAGATCGACGCCACCTATCTGATCCAGGGTTCGGTGCGGCGCGCCGGCGCCAAGATCCGCGTCACCGCGGAGCTGATCGCGCCGGAGACCGGCGAGCAGCTCTGGACCGGCCGCTACGACCGCGACATCGGCGATCTCTTCGCGATGCAGGACGAGATCACCACCAACCTGTCCGCCGCCATCGCCACCGAGATCGTCCGGGCCGAGGCCTCCGCGCCGGCGCGCCTGAGCACCGACGTGACCGCCTGGGACCGTTTCCTCAAGGGACTGTCGCACTACTACCGGCAGACCAAGGAAGACCTCGCCGCCGCCGTCGAGCTGTTCCGGGAGGCCATCGGGCTCGATCCCAAACTGTCGATCGCGCATGCCTATCTCGCCACGATCCAGATCCAGAGCATCCAATTCGGCTGGGTCAAGGGCACGCGCGAGATGTGGGCCGAGGCGATGAACCTCGCAGAAACCAGCGTCCGCCTCGACCCGCGCTCCTCCTTCGCGTTCTCGATCCTGTCCTGGGTCCACGCCATGGAGGGACATTACGAGGCCGCGATGGACGCCGCCAAGCGCGCGGTCGCGCTCAACCCCTACGACAACGGCGCGCGCGGCGTGCTCGGCATCTGCCATTTCGTCGTCGGCGAGCACCGCGAGGCGATCGAGCTGTTCTCGATGGCCGCGCAGCGCGACAACAGCGACCCGCGCTATCAATGGGCGGCGCTGAACGCCTTCAGTCACTACCTGTTGCGCCAATATGACGCGACCCTGTCCTGGGCGCGCGAGCAGCTCTACATCAACCCAAACCACATGCAGGCGCTGGCAATCCGTGCCGCTGCGTTGGCGCAGCTGGGGCGAAGCGACGAGGCAAGCGAAGCCGCCCGCGTGCTGATGAGCAACTACCCGACCCTCAACGTCGACCGTCACCTGCGCAACTTCCATTGGAAGAAGCCCGAGCATCTCGCCCATTATCGCGAGGGGCTGCTGAAGGCGGGCGTGCCGCTCGGCAAGCTGACCCTGGTCCAGAGCGACGTCAAACGCGCCGCCGAATCCTGACCGCGGGCGCAGTCCCCCTGCGGCCGTTTCCACACCTCTCGACCGAAACACACCTGCCTATGTTGACAGGACAGTGAATTCGGCCACACTCCACCACACGCCCAAGTAGTATAGCTCGCTGTCGGTTTGTTAGGACTTTCCGCGCTTGATCGGCGCGGCATTTCACGATTCGCCGTTTTCAGGATTTTGGGCCATGCACGACCCCGCTTCGAAGCTGCCTTTCAACCCCTCCATCCAGGTCTCGCCGAACAATCCCTGCCCCTTCCTGCGCGGCCTCGTCGGCGAAGGCTTTGTCGAGGGCGGCGCTGTCCCGCTGCGAACGCTGTCGCAGACCATCGCCAATGCAAGCGGCGAGACCGGGCTGAAGAAGACCTCGGCCCGCATCCAGGTCCGTGGCGTCACGCTGATCGCCAATGGCGCCTGTCACATCCTGCAAAGCATCTTCTGGGGCGCGCAGCTCGATAGGCTGCGCGGCGGCCCACTCGACAAGCTCGGTGCCGGCTCCCGCATCCTTGGCGTCGACGGGCGCGTCAACGAGAACGAGATCGCACGATTCGCCAGTTTCGGCAGCACCTATGCCGACCCCGATGGCGGCGGCACTGAGACCGGGCTCAACGCCTCGCAAATCCAGACCTTCATGAAGGACAACCTCAAGCGCGCCGGCAATCAAGCGCGCTGGTACTACCGGATCCTGATGAAGTTCGAATGGCCGATCCTGCTCAAGATCATGGGCAAGGGTCAGGGTGACGACCGCTATCTCAGCGTGGCCGAGGTGAGGACATTGTTCAACGAGCGCAAATTCCCGGACAGGATCACCCAGAGGGTTGTCGCCCAGCCGGTCAAACCGCCCTCGCTGATCCTGCGCGCCGCCGGCGGCCTCGCCGCCGCGCTCCTCGTCTTTGGCGTCGTCGCGCTGCGCTTTCCCGATCAATTCCAGCCGATGCTTCCCGGCATCCTCGGCGATCTCGTGGCGCCGCCACTGCCGCAGCTCGTCGAACCCAAGGCTGCATATTGGCTCGAGCAGAACTGGGCGCTGGAGGACCGGCACTGGTTTCATCACGCCAGCCAGGGCACCGCGACCTTCCCGGTGCCCTATAGCTGGTTCATGGCGCTCGAGCAGCCGCGGCTGCATTTCTTCGCAAAGCCCGGCATGCTGCATGACAGCGACCATCTGCAGCGCTTCGGCTTCATCCCGAGCCCGCAGACGATCAACACCGACGATGCCACGCTGCGCCGATTCGGCTACGCCAACGTCTATGACAAGACCAAGCCGGTGCCGGCGCGGCTTTGGGATCCGCCAGTCAATTGGGGGGCCCAGGCTGAAAATGTCGACGGCCTGCCCGTCGGCTTTGCGCGCATGACCGGCGTCGCCGATCCCGCGACGGGCCAGATCGGCGAGGACCGGATCGGCCTGACCTGCGCCGCCTGCCACACCGGCCAGATCCAATACAAAGGTATCGCCATCCGCTTCGACGGCGGTCCGGCCATGACCGATCTGAGGAAGCTCGAGGTCACGACCGGTCTGTCGATTGCCTACACGCTGCTCGTGCCGGGTCGCTTCACGCGCTTCGCCGATCGCGTGCTCGGCCCCTCCGCCAGCGCTGAAGACCGCGATGCACTGAAGCAGAAGCTGCGCACGATCAGCACATTCCTGATCGACTGGGAGAAGACCTACGCGAAAACCATCGCCGGCAAGACGAGGCTCAACCCGAAGACAAAGCGGGAAGAGCCGCAAGAGAACACCGAGGAGGGATATGGTCGTCTCGACGCGCTCAACCGCATCGGCAATCAGGTCTTCGCCCAGGACATGGCGATCAGCGGCCTCAGCGGTTTCGAAAAGAACCTGCATGCCCAGGACGCGCCGGTCAGCTTCCCGCCGATCTGGACCGTGCCCTGGCTCAAATACGCGCAATATGACGCTTCGATCGAACAGCCGCTGATCCGCAATGCCGGCGAAGCGCTGGGCGTGACCGCGCTGCTCAATCTGTCCGACAATACCCCCAAGGACAGGCTATTTCGCTCCTCGATGGACATCAAGAATCTGAACTGGATCGAGGATCTGCTGAAGGGGTCGCCGCCCTATCCGAAGAAGCAACTGTCCGGACTGACATCGCCGAAATGGCCGTCGGACATCTTTGGCGATGCTGCCTGGAAGATCGATGACGAGCGCGTCAAGCGCGGCCGTAAGCTCTATGCGGAGCTCTGCGCCGAATGTCATCTCGGTCCGGTCAACGACAAGGCGTTCGACGCCGAGTTTCCAGCCCAGAGCATCTGGGCCTCGCCACGCTGGGAGACCATCGGCAACGACAAATTCCTCAATGAGGTTCAGAAGAGCGTGAAAGGCATGGGCACCGACCCCGCTCAGGCGGGCGTGCTGGCAACGCGAACGGTTCAGGTGCCGGGCTTCCTCAAGCTCGATCCCACGCAGAATCTCAATGCCTGGTGGAGCTGCAATCTGCCCGATATTTCGTCGACCGACATGCCGTACTCGCTTGGCCTGATGGTGCTCGTCGACATCGTTAGCCGCAAGGCGATGGACGATGCGAACATCGACCCGAAGGTTCAGGATGCCTGGTGGGGCAAGCGCAAGAACTGCCCGAATCCCGGTCCGCAGCCGGCCGACAAGAACGAGCCGGGGCCCTGGTACCGCGCGCGACCGCTCAACGGTGTCTGGGCCACCGCGCCTTACCTGCACAACGGATCGGTGCCCTCGCTCTACTGGATGCTGAGCCCCGCGGCCGAGCGCCCGAAATCGTTCTGCATGGGCGGCGGTCGCGACTATGATCCGAAGCAAGTCGGTTTCGCGGTCACTGACGGCGAGAGCTGCAAGACCGGGCAGACGCGCTTCTCGACGCGCGCGTCTGATGGCACGGACCTGTTCGGCAACAGCAATCTCGGCCATTCGTTCGACGGCACGCCAGGCCCCGGCAAGGACGGCACCATCGGCCGCCCGCTCAAGGAGCAAGAGCGCTACGATCTGATCGAGTATTTGAAGACGCTGTGAATGATCTCGTCGTCATGGCCGGGCTTGTCCCGGCCATGACGAAGATCTTCACTTGAACAGCGGCGTGCCCGGGACGAAGGCGTCGAAGGCGGCCCAGAACTGGGAGCGGTAGCGGTCCTGCTCCTGCAGGATCTCGTGCTTGGCGCCGGCGATCACGAGGTGGGAGCCGGCGCGCAAATGATAGGCGAATTCCTCGATCGCCGCGGTCGAGACCACGGTGTCGTTGGAGGCCGCCAGCATCAGGATCGGCTGGCGGATCTCGGAGGGGTAGTTGACGCGCTTGAACGTGTGCATCGCGCGGAAGGCGGTATCGGCCCAGGCGACCGTCGGTGACGCCAGTCCGAGCGTCGGGTCCTCCTCCAGGATCGCGGCATTGCGCGCATAGCGGACCGGATCGCTGGTCACGGGATTGTTGATGAAGGGATCGAGCCCGGTGAGGCGGTCGCTGCCGCCGGGGACATAGCGGCCGCCCTGCCCGAGTAGGCGCATCGTCTTCAGCAACGCACGGACCGGAAACGAGGTGGTGCGGCCGGGCAGGTCGATCATCGGTGCCGACAGCACCATGCGGTCGAACCAGCGCTTGCCCGCATGCGCCACCCGCAGCATCACTGTGCCGCCCATGGAGTGGGCCAGCGCGAAGAAGGGCGGAGGACAATCCGGCAGCACCACCTGCTGCACGAACGTCTCGACGTCGATCTCGAAATCGGCGAAGTCGCGCACATAGCCCTTGCGCGGATCGCGCAGGCGGCGCGAGGAATGGCCCTGCCCGCGCCAGTCGATCATCGCCACCGCAAAGCCGCGGTCGCGCAGGTCCCGCACGGTCTCGAAATATTTCTCGATCTGCTCGCTGCGCCCGGTGAAGACGCAGACTGTGCCCTTGCGGCCGGCGGGCGGCGCCCAGCGCGCAAAGCGCAGCTCGACGCCATCGGGGGTTTTGATGGTGCCGCTGACGACGTCTTCGGGGACGGGGTTGGACGGGATCGAGACCAGCGTCATAGGCGGGAAGTGCTGCAAATCAAGGGGCTAAAGCGCCGTAAAGGCGCAAATGCCGCCCTCTTGAACGCCGTCTCGTTCCACCCATATCACCTTCGTGCAGGCCGCTACCAGTGTTTCGGAACCGGAACATCAGGCTGCACACAGACGAAAGCCCGGCCCGATTGGCGGGCGGGGTACCAACAGTCGCTCAATGGAGGACTTGACCATGCGTAGTTACGATCTCACCCCGTTCTATCGTTCCACCGTCGGCTTCGACCGTCTCTTCAACCTGCTCGACCAGGCCGGTTCGGACGGCAGCAGCCCGGGCTATCCCCCCTATAACATCGAACGTACCGGCGAGAACGCCTACCGCATCACCGTTGCGGTTTCGGGCTTCGCCAAGGACGAGCTCTCCATCGTCGCGAAGGAAAACACGCTGACGATCAAGGGCGAGAAGGTCGCCAACGAGAACAGCAAGAACGAAGTGCTGTACCGCGGCATCGCCGCGCGCGCCTTCGAACGTGCTTTCCAGCTCGCCGACTTCGTGCAGGTGAAGGACGCCTCGCTCGAGAACGGGCTGCTTCACGTCGACCTCGTCCGTGAGATTCCCGAGGCGAAGAAGCCGCGCCAGATCGCGATCAACGCCGGCACAAAGACGCAGGTGATCGAGAACTCGGCCGCGCAGGCCGCCGCGTAAATCGCGCCCCACTTCCAAGTTATGAAAACGCCCCGGTGCCCCGGGGCGTTTTTGTTTTGCACTGCATCACAGAGCAGTGAAGACGAGTAACGCCGCTGTCTCTCCCTCCGTCCTTTGGGCATCGACCCCAAAACAAGACGGAGAACGATCATGTCACTTTGGCGCAGCCTTTTTGTCGCCGTGAGCCTTTTGGCGGCTTCCCTCGGCCTTGCACATGCGCAGGCACCACAAACGGTGAAAGCCAAGAACGTGGTGCTGGTGCACGGCGCCTGGGCTGACGGCTCGAGCTGGTCGGAGGTGATTCCGATCCTGCAGGCCGCGGGCCTGCATGTCACGGCCGTACAGAATCCGCTGTCGTCGCTTGCCGACTCCGTCGAGGCGACCAAGCGCGCGCTGGCCGAGCAGGACGGTCCCACGGTGCTGGTGGCGCATTCCTGGGGCGGCACCGTGATCAGCCAGGTCGGCACCGATGCGAAAGTAACTGGTCTCGTCTATGTTGCCGCCCGCGCGCCGGATGCGAACGAGGATTTCGTCGCGCTGTCGAAGCAATTCCCGACGGGACCCGCGCGCGCCGGCATCGTCGAGCGCGACGGCTACACCAAGCTCTCGGAAGAGGCCTTCCTGAAGTACTTTGCCAATGGCGTGAAGCCGGAGCAGGCCAAGGAGCTCTATGCCGTGCAATGGCCGACCGCAGCCTCGATCTTCGCCGGCCGCACCAGTGAGGCGGCCTGGCACTCCAAGCCGAGCTGGTACGCGGTGTCGAAGAACGACTACACCATCAACCCCGATCTCGAGCGCTTCCTCGCCAAGCGCATGAACGCCACCACGATCGAGCTCGATGCCGGCCACCTCTCGCTGGTGTCGCATCCGAAGGAGGTGGCGAATTTGATCCTGGAAGCGGCGGGATATCCCCGGAGCTGAAGGGAATCACTGAAATGAGGAAGGCGCCTGAATTCCTCAGGCGCCTTTTGTTTTGCCCGCCTGCCGTCGCGTCAAGCTCGGAGCGCTAATCCAGCCCCTGCGCCGCCGGCATCTCCTGCGTCGGCAGAATGGTTGGGGCCGGCTTCACCTGGCCGACCGTTGGCGCGGCGGCCTCGGTCGGCTTGGCCTGCGCGGCAGCGGTCTGCTGCGCGGCCTGCGCCTGCGGCGCTGCAGGCTCCGCCGGTTTGGTGGCGGCGACCGGCGTCTCGCCGCGTCGCGGGGCGGCCTTGGGCAACGGCACGGTGCGGCTCGCAACATGCGGGATGGCGGCCGGCGGCCGCGGCGGGCCGCTGCGGATCACGGTCGGCGGCGGCAGCGCGCTTTGCGGGCCATAGGGCGCGACCGCGCGCTCGTCATAACCGGGCGCCATGCCGTAGGCGTCGGCGGCCGGCATGAAACGGATGATCCGGCCGTCGCGGGCATCGATCACGAGCCGGCCATCGTCGCCATGCCGGTCGATCACCGCGATGGTGTACACGCTGCCGCGCAGGCGCGGGATGCCGAGCGGCGAGAAGCCGTTGTCGCGCAGCACCGCATAGACCTCGGTCGGCGGCAACACCTCCGGCGCCGGGCCGCGCCCGTCGTAGCCATAGCCATAACGCGGCGGCGGCGCGGCCTCGGGAGGCCCGTAGGGTCCGTCGAAATCCGACACCAGGACCACCGTCCCCCTCACGATACCGCTGGTGGCAACTTGCGCCAAACCCTGCCGTTGTCCGGCGCTCACGACCAGCGCCAGCGTGGCGGCAGCCACACATCCTGTGAAAAACTTCATCGGTCGACACGCTCCTGTCAGGCCCCGGCTGGCTGGCGCTCTTTCGCTTCTTGCGGCGTGGCGCGCCTTCCGAAGAGTTGATCCGAAGCTTCATTTGGGATTTCGGCGTCCACAGGGCCGGATCGGGGCGCGTTTGCTTCAAAACCGGGGCTGCGCAACTTTTGGAAAGCGATTGATTGACTTATCGGGAATCGGGACTTTCGCGCGCTTGTGTGCTAGACAAAAATTTGGCAAGGTGATGGTTAGGACAGGAAGACTGTCTCAATTTTGCTTGCGGTCCCGGCACAGGGATTGCAGCGAAAGTCGGTGCTTTCGAGCACCATAAGGCAACGGGCAAAGCCGTTCTCGGGGACGAGGAACGCCTTGGCCTGAATTTAAGAAAATGCGGCTCGCAGCGGACGAGCGGTGACCCAGAGGCGGGTGCCGCGGAACGCCCAAGGTGCGCCGAAGATGGCGGTGAGGCAGCTTGCCGCACGGAGAGGACAGGAACAATGAACGGGTCGCAATTCGAGCGCGCAAACATCGTGGCAGACCAGCTGTCGGCGACGGTCGCCTCGAAAACGACCGATCCGATTCAGGAGCACAATTCGCGGCCCAAAGCCGAAGGCCTGTACGATCCGGGCCTGGAGAAGGACTCTTGCGGCGTCGGCTTCATTGCCAACATCAAGGGCAAGAAGTCGCATGAGATCGTCTCGGACGCGCTGAGCATCCTCTGCAATCTCGAGCATCGCGGCGCCGTCGGTGCCGACCCGCGCGCCGGTGACGGCGCCGGCATCCTGGTGCAGATCCCGCACGTCTTCTTCAGCCGCAAGGCCGGTGAGCTCGGTTTTACTCTGCCGGAGCCCGGCGAATACGCCATCGGCGCGCTGTTCATGCCGCGCGACACCGCCTGGCGTAACGTCATCAAGAGCATCATCGCCGACCAGATCAAGGAAGAGGGCCTGACCCTGCTCGGCTGGCGCGACGTGCCGACCGACAATTCCTCGCTCGGCGTCACCGTGAAGCCGACCGAGCCCGCCTGCATGCAGGTGTTCATCGGCCGCAACGGCACCGCCAAGACCGAGGACGAGTTCGAGCGCCGGCTCTACATCCTGCGCAAGTCGATCTCGCAGGCGATCTACCAGCGTCGCGACCGCGGCCTTGCAGGCTATTACCCCTGCTCGATGTCCTGCCGGACCGTGATCTACAAGGGCATGTTCCTGGCCGACCAGCTCGGCAAGTACTATCCCGATCTGCACGAGAAGGACTTCGAGAGCGCGCTGGCGCTCGTGCATCAGCGCTTCTCGACCAACACCTTCCCGGCCTGGTCGCTGGCGCATCCCTATCGCATGATCGCGCATAACGGCGAGATCAACACGCTGCGCGGCAACACCAACTGGATGGCGGCGCGCCAGGCTTCGGTGAGCTCCGAGCTCTACGGCAAGGACATCAACCGGCTCTGGCCGATTTCCTATGAAGGCCAGTCGGACACGGCCTGCTTCGACAACGCGCTCGAATTCCTGGTGCAGGGCGGCTACTCGCTGCCGCACGCCGTCATGATGATGATTCCTGAGGCGTGGGCCGGCAATCCCTTGATGGACGAGAAGCGCCGCGCGTTCTACGAATATCATGCCGCACTGATGGAGCCGTGGGACGGCCCCGCCGCGATCGCCTTCACCGACGGCCGCCAGATCGGCGCCACGCTCGACCGCAACGGCCTCAGCCCCGCGCGCTATCTCGTCACCAAGGACGAACGCATCGTGATGGCGTCCGAGATGGGCGTGCTGACGATCCCTGAGGATCAGATCATCACCAAGTGGCGCTTGCAGCCCGGCAAGATGCTGCTGGTCGACCTCGAACAGGGCCGCCTGATTCCCGACGACGAGATCAAGGCCGAGCTCGCCAAGAGCCATCCCTACAAGGAGTGGCTGGAGCGGACCCAGATCGTGCTGGAAGACCTGCCGAAGGTCCCGACCACGGGCGTGCGCTCCAACCTGTCGCTGCTCGATCGCCAGCAGGCGTTCGGCTACAGCCAGGAAGACATCGCCATCCTGATGACGCCAATGGCTGCGACCGGCGAGGAAGCCGCGGGCTCGATGGGCAACGACACGCCGATCTCGGCGCTGTCGGACAAGGCCAAGCCGCTGTTCACCTATTTCAAGCAGAACTTCGCCCAGGTCACCAACCCGCCGATCGACCCCATCCGCGAGGAGCTGGTGATGAGCCTCGTCTCCATCATCGGACCGCGACCGAACCTGTTCGACCTGCAGGGCATGGCCACGACCAAGCGTCTCGAAGCGCGTCAGCCGATCCTGACCGATGCGGACCTCGAGAAGATCCGCTCGATCTCCGAGGTGGCGGACACCCACTTCAAGTCGCGCACGCTGGACACCACCTTCCACGCCGGTCTCGGGGCGGCCGGCATGGACCAGGTCCTGGACGAGCTCTGCGCCCGTGCGGAAAGCGCGGTGCGCGAGGGCGTCAACATCATCATCCTGTCCGACCGCATGGTCGGCACCGACCGGGTTCCGATCCCCTCGCTGTTGGCCTGCGCCGCCGTGCATCACCACCTGATCCGCACCGGCTTGCGCACCTCGGTCGGCCTCGTCGTCGAATCCGGTGAGCCGCGCGAAGTGCATCACTTCGCCTGTCTTGCCGGCTATGGCGCCGAGGCGATCAATCCGTACCTCGCGTTCGAAACCATCATCGCGATGAAGGACCGCCTGCCCGGCTCGCTCGACGACTACGAGATCGTCAAGCGCTACATCAAGTCGATCGGCAAGGGGCTCTTGAAGGTGATGTCCAAGATGGGCATCTCGACCTATCAGTCCTATTGCGGTGCGCAGATCTTCGACGCGGTCGGTCTGAAGGCTGATTTCGTCGCCAAGTTCTTCGCCGGCACGCATACCCGCGTCGAAGGCGTCGGCCTGCCCGAGATCGCGGAAGAAGCCGTGCGCCGCCATGCCGACGCGTTCGGCGATGCGCAGATCTACAAGAGCGCGCTCGACGTCGGCGGCGAATATGCCTATCGCAGCCGCGGCGAGGACCATGCCTGGACCGCCGAGTCGGTGTCGCTGCTGCAACACGCCGCGCGCGGCAATTCGCAGGAACGCTATCGCGCCTTCGCCAAGATCCTCAACGAGCAATCGGAGCGCCTTTTGACGCTTCGCGGCCTGTTCCGGATCAAGGGCGCGGAAGAGGAGAAGCGAAAGCCGATCCCGCTCGACCAGGTCGAGTCGGCCAAGGACATCGTCAAGCGTTTCGCCACCGGCGCGATGAGCTTCGGCTCGATCTCGCGCGAGGCGCACACCACGCTTGCCATCGCCATGAACCGGATCGGCGGCAAGTCGAACACCGGTGAAGGCGGCGAGGAAGCCGACCGCTTCAAGCCGATGCCGAACGGCGATTCCATGCGCTCGGCATCAAGCAGGTCGCCTCCGGCCGCTTCGGCGTCACCACGGAGTACCTCGTCAACTCCGACATGATGCAGATCAAGATGGCGCAGGGTGCCAAGCCCGGCGAGGGCGGCCAGCTGCCCGGCCACAAGGTCGATGCAACCATCGCCAAGGTACGGCACTCGACGCCGGGCGTCGGCCTGATCTCGCCGCCGCCGCATCACGACATCTACTCGATCGAGGATCTGGCGCAGCTCATCTACGACCTCAAGAACGTCAACCCGACGGGCGACGTCTCGGTCAAGCTGGTCTCCGAGATCGGCGTCGGCACGGTCGCCGCGGGCGTCGCCAAGGCGCGCGCCGACCATGTCACCATCGCGGGCTTCGAGGGCGGCACCGGCGCTTCGCCGCTGACCTCGATCAAGCACGCCGGCTCGCCGTGGGAGATCGGCCTCGCCGAGACCCACAGACGCTGGTGCGCGAGCGGCTGCGCAGCCGCATCGTGGTCCAGGTCGACGGCGGCTTCCGCACCGGCCGTGACGTCGTGATCGGCGCGCTGCTGGGCGCCGACGAGTTCGGCTTTGCCACCGCGCCGTTGATCGCGGCCGGCTGCATCATGATGCGCAAGTGCCATCTCAACACCTGCCCGGTCGGCGTCGCCACCCAGGATCCGGTGCTGCGCAAGCGCTTCACCGGCCAGCCCGAGCACGTGATCAACTACTTCTTCTTCGTCGCCGAAGAAGTCCGCGAGATCATGGCGAGCCTCGGCTTCCGCACCTTCAACGAGATGGTCGGCCAGGTTCAGCTGCTCGACCAGACCAAGCTGGTCGCGCATTGGAAGGCCAAGGGCCTCGACTTCTCCAAGCTCTTCGTCAAGCAGAAGGAAGAGAAGGGCCAGAAGATCTATCACTCCGAGCGCCAGAACCATCATCTGGAGGCTGTGCTCGACCGCACGCTGATCGAGAAGGCGCAGCCCGCGCTCGACCGCGGCGCGCCGGTGAAGATCGAGGCCGCCATCAACAGCACCAACCGCTCCGCAGGCGCGATGCTGTCCGGCGCGGTCGCCAAGATCTACGGCCATGCCGGCCTGCCCCACGACACCATCCATGTCAGCCTCAAGGGCACCGCGGGTCAGGCCTTCGGCGCGTGGCTCGCCCACGGCGTCACCTTCGAGCTCGAGGGTGAAGCCAACGACTATGTCGGCAAGGGCCTCTCGGGCGGCAAGATCATCGTCAAGCCGCCGAAGAACTCCGCCATCGTGCCGGAGGAGAGCATCATCGTCGGCAACACCGTGATGTACGGCGCGATCGAGGGCGAGTGCTATTTCCGCGGCATCGCCGGCGAACGTTTCGCCGTGCGTAACTCGGGCGCGGTTGCCGTGGTCGAGGGCGCGGGCGATCATTGCTGCGAATACATGACCGGCGGCATCGTGGTCGTGCTCGGCAAGACCGGGCGCAACTTCGCGGCCGGCATGTCCGGTGGCATCGCCTATGTGCTCGACGAGGCCGGCGACTTCGACCGGCTGTGCAACCTCAGCATGGTCGAGCTCGAGCCGGTGCTGTCGGAGGAGCTGATCAACGCCGGTACCTATAACCACGCCGGTGACCTCGAGGCGCATGGCCGGGTCGACGTGTTCAAGAACCTGCTCGCCTCCGACGTCGAGCGGCTTCACGTCCTGATCTCGCGCCACGCGAAAGCCACCGGCTCCAAGCGCGCCGCCGACATCCTCGCCAATTGGAAGGACTGGCTGCCCAAATTCCGCAAGGTGATGCCGGTCGAGTACCGGCGCGCGCTGCGCGAAATGGCCGCCAACGCGGACGCCGAGCCGAAAATCGCGATCGGGGCGTAATATAAAAGCCCTCATGGTGAGGAGCGCGATAGCTGCGTCTCGAACCGTGAGGTCACCATCCGGACCCCCATCCTTCGAGACGCGGCGCCAAGAGCGCGCCGCTCCTCTGGATGGGGAGTGAGAGAACAAACGAGTTAAGCGGCAGGGACTTCGGGTTTAATGGGCAAGATCACGGGTTTTCTGGAAATCGAACGGCATGACCGCAAGTACACCCCGGTCGCCGAGCGCGTGAAGCATTACAAGGAATTCGTCGTTCCCCTCTCCGAGAAGGAGGTGCGCGACCAGGCCGCGCGCTGCATGAACTGCGGTATTCCCTATTGCCACGGCACCGGCTCGGTCGCGCCCGGCACGCCCGGCTGCCCGGTCAACAACCAGATCCCCGACTGGAACGACCTCGTCTATCAGGGCAATTGGGAAGAGGCCTCGCGCAACCTGCACTCGACCAATAATTTCCCGGAATTCACCGGGCGCATCTGCCCCGCGCCGTGCGAAGCATCGTGCACGCTCAACATCGACGACAACCCGGTCACCATCAAGACCATCGAATGCGCGATCGTTGACCGCGCCTGGGACAATGGCTGGCTCAAGCCTGAGGTCGCCGCCGTCAAGACCGGCAAGAAGGTCGCCGTGATCGGCTCGGGTCCGGCCGGCATGGCCTGCGCGCAGCAACTCGCGCGCGCCGGCCACGACGTCCACGTCTACGAGAAGTACGCCAAGGCCGGCGGCCTGCTGCGCTACGGCATCCCCGACTTCAAGATGGAGAAGGGCGTCATCGACCGCCGCGTCAAGCAGATGGAAGGCGAAGGTGTCACCTTCCACTACAACAGCCATGTCGGCGCGGACGGCAATGTCGATCCGCGCGAGATGCTCAACGAGTACGATGCGGTGGCGCTGACCGGCGGCGCGGAAGCTCCGCGCGACCTGCCGATCCCCGGCCGTGAGCTCGCCGGCATCCACTACGCCATGGACTTCCTGCCGCAGCAGAACCGCCGCGTCTCCGAGGAGCCGCTCGGCGGCGTCCAGGAGATTTTGGCCGGCGGCAAGCACGTCGTCGTCATCGGCGGCGGCGACACCGGAAGCGACTGCATCGGCACCTCGCTGCGCCAGGGCGCGCTGTCGGTCACCCAGCTCGAGATCATGCCCGCCCCGCCCGAGCGCGAGAACAAGGGCCTGACTTGGCCGAACTGGCCGCTGAAGATGCGGACCTCCTCCAGCCAGGCCGAAGGCGCGGTGCGCGAATACGCCGTGCTGACCCAGAAGTTCTCGGGCGAGAACGGCCAGGTCAAGAAGCTGCACTGCGTGCACGTCGACGACAAGTTCAAGCCGATTGCCGGCACCGAGTTCGAGCTCGATGCCGAGCTCGTCCTGCTCGCCATGGGTTTCGTCCATCCCGTGCACGAAGGCCTGCTGAAGCTGCTCTCTGTCGAGCTCGACCCGCGCGGCAACGTCAAGGCCAACACGCTGGACTACCAGACCTCGCGCCCGAACGTGTTCTCCGCCGGCGACATGCGCCGCGGCCAGTCGCTGGTGGTGTGGGCCATCCGCGAGGGCCGGCTGTGCGCCCGGTCGATCGACACGTTCCTGATGGGGAAGACGGATTTGCCGCGGTAGGCTTTGTCATTCCGGGGCGCGCCACTTGGCGCGAGCCCGGAATCCATCCGGACGCAAGGTTGGTGAATAAATGGATTCCGGGCTCGCGCTTCGCGCGCCCCGGAATGACGAGCGGAGAGAGCCACGCCTCCGCGCTACATCTCATCCGACGTGTGCCGGCAGGCGCACTAGTTCTGCAGCCGCACGCCCACCATCACCACCGTGCCCTGCGAGCTCGACCCCGGCTGGTTCGAATCCAGGATGTCGTGACGCAGCGTGCCCTTGACCCAGATGTTGCGGTTGAGCTTGTAGATCAAATTGCCTTCGAGCGAGTAGGTTTTGTCGTTGCGACCCTGGTTCTGGTAATCGTAGGTGCCGTAGGTGAACTTGCCGATTGCGGTGAGCCAGCGGCGGAAGTCGTGGTCGACCTCGGCCGAGTAGGTGCGCACCAGCACGCCGGAGGAGCCGGGGATGGTGGTCTCGGCGATCTGCGTGTCGGTGAAGAATTTCACCGTGGTGAGGCCGCTCGCATTCCAGATCAGAGAACCCGTGGTCAGAAACCCTGCGAGCTGGCTGAGGCGCGGGTCGGTGTAGTTGCGCGCGGAATAGCCGACCGAGATCTCGCCGGTGAGGATGCGCGAGAACTCGAAGGACGAGCCCACCTTGGCATAGCCGCCGTTCGAATCGCGGAAATAGCCGTTGCGGTCGGCGGCCTGGTCGTGGACGCGGGTGTCGCCCTGGATCTCGACGAACGGCTTCAGGCCCGGCTTGAGATCGTAGGAGAAGCGCCCCACGCCGCCATATTGGTTGAAGTCGCGATCGTTGTTGCTGAACGTCGACCCGTCAGTGAGTTTCGAATCCGTATAGGCGGTGCGATCGACGGTGGCGCCGGCGGCGACCTGGAAACGATTGAAAGTCTGGTCGAAGCCGACCGTCGTGCCGTAGGCAGCGTACACGGGATATTTCTGCAGGCCGGCCTGCACGTTCGGGCTGCCGGGATTGTCGGTGGCGAGCCGCAGGCGCAGCTGCGAGGTCAGCTTGAGGTCGCGATCGACGTCGAGGCGGCCGTCGACATGGCCGGTGAAGTCGGGACGATTGGCCTCGACCGGCGAAGGCGAGGCAAAACCGTCGACCGTCGCCGGCATGTTGTTGGTGTAGCCGGAGAACGAGCCGCGCAGGTCAGCGACCAGCGCGTGGCGCTCCCAGTCCGACATCACCAGGAGATCCGGCGCGACGACGTAGACCGGCGAGCCGACCGGCTTGTTGAGACGCGTCGGATTGGTGTCGTAGCCGGTGGAGAGCTCGAGCCCGCCCTTGATCAGGAAGCTGCCGGCATAGTCGCCGACGGCGCCGAACGGATCGTCATCCGCCTTGAGGCGGCGGCGCAGCGGCTGGCCGGGCACGCTGCCTGCCATCGCCGCCGGCACCGGCGCCCTGTTCGCCGACGCAGATGGCGGCGGCGCGATCTTCGGCAGGCCGAGCGTGGACGGCGGCGGCGCTGTGGTCGGCACCGGCGAGCCGGGCCCGGCCGCGCGCTTCGGCTTCGGCTGGCCGGGATAGAGCTTGGGCTGCTGTCGCTTGCGGTTGAGCGCATCGTAGCCGGAGCCGCCCGCGCCGGTGGCGGCAGGCAATCCGTAGGTCGGGACCTGGCCGACGCGCGAGGTCGCCGGCCTCTCACGGGCCTTGCGCGGATCGGCACTGGGATCGGGCAGCGCCGGCAATGCATCCGACGGCGCCTGCGGCACGCCCGCCGTGCGGCGCGTCGGCAGCGTGTCGGGCGAGGCGAAGCCGCCGCGGTTGGGGTTGAACAGATCGGGCGTGAGGCTCTGGGCGGTTGCCGGGGCGCTTCCGAGGACCGTCAGCGCAAGGCATGGCAAAGCCGCGCGCAGGACTTGCGCGCGTTTGCTCCGGCCGGTGCCTGGAGACGACCCCACGGTGGAATAACTCCAACGAAATCAAACACTTTCCTGACGGTCTCCGCCGGCTGGCGGGAACCATCGTTAATGGAGTTAAAACAATTATGGTTAATGAGGCGTTGAGGAGCTTGGCGCCCTCGTCGCCTCCAGGGCCGCGGCATGCTAAGGAGGCGCCGACCGGGCGAACGCCCCCTCCTCCCTGGACCAGACCATGCCGAGTTCGAAACCGCTGATGACCACATCATCCGGCCCCATCCCCGACAGCGTCGAATCTGCGCTCCGCACCCTGGAGACGGAGAGCGGCGGCATCAACGCGCTCGCAGCCGCACTGCGCGGCCCGCTGGGCGAGACGTTTGCAAAAGCGGTCGACCTGATCCGCAGCGCCAAGGGCCGCGTCATCGTCACCGGCCTCGGCAAGTCCGGCCATATGGGGCGCAAGATTGCCGCGACGCTGGCCTCGACGGGCACGCCCGCCTTCTTCGTGCACGCCGCCGAAGCCGGCCATGGCGACCTTGGCATGATCACCACCGACGACGTCATCATGGCGCTGTCCTGGTCCGGCGAGCAGCCGGAGATGAAGAACCTGGTGAACTATTCGGCGCGCTTCGCCATTCCCATGATCGCCATCACGTCGAACGCGGCCTCCTCGCTCGGCCAGGCCGCCGATATCGTGATCGAGCTGCCGAAAGCGCGCGAGGCCTGCCCACACAATCTGGCGCCGACCACCTCGACGCTGATGCAGGCCGCGATCGGCGACGCGCTCGCGATCGCGCTGCTCGAAGGCCGCGGCTTCACCGCGCTCGAGTTTGCCCACTTCCATCCCGGCGGCAAGCTGGGCGCGATGCTGAAATTCGTCCGCGACTACATGCGCACGGGCACGGAAATCCCGGTCAAGCCTGAAGGCACCGAGATGTCGGAGGCCGTGGTCGAGATGTCGGCGAAGGGCCTTGGCTGCGTCTGCATCGTCAACGATGCGGGCGAGGCCGTGGGCATCATCACCGACGGCGATCTGCGCCGCCACATGCGCCCCGACCTGCTGACGGCGTCGGTCGACGAGATCATGACCAGGCAGCCGAAGACGGTGCCGCCCTCGATGCTCGCCACCGAGATGATCGAGGTGCTGAACACCCGCAAGATCACGACGCTGGTCGTCACCGAGGCGGGCAAGGTGGTCGGCATCGTGCACCTGCACGATCTGCTGCGGGCGGGGGTGGCTTAGGCACGCTGTCTCAACTCGTCATTCGCGTGCGGCAAAGCAGGTAGAAGACCCTCACACTGAGGAATTGAAAGCTACGCCGGAAACCGCGCCGCCGTCTCCTCCAGCGGCAGCCGCAGTCCGTTCGCCAGATACGACACCGTGCGGTAGAAGCCGCACAGCAGCATGATCTCCAGGATCTGCGCCTCGTCGTAATGTGCCGACAGCGCGGCGAATTCCTCATCGGTGAACGTCGCGCGGGCATGCAGCGCGTCGACCGCCGCAATCAGCGCCTGCTCGCCCGGTGACCAGCACGGCGACGTTGCATCGCCCTGCACGGTCGCACGCACCTCCGCCTCGGTGAGCTTGGCCGGCCCGGCGAAGACAGCGACATGCACGCCCCATTCATATTCGCAGCGATTCAGCGCGCAGGTGCGGTCGATGACGATCTCGCGCTGGCGAAGCGACAGCGGTCCGGGATCGAGCAAGCCGCCGGCGCGGAACTTGTCCCAGGCGCGGGCGTGTCCCGCCATCACCCGGAACAGCATCAACGGCGGCGCGCCGCGCATGATGCGGTCGAATTGCTGCTGGATCTCCGGTGGATAAGGCGGGGTGAGCGGCGCAAGGCGCGGCACGGCCTGGGACGTGGCAGAAGACATGGGCTGCTTCCGTTGCTACATTTATCGTAGCAATAAGCTACATTATCTGTAGCGCAACGCAAGGGGGCCCGATATGGCGAAACAGGCAGCATCAGAACGCCGCGTGCGCGGTTCGCGCACCGGGCGGCCGATCATGGCGCTGCTGGACCTGCTCGGCCGGCGCTGGGCCTTGCGGATATTATGGGAATTGCGCGATGAGCCCCTGACCTCGCGCGCGCTCCGTACGGCCTGCGACGAAGCCTCGCCCACGGTGCTGCAGGCGCGGCTGACAGAGCTGCGCGAAGCAGGGTTCGTCGAGCTTGGCGACGGTGGAGGCTATGGGCTGACGGCGCTGGGGCGGGAATTGTGCGCGACATTCATGCCGCTGCACCGGTTTGCCGAGCGGTGGAAAAGGTAGCCCCGCTCTTACCTCCCCTCCAGGGGGGGGTAAGAATCACGCCGCCGCCACCGTCAGATTGGCACCGTCCACCTGCACCACCTTCCCCCGCGTCCCCGCCGGCGTGTCGGGGCCCGCGACGCGCCAGACCGTGTCGCCGATGCGCACGGTCCCGCTGCCGTCGATGATCGGCTTCTCCAGCGTGAACTCGCGGCCGAGCAACGCCTCGGTGCGCTTGTTGAGGAAAGGGCTGGCGCTTGCGTCCGGCTTCGGCCGGGCAAGGCGGCGCCACACCGGCACGGCGGCAGCGGCGAACAGCGCGAACATCACGAGCTGGATCTGCCAAGAGATCGCCACCGCGAACGAGATCAACCCGACAAGCAGCGCAGCTAACCCGAGCCAGAACAGGAAGACACCCGGCGCCAGCACCTCGAGCGCCATCAGGATGAAGCCGAAGATCAGCCAGTTCCAGGTGCCGAGCGATACGAACATGTCGGTCATGACACGACCTTCTATCATTCGCGCACGCCCCTGTCGGGGTCATGCGCCGGTGACTAACCCTGCCGCGGCGGTACCACGGGCGGCGTGCTGCCGGTGGTCGGCACCGAGCCGGTGCGACGGGCGGCGGCCGCTGCGGACGCCGCGCTCTCGCCGAACGTTGCCTTGGCGATCTCGCCGATGCCGGCGAGCGAGCCCAGCATGCTCACGGCTTCCACCGGCAGCATGATGATCTTCTGGTTTGGCGCGTCGGCGAACTGGCCGAACGCCTTGATATATTTGTCGGCGATGAAATAGTTCAACGCGGCAACGTCGCCCTTGCCGATGGCTTCCGACACCGCCAGCGTCGCCTTGGCCTCGGCTTCGGCCAGGCGCTCGCGCGCCTCGGCATCGCGGAAGGCGGCTTCGCGGCGGCCTTCGGCCTGCAGGATCTGGCCCTGCTTGGCGCCCTCGGCGCGCAGGATCTCGGACTGGCGCTGGCCTTCTGCAGCGAGAATGTCGGCGCGCTTGACGCGCTCGGCCTTCATCTGGCGGCCCATGGCTTCGACGAGATCGGCCGGCGGCACGATGTCCTTGATCTCGATGCGGTTGACCTTGACGCCCCAGGGCGACACCGCGGCGTCCACGACGCGCAGCAGGCGTTCGTTGATCTCGTCGCGATGCGACAGCACCTGGTCGAGATCCATCGAGCCCATCACCGAGCGGATATTGGTCATCGTCAGGACCGTGATCGCCTGGGTGAGGTTGGCGACCTCGTAGCTTGCCTTCGCGGCGTCGAACACCTGGAAGAAGGCGACGCCGTCGACCGTCACCGTGGCGTTGTCCTTGGTGATCACCTCCTGCTCGGGAATGTCGATCACCTGCTCCATCATGTTGATCTTGCGTCCGACGCGATCGAAATAGGGCACGATCAGATTGAGCCCGGGGCTGAGCGTCTGGGTGTATTTGCCGAATCGCTCGATGGTCCAGTCATAGCCCTGCGGCACCGTCTTCACGCCGGCCACCAGCGTGACGATGACGAGCAACACCAGAACAATCGCGAAAATATCGAAACCGCTCATAGCTCCTCCAAGGCGGGCAAGAAGCCGGGAAAAGCCCTTTCCCGCGCTGTCATTGGTCGGGATCACGACCTTACCGGTTCAGCGGTCGCAATTCACGTCGGTATCGGCGCAATTCTGCACAAGGAGCACAGCCAGAGAACGGTCATGATATGTATTTGCGACAGGCTCTTGAAAGCGAGCGGGCGCAGACTTAGTGGCAAAGGTTAACAATTTGCGCCGTCACGGAGAGCTCTATTCGATGACGTCGTCCGCGATTGCGAGCAGCCCCGGGGCAAGCGTGACGCCGAGCGCCTTGGCCGCCTTCAGGTTGACCGTAAGCTCGAACTTGGTGGGGTTCTGCACCGGCAGATCGGCCGGCCGTGCGCCCTTCAGGATGCGATCGATATAGTCGGCGGCGCGGCGGAGCTGCTCGGTGCTGTCGGTGCTATAGGACATCAGCCCACCTTCGTCGACGAAGGTGCGGCTCCAGAACACCGCGGGCTCGCGCGCCTCCGCAACGGTCGCCAGAAGCTGGGCGCGGTTGGCCATGGTGAAGAAATCCGGCAGAACCAGCAGCCCATCGGCCTTGCGCGAGGCGAGCGCCGCGATCGAGGCCGTGTCATGCACCGGCGCGGGCTCGACCGTCATTTGGAGCGCGCGGGCAGCGTCCTCGATCGTGCGCAGCATCAGGGGCGCGAACGGAGCGGTGGCGGGATTGTAGACGACGGCAACGCGGGACACCTTCGGCGTGACCTGCGTCAGCATCTCCAGCCATTTGCCGGCCAGGGGGCCGTCGTAATCCGTGAAGCCGGTGAGGTTGCCGCCGGGATGCGCGAGGTTTTCGACAAAGCCCTGGCTGACGGGATCGGTGACGACGGCGAACACGATCGGGATCGTCGTGGTGCGCCGGCGCAGCTCTTCGACCGAGGGCGTGCCGACCGCAAGCAGGATGTCGGGCTTGAGCGCGATCAGCTCGTCGGCGAGCTGCGCGATGCGGGCGCGGTCGCCGCCGCCGCTGCGCCAATCGACCTTGAGATTGTCGCGCTCCTTCCAGCCATGGCCGGCGAGCGCCTCGACCAGGACCATGCTGCGGGTCTGGCCGATCGCATCATCGGCAGCCGTGACCGAGAGCACGCCGAGCCGCCGTGTCGCGTTCGGCTGCTGCGACAGGGCTGGCGCCGGCAGCGCTGCGAGCATCCCAAGAAGCGCCAGGCACCGGCGGCGGTTCATGGGACGCCCATCAGATCCAGCCCTGGAGTTCGCGCCGCACCAGGGTACGGATCACGTCCATGCCGGGCTTGCTGTCGTTGAGGCAGGGGATCGCGGAAAAATCTTCACCGCCATTGTGCTTGAAGATCTCCGCGTTCTCCTGCGCGATCTCCTCCAGCGTCTCCAGGCAGTCGGCGGAAAAGCCCGGCGTCACCACCGCGATGCGGCGCACGCCTTCCTTGGCGAGCCGCTCCATGGTCTTGTCGGTATAGGGCTGGAGCCACTCGGCATTGCCGAAGCGCGACTGGAAGGTCAGCAGCAGCTTCGTCTCGTCCATGCCGAGCCGACGGCGCAGCGCCGCAGTCGTGGCGATGCAATGGGTCTGGTAGGGATCGCCCTTGTCGACATAGGATTTCGGCATGCCGTGGAAGGACGCCACGAGCAGCTCCGGCACGAATGGCAGGCTCGCCAGATGCGTCTCGATCGAGCTCGCGAGCGCCTCGATATAGGCCGCATCCTCATAATAAGGCGGCGTCACCCGCAGCGTCGGCTGGTTGCGCAGGCGGGCGAGCACGCGGAACACTTCGTCGCAGACGGTTGCCGAGGTCGAGGCGGAGTATTGCGGATAGAGCGGAACCGCCAGGATGCGCTCGCAGCCTTTCGCGATCAGCGCGTCGATGCCCGACTTGATCGAGGGATTGCCGTA
The DNA here is from genome assembly GCF_004114915.1 of Bradyrhizobium guangxiense. Taxonomy (NCBI): domain Bacteria; kingdom Pseudomonadati; phylum Pseudomonadota; class Alphaproteobacteria; order Hyphomicrobiales; family Nitrobacteraceae; genus Bradyrhizobium; species Bradyrhizobium guangxiense. The sequence goes on along the minus strand of NZ_CP022219.1, from coordinate 459,514 downwards.
GCGCATCGCCCAGTCCACCACGACGTGGTCGCGATCCGACAGCGCGGCGGCGAGCTTGTCGGCTTGCGACCGCGTGATGGTCTTCAGCGGCGACTCGTTCTTCTCGGTGTTCCAGATCTTCTGGTAATCCAGCGCCTTGGTGCGGGGGCGGCTACGCAGGATGATCCCGTTCAGCACGGCCTTCCAGACCAGCCCCTGGTCCTCGATGACGCGGGCATCCGAGAGGAATTCCTTCAGGTACACCCGCACGCCCGGCGCATCGGCCGTGTCGGGCGTTCCGAGATTGATCAGGAGCACGCCGACGCGCGGCAAGGCGGATTGGGCGGCCGGTCTCGCGGCCTCGATGGGGACGACACTGGTCATGGCTCTGTGGGTCGCGCGTTGGTCCGAACTTGTCAAGATGAGGGCGGTTTCGCTAGGGTCGCACCCAGGCGGGGGGAATGACGATGACACTCGCGGAATGGTGCGTCTTTGGAGCGCTGCTGCTCTACCTGTCTACGATCGTCTCGATCAAATGGATCAGGTTTGGCCGCTTCGACAATTCCCGGCCGCGCGACCCTGCCTTCTATGAGGACGCGCTCTCGCAACGCGCGCTTGGCGCGCATCAGAACGGCATCGAGACCTTCCCGTTCTTTGCCTTCGCGGTCCTGCTTGCCGAATTCAGGGATTCGCCGCAGCGTCTCGTCGACGAGCTCGCGGCGCTGTTCCTGATCGTGCGGATCGCCTATGTGCTGACCTATCTCGGCAACCGCCCGACGCTGCGCTCGATCCTCTGGAGCGTCGGCTTTGCGATCAACCTCGGGATCTTCTTCATGCCGGCGTTGAAGCGGTTCCTGCCGGTGTGAGGCGGCCTCACGCCGCCAGATGACGCTCGCGCGTGGCGATGAGGTCGCGGATCCATGCCGCGATCGGCACCGGCCGATGGGTTTCCTGATTGGTGTAGACCCACACGATCTCGCCGGTCACCAGCGCATCCGTGCCGCCCTTCCGGAAAATAGCGAGCTCGAACACAAGGCTCGAATTGCCGATCCGCACCACGCGAGCGCCGACGTCGAGCTCCCAGTCGAACCCGACCGGCGCCTTGTACTCGATCAGCGACTTCACGACATGGAAGTCGATGCCGGTCGCCTTTGCGTCGGCGTATTGGTCATAGCCCAGTGCGCGGAAATATTCGGTGATGGTGGTGTCGAAATAGGTCAGGTAATGCGCGTTGAAGACGACGCCCTGGCCGTCGATCTCGGAATAGCGCACCCGGAACGGGTGAAAGAACCAGAAATCTTCGCGCGACATGGAATCCCCCGAAACGTTCTTGTTTGGTTTGATGGTCTGAATAGCGGACCGGAGGGAGTTCGCAAAGGTGCTGGCCCGGATGATCCATCCTCGTCATGGCGAGTAGCCCCTGCGACGAAGCAAGGTGCGGGACTGTCATGTCCAGCTAGCGCCGCGAACCGCAGACGCTCCCTCAAAAACACGTCGTCCGTTCGGCGGCGATGTAGCCGAACAAGAGGCCTGCACCGAACAGCAGCACGACGGCCGCCGCAGCAAATTCGATGCCGCGCATAAACAGAGCGCCACCGCCGTCGCGGCCGGCGCTGAGGCGCGCGGCGACGTCCTTGGCGAAGACGGTGATAACAGCGATGGCGGCGACCGTGATTGCGGTGCCCAATCCCATCAGGAAGGTCGCGGCGATGCCGGCCCAGAACAGACCTTGGGCGAGTGCGAACACCAGGACCAGGATTGCACCCGAGCAGGGACGGATGCCGACGGTGAGAATCGCGGCAAAACCGCGCCGCCAGCCGCCGGGGCCGGCGAGCTCGCTCGGCGTGGGGCCGTGAGAATGACCGCAATGCTCGTCATGGACGTGATCATGCCCGTCGTGGGCGTGCGCATGGCCATGGCCATCGTGGTGAGGATGATCGTGGTCGTGATGTCCATGCCCATGCGCATCATGATGATGGTGATGATCGTGGTCATGATGATGCGGCACGCCCGCGATCGCCGGCACCGGCTGGGCCGCCTGCAGTGCGCGGATGAAGGTGCGGCCCTTGACCCAGACGAGGCGCAAGCCGAACAGCGCGATCAAGGCGTAACTCGCGATCTCGATGGCGCCTTCCGCCTTGCACATGGTCTTGGCGGTGGCATTCAGGATCCAGGCCGAGATGCCGACGATCAGGATCGCCACCAGCGACTGCATCAGGGCGGACGCAAACGACAGCGCGATGCCGCGCCGGGCGGTCTCGCGGTTGGCGACCAGATAGGAGGCGATCACCGCCTTGCCGTGGCCGGGGCCGGCGGCATGAAAGATGCCATAGGCGAACGAGATGAACAGCAGCGTCCACACCGCCGATCCGTCGGACTTGGCGGCGCGGATGGTGGCCGACATCTGGCGATAGAATTCCGATTGCTTTGCCAACAACCAGCCGATGAGGCCGCTCGCTTCGGGTTCGGCCGCCTGCGCGGGGCGCGGCACGCCAAAGGGGTTTTGTGCAAGGAGATCGTGGAGCACGGCATCGGTGACGATCACGACCAACAGAACCGTCACGCAGGCGATCAGCCCGCGGGTGAGCGGGGAGAGATGCGGCTTCAAGGGCAATCCACCGTGATCTTGTTGGCGAACATCATGCCGAAATTGCTGTTCTCGCCGTTCATGAAGGTTTGCTCGTTGAGCTTCTGCGCGGTCGCGGTGCCGTCGCTCGGCCGATCCAGCCTCATCTGGCAGCCCGCGGGCGCGCCGACCAGCTTGACGGGATTCTCCTTGGCCATCTGGAAATCGATGAAGAAGGAGCGGTCGAACACTTCGAGCACCAATTGCCTCGGCTTGACCGGGTTCTTCAGCGGCAGCGTGAAGTGCAGGGTCAGGACGGTGTCCTTGTAGTCGAGGAAGTAGTCGACCGGCTCCTGGAATCGCTCCTTCTTACCGTCGGCCTTGGCAAAGGTGAAGTAGGCGTATTCCTTCAGCGACTCGACATTGGTCTGCGCCAGCGGCCCGAGCTCCTCGCGCGTGTAGGCCCCCTTGGTCTTGCTCTCGAGCCCCTGCACCGCATAGGCCGAGAACATGTCGTCGAAGGTCCAGGCGTGGCGGACACCGGTGATGGTGCCGTCCGCGGCATAGAGCAACTCGCTGGTCGCGGTGATCCAGACATGCGGATGCGCGCTCGCCGCGCTTGCGGCAAGCGACACGCCGGCGCCGAGCAGCAGACCGAGAAGGGCGCGCATGTGCATCAGGCGGCCTTGGCGCTGTCGAGCAGGCCGCGCCGGCGTAGCAGCGCGTCGGGCTCCGGCGGGCGGCCGCGGAAAGCCTCATAGGCGGCTTCCGGATCGACCGAGCCGCCGCTCGAATAGATGTCGTCATGCAGACGCTTGGCGACAGCGGGATCGAAGATGTCCCCGGCCTCCTCGAACGCGCCGAAGGCGTCGGCGTCCATCACCTCGGACCACATGTAGCTGTAATAGCCGGCGGCATAGTGGTCGCCGGTGAAGATGTGGCCGAACTGCGTCGGCCGGTGACGCAGCGCGATCTCCTCGGGCATGCCGATCTTCTCCAGCTCGCGGCGCTCGAAGGCGCGGACATCCTGCGCGGCCGCGGCCGGCTGGGTGTGGAACTCGAGATCGACCAGGGCCGAGGACACGAACTCGACCGTGGCAAAGCCCTGGTTGAACTTTCGCGCGGCGAGGAAGCGCTGCAGGAGGTCGTCCGGCAGCGGCTCGCCGGTCTGGTAGTGGCGGGCAAACTTCTGCAGCACCTCGGGCCGTTCCTGCCAGTGCTCGTAGAGCTGGGAGGGCAGCTCGACGAAGTCCGTGAACACCGATGTGCCCGACAGCGAGGGGTAGGTCACGTTGGAGAGCATGCCATGCAGGCCGTGGCCGAACTCGTGGAACAGGGTGCGGGCATCGTCGGGCGACAGCAGCGCGGGCTCGCCGTCCGCGCCCTTGGCGAAATTGCAGATGTTGAGAACGAGCGGCGCGACGTCGCCGTCGAGCTTCTGCTGGTCGCGCAGCGAGGTCATCCAGGCGCCCGAGCGCTTGGACGGCCGCGCGAAGTAATCGCCATAGAACAGCGCCTTGTGCTTGCCGTCCCTGTCCTTCAATTCCCAGACCCGGACGTCGGGATGCCAGACCGGAACGTCCTTGCGCTCCTCGAAGGTGACGCCGAACAGGCGCGTGGCGCAGTCGAAGGCGGCTTCGATCATGTGGTCGAGCGACAGATACGGCTTTATCGCCGCGTCGTCGAAATTGGCGCGCTGGAGGCGGAGCTTCTCGGCGTAGAAGCGCCAGTCCCAGGGGGCGAGCTTGAAATTGCCGCCCTCCTCCGTGATCAGCGCCTGCATCTCGTCGCGGTCGGCGAGTGCCCGGGCGCGAGCCGGCTTCCAGACCCGCTCCAGGAGGCCCCGCACCGCATCCGGCGTCTTGGCCATGGAGTCCTCGAGCCGGTAGGCGGCGTAGGTCGGATAGCCCAGGAGATTCGCGCTCTCCTCGCGCAGCTTCAGGATCTCGACGATGGCGGCGTTGTTGTCGTTGGCATTGCCATTGTCGCCGCGGGCGACGAAGGCCTTGTAGACCTTCTCGCGCAGATCGCGGCGCGCCGAGCTCTTCAGGAATTGTTCGACCGAGGAACGCGAGAGCGTAACGATGGCCTTGCCTTCCATGCCGCGCTCTTCCGCCGCAGCCCTGGCGGCGGCAACAAAGCTTTCCGGCAGGCCCTGGCGGTCATCCTCCCCCAGCTCCATGACCCAGTCCTGCTCGTCGCCGAGCAGATGATGGCTAAAGCTGGTGCCGAGCTGGGCGAGCCTCTCGTTGATCTCGGCCATCCGCGTCTTGGCCTCCTCGGAGAGCCCGGCGCCGGCCCGGTGGAAGCGGGTGTAGGTGCGCTCCAGGAGACGGAGCTGCTCGGGCGACAGGCCGAGCGAGGTGCGGTTCTCGTGCAGCTGGGCGATGCGACCAAACAGCACGGCGTTCATCATGATCGGATTCCAGTGCCGCGCCATCCGCAAGGAGACCTCCTTGTCGATCTCCAGGATGGCCGGGTTGGAATGTGCCGAGACGAGGTCGTAGAACACCGCCGCGATCTTGCTCAAGAGCTTGCCGGAGCGCTCCAGCGCCGTGATGGTGTTGGCGAAGTCGGGCGCGGCCGGATCGTTGGTGATCGCCGCGATCTCGGCGGAGTGGTCGGCGAAGGCCTGCTCGAAGGCCGGCAGGAAGTGCTCCGGCTTGATCTCGTCGAACGGCGGGGGCGCAAACGGCGTCACCCAGGCATTCAGCAGCGGATTGGCCTCGGAGTCCGTAATTCGGCGGGGTTCTGACATCACAAGTCCCGATTTTCATGGCTCGATCGTTGCTGCCAGCTATAGCACGCGATGGGGCTTTTTTGGGCCATTTGGCCTTGCTCCCGGCCGCCTTTTCGAGGAGATTGCGGCCCTCCAAGCCACGGACCCCGAGCTCATGAACGCGCCTGCTTCCTCGTCCCGCCAGATCGTCTGGCCCAGCGTCATCACCGTCATCAGCGCCGCCATCCTGATCGGTGCCGAAGTGTTCGGCGCAGCGTTCGCCGGTGGCTGGGCGCTCGCGATCCTGTTCGGGCTCGGTGACCAGGGCACGCACATCCTGCAGGCCGTGCTGTTCGCACTCGGCGTGCTCGTGATGACGGCATTCATCCGCGGAGCCCAACGCGTCGAGCCCTTTACGAAACGCGGCTGACGCTTCTCGCGCGCGACAGACGCGCTGCACAGAAAACTTAACGCTCGTTCATCTTCCGCGTCGCTCGCGCAACACTGCGCAAGCAGATGTTAGGCAATTCTGTTCGCAGCCTAAAAAAATTCTTGCGAAGCCGAGTCAAAACACTTATGTGCGGACTTGCCCAATTTCGCACGTGCCTGTGGTCGTGTGTCAGTCGGTAGGTATCCGGACAAGAGGCCGGACAGCCGCCAAGGGGTGAAGAAGCCGAGGGGCTCTTCGGAAGTGCGGAAGTCGGAAGGCTCATAGCCGGAAGACGAAAGCAAACCCGGAGCGCCCAGCATCTCTCTCAAAGAGATGCCTTGTCGAAGGTGACTTCGCCCTTTGCAACCGTGACTGGCAGCCGGAGGCGAACCGGCGCACCCCGCTCTCAACGGGGGACGCGACTTAAAGCAACGACGGATCGGGCTTTTTTGGTCTCTACCGGCAGTCCAACGCCGGCGCGGGCTACTGAAAAGGCTTGTCCTTCATTGCCAGGTGTGCGGGCGGGAACACTCCCAACCAATCCACGGCAGCACAGTCTGGTTTGAGTCTTGTGGCTTTGTCGCGCCTCCATCGCGCGATCGGCCAGAGCACTCTTATCCGACGTCATGTTTTGAACGGGCCCGTCGCTGGGCCGTTTGGGAGAGTGCCATGACCGAACGTATCCAGGAATTCCTGCGCAACCGCCGCAAGGATGGCCTCGACACCGAGCCGTGCCTCGTCGTCGACCTCGAGGTCGTGCGCGACAATTATCAGAGCTTCGCCAAGGCGCTGCCCGACAGCCGTGTGTTCTACGCCGTGAAGGCGAACCCGGCGCCGGAAGTGCTGGCCCTGCTCGCCTCCATGGGCTCCTGCTTCGACACCGCCACCGTCGCCGAGATCGAGATGGCGCTGGCTGCGGGTGCGACGCCCGACCGCATCTCCTTCGGCAACACAATCAAGAAGGAGCGCGACATCGCGCGCGCCTTCGCGCTCGGCATTCGCCTGTTCGCGGTCGATTGCGCCGCCGAGGTCGAGAAGGTCGCCCGTGCCGCCCCCGGCGCGAAGGTGTTCTGCCGCATCCTCTATGACTGCGCCGGCGCCGAGTGGCCGCTGTCGCGCAAGTTTGGCTGCGATCCGGAGATGGCGGTCGAGGTGCTCGACCTCGCCAAGCGCCTGCGCCTGGAGCCGTGCGGCATCTCCTTCCATGTCGGCTCGCAGCAGCGCAAGGTGAAGGCGTGGGACCGTGCGCTGGCGATGGCCTCGCAGGTGTTCCGCGACTGCGCCGAGCGCGGCATCAACCTGACCATGGTCAACATGGGCGGCGGCTTCCCGACTAAGTACCTGAAGGACGTGCCGCCGGTCGTGACCTACGGCCGCTCGATCTTCCGCGCCCTGCGCAAGCACTTCGGCAACCAGATCCCGGAGACCATCATCGAGCCGGGCCGCGGCATGGTGGGCAACGCCGGCGTCATCGAATCCGAGGTCGTGCTCATCTCGAAGAAGAGCGACGAGGACGAGGTGCGCTGGGTGTACCTGGACATCGGCAAGTTCGGCGGTCTCGCCGAGACCATGGACGAGTCGATCCGTTACGCCATCCGCACCCGTCACGACGGCGCGGACATGACGCCGTGCGTGCTCGCAGGTCCGACCTGCGACAGCGCCGACGTGCTGTACGAGAAGAACCCGTATCCGCTTCCCGTCACGCTCGAGATCGGCGACAAGGTGCTGATCGAAGGCACCGGGGCCTATACGTCGACCTACTCGTCGGTGGCGTTCAACGGCATCCCACCGCTGAAGACGTATCACATCTGATCCGCCTCTCTGTCTGAGGCCTGACCAACCCGGGAGCCGGCTTGCCGGCTCCCTTCCCGACATCTCGATTTCTGACGACGTCTTGGACCGGCGTGCTGATCGCACATCCGTTCAAGCGGGGACTGACGCGCCATGACTGCTTTTCGGAAGCCACAAGTCACCCTCACTTCGAAAGCCGCTCCGTTCGCGATCCGTGCGGAGCGTGCAGCCGACGTCGCGATGCGTGAAGCGCTGCTGGATGTCTGCTTTGGCGAGAACCGCCATGACCGCACCTGCCAGCGCCTGCGCGACGGACGTGCCCCCGCCACAGGTCTCGCCCTGTCGGCCGTGCGCGAGGGCAAGCTCGTGGGAACCGTGCGGCTGTGGCACGTCAGCGCCGGAGGCAGGCCCGCTCTGGTCCTCGGACCACTGGCGGTCGACGCCGCCTGCCGCGAACTCGGGATCGGCGCCGCGCTGATGCAACAAGCGCTGGCTGCCGCCCGGGCGCGCGGGCATGACGCCGTGATCCTGCTCGGCGATGCGCCTTACTATGCCCGCTTCGGCTTCTCGGCCGAGAAGACCGGTGCGCTCGCGCTGCCCGGCCCGTTCGAACCCGACCGCCTGCTGGCGATCGAATTCCAGGCCGGCGCGCTCGATGGCGCCGAGGGGATGATCGTCCCGACCGGCGCGGCCCTGCCCAAACGGAGGGTAGTTCGTCCCGTCCAGGCGCACGCGGCCTAAGACACCGCCATGATGGCGACGGCCGCAGCGGCGCTCCGCGGCAGCGCCCGGCCGCGCCTGTGCCAAGCGCGTTCCTTTGGGGTTGCGTGGGCCCCGGAAACGCCGTTTAACCCCGCAAAACCACCTCTTCAGTCGAGGCCCATCACCATGCCCCGTCGCCTGATCTCCACCGGCTCTCCGCTCGAGAAGACCGTCGGCTACAGCCGTGCCGTGATCGACGGTGAGTTCGCCTTCGTCGCGGGCACCACGGGCTATGACTACGCCACGATGACGATGCCGGCCGACGTCACGAGCCAGTCACGCAACTGCTTCAAGACCATCGCAGCCGCCCTGAAGGAGGGTGGCTTCGAGATGGCCGATATCGTCCGTGCGACCTACTACGTCACCGACGCCAGCTACATCGATGCCCACTTCGCCGTCTGCGGCGAGGTCCTCGGTGACATCAGGCCGGCTGCGACGTTGCTGGTCGTCAGCGCTCTCGCCAAGCCCGAGATGAAGGTCGAAATCGAAGTCACCGCCAAGCGCCGCAGCGTCTGACAAGCGCCGTGGCGCCTGATCCCACCCACCTCTGCCCGCCAGCACGTTCCGGAGAAACCGTCCCATGAGCCCTCCCTCGCAGATCTACGCGAAGATCACCGGTCCCATCGTCATGGTCGGCTTTGGCTCCATCGGCAAAGGCACGCTGCCGCTGATCGAGCGGCACCTCGACTACGACAAGTCGCGCATCACAGTGCTCGATCCCAAGGACGAGGGCCGCAAGGCGCTTTGCGAGAAGCACAATGTCCGCTTCATCCAGAAGGGCCTCACCAAGGACAATTATCGCGAGGTGCTGACCCCGCTGCTCACGGAGGGCGGCGGCCAGGGGTTTTGCGTCAATCTCTCGGTTGATACCGGCTCGACCGACATCATGGAGCTCTGCAACGAGCTCGGCGCGCTCTACATCGACACCGTCAACGAACCCTGGCTCGGCTTCTATTTCGACGCTTCGAAGGGTCCGGAAGCGCGCTCGAACTACGCCCTTCGCGAAGTGACACTGGCCGCCAAGAAGGCGCGCCCGGCGGGCTCGACGACGGCCGTCTCCTGCTGCGGCGCCAATCCCGGCATGGTTTCCTTCTTCGTCAAGCAGGCGCTGCTCAACGTCGCCGCGGACCTGAAGCTCAATGCCCCCAAGCCGAAGACCAAGGCCGAATGGGCGGATTTGATGCGGCAGGCCGGCATCAAGGGGATTCACATCGCCGAGCGCGACACCCAGCGCTCCAAGAAGCCGAAAGAGCCCGACGTCTTCGTCAACACCTGGTCGGTGGAAGGTTTCCTCTCGGAAGGCATGCAGCCGTCGGAGCTCGGCTGGGGCACCCACGAGAAATGGATGCCCGAGAATGCGCATACCCATGAAGCCGGCTGCGGCGCTGCCATCTACCTGATGCAGCCCGGCGCCAATACGCGCGTGCGCACCTGGTGCCCGACCCGCGGTGCGCAATACGGCTTTCTCGTCACTCACAACGAGTCGATCTCGATCGCCGATTACTTCACCGTGCGCGATGCTTCGGGCAACGCAATCTATCGGCCGACCTGCCACTACGCCTATCATCCGGCCGACGACGCCGTGCTGTCGCTGCATGAGCTGTTCGGCCGCGCCGGCAAGATGCAGGAAAAGCACCACATTCTCGAAGAGGACGAAATCGTCGACGGCATCGACGAGCTCGGCGTGCTGCTGTTCGGCCACGACAAGAATGCGTACTGGTACGGCTCGCAGCTCTCCATCGAAGAGACCCGCGAGCTCGCGCCCTACCAGAACGCCACCGCGCTGCAGGTAACCTCCGCCGTGCTCGGCGGCATGGTGTGGGCGCTGGAAAACCCGAACGAAGGCATCGTCGAAGCCGACGAGATGGATTTCGATCGGCTCCTGGAAATCCAGCTGCCCTATCTCGGCCCCGTGAAGGGCTTCTACACGGAATGGACGCCGCTGACGGATCGTCCGGGGTTGTTCCCGGAGGATATCGATACGTCTGATCCGTGGCAGTTCAGGAACGTGCTGGTGCGGTGAGGGGCGCGAAGCTTCTCACCCCGCCGGACTGTCATGCCCCGGCTTGACCGGGGCATCCAGTACGCTGCGGCTTCCGCGGGCAATGACACCGAGTGTGGAGAGGAGCGCTACTTCTTCTCGATCGGCGGGGCGATCTTCTCTGCCGGGGCCGGCGGCAGCGCCGGCTTGGTCGCTGCGCCCTGCGTTTGCGGATCGGGGCGCGCGGGCTCGGGAGCGGGCGTGGTCGGCCGGTCGCCGCCGGGCTTGGCTTCCGCAGGCTTGTTCTGATCGTCGGACGGCGTGCCCTGGAGCGGCGGCGTCGCCTGGGCCAGCTCCATGCGGCTCTCGGCCCGGATTTGGGCCAGCGAGATCGCCGACACGATGAGTCCTGCTGCAAACAGCGAGCAGGCAATTGCCAGATCGAGCTTCAGTCTGCGCTTGTCATCCGGGCCGGGCATGTCGATCACCGCCTTTATCCGCGGAATCAACGAAACTGGGCCCCACCGGTTCCGGCACGAAGGGCGGGAACCGGCCGTCTGCGCGCCAAAACGACGCCCTATTCCGTCGTGCTGACTTCCCAGGTGGCATGGCGCACGCCCGGCAAATGCTGGAGATCGGTTGCCACCGCGTTCAGCTCGTTCGGATCGACGGCGCTCGCGACGAGCTTCGCGACAATCTCCAGCATGTCCTCGCCCATCTCGACGACCTCGACGTCGGCGACCGGATATTTCGCGGCCTCGAGCTTGTCGACGAGGCGGTCGCGCATGTCCGGCAAGGCATCGGCAGCGACGGCGAGCTTGAAATAATAGGTCGCCTCCAGCGCCTTCTCGTTCAGCGGGATGCGATTGATGGCATTAACCAGCGGACGCAACATGGTGTTGCCGGCGATGACGAACGCGGTCAGCGCGGCCGCTTGCGCGACCATGTCGGCGCCGGCGCAGGAACCGACCGCGGCCGAGGCCCACAGGGTCGCCGCGGTGTTGAGCCCGCGCACGTCCATGCCCTGCTTCATGATGACGCCAGCGCCCAGGAAGCCGATGCCGGAGACGACGTAGGAGATCACCCGCACCGCGCCATCGGCACCGTCCAGATGCATGGCGAGATCGACGAAAGCGGCAGCTCCCACCGCGACCAGCACGTTGGTGCGCAGGCCCGCGGTGCGCTGGCGATATTGCCGCTCGGCGCCGATCAGCGTGCCCAGCACGAAGGCGGTGGTCAGGCTGACCAGCGTGTCGAGGAAATCAGCAAGTTGGAAGGTCGTGAGAAATCGCATGGCCCCCTATACGGCCGGAACCATGACGGATTAAAGCTCGAGCAGCCCGCCATCCCCATTTTCGTCGGCAAACGCCAGCAGCGTGCCCTCGGCATTCCATGCGAGCGCCGCGACCGGTGGAGTGCCGTTGCGGCGAACCAGGATCTCCGCACCGTCCTCCAGCCGCACCATCAGCACGGTGCCGTCGCTGTAGCCGGCGGCGAGGATGTCGTTTTTGGGGTGGCAGGCGACGACCGCCACGCGCGCCTGCAGCGGCGCCAGCATCGCGGGCTCCTTGCCCATCGGACCGTCCTTGCTGCCGAACGGCCATATGATGACGGTGTCGGCGCCCGAGGTGGCGAGCCCCTTGCCGCCAGCACTCCACGACATCGAGCGGACACGGCCGGGATAGCCGGTCATGCGCATGTGCCTGTTGTCGGCGAGCCGCCAGCCGTGCAGCGCGGGCTCGTGCATCGCGGTGACCAGGAATTTGTTGTCCGGGCTGAAAGTGACGGCGTGATGCGAGCCGGCCCAGGGCAGGAATTCGGCCGATCCTTCCATGTTCGGAAACCACAGGGTCGCGCCGTTGTAATGCGCGATCGCGAGCCGCAGGCCTTTCGGCGCAAACGCAAGCCCGCCGACGGTTGAGGGCACCTCGAGCGACTTCTCCTCGTTCTTGCCGCTCTTGACGGTGGCCGTCTTGCCGGCAGACCAGGCGAACGCGCCATCGGCATGCAGCGCCACCGCGTCGATCCAGCGCCGCTTCGAATCGGTGGCGAGCAGCGTCACCTCCCCCTTGGCATCGAGCGAGACGACCTTGCCGTCGTCGCCGCCCATCACCAGGCGCTTGCCGTCCGAGGCGGTGGAGAGAATGCCGCCGCTGTGAACGGCGACGGTGGAAATCTCACCCTTGGCGTCGACGAAGGCCACGTTCTCCTCGCCGCCGACGAAGGCGGCGCGGGGTCCGAGGAAATGCACCGAGGTCACGGCCATGCCGAGCGCAACAGGCTTGACGCGGTCGGTGACGGAGACGATCGAGGCGGAATCGGGGGCCGGCGTAAACTCTTTCATCACGGGACGATGCAGCTCTCAAAACCCTTGCGGATCGCCTCTTCCGGCAATTCGCGGCCGATGAAGACGAGGCGGCTCTCGCGCGGCTCGCCGTCCTTCCATTTCCGCTGGTGATTGCCCTCCAGCATCATGTGGACGCCCTGGAAGACGTAGCGGTCGTCGTCGTCATGGAACGCGAGGATGCCCTTGGAGCGCAGGATCTTGCCGCCCTCGACCTGCACCAGGTTCTGCAGCCAGGGCATGAACACGTTGGGATCGAGCGGCTTGTCGGTCTTGAGGGAGAGCGACTGCATGTCCTCGTCGTGATAGTGCTTCAGGCCGTGGCCGTGATCATGGTGATGATGGTCGTGGCCATGATGGTGGTGATGATCATGGTCGTGGTCATGATCATCGGCTTCGAGGAAATCCGGCTCGATGTCGAGGATGCGGTCGAGGTCGAACGCGCCGCGGTCGAGCACGTCGGCCAGCGCCACCGAGCAACGCTCGGTGCGGTGGAGTTTCGCATAGGGGTTGATGCCGCGGATGCGGGCCTCGACCTCGGCAAGCTCGCCCTTGTTGACGAGATCAGTCTTGTTCAGGACGATGACGTCGGCAAAGGCAATCTGGTTCTTGGCCTCGGGCGCATCCTTGAGCCGGTCGGACAGCCATTTGGCGTCAGCGACCGTGACGACTGCGTCGAGCCGCGCGTTCTTCTGCACGTCCTCGTCGACGAAGAAGGTCTGGGCGACGGGCGCGGGATCGGCAAGTCCGGTGGTCTCGACGATGATGGCGTCGAACTTGCCCTTGCGCTTCATCAACCCGTCCATGATGCGCACGAGGTCGCCGCGCACGGTGCAGCAGATGCAACCGTTGTTCATCTCGAACACTTCCTCATCGGCGCCGATGATGAGGTCGTTGTCGATGCCGATCTCGCCGAATTCGTTGACGATGACCGCGTATTTTTTGCCGTGGTTCTCCGACAGGATGCGGTTCAAGAGCGTGGTCTTGCCGGCGCCGAGATAGCCGGTCAGCACGGTCACGGGAATTTTTGGGGAGGTCGCTTCAGACATAACAACTCCGGACTTAAAGGCTTTTTCGCGCGACGCGAGGCGGGGTGGCCCCTGCCCTTAGTGGTCAAGCGCGCTGGTCAGGGCCTTTATATTGTGCCTGACCATGTCAATGTAAGTGGGTGCAGGCCCCTTTTCGCCGGTCAAACCGTCCGAAATCAGGGTCCCACCGACTTTCGAGCCGGTCTCCGCCGCGATCCGCCGGATCAGCCGGTCGTCGCTGATATTCTCTAGGAACACGGCCGGGATTTTCTGGGCCTTGATCTGGCTGATGATGGCCGCGATGTCGCGCGCGCTCGGCTCGGTTTCGGTGGAGACGCCCAGGGGGGCGATGAACTGGATACCGTATTCGGCGGAGAAATAGCCGAAGGCATCGTGGGTGGAGATCACCTTGCGCCGGTCCGGTGGGATCCTGGCCACGGCCTCGCGGACCTCGCGATCAAGCGTTTCGAGCTTTTCCAGATAGGCCTTGGCCCGGGTGCGGAAGAAATCGGCATCGTCAGGATCGGCTGCGGCCAGCGCATTGGCAATATCCGTCACGTAGATCCTGGCGTTGGGGACGGACTGCCAGGCATGGGGGTCGGCGCCCGAGCCGAGCTTGAGCGGGGCGATGCCGGCACTGGCCGTGACGACCGTCGCCCTGCTGCCGGAAGACTGCACGAGCCGCGGCAGCCAGCCTTCGAGCCCGAGCCCGTTGACGATGACGAGCTTCGCTTCCGCGACACGTTTCGCATCGGCGGGCGGCGGCGTGTAGACGTGGACGTCGCTATCGGCCCCAACCAGCGTGGTCAGATTGATCCTGTCGCCGCCGACATTGCGGACGAAATCGGCGAGGATCGAGAAGCTCGCGACGACGTTGAGCCGCTCCGCGGCGTGCAGCGGCGAGGCGATCAGCAGGAATACGCAAAGCAGGATCCGCGGCATCGTCACGCTTCCAGATGCCGGCCGGGAAACATCTGCCGGACGATGCCGCCGACACGCCCGAACAGGACCGAGACGATATAGAGCACCGTCGCCACGAGGATGATTGCAGGACCCGACGGCACCCGGGTCTGGAACGACAGCACGAGGCCGGCATAGCCGGAGACAGCGGCGGCGACCACCGCGATGCAGATCATCGCAGTGAGATCGCGCGACCAGAACCGGGCGATGCCCGCGGGCAGGATCATCAGGCCGACGGCCAACAGCGTGCCCAGCGCCTGAAAGCCGTTGACGAGGTTGATGACGACCAGAGCGAGGAAGGCAAGATGCGCGGGCCCGCCGGCGCGGCTGACAGTGCGCAGGAACAAGGGATCGACGCTCTCGATCACCAGCGGGCGGTAGATCACGGCGAGCACCAGCAGCGTGATCGTGGCATTGAAAGCAACTACCAGCAGGGTCTGGTCGTCCATCGCCAGTATGTTGCCGAACAGCACGTGCAAGAGGTCGATATTGGTGCCCTTGATCGAGACGATGGTCACGCCCAGCGCCAGCGAGGCCAGATAGAAGGTCGCGAGCGACGCATCCTCCTTCAGCCCGGTCGAGCGGGCAACCACACCGGCGAGGATCGCCACGGCAAAGCCGGCGATGAGACCGCCGGCCGTCATGGCGAACAGATTGAGGCCGGAGAGCAGGAAGCCGACTGCGGCGCCTGGCAGGATCGCGTGCGCCATGGCGTCGCCGACGAGGCTCATCCGCCGTAGCATCAGGAACACGCCGATCGGCGCGCCGGCAAACGACAGCGCGATCACGGCGGCGAGCGCGCGCCGCATGAACTCGAATTCGGTGAACGGACCGATCAGCGCGTCATAGGCCATCTGCGGTCACGCGGCCCGCGAGCTGATGTCGTCGGCCGCGCAGGCCGCGGCGGTGTCGTCGAAGGCCTCGCACATCCGCATCGCGACCAGCAGGTTTTCCGGCGTCAGGGCCTCCGCCGTCGGCCCCCATGCCACCGGGCCGCGCGCCAGCACCAGCGTCTCGCTGAAATGGCTGCGCACCATCTCCATGTCGTGCAGCGCGGCGACCACGGTGCGGCCCTCGCCGTGCCATCGCTTGACCAGCGCGAGCAGGTCGGCGGTGGTTTTGCTATCGATGGCGTTGAAGGGCTCGTCCAGCACGATGAGCGCAGCGTCCTGGAGCAACACGCGCGCGAACAGCACGCGCTGCATTTGCCCGCCCGAGAGCGTGCCGATCGGGCGGTTCTCGAAGCCGTTGAGGCCAACGGACGCGATCGCGCGCAGGATCTTTTCGCGGGCCGCCTTGCCGATACCGCCGAACAGGCCGGCGCGGCGCCACAGGCCGGTGCCGACAAAATCGAACACCGAGATCGGGAAACTGCGGTCGATCTCCGCGCTCTGCGGCAGATAGGCGATGTCCCTGCTGTCCAGCCCGCCAAGATGGATGCTGCCGTCGAGCGGACTAAGGATACCGACGATGCCGCGCAGCAGGGTCGACTTGCCGGCGCCATTCGGGCCGATCACGGCGACCAGCGCACCTCGCGCGACCTCGCCGTTGAGATGGTGCACGGCGGGATGGCGGTCGTAGCCGAGCGTGACGTTGTGAAAATGCAGCGCCGCCATCGTTACCTCATCGCCAGGAAGACCACGCCCCAGAGCACGGTACAGACGGCGAGCGCCGCTGCGAGGCGGCCTGCCATGGTCATGCGCAGGATCGACCAGGGCGCCGCCTGGGCGGGATGCGGCGAGGTCGCATCGTGGACATGGGCGTGGGTGTGATCGTGCCCGTGGCCATGGGAATGGTCGTGAGCATGGTCGTGATGATGGGCGTGGGACGCGGCGGGAACCATCCACGAATGTTATATTATAACATTACGCCTGTCCACGGCCGGGCTGTCATTCCGGGGCGGCTCACGGCTTCCCGATCACCATGGCGATGGCGGCGGCCACGAAGGGGAACGGCACCGAGACGGCGCAGCGGAACCAGACGAATCGGGCCGGCATGAACGGGATTTCCCACAAGATCACCCGCTGGAAGGCAAACAGGGCCCAGGCGACGACATAGGCCACCACCTGGGGCACCCCGCCGCCGGACTTCAGCGCCACCGTGCCAATGGAGAAGCCGATCACCGGGCCGCCGGGTGTCGCGGCGCCGGCGACCACGGCGCTCGCAACCCCAAGCCAGCCGCTGTCCGGGCCGAGCCAGCCGGTGATCACCTCCTGCGGAATGATGGCGGCGATGTAGCCGGAGCCGATCACCCCTAACGCGATCCGCGGCGCGATGTTGATGAAGTCCATCGAGCCTTCGCGCAGCGAGGCCACAAACACCGGGCGCCCACGACGGAAGGCGATCAGGCCGACGCCGATCACCGAGCCCCACAGCAGGATGTCGATGAGAAGCGCTGCGCTCAATTCTCGTCGTCCTTGGCGAGCGGCTTCGGATAGAGCCGGACATAGACGAAACGGCCGAGCGCGCCGGCGAGCACCGGCAGCGGCAGCGAGATCAGGATCCGCCACAGCGTGAAATCGGTGCCCATGATGGGGATTTCCCAGGCCACCGCCCGGCCGTAGCCGATCAGCGTCCAGCTCACGACCATGGCGATGGTGGCGCCGAAATCGGCGCCGACGGCGAGCAGCGCGCTCGCCACGGGGTAGGCGGTGAAGGGCCCACCGGGCAGGATCGCGCCGAAGGCAGTGCCGATCAGGAGGCCCATCAGCCCGGATTTCGGTCCGAGCGAGCGCGAGACTTTTTCGTGCGGCAGGATTTCCGAGATGAAAGCGCCGAGCAGGCAGCCGGCGAGCACGCGCGGCAGGATGCCCGAGAACAGCGAGAGATCGTGGGTCAGAATGTCGAGAACGCCGTCGGTGCCGTCACGGCGCCAGACCAACGCCGCACTCACCGCGACCAGAACTGCGATGATGATGGTGGACCAGCCGATCGGCTTGCGGACCCGCCCAGGCCGCGGCTCAGACTCCGCGTCCTCGGCAGGCGCAGGGTGGTTCGGGGAAGGGTCTGACAACGGGTGTGGAGCGGCTCGAGGGGGATGCCCGTCCTGATTAGGGGCGACGTCCGTGCGATGCAAACGGTACAATCACAGGCCGATACGCGCGTCGCGCAGGGCAATTCCGCACAGCAAAAAGGCGGCCATTGATGCGACCGCCTTTTGTCATTCCGGGGCGTGCGAAGCACGAGCCCGGAATCCATTTATCCACACGGACCGACGCCCAATGGATTCCGGGCTCGGCGCTGACGCGCCGCCCCGGAATGACCGAGCAAAAATTTACACCTTCTCGAACAGCGACTCGACGTATTCCCAGTTCACGAGGTTCTCGACGAACGCCTTGAGATAGTCGGGACGGCGGTTGCGATAGTCGATGTAGTAGGAGTGCTCCCAGACGTCGCAGCCGAGGATCGGGGTGGCGCCGTGCACCAGAGGATTCTCGCCGTTCGGGGTCTTGGAGATCTCGAGCTTGCCGTTCTTGACCTGAAGCCAGCACCAGCCTGAGCCGAACTGGCCGACGCCGGCCGCCTGGAAATCGGTCTTGAACTTCTCGAAGCCGCCGAGGTCCTCGTTGATCTTCTTCTCGAGCTTGCCGGGCAGCTTGGTGCCGCCGCCATTGGGCTTCATCCAGCTCCAGAAGTGGATGTGGTTGTAGTGCTGGCCGGCATTGTTGAACACCGCAGGGTTCTTGCCGAACGAGCCCTTGACGATCTCCTCAAGGGACTTGCCTTCCCATTCGGTCCCCTTGAGCGCGTTGTTGCCGTTGGTGACGTAGGCCTGATGATGCTTGTCGTGATGATATTCCAGCGTCTCCTTCGACATGTACTGGCCGAGGGCGTCATAGGCGTAAGGGAGTGGGGGCAGCGTAAAGGTCATGGGTTCTTGTCCGCAACTGGTGGGGAACGAGTTCTAACGGTCACCCCTTATAGAAGGTTCCGCAGCCGTTAAATACCTTCAATTTGCGAAAACGCGCGATGCGACCGCTTGGCCGGATTGCATAAAATCGACGCAAGCGCAGACATTGCCCGCAGGCGTCATCGGTCGCCGCAAAATATCATTGCCTTTGAAGCGCTTATGACAGAACGAATGCACTACGAAGCGGAGCTCCGAAGGACCAGGCCATGAGCATTGAGATCGACATCCTGAACGGCGACGCCTCGTGGCCGATCGCGGAGCCGCTGCATCAGGCGGTCTGGGGACCGCAGATGGTTGCGGACAAGCCCTGGGCTCACGTCAAATGGGCCAATGCCGACCTGCGTGTGCTGATCGAGACGCCCGAGGATGGCCTCATCTGCCATGTCGGCATCTACTTCCGCACGATCACGTGGAACGGACAGAAGACGCATATCGGGGGCATCGGCGGCGTCTGCACGCGGGAAGACCAGCGCGGCCGAGGCTATGCAACCATGGCAATCGACGCAGCGGTGCATACGATCCGCGCCAACGAGGCGGCCCGCTTCGCCCTGCTGTTCTGCGAGCCGCATAACGCCGCCTTTTACGCCGCCAGGAGCTGGCTGCCCTTCAACGGCGAGGTCTATTGCGAGCAGCCGGAGGGGCGGATCCGGTTCACCTACATGGCGCCCTACGTCTTCCACATCGTCCGCGCGCCGACCCTGGGCACCATCGACCTCTGCGGCCTGCCCTGGTGAGCCCTGCATGGCGAGGGGTGGCGCGGACATCGCGCGCCCGTTAATATGTCGATCATCATCCAATATTCCGCCCGGTGACAGATGACGATCGACGCTCCCGTAGACGCTGCCCCGCCGGTTGCGCCGGTCGCCTCCCCAATCGCCAGCCTCCTGACCGCGCCGATCCTGCCGACGCTGCTCCGGCTCGCGATCCCCAACATGATCGCGATGGTCGGCAGCACGCTGGTTGCGGTGGCCGAGACGTCCTATATCGGCCGGCTCGGCACCATCCCGCTCGCCGCGATCGCGCTGGTGTTTCCGTTCGCAATGCTGACGCAGATGATGAGTGCGGGCGCGATGGGCGGCGGGGTCTCCTCTGCCATCAGCCGCGCGCTCGGCGCAGGGGATCGCGACCGCGCCGCGACGCTGGCCTTGCATGCCGCCATCATCGGCCTCTGCGGCGGACTGTTCTTCACGGCGATGATGCTCGGCTTCGGCCGCACCTTCTTCACGTTGCTCGGCGGCCGCGAGCGCGTGCTGGAAGAGGCCTGCGGCTACTCGCAAGTGCTGTTCTCCGGCGCCGTCGCGATCTGGCTCGTCAACACCCTGGCCTCGGTGATCCGCGGCACCGGCGACATGCGCCTGCCCTCGATGACACTGATCGGGGCGAGCGTGCTCCAGATCGCGCTCGGCGGCACGCTGGGGCTCGGCCTGTTCGGAGTGCCGCAATTCGGCATGCCGGGCGTCGCCAGCGGCCAGCTGATCGCGTTCAGCTGCGCTGCGGTCTTCTTCCTCTGGTATCTGTTGTCCGGCCGCAGCCGGCTGCAGCTCGACTTCCGCGCATTTCATTTCGAGCGCGCGATGTTCCTGGACATTCTCAGAGTGGGCGCGGTGGCCTGCCTGTCGCCGCTGCAGACCGTGCTCACGATTTTGATCTTCACCAAGATCCTGGCGACCTTCGGCACCGAAATGCTGGCAGGCTATGGCATCGGCTCGCGGCTGGAATTCTTGCTGATCCCGATCACCTTCGCCTTCGGCATCGCCTCGGTGCCGATGGTCGGCATGGCGATGGGCGCTGGACATGTGAGGCGGGCGCGGCGTGTCGCCTGGACCGCAGCTGCGGCCTCCGGCCTCACGGTCGGGCTGATCGGCCTCGTCGTCGCACTCGCTCCGTCGCTGTGGGTCGGGCTCTTTACGGGCGATCCCGGCGTCACCGCCGCCGCGCACAGCTATTTCCATTGGGCCGGGCCGGCCTTCGTGTTCTTCGGCATAGGCGTGTCGCTCTACTTCTCCTCGCAAGGCGCGGCGCGCGTCGGCGGGCCCGTGCTGGCCTCCACCGCGCGTCTTCTGATCGTCGCGATCGGCGGCATCGGTCTGATGACGGCGCAGGCGCCGGCCTGGACGTTGTTCGCGCTGGTCGGCGGCGCTATGGTCGTGTTCGGCCTGTCGACTGCGGCGTCGGTTGCCCTCGCGCGCTGGGGCAAATGAGCGCAGCCGGATCAGCGTAGGCGAAAACGCAGGAATGTGATTCCAGCCAGCGTTGCACTATCCTGTCGGGCTGCTATGGAGGCGCTCCATTTTCGGGGCCTCTTTCATGACTTCCAGATTCGCATCTCTCATCCTCCTCCTTGCCGCGCTGCTTGGTACATCTGCCGCTCGTGCGCAGAACATCGACGGGACGTGGCTGACCCAGGCGGGTGATGCGCGCGTCAAGATCACCAAATGCGGCAGCGGCATCTGCGGTGTCGTCGCCTGGCTGCGCGAGCCCTACGACACCGCAACCGGCCAGCCCGCCACCGACAGCAAGAATCCCAATCCCGCACTCGCCAAGCGTCCGATCATTGGTTTACCGCTGTTCAGCGGCATGCCACCGGCGGGGCCGAACAAATGGTCCGGCCAGATCTACAATGCCGATGACGGCAGCACCTATGCCAGCAGCGTCACCGTGACGGGAGCAGATTCGCTGCGGGTCGAAGGCTGCGTCGGCGCACTTTGCGGTGGCGAGACCTGGACGCGCGCGGGGCGGTGAGCAGCTCTCACACCATCATCGCCTTTAGCGCCGTCGCCGCCGAGGCGTAGCCGCCCCGTGCGCCGTCGATGAAGTGCACGTGATCGCTGCGCAGGACCGACGGGGTGAAGCAGGTCATCATGGCGGCGTCCTGGCGATGGAGGCCGTAGCGCACGGTGCCCTCGCGCGCGGCGGCCGCAAGGCGATCGCTGAGCGTGCGTTCGAGCTGCGGCGTACAGTCGAGGATCATGCGCAGGCCGTCGTCATATTTTCGGAAGTCCGAATTCTCGACGACCTGACGCCGGTAGATGTTGGGCACGAAGCCGCCGACCTTGAGGTCGAAACGCATGACCAGATAGACGAACAAGGTGTAGGCCAGCACGGTCGCGCGGCGCGCGAGTAGCGACTTGCCGCGCCGGGTGCGGGCCTCGTAGTCCAGCCCCTGCGGCGGCCATTTCAAGGGCGGCCCCTGCGACGGCACCGGGCGCGCACCGTCAGGGCTGCGCTCGACGAGATCAATGATGTCCTCGATCACCTTGCGAAAGAGCTGCGGATCGGCGCCGCGTGCAGGCATCACCAGCACCGACAGGATCAACCCACGTGAGGCCGGAATCACCTCGAAGCGGCAGGACAGGCCGGACAGATCGGGCTGCGTGCCGGCTGGCGCCTCGGCGACCGCAAACTCGCCGCGCTTCATTGCGGCGTCGGCCCAGGCGAGCCCGCCGCCCGAGAACATCGCGTAGGACAGGTTCGCCGACGGCCCGAAGCGCGCAACGCGCACGTCGAGACCCTGCGCGCGGATGGCGCTCACCGGCACCAGCGCGACCCGCATCGTCAGGTCGAGATCTTCCCGCACCCAGGTCGCGGTCGCGGCCAGCGCCTCGCGGGCGGCATCGAGGTCGGAAGGTGCCACCGCGAAGCTGGCGCCGTCGCCGCCGAACACGAAGGGGAATTCGCGGCCCTCCAATGCGTTCGTCACCGCCGCGATCACGGCCGCACCGGCCATGTTGACCGCCTTGTAGCGCTGCGCGGCGATCGCCTTGGTGGAATCGACGATATCGGCAACGCCGATGTTCCAATCGTCCGGGAGCGGAGCATAGAGCGCAGGATCCATCAGGCTGGTGAAGCCGCGGAACACTGGAATGTCGCCATAGAAGGATTCGCCTGACGTCATCGGGAATGCCGGATAGTTGGAATGCGAGACAAATACGTGGCAGGATCGATCCGGGTTTGCCGGCCGGCGGCCGCTTTCGATCTTTGGCCGAAACGGGCCAGGACAACAAGGTGCGGCGACAACAGGATCCGGCCGCGCTGCAATGCCGCAGCGGGTCATTGATCGGCATCAAACGACCAGCCTGGAGGTGCGGCTATCGTTGCTGAGCTCCAACGCTTGCATGGGATGATCGAGGTGTCCGACTTCGGAAACAAGGACTCCACCTCTCCGGTTCGGCGGCGCACGGGCATCGACCCGATCAGCGCCGTGAAGCTGCCCGAACGACTGACCGAAGCCGTCGATGCTTGGGCCGAGGCTCATCGCCTGACCCGCGCGGATGCCATCTGCAAGCTGATCGAGCTGGGCCTCAAGATCGCGCCGCCGGTGCTCTCCTCCGAGCATCCGATCGCCTCGGACCCCACCAGGATCGAGGAGATCGCAGTCCACGAGATCGAGGCGCTGCTCGATCCGGCCCTGCCGGCGGACGAACGCGAACGCCGCATCCGCCGCCTCACTGAGGGACCGCCTGAATTCTCACATCAACGAATTGACCTGCCGAAGGACGCGCCGAAGCACCGGACGTGAGCTGCTAATGCAGCTTCGCGTCCTGACGCTTGCGCAAGGTGTCGAGCGATGCATCGTGGCAGCCGACCAGGCGCACGAATTGCTGGGGGTACATTTCATGGCCGTGACTGCCCGAATTCTGGTGCGTCATCGGCAGGCAACGGATGTCGTCCGGCTTCGCGCGGGATTGCTCGGTCCGGCCCCGAGTTGAAGCGGTCATGTTTGGCATGGCCATGGACTGCTCCCTGTCAATTAGGGCAGATCGATTGACGTAACCCAATCGATTGCGGGGCATCTTACGACCAAATCCGGCGGAATGTCATTGTGCCCGATCAACGCAATCGTAGCGGCCGGGTTCCGCCTATGCGGTATTCCCGGCGTCGATCGTGAACACGGCCCCGGTGACGTTGCGGCCGCCTTCCCCCAGCAGATATTCCACCATGCGCGCGACGTCGTCGGTCTCCGGCAGGCGGCGCAGCGCGCTGCGCCCGGCGATGCGCTTGCGCCCCTCGTCGGACAGATTGTGCGTCAGCTCGGTGTCGATGAAGCCCGGCGCGATTGCGTTCACGGTGATGCCGACCTTGCCGACCTCGCGCGCCAGCGAGCGGGTGAAGCCGGCGGCAGCGGCCTTGGTCGCACCATAGACGGACAGGCCGTTATAACCGGTCGTGGCGATAATCGAGGACATGTTGATGATGCGGCCGGCGCCGTCCGCCATCATCTGCCGCGCCACATATTTGGTAAGGATGATCGGCGACAGCACGTTGAGTTGCACCAGCGCCTCGATCTCGGAATTATGCATGGTGGCGAGCAGGCCTTCGGTGCCGAGGCCGGCATTGTTGACGAGGCCGTAGACCGGGCCGAACTCGTCGCGCACGAGCTTTGCGAAAGCCGGGATCGCGTCGATCACGGCGAGATCGCAGGAACGGAAATGCAGCCGCCCGCCCGCCTCGGTAATTGCCGCCTTGAGCTCGTCGCTCTCGCGCCGCGCCGCCGCGATCACGTTATAGCCGGCACCGACCAGGCGTCTGCCGATCGCAAGACCGATGCCGCGGCTGCCGCCGGTGACGAGAACGTTCCTATGCATCGGTGCGCGCCAGTTTTCCGGCCGGGGTGACATCGAGCGCCTCGACGAAGCGGATCACCGCCGGCACCTTGTGGGGGGCAAGCTGCGCGCGGCACCGGTCCAGGATCTGGTCGCGGATCTCTTTCGCGCGCGCCGGGTCGGTCCCGTCGGCGAGGATCACATCGGCGACCACGATGCCGCCGGTGATCGGGCTCTTGCGCGACTTGGCCCGCGACATCCGCACGTCGGGATGGCGGTTGATCACCGCCTCGATCTCTTCGGGGTGAACCTTCAGCCCGCCGATATTGATGATGCCGCCGCGGCGGCCGACGAAATAGTAGCGCTCGCCGCGCAGCTCGACGATGTCGCCGCTGTCGACGAATCCGTCCGCATCGGTGAGCGGCGCGGCGCTGCGGCCGACATAGGCATGCGCAGTGCGCGTCGAGCGGATCCGCAGCGAGCCGTCGACCACCTTCATCTCGACGCCGTCGCGATTGCCGAGATAGTCGGCCGGAAAGCCTTCCAGCCCGTCATTCACCGCAAAGCCGACACCGGCTTCGGTCGAGGCATAGGCATGACCGACGGAGGAATTGGGGAATGCGGCCTTCAACCCGTCCAGCACTGCCTGGTCGGCGATTTCACCGGAAAGGCGGACGTAAGACGGCGCGAATTGCGCGGCCGAACCGCTCATCAGAAGCTTGCGCCAGTGCGAAGGCGTGCCGGAGATATGCGAGACACCACGCGCCTTCAGCCGCGCGACGTGATCGCCGAGTGCCTCATGCGGATCCGACAACACCATCGAGCCGCCGGAGAGAACGGCACGAAGGAAGATCTGCAGGCCGCCATAGCGGCGGATATCGTAGAACGTCGCCCAAACCGGCGCAGGTCCGCGCGCGGGGCCTTCGGCGACGATGGCACCGGTCAGCGCCTCCAGCGTATGGCCAACGATCTTCGGCACGCCCGACGTGCCCGAGGTCAGCATCAGCCATTCCGTGGCGCGTTCGGTCTGGGCCGGCACAGTGGGTTGAAGCGGCAATTGTGCAGTGACGACGAGCGATACGCCCGAATTGACCCAGCGATCGGGCTCGTCGGTGACGACGGCATCGATCCCGGCATCCGCGATCAGCGCGTCGAGATGTGCCGGGTTGAGATCGGGCGGGCAGAGCAGCATGCGACGCGCGATGCCGTCGAGCTCGATCATGGCAAGGCCCGACCGGAGCTGGTCGGACAATTTGAGCAGCACCGAGCGGCCCGACAATCCGCGCAGGCGGCCGCCGAGGACCGTCTGCGACAGGATGTCGGTCAACGACACGACCTCATGCGCATCGGAGATCGTGCGGCCCTTCAGCTCCGCGCCGAGATGGTCGCGGAGCGCAAAGATCTCACGCGGGGACATTTTCGTAGGCCCGCACGAAATCACCCACCGTGGCGGGGAACGCTGCGTCCTCGGAAATGGTGAAGGGGTCGACGCCGGTCTCATCCTCGAGGCGCGCGACCAGAATGGCGAAGGCGAGCGAATCGAAGCCCGTCTCGTGCAGCGACAGATCGTCCGAGAGTTCGGGAAGCGTGACGTTTTGCTCCTTGGCGATCTGCCGGATCGCCTCAATGACCTTAGACCTTACCGACATGGCTGGCTCGCTTTGTTATCGTTGGTGTTGCGGCGGCTCTTGCTGGCCGCCTCCCATGGGCGTTTGCTTACCCGACAGAAGTAAATGTCTTCTTGGACAATTCAGATAAAATTGGAGCTATCTGCGGATTTTGGCGGGACCTACAGCCGGATCGAGCCGTCCAGGATGCGTGCATGAACCTCGGCGTCGAGCGGGAGATAGGCCCCGGATCTCAAGTCCGCCATGAACAGCGGATCGGAAATCGTGGCGGGATCGAAGCCTTCCCGCGACAGATCGCCCTTCTTCTGCTTGAACGTCTCGGTCGCCTGGAGCTCGCGCGAAACGCGGACGAAGACGGGATGTGCATAGGCCGGCAGGGGCTGCGCGGGATGTGCGGGCAGCGCCGTAATGTCGAACCCCTCGTTGACGACGATGGCGCTCATGCCGGCGCGGCCGTCGGTGCCGGGGATGCTGACGCCGTAGGTGGTGGCGTCGACCACGCCGGTGAAATCGCGCATCGCGTCGTTCACCTCCGAAGTCGCGACGTTCTCGCCCTTCCAGCGGAACGTGTCGCCGATGCGGTCGACGAAATGGAAGAATCCCTTTTCGTCGATCCGCATCAAATCGCCGGTGCGGAACCAGGCATCACCCTTGGCGAACACATCGCGGAGAATCTTCTTCTCGGTCTCGCCGGCGTCGGTGTAGCCCTCGAAGCGGCCGCCGCCTTCATCGGCAGTGCCGATGCGGCCGATGGCTTCGCCGGCCTCGCCGCGGGCGCAGGCGACGCAAAACCCCTCTTCGTTGCGCAGCGGCGCGCCGCTGTCGGGGTCGAGCCTGACGAGATTGGCGGGGGAGCGATGCGCGAGCAGTGGTGGGATGCGGCCGATCGCGCCCGGCTGGCCCTCGACGTTGAACAGCGAGAAATTGCCTTCCGTCGCCGCATAGAATTCGAGGATACGGGGAATGGCGAACCGGGCCTGAAAGTCTTCCCAGATATCGCCGCGCAGGCCGTTGCCGCAGACGAGGCGGAGACGATGGCGGTTCTCGTATTCCGACGGCGCCGCCTTGAGCAGATAACGGCAGAGCTCGCCGATATATTGAAACAGCGTGCAGTCGTGACGAACAATGTCGGACCAGAAATGCGAGGCCGAGAACTTCTCTGCGATCACCACCGAGCCGCCGGCAGCGAGCATGCTGCAGGGCGCGACGATGCCGCCGACGGAGTGGAACAGCGGCAGGCAATCATAGAGCCGGTCCTGCGGACCTGCGCCGGTCAGACCGGCGAACCAAAAACCCCAATTGAGAATGCGCCGGTGACTGATGCTGGCGGCCTTCGGCAGACCTGTCGTGCCCGAGGTGTAGATCAGCAGCGCACGATCGGCGATGCTGACCTCGCCGTGCTCCTCCGGCGACAGGAGCCCATCGTCCAGCGCCGCAAGCGCGACATCGATGGCGCGATCACTGCGGGAATCGCCATGCGTCCATACCTTGGCCTCTGTCTTCAGATGCGGCGCTGCGCCCTTCAGCGTCCCCATCAACTCGTGGGCGACGATGATATGCGTGGGCTTGGCGACGTCGATGCAATGCGCGAGCGAGGGCCCGACCAGCTTGGTGTTGAGCAGCGCGACCACGCCGCCGACCCGGCTGATCCCGAGCCAGGCCGCGACGTAGTCGACGCCGTTCGGCATGATCAGCGCGACAGTCTCGCCCTTGGCCAGGCCGACCGAGCGCGCCCAGCGCGCGTAGCGATTGATGCGCTTCGACAGACCCGCGTAATCGAGGCTTGTGTCATCCGCAAGCAGCGCGAGGCGGTCCGGCTGGCGCTGCGCCCAATCGTCGACGACGTCGGCGAACAGGCGACCCGGCAGAGCCTCGATCCGCGCGGTGAGCTCGATGGCCTTCAGCCAGATCTTCGAAGCCGAAGGCGTGCGCAGGGCTTTCGGTCGCTCGATGACGCCGGTGGTCATATTGTTCACTCTTTCGGGCCGCTCGCAGGTTTCCAGCAATATAGTCCGCGCGCCCTGCCCAGTTGTTAAGAGGCAAGGTAAAACTCCGTTAGTGCGCGATTAACTCTAGCCATCCTTTACCAAGCCGAGGGGATCGGCGTGCGCGGCTGCACAATTCTTGCGATAGCAGAGCGAGAACGGGATGCAGACCATGATCACCAGACGACATTTTCTCCAGACTGCCGCCGGTGCCGCAGCCGCGCTCGCGGCGCCGCGCGCTTTTGCGCTCGGCAACCCCTCCTATCCCTCGCACAGCGTGAAATGGGTGGTGCCATACGCACCAGGTGGCGCAACCGACGTGCTGTCGCGGCTGCTGTGCCAGCGGCTGTCCGACCGGCTCGGCCAGACCTTCGTCGTCGAGAACAAGCCTGGTGCCGGCAGCAACATCGGGACGCAGGCAGTCATCACCTCGGCACCCGACGGCTACACGCTGCTGCTGACCTCGACTGCGAATGCGATCAACGCCTCGTTCGATCCGGCGTTGCCCTATGATTTCGCCCAGGGCATCGCGCCCGTCGCGGGAGTCGCGCGGATTCCGCTGGTGCTGGTCGTCAACAACGATCTGCCGGTGAAGACCGTCGCCGACTTCATCGCCTACGCCAGGGCCAATCCCGGCAGGATATCGATCGCCTCCTCAGGCATCGGCACCTCGCTGCACCTCTCGGGCGAATTGTTCAAGTCGATGGCCGGTGTGCAGTTCACCCACGTCCCCTATCGCGGTTCGGCGCCGGGCTTGACCGATGTGATGAGCGGGCAGATTCAGGGCATGTTCGACAACGTCACCTCGTCCTTCGAGCTGGTGCGCGCCGGCAAGCTGCGCGCCCTCGGCGTCACCACGCGCGAGCGCTCCGAGATCCTGCCCGACGTGCCTTCAATCGCCGACACGCTGCCCGGCTACGAGACGAGCTCGTTCTACGGCGTCGGCGCCCCGCGCGACACACCGCGCGAGATCGTCGATCTGCTCAATCGCGAGATCGACGCTGCGCTGTCCGATTCCGTGATCAAGGCCCGCATCGCCGAGCTCGGCGCCATCCCGCTGCATGGCAACGCCAGTGAGTTCGGCGGCATGCTGGCGGCCGAGACCGAGCGCTGGCGCAAGGTGGTCGAGCTGTCCGGGGTCAGGAAGGAATAGCCATTGAAAGCACTAAAGCATGATCCGGAAAAGTGCGAAGCGGTTTTCCGGAAAGATCATGCGCAAACAACAACCTAAAGCGCGATGACGATTCATCTAAATCTCATCGCGCTTTAGTCTTGCGAGCATCCGCTCGCCAGCGGTAGCAGCAATCGTCTGGCGTTAGCCGCCACGCCTGTGGCGAAACTGCTGCGGCGGCGGATTGAGCGGGTAGTACGGATTGAGATCGCAGATTGCGGAGCGACCCGAAGCGGTGGCGCGGCACTGCGGTAACGAGGTGAAGGAGCAGTCGTACCACTCACCGCCTCCCCCGTTCGCACCTGAATAAACATGCATGCAGACGGGGTATCGGGGATCAAAGGTCTGCGCCTGCAACGGCTCTGCCGTGAGCAGTGCGGCTGCGGTCAAGACCAGGCCGAACGAGAAGCGCATCAACACTATTCCGGTCTGCAGCATCGCGGATCGCTATTGCACCTTCTTGTGGCGCCGGCGCTGCTGCGGTGGCTGGTCGAAGGCGTAGTAGGGGTTGAGGTCGCAGCTGGCCGAGCGACCCGATGCGGTCGCGCGGCACTGCGGCAGTGAGGTGAAGGAGCAGTCGAAATAGTCCCCGCCGCCCCCGCCGAAGCCGCCGCCGGGCGTGTAAACGTGCATGCACACCGGGTAACGCGGATCATAGGTCTGGGCGCTGGCATCTGCCGCGACCAGCAGCGTGGTAATCGCGGTGAGGGTCAAGATCGACAAGCGCATGGACGTAATCCTCGAATCGACGGCGTCGGCTGGTGCCGACGGCCTGCTATGGCATAACACCAGGCCGGAGGCGACTGTTCCCAGGGACAGATGACGGCAAGGTGAGAGCGGTGCACTGCGGCGCTATACGCCGAGGCCCTGCAACACCAGCCGGTTCAGCCTCGCCGCAAACGCAGCCGGGTCCTCTGGCAGCTCGCCGTCGAGGATTTGCGCCTGCTCGAGCAGGAGCAGGCTGAGATCATCGACCGCCGTCGAACCGGCTTGCGCCTTGGTGATCGCAGTCACGAGCGGATGGCGCAAATTGATCTCGAGGATCGGCTTTGTGCGCATGCCGCGGGTCTGCTGCGACAGGATGCGCTCGAGCTCGCGGCTCGGGCCCTGGCTGTCGGCGACGAGGCAGGAGGCCGAGCTGGTGAGCCGCGTCGAGGCCTTGACGTCGCTGACGCGCTCCCCGAGCGCGGCCTTGATCACGGCGATGGTGGCGGCTTCATCGGCGGGCGGCGCCTCCTTCTTCGCCTCGTCGGCCTCGTCGACGCGCGGGATCAGGTCGAGATTGAGATCGCCCTGGCTCAGCGATTTCAACGGCTTTCCCTCGAACTCCGAGGGCATCGAGGTCCAGAAGGCGTCGACGGGATCGGACAGCAGCAGCACCTCGATGCCGCGCGCGGTTGCCGCCTCGAGCCGCGGATTGGATTTCAGCCGCTCGATGCTGTCGCCGACGAGATAGTAGATCTCGGTCTGGTTCGGCTTGAAATCGGCAATGACCTGCTTCAGCGAACGCTTCTCGCCCGACGTCGTGGTGAAACGCGACAGCGCCAGCAGCTTTTCGCGCCGCTCGAAATCCTCGTAAATGCCTTCCTTGAGCACCGCACCGAACGCGTCCCAGATCTTGGCAAAGTTCTCCGCATCCTTGTCGGCGAGGCTTTCGAGCTCCGACACGACCCGGGTCGCCACCGCTTTGCGGATCTGCGCCAGCTGCGGATTGTTCTGCAGCATCTCGCGGGAGATGTTGAGCGGGAGATCCTCGCTGTCGACGACGCCGCGGATGAAGCGCAGGTACCCCGGCAACAGATCGGCATCATCGGTGATGAAGACGCGCCGGACGTAGAGCTTCACGCGCCCCTTGCGGTTCGGCTCGAACAGGTCGAACGGCTTGGTCGAGGGCGCGAACAGCAGCACGGCGTAGGAGTAGCGTCCTTCGGCACGGTAGTGCAGCGTCATCGCGGGATCGTCGAAGGCCGACGCGATCTGCTGATAGGCCTTCTTGTAATCGTCCGCGGTCAGCTCGGATTTCGAGCGCTGCCACAGCGCACTCGCCGAATTGATCTGGCGCGGCTCGCCTTCTTCCGGCACGAGCTCGATGGGGAACAGGATGTTGTCGGAATAGGCGCCGACGATACGCTCGATCTCGTAGGTCTCGAGATATTTCTTGGCATCGTCCTTCAGGTGCAGGACGATCTCGGTGCCGCGCTTGACGCGCGCGGCTTCCTCGTCACTGGCACGGGCGATCTCGAAGCCGGAGCCGCCGGAGGACGTCCAGGTCCAGACATCGCTCTCGCCGGCGCGGCGGCTGATCACGGTGATCTTCTCGGCGACCATGAAGGCGGAATAGAAGCCGACGCCGAACTGGCCGATCAGGCCGAGGCCGTCCTTGGCCTCCTTCAGCTTCGACACGAACGCCTTGGTGCCGGAGCGGGCGATGGTGCCGAGATGGTCGATCAGCTCCTGCCGCTCCATGCCGATACCGTTGTCGGCGATGGTGAGCGTATTGGCCTTCTTGTTCGGGATGATCCGGATCTTGAGCGCATCGCCGTCGCCCAGCAGGGCCGGGCTGGCGATCGCCTCGTAGCGCAGCTTGTCGCAGGCGTCGGAGGCATTGGAGACGAGCTCGCGCAGGAAAATATCGGTCTCGGAATAGACGGAGTGCACCATGAGGTGCAGAAGCTCGGAAACCTCGGCCTGGAAGGGCTGCGTATGCACAGCCGTGTCTGACGTCGTCATGCGTTTACCCGGTCAAAACGAAAGGGAAGAAACCCGGGATATAGCGCGAGGGGACAGGGGATCAAGTGGACGTGAACGATCGCCCTCCCGGCGGGAGGACGATTTGTCCGGTTCTTCGGCGAATCAGGTCACGCAGCGGCCGGGCTGGAGCAGCTTGGCGACCTCGGTGAGGGAGCTGACCATCGGCTCGCAGGCGATCGTCGGCTTGTCGCGAACCTTCTTCTGGTTCTGGAGCAGTGCCGGCGGCTTGGCGTTGCCGGTCTCGATCACCGCGGGGACCCGCAGCAGCACCGAGGTATCGGCGAGGTCGTTCAGCCGCATCGAGACGGTCCGAGTGGGAACCGCAGCCGGCTTGATCTCGGCAAGGCGGTCGGCCTTGCCGGCACGATTGACGTCATGGCTGGACAGGGAGTTCGAACTGTAGGTGGGCACATCGACAACCGCCTGCCAGCGGTCAGCCAGGTCATGGCCTGAGGCCAATTGCACCGCCCCGAGCGTTGCCGCAATCGCAATGGCGCCTAAAAAAACCTTTTGAATCTGTGACATGGCTGTCGATCCCTCGCCCCATGGCAATCACGGGAACAACGCAGGGCGAGGACCGGGGGTTCTTGGCCGTTACGATCACTTAACCGTGTGCGACAAATGCAGCAGGGCGCAAAATATTTCGCAACGCGTGGAACGACTCGCGCAGCCGGGAGTCGTCTCAGCAGCCGGCTATTCCCCCCTGCCCCATAAGCCGGCGACGTAGGGCGCGACTGTGGTGATGCCAGTCGCGCCTTACTTTTGTCTGGGGATCACTTTGGTCCGGATTATTTGGCTTTTCCCGTGAGCCACTCCCGCCCCTCGCCATAGAGCTTCTCGACCTCGGGCCCGATCAGGCCGGGCATGTCGCGCTTGACCTTGTAGCCGATCAGCTCCTGCATGTAGGCGAGATGGCGATAGCCTTCGGGCAGCGCGGCCAGCGCTTTCTGGTCGAGCTGAAGCGTCGCGGCGGGATCGACCGGATCGATCCGGTCCTTCTCGTAGATCGGCTGACGGCGGACGATGCCCCATGTGCCAATTCCTGATTGGTCCTGCCGCTTCTCCAGGAAATCGTAGAACCGTCCGGTGCAGACGACGTCGCAGAGCACGTCATGCACCAGGGCCCGCTGCGAGATCGTCATCTTGGTCTGCGCAATGGCCCGCTCGCCGGCGAGATCGATGCTGGTGCCGCCGAGGAAATGCAGGATGCGAACGCCCTTGGCGAACCCCTCCTGGCTGACGCGCATGAAATCCCGCGCCGGCCCCTGAAACCAGGTCGCGGACATCCAGCCCTCCTCGTGCCAGACCGTGGCAAAGCGCTCCCAGTCACCGGCATCGCGCCACACCGCCCAGTTCTCGACGAGGTCGCGGATGGCGAGACGATCGAGGAGTTGCTGGTCCATGGGCTCATCTCCGATTGGCATCAAGGAGGAGGTATGGGCGGCGAATTCGATATCCGTCAAGCGCGGCGAGCGAGCATGAAAAATCCGGCGTGCCTTGCAGCACGCCGGATTCGATCTTTTCGCGAACGAGGTCTTACGCCGCCGGCGCCTTCGGCGCGCGGTTACGCGAGTTGCGTTGGAAGAACAGGGCCTGGCTCGCCACCGCCGACACCATCGCGGGCTGGAACGGTTTTGAGATCAGGAACGCCGGCTCGGGCCGCTCGCCGGTGAGGAAGCGCTCGGGATAGGCGGTGATGAACACCACCGGCACCTCGAAGGTGCGCAGCAGTTCGTTGACCGCGTCCAGGCCCGACGAGCCGTCGGCGAGCTGGATGTCGGCAAGGATCAGGCCGGGCCGCTTGTTCTTGGCCAGCGCCACCGCATCGGCATGGGTGCGGGCGACGCCGACGACGTTATGGCCGAGATTCTTCACCAGGCTTTCGAGGTCCATGGCAATGAAGGTCTCGTCCTCGATGATCAGCACATCGGTCGCGATCTCGGCCGCCATCTCGCGGCCCGCGGCATCTGCAAGCCGCCGCGTCTCGCCGACATCGGTGCCGAGGATGTAGCTGACTTCCTCTTCCGAAAATCCCTCCAGCGAGAGCAGCAGGAAGGCCTGCCGCGGCAGCGGCGTGATGTTCGAGAGCCGACGCTCAGGCGGCATCGGCAAAGTCGTCACCTCGGAATCGTCGTTGACGGAGACCGAATTCCAGATCTGGGTGAACAGCCGGAACAGCCCGGCGCGCGGCCCATGGCTCTCGTCGAGCACCGCCGGATCTCCCAACATGGCTTCCAACATGGCTGCGACATAGGCGTCACCGGAGGCCTGGCTGCCCGTCAGGGCGCGTGCGTACCGGCGCAACAACGGCAAGTGTTCAGCAACAAGCTGTGAACGGGACATCCCCACTCCATTCGTATTCGGGCCGGCCTCAGCGAAACAGGAACAACGAGGGGAGGCCGGGGTTCCCCTGCTGGGCTGACTACGCCTCAGGACAAGAAAAGTTCCGCGAGAGGGGGAACTTTTCCTCGAACCTGGAATTGTGCCTATCCAGGGAACGGCTCCCGGTTGAGAAAACTTCTCGAATTTACAGTTACTTAACTCGGGGAAACGTGGAACAGGTCATGAAAGATCTTAAGTCTCAAGCAACCAGAAGCACGACCCCCGGCAAGGGAGGGCTCACTCCGGAGATTCAATCCCGGATCGGGCACCAGCTGCGCGCCATGTATGACGACGTGGTGCGGCAGGGGGTTCCGGATCGGTTCGCAGAACTGATCAAGAAGCTTGATGCCCAGGGAGCGGCACCCCAAGTGGAAAATGACGGGGGATCTAACGACAACAACAATGGGAGGGATTAATGCCTCTCACGGACTCCCTGCGTAACGACATCCTGGCGGCCGTACCCAGCCTGCGCGCGTTCGCCATCTCGCTCAGCGGCAATGCGGACCGCGCCGATGACCTGGTGCAGGAGACGTTGCTCCGCGCGCTTGCCAACATCGACTCATTCCAGCCCGGCTCCAACCTGCCGGCGTGGCTGTTCACGATCCTGCGCAACCTGTTCCGCTCGGACTATCGCAAGCGGCGGCGCGAGGTCGAGGATGCCGAGGGCAACTACGCCAAGACGCTGAAGACGCAGCCGTCGCAGAATGCGCATCTTGAGTTCGAGGAATTTCGCACGGCGCTCGACAAGCTTCCGCAGGACCAGCGTGAAGCGCTGATCCTGGTCGGCGCCTCCGGCTTCTCGTACGAGGACGCGGCTTCGATCTGCGGCTGCGCCGTCGGCACGATCAAGAGCCGCGTCAATCGCGCCCGCTCGAAGCTCGCCGCGCTGCTCTATGTCGACGGTGCCGAGGACTTCGGGCCGGACGAGACCGTGCGAGCCGTGATCGGCGGCAGCGGCGGCTGACGGCCGGCGTCAAGCGAACCGAGACCAACGAAGGCGGCCGTTTCCGCGGCCTCCTTCGTGCGTCCGAAAGGCGGCGCCCCCGATCACTTCTCCACAAAGGTCACGGTATCCGCGACGCTGGCGCGCGAGGTGCGGTAGCTGTTGATCTTGTGATTGTTGTCGGCATAGCCGAACGAAATGCCGCAGACGACGCGGCGGTCGTCGGGCAGATTGAAGTGGCGGCGGATCAGGCCGGAGCGCCGCGCGAGCGCCGCCTGCGGAATCGTGCCGAGCCCGAGTGCCTGCGCCGCCAGCATGAAATTGCTGACATAGGCGCCGCAATCGATCGCACCGTAAATGCCGAGCGGCTCGTTGGTGTGGATGATCGCGACGTGCGGCGCGCCGAAGAAATTGTAGTTCTCCAGCGCCTGCCTGGCATAAGCCATCTTGTCGCCGCGGGCGATGCCGAGCGTGTTGTAGAGCTGAAACCCGCTTTCGCGGCGGCGTTCGAGATAGACGCCGACATATTCCCGCGGCGGGGGGAAATCGTAATCGTCGCCGAGACCCTTTGAGGCTTCCGCATAGATCGCCTTGCGGAAGCGTTCCTTGGCTTCGCCGCTGGCGATGATGACCTGCCAGGGCTGGCTGTTGCACCAGGACGCGGTGCGCTGCGCGGTGGTCAGCACATGCTCGATGGTGGCGCGGTCGACCTGCTTGGGCAGGAAGGCGCGGACGGAGTAGCGCTCGTTGAGGAGCTCTTCGAGCACACCGATGCGGTCGTTCTGGTTGACTTTAGCGTCCATGGATCAGCTCGCGCTCTTCTCGTAGGATGGGCAAAGGCGCATCGCGCCGTGCCCACGACGGACCCCGCAGCACCTGCATATGGTGGGCACGCTTCGCTTTGCCCACCTTACGAGGTGCAGCGAGAGGTGAGATCACCGCCCCTTGGTCGGGATCTTGTTGTACGGCACGTCCTTGTCGACGCGGATGTCGCCGGGCAGACCCAGCACGCGCTCGGCGATGATGTTGCGCAGGATCTCGTCGGTCCCGCCGGCGATGCGCATCGAGGGCGAGGACAGCAGCATCTGCTGGAACTGGCCTTGCACCGTCTCCTCGTCGTTGCCGGTGAGAACACCGGCCGCGCCCTGCAGGTCCATGGCGTAGGTCGCGATGTCCTGCAGCATCATGCCCGACACCAGCTTGCCGATCGAGTTCTCCGGGCCAGGCCGCTCGCCCTTCGACAGCGCCGAGATGGTGCGGTAGCTGGTGTATTTCAGTCCGCTCGACTTCGCCGCCCAGCTCGCCAGCTTCGAGCGCACCGCGGGATCGTCGATCGCAAGCCCGTCCTCCAGCATGAGGTTGGAGCAGAACTCGAACATCTCAGGCACGCCGGTCGCAAGCCGCGCGCCGATCGACATGCGCTCGTTCATCAGCGTGGTCAGCGACACGCTCCAGCCCTCGCCGACGGCCCCCAGCCGCTGGCTGTCGGGAATCACCACGTCGGTGAAATAGACCTCGTTGAACTCCTGCATGCCATTGGCCTGCTTGATGGGGCGAACCTCGACGCCGGGGCTCTTCATGTCCAGGAAGAACATGGTGAGGCCCTTGTGCTTGGGCACGTTCGGATCGGTGCGCGCGATCAAAAGTCCATAGTCGGAATAATGCGCACCCGAGGTCCAGATCTTCTGGCCGTTGACGACCCAATTATCGCCCTTCTTCTCCGCGCGCGTGCGAAGCCCCGCGACATCGGAGCCGGCGGACGGCTCGGAGAACAGCTGGCACCATATCTCCTCGCCCGCGGCCAGCTTCGGCAAGTAACGGCGCTTGGCGTCCTCGCTGCCGAAGGCCATTACGGTCGGGCCGCACATGCCCTCGCCGATCTGGAACGGCTGCGTCAGCTTGCCGTAGACGCCCTCCTCCTGCTGCCAGATCCCCTTTTCGATCGGCGTCGCGCCGCGGCCGCCATATTCCCTGGGCCAGTGCAGGCAGGCCCAATTGCCCTCGAACTTCTTCTTCTGCCAGGCCTTGCCGACATCGACGATGTCGTGATTGGCAAGACGAATGCGGCCGAGTGAGGATTTCGACAGCTCGGCATGCAATTCCTTCGGCGCATTGGCGTCGATCCACTTGCGCGCGGTCTCACGGAATGCGGCTTCCTGCGGGGTGTCGTCGAAATTCATGGCGCTTCCCTTTTGTTGTCATTCCGCGGCGCGCAACGCGCGAACCCGGAATCCAGAGGTTACTTACGCATCTCGAGATTCCGGGTTCGGCTCGCCGCCCCGGAATGACGGCTATTTCCTTCCCCTCGTCGGGATCTTGTTGAACGGCACGTCCTTGTCGACACGGATATCGCCGGGCAAGCCCAGCACCCGCTCGGCGATGATGTTGCGCATGATCTCGTCGGTGCCGCCTTCGACGCGGGTGCCCGGCGCGCGCAGCAGCATGGCCTGGAAGCGGCCGGCCAGCTCGCCATCCTCACCGCTGACGACACCGGCCGCGCCCTGCAGATCCAGGGCGTAGGTCGCAACGTCCTGGATCATGGAGCCTGCGACCAGCTTGCCGATCGAGTTTTCCGGCCCCGGCCGCTCGCCTTTCGACAGCGCCGAGATCGCGCGCATGCTGGTGTATTTCAGCCCGCTCGCCTTCACCGCCCAGTTCGCAAGCTTCGAGCGCACCGCGCGATCCTCGATCGCGGGGCCATCGTCGAGCATCAGGCTGGAGCAATACTCGAACAATTCTGGAAAGCCGGTCGAGACGGCGGCGCCGATCGCGCTACGCTCGTTCATCAGCGTGGTCAGCGAGACGTTCCAGCCGTCACCGACCTCACCGAGACGCTGATGATCGGGAATGCGGACATTGGTGAAATAGACCTCGTTGAAATCCGAGGCGCCGCTCGCCTGCTTGATCGGCCGCACCTCGACGCCGGGACTCTTCATGTCCAGGAAGAACATGGTGAGGCCCTTGTGCTTGGGCACGGTCGGATCGGTGCGCGTGAGCAGAATGCCGTAATCGGAATAATGCGCGCCCGAGGTCCAGATCTTCTGGCCGTTGATGACCCAGTCGTCGCCATCCTTTTCGGCGCGCGTGCGCAGGCCCGCAACGTCCGAGCCGCCGGCAGGCTCGGAGAACAGCTGGCACCAGACCTTCTCGCCGGAGGCGAGCGGCGGCAGATATGTCCGCTTATGCTCCTCGCGCGCGAACGCCATCATGGTCGGCCCGCACATGCCATGGCCGATGATGAACATGCGGGAGAGCTGGCCGAACGGCCCCTCCTCCTGCTGCCAGATCACGCGCTCGATCGGCGATGAGCCGCGACCGCCATACTCTTTCGGCCAGTGCAGGCAGGCCCAGCCGGCGTCGGCCTTCTTCTTCTGCCAGGCCTTCGCCACTTCGAGAATGTTGGCGTTCTTGAGCACGGTGCGGCCGAGCGAGGATTTGCGCAGCTCCTCCTCATATTGCCTGGGCGCGTTCGCGCTGATCCAGGCGCGGGCGATGGCGCGGAATTCGGCTTCCTGCGGGGTGTCGTCGAAGTTCATGGTCTTGCCTCTCTGTCATTCCGGGGCGCGCGCCGCGCGAACCCGGAATCTCGATGTTATTCACTCATCTCCAGATTCCGGGTTCGGCGCTACCGCGCCGTCCCGGAATGACGACAACATCAAGCCGCGTTTTTCTTCCGCATCCGGTCGATCAACTGGTCTTCCCAATAGGACAGGCTACCGAGGCCCAGCGCCATTGCGTTGGCGCGGCGGTAGTACATGTGGCAGTCGAACTCCCAGGTGAAACCCATGCCGCCGTGAACCTGGATGTTGTTCTTGGCGCAGTGCTGGAACGCCTGCGTCGCGCTGATGCGGGCGGCAGCCGCGGCTTCCGGCAACTCGGCCGCGTTGGTCGAGAGCGCCCAGGCGCCGTAATAGCTGTTGGAGCGCGCTAGCGTCGCCGAGACATACATGTCGGCGAGCATGTGCTTGCCCGCCTGGAACGAGCCGATCGGACGGCCGAAGGCGATGCGGTCGAGCGCGTAGTCACGGCCCATCTCCAGCGCGCGATCGGAGCCGCCGACCTGCTCGAACGCGCACAGCACCGCGGCGCGGTCAAGCACCTGAGTGAGGATGCTCCAGCCCTCGCCGGCAGCGCCGAGCGGCTCGGCCTTGCAATCTCGAAAGGTGATCTCGGCCTGTCCGCGGGTCGGATCGAGATTGGTGAGGCTCTTGACCTCGACACCACCGGCCTTGAGATCGACCAGGAACAGCGAGATGTCATTGTCGCGCCCGCTCGATCCCGTGCGTGCGGCGACCACCGCGAAATCGGCAATAGCACCGTCGGCGACGGGCTTCTTGACGCCGTTGAGCACGCCGTTCGCAGCCGTCAGCTTGACGTTCTTCGGCGACGGGTTGCCCTTGCCCTCGAACAGCGCCAGCGTGCCGATCGCCTCACCCTCAGCGATCGCAGGCAGCCATTTCTTCTTCTGCGTGTCGCTGCCCGCAATCAGCAGTGCTTCGGCGGCGAGGTACACGGTCGAGGAGAACGGCACCGGCGCGTTGGCGCGGCCCATCTCTTCCGCGATCACGCAGAGCTCGAGATGTCCGGCGCCGGCACCGCCGAACTCCTCGGGGATTGCGACACCGAGAAAGCCCATCTCAGCGAGACCCTTCCAGAGCTCCTTGTCGTAAGGCGCCTTGCCGTCGAGCACGATTCGCACCGCCTTGGGCGAGCATTTCTCAGTCAGGAACTTGCGTGCCTGGTCGCGGAGCTGCTTCTGGTCGTCGGAGAAATCGAAGTTCATGGCGGGCTACCTCTTATTCGTCGTCATTTATTGCCGTCATTCCGGGTTCGCGCTGCGCGCCCCGGAATGAGGAGGTGAGAGAGTTGCGTACTCATCGCAGCACGATCACGTCTTCATCCGGCGTGTCCGTATAGAGCCGCTCGACCAGCGCCGCGCGGCGCTCGAGGCCGGCGCGCTGATTGATGTAGCCTTTGTCGGTGAGCTCGTTGCCGTCGATCGAGGGCGGTTCGACCATCAGCATCGCACGCGCGATGATGCGGCTGCTGGCGCCCTCGCACTCCCGGTTGTGGGTCTCCAGCCCGCGCCTGAAACAGGCGATCACATCTGGGTGCTTCACCGCCTCAGCAAAGCTCAAATCGGGATTGCCGACGAGCTGCCGGCAGGCGTGAAGGTTTGGCCAGGCCAGCAGGCCGATGAATGGGCGGTCCTGCCCGGCGATTAGCGCGTCGTGCACCACCGGCGTCGCGGCTGCGATCGCATCGGTCCGCAGCGAGCCCACATGCACGAACGTGCCCGTGGTGAGCTTGAAGTCTTCCACCACGCGGCCGGCAAAGATGATGCCTTGCAGCGGATCGGAATCGTCGACGAAAATGCCGGCATCGCCGATGCAGTAGAATCCTTCCTCGTCGAACATCTTCTTGGTCAGCTCCGGCTGGCCGAAATAGCCGGGCGTGACATTGACGCCGCGCAGGCGCAATTCGTATTTCGAGCCGCAGGGCACCATCTTCAACTCGACGCCGGGAAATGGCAGGCCGATCAGGCCGACGCGCTCGGTATCCCAATAGGTGCCGGTCGAGGTCGGCGCGGTCTCGGTCGAACCCCAGCCGGTGTAGAACACGATGCGCTCGCCGGTGGTCTTCACGGCGAGGGCCTGCATACGGTCGTAGAGATCGTCAGGCAGCCGTGCGCCGCCATAGGCCATGATCGAGAGGTTCTTGAAGAAGGAGCGGCAGAGCGCGTCGTCCTTCTCCATGGCGGCCGCGAGCGCCGCATAGCCGGCCGGCACGTTGGCGTAATAGGTCGGCGAGATCTCGCGCAGATTGCGCAGCGTCTCCTCGAACTGGCCCGGCATCGGCCGGCCGTCGTCGATGTAGAGCGTGCCGCCATCGACCAGGATCGGGTGAAACGCCGCATTGCCGCCCATGGTGTGATTCCACGGCATCCAGTCCAGCATCGTCGCGATCGGTCCGCTGGGCTCCCTGGGACGAACCTGCATCATCATCGCCGCATTCGCGCACATCATCTCCTGCGTGTTGATGACGGCCTTGGGCATGCCAGTCGAGCCCGATGTGAACAGCAGCTTGCCGACCGTCTGCGGCGTGATCTTCGCGATCGACGCATCGACGTCCTTCGTCACCGGTGTCGCCGCGAGCTCGGCAAAGCTGACGCTCTCGATGCCCTCACATGGCCGCGCGACATGAACCACGGTGACGCCGGTGAGATCGAGCGCCCTCAGCGCCTTCTCGAAGGTCGGCCCGTCCTGCACCATCACCACGGCCGGCTCGATCAAGTCGAACAGGTACTTCAGCTTGACGTGGTCATGGCTCATCAGCGAGTAGGCGGGCGACACCGGCGCCGCGGGGACGCGCGCCTGCATCGCGGCCTGCGTCATCAGCGCATGCTCGATCGAATTGCCGGACAGGATCGCAACGGGGCGACCATCGAGTCCGAGGTTGAGCAGACCTTGCGTCAGCGCATCCACGGTGCGCTTGGCGTCGCCATAGGAGACTTTGCGCCATTCCCGGTTCGGGCCGCCGCGTTGCGCCAGCCAGATGCGCTCGGGCGCTTCCTTCGCCCATTTCGCCAGCGACGCCGGAATGTGCGTCTCGTAAGTCTGCAGTGGAATGCGCGACTTCAGCAGCACCGTGCCGTCGGCGCGGCGCTCGACATCGATGTCGCGCTTGAGCCATTGCACCTTGCGAAAGGCGGGTTTCGTCATCACAGCCGCCGCGCTTCCACCCATTTTGCGTCTCCCGGAATTACTGTCCTTTACGGATCGTTCTCGTTCAGCGCTTGATATAGACAGGCTTTCGCTTCTCAAGGAAGGCCCTGATGCCTTCCGAAAATTCCTCGGAGCGGCTGCACAGAACCTGATTGCGATCCTCCATCGCGATCGCCGCTTCCAGCGACCCCGCATCGACGCTCATGTTGAGGCATTCCTTGGACAGCCGCAGCCCCACGGGCGAAGCCGTCATCATCGCCTCGACATAGGGCTCGGCCGCCGCGTCGAGCTTGTCCTCGTCCACGACCTCCGAGACGAGGCCGACCGCGAGCGCGCGCTCGGCGCCGATGAAGCGTCCGGTGAGGATCAACTCGGACGCGACGGACACGCCGACGAGG
Source organism: Bradyrhizobium guangxiense (assembly GCF_004114915.1). Lineage (NCBI taxonomy): Bacteria > Pseudomonadati > Pseudomonadota > Alphaproteobacteria > Hyphomicrobiales > Nitrobacteraceae > Bradyrhizobium > Bradyrhizobium guangxiense. The sequence goes on along the minus strand of NZ_CP022219.1, from coordinate 417,518 downwards.
CGCGGCAGAAAATAGCTGGTGCCGATGTCGCAACCGCCGAGGCCGAGCTTGATGAAGGCGCAGTTCATCCGCGCCGACTTGGTTGCGATACGGATGTCGGAGGCAAGCGCCAGCGCAAAGCCGCCGCCGGCGGCTGCGCCCTGCACCAGCGCCAGGATCGGCTGCGGGCAACGCCGCATCAGCATCACGATGTCGGCGATGCGGCGCTGCGAATCCAGCGACTCCGTGACGCCGGGAGGTTCCTGCTGCCCGGCCCGGCGAGCCATCGCGGCCTTGAGATCGAGGCCCGCGCAGAAATTCCTGCCGGCGCCCTTCAGGACCACGACGCGGGTGTCGCGGTTACGCTGCAGGCCCTGGAAATAGACGTTGAGCGCATCGATCAGCGCCGGATCGAGCGCGTTGAGGCTGTCAGGCCGATTGAGCGTCACCCGGTCGACGCCGTCGTCATGCTCGATCAGCAGCGGTTGGGACATGGGGCCTCGCACATCAGTCGTGAGCCGAACTGCCACCCTCCCCTGCAGGGGGAGGGGCGATCGCGCGCAGCGCGAGCGGGGTGGGGTGACGGTCTCACCTCGCCCACACTGGCCGAGTGGAGAGATCACCCCACCCCGGCGCTTCGCGCCGACCCTCCCCCTCCAGGGGAGGGTAAAAAGAGCGTCGTCTACCTTGGCGCCATGCGGATGGCGCCGTCGAGGCGGATGGTCTCGCCATTCAGCATCGGGTTCTCGACGATGTGCACCGCGAGCATACCGTATTCGTTGGCATCGCCGAGGCGTGAAGGATGCGGCACCTGGGCGCCCAGGCTCTTGCGGGCCTCTTCGTTCAGGCCCATCAGCAGCGGGGTGAAGAACAGGCCGGGCGCGATGGTGTTGACGCGGATCTTCTGGCTGGCGAGATCGCGCGCGGCCGGCAGGGTCAGGCCGACAACGCCGCCCTTCGAGGCCGAATAGGCGATCTGGCCGATCTGGCCTTCGTAGGCCGCGACCGACGCCGTGTTGATGATGACGCCGCGCTCTTCGCCGACGGGTTCGATCGTGACGAGGCGCTCGGCGAACAGCCGCAGGCAGTTGAACGTGCCGATCAGGTTGACGTTGATGATGCGCGCGAACTTTTCGAGCGGGTATACGCCATCGCGGCCGACGATGCGCTGCGAGCCGCCGATGCCGGCGCAGTTCATCAGGACGCGCGCGACACCGTGCGCGGCTTCTGCCTTGGCGATCGCCGCCTTGATCTGCTCTTCGCTGGTGACGTCGGCATGCAGCGCCACGCCCTTCACTTCGGCGGCGACCTTCTCGGCGTTTTCCTTGCTCTGATCGATCACGCCGATCTTGGCGCCCTTGGCAGCCATGGCGCGGGCGGTCGCGGCACCAAGGCCAGAACCACCGCCGGTGATGAGAACGGCTGCGTCTTTCAACTGCATTGCTTGTACCTTTCCTCTGCCTTTTCCTTGGGCGTTTCTTCTCTAGACTTGTGAACGATCGGCCGGACTATCCGGCCGCAGCGGCTTCCCCGGCTTGCGTGAGGATGCCGCCGCAGATCAGCGTTTCCATGTGCTTGATGTATTGCCGGCAGACATCGTCGTTGACCGGGCCAACGCCAGTGGCGCGGGACATCGCGTGCCGGCCGAAGAACAGATGATCGCAGGCACCGATCAGGCTGGTGTAGAACAGCACCGGATCGGTCGGGCGGAATTCACCGCGGCTGACGCCTTCAGCCAGGAGGCGGCGGTGGAAGTCCAGTAGCGGCGCAACGAAAAATTTCGAAACTTCGTCGGCAGAGCTCGCGGTGGTTTCGTGCAGCAGATAGTGGATCAGCCGGTTCATGTACGGGAACCGGTGATAGGCGCGGATGATGCCGGCGATGTGCAGCTTCAGTTTCGCCGTCGACGTGATCGGCTGCGCCAGCAGATATTCGAGATTGGACATCTCGGTCGCGGCATCCCGCGCCAGCAGCGCCAGCAAGAGGCCGTCCTTGTTGCCGAAGTGATATTTGACCAGCGCGGCGTTGGCGCCCGATTTTTGCGCGATATCGGAGAGCGAAATCTCGATCGAGGAGCGCTCGATCATCAGCTCGCTCGCGGCCACCAGCAATTTCTCCGCCGTGGAATTCTTTCCGCTGGGAAGCCTGTTCGGTACGCTGGTAGCCACGGAGATCCCTGTTTGGCCGCTGGAAGCGGGGCGCAGATAAGCGCAAGCAGCGCCTCATCACAAGAGTTAATTGATCGATTGACTAAACGATCTCCCGTCCCTTAAATCCGTCCCCGACAACCAACCCATTCAAGAATTCAGGGAGAAACCGACATGGCCGAGGCTTATATCGTCGCCGCTGCGCGTACCGCCGGCGGGCGCAAGGGGGGCCGCCTCGCCGGCTGGCATCCGGCCGATCTCGCCGCGAAGGTGCTGGACGAGCTGGTCGACCGCACCAAGGTCGATCCGGCACTGGTCGAGGATGTGATCATGGGCTGCGTGATGCAGGTCGGCGAGCAGTCCAACAACGTCGCGCGCAACGCGGTCATGGCGTCGAAACTGCCGGAGAGCGTGCCGGGCACCTCGATCGACCGCCAGTGCGGCTCCTCGCAGCAGGCGCTGCACTTCGCCGCACAAGCCGTGATGTCCGGCGCGATGGATGTCGTGATCGCCGCCGGCGTGGAGTCGATGACGCGCGTGCCGATGGGTCTGTCATCCCAGCTTCCGGCCAAGAACGGCTTTGGCAATTACAAGAGCCCGGGCATCGAGAAGAAGTATCCCAACATCGTGTTCAGCCAGTTCACCGGCGCGGAGATGATGGCCGAAAGGTACGGGCTCTCCAAGGACGAGCTCGACCAGTACTCCTACGACAGCCATCAGCGCGCGATCGCGGCAACACAGGCCGGCCACTTCAAGCAGGAGATCGTGCCGCTCGACATCACCCGTGCCGACGGCAGCAAGGACACCCACCACATCGACGAAGGCATCCGCTTCGATGTCACGCTCGACGGCATCAAGGGCGTCAAGCTGATCGCCGAGAACGGCAAGCTGACCGCGGCCAGCGCCAGCCAGATCTGCGACGGCGCCTCCGGCGTCATGGTCGTGAACGAGAAAGGCCTGAAGCAGCTCGGCGTCAAGCCGCTGGCGCGCGTCCATCACATGACCATGATGGGCGGCGATCCCGTGATCATGCTCGATGCTCCCTTGCACGCCACCAAGCGTGCGCTGGAGAAGGCCGGCATGAAGATCGACGACATCGACCTATTCGAGGTCAACGAGGCCTTCGCCTCGGTGCCGACCGCTTGGCTGAAGACTACCGGCGCCGATCCCGAGCGTCTCAACGTCAACGGTGGCGCCATCGCGCTCGGCCATCCGCTCGGCGGCTCCGGCACCAAGCTGATGACGACGCTGGTGCATGCCCTGCATCAGCGCGGTAAGCGCTATGGCCTGCAGACCATGTGCGAGGGCGGCGGCATGGCCAACGTGACGATTGTCGAACGACTGTAAGAAGAACAAAAGCGAGTAGTGCGCGGCGGGGAGCGGATGGTGAATAGGCGAAGAGCGGTTTGCCCTTCTTCCCTATTCGCCATTCGCTACCCGCCAATCGCATTTTGAGGAAGCGCCATGACCCACCCCTCCATCCAAGCAAAGACGACGCCCGACAAGATCGCCTACCGGATGGCCGGAACCGGCAAGGCGATTACCTATCGCGAGCTCGACGAGCTCTCGAACCAGGGCGCACAGCTGTTCCGCTCTCTCGGGCTCAAGGCCGGCGACCACATCGCGCTGTTGATGGAGAACCGCCTCGCCTTCATGGAGATCTGCTGGGCCGCACAGCGCAGCGGGCTCTATTACACCGCGATCAGCCGCTACCTGAAGCAGGACGAGATCGACTACATCATCGCCGATTGCGGCGCCAAGGTCGTGATCACGACGCCGAAATGCGCCGACCAGATCAAGGCCCTGATCAAGGGCACGCCAAGCGAGCCGATCTTCTACATGATGGACGACCCTCTGCCCGGCTTCCGCTCCTACGACAAGGAAGCCGCCGCGCAGCCGACGACGCCGATCGCGGACGAGGTTGCCGGCTACGACATGCTGTATTCGTCCGGCACCACCGGCCGCCCGAAGGGAATCAAGAAGGCTTTCGAAGGCAACAGGATCGACGTGCCGAACGCCTTCCTGCGTGTGCTTTGCGCCGACATGTGCGGCATGAACGCGGAGAGCACTTACCTATCACCAGCGCCGCTCTATCACGCGGCGCCCCTGCGCTTCAACATGATGGCGATCGTGCTCGGCGGCACCTCCATCATCATGGAGCACTTCGACGCCGAAGAGTTCTTGAAGCTGGTCGAGAGATACAAGGTGACGCAATCGCAGCTGGTGCCGACCATGTTCGTGCGCATGCTGAAGCTGCCGGACGAGGTCCGCACCAAATACAACGTTTCCACGCTGAGAGGCGCGATCCACGCCGCCGCGCCCTGCCCCATCGACGTCAAGGCGAAGATGATCGAATGGTGGGGGCCGATCCTGATCGAGTATTACGCCGGCTCGGAAGGCAACGGCGTCACCGTCTGCAACTCGCAACAATGGCTGGAGCACCGCGGCAGCGTCGGCCGCGCCGTGGTCGGCAAGATCAAGATTCTCGACGAGAACGACGAGGAGCAGCCGGTCGGCGAGATCGGCACCGTTTATTTCGCCGACGCGCCCGCGTTCACCTATCACAACGATCCCGAGAAAACGAAGAAGGCCTACAACGCCAAGGGCTGGTCGACGCTCGGTGATGTCGGCTATCTCGACAAGGACGGCTTCCTCTACCTCACCGACCGCAAGTCCTACATGATCATCTCCGGCGGCGTGAACATCTACCCGCAGGAGACCGAGGACGTGCTGATCACCCACCCCGATGTCGCCGACGTCGCGGTGTTCGGCGTCCCGAACGAGGAGATGGGCGAAGAGGTCAAGGCGGTGGTGCAGCCGCACGACATGAGCCGCGCCGGCAGGGCGCTGGAGGCCGATCTGATTGCCTATTGCAAGGGCCGGCTCTCCGCCATCAAGTGCCCGCGCTCGATCGATTTCGAAGCCGAGCTGCCGCGCACGCCCACCGGCAAGCTGGTGAAGCGGCATCTGCGCGATAAGTATTGGCCGAAGACGACGGTGAAGATTTAAGGCGCTCTTTCTTACCCTCCCCTCCAGGGGAGGGTTCGAGAGCCCTCAATCGAACAAACTCGGCGTGTGGTTCACCAGTGCGCCTTCGATCTCCAGCATCTTCAGCTTGGTGACCACGCCGCCGTTGGCCGAGAAACCGCCGGGCTTGTTGCCGGCGGCGAGCACGCGATGGCAGGGCACCACGATCGGGCACGGGTTGCGGCCGAGCGCCTGGCCGACGTCGCGCGACAGCTGGACGCCGCCGAGCTGTTTTGCGATATCGCCATAGGTGATGGTCTTGCCGGGCGGGATGGCGCGCGCGATCTCGTAGACGCCGCGATTGAACTCGGGCACGCCATCGAGGTCGAGCGGGATGTCGGTGAGATCATCCGGCTCGCCCGCCAGCAGTCTTGTCATGCGGTCGATCGCCTCTCGCACCTCGGCGGTCGGCTCGGCTTCGGTGGCGTCGGCATGGCGCTGGCTGATGCGGGTGCGGATCTTCTGCTCGCCGCCCATCGGCAGCTGCGTGCCGTTGATGCCGCGCGGACCCCACGCGATGGCGCAAAGGCCGATCTTGGTATCGAACAGGGCAAAATGCTGGTCGGTCATGGCTTGTTTCCCGCTTGCGTCCTCGTCGCATGCCCCCAATGTGCTCTCGGCCTAAATCTAGGCTTGGAAATAGTTGCGATCCACCCGGTTTCCGGGAATCTTGCACCGGAGTTCCGCCCGTCCCGCGAGTCCTGAATGCAAAGCCTCTACGTCAACGGTTACGACATGCCCTATCTCGACGTGGGCGAAGACAGGGGCCGGCCGCCGCTGGTCTGCGTGCACGGCTCGCTGAACGACTTCCGCGTCTGGGGCTGCGTGCTCGGGCCGCTGACGCAGCGGCATCGGGTGATCGCCGTCAGCCTGCGCCACTTCTTCCCGGAAAAATGGGATGGGGTCGGCGACAGCTATTCGATCGCCCAGCATGTCCAGGACGTCACCGCCTTCATCGAGAAGCTCGACCTCGGCCCGGTCGATTTGATGGGCCATTCCCGCGGCGGGCACATCTGCTTCCGCGCCGCTCAGCAGCGTCCCGATCTGCTGCGGCGGCTCGTGCTGGCGGAGCCCGGCGGCGAGCTCGATGCGAGCCTCGATCCTGATTGTGTCGGGGGCCCCTCGCCGTTGCTGGCGCGCTTCACCGCCTCGGCCGAGAAGATCGCGGCCGGCGATGTCGACGGCGGTCTTGCCGTCTTCGTCGACACGCTGGAGGGCGCCGGCACCTGGCCGCGGCTGCCGGCAATGGTGAAGCAGAATTTGCGCGACAACGCCTTTACGCTGATCGGCCAGGTTCGCGACACCCGCCCGCCGTTCTCGAAGGCGGACGCGGAGGCCATCAAGATGCCGACGCTGTTCATCCTGGGCGCGCGGACCAAGGGCGTGCTGCCAAAGGTGCTGCATGCGCTCGCGGCGCATGTGCCCTACTCCAAGACAGCGATCATCCCGAACGCGACGCATCCGATGTTCGAGCAGGCGCCGCAGAAATTCTCCGAAGTCGTTCTCGACTTCTTGGCAGGTTGATTCTTGGTGAGCTGATCATGCAGAGCTTCCGCGTCAACGGTTACGACATGGCCTATCTCGAGGTCGGAAGCGCCCCGCCGCTGATCTGCGTGCACGGCACGCTCGGAGACTTCCGCACCTGGTATTCGGTGCTCGGCCCGCTCTCCAAAGTCCATCGCGTGATCGCGGTCAGCCTGCGGCACTTTTTCCCAGAACATTGGGACGCCGTCGGCGACGACTACAAGATGGCGCAGCACGTCGCCGACGTGATTGCCTTCATCGAACAGGTGAAGCCCGGACCTGTCGATCTGATGGGCCATTCGCGCGGCGGCCACATCGCCTTCCGCGTGGCGCAGGCGCGGCCTGACCTGTTGCGAAAACTGGTGCTGGCCGAGCCGGGCGGCGATCTCGATGCTAGCCTGCCGGCGCCGGCAGGCACGCCCGCACATCCGCCGCTCGCGGCCCGCACCGCCCGCTCGGTCGAGATGATCCGCGCCGGCGACCTCGAGGGCGCGCTGCGGAACTTCTATGAAGGCATCGAAGGTGATGGCTCGTGGCGGCGCGTGCCTGCGGCGGCGAAGCAGCAACTCCGGGACAACGCGCTCACCTTCCTCGGCCAGATCAACGAGCAGCGCCGGCCCTATACGCTCACCGATGCGCAGGCGATCAGGACGCCGACGCTGCTGATCGGCGGCGGCGCCACCACCGGGAGCCTGTCGGTGATGTGGCGCGTGCTCGCCGAGCATATCGCGGGAGCCGAGACGGCGGTGATCGCGAAGGCCGGCCACTGGATGTTCGAGCAGGCCCCGCTCGAATTCGGCGAGGTGGTGAACAGGTTCCTGGCGGAGTAGCCACCCTCTCCCACAACAAGGGGGAGAGGGCGCAGCCGCCTCACACCTTCCAGACGCCGACCGGCATCTTGATCGTTGCGTTCAGGCGGTTCCAGACGTTGATAGTCGCGATCGACAGGATCAACGTTGCAGGCTCGCGCTCGTCGAAATGCTTGTCGGCCTCGCGCCAGATCGCGTCCGGCACCGGATCCTCGCGGTCGGCGAGCCGCGTGACGGCCTCGGTCAGCGCCAGCGCGGCGCGCTCGGCGTCGGTGAAATAAGGCGCATCGCGCCAGGCGGACACGGCGAACAGGCGCTCGTCGGTCTCGCCGAGCTTGCGGGCGATCTTCGGATGCATGTCGACACAGACGCTGCAACCGTTGATTTGACTGGCGCGCAGGTGCACCAGTTCCAGGAGCTTTTCCGGCAGGCCCTGCTTGGTCAAATTGCCGAGAGACTGAAGGACATTCATGGCTTCGGGCAGGACCATGACCGGGTGATTCATGCGGGCGTGCATTTTTTGCGTCTCCATTACTCGAATCTCGAAGGTTCCGGTCACATCGACCGGATTGGCTTCGTCATGGGCATGACGGATCGCGACCAGGGAATGTGACCGATGAGCCAAACAAATTCTGAAGAAAATTTTTTGACGCAGCAATTCGAGGCCAGCAGGGACCATCTCAGAGCGGTGGCCTACCGGATGCTGGGCGCTCGCGCCGAGGTCGACGATGCCGTGCAGGAGGCCTGGCTGCGGGTCAGCCGCTACGACATGTCCGATGTCGCGAATTTGCGCGGCTGGTTGACCACCGTGGTCGCGCGCATCTGCCTCGACATGCTGCGCACACGGAAGTCGCGCAAGGAGGAGCCCGATGGGCCCGCATGTGCCGGAGCCGGTCGACGAGACGCGGGAGCGCGAGGCGGAGATGGCTGACTCCGTCGGCGCGGCACTGCTGGTCGTGCTGGAGACGCTGCAGCCCGCGGAGCGACTCGCCTTCGTGCTGCACGACATGTTCGCGGTGCCGTTCGAGGAGATCGCGCCGATCGTCGGCCGCTCGGTCGACGCATCGCGGCAGCTCGCGAGCCGGGCGCGGCGGCGGGGGCAGGGAGTGCCGGTGCCCGAGACCGACCTGTCACGCCGGCGCGGTATCGTCGATGCCTTTCTCAAGGCATCGCGCGAGGGCAATTTCGAGGGGTTGCTGGCCGTGCTCGATCCCGACGTCGTATTCCGCGCCGACCAGGCCGCGGTGCGGCTCGGCACGCTGGCGGAGATCCGCGGCGCGGATGCGGTCGCAGAGCTCTACAAGGGCCGCGCCCAAGCCGCGCGGACGGCGCTGGTCGACGGGGAGATCGGCGTTGCCGTCATCCTCGGCGGACAGCTGCGCATCGCGCTGCGCGTGTCATTCAGAGGCGACCGCATTGCCGGGATCGAGGCGCTGGCCGATGCGGAGCACATCGCGGCGCTCGACGTGGAGGTGCTGGAGCATTGAGGCCGCGGCGCCAATATCGCGAAAACAACCCCATGCACAGTAGCCGGCCCAAGCAATATCAATGACTTATGAGACTTGACGCGAAGGCGTCAGGTCTCCCTCCGATACCGCTTGACGCGCCCACCGCACGAAGCGTAGCTTCGCATACGGAATTCCGTATTCCCATTATCTTCGGAGCTGCCGGCGTGATCCCTCTCGACCCGCTCCCGAACCTGATCGACCAGGTCTATGCGCGGATCCTGGAGGCGATCTCCGACCGCACGCTGCAGCCCGGCCAGCGCATCCGGCAGAACGAGCTCGCGGACAAGCTCGGCGTCTCGCGCCAGCCGGTGTCGCACGCGCTTCATCTCTTGCACCGGCAGGGTCTCGTCGCCGAGAGCGGCAAGCGCGGCTTCGAGGTCACCCAGCTCGATCCTTCGCGCATCCGCCAGCTCTACGAGGTGCGTGGCGCGATCGATGCGTTGGCCGCGCGGCTCGCCGCGGAGCGTGCCGCAACCGACGCCGCAGGACGCGCGCGGCTGGACGCGGCGCTCGCAGCCGGCCGCCGCATCGACCGCAACACGACGCTGGCCGAGCTCATCGTGCTCGACGTCGATTTTCACCGCGCGATTTATCAGCTCGCCGGCAATCCCGTGATCGAGGAGACCATTGCGCCGCAATGGCCGCATATGCGCCGCTCGATGGCGACGGTGCTGTCGGAGCTCGACTATCGCGGCAGCGCCTGGGCCGAGCACGCCGACATCGCCAGACACATTCTCGCAGGCAACGCGAAGGCCGCCGAACGCGCGGCGCTGGCGCATGCGCAGACAGCGGGACGGATGACCGAGGAGAGACTGAGGGCGACGGACGAGGCGGCGGCGTAGCCGCCGTCATTCCGGGGCGACGCGTAAGCGTCGAGCCCGGAATCCATCAGGCAGCAAGCGCTGAGGAGAAATGGATTCCGGGCTCGTGCTTCGCACCCCCCCGGAATGACGAGAAAACAAAACAGGAGGACGACCCGATGAAACTGTCCCAGGAGCAATTGGAGTTCTTCCACCGCGAGGGCTGGCTGTTTCTGCCCGAGCTGTTCGCCCAAGAGGAGGTCGACCTGCTGGCGCGGGAGGCGGTCGGCATCTACGACGCCAACCGGCCGGAGGTCTGGCGCGAGAAGAGCGGCGCGCCGCGCACGGCTTTTGCCGCGCATCTCTACAACGAGGCGTTCGGCATCCTGGGCGCGCATCCGCGCATGATCGAGCCGGTCGAGCAGGTGTTCGGCGAACCCGTCTACATGCATCAGTTCAAGATCAACGCGAAATCGGCCTTCACCGGCGACGTCTGGCAATGGCACCAGGATTACGGCACCTGGAAGCGCGACGACGGCATGCCCGAGCCGCGCGCGATGAACATCGCGATCTTCCTCGACGAGGTGATGCCGATCAACGGCCCGTTGATGCTGGTGCCGCGCAGCCAGAACGCCGGCGATCTCGAAGCCTCGCATGACCTCGCCACCACCTCCTATCCGTTGTGGACGCTGGACGAGGCGACGGTGACGCGCCTCGTCGAGCAGGGCGGCATCGTCGCGCCGACCGGCAAGCCCGGCGGCATGCTGATGTTCCACGGCAATCTGGTGCACGGATCAAGCGGCAACATCACCCCCTACCCGCGCAAGATCGTGTACCTGACGCTGAACGCGGTCTCGAACTACATCCGCAAGCCCACGCGGCCGGACTACATCGCCCATCGCGATTTTGCGCCGATCAAGACCGTGGACGACGATGCGCTGCTGCGGCTTGCCCGTGCCCCGCGGCAGGCGGCGGAGTAATCTGTCATTCCGGGGGCGACGCGGAGCGTCGAACCCGGAATCCATCGGCCTGCAGAGACTGCGGAAGAATGGATTCCGGGCTCGCGACTTCGTCGCGCCCCGGAATGACGAGCTTTGATTGTTGCACCTACGGACATCCCCCATGAACCTCTTCCGCCTCCTTCAGGTCCGCGCCTCCGCCGGCAAGCCCGTTCGTGTCGCATTGATCGGCGCCGGCAAATTCGGCTCGATGTTTCTGGCGCAGGTGCCGCACACGCCGGGGCTGGAGGTGCCCATCATCGTCGACATCGACCGCGAACGCGCGCGCGAGGCCTGCCGCACGGTGGGCTGGAGCGCCGAACGGATCGCGTCGACCGTCTTCACCGATGACGGCGCGCGCGCCATTGCCGGCGGTGCGATGGATGTGGTGGTGGAGGCGACCGGCAATCCCGCGGTCGGCATCCGCCACGCGCGCGCCGCGATCGCCGCGGGTAAGCATATCGTGATGGTCAACGTCGAAGCCGACGTGCTGGCAGGCCCGCTGCTCGCCGAGGAAGCGCGCAAGGCCGGCGTGGTCTATTCGCTCGCCTATGGCGACCAGCCGGCGCTGACCGCCGAGATGGTCGATTGGGCCCGCGCCACCGGCTTCCGCGTCGTCGCGGCCGGCAAGGGCACGAAATATCTGCCGGCCTACCACGACGTGACGCCTGACGGCGTCTGGCAGCATTACGGCCTGACCGCGGGCGAAGCGCAGTCGGCCGGCATGAATCCGCAGATGTTCAACTCCTTTCTCGACGGCACCAAATCGGCGATCGAGATGGCCGCGATCGCCAATGCCTGCGCCCTCGACGTGCCCGCGGACGGCCTGCTGTTTCCGCCCTGTGGTGTCGATGATCTGCCGCACATCATGCGGCCGCGTTCGCGCGGCGGCGTGCTGGAGCGGCCGGGCGTGGTCGAGGTCGTCTCCTCGCTGGAGCGGGACGGGCGGCCCGTGTTTCGCGATCTGCGCTGGGGCGTCTATGTCGTGCTGGAGGCGCCGAACGACTACGCCGCCGACTGCTTCAAGCAATACGGCCTCAAGACCGACGCCAGCGGACGCTATGCGGCGATGTACAAGCCCTATCATCTGATCGGGCTCGAGCTGAACATCTCGGTGCTGTCGGCCGCGCTGCGGGGCGAGCCGACCGGCCAGGCGAGCGGCTTCCGCGGCGACGTCGCGGCGGTCGCCAAGCGCAATCTGCGCGCGGGCGAGATGCTGGACGGCGAAGGCGGCTACACGGTGTGGGGCAAGCTGGTACCGGCCGCCGCGAGCCTGAAGGCCGGCGCGCTGCCGATCGGCCTCGCGCACCGCGTGAAGCTGAAGCATGACGTCGCGCACGGCGCGGTGGTGCGCTGGAGCGACGTCGAGTTCGACGCCGGCAATGAGACAGTGAAGACGCGCAAGGCCATGGAGGCGACGTTCGCAAGTTAAGGCAGCAACCGATCCTGCTTCGCCTGCCTGAACCACTTCCTGAACATGTCCTCGGTATCCATCATCTCGGTGAAACCGGCGCGGTTGATTTTCACGGTCGAGACGATCGAGGGCGGACCCGCCTCGGTGTGGTCATAACGCATGCTGTAGTCGGCGTATTGGAACGACAGGCCGACAAAGTCGGCAAGGCCCGGCGATAAGAGATGGTGTTTGCGTCTGAGCTCATCCCAGGGCGCAATCCAACTCGGGAATTCTTTCGCCAGCGAAAGTGGCACCGGCTTTCCCGGCTTCATCTCCAGCGCGTCGGCCACCGAGGGCCAGATGTTCTCCCAGGTGAAGACATCGCCATTGGTGACGTTGAAGACCTCGTTCTGCGCCGTCCTGGCTTCGCCTGACCAGGCGATCGCGCGGGCGAGGAGGTCGACATCGACGGCCTGCCCCACGCGCGCGGCGCCGCCGGGAAAATCCAGCGGCCGATCTTGCTCACGCAGCATCGCGGCGTAGACGCCGAGAGGCGGGATCAGATCCATCGCGCTGCCCATGGCAAGGCCGACGATCAAAACGGGGCGCAAAATGCTCCAGTGCCAGGCCTTGCCCTTCTGGAGCTCGCGCAGGAAATTTTCCTGGGCCCAATAGAAATTGGGCTGCTCATACATTTCGGAGCGGCCCTCGCGCGCCGGCACGGCCAGGGGGCGAACATGGACACCATAGGCCTTGGTCCCCTGCAACAGCGCGACATGTCTGAGCTCGGGCGCCGCCGGCTCGAGCGCGCCCATCAGATTGCGCAGCATGACATCGTTGATCTTGATCTGCTGCTCGTCGCGCCAGCCCTCGACGAGCTGCGGCGCCTCGTACAGCGCGGCGTAGACCAGATGGGTCGCGCCCGCGAACTCGGCCGCAGCGCGGCGGCAATCTGCGGCGCTGGAGAGATCGATTGAGACGTGGCGGGCACCATAGAGGTTGCGCGGCCGGCGCCGCGACAGCGCCACGACTTCGCAAGGCTCCGATGTGCCGAAGTGCCGCAAGGCGGCGTTGCCAACGAGACCGGTCGCACCGGCGACCACGACCTTCTTGCCCGCCATTGCGCGCTCCCTTTGACTGTTGCCTCATTGTCTAGCAGGACGCTGATGGTCACGACTTGTGTCTGGCAGGCTTCGCAGTCGCGAAATGGCGGGGCGCTTGATTATCGCGAGATGAACGGTCATCCTTGCTGACGGAACCGCATGCTCGGTTTCCAGCAAAAAGGAGCCCATCAGGGCCATTCGGAAACGTCTAGACCAATTCAACAAAAGAACGTCGATCCTTGACGCAGGGGCGACACCAAGATCGTTTCCCTGCGCGACGCATCGACGCAATGGAAGGGATACCCATGAAACGTCGTGATTTTCTCAAGGTGACGGGCGCCAGCCTTGCCGCAAGTACCACCGTCGCCGCGCCAGCGATCGCGCAGAGCTCGCCCGAGATCAAGTGGCGCTATGCCACGAGCTGGCCGAAGTCGCTCGATACGCTCTACGGCGGCTGCGAATTTTTCTGCAAGCAGGTTGCCGAGATCACCGACAACAAGTTCCAGATTCAGCCGTTTGCGGCGGGGGAGATTGTCCCAGGTCTGCAAGTGCTGGACGCCGTGTCAAACGGCACCGTCGAGATCGGCAACACTGCGCTCTACTACTACTGGGGCAAGAACCCCGCTTTCACCTTCGCCACCGCGCTGCCGTTCGGCTTGAACACGCGCCAGCAGATTTCCTGGCTGCTGTGGGGCGGCGGGCAGGAGCTCGTCAACGACCTCCTTAGGGAATACAATGTTTACGGTATTCCGACCGGCTCGACCGGCGCGCAGATGGGCGGCTGGGTCAGGAAGGAGATCAAGACGATCGACGATCTCAAGGGCCTGAAGATGCGGATCGGTGGCTTTGCCGGCACCATTCTCGCCAAGCTCGGTTGCGTGCCGCAGCAGCTTGCCGGCGGCGACATCTACCCGGCACTCGAGAAGGGCACGATCGATGCGGCCGAATGGGTCGGTCCCTACGACGACGAAAAGCTCGGGTTCGCGAAAGTCGCGAAGTACTACTATTATCCTGGCTGGTGGGAAGGCACGAGCCAGGGCCACAACATCATGAACATCGAGAAGTGGAATTCGCTGCCCAAACACTACCAGGCAGCGATCGGCGCGGCGTCACGCGACGCCTTCACCTGGATCACCGGCAAGTACGACGCAGTGAACGCCCCGGCACTCAAGCGTCTGATCGTGGGTGGCGCAATCCTCAAGGCCTTTCCGCAGGAGGTGCTCGAAGCCTGCTACAACGCAGCTCATGAGATTTACGCCGATCTCTCCAAGACCAACCCGCATTTCGGCAAGATGCTCTCCAGCATGAATGCTTTCAAGAACGACTCGCTGCCCTGGACGCAGGTCGCCGAGCTCAGCTTCGACGGCTTCATGGCGCGGATGCGGGCCAAGACGTGAGGCGGTAGCGCCCGCACGACCAAAGACTGAGAAGCCCCGAAGATGCCTCCGGGGCTTCTTCCGTTGAGCACAGTCTCATAGGGGCGCGGCGATGCGCTGGAGCGATGTCGAGTTCAACGCCGGCGATGGGACGGTAAAGACGCGCAGGGCCATGAGGCCGCGTTCGCAGCGCAGCATTGAAGGAGCGGCGATAGCGCAACCAAAGTGCGCTTGATTTGCCATCTCCCTTTGGTCCATCCTGCCCCTCGATCCGGGAACTTAGAATTTCGGACGCTAATAAACGTCGGCCACCGGCGAAGACAAAGCGACGACAAGATCGCGATCCCTCGTCGA